>NZ_JBVKBE010000045.1:0-1368 GCF_055657325.1 Streptomyces sp. NPDC107562 | reverse complement strand
AGACGCCGTCGACACACCGCTCCTGCGAGCCACCGGCCTGCACACCGAAACCGCCGTGTCACAAGCGGACGCAGCAAAATTCGACCTCTCCTTCCAATTCGTCCAACGCACCGACGCCGGGTCCGGCGCTGCGGACGGCGTCGAGCTGACGATCGAGTACGCGACTGATCTCTTCGACGCGGACACCGTACGGCGGCTCGGCCAGTCCGTCCTTCGGGTGCTCACCCAGGTAGCGGATGACCCCAACGCGCCGGTGAGCGAACTCGACCTGCTTGGCCCGGACTTTCGTGCCCAGCTGCTCGACGAGTGGGGCCAGGGAGCGGACGCGGCGTCGCATACCCTCCCGGAGCTGTTCGCGGCGCAGGTAGAACGCGATCCGGCTGCGATCGCCGTCGAGGACGGCGCAACGCGGCTGACCTACGCGGAAGCCGACGCACGTTCCGACACTCTCGCCGGGTTGTTGGCCAAAGCCGGTGTGGGGCCGGATCGTTGTGTCCTCGTCTCCATGGACCGCTCGGCCGACCTGGTGCTGTCGATGCTGGCCGTGATGAAGGCGGGTGGCGTGTACGTGCCGGTCGACCCGCAGTATCCGGTGGACCGGAAGCGCTTCATCGTCGAGCAGACCGCGCCGGTGCTCGCACTCGTCGACGCTCCCGGACGCTTCGAAGGCTGCGGGGAACTGGCCGAACTCCGGGTCGACAAAATCGATCTCCCCGCCCTGGCCACAGCGGCAGGTCCCGCTGCGGGGACAGCACTAAAGGGCCACGCGCCCGGCCTCGCGAACGGTTCGTACGTCATCTACACCTCCGGCTCGACAGGCGTACCCAAGGGTGTGCTGCTGCCCCACGCCGGCATCGGCCGTCTGGTGGCACAACACGCGGTGTACGGCGCTGGGCCTGGCTCGCGAGTACTTCAGGTCGCGTCGATCGGCTTCGACGGATCCGTATGGGAAATGGTCATGGGTCTGCTTTCGGGCGGCACCGTGGTCGTGGGCGACCCCACGGACCTGCTGGAAGGCCGGATACCGGACGGCATCACCCACGTGACGCTCACCCCCTCACTCCTGGGGACCCTCGCCGACGACGTGCTGCCCGAGGGCGCCACGATCATCACCGCGAGCGAGGCGTTCACCGACAACCTCCTCCAGCAATGGTCACGCCGCCACCACCTGGTCAACTCCTACGGCCCCACAGAAACCACCGTCTGCGCCACCGGCGGCCACCTGCACGCCGACCAGCCCGTCACCATCGGCCGACCGGTCGCCGGCACCGGCATCCTCGTCCTCGACGAGCACCTCAAGCCCACCCCACCCGGCGTGACCGGCGAACTCTACGCAACCGGCACCGGACTCGCCCGCGGCTACCACAA
>NZ_JBVKBE010000044.1:0-1399 GCF_055657325.1 Streptomyces sp. NPDC107562 | reverse complement strand
CTAGTACTCCAGTGAGAAATCGTTGCCTGAGCTGGTCCTTCTTCGGTAGTGGCAGCGTCGGGCTGTGGCTTGGTGCCGTCTGCGCCAGAGAGACCAGTTCAGGGCATGGACAACCGCTCCGGGACGTGGGGTGGGGCGGGGCAGCAGAGCTTCCAGGAGCCGGCGGACTTCTGCAACGGTGAAGCGGATAGTGCTGATGGTGTCGTTTCTGCGGCCCCCCTTTCGGTGACTTGGACTGCGACGGCGGCCAGGAAGGCATGGGCGAGCATGGCCAGGGTGATGTGCCGGTACCAGCCCGGATAGCGGCGGACTTCGTACTGATCGAGGCCGCATTCGTTCTTCGCGGCCTGGAAGGCCTCCTCGATCGCCCAGCGCGATCCGGCGATGCGGACCAGGTCCTCGACGCTGGTGCCGTTCGGTGCGTAAGCGAGGAAGTAGGCCAACTCGTCCGGTCGGGTCAGGCTGCGGCGGGCCAGCACCCATCGTTGATGGGTGGGCCGATCGCCGTCGAAGTCCCAGATGGCCGGCAGCATGGCGGCTGCCCAGTCGTAGACGCGCGGGCCTTTGGCGCCGTCGCCGCAGGAGTGGCGTTCCCATGCCTCATCTGGTGCGTCGGCGATGGCGCGATCGATACGGCTGAATGGGCCGTGGAGGTGCTGGGACTTCGGCACGGCCAGGACGTAGCCGACGCCGGCTTCTTCCAGGGTGCGGCGCATGCGCCATTCCTGTCCGTAGGCGCAGTCACCCGTCACCCAGGCGATTGGCAGGGGTGAAGCAAGAGCTCGCAGGATCATCGCGCGGGCCAGTTCTCCCTTGGTCGCGAACCCACGGCTGGCGGGGACTTTCGCGGCCCCGCACCGGTCCGTGTCCCCGGTCCAGGACTTGGGCAGGTAGAGCTCCCGGTCCACCAGAGCCCTGCCCCTCGAGGAGGCGTAAGCGGCGAACACCCCGATCTGGCAGTTCTCGGTGCGGCCGGCCGTGCCCGAGTACTGCCGCTGCACGCCGGCAGAGGTGGTGCCCTTCTTCAGGAAACCGGTGTCGTCGATGATCAGAACCCCCTCCGGGGTGCCAAGCCGCTCGGCGACGTACTGCTGCAGATCGTCCCGGACCGCGTCAGCGTCCCAGGAGGCGCCGTTCAGCAGATGCTGGAAGCCGGCTGGCCCGCGGTGACCTGCATATTCGGCCAGTTGCCAGCCATTCTTCCGCCCCACCGGCGCCAGCAGACCGCGCAGGTAGTCCCGCATCCGCCACCGCAGATCCACCCGAGAGAACCGGCTCGCCACACGCGCGAAGACCGTCTCCAACTCCTCAGCCCACAAACCAGCTTCATCCATCCCCACCATGCCCGGAACAACGAAACCGACCAGCTCAGGCAACGATTTCTCACTGGAGTACTAGG
>NZ_JBVKBE010000043.1:0-1493 GCF_055657325.1 Streptomyces sp. NPDC107562 | reverse complement strand
TTGTGGTAGCCGCGGGCGAGTCCGGTGCCGGTTGCGTAGAGTTCGCCGGTCACGCCGGGTGGGGTGGGCTTGAGGTGCTCGTCGAGGACGAGGATCCGGGTGTGGGCCATGGGGGTGCCCAGGGGGATGGCGGCGGGGATGGTGTCGTGGGTGGTGTAGGGGGTGTGGGTGACGCAGAGGGTGGTTTCTGTGGGGCCGTAGGTGGTGCGGACGGTGAGGTGGGGGGCCTGGGTGAGGGTGTGGGTGACGGCTTGGGGGGCGATGACGTCGCCGCCGGTGGTGATTTCCTTCAGGGTGTTCCAGGCGCGGTCGAGGTGGGGGACGGTGACGCGGAACAGGCCGGCGGTCATGCTGAGGTGGGTGATCGCGTGTTCGTGTACGAGCCGGTCGAGGGTGGGGGTGTCCAGGGGGCCCGGGGGTGCGACGACGGTGGTGGCGCCGGTCAGCAGCGGGGTCCAGATCTCGTAGGTGGAGGCGTCGAATGCGTGGGGGGCGTGGAAGAGGACCCGGTCGCCGGGGTGGACGTTCCAGGCGGGGTCCTGGGCGAGGTCGCAGACGGCGTGGTGGGTGATGGTGATGCCCTTGGGCCGGCCGGTTGAGCCGGAGGTGTACATCACGTACATGGCCTGGCCGGGAAGGACATCACTGCCCGGTGAGGGATCGGTGCCGGTGTCCGCGGTGACGGTCAGCGTGCGGCGGCCCCGGGTCAGGACGTGGTCCTCGTGGGCGGTATCGACCAGGAGCAGGGGGTTGTCCAGATCTGCCAGGACGGTGGCCAGATGATCGGCCGGGTGGGCCTGGTGCAGGGGCAGGTAGACCCCTCCGGTCTTCGTCACCGCCAGCAGGGTCACGATCAGCTCGGCCGAACGGTTCATCAGCAGCGGCACGACGGTTTCCGTGCCCACACCGCTCTGTCGCAGCAGTGCCGCCAGACGTTCCGCACGCGCATCGAGTTCCGCGTAGGTGAGGTGACGTGTGCCGTCGACGACCGCGACCGTGCCGGGGGTGGCCGCCGCCTGCCGGGCGAATTCCCCGCTCACCGTCCTTGCCCGGCTCACCTCGTCCGCCGGCGCGAGGCCCCAGCACTCCACGCTCTCCCGGTCCGCGGCGGACAGCACCGGCCACACCCCCACCCCGGCCGACGGAGCCTCCACCACGAACGCCAGCACATCCACCAGCGCCCGACCCAACCGCTCCACCGTCCCCTCATCAAACACATCACACGCGTACTCCAGGAGAAGCGCTATGCCACCCGTATCTCCATCAGCGGCCAGATGCTCGATGAACCGGAAGGAGAGGTCGAATTTTGCTGCGTCCGCTTGTGACACGGCGGTTTCGGTGTGCAGGCCGGTGGCTCGCAGGAGCGGTGTGTCGACGGCGTCTTCCACGACGACGAGCACCTGGAAGAGGGGGTGGCGGGCGAGGGAGCGGGTGGGCTGGAGGTCTTCGACGAGGCGGTCGAAGGGGAGGTCCTGGTGGTCGAAGGCGGTGAG
>NZ_JBVKBE010000041.1:0-1600 GCF_055657325.1 Streptomyces sp. NPDC107562 | reverse complement strand
TTGCTCGCACCGTCCTGGTTCAGCGCCGAACCCCGAATCACCGCCAGCACCTGATGACCGTTGCGCCGGGCATCCGACAGACGCTCCAGCACCAGTACGCCCACGCCTTCGCCCCAGCCAGTGCCGTCGGCATCCGCCGAGAACGCCTTGCAGCGGCCGTTCGGGGAGAGGGCACGTTGGCGGCTGAACTCGATGAAGGACTCGGGGGTGGCCATGACGGCCACACCACCGGCGATGGCCATGGAGCACTCACCCTGGCGCAGTGACTGCGCGGCCAGGTGGATGGCCACCAGCGAGGACGAGCAGGCCGTGTCGATCGAGACCGCGGGACCTTCGAGACCGAGGGTGTAGGCGACACGTCCGGTGACGATGCTGCCGGACCCGATGTTGCCCGCGTAGTCGTGGTACATGACGCCGGCGAAGACGCCGGTCTGGCTGCCCTTGAGGTCGGCGGGGACGATGCCCGCCTGTTCGAAGGCTTCCCAGGCCGTCTCCAGCAGCAACCGCTGCTGTGGGTCGGTCTCGGTGGCCTCGCGGGGCGAGATTCCGAAGAACGCGGCGTCGAAGTCGCCGGCGTCGTGGATGAATCCGCCCTCGCGGGTGTAACTCGTACCCGTGTGATTCGGGTCCGGGTGGTAGATCGCGTCCAGGTCCCACCCACGGTCGGTCGGGAACTCGGAGATCGCGTCCCGGCCTTCCACCATGAGCTTCCAGAGGTCCTCCGGCGACGCGACTCCGCCCGGGTAGCGGCAGCCCATGCCGACGATGACGACCGGGTCGTCGTCGGCGGCGCTGCGCAGCGAGGGAAGTGTCTCGGCGGCAGCGGGTATCTCGCCCGAGACCTCGGCGAGGAGGAAGTCCGCCAGGACGTCGGAGGACGGATAGTCGAAGACGAGCGTCGCCGGCAAGCGCACCGCCGCCTCCGCACTGAGGCTGTTGCGCAGCTCCACCGCCGTCAGCGAATCGAAGCCCAGATCCTGGAACGCCCGCCCCGGCTCGACCGACTCCGCCGACGCGTACCCCAGCACCCGCGCCACCTGCGCCCGCACCACACCCAGCACCAGCGCCCGACGCTCGTCCGCCGACAGCCCCACCAACCGATCGGCCAGGCCGTTCTCCGTGGCACCGGCGATGTCCTGGGACGTGACCGCAGCCGAGCGACGGACGCGCGGGCCGGTCAGTTCACGGAAGAGCGGCGAGAGGGTGTCGCCCTGTTCGCGCAGGGCGGGGATGTCGAATCGTGCGGGGACGACCGTCGCCCGGTCGGACGCGACAGCGGCGTCGAACAGCGCCAACCCGTCCTCGACAGACAGGGTACGGATGCCCGTCCTGTCCATCCGCTCCAGATCTGCGGTGGTGAGCCGACTGCCCATCCCCCTCGACTCTTCCCAGAGTCCCCAGGCCAGCGAGGTCGCCGGCAGCCCCATGCCCCGCCGGTACTCCGCCAACCCGTCCAGATACGCATTCGCCGCCGCGTAGTTCGCCTGACCCGCGCCACCCACCGTCCCCGACAACGACGAGAACAGCACGAACGCGGAAAGATCCAACTCCCGCGTCAGCTCATGCAGATACCAAGCAGCATCCGCCTTCGGACCGAGCA
>NZ_JBVKBE010000040.1:0-1925 GCF_055657325.1 Streptomyces sp. NPDC107562 | reverse complement strand
GTGGCGTTGTTCCGGCTGGTGGAGTCGTTCGGGGTGCGCCCGGACTTCGTGGCGGGCCACTCGGTCGGCGAGATCGCCGCCGCCCACGTAGCGGGAGTGCTTTCCCTTGAGGACGCGGCGACGCTGGTTGCGGCTCGTGGCCGGTTGATGGACGCGCTGCCTGAGGGCGGGGTGATGGTGGCGGTCCAGGCCGCCGAGGCGGATGTGCGTGAACTCCTGGAGGGTGTGGAGGGTGCGGGCGTCGCGGCGGTGAACGGGCCGCGCGCCGTGGTCCTGTCCGGTGACAGGGCGGCGGTGATGCCGGTGGTCGAGACGCTGCGGGAGCGCGGCATCAAGACCAGGCAACTGGATGTCAGTCATGCCTTCCACTCCCCGTTGATGGAGCCGATGCTCGCGGATTTCGCTGCGGTGGTGGAGGGGCTGTCGTTCGAGGCTCCGCGGATTGCGGTGGTGTCGAATGTGACGGGGGCGGTGGCGTCGGCGCGGGAGTTGTGTGTGCCGGAGTACTGGGTGCGCCATGTGCGGGAGGCGGTGCGCTTCGGGTCCGGTGTGGAGGCGCTTGTCGGGGCGGGTGTGTCGTCGTTCGTGGAGCTGGGTCCGGACGGTGTGCTGAGCGGGATGGCCCGTGAGGTGCTGCCGGAGGACGCGGACGTGGCGTGTGTGCCGGTGATGCGGCGGGACCGTGACGAGGTGCGGGAGTTCCTGACCGGCCTGGCCCGGCTCTCCGTCCGTGGTATCGGCGTGAGTTGGGAGCCGTTGACTGCGGGTGGACGTCTGGTGGAGCTGCCCACGTATGCCTTCCAGCGTGAGCGGTACTGGCTTGAGGTTCCCTCGGCTGTCGGTGATGTGGCTACTGCGGGCCTGGCACCTGCGGGGCACCCGCTGCTCGGCGCGATCATGCGGCGGGCGGATGTCGACGGCGTGGTGTTCACTGGACGTTGGTCGCTGCGGACGCACCCGTGGCTCGGTGAGCACCGGGTGGGGTCTTCGGTGGTGTTCCCGGGCACCGGCTTCGTCGAGTTGCTGGTGCGGGCAGGGGACGAGGTCGGCTGCGGGCGTATCGAGGAACTGACCCAGGAGACTCCCCTCGTCGTGCCCGAACACGGTGCTCTCCGACTCCAGGTCGTGGTGGGAGCTCCGGCGGAGTCCGGTCTTCGAGGTGTCGCCGTGTACTCGCGGTGGGAGGACGCGGACGAGGATGTGCCGTGGACGCGGCACGCCAGTGGTCTGCTGAGTCCCTCGCCGGCGTCGGCCGGGTTCGAGCTCGCGCAGTGGCCGCCCGCCGGAGCGGAGGCACTCGACGTCGACAACCTCTACCAGCGCCTTGCGGATGCCGGCCTCGTCTACGGCGAGCGCTTCCAGGGGCTCAAGGCCGGATGGATCAAGGGCGAGGACATCTACGCCGAGATTCGGCTGCCCGAGCACGCCGTTGCCGAGGCGGAGCAGTATGCCCTGCACCCGGCCGTGCTGGACGCCGCCCTCCAAGCGAGCGGCCTCAATGACTCCCCCGAGATGCAGGCGACGGCGTACGTCCCGTTTTCGTGGTCGGGGGTGTCGTTGTTCGCGGTGGGTGCGTCGGTGTTGCGGGTGTGTGTGCGGCATGTGGCGCGGGATCGGGTGTCGTTGTGGGTTGCTGATGGTGTGGGTGTGCCGGTGGCGGTGGTGGAGTCGCTGGTGTTGCGGGCGATTTCGTCGGGTCAGGTGGCTGCTGCTGGTGGTGGGCCGGTGGTGGCGGGTGGTGGGTTGTTCGAGGTGGTGTGGTCGCCTGTTGCGGCTGCTGGGAGCACTGCGGTTGGTGGGGCCGGGGCTGGTGATGGTGCTTCGGGTGTGGTGGTGGATGTGGGTGTGGGGGGTTCTGTGCGTTCGGTGGTGGGCCGGGTGCTGGAGGAGCTTCAGGAGTGTGTGGGGGGTGCTGGTTCTCGTGT
>NZ_JBVKBE010000039.1:0-2395 GCF_055657325.1 Streptomyces sp. NPDC107562 | reverse complement strand
CTCAGAACTAACACAGTGGACGCGAGCAACTGAGGACAAGCCCTCGGCCTATTAGTACCGGTCAACTCCACACGTTACCGTGCTTCCATATCCGGCCTATCAACCCAGTCGTCTACTGGGAGCCTTACCCCATCAAGTGGGTGGGAGTCCTCATCTCGAAGCAGGCTTCCCGCTTAGATGCTTTCAGCGGTTATCCCTCCCGAACGTAGCCAACCAGCCATGCCCTTGGCAGAACAACTGGCACACCAGAGGTTCGTCCGTCCCGGTCCTCTCGTACTAGGGACAGCCCTTCTCAAGACTCCTACGCGCACAGCGGATAGGGACCGAACTGTCTCACGACGTTCTAAACCCAGCTCGCGTACCGCTTTAATGGGCGAACAGCCCAACCCTTGGGACCGACTCCAGCCCCAGGATGCGACGAGCCGACATCGAGGTGCCAAACCATCCCGTCGATATGGACTCTTGGGGAAGATCAGCCTGTTATCCCCGGGGTACCTTTTATCCGTTGAGCGACGGCGCTTCCACAAGCCACCGCCGGATCACTAGTCCCGACTTTCGTCCCTGCTCGACCCGTCGGTCTCACAGTCAAGCTCCCTTGTGCACTTACACTCAACACCTGATTACCAACCAGGCTGAGGGAACCTTTGGGCGCCTCCGTTACTCTTTAGGAGGCAACCGCCCCAGTTAAACTACCCATCAGACACTGTCCCTGATCCGGATCACGGACCCAGGTTAGACATCCAGCACGACCAGACTGGTATTTCAACGACGACTCCACCTGAACTGGCGTCCAGATTTCAAAGTCTCCCAGCTATCCTACACAAGCCGAACCGAACACCAATATCAAACTGTAGTAAAGGTCCCGGGGTCTTTCCGTCCTGCTGCGCGAAACGAGCATCTTTACTCGTAGTGCAATTTCACCGGGCCTATGGTTGAGACAGTCGAGAAGTCGTTACGCCATTCGTGCAGGTCGGAACTTACCCGACAAGGAATTTCGCTACCTTAGGATGGTTATAGTTACCACCGCCGTTTACTGGCGCTTAAGTTCTCAGCTTCGCCCCACCGAAATGGAGCTAACCGGTCCCCTTAACGTTCCAGCACCGGGCAGGCGTCAGTCCGTATACATCGCCTTACGGCTTCGCACGGACCTGTGTTTTTAGTAAACAGTCGCTTCTCGCTGGTCTCTGCGGCCACCCCCAGCTCAGAGCGCAAAGCTCATCACCAGTTGTGGCCCCCCTTCTCCCGAAGTTACGGGGGCATTTTGCCGAGTTCCTTAACCATAGTTCACCCGAACGCCTCGGTATTCTCTACCTGACCACCTGAGTCGGTTTAGGGTACGGGCCGCCATGAAACTCGCTAGAGGCTTTTCTCGACAGCATAGGATCATCCACTTCACCACAATCGGCTCGGCATCAGGTCTCAGCCTCATGTGCGACGGATTTACCTATCGCACGGCCTACACCCTTACCCCGGGACAACCACCGCCCGGGATGGACTACCTTCCTGCGTCACCCCATCACTCACCTACTAACCGCTTGGTCCGGCGGCTCCACCACTCCCCTCAACTCCGAAGAGATCAGGGCGGCTTCACGGCCTTAGCATCACGATGCTCGATGTTTGACGCTTCACAGCGGGTACCGGAATATCAACCGGTTATCCATCGACTACGCCTGTCGGCCTCGCCTTAGGTCCCGACTTACCCTGGGCAGATCAGCTTGACCCAGGAACCCTTAGTCAATCGGCGCAAACGTTTCTCACGTTTGTATCGCTACTCATGCCTGCATTCTCACTCGTGAACCGTCCACCACTGCCTTCCGGCGCAGCTTCACCCGGCACACGACGCTCCCCTACCCATCACAGCGGGCGTTGGCCCTCATGCTGCAATGACACGACTTCGGCGGTACGCTTGAGCCCCGCTACATTGTCGGCGCGGAATCACTAGACCAGTGAGCTATTACGCACTCTTTCAAGGGTGGCTGCTTCTAAGCCAACCTCCTGGTTGTCTGTGCGACTCCACATCCTTTCCCACTTAGCGTACGCTTAGGGGCCTTAGTCGATGCTCTGGGCTGTTTCCCTCTCGACCATGGAGCTTATCCCCCACAGTCTCACTGCCGCGCTCTCACTTACCGGCATTCGGAGTTTGGCTAAGGTCAGTAACCCGGTAGGGCCCATCGCCTATCCAGTGCTCTACCTCCGGCAAGAAACACACGACGCTGCACCTAAATGCATTTCGGGGAGAACCAGCTATCACGGAGTTTGATTGGCCTTTCACCCCTAACCACAGGTCATCCCCCAGGTTTTCAACCCTGGTGGGTTCGGTCCTCCACGAAGTCTTACCTCCGCTTCAACCTGCCCATGGCTAGATCACTCCGCTTCGGGTCTTGAGCGTGCTACT
>NZ_JBVKBE010000038.1:0-2907 GCF_055657325.1 Streptomyces sp. NPDC107562 | reverse complement strand
CGGGTGTACGAGAAGCGCTGGACGACCTGCTGCGCACCTACCTCGACGCTGACGACCACTGATAGCCCTCGGCTATTCCGGCATAGCAAATATCGTTTTGACCAGCGCATTCGGCCACAAGGAGCCTTTGACTCAACCTGCTGACCCCGCAGTTGAGGAGCCGCGACATGGCCAAGGTGCTCTGCGTCCTGTACGACGACCCGACCGACGGATACCCCACGACGTACGCCCGCGACGACCTTCCCGCGATCGACCGCTACCCCGGCGGCCAGACCACCCCCACCCCCGAGGCGGTCGATTTCACGCCGGGCCACCTCCTCGGCAGCGTCTCCGGCGAACTCGGCCTGCGCTCCTACCTGGAGAAGGCCGGCCACACCCTCGTGGTCACCTCCGACAAGGACGGCGCCGGATCCGTCTTCGACCGCGAGCTGGCCGACGCGGACGTCGTCATCTCGCAGCCGTTCTGGCCGGCGTATCTGACACCGGAGCGCATCGCCGCGGCGAAGAACCTCAAGCTGGCCGTCACCGCGGGCATCGGCTCCGACCACGTCGACCTCGACGCGGCGATCGCGCACGGCATGACGGTCGCCGAGGTGACCTACTGCAACAGCATCAGCGTCGCCGAGCACGTGGTGATGATGACGCTGTCCCTGGTGCGCAACTACCTCCCCTCCCACCAGGTGGTCCTCGACGGCGGCTGGAACATCGCCGACTGCGTCACCCGTTCGTACGACCTCGAAGGCATGCACGTCGGAACGGTGGCCGCCGGACGCATCGGCCTCGCGGTCCTGCGCCGTCTCGCGCCCTTCGACGTGAAGCTGCACTACACCGACCGGCACCGGCTCCCCGAGGACGTCGAGCGCGAGCTGGGGCTGGTGTTCCACGAGAGCGCGGCCGACATGGTCCCGCACTGCGACGTCGTCACCATCAACGCGCCGCTGCACCCGGAGACCGAGGGCCTCTTCGGCGACAAGCTGCTGGCCACGATGAAGCGCGGCGCCTACCTCATCAACACGGCCCGGGCCAAGATCGTCGACCGGGACGCGGTCGACTGCGCCCTGCGCACCGGGCAGCTGGCGGGCTACGCCGGCGACGTCTGGTACCCGCAGCCGGCCCCGGCCGACCACCCCTGGCGCACCATGCCCCACCACGGCATGACCCCGCACATCTCCGGCTCCTCCCTGTCTGCGCAGGCCCGCTACGCGGCCGGCACCCGCGAAATCCTGGAGTCCTGGTTCGCCGGCCGCCCCATCCGCGACGAGTACCTCATCGTCAACGGCGGCGCCCTGGCAGGCGCCGGCGCGCACTCCTACTCGGTCACCAAGTAAGTCGCGGAGGCCACCGCCCACCGCCCTCAGAAGCGGTCGATGTGCACGTTCGTCGACTTCACCCGGGCAGTGGCCTCCACCCCGACCTCCAGCCCCAATTCCTCCACAGCCTCCCGCGTCAGCAGTGAAACCAGCCGGTGCGGCCCGGCCTGGATCTCTACCTGGGCCGCCACGTCACCGAGCTTGATCGCGGTGACGATGCCGGGGAAGGCGTTACGGACCGAGGTGTAGGAGGAGTCGTCCTCATCGCCACCTCCGCCCTTGGCGAGTTCCACGGAGAAGGCGGCCAGGTCCCTGCCGTCGATGAGCCGCCTCCCGCTCTCGTCCCGATGGGTCGCCACCCGGCCGGCGTCCGCCCACCGCCGAGCGGTGTCGGGACTCACGCCGAGCAGCCGTGCGGCCTGGCCGATTGTGTAGGACTGCATGGACGCCAAGATATGCCTTGAGAACAGCATTAACGCAGCAGCGGCGGCCTGCTGGAGAACACCAAGCTCGATCTCTTCAGCCGGCCGATCCCGTGGTACGCAATGGGCGCCCGAGTGCGGCGGTCGACGAGCGTCCGGCCGGGTGAATTGCATAAGAGAACGCGAACCGCGCGAGCGGGCAGGGGCGTCGTCCCGGACATGGAAGCGATCAATGAGGTGCACGTGTCCGAGCCCGGCCTGGTTGTGGTGGAGGTGGCAGCGGCGGACGACGAAACGGCGTTCGCTTTTCCACGCGGCGCTGGCCGCCCAGTGGGCGACAACATCCGTGGAGCGCACCACCCGGCAGGCCGGCCAGGCGGGCGTCCGGCTGGGTTGCTACCTCGATATGCGCCAGCCCCTCGGCCCGCCCCGTGAAGCGCCAGGCCCCCGGTAAAGGACCGTGCTGGTGAAACCCACGGCCCCATGGGAGATGGCCCGACCACCAGCGTGAGCGGACGATCGCCCACTTGTAGCCGGGTTCAGGCCTGCCGAGAGGTCGCGGACGGTAGGGAGGTCAGGTCGTCCAGGTCTTGATCTGAGCGGCGACTTCGCGTGCCGGGAGCCCGTCCCGGGCGGCGCGGGCCAGTGGCAGAAGTTGCAGTCGAGCGCAGGCGGCGGGCACGCGACACACAGTTGCCGGAATAGCGCCTTGACCCGTTCATGCCGAGGGCGTAATTTCGCCTTACACAACGAGAAGTAGGGCGGACGCGGTGAGCGGGATCGACAAGATGAAGCGGCATGCTTTTCGAAGCGCGGCATTATGTGGAGTTTTAGCTTTTTCCCTGCTCGGCGGAGCAGGCACCGCTTCCGCCGCACCCCCCGGCTTTGCCGGGCCATTCAACGCCCCGTGCAAGGGCACCAAAATGCCAGATGTCTCTCTTGGGATCTGGGACGCAAAACTCCAGATTTGGAGGGACCAAGCGTCTCAAACAATCTGCGCAAAAGTTTCCGACAATGCGGCCAGCCCACATCTCATGGGTGTACAGCTGGGGCGCACCGACTGGGCTACCTCGTTCACTTACGAGGACATCTATGACTCCTTCGCCGGGGTGATTTACATCTCGAAGGCCAGTCTTGGTCCCGGCGAGTCGGTCACCATTATCGGTTGGGTAGGG
>NZ_JBVKBE010000037.1:0-5441 GCF_055657325.1 Streptomyces sp. NPDC107562 | reverse complement strand
CCCCGGATCCGCGAGACCGTGGCGATGTTGTACGTCGCGCTCGGCCCCTCCAACCGGTGCAGGAACCACAACCGACGCTGACCGAACGACAACGGCAAAACACCCGGCCGTGTCCGACGCGTCAGCTCGGCCCTCCCGTCGGTCCCGCCGTCGTGCGCCAGACTGATCTCGATCCGCTTGGCGAGCCCAGCCGGTGTGGACGTCTCGAAGAGCGCCCTCATCCCCAAGTCCACGCCAGTCGTCGCCCGGAGCCGGGCGAGCAGACGGGTGGCGAGGAGGGAGTGCCCTCCTCGGCCGAAGAAGTCGTCGTCCGCGCCCACCCGGTCGACACCCAGGACCTGTGCAAAGAGCTCACACACGATCCGCTCGTGAGCGGTCGCGGGCGTTCGGCTCGTCTCCCCGGCGGAGAAGTCGGGTGCGGGCAGTGCCTGGCGATCGAGCTTTCCGTTCGGGGTGAGTGGCAGCCGGTCCAGAGGCATGAACACGGACGGCACCATGTAACCTGGCAGCCGGTCTTCGGCGTAGGCGCGCAGCGACGCGATCAGAGTTCCTGTCTCACGCGCGACGGCGGGGCTGTTGGTCCAGACGGACAGCGGGGTGGTTTCCGAGTCGACGGCCGCCGAAGGCACGTACGAGTCAACGAGGGCGACGCGGTCCTGCTGCCCAAGCTTCACGAAGGTGACGTCCAGGGTGTCCAGGACGGTCGTGGACCACGAGACGCAGACTCGGTACCCCAATGCCCCGCCGAGCTCGTGGAAGTCTTCGGCATCGACCTGATCGGCGCCATGCACCTCGCTGATGCCGCCCCCCGGGAGCTTTCCGTCCTGGAGTGCGCGCGCGAGGCCGGTCTCATGGGCGACACGGCCGTTCGGTACCCCGGTGTACCTGATCTGGTCCGGTCGTTCGCCGGTGAGCCGCTCGCTGACCGCGTCCAGGTGACCCGGCCAGGGGTGACTCGGTGCCTGCCCGAGGGAGCGCGTAGCGGCACCCTTCTTGAAAAGCGTGACGTCATAGCGGTAGCGGGTCATCTCATTGCTGTGCCGGCCGCGTTTGATCTGCAGGTCGACACCCTCGATGTCGCTGCGGCGGCAGCGCAGGGCTGCGAAGTAGTCCGGATCGACAAGGAGTTCCTTCTCCGTGACCAGGCTGTGCTCGACGGCTCGGCGCAGCGCGGTGACGTCGTCGGTGTTGTCGGCGCGGGCGAACTGGACTCCGGTGGCGAGGGCACGCAGTAGACGCGGGTTGCGGACGTCTCCGATGAACACGGTGCCGCCCTCCACGAGGAGGCGCAAAGCTCTGTCGAGCACGGTCTCCAGATAGCCGGCGTGGGGGAAGTACTGGGCGACCGAGTTCAGGACGATCGTGTCGAAGTAGTTCTCCGGCAGACCGTCCATAGTGTCGGCGGCTTGGGTCTGCAGCCGGACACGGGCCCTGAGGTCAGGGTCGCGCTCGACGTGCCCTTGGAGGGTTTCGATGACGGAGCTGGAGAAGTCGGTGCCCCAGTACGCCTCGCAGCGAGGCGCGATCTGGGAGAGCAGCAGGCCGGTGCCGACGCCGAGTTCGAGCACACGGCGGGGGCGGAGAGCCATGATCCGGCCCACTGTGCTGTCCCGCATCGCACGCGTCTGCTCCGTCGGGATAGGCCGGTCGTCATAGCTGCTGTTCCAGCTCGCGTAGTCCTCACCGAACTCGGGTGCGCGGGTGGTGGCGTAGAGGGCGTCGTACAGGTGATGCCATTCAGCGACCTGCTCTCCCGTTCCGTCATCGTCTTGCTGCCGCTCGTCGTGGCGGGTGCCGGCGACGACGTAGGCGACGAGCCGACGATCGTCGGGACGGTCCTCGCGGACTACGACTGCTGTCTGCGCGACGTCGGGGTGAGTGGTGAGTACGGTCTCGATCTCGGCGGGTTCGATACGGAAGCCACGCAGTTTGACCTGGTGGTCCGCTCGTCCGAGATATTCGAGTGTGCCGTCGGGGCCCCACCGGCAGATGTCTCCGGTCCGGTACAGGAGGCTCCCGGCCGGTCCGTGCGGATCTGCGACGAAGCGCTGCGCGGTGAGCGCGGGCTTGCGGTGATATCCCCGTGCGAGGCCCGCTCCAGCGATGTAGAGCTCGCCCGCGACTCCCTGTGAGACCGGGCGGAGCGCGTCGTCCAGGACGTGGACACGCGTGTTGATGATGGGCCGGCCGATCGGAGGGGTCGGGGCGGGAGTGTCTGTGTCATCAGATCGCGGCGCCAGGGGCGCGGCAGTGGACCAGATCGTCGTCTCCGTCGGTCCGTAGAGGTTGACGACCTCGGAGCCAAGTCCGCACATCGTCTCGGCCAGGGCGCTGGGCAGGGCCTCACCTCCGACCAGCATGCGCAGACCACGCAGCCCGTCCGGGTCGTGTTGAACGAGGAGTTGCCACAGCGACGGTGTGGCCTGCAGCACGGTGGCGCGAGTGCGGGTCAGAAGGTCCAGCACGGCGGCAGGTTGCGGGACGGTTTCCTCGGAGGCGATGACGACCGCGGCGCCGGACACCAGCGGGGCGTACATCTCCATGGCGGCGATGTCGAATGCGATGGTGGTCACGGCGAAGAGCCGGTCGGCCGGGCCCAGGGGGACGAGCTCATTCATGCCGGCGAGGAAGTTCGTGAGGGAGGCGTGGGTGATCACCACACCCTTGGGACGGCCTGTGGAGCCGGAGGTGTAGATGACGTAGGCCGGGTGCTGCGGCGTGAGCGGGGTGGCGCGGTGGTTGTCGGTCGGGTCGGTGTCGGGGTGACTGTCGATGGCACGGCGGGTGCCGCGAGCGTCGAGATGGAGCTGCTCCGGACCGTCGCCGAGCCATCCGGCCGATGCGCTCGCCGTCGTCGTGAGGAGCAGGGTCGGCCGGGCGTCGGCCACCACGTGCGAGACGCGGGCGGCAGGATGTTGCGGGTCGAGTGGCAGGTAGGCCGCGCCGGTCTTCATGACAGCGAGGAGCGACACGATCAAGTCGGCGGAACGGGGCAGAGCGAGAGCGACGATGTGGCCGGCTCCGACGCCGCGGTCGATCAGCGTGTGAGCCAGTCGGTTGGCTCTTGCGTTGAGTTCGGCGTAAGTGAGGGTACGGGCTTCCCCGAGGGGGGCGCCGTCGCACACGACCGCCACAGCGGTCGGAGTCCGTGCGGCACGAGCCTCTACGAGCACGGGAACGACGTCGAGGTGGACCTCCCGTGACGTGTCGTTCCAGACGTTGAAAATCGGGTCGTGCTCGCGCGTGTTCACCAACATACTCACCTCGTCATACCCGAGCGTTTACCGAGAAGATTTCAAGGGTGCCCGAAATGAAGTCTCCACACCGCAAAAGCGGGACGGGGAAATCCCCCTGGATAACGGGCACACTGCTTGGATCTCGATGTGCAGGAATCGAGCACATCGGAAAGAACAGTCATCGCAACGGAATTACTTCGCCGAGCGTCGCACGGTGGATCCTAGTCGAAGTCAAGGAGATTGCAAACCTCACCCATAACCAACACCGGAGGATATGCGGCGATTGCGGCCGCTGTAGGCCAGCGCCTTTTCTGACGAGCGGGACGATGGCATCTTCCTGCCAGAATCGATCTGACCAGGACTTCCCTGGCACGTTGATGTCACCTCACGCGACTGATTCCTTCTTGCCAGCACAGGAATCGCGCTCATAGGATTTTACGAGATCCGAATGGCATCCCGCGGTGTTGTGTCACGCGTATCCAGAATTGAGGATTTCATCGTGCCGAACCCCTTCGACGACGAAAACGGACAATTCCACGTCCTGGTGAACGACGAAGGCCAGCATTCCCTGTGGCCGACATTCATCGATGTGCCGGCAGGCTGGCTTGTGAGCCTGTCGGACAAGGGGCGCGAGGAATGTCTGGAGTACATCCGACAGAACTGGACGGACATGCGGCCGAAGAGTCTGGTGGACGCGATGGAATCGGACGGCGCATGAGCCGGTCCGCCATTTCCGGAAACCCCCTGGATCTCGCGGACCTGCACGACTCGCTGCGCTCGCCGACCACCGAGTCGATGAACTTCCTCAACGAGGTGGCGCACAGGTTCCCCAACGCCATCTCGTTCGCGGCAGGCCGCCCTTACGAGGGTCTCCTCGACATCGACGCCGTGCACCGGTACATCGAGGTGTACCGCGCCCACCTGGCGACCCGGCACAACGGGGACGAAACACTCGTGCGCCGCACGATGCTGCAGTACGGCAGGACCAAGGGGATCATCCACGAGTTGATCGCCGGGAATCTCTCCGTCGACGAGGGTATCGAGGTCGATCCTGACGCGATCGTCGTGACGGTCGGTTGCCAGGAAGCGCTGTACCTCGCTCTACGCGCACTACGCGGGAGCGAGCGTGACGTGCTTCTGACCGTCCTGCCGAGCTACGTCGGTGTGATGGGCGCCGCCGGGCTCGTCGACATGCCGATCGTACCCGTGGAGTCCGGCCCGGACGGGGTGAATCTAGATCACCTGGTGAGCCAGGTCGAACGCGTCCGGGCCGCCGGCATGAGGCCCCGCGCCTGCTACCTCATTCCCGATTTCGCGAACCCCTCCGGGATCAGCCTGTCCGTGCGGACCCGCCGGCGGCTCCTCGACCTCTCGGAGGAGCACGACTTCCTGCTTCTGGAGGACAACCCCTACGGGTTGTTCCGCGCCGGCGACTGCCCGCAGCCGCCGACCCTCAAGGCCCTCGACCAGTCGCACCGCGTCATCTACCTGGGGTCGTTCGCCAAGACGGGTATGCCGGGCGCCCGCGTCGGGTTCGCCGTAGCAGATCAGCCGGTCAGGACCGGCCCGCAGGAAGACCGCGGCACGGGCTTGCTCGCCGACCAGCTCGGCAAAATCAAAAGCGTGCTGACCGTCAACACATCACCGATCGCGCAGTCGGTCATCGGCGGGAAGCTCCTGGAGAACGGCCTCAGCCTGCACGTCGCCAACGCTCGCGAGATCGAGGTCTACCGGCGCAACCTGCGCCACCTTTTGGACGGCCTCGCCGCGCGCTTCCCCGAAGAGAGCGGCCAGGACGGCATGCGGCGCGCAGGTGTTTCCTGGAACGCCCCTCATGGGGGGTTCTTCCTCGTCCTCACCGTTCCCTTCGAGGTCGACGATGCCCTGCTCGAACGATGCGCCCACCATCACGATGTGCTGTGGACACCCATGCATCACTTCTACGGGGGTGGCTCCCCTCGGCGTCAGATCAGGCTCTCCTACAGCCATCTGACGCCCGCCGAGATCGCGACCGGCCTCGACAGGCTGGCTGCCTTCATCGACGAGCAGTGTGAAAGCTGAGCAAGTCGCTCCACGTGGTCCGTTCACCAGAAGAGGCTGTGTCATGTACCCGTTGTCGTTCGGTCAGCGTCGGTTGTGGTTCCTGCACCGGTTGGAGGGGCCGAGCGCGACGTACAACATCGCCACGGTCTCGCGGATCCGGGG
>NZ_JBVKBE010000036.1:0-5539 GCF_055657325.1 Streptomyces sp. NPDC107562 | reverse complement strand
CCACCCGCCTCATCAACCGCATCCACACCACCCTCCACACCACCATCACCCTCCAAACCATCTTCCAAAACCCCACCCCCGCCCAACTCGCCCCACACCTGCGGCACAGCGGCGTCTCCCGTCTTCCCCTGCTTCCTCTCGCCCGCCCGGAGCGCATTCCCGTGTCTGCGGCCCAGCGGCGACTGTGGCTGGTGGACCGGATCAGCGGAGGTGGGATCGCGTACAACTTCCCCTTGGTCCTCAGGCTGCGCGGTGAGCTCGACGTCCAAGCACTCCACGGCGCGTTCGGCGATGTAGTGGAGCGCCACGAGGCGCTGCGCACGTTGTTGTACGAGGCCGAGGGCGTTGCCGACACCGGACCGTTCCAGCGGATCATGGACGGCGTCGAAGCCCGCGAGTCACTGCCCTTCGAGGTGGTGGAGTGTGCCGAGACGGACTGGGAGGCGCGGGTCGGGGACCTGTTGCGGCAGCCGTTCGAGCTGAGCGTCGAACTGCCGCTCCGGGTACTGGTACTGAGGCTCTCGTCGACTGATCACGTGCTGGCCGTGGCCCTTCATCACATCGCCATCGACGAGTGGTCGGACCGCCCGCTCCTCGGCGACCTGGACGCCGCGTACGCCGCGCGTCGTGCCGGCGAGACCCCTCGGTGGGCTCCCTTGGCCGCACAGTACGCGGACTACGCGCTCTGGCAGCAACGCCTGCTCGGCGACCCGGACGACGACAGCAGCCTCGCTGCACGCCAGCTCACCTATTGGCATGAGTATTTGAGGGATCTGCCGGACGAGGTACCACTGCCGCTGGACCGCCCTCGGCCCGCGCAGCCCACGGGGCGCGGTGGTACGGCGCGCGCCGAGCTGCCCGCCGGGACCACGAATGCGTTGCGGGCGCTGTCCGCGCGCTCGGGCGTGAGCATGTTCATGCTTCTCCAGGCGGCTCTGGCCTCGCTGTTGCACCGCATGGGAGCCGGGGAGGACGTTCCGCTGGGCACGCCGATCGCCGGGCGTACCGACGACGCGCTCAGTGAGCTGGTCGGCTTCTTCGTCAATACCCTCGTGCTGCGTACCGACGTCTCGGGCAACCCGACGTTCGAGGATCTCCTCTCCCGTGTACGGGAGACGGATCTCGCCGCATTCGAGCATCAGGACCTGCCGTTCGAGCAGATCGTGGAGGCGCTTCAGCCCGCCCGAGTGCCCGGACGCAACCCTCTCTTCCAGGTGATGATGGGCTATCACCGTCAGGAGGCCGAGGATCCCGACGTCCTGGGCCTGGCGACGGAGTGGTGGAACGCACCGAACGACACCTCCAAGTTCGACCTCGGATTCACCTTTGTGGACCGCACGACGGGCACGTCGGAGGTGTCTGGGGCGGATGTCGAGCTGTCGATGCTCCTCGAGTACGCCACCGATCTCTTTGACTCGACGACCGCGGAGTGGCTCCTTGAACGGCTGACCGTAGTGCTGTTGCAGGTCGTCGAGAATCCGTCGGTCCTGGTCCACGAGCTGCGCGTGACACTGGCGGAAGAGCGGGAGGCCGCGCTCGCGCACTGCGAGGAAGCCGCTCGCCCCGTGGAGAGTCGCTCGGTGCCGGAGCTGTTCGTCGAGGCCGCGCAGTCGTGGCCGGAGCGGGTGGGCCTTGTCACGGAAGGGACAGAGCACACCTACTCGGACCTGTTGCGGGAGGTCAGTGGTGTCGCGCATGTGCTGCTCGGGCGCTCCCTGCCTGCCGGGGGTGTCGTCGCCCTCGCCCTGCCGGGCCCGTCCATGGTTCCGGCGATGCTCGGCGTGCTGGCGGCCGGAGGGTGCTGCCTGCCGCTGGACCCGGCGTTGCCGGAGTCCCATCGCCGGGCGCTGCTGACCGACGTGGAGCCGGAGTGGGTGCTGACCACATCGTCGTGCGCCCCCACGGCCCCGGGCAACGACGAGAACCGTATCTTCCTCGACAGCGCGGCTGTGCGAGCCGAAATGGCACAGGCTCCGGAGGCGGTACGTCGTGCAGTGCCGACGGCCACGCCGGCGTACGTCGTGTTTTCCCTCGGAGGTCCCGGCGGGCCGCAGCCCGTGATGGGCACCCGGACCGCTCTCAGCGAGCTGTTCGCCGCGGATCGCGAAAGGCTGATGGACGGCGCCGCGCACAGCCGCGAGGCGCTGCGGGTTCTGCACACCGGGCCGTTCGGCTTTGCCTCGTCCTTCGACGCCCTGCCGTGGCTGCTCGCGGGACATGAGGTGCACACCGTCGAGGGCGCGACGTCAGCCGACCCGACCGCCGTGCTGTCCCGGCTCCGTGACAACCGGATCGACGTCGCCTGCCTGACTTCCGGGAGACTGCTGGACCTCGTACGGCACGGGTTCCTCGAAGCGGACGCGTACCGGCCGGAGACTCTGGTGCTCCGGGGGGAGGCTGTGCCTCCGTGGCTGTGGGAGCGGCTGTGCGAGTTGCCGGACGCAGCCGTCCACACGCTGTACCGGACGGCGGAGTCGGGTGTCGACGCATACGGCCGCCATGCCACAGGAGGAGACGACGAGGGCGGCAGCTTCCTGGAACTCGTCGGCCGCAACTCTCGGTTGCGTGTTCTGGACCGCTCGCTCCAGGAGGTCCCTGCCGGTGTGCGGGGCGAGCTGTACGTGGCCGGTGAGTCCCTGGCGTTGAACTACGCCGGGCGTCCCGACCTGACGGCGGCAGCCTTCGTACCCGACCCATTCGGACCGCCGGGCGCCCGGATGCACCGTACCGGTGAGCCGGCGTGGCGACGCCATGACGGCACGGTCGACCTGGAGGGTCCGGACACCGACACGGACCGGGTCGAGGCTGTTCTCGCTCTCCTTCCCGGCGTCGCCCAAGTGGCAGCGGTCGTGGGGAAGAACCATTCCGGCGCCGCGCGGCGGCTGGTCGCCCATGTGGCCGCCCGGGCCGGATCGGACACCCCGCTCAGCGTGTCGAAGCTGCGGGCCCTCGCCGTCCGCCAGCTTCCGAAGCATCTCGTACCGGACGCGTTCGTGGAGCTGGATGCGCTGCCCCTGACCGCCGACGGCCGACTGGACCGGGCCGCCCTGCCCACTCCCGGCGATACGGCCGGGTTCACCGGACGTGGCCCGCGCTCCCCCCGCGAGGAGATCCTCTGCGGGCTGTTCGCCGAGCTACTGGGGGTGCCCGAGGTGGGAATCGACGACAACTTCTTCGCTCTCGGTGGCCATTCGCTCATCGCCACACGTCTGATCAACCGCATCCGCGCGGTACTGCACTGCGATGTCTCGGTACGGGCCCTGTTCGAGGCTCCGTCCGTGGCGCAACTGGTCACGCGGCTCGACGGCGGGTCCCCACGACAGGCGGCGCCTGTCTTGGCGCGGACACCACGTCCCGCGACCGTGCCGTTGTCGTTCGCCCAGCGGCGACTGTGGTTCCTGCACCGGTTGGAGGGGCCTGGCGCCACCTACAACATCGCGCTCGTCACACGAGTGCGGGGCGCACTCGACCGGAAGGCACTCGAAGAGGCCGTACGTGATGTCGTCGTACGCCACGAGGCCCTGCGCACGATGTTCGTGATGCTCGACGGGGAGCCGCTCCAGCGGGTTGTGCCGGTGGAACGCACGCGGGTCCGCTTGGAGTTCGCGGAGTGTGTCGGCGATGCGGATGGAGCCCGGGCACTGGTGGACGAGGCGTCCGGACGTCCCTTCGACCTGGAGACCGAACTCCCCGTGCGCGCACGGCTGATGGCGACCGGGACGGACGAGCACGTGCTTGTCCTGGCGGTGCATCACATCGCCGCCGACGGCTGGTCGATGGAGCCGCTCGCGGACGACCTGTCACGGGCCTACGAGGCCCGGTGCGCGGGCCGTGCACCGGAGTTCGAGCAACTGCCGGCCCAGTACGCCGACTACACGCTCTGGCAGCACGACCGCTTGTCCGGGAAGGACGGCGAGCTGGAGCGGCTGCTCGGGTTCTGGCGCGAGAGACTGGCCGGCCTGCCGGAAGAGGTGACGCTGCCGCGGGACCGTCCACGCCCGCCCGTCGCCTCCTACCGGGGAGGAACGCACACCGTCCCGCTCGACGCACGGACGCACCACCGGCTGCAGGAGCTGGCACGCCGGCACGGCGCAACACTGTTCATGGTGGTGCAGGCCGCGCTGGCGGGAGTGCTGCACCGCTACGGCGCGGGGACGGACATCCCGCTCGGCACTGTGGTCACGGGGCGTGACGACGAGGCGCTGCACGGTCTGGTGGGCTTCTTCGTGAACACACTCGTCCTGCGCACCGATGTCTCGGGGGACCCGAGCTTCGCCGACCTGCTCGCTCGGGTGCGCGAGACCGACCTCGCTGCCTTCGAGCACCAGGAGCTTCCCTTCGAACGGTTGGTGGAGGAGCTCCGGCCGAGCCGCTCCCTGTCCCGCCACCCGCTGTTCCAGGTCACTCTCGGAGAGGGAGACGGGGGTCGGCTGCCGGTGTTCTGGGGAGCGGGTCTGGAGACCGAGGTGGTCGATCCGAACCCGGAGACAGCGAAGTTCGACCTTTCGTTCGGCTTCGCGCAGCGCACAGACGTCGACGGCGGGGCCGGCGGCATGGGACTCACTCTCGAGTACGCGGCCGATCTCTTCGCCGCCTCGACCGCTGCCCGACTGGTCGACAGCCTGGCGCGGGTTCTCACGCAGGTCGTGGACGATCCGGATCTGACGGTGAGCCGCCTGGCAGTGCTGTCCGACGGTGAGTTGTCCCGGATCGTCGATGAGTGGGGGCAGGGGCGCGACGCGCGTTCGGCGACGCTGCCGGAACTGTTCCGCGCGCAGGTGGCCCGCGATCCGTCAGCCATCGCGGTCGAGGACGGTTCGGTCCGCTGGACGTACGGCGAGCTGGACGCGCAGTCCGACAAGCTGGCCGCCATGCTGGTGTCCGCGGGAGTCGGGCCCGAGCGGCGGGTCCTCGTGTCGATGCGACGCTCGGCCGCGCTCGCCTTGTCGCTGCTGGCGGTGACGAAGGCGGGCGGCGTGTACGTGCCGGTCGACCCGGAGTATCCGGCGGAGCGTAAGCGTCTCGTGGTGGAGCAGGCCGCGCCGTTGCTGGCGCTCGTCGATGCTCAAGGACGCTTCGAGGGCTGCGGGGATCCCACGGAGCTGCGGGTCGACGAACTCGACGTGGCCGGTGCGGACATCCGGACCGCGCCGGCAACGGCCGGGCCACGTCTCGCGAACGGGGCGTATCTGATCTTCACCTCCGGCTCGACCGGCATACCGAAGGGGGTGCTGGTCACCCACGCCGGCATGGGGCGGCTCGTCGCGGAGCAGCGCTCGTACGGTGCGGGTCCGGGCTCCCGGGTGTTGCAGACTCTCTCGGTGGGCTTCGACGGATCGATCTGGGAGCTCACCATGGGTCTGCTTTCGGGCGGCACCGTGGTCGTGGGCGACCCCACGGACCTGCTGGAAGGCCGGATACCGGACGGCATCACCCACGTGGCCCTCACCCCCTCACTCCTGGGGACCCTCGCCGACGACGTGCTGCCCGAGGGCGCCACGATCATCACCGCGAGCGAGGCGTTCACCGACAACCTCCT
>NZ_JBVKBE010000035.1:0-6035 GCF_055657325.1 Streptomyces sp. NPDC107562 | reverse complement strand
ATTACGCCTCGCATTCGGAGCAGGTGGAGTTGGTCCGTGAGCGGATCCTGTCCGATCTGGCGGAGGTTGTTCCCCTGGGTGGTGGGGTGCCGATGTTGTCGACGCTGACGGGTGAGTGGGTTGATCTGGAGGGGGACGGCGGGCTGGGTGCCGGCTATTGGGTGGAGAACCTGCGCTCTCCGGTGCGGTTCGCGGAGGCGACTGGGCGGCTTGTGGGGGAGGGGTTCGGTGCGTTCGTCGAGGTGAGTGCGCACCCGGTGCTGGTGATGGGTGTGGAGGAGACGGTGGAGGCGGCCCGTGGGGAGGGGCCGGAGGATGCTGCTGCTGTGGTGGCGGTGGGGACGTTGCGTCGTGGTGAGGGGGGCTGGGATCAGTTCCTGCGGTCGTTGGGGGCTTTGTTTGTGCGGGGGGCGTGTGAGCCGGACTGGCAGGTTCTGCTGGGCGGCCCGCATCCCCGAGTCGACCTGCCCACCTACGCGTTCCAGCGTCGGCGTTTCTGGGTCGAGAGCGTGAGGAAGGACTCGGTGGCGCCGACCGCCGACCCGGTGGACGAGGCTTTCTGGGCGGCGGTGGAGAGCGAGGACATGGCCTCTCTCGCCGACAGTCTGCAGGTGGAGACCGACGCCCTCCAGGGCGTACTGCCCGCTCTCACCTCCTGGCGAGCACGTCGGCGGGAGGAGTCGCTCGTCGACGGGTGGCGCCACCGTGAGGAGTGGAAGCCGCTACCGGCGCCGACCACGGCCGCGCTCACCGGCACCTGGACCGTTGCGGTCCCCGCCCCGCACCATGACACCCCCGCCGTGAACGCGCTGCTGGACGGCCTGCGCCGCAACGGCGCCGACCTGCGCGTCGTCGAAGTGTCCGGCGATGTCCCCGCCGAGGCCCTGAGGGATCAACTGCGGGGCGCCACTCCGGAGGGCGAGCAGCCGGTGGGTGTCCTCTCGCTGCTGGCCATGGACGACCGCCCGCACCCTGTCCATCCCGAGCTGACCGAGGGCATCGCGGCGACCATCGCACTCGTCCAGGCCCTGGACGCGTCGGGAGTGAACTCCCCTCTGTGGTGCGTGACGGCGCAGGCCGTCGCCGCCATCGACTCCTCTGACGTCCGCAATCCGGTGCAGGCGACCTTGTGGGGCATGGGGGCGTCGCTGGCGCTCGATCACCCCGACACGTGGGGCGGACTGCTCGATCTGCCGGCGGAGATCGACACGCGCGCCGCTGATCTGCTGTGCGCCGTCCTGGCCTCGGACGAGCCGGAGGACCAGATCGCGATACGTTCGGCTGGTCTCTTCGCACGCCGTATGGTCCGGGCCCGCGTCCAGGACGCGGCGGCTCCTCCGTCGTCGCCATGGCAGCCCCACGGCACCGTCCTCGTCACCGGCGGTACCGGCGGGATCGGTGCGCAGGTGGCGCTCCGGCTCGCCCGCGACGGCGTCGAACACCTCGTACTCACCAGCCGTAGCGGAGCCGAGGCCCGCGGCGCGAGCCGTCTGGAAGCCGAACTCGCCCTGCTCGGCACGAAGGTCACGTTCGCGGCCTGTGACATCGCCGACCGCGAAGCCGTACGCGGACTCCTCGCCTCGCTGCCCGAAGCCGCGCCGCTCACCGGGGTCTTCCACCTGGCCGGAGCCGTTCCGGACGGGGATCAGCGACTCTCGGCCATCACGCTCGACGAGTTCTCCCGGATGACCCGTGCCAAGATCGGCGGCGCGACGCATCTCGACGAACTGCTCGCGGACCGGGACCTGGAGATGTTCGTGACCTTCTCCTCCGGCTCGGCCATCTGGGGCAACGCCCATCAGGCCGCGTACGGCGGAGCGAACGCCTTCCTGGACGCCCTCGCCCACAACAGGCGCTCCCGCGGTCTGCCGAGCACGTCCATCGCATGGGGCCTGTGGGGCGGTGACGGCGCGGACCCCGACACCGACGCGCAACTGCGCCGTATCGGTCTCCGGGCGATGGAACCGCGCCTGGCCCTCGATGTCCTGCGGCAGGTGCTCGACCACGGAATCGGGCACCTCGTCGTCGCGGACATCGACTGGCAACGCTTCGCTCCGGTCATCACCATCTCCAGGGCACGGCCCCTGCTGGACGGCATCGCGGAGGTTCGCGCCGCACTGTCCGAGGACACCGGGCCGGCCTCACCGGACGAGGACGCGCAGGGGCAGGAGACCGTCGCCGTACGCCTCGCCGGGCTCCCGCGCGCGGAGCGCGATCACGCGCTTCTCGACGTCGTGCGCCGGCAGGTGGCCGCCGTGCTCCGCTACTCGGACGCCGCCGACGTGGAGCCGGACCACTCCTTCAAGGATCTCGGTTTCGATTCCGTGACCGCCGTCGAACTGCGCAACCGGCTCAACGCGGCATCCGGGCTGCGACTGCCCGCCACGGCGGTCTTCGACTACGCCACCCCGCTCGCCCTGACGGCCCATCTGAAGTCGGAGCTGTTCCAGGACGAAGGGGCGGCGGCAGGGGCCGTCCCGCTCCTCGCGGAACTCGACCGGCTGGAGGCAACGGTGACGTCGCTTCCGTCGGCGGACATCGAGCGGATGCGCCTCACTTCCCGGCTCCAGGGACTGGTGACCAAGCTGAACGAGATCGTCGGGGTGGACACCTCTGGGACCGAGGCCCTCGCCGACAAGCTCGAAGCGGCCACCGCCGACGACATCTTCGACCTCATCGACAAGGACCTCGGACTGGGCTGACCCGTGATCAGCCCTTCACAGGAGACGGACCGCCTCGACCGCCCCCTGATGCTCCTGGCTGCCCCGAGGCGCCTGCGGCTCCGCGCGTCTCCGCATCCCTGACCCCCGGACGTTCCTCGTACCGAGATTGGTGTGGCACCAGATGTCGAACGACCAGAAGCTCCTGGACTACCTCAAGCGGGTCACGGCCGATCTGCACGCGACCCGGCAGCGGCTGCGCGAGGCCGAGTCGGAGGAGCACGAGCCGATCGCCGTCGTCGCCATGGGCTGCCGCTATCCCGGTGACGTCCGGACCCCCGAGGACCTGTGGCGGCTCGTCGCCGAAGGCCGTGACGCCGTCACCGACTTCCCGGACGACCGGGGCTGGGACTTCGACACGCTCCTCGGCGGCGACGCGAACGCCGTCGGGAGCACCTATGTGGCACGCGGAGGCTTCGTCCACGACGCGGCCGATTTCGACGCGGAGTTCTTCGGGATCTCGCCGCGTGAGGCACTGGCGATGGATCCGCAGCAGCGGCTCCTGCTGGAGCTGGCCTGGGAGACCAGCGAGCGGGCGGGTATCGACCCGCACAGCCTGCGCGGCGCCTCCGTCGGCGTCTTCGCGGGGACCAACGGCCAGGACTACGCCGACCTCATGGACCGATCGCCGCAGGACACGGAGGCCTATCTGTCCACCGGCAGCGTGGCGGCGGTCGTCTCCGGCCGCATCTCGTACGTGCTCGGCCTCGAAGGGCCGTCGGTGTCCGTGGACACCGCGTGCTCCTCCTCGCTCGTGGCCCTGCACCTTGCCTGCCAGGCGCTCCGGCAGAAGGAATGCGCGATGGCCTTCGCGGGCGGCGTGACGATCATGGCGACACCGGGACCGTTCATCGCGTTCAGCAGGCAGAGCGGTCTGGCGGCGGACGGCCGCTGCAAGGCCTTCTCCGACGACACCGACGGCACCGGCTGGGGAGAGGGAGCCGGACTGCTTCTGCTGGAGCGGTTGTCGGACGCGCGGCGCAACGGTCACCAAGTGCTGGCCGTGGTGCGGGGTTCGGCGCTGAACCAGGACGGTGCGAGCAATGGTCTGACGGCGCCGAACGGTCCGTCGCAGCAGCGGGTGATCCGTCAGGCGCTGGCGAACGCGGGTCTGACGGCGGCCGAGGTGGACGCGGTCGAGGCGCACGGTACGGGTACGTCGCTGGGTGACCCGATCGAGGCGCAGGCACTGCTGGCCACCTATGGCCAGGACCGCGAGGAGGGTCGGCCGCTGTGGCTGGGTTCGATCAAGTCGAACATCGGGCACACACAGGCAGCCGCCGGCGTCAGCGGCGTGATCAAGATGATCATGGCCATCAGGAACGGGGTTCTTCCGAAGACGTTGCACGTGGGGGAGCCGTCGAGTCATGTGGACTGGTCGGCGGGTGCGGTCGAGTTGCTGACGGACGGGCGGGAGTGGCCGGAGACCGGTCGTCCGCGCCGGGCCGGCGTCTCTTCCTTCGGTGTGAGTGGGACGAACGCGCATGTGATCGTGGAGCAGGCGCCGGTGGAGGAGTCTGCGCCGGTGGATGGTGTGGCGCCGGCTGGGTTGCCGGTGCCGTGGGTGGTGTCGGGCAGGTCGGCGGGGGCGTTGCGGGCGCAGGCGGGGCGGTTGGCTGCGCAGCAGCGGGGTGTGGGTGCGTCGGTCGCTGATGTGGCGTTTTCGTTGGGTGTGTCGCGGGCGGGGCTTGAGCATCGGGGTGTGGTGCTGGGTTCGTCGCGTGAGGAGTTGCTGGAGGCGCTGGGGGTGCTTGCAGCCGGGTCGGAGGGGCCTGGTGTGGTGTCGGGTCGGGTGGTGGAGGGCCGGCTGGCGTTCTTGTTCACGGGTCAGGGTGCGCAGCGGGTGGGGATGGGCGGGGAGCTGGCTGCTGCGTTTCCGGTGTTCGCGCGGTCGTTGGAGCGTGCGTGTGACTTGCTGGATGTGGGTTTGGAGGGTGTGGGGCTGCCGTTGCGTGAGGTGTTGTTCGCGGAGGCGGGCAGTGCTGTGGCGGGCTTGTTGACGCGGACGGTGTATGCGCAGGCGGCGTTGTTTGCGGTTGAGGTGGCGTTGTTCCGGCTGGTGGAGTCGTTCGGGGTGCGTCCGGACTTCGTGGCGGGGCATTCGGTCGGTGAGATCGCGGCCGCGCATGTGGCGGGGGTGTTCTCGCTGGAGGATGCCGCGATGCTGGTGGCGGCTCGTGGCCGGTTGATGGACGCGTTGCCTGAGGGTGGCGTGATGGTGGCGGTCCAGGCCGCTGAGGCGGATGTGCGTGAACTCCTTGAGGGTGTGGAGGGTGCGGGCGTCGCGGCGGTGAACGGGCCGCGCGCGGTGGTGCTTTCGGGTGCGGAGGCCGCGGTGACGCCGGTGGTGGAGGCGCTGCGAGGGCGCGGGATCAAGTGCAAGCGGCTGGACGTGAGTCATGCTTTCCATTCGCCGTTGATGGAGCCGATGCTCGCGGACTTCGCTGCGGTGGTGGAGGGGCTGTCGTTCGAGGCTCCGCGGATCGCGGTGGTGTCGAACGTGACGGGTGCGGTGGCGTCGGCGCAGGAGTTGTGTGTGCCGGAGTACTGGGTGCGCCATGTCCGCGAAGCGGTGCGCTTCGGTTCCGGTGTGGAGGCGCTGGTTGGTGCGGGTGTGTCGTCGTTCGTGGAGCTGGGTCCGGACGGTGTGTTGAGCGGGATGGCCCGTGAGGTGTTGCCGGAGGGCGCGGACGTGGCGTGTGTGCCGGTGATGCGGCGGGACCGTGACGAGGTGCGGGAGTTCCTGACCGCTCTGGCCCGGCTCTTCGTCCGTGGTATCGGCGTGAGTTGGGAGCCGTTGACGGCGGGTGGGCGTCTGGTGGAGCTGCCCACGTATGCCTTCCAGCGTGAGCGGTACTGGCTTGAGGCTGGTTGGTCCGTCACGGATGCGGCCGGTCTGGGTCAGGCGGCGGCGGATCACCCTCTATTGGGTGCGGTGGTGGGTCTGGCCGGTGGTGACGGGTCGGTACTGACCGGGCGCCTGTCCCTGAAGTCGCATCCGTGGCTCGCCGATCACACCGTCGCCGGCGCGGTCGTGTTCCCGGGCACCGGTTTCGTCGAGTTGCTGGTGCGGGCCGGGGACGAGGTCGGCTGCGGGCGTATCGAGGAACTGACCCAGGAAGCTCCACTGGTCGTGCCCGAGCGTGGCGGCGTACAGGTGCAGGTCGTCGTAGAAGCGGCACACGGAACCGGCGAGCGGCCGGTCGCCGTGTACTCGCGCTGGGAGGACGCGGACGAGGATGTGCCGTGGACGCGGCACGCCAGTGGTCTGCTGAGTCCCTCGCCGGCGTCGGCCGGGTTCGAGCTCGCGCAGTG
>NZ_JBVKBE010000034.1:0-6513 GCF_055657325.1 Streptomyces sp. NPDC107562 | reverse complement strand
TGCCAGCCGGAAGGGGTGGGGGCGGAAAAAGGGGTGGGTGGGGAAGTGACCGATTCCGCGCCGTTCCGAGGACGGACACCCCCCGACCCGCCCCCGACGAGACGAGCACCACCCGCGTACCGGAGAAACGACGGGGCCCGCCCCCGGGAGCCAGGGGCGGGCCCTTTTCGTCCTCGCGGTGGCACCGCCATGCAGCACCGCGAGGGGCTTTTATCAGCCGAAACGCCCGGAGATGTAGTCCTCCGTGGCCTGGACCGACGGGTTCGAGAAGATCCGCTCCGTGTCGTCGATCTCGATCAGCTTGCCCGGCTGCCCCACCGCGGACAGGTTGAAGAACGCCGTCCGGTCCGACACACGCGCGGCCTGCTGCATGTTGTGCGTCACGATGACGATCGTGAAGCGCTCCTTCAGCTCCCCGATCAGGTCCTCGATCGCCAACGTGGAGATCGGGTCGAGCGCGGAACACGGCTCGTCCATCAGCAGCACGTTCGGCTCGACAGCGATCGCCCGCGCGATGCACAGCCGCTGCTGCTGACCACCGGACAGCCCCGACCCCGGCTTGTTCAGCCGGTCCTTGACCTCGTTCCAGAGGTTCGCGCCCTTGAGCGACTTCTCCACGATGTCGTCCAGCTGGGACTTCTTGAACGACCCCAGCAGCTTCAGCCCCGCCGCCACGTTGTCGTACACCGACATCGTCGGGAACGGGTTCGGCCGCTGGAACACCATGCCGACCTCACGCCGCACGGACACCGGGTCGACCCCCTGCCCGTACAGGTTCTCGTCGTCGAGCATGACCTTGCCCTCGACCCGCCCGCCCGGAGTCACCTCGTGCATCCGGTTGAGCGTCCGCAGGAACGTGGACTTGCCACATCCGGACGGCCCGATGAAGGCCGTGACCGAACGGGGCTCGATGGTCATCGAGATGTCCTCGATGGCCCGGAAGGAGCTGTAGTAGGCGCTGAGGCCGCTGACATCAATGCGCTTGGCCATGTGAAATCACTGCTTCTTTCGGAATTCGGTCGCTGTGTGGCCGCGTCAGCGACCGGTCTTGGGGGCCTTCCAGCGGGCGATGCCGCGGGCCAGCAGGTTCAGGATCATCACGAAGGCGATCAGCGTCAGCGACGCCGCCCACGCACGGTCGTACGCAGGTTCGGCACCGGCGCTCTGAGAGTACTGCTGGTAGATGTACAGCGGCAGCGAGGCCTGGGCCCCTTCAAACGGGTTGTTGTTGATGAACGGGTTACCGAACACCAGCAGCAGCACCGGCGCGGTCTCACCGGCGATACGCGCGATCGCCAGCATGATGCCGGTGGTGATACCACCGAGCGCCGTCGGCAGGACGACCTTCAGGATCGTCCGCCACTTCGGCACGCCCAGCGCCAAGGACGCCTCTCGCAGCTCGTTCGGCACGAGCTTGAGCATCTCCTCGGTGGAGCGCACCACGACCGGCATCATCAGGATCGCGAGCGCCAGCGAGCCGGCGAAGCCGAAGGGCTGCATCTCGAAGATCAGCATGATGCTGAGGATGAACAGACCGGCGACGATCGACGGGATACCCGTCATGACGTCGACGAAGAAGGTGACCGCCCGGGCGAGGTTCCCCCGCCCGTACTCGACGAGGTATATGGCGGTGAGCACACCGATCGGCGCGGCGATCAGCGTGGCGAGACCGACCTGCTCCAGGGTGCCGATGATGGCGTGGTAGATACCGCCACCGGCCTCGCGGTCACCGACGACGCCCATCGAGTGGGTCAGGAAGTAGACGTCGAGGACCTTCGTACCGCGCTCCACGGTCGCCCAGACCAGGGAGGCGAGCGGCACGACGGCGAGCAGGAAGGCGACCCAGACCAGCGAGGTCGCGACCCGGTCCTTGGCCTGCCGCTTGCCCTCGACGGCCGTCGCGATGGCGAAGGTGCCGAAGATGTACAGCAGCGCGGCGATCACGCCCCACTGGATCCGGCTGTCCAGCCCGGCGGCCATGCCGATGCCCACGGCGACCGCGAGGGAACCCGCGGCGATCACGTAGGGCGCCCACTTGGGCAGGTTGGCGCCGCGCAGCGAACTCGGGCGCTTGGTGAGGACGGCGTGGCTCATGCGTTGGCCCCCGAGTACTCCTTGCGGCGGGCGATGATCGCGCGGGCCGCGCCGTTGACCAGCAGGGTGATGACGAACAGGACCAGACCGGAGGCGATCAGCGCGTCACGGCCGAAGGTGTCCGCCTCACCGAACTTGCTGGCGATGTTCTGGGCGAACGTACCGCCGCCCGGGTCGAGCAGGCTGGCCTGGATCTCGAAGGAGGGGGACAGCACGGTGGCGACGGCCATCGTCTCGCCGAGCGCACGGCCGAGGCCGAGCATCGACGCGGAGATCACGCCGGAGCGGCCGAACGGCAGCACCGCCATGCGGATGACCTCCCAGCGCGTGGCGCCGAGGGCCAGGGCCGCCTCCTCGTGCATCTGCGGGACCTGGCGGAAGACCTCACGGCTGACGTTGGTGATGATCGGCAGGATCATGATCGCCAGCAGGATGCCGACGGTGAGCATCGAGCGGGGCGTACCGCCCTGCCAATCGAAGATGCCGGTCCAGCCGAAGTACGCGTCGAGCCAGGCGAAGAGGCCGCCCAGGTGCGGTACGAGGATCAGGGCGCCCCAGAGGCCGTACACGATGGACGGCACGGCGGCGAGCAGGTCGATCACGTAGGCGATCGGGCCGCTCAGCCGGCGCGGGGCGTAGTGGGTGAGGAACAGCGCGATGGCGACGGCGATCGGGACCGCGATGACCATGGCGATGATCGAGGAGACCACGGTGCCGAAGGCCAGCACCGCGATGCCGAAGACCGGCGGCTGGGTGCCCGTGTTCCACTCGAAGGTGGTGAGGAAGTTCCCCTCGTCCTCGCTGATGGCGAGGATGGCGCGGTAGGTGAGGAAGACCGCTATGGCGGCCATGATCACCAGCAGCAGGATGCCCGAACCACGGGAGAGACCGAGGAAGATCCGGTCTCCGGGTCGGGTGGCGCCGCGGGCGGCGCGCTTGCGCTCGGTCTCCGTCGGCTGGGGCATCGGTGGATGCGCGTCGGTGTGCTTGGTCGTTATGTCCATCAGGTTCTCCGGTCTGCGGAGCCGGACTTGTCGTACGGCTCCTGGCGGCGGTGCACCGGACGGTGCGGAGCCCGGCCCCCCGGGGTACGGGGGACCGGGCCGCGCACTCAGGTCAGCTCAGGCCCTCGATGGTGGTGCGGACCTTGGCGATGATCTCGTCGGGGATCGGCGCGTAGCCGGCGTCGGCCAGCTGGCCCTGGCCGTCCTCGCTCGCGATGTAGTTCAGGAACGCCTTGGTCGCGGGCAGGCTGTCGGCCTTGTTGCCCTTGTCGCAGACGATCTCGTAGGTGACCAGGGTGATCGGGTACGCGCCCTCGGCCTTGGTCTTGTAGTTGATCTCCAGGGCGAGGTCCTTGCCCTGGCCGACGACCTCGGCGTCCGCGATGGCCGCGGTCGCACCGTCGGTGGAGGCCTTGACCGGCTCGGCGGCACCGGTGTCGATGCCGACGACGTCCATGCCCTCGGCGTACGACAGCTCCATGTAGCTGATGGCGCCGGAGACCTGGGAGACCTGCTGGGCCACACCGGAGGAGCCGGAGGCCGACTGGCCACCCTTGGCCTGCCAGGCCTTGCCACCCTCGTACTTCCAGTTGTCCGGGGTGGTGGCGATCAGGTACTTGGTGAAGTTGTCCGTGGTGCCGGACTCGTCCGAGCGGTGGAAGGCCTGGATCTTGAGGTCAGGCAGGTCCGCGTCGGGGTTCAGCTTCTTGATCGCCGCGTCGTTCCAGTTGGTGATCTTGCTGTCGAAGATCTTGGCGATCGTCTCGGCGTCCAGCACCAGGTTGTCGACACCCGGGACGTTGTAGGAGAGGGCGATCGGGCCGCCGACCATCGGGAGGTCGATGCCCTGACCACCCTGGCAGACCTCCTTGGAGGCCGCGATCTCTTCCTCGTCCAGCGCCGAGTCGGAGCCGGCGAAGGCGACCTGACCCTGGTTGAACGCGGTGATGCCCGCGCCGGAGCCGGAGCCCTTGTAGTTGATCTGGACGTCCTTGCATTCGGCCGTGAAGGCCTTGACCCAGGCGTCGATGGCGTTCTTCTGCGCGGAAGAGCCGTCGGCCAGCAGCTGGCCCTTGGCGTCACCGCAGTCGATCGAGCCGGAGGCGGCCGCGCTCGCGGACGAGCTGCCGCCGTTGCCGGTGTCGTCGGAGCCGCACGCCGTGAGGGCCAGGGCGCCGGAGACGGCGAGAGCACCGAGGGTGAGGGCCCGCCGGTTCATGCGCTGAAGCTTCACTTTCGGGAGTTCCTTCCAGGAGCCGCCGTCCTGTTCGGCGGCGTGCGAGGTCTGTTCGATGTGGACGCGCTCTCGAGCACCTCCGCCATCGGTAAGGCCGAAATTAGGCAGATCAGGTGAAGCCGCCTATGGCCGTAAGTGAACGGAGGGTGAACCCCTTCGGTCGGTGCGGTTAGGTCACGGAATGCTCACGGGGAGAACACGTGGAGGTCCCAACCGAACACACACCGGCGCATACGTCCCTCGTCCGACCTCCCTCAGCGCATCAGCGCGGACAAAACAGGAATTGACCCAAAAGTTACCCGAACCCCCACGCCCCCGGTCAAGACCCTCCGTCCCATCGTGACTGTGCGTCACTGATCCAGGTAAGAGGCGGGTCGGAAACGGTGTCGAGCGCAACCCTCGCCCCCGCCGGGCCGTCTCGTCTGACGTACCCGCGTGCGAGCGGGCGGGAGCGGGAGGCAGGCGCATGGAACGGCGTAGGTTCATCGGGGGCGGCGCCGCCGCGGTCGTGGGGATCGCCTCGGCGGTGGCGTGCAGCGGCGGTTCCGGAACCGCCACGGCCACCTCCACCACGACCGGAGTCCCCTCACCCTCCCGCCCCGGGCGCGCTTCCGCCGCCACGTCCGCGACCACGCCGGCCACCACCGCCGCCGCCGACTGGGCGGCGCTGGCGCGCGATCTCGACGGCACCCTGGTCCGGCCCGGCGACGCCTCCTGGACCACCGCCCACCAGCTCTACAACACCCGCTTCGACGCCCTGAAGCCCGCCGCCGTCGCCTACGTCGCGCACCCGCAGGACATATCCACGACGCTCGCCTACGCCCGCGCCCGCGGCATCCGCGTGGCGATCCGCAACGGCGGTCACTCCTACGCCGGCTGGTCCTCCGGCAACGGCCGGCTGATCGTCGACGTCTCCCGGCTCAGCCGCGTCCGCGCGAGCGGCGACACCGCCGTCGTCGGCGCCGGCGCCAAGCTGATCGACGTCTACCGCTCGCTCGCCGCCAAGGGCGTCACCGTCCCCGCCGGCTCCTGCCCGACGGTCGGCGTCTCCGGCCTGGTGCTCGGCGGCGGGCACGGGGTGGTCTCCCGGGCGTACGGCCTGACCTGCGACAGCCTCACCGGGGCGACCCTCGTCACCGCGGACGGCAAGCAGATCACCACCGACGCCACCCACCACCCCGACCTCTTCTGGGCGCTGCGCGGCGCGGGCAACGGCACCTTCGGCGTCGTCACCGAGCTGCGCTTCCGTACCCACCCGGCCCCGCAGGCGGTCTCGGCGTATCTGAGCTGGCCGTGGAGCAAGGCGGCCGCGGTCGTGCGGGCCTGGCAGGAGTGGGGCCCGGACCAGCCCGACGAGATCTGGTCCTCCCTCCACCTGGCGAACACGGCAGGCGGCACCCCCACCGTCTCCGTGGCCGCCTTCTCCCTGGGCACCTACGGCGAACTCCAGAACGCCGTGGACCGCCTCGCCGCCCGGGTCGGCGCCTCGGCGTCGTCCGTCTCGCTCGAACGCCGCTCGTACGAGGAGTCGATGGAGGTCTACGCCGGCTGCTCGTCCTTCGCCACCGACGCCCAGTGCCACCTTCCCGGCACCACGCCCGGCCGCTCACCGCAGGGCGCCCTGGGCCGCGAGACGTACGCCGCCCGCTCCGACTTCTTCGACCGCTCGCTCTCGGCGGCCGGCATCGGCGCCCTGCTCGCCCAGGTGTCGTCGGTGCGCGGCGGCGCCGGCAGCATCGCCTTCACGGCCCTCGGCGGCGCGATCAACCGCGTCTCCCCGACGGCGACCGCCTTCGTGCACCGCCGCTCCCGGATGCTGGCCCAGTACATAACCTCCTGGCGGCCCGGCACCTCCGGCGCCTCGGCCCAGTCCTGGCTGACCTCGGCCCACGGCGCGATGCGCCCGTACGCTTCCGGAGCCGCGTACCAGAACTACACGGACCCGACGCTGAAGAACTGGCGTGAGGCGTACTACGGGGACGCGGCCCCACGCCTGACCCGCCTGAAGCGCGTCTACGACCCCAATCGCGTGTTCACCCACCCGCAGGCGCTCTAGGCAGGCCCTGGCAGACGGGAATCGTCAGACAGGCCCTAGGGCGTGTCCGCAAAGTCAGGTCAGCCAGAGTCGTAGGCAGGCGAGGGTGACCAGGGCTTGGTAGTGCCGGGCTCGTTTGTCGT
>NZ_JBVKBE010000033.1:0-8470 GCF_055657325.1 Streptomyces sp. NPDC107562 | reverse complement strand
GTGGAGGCGGCGGCCGTCGAGCTGATGGCGAGGGTCGAGGAGCTGGGCGGGGCGGTCGCCGCGATCGAGCGCGGCTTCCAGAAGGCGGAGATCGAGCGCAACGCCTATCGGATCGCCCAGGAGACCGACTCCGGCGAACGGGTCGTCGTCGGCGTCAACCGGTTCCAGCTGGATTCCGAGGAGCCGTACGAACCGTTGCGGGTGGACCCGGCGATCGAGGCGCAGCAGGCCGAGCGGCTGGTGAAGCTGCGGGCCGAGCGCGACCAGCCGGCCGTGGACAGGGCCCTCGCCGCCCTCCAGAAGGCGGCGGACGGTGACGACAACCTGCTCCACCCCATGAAGGACGCCCTGCGGGAACGCGCCACCGTCGGCGAGGTGTGCCACGCGCTTCGTGAGGTGTGGGGCACCTATGTGCCCGCGGACGCGTCGTGAACCGGCGCGGATCGTGAGCACGGACGTCCGCTGAGGCCTGTCCGACATGCGGGACCGGAGCCGCACACCCAGCCGATACGAATGACTCGGTCGGCCCGGTCGCTACGACCGGGCCGACCTCGGCATGACCGGACGGGGCCGGTCAGCGGGCGCGGGCCGCCGTGCCGGGGAGCTGCTGGAGCGACAGGCCCGCCGGGAGGTCCGAGCGGCCGCTGACGTTGAGCTTGCGGTACACCCGGGTCAGATGCTGCTCCACCGTGCTGACCGTGATGTACAGCTGGCGCCCGATCTCCCGGTTGGTGTGGCCCAGCGCCGCCAACGTTGCCACCCGCCGTTCGGCGTCGCTGAGAGCCGGAGCCGCCGAGGAGGAACCGCCGCCGGATCCGGCGGGCTCGCCGTCCGCCGATCCGGACTGCGCGGGCCGCAGGAACTCCTCCGCGTCGCTCGCCTTGGCCACCTGCGTCGCCCGGCGTGCCGTGATCCGGGCACGCCGGAACTCTCCCAGGGTGTGGTGCGCCTGGCTGAGGTCGGCGAGGGCATGGGCGAGTTCCAGCCGGTCGCCCGAGTTCTGCAGGGCGTCCACAGCCCGGCGCAGCAGCGCGGGACGCTGCTTGAGCGGGCTGGCCGAGGCGAGCACTCGCAGGGCGCCGCCACGGGCCCGGGGGCTCTTCCCGCCGGGCAGTTCCTCCTGGTCGAGGAGGAGTTGCCGGGCCGTCTGCTCCCACCCCATGACGAGGTTGGCCCGGGCCAGCTCGGTGCGCCACGGCACCAGGGACGGGTGGTCCAGATTCCGCTCGCGCAGCATGTCACCGCACTGCTGGAAGTCGCTGACGGCCGCCAGGACCCGGTCCGCGGCCAGTCCGAACTGCCCGCGGGCCAGCAGGTAGCGCGGGCCGAACACTGTGTCGTACATCTCCGGGGGCACGTTGATCTGGGCCGTCTCCGCGCCGGCGGCCAGGTCGCCCATCGCGGCGTGTGCGGCCAGCCGCACCGAAAGCGGCAGCCCCACGACGACACCCCAGCCCTCGGCCGGAACCAGCGTCAGGGCGTGCCCGGCCCGTGCGGCGGCGGCCGAGACGTCGCCCTGCCGCAGCGAGATGTCCGCCCGCAGTGTGGTGAACAACGCCTCCCACGTACGGGCGTGGGAACGCTGGGTCTCCTGGATCACGGCGTCGCACCAGCCCGCGGCACGATCGAGACGCCCCGCCGTGGTGAGGGCCGCCACGGAGGTGGCGATCACCTCCAGGGTCTCGTCCCCGACCTCGCAGCTGCGCAGCAGCCGTTCGCTCTCGTCCACCACACGCTCGGCCTCGGACCGCATCGACGCCGACAGCACGGCCGCCGCCCGCGACCAGAGACTGCCCCCCGCCGTGCGGAGCTCGTGCAGCGGCGGCACCTCCCGATCCGTCCCGGCGCCGCCCGCCCGCGGATGACGCAGGCCGTACAGCCACTGGTGAGTGAGCTGCAGCTGGGCGAGCACCGGGGCGTCCGCGGGCGACGTGAGCTGGGCCGACACCTCCTCGAAGGCGCTCTGCGCCTGGGAGTCGCCGGCCCACAGCATGTGCTGGACGACGGACACCGCGTCCTTCCCCCTCAGCCGGCCGTCCCGGACGGCCTGGTCGAGGGGTGGCAGATGCCGGGAGGACACCGCGGGGTTCATGCGCCACTCGATGTGGTTCAGCGCCTTGTGCACCGCGGTGCGCGACTCCTCGTCCGGGCATCCCTTCAGCGCCAGTGCCAGAGACTGCATGGCCAGATCCTGGCGGTCCGTGGCCAGGGCCTGGCGGGCCGCCTCCAGCAGGGTGTCCAAGGCCCAGCCCACGCCGACCGACTGCGCCTCGACCAGATGAACCGCGACCTGCCAGGCCAACGCCCCGTCCTCCCTGAGGAGTTCGGCGGCACGCAGATGCAGGGACGAGCGGGTGTCGGCGTCGAGACTCGCCAGAACGGCCGCGGCGGCCGCCGGGTGCCTGAAGCCCTGGCCGATGATCTCCGCCGCGTTGAGGGCTACCAGCGCCTGCGAGACGGCGGCGGGGGTCAGCCCGGAGAGCCTGCTCAGCCGGTCCTCGGAAGCCGAGTCGCCCAGAACGGCGAGGGCGTGGGCGACAGTGCGCAGCGGAGCCTCACAGCGGTGCAGGCACTCGACGACGGCCTGGCCGAACGCCGCGGTCTCCTTCGCCGGGGGCCGTTGCCCGCTCTCCGCGGACAGCCATGCCGTGCTGTCCTCCAGCAGGGCCCTGACGAGCATCGGATTGCCGCCGCTGAGCCGGTACAGGCTCGTCGCCAACTGGTCCGCCTCGGCGCTGGGCAGATGCCGGTCCGCGAGATCCGCCACCCCCCGCTCGCTGAGCATCCGCAGCCGGAGGCGCTGGTGGGGGTAGCGGGTGAACTCGGAGTGCCAGGGGGAGTGGCCCTGCCCCTGCTGCTGACGAGTCGTCAGAACGAGCAGGACGCGGGCCGATCGTATGCGGCGTTGGAGATAGAGGAGGACCTGCCAGGAGGCGCCGTCCATGTAGTGGGTGTCGTCGACGGTCAGTACGACGGGCTGCGCCTGGGACAGCTCCTGGAGCAGCGCGCAGATCTGGTGGACGCGGTGGGCCTCCGGCTGCCGCAGCGTGCGCGACTCCAGCTCGCTCTCGTCCGGTGGCAGTGCCTCCACGGTGACCAGCTGCGTGGCGCGCGCCGCCACCTCCGGCGGCAGCGAGCCGCTGTGGAACAGCTGGTCCATCACGCCTAATTGAAGCGCGCGTTCCGCTTTTGATCCGGTGGCCGCGAGATGCAGAGCTCCGGAGTCCACGGCCTGATGCGACAGCGCCTCCAGAAGCGCCGTCTTGCCTGAGGTGATCGCCCCGCTGATCAGGACCGCTCTGCCGTGTCCCGCCGCAGCGTCACCCAACATTCTGCGCAGGATGTGCAGTTCCTCGTCGCGCTCCACGAGCAGCATGGTCGCAACCCTCTCCCCGTTAGACGGTGCGTACGTACGTATGAATATATCGCATCGGCGTTCGTGAGCGAGCGTTTTACTTTACCTACGTATTAGACTGACCCGGCCGATCCGGAGCTCACTCGATCCCCCTTCGAGGTGGCTGTCCGAACGACGATAGGGGCCCGCCCACGGGAGTTAGGGGTTATCCCCTCCAGGGGCTTCACGTAAAGATTTCGTCGCCGGACCGCGGATTACCCAGGCGGCGACGCGACCCCCGACGGGCCCGTCCCCGCCCCTGCGGTGTCACTCCACCGGCTCGGACCTAGGGGGTTGGGTGAAAGCACTCGTTCTGTCCGGCGGATCCGGTACACGGCTCCGCCCGATCACGCACACGTCAGCAAAGCAGTTGGTGCCCGTCGCCAACAAGCCCATCCTGTTCTACGTGCTGGAGTCGATCGCCGCGACCGGCATCACCGACGTCGGCATCGTCGTCGGCCACACCGCCCAGGAGATCCAGGACGCCGTCGGCGACGGATCGTCCTTCGGACTCGACGTCACCTACATCAGCCAGGCCCAACCGCTCGGCCTCGCCCACGCGGTGCGCATCTCCCGGGACTACCTGGGCGACGACGACTTCGTCATGTACCTCGGCGACAACTTCATCATCGACGGCATCGAGGACCTGCTCGAGCGCTTCCGCGACGAACGACCCGACGCCCAGATCCTGTTGACCCGGGTCCCCGACCCGCGGGCCTTCGGCGTCGCGGTCCTCGACGAACAGGGACGCGTCGTCGGCCTCGAGGAGAAGCCCGAACACCCGCGCAGCGACCTGGCACTGGCCGGCGTCTACTTCTTCACCCCGCTGGTCCACGAGGCCGTCGAAGCGGTCAAGCCGTCCTGGCGTGGCGAGTTGGAGATCACCGACTCCATCCAGTACCTCATCGACAGCGGAGCCGACGTCCGCTCCCAGATCATCAGCGGCTACTGGAAGGACACCGGGAACGTCACCGACATCCTGGAGGTCAACCGCATCATCCTGGAGGGCATCGAGTCGGCCGTCGAGGGCGAGGTCGACGACGCCTCGCAGATCATCGGACGCGTCGTGGTGGAGAGCGGGGCCCGCATCAGGGGTTCACGCATCGTCGGCCCCGTACGGATAGGAGCCGGCACCGAGATCCACGACTCCTACATCGGCCCCTTCACCTCCGTGGCCGAAAACTGCCGCGTCCTCGACAGCGAACTCGAGTTCTCCATCATGATGCGCGACTCGTCCGTCACCGGCATCCGCCGGATCGAGGCCTCCCTCATCGGCCGCCATGTGCACGGCACTTCCGTGCCCCGCGTCCCCAACGCCCACCGACTGGTCCTCGGCGACCACAGCACCTTCCAGATCAGCTCATGACCACGAGGCTGCTCGTCACCGGCGCCGCGGGATTCATCGGCTCCACCTACGTCCGCCGACTGCTCGCCGACCGGTCCGACCTGCACATCACCGTCCTGGACCGGCTCACCTACGCGGGCAACCGGGACAACCTCGACCTCACCCACCCCGCCCTCGACCTGGTCGTGGGAGACATCTGCGACACCGCCCTGGTGGACCGGCTCGTCGCGGAAACCGACCAGATCGTGCACTTCGCCGCGGAGAGCCATGTCGACCGGTCCATCGCGGGCTCGGCGGAGTTCGTCCGCACCAACGTGCTCGGCACCCATACCCTGCTGGAAGCCGCGCTGCGCCACGACACCGACCGCTTCGTCCACGTGTCGACGGACGAGGTGTACGGCTCCATCGAGGAAGGGTCCTGGCCCGAGTCGGACCCCCTGTGTCCCAACTCCCCCTACTCGGCCTCCAAGGCCTCCAGCGACCTGCTCGCCCTGGCCTGCCACCGCACCCACGGACTTGATGTACGGGTCACCCGCTGCTCCAACAACTACGGCCCCTACCAGCATCCCGAGAAGGTCATCCCCCTCTTCGTCACCAACCTCCTCGACGGCCACCGCGTACCCCTCTACGGGGACGGCCGCAACGTCCGCGACTGGCTGCACGTCGAGGACCACTGCGCGGCCATCGAAGTGGTACGCGACCGCGGCGGTGCCGGCGAGGTCTACAACATCGGCGGCGGAACCGAGCTGAGCAACCGCGAGCTCACCTCCCTGCTCCTGGAAGCCTGTGGCACCGGCTGGGACAGCGTCGACCACGTCACCGACCGCAAAGGCCACGACCTGCGCTACTCCGTCAACTGGTCCAAGATCGCGGCTCTCGGGTACGCCCCCTCCCACGACTTCCGCAAAGGGCTCGCGGAGACCGTCGACTGGTATCGCGACAACCGCTCGTGGTGGGAACCGACGAAGTACCCCACCCCCGCCTGACCTCCCGTCACTTCCCGCATCCAGCCCTCCGCGGGTTCATCCGCACCCCTCTCCTCCTCGGTGAAGGAACTCCATGCGCGTCCTCATGACGGTGTTCGCCAACACTTCCCACCTCTTCAACATGGTCCCCCTGGCCTGGGCCCTCACCACGGCGGGACACGAGGTCCGCATCGCCAGCCAGCCCGACAACGCCCAGGCCATCAGCGACTGCGGCCTGACGGCCGTACCGGTGGGCAACGACCTCAACATCATGGAACTGGCCCGCTCCACCCCCCGCGAGGAGATGGCCAACGGCGGCGCCCTCACGCTCAACGAGACCCGCCCCGAGAAGCTCACCTGGGACTACGTCCACGGCACCTTCACCCAGCACTCCCAGCTCTACGACTACATGGCCGACCGCGCCATGACCGACGAACTCGTCGAGCACGCCCGCCAGTGGCAGCCCGACCTCGTCATATGGGACGCCCTCACCTACGCCGGTCCGATCGCCGCGGAAGCCGTCGGCGCCCCGCACGTCCGGATGCTCTTCGGCCTCGACCACTGGGGCCGGATGCGCGCGGTCTTCCACCGACTGGCGGCGGAACAGCCCCCGGACGAGCGCCACGACCCGGTCGCCGACTGGCTCGGCGCCAAAGGGGCTCCCTACGGCGTCGCCTTCGAGGAGTCGCTCGCCACGGGCGGGACGACCCTCGCCGTGGCACCGCCCTGGATGGGCTTCCCCACCGAACTGCCCACGATCTCCATGCGGCACATCCCCTTCAACGGGCCCGCCGTCGTCCCCGACTGGCTGCGCGAGCCGGCCGACCGGCCCCGGATCTGCCTCACCCTGGGCCTGACACTGCGTGAGATCGCCGACGAAAAGGTCTCCCTCGGCGACTTCGTCCGCGCCGTGGCCGACATCGACGCGGAGGTCGTCGCCACGTTCAGCGCGGAGCAGCTCTCCGCCATGGGCGAACTCCCCGACAACGTGCGGGCCGTGGACTTCGTCCCCCTGCACGCCCTCCTGCCGACCTGCTCGGCTCTCGTCCACCACGGCGGCGGAGGCACCCGCACGAACGCGGTGATGCACGGCGTTCCCCAGCTGATCGTCCCCAACTGGCTCTGGGACGAGCGCGACATCGCACAGCGGTTCGCCGAGCGAGGCGCGGCACTCGTCACCGAGGTCTCCGAGCTGACCCCGGAGCGGCTCCGCGAGCAACTGCGCCGGCTCCTGTCGGACCCTTCGTTCCAGGCCGCCGCCGACCAGATCCAGAAGGAGTACGCCGCCCTGCCCAGCCCCAACGCGACGGTCGCCGAACTGGAACGGTTCGCCGAGCGCGCGCGGTAGCGAGGACCGGCGTCTAAGGGGGGCTAGGGGTAGGCGGCCCCTACCCCTGCCCCCGTAGCGTGTGGAGTGTTCGGACTGCCCCTCGGTATGCCATGACGTATGCGCGATCCGAAAACGAAGCCGCGGATTCCGCTGCGCTTCCTCGCAGATATCTGCGGGTTCAGTCTGTCGTGCCCCCTCGGCCTATTCAGGTCGGGCTCAGGAAGTGTTCGACAGCTGTTTATCAACCGATCCCTGACCGGCCCCGCTTTACGAGGTGATGGTGTGGAGAACGAAAAGAAGCTTCTCGAATACCTCAAGCGGGCCACCACGGACCTACGGGAAGTGCGCCGCCGCCTGCGCGAATTGGAGAATCGCGACCAGGAGCCCATTGCCGTCGTCGGCATCGGCTGCCGCTTCCCCCTCGGCATCCGGACGCCGGAGCAGCTGTGGACCCTCGTCGCTGACGGCCAGGAGGCCCTCACTCCCTTCCCCGAGGACCGCGGCTGGGACATCGACAGCCTCTACCACCCCGACCCCGAGCACCTCGGCACGAGCTACACGAAGGTCGGCTCGTTCCTGCACGACGCGGCGGACTTCGATCCGGGGTTCTTCGGGATCTCGCCGCGTGAGGCGCTGGCGATGGATCCGCAGCAGCGGCTGCTGCTGGAGACGTCGTGGGAGGCGATCGAGCGGGCGGGCATCGACCCGACCAGCCTGCGCGGCAGCCGGACCGGCGTCTTCACCGGCCTCATGTACTTCGACTACGGATCGCGGGTGCAGTCCGCCCCCGACGACATCGAGGGCTACCTCGGCAACGGCAGCGCGGGCAGCATCGCGTCGGGCCGGGTCGCCTACACGTTCGGCTTCGAGGGCCCCGCCGTCACGATCGACACGGCCTGCTCCTCCTCCCTGGTCGCCATCCACCTGGCCGCACTGTCGCTCCGCCGGGGCGAGTCCACACTCGCGCTGGCCGGCGGGGCGTCGGTCATGTCGACCCCCGACGTCTTCGTCGACTTCAGCCGCCAGCGGGGGCTCGCCGCGGACGGCCGCTGCAAGGCGTACGCGGCGGGCGCCGACGGCACCGGCTGGGGCGAGGGCGTGGGTGTTCTGGTGCTGGAGCGGTTGTCGGACGCGCGGCGCAACGGTCACCAGGTGCTGGGCCTCATTCGGGGTTCCGCCGTCAATCAGGACGGCGCGAGCAGTGGTCTGACGGCTCCGAACGGTCCGTCGCAGCAGCGGGTGATCCGTCAGGCCCTGGCCAGCGCGGGTCTGACGGCGGCCGAGGTGGACGCGGTCGAGGGACACGGCACCGGGACGAAGCTGGGTGACCCGATCGAGGCCCAGGCGCTGTTGGCCACGTATGGCCAGGAGCGGGATGGAGAACGCCCGTTGTATCTGGGTTCGATCAAGTCGAACGTGGGTCATACGCAGGCGGC
>NZ_JBVKBE010000032.1:0-9785 GCF_055657325.1 Streptomyces sp. NPDC107562 | reverse complement strand
CGGCGACGGCTCCCCCACATGCAACGACCGCGGCAACACACCCGCCCGCATCGCCATCACCATCTTGATCACACCCGCCACACCCGCAGCCGCCTGCGTATGACCCACGTTCGACTTGATCGAACCCAGATACAACGGGCGTTCTCCATCCCGCTCCTGGCCATACGTGGCCAACAGCGCCTGCGCCTCGATCGGGTCACCCAACGTGGTGCCCGTCCCGTGCGCCTCGACCGCGTCCACCTCGGCCGGCGTCAGACCCGCGTTCGCCAGCGCCCGACGGATCACCCGCTGCTGCGACGGACCGTTCGGAGCCGTCAGACCATTGCTCGCACCGTCCTGATTGACGGCGGAACCCCGCACGACGGCGAGCACGTGATGCCCGTTCTTCTTCGCGTCGGAGAGACGCTCCAGGAGCAGTACGCCCGCGCCCTCGCCCCAACCCGTCCCGTCCGCGTCGGCGGAGAACGCCTTGCAGCGGCCGTCCGCGGCGAGGCCGCGTTGGAGGCTGAAGTCGATGAACGTCTCGGGGGTGGACATGACGGTCACACCGCCGGCGAGTGCCATCGTGCACTCACCCTGGCGCAGGGCCTGGATCGCCCAGTGGAGGGCGACCAGGGAGGAGGAGCAGGCCGTGTCGACCGTGACGGCCGGGCCCTCGAAGCCGAACGTGTAGGCGACCCGGCCCGACGCGATGCTGCCCGCGCTGCCGTTGCCGAGGTAACCCTCGACCTCCTCCGACGGCTGGGACACGCGGGACCCGTAGTCGTGGTACATGATCCCGGCGAAGACCCCGGTCTGGCTGCCGCGCAGGCTGGTCGGGTCGATGCCCGCCCGCTCGATCGCCTCCCACGACGTCTCCAGCAGCAGCCGCTGCTGCGGATCCATCGCCAGCGCCTCACGCGGCGAGATCCCGAAGAACCCAGGATCGAAGTCCGCCGCGTCATGGAGGAAGCCACCCTGACGCGTGTACGTCCTGCCGGAGAGGCCGGGCAGCGGGTCGTAGATGTCGTCGACGTTCCAGCCGCGATCCTCAGGGAAGAGGCTGACCGCATCCGTGCCATGGGACACGAGCCGCCACAGATCCTCGGGCGTGGTGACGTCGCCGGGGTAGCGGCAGCCCATGCCGACGATGGCGATGGGCTCGTCGTCGATCACCGCGATCGGTGTCGGCTGTGCGGCCGCGGCCGCGTCGACCGCTCCGAGCGTCTTGTCCCGGATCAGTTCGGCGAGGCTTCGGGGGGTCGGGTAGTCGAAGATCATCGTGGCGGGGAGCCGTAGCCCCGTCTCCGCGTTCAGCCGGTTCCGCAACTCCACGGCCGACAGCGAGTCGAAGCCGATGTCGCTGAACGCCCGGCCCGGTTCGATCGCCCCCGCGCCGTCATGTCCCAGCACCGCCGCCACATGCGACCGCACCAGCTCCAGCAACACCTGTTCACGCTCATCGGCGCCCAGCGCCGCGAGCCGCCCCGCCAGTGAGGCCCTGCCCTCGCCGGACCCGGCACCACCGACGGCACGTCGCGCCGGACCGCCCACCACCGAGCGGAACACCGCGGGCACCCCCTCCACCCGCGCCCGCAGCGCCCCGACGTCCAGACGCACCGGCACCACCACCGGGGCGTCCACACCCAGCGCCGCGTCCAGCAACGCCAGCCCCTCCGCCACCGGCAGGCCCAGCACCCCCGACCGGCTCATCCGCGCGACGTCACCCTCTGCGAGCACCGCGCCCATGCCGGTGCCCTCCCACAGCCCCCACACCAGGGAGGTCCCAGGAAGTCCCAGCTCACGACGATGCACCGCCAGCGCGTCCAGGAATACGTTGGCCGCCGCGTAGTTGCCCTGGCCCGCGCCATCGACCGTTCCCGCCAGCGACGAGAACAGTACGAACGCGGAAAGATCCAACTCCCGCGTCAGTTCATGCAGATACCAGGCCGCCTCAGCCTTGGGACCGAGCACTCCGTCCAGCCGCTCCGGTGTCAGCGATCCCAGCACCCCGTCGTCGACCACACCGGCCGTATGCACGACCCCCGACAACTCCGCGCCCAGATCGGCCACCACAGCAGACAGCGCGGCCCGATCGCTCACGTCGCACGCCACGACCTCCACCCGGGCACCCAGCTCAGACAGTTCCGCGACGAGTTCAGCCGCCCCCGGCGCCTTGCCGCCCCGCCGGGACAGCAGTACCAGACGCTCCACCCCATGCGACACCACCAGATGCCGGGCCACCACCGCACCCAGACCACCCGTACCACCCGTCACCAGCACCGCACCGCCACCCCATGACGGCACCCCACCCACCGGGGCAACCCGCGTCAGACGGGGTGCGTAGATCTCGCCCTCGCGCACGGCGATCTCGGCTTCCGGCAGCTCCGGCAGATGGCGCAGGGCTTCCGCCGACGGGACGGATCCGTCGGTGTCGACGAGCAGGAAGCGGCCAGGAGCCTCGGCCTGCGCGGAACGGAGCAGGCCCCGTACGGGCGCCAGGTCGAGGGCGGTGAGCGTCTCGGTATCGGACACGGACACGGCGCCGCGTGTCAGTACGACGAGCCGTGCGCCGTCGAACCTGGGGTCCGCGTTCCAGGCCTGCACGGTAGCCAGAGCCTCGTGCAGGCTGCACCGGAACGCCTGCGGCACAGTGCTCCCGTCGAGCCGGCTGCGGCACGGGAGAACGACCAGGTCCGGGACTCCGGACCCGCCCTCCACGGCGGCGACGAGATCGGCGAACGTGGCGTAGGTCCGCGTCCCCGCGAATGCCGCGAGATCCGCCGTCTCCGGAGTCGGCTCACCGAGCAGAGCCCAGTCGACGTTCCCCGCGGTCGTGTGGGGCGCCGGCGTCACGGACGTCCACTCCACCCGGAACAGCGACCGGTGGTGAGAAGACGCGGCGCTGCTCAGCTGATCGACCGAGACCGGCCGGGTGCTGATCGAATGGACGGTGGCGACAGGCTGTCCGGCGCTGTCGGCCAGGTCGAGGGCGTACTCCTGCTTCCCCTTACGGGCGACACGGACCCGAAGAGCGGACGCGCCGGAGGCGTACAGCGACACCCCTGTCCACGCGAACGGCAGCTGCGTCCCACCACCCGTGCCCTCCGGGCCGTGGTCGTCGAGGTAGCCGGTCGCGTGCAGTGCGGCGTCCAGCAGCGCCGGGTGCAGCCCGAACCGCTGCGCGTCCGCCTGCGCGCCCTCGGGCAGGGTGACCTCCGCGAACACCTCGTCCGCACGACGCCACACGGAGCGCAGACCCTGGAACACCGGCCCGTAACCGTAACCCTGGTCCGCCAACACCTCGTACGCGTCGCTCACGTCGACCGCCTGCGCACCCGACGGCGGCCATACTTCCAGGCCCATGGCGTCGGTGTCGGCACCGCCCGCGACGAACCCGGTGGTGTGTCGTGTCCAGGGGGCCTCGTCGGTGTCCTCGGGCCGCGAGTACACGGCGACCGGACGCTCCCCGGCACCGTTCGCCGTCCCCACGACGACCTGCACCTGTACACCGCCACGCTCGGGCACGACCAACGGCGCCTCCAGCGTCAGCTCCTCCAGCCGGCCACAGCCGACCTGGTCACCCGCACGCACCGCAAGCTCCACGAACGCCGTACCCGGCAACAGCACCACACCCGCGACCGCGTGATCGGCCAGCCACGGATGCGACTTCAAAGACAGCCGCCCCGTCAGCACCGAACCGTCACCACCGGCCAGCCCCACCACCGCACCCACCAGAGGATGATCCGCCGCCGCCTGACCCAGACCCGCCGCATCCGTGACCTCGTGACCGGCTTCCAGCCAGTACCGCTCACGCTGGAAGGCATACGTGGGCAGCTCCACCAGACGCCCACCGGCCGTCAACGGCTCAAAACTCACGCCGATACCACGGACGGAGAGCCGGGCCAGAGCGGTCAGGAACTCCCGCACCTCGTCCCGGTCCCGCCGCATCACCGGCACACACGCCACGTCCGCGCCCTCCGGCAGCACCTCACGGGCCATCCCGCTCAGCACACCGTCCGGACCCAGCTCCACGAACGACGACACACCCGCACCAACCAGCGCCTCCACACCAGAGCCGAAGCGCACCGCCTCCCGCACATGGCGCACCCAGTACTCCGGCACACACAACTCCCGCGCCGACGCCACCGCCCCCGTCACGTTCGACACCACCGCGATCCGCGGAGCCTCGAACGACAGCCCCTCCACCACCGAAGCGAAGTCCGTAAGCATCGGCTCCATCAACGGCGAATGGAAAGCATGACTCACGTCCAGCCGCTTGCACTTGATCCCACGTGCTCGCAGCGCCTCCACCACCGGCGTCACCGCAGTCTCCGCACCCGAAAGCACCACCGCGCGCGGCCCGTTCACCGCCGCGATACCCGCACCCTCCACACCCTCAAGGAGTTCACGCACATCCGCCTCGGCGGCCTGGACCGCCACCATCACGCCACCCTCAGGCAACGCGTCCATCAACCGGCCACGAGCCGCCACCAGCATCGCGGCGTCCTCCAGCGAGAACACCCCCGCTACGTGGGCGGCGGCGATCTCGCCGACCGAGTGGCCCGCCACGAAGTCCGGGCGCACCCCGAACGACTCCACCAGCCGGAACAACGCCACCTCAACCGCAAACAGAGCGGCCTGCGCGTACACCGTCCGCGTCAGCAAGTCCGCCGCAGCACTGCCCGGCTCCGCGAACAGCACCTCACGCAACGGCAGCCCCACACCCTGCAAACCCACATCCAGCAGGTCATACGTCCGCTCCAACGACCGCGCGAACACCGGAAACGCAGCAGCCAGCTCCCGACCCATCCCCACCCGCTGCGCACCCTGCCCCGTGAACAAGAACGCCAGCCGGCCCTCCACCACCCGACCCGACACCACACCAGGCCCCTCCAAACCCGCCGCAAGCACCCCCAGCGCTTCCAGCAACTCCTCACGCGACGAACCCAGCACCACACCCCGATGCTCAAGCCCCGCCCGCGACACCCCCAACGAAAACGCCACATCGATGACCGACGCACCCACACCCCGCTGCTGCGCAGCCAGTCGTTCCGCCTGCGCCCGCAACGCCCCCGCCGACCTGCCCGACACCACCCACGGCACCGGCAACCCAGCCGGCGCCACACCATCCACCGGCGCAGACTCCTCCACCGGCGCCTGCTCCACGATCACATGCGCGTTCGTCCCACTCACACCGAAGGAGGAGACGCCGGCCCGGCGCGGACGACCGGTCTCCGGCCACTCCCGCGCCTCGCTCAACAACTCCACCGCACCCGCCGACCAGTCCACATGCGGCGACGGCTCCCCCACGTGCAATGTCCGCGGCAGGACACCCGCCCGCATCGCCATCACCATCTTGATCACACCCGCCACACCCGCAGCCGCCTGCGTATGACCCAGGTTCGACTTGGACGAACCCAGCCACAACGGCCGCCCCTCCTCACGCCCCTGCCCATAGGTGGCCAGCAGTGCCTGCGCCTCGATCGGGTCACCAAGTGTCGTACCGGTACCGTGCGCCTCGACCGCGTCCACCTCGGCCGCCGTGAGACCCGCGTTCGCCAGCGCCTGACGGATCACCCGCTGCTGCGACGGACCGTTCGGCGCCGTCAGACCATTGCTCGCACCGTCCTGATTCAGCGCCGAACCCCGCACCACCGCCAGCACCTGATGACCGTTGCGCCGGGCATCCGACAGGCGCTCCAGGACAAGGACACCCACGCCCTCGGACCACCCCGTCCCGTCCGCGTCGGCCGAGAACGCCTTGCACCGCCCGTCCGGGGACAGGGCACGCTGACGGCTGAACTCGACGAAGCGCTCAGGCGTCGCCATGACAGTGACGCCGCCGGCCAGTGCCAGGGTGCATTCCCGCTGGCGGAGGGCGTGGGCCGCGGAGTGGAGCGCGACCAGGGAGGAGGAGCAGGCCGTGTCGATCGAGACCGCGGGGCCCTCCAGGCCGAGCACGTAGGAGATGCGCCCGGAGACGATGCTGGAGTGCGTACCGGTGCTGAGGTGGCCCTCGGCCCCGTCGACGGCGGCGCCCTTCTGGATGCCGTAGTCGGAGGACATCACGCCGACGAAGACACCCGTCCTGCTGCCCTTGAGCCGGAGGGGGTCGAGTCCGCTCCCCTCCAGAGCCTCCCAGGACGCCTCCAGCAGCAGTCGCTGCTGCGGATCCATGGCGACCGCCTCGCGCGGCGATATCCCGAACAGTCCGGCGTCGAACCTTTCGGCGCCCTCGATGAAACCGCCCTCACGGGTGTAGCTCGTGCCCGCGTGGTCGGGGTCCGGGTGGTAGAGACCCTCGACGTCCCAGCCGCGCCCTTCGGGGAACCCGCTGATCGCGTCACGGCCGGAGTGGAACAACTCCCAGAGCTGATCGGGGGTTTCGACACCGCCGGGGAAGCGGCAGCTCATACCCACGATCGCGATCGGCTCGCTCGCCCTGCCCTCGACCTCGCGCAGGCGCTCGGTGGTCTCGTGCAGATCGGCGGTGACGCGCTTCAGGTATTCGCGGAGCTTGGCTTCGTTGGCCATGAGTAGTTCACCCGTCCAGGTATGCGAGCGTCCAGGTATGCGAGAACGCGGGAGCGTCGGTGGGGGTCAGCGGGGAGCGGGAGGGATCACGACTTCCCGAAGGTGCTGTCGATGAAGTCGAAGATCTCGTCGTCGCTGGCGGAGTCCAGCTCCACCGCGGCCGCGCCGTGGTCCGGTGTGCGCTGGGCGCTGTTCCAAGCGGTCAGAATGCCGTTGAGGCGTGCGGTGACGGCCGAGTGGAGGTCGGCGTCCAGTTCGGCGGTGGCGTCGGACTCCGCCATCTCCGCCTCGATGTGGGCGAGTTGCTCCAGGAGTCGGACGCCGAGCGGTTCCTCCGCGGGCAGGCCCGGAGCGAGTTCCGTCAGCAGGTACTGGGCGAGCGCCGTGGGAGTCGGGTGGTCGAAGACCAGGGTGGCGGGCAGCCGTAGCCCGGTCGCGGTGTTGAGCCGGTTGCGCAGTTCGACGGCGGTGAGCGAGTCGAAGCCGATCTCCTTGAAGGCCCTGGCAGGCTCGACGGCGTCGGGGCCGCTGTGTCCGAGGACGGCGGCGACCCGTTCGCGTACGAGGTCCAGGACGGTCTCGTTGCGCTCGGCCGGTGAGAGGTCCGCGAGCCGGGTCTCCAGGTCCGTGCCCTGGCTGCCCGTGTCGTCGGCGGCGACCCTGCGGGCCACGGGCGCCCGCACGATTCCCCGGAACAGGTGCGGTACGGGGGACGCGTCCGCGGCGAGCGCCACCGTGTCCAGCCGCATCGGGACCAGCAGTGCCTCGTCGATGCCGAGCGCGTGGTCGAGGACGGCCAGGCCCTCGGCGGCGGCGAATCCCCGGACACCGGCGTCGGCCAGCCGTGCGAGATCGGCGTCGTCGAGGTGCCCGGTCATCTCGCTCCGGTCGTCCCACAGCCCCCAGGCGAGCGACTGTCCGGGCAGACCCGCCGCCCTGCGCCTCTGGGCGAGCGCGTCGAGGAAGACGTTGGCGGCCGCGTAGTTGGCCTGGCCGGCGTCGCCCGACACTCCGGCGGCCGAGGAGTACAGCACGAAGGCCGCGAGATCGAGATCCCGGGTCAACTCGTGCAGATGCCATGCGGCGTCCACCTTCGGCCGCATGACGGCGTCGACGCGCTCGGGCGTCAGGGCCTCGACCACGCCGTCGTCCAGCACGCCCGCCGTGTGGAAGACACCGGTCAGCGGTGCTCCCACGGGAACGGTCGCGAGCAGTGCCGCCACCGCCGTCCGGTCGGAGGTGTCGCAGGCGACGATGCGTACGTCCGCCCCCAGGGCGGTGAGCTCCTCCCGCAGGGACGCGGCACCCGGCGCCTCCTCGCCCCGTCGGCTGACCAACAGCAGGTTGCGCATGCCGTGTTCGGTGATCAGGTGGCGGGCCAGGAGACTGCCCAGGACGCCCGTGCCGCCGGTGAGGAGAACGGTGCCGTCCGGGTTCATCCGCTGGGGGACGGTCAGGGCGATCTTGCCGGTGTGCCGGGCCTGCGACATGTGGCGCAGCGCGGCGGACGCCCGGCGGACGTCCCAGGTGGTCACCGGGAGGGGCCGGAGCACACCCTTGTCGAAGAGGGCGAGCAGTTCGGTGAGGATCTCCTGGATGCGTTGCGGGATGGCCCCCGGGCTGCCGACACCGGTGAAGACGGTGAGGTCGTACGCCTGGTAGGCGACGCCGGGGTGGGCGGCCGCGACCTCTTCGGCCTCCCGGATGTCGGTCTTGCCCATCTCCAGGAAGTGTCCGCCGCGCGGCAGGAGCCGTAGCGAGGCGTCGACGTACTCGTGCGCCAGGGAGTTGAGGACGACATCGACGCCCCGCCCATCCGTGCCGCTCAGGAAGTGGTCCGCGAACTCCAGCGACCTGCTGGACGCCATGTGCGGCGCGTCGAATCCCATCGCGCGAAGCGTCGCCCACTTGCCGGGGCTGGCCGTGCCGAACACCTCGGCGCCGAGATGCCGGGCGAGCTGGACCGCGGCCATGCCGACGCCACCGGTCGCGGCATGCACCAGGACGCGGTCGCCCGGCTTGACCGAGGCCAGGTCGACCAGACCGTAGTACGCGGTGAGGTACACCAGCGGGATGGTCGCCGCCTCGGCGTACGTCCAGGTGCCGGGGATACGTGCCACCATCCGGCGGTCCGCGACGGCGACCGGGCCGAAGGGGCCGTCGAAGACACCCATGACGCGGTCGCCCACCGCCACGCCGGTGACTCCGGGGCCGATGTGCGTCACGACTCCGGCTGCCTCGCCGCCGAGTTGGGTGCCCTGGGCCGACACCATGCCGAGTGCCATGAGGACGTCGCGGAAGTTCACTCCGGCCGCGTGGACGGCTATCCGCACCTGTCCCTCGCGGAGCGGCTCCGCCGTATCAGGGGCCGGGACGACGGTGAGCGCGTCGAGGTTGCCGCCGGGGTCCTTGGCGAGACGCCAGGGAGCGTCGCCGGCGGGAGCCGTCAGCGCGTCGCCGCTGCGGGCCGGCGCGAGCCGGGCAGCCAGTATCTCCCCCTCGCGAACGGCGAGTTGGGGTTCGCCGGACGCGAGCACCCCGAGGATCTCGTCCACCGGTGTCCGCGCCGCGTCCGCGGAACGGTCGGGACCCGCAAGGTCGTCGGCCGGGGCGAGGTCGAGGAGCGCGAACCGGTCGGGGTGCTCCGCCTGCGCGGCACGCACCAGACCCCACACTCCCGCGAGGGCCAGCCCCGGTACGGGCTCGTGGGCATGTACGCCGACAGCGCCGCGCGTCACCCATACCAGGCGGGACGAGGCCCACCGGTCGTCGGACAGCCACGCCTGCACGAGTGCGAGCGCCCGTCCCGTGACGCTTCGCGCCACCTCAGCAAGGTCGGTGCCTGACGCCGAGGAGGATGACGAAAATGCGGCCGCCCAGGCCTCCACATCCACCAGCACCCACTCCGGGACCTCACCACCGGCGTCCGCGAGCACCTTGATCTCCGCCAGATCCGCCATGGTGTCGGCGGCCCCTGCCAGGGTGCTGCCTTCACCCAGAACCAGCCACTCCGGACGCCGGTCCTCGGGGACGGCCACGCCGACGGGGGTCCAGGACAACCGCCACAGCGCGTCATCGGTGACGTCGTGTCCGCCCGCGGCGGCGTTGAGTTGTTCCGGGGTGATGGCGCGGGTGACGAGCGTGTCGACCCGGGCCACCGGCAGCCCCGCCATATCAGCCAGCTCGACCCCGAAACCCTCCTCACCCACCGGCCACAACCGGACCCGCAACGAAGACGCACCCGACGCATACAACGACACACCCGACCA
>NZ_JBVKBE010000031.1:0-10239 GCF_055657325.1 Streptomyces sp. NPDC107562 | reverse complement strand
AACGGCTCGATCACCGCCCACGACTCATCAGTCAACTCATGACGACGCACCACGAACAGACCAACGCACCAACCACTTTACGGACACGACCTAGGCGGCCAGGTCGCGCTCCTCGGTCTCCGTGGCCCCGCGGCGCGCCTCCGGGATCAGGGCCTCCTGCCCCCCGGCCGCGGACCGCCGCCGCACCAGCCACCCCACGCGGGGTGATCGCTCCACGGCCGTCATCACGGGCGTCAGCATGGCCGTGGCCAACGGCGACAGCAGCAGGGCGACCGCCGTCCCGAGCGCGAACCCGCCGACGACGTCCGTCGGGTAGTGCACGCCCATGTACACCCGGCAGAACCCTTCGAGCAGGGCCAGCCCGATCCCCACGAGCCCGAACGTGCGGTGGGCGACGAAGAGCCCGACCCCGAGCGCCATCGCGATCGTCGCGTGATCGCTCACGAACGAGAAGTCGGACTTCCCGGCGACCAGGACCTCCAGCCCGTCGTGCTCGAAGAAGGGCCGGGGCCGCTCCACGAATCCCCGTATCGGCACGTTCACCAGCACCGCGACGGCCGCGGCCAGCGGCGCCCACACCAGCGCGGCGACGGAACCCGCCGCCTCCTCGCCGGTGACGCCCTCGCGCCGCCGCACGCTCCACCAGCACGCCAGCACGAGCAGCACCATGGCGAGCAGCAGCCCGTACTCGCCGACGAACTCCATGGTCCGGTCGAACCACCGCGGCGCTTCCTTGGCCAGGCCATTGATGTCGTAGAGCAGCTCGACGTCGGGGTTCGACCCGGATTGCGCGAGTCCAGCCATGGTGCAGCGGCCCCTTCGTCGTCGTCTGTCGGGCGCATCCGTGCATGCGCCGCTCTACCACCCCCGTGGTCCGTAGATCCCGCGTCGATCCGCGTGCTGGATCCGTCCGGTCGGCTACGTCAACAGGAACGCACGACCTCCGTCTCCACGTTCCACATTCCACTGAATGATCACGCAGACGTTACCGAAGAGAGATACATCGCCGCAGCTCAGGGGTGGGGTTCACGTTCCGTCTCCTACCCGTCAGACCGCCGGTGGGAGCGCTTTCGCGCCATCCTCGGTCACCCGGGTGGCACCGAAGTAGTCAGGGGTGTCAATCGGGTCGAACCGGATCACCGTGTTACGCCGCGGCGCGTTGATCATGTACCCGCCACCGACATAAATCCCCACATGCCGGATGGCCCGGGAGTTGGTGAGGTCGTCCGAAAAGAACACCAGATCCCCGGGCAGCAGCTCGTCCCGCCGCGGGTGCGGTCCCGCGTTGTACTGGTCGTTGGCCACCCGGGGCAGGGTGATCCCCACGCTCTCGTACGCCGCCTTGGTCAGCCCCGAGCAGTCGAACCGCCCGCCCTGCTCGGGCGTGCCGTTGCCGCCCCACAGATACAGCGTGCCGAGCTTCTTCTGCGCGTAGTGGATCGCGCCGGCCGCCTGCTCGGAGGGGTCGACCCGCCCGACGGGCGCGGCGAAGCTCTCCTGGAGCGTCGTGATGACCTGGACGTAGTTCCGGGTCTCCTTGTACGGCGGCACGCCCCCGTACCTGATGACGGCGTAGGCGCCCGCGTTGTACGCGGCCAGCATGTTCTTCGTCGCGTCGCCCGGCACGTCCTTCACGTACTTCGCGAGCGTGCAGTCGTAGGAGGCCGCCGACGGGATCGCGTCCTTCGGATCCCACACGTCGCGGTCCCCGTCACCGTCCCCGTCGATGCCGTGCGAGGCCCAGGTCCCCGGGATGAACTGCGCTATCCCCTGCGCCTGCGCGGGGCTGCGGGCCGACGGGTTGAACCCGCTCTCCTGGTACAACTGCGCGGCGAGCAGGGCCGGATTGATGGCCGGGCACAGATTGCCCCACTTCTGCACGAGCGTCTGATAGGCCGCGGGCACCGACCCCTTGGCCAGCTTCCGCCCGGCACCGCCCACTCCGCCCACCAGGTTCCCGGCCACGAGGTACACGCCCACCACGAGCAGCATCACGAAGGCGACCCCGGCACCCACGGCGGCGATCGCCGCGATCCACGCCTTACGCACAGTCAACCGCCCCTCACCACCCGGCAGTACGCCGACGTCAGTGTAGAGGCGACGCCGCGAAACAGCAGGAGGCCCGCTGACCCCACGTCACCGTCCGCCCCACGCACGGCGATAGCCTTCACCCGGAGCACCCCGAGCACCCGGCGCGACCGCTCCGGTCACAAAGAGGGCTCAACGACGGCACCACACCACAGGTTCCGCACCCACCTCGTTGCCCGGCGTTACCTGCCGTGATACACAGAGTGACGATACGAGGTATTCGTACGAAACCCGCCAAGCAATGACGTCAAGTCGACATACGACGGCGCCGTTGTCGGCGAGAATGAGGCCTGACCTCTGCGCACCGCAGGGGACTGCGGAACTACCCAACAGGGGCGGTGACTTACATGCTCTTTGCGGCCGACGAGGGAGACATCAACACCATCATCGGCGGGATCGCTCCGGACTGGGGCCCCTTCGGCAGCCTGGGCAACGAGGCCAAGGTGATGATCGAGGTGGTGATGGCGGTCGCCATCCTCATCTGCCTCGGCATCGCCATCTGGGGGGCGGCCAAACAGCGCATCGGCGCGACGGCCCTCCGGGACACCTTCAGCGCGGAACAGGGCAAGGGCCTCATCATCGCCGGTCTCACCGGGGTGTTCATCATCGGCTCCCTCGGCACGCTCTTCACCATCGTGTACGGCATGGCGGTGTAAGCGCCCACCACGTCCTCCCCGGGCGCGCCCGGTCCCCACTACCCACCACCCGCCCGTCGTGCCCACCGGCTGAGGTTGCGTTTCCCTGATGTCCCTGATGTCGAGTCACCACACCGCGCCCGCGCGGCGACCCGCGCGGCTACCGTCGTACACCTACACGGTCAGTCGGTACGACGGTCTCCGCTACGACATCGAGGGGGCGGACGCGGCATGAGTCCCGGGGACGAACACGAGGCCTCCGGCGGTTACGGCGGCACCGGGCACACCCGCACCCGGCTGCCGGACGGCGAACCCTACGGCGGCACCCCCCGCCGCCCCCGCAACTCCTCCCGAAGCCTCGTCACAGTGGTCGGCGTAGTGGTCCTCCTGATCGCCGCCCTCGCCTTCGCCAACCAAAACCCCGACGCCCCCGCATCCACCGACCCCGGCACCTCGGGCCCGCAGGCGTCATCGACGGCGGCGAGCGGGCAGTCCCCGGTGGAGACCGAAACGGGGGGCATCCCCTCGGGCTTCGCCCGGACCGAACAGGGGGCGCAGTCGGCGGCGGCCAACTACGCGGTGGTGCTGGTCTCCGCCGACATCCTCAAGCCGGCCCGGCGCACCGAGATCGTCCAACAGGTCTTCGTCACCGACAAGCAGGCCGAGCTGGAGGGCAGGTTCAACCAGGCGTACTCCAAGGCGTTCCTGAAGAACGTCGGTCTGGACGACCAGGGCAACGCGGCTGCGGGCAACACCTACATCTCGCGCACCCTGCCGATCGGCACCAAGGTCACGGCCTCCTCGGACTCCGGGGCGACGGTCGAGGTCTGGTGCACGGGCGTGTTCGGCACCACGGGCGCGCGCACGACCACCCCGGTCAGCAGCGACTGGTTCACCATGACGCTCCAGTTGCGTTGGACGGGCAGCGACTGGAAGGTCGAGAACTTCTCCCAGAAGGACGGCCCCGCGCCCGTCCCCGGCGACGACAGGGCGTCCAGCGCCGACGAGATGGCGAAGGCCGTCGAGGAGTACGGAGGCTTCACTTATGCCCGGTAACCAGCGCCGTGTGCTCAAGGTCGCCGTCAGCGTCGCCACCGTTCAGAGCGCCCTCGTTCTGCTGGCCACACGTGCCGTGGCGGCGCCCACCCCCACTCCCACGCCGTCAAACAACAACTGCGACCTCCTCTCGGGGCAGGCCAGGGAGTTGTGCGAGAGCGACACCGGCGACAATGGCGGCGGCGGTGCCCCCTCCCTCAACCCCACCTCCACCCTCGACCCCCTCTCCTCCCTCGCCAAGGGCTGCGCCGACGCCGCCGCCTGGACGATCGACAAGCTCAGCGCCGCCGTGAAGGACACCGCCAACGTCGACTTCACCAACGAGAAGTTCCTCCAGCAGTACGCCGTCGTCTTCGCCGCCTCCACCATCCTCACGCTCCTCCTGTGGCTCCTGGCCGTGGCCAAGCGAGCCGTCCGGGGCGTCCCCCTCTCCACCGCCATCGGCGAAGCCATCGGCTTCCTCTGGCTCACCGTCCTGGCCTCCGCCTTCACCCCCCTGATCCTCTACACCGTCGTCTCGGCCACCGACGGCGTCTCCGAGGTCCTCGCCAAAGCCACCGGCGACCAGACCGACGCCTTCTTCGGCAACTTCTCCGGCGCCCTGGAGAAGGGCGAGAACATCGGCGGCGGCCCGATCATGCTGATCGTCGTCTCCCTGGTCAGCATCCTCGCCGCCGGCGTCCTCTGGCTCGAACTCGTCATCAGGGCCGCCCTGCTCTACGTCGGCGCCCTCCTCGGCACCGTCGTCTACGCCGGACTCGTCGACAAGAACCTCTGGGGCCACGTCCGCCGCTGGGCCGGCATCATGATCGCGGTCATCCTCGTGAAGCCCGTCATCGTGATCGTCCTCGGCCTCGCCGGCGCCCTCAGCGCCGACGACGGCCCCGACGCCTTCTCCGCCGTCGTCTCCGGCCTCGCGATCATCCTGCTCGCCATCTTCGCCTCCGCGATGATCTACCGCTTCGTCCCCGGCTTCGGCGACGAGATCGCCGGCTCCCGCAACAACCGCATCATGCAGAACGCCGAGGGCAAGGCCGCCGCCGTGATCAGCTCCCCCGCCACCCTGGTCGCCCAGGGCATCAAGACCCACAGCACCCGCGCCGACAACAACGGCCAGGCCCAATCCGGCGGTGGCGGCGCCCGCCCCGCCAACCAGGCCGCCGGCGGCGTCGCCGCGCACAGCTCCCGCCCGTCCGGCGGCGGCGGATCCGTCCCCTCCGCCGCACCCGCCCCCCGCTCCTCCAGCCCCATCAACACGCCCCACGCCAGCAACACCCGCAACAGCAGCGGCAACCGCTCGGGAGGTGATGGGCGTTGACGACCGAGTCCCACCTGTCCCATCCGGTCACGCCCCGCCGTACCTATCTGATCGGCCGCGCCCGGCCGAACGCGATCGTCGGCCGGAACCGGGAGACCGGCGAGATCGCACTGATCATCGTCGGCGCCTTCCTCGGCATGATGTGCGGGCTCCTCGTCCCGGTGCTGTCCCTGCGGATCGTGCTCCTGATGGGCTTCCCGATGCTGGCGCTCGCGGCGGTCTACGTGCCGTACAAGCACCGCACGCTCTACAAGTGGTTCGAGATCAACCGCAGTTACAAGCGCACCCTGCGGCAGAACGCCACGTACCGCTCCGGCGTCATGGAGGCCGGCACCCGGCTCGACGGGCGCGAGATCGAGATCGGCCCGCCCCCGGGCATCGGCCGCATCACCTGGCTCGCCGCGCCGTTCGGCCCCGACGAGATCGCCGTACTGCTGCACGCGGACCGCAAGACCGTCACCGCCGCCATCGAGATCGAGGGCCCCGGCGTCGGCCTGCGCGACAGCGAGGACCAGGAGGCCCTCGTCGACCGCTTCGGCACCCTCCTCAAGCACGTGGCCAACGGCGACGGCTTCGTCACCCGCATCCAGATGCTCGCCCGCACCCTCCCCGCCGACCCGGACGCGCACGCCAAGGACGTTGCCGTACGCGGCGACGAACGCTCGCTGCCCTGGCTCCAGCAGTCCTACGACCAGCTCCAGTCGATGGTGTCGACCAGCAGCGAGCAGCACCGCGCCTACCTCGTCGCCTGCATGCACTACGGCCGCGAACTCGCCGCCGAGGCCCACGCCATGGCCCGCGCCGCCCGCCCGCACGGCGGCAAGGCGGACCGCGACGCCGGCCTCGCCGTCGTCATGGCCCGCGAGCTGACGGACATCTGCTCCCGACTCCAGGAAGCCGACATCCGCGTACGGCAGCCCCTCGGCCAGGGCCGGCTCGCCTCCCTGATCCACTCCATGTACGACCCGGACCACCCCATCGACCACATCCAGGCGATGACCAAGCGCAACGCCTGGCCGGCCGAGCTGGACGCCATGGAGCCCACCTACCTCCAGGCGAAGACCCGCGAGTCCTCCACCCGCGCCCCCTGGTGCCACGCCACGGCCTGGGTGAAGGAGTGGCCGATGACCCCGGTCGGCGTCAACTTCCTGGCGCCCCTGCTGGTCCACACCCCCGACGTCATCCGTACGGTCGCCGTCACGATGGACCTCGAACCCACCGAGATCGCCATCGAACGCATGCTGACGGAGAAGACCAACGACGAGGCGGAGGCGTCCCGCGCCGCCAAGATGAACCGCACCGTCGACCCCCGCGACATCGCCGCCCACAACCGCCTCGACCAGCGCGGCGAGGACCTCGCGAGCGGCGCCGCCGGCGTCAACCTGGTCGGCTACATCACCGTCTCCTCCCGCCACCCGGAGGCACTGGCCCGCGACAAGCGCACGATAAGAGCGTCGGCCGGAAAGTCGTATCTGAAGCTGGAGTGGTGCGACCGCGAGCACCACCGGGCCTTCGTGAACACGCTCCCGTTCGCCACCGGAATCCGAAGGTAGGGGTTGATGCCCTGATGCGGGACCCGCTCTCCGCCGTCACGGAAGCCTTCACGTCCTTCCTCTTCGGGAAGGTGGAGACCACGCGGCTGCCGGTGCGCACCTCCACGGGCCAGGCCCAGGCGGTCTACCTGCCCACCGCGGCCCCCGGCCTCGGCGACTCCGGAGTCATCATCGGCCGCGAGGTCTACTCCGGGAAGGGCTACATCTACGACCCCTTCCAGCTGTACGGCCAGCAGCTCCCGGCCCCGCACTGGCTGGTCCTCGGCGAGTCCGGCAACGGCAAGTCGGCGCTGGAGAAGACGTACGTCCTGCGCCAGCTCCGCTTCCGCGACCGCCAGGTCGTCGTCCTCGACGCCCAGGGCGAGGACGGCGTCGGCGAATGGAACCTCATCGCCCAGGAGCTGGGAATAACTCCCATCCGCCTGGACCCGATGGCCGCCCTGGATCACGGCATCCGCCTGAACCCGCTCGACCCCTCCATCACCACCACCGGCCAGCTGGCGCTCCTGCGCACCATCATCGAGGTCGCGATGGGGCACGGCCTGGACGAGCGTTCCGGCTTCGCCCTCAAGGTGGCGCACGCCTACGTCAACGAGACGATCGTCGAACGCCAGCCGGTCCTCACCGACATCGTCGAGCAGCTACGGCATCCCGAGCCGGAGTCCGCCGAGTCGATGAACGTCGACATAGACGACGTACGGGCCTGGGGCCTGGACGTGGCGTTGGTCCTGGACCGGCTGGTCGACGGTGACCTCCGGGGCATGTTCGACGGCCCCACGACGGTCGGCATCGACCTCGACGCCCCGCTCATCGTCTTCGACCTGTCCCACATCGACCGCAACTCCATCGCCATGCCGATCCTCATGGCCATCGTCGGCGTCTGGCTGGAACACACCTGGATCCGCCCCGACCGGAAGAAGCGCATCTTCCTGGTCGAGGAGGCCTGGCACATCATCAACAGCCCCTTCGTGGCACAGCTGTTCCAGCGGCTGCTGAAGTTCGGCCGCCGCCTCGGCCTGTCGTTCGTGGCCGTCGTCCACCACCTGTCCGACGTCGTCGACGGCGCGGCCGCCAAGGAGGCCGCGGCGATCCTGAAGATGGCCTCGACCAGGACGATCTACGCGCAGAAGGCCGACGAGGCGCGGGCGACCGGCCGGGTACTGGGTTTGCCCAGGTGGGCGGTGGAAATCATCCCCACACTGACACCGGGCATCGCCGTGTGGGACGTCAACGGCAATGTCCAGGTCGTCAAACACCTGGTCACGGAGACGGAACGCCCGCTGGTCTTCACCGACCGCGCGATGACCGAGTCCTCGGCCGACCTCACCGACGACGCCCTGCGCGCCGCCGAGCTGGAGGCGGAGGAACGGGCGGCGGCGTTCATGGAACAGCACCTCGGCGACTCCGAGTCGACCGTGGCGTAAAGGGGACGGCGTGAGAGCGGACGACCACCGGCGGGATTCCCAGGGCGGTATCCCCGACGGCCTGCTGATCGGCATACTCGGGTTTCTGCTCGGCATGACCCTGCTGGTCTGGACGGCCACCGGCCTGGCCGGCCTGTTCGCGCACGGATCGTGGCCGCGGGGCGTGACGTTCACCGGCACACCGCTCGCCATGCGCCACCTCATCGCTCAGCCGCACGACATCACCGGCGCCTGGCCGCAGACCCCGGGAGCGGAACTCTCGGGGTACGGCCTGTTCTGGGGGCTGTTCATCGGCCAGCTGATGGTGCTGCTCGTGCTGACGCTCTTCGTGATGGGAACGGTCGCGCGCTGGAGAGCGGGCAAGGCGAGCCGCCGGGCGGCAGCGCGGCACACGCCGGCCCCCGAACCCGCCGCCTCGCACGAGGTCCCGACGCCGAGGACCGCGGAAGCCGTCGTGGCGCCGCCGGCCCCGGAGCCGGCGGAGAAGACCCTTCAGCAGAGCGAGCCGGAGCAGACGCCCCCGATCCCCGTGTTCGCGGGCCGGGACGTCGGTGGGTGGGACAGACTCCACGCCACGACCAAGGAGGATCGCCGGACCACCGCGACCGAGGCGATCCGCGAGGCGGACGGCCCCACTCTCGTCGTCACCTCGAACCCGTCCCTCTGGCAGGACACCAAGGACCCCCGAGCCAAGCTGGGCCCCACCCTCCTCTACGACCCCACCCACACCTGCGACACCCCCGCCCGCCTGCACTGGTCCCCCATCACCCACTGCGAGGACAAGGAGACGGCGCTCGCGCGGGCCGCCGCCCTCCTGACCCCGGTCAGCCCCACCTCCCGGCTCGACCAGGCGGTCAGCGACACCGCGCGGACCCTCCTGCGCAGCTATCTGCACGCCGCCGCCCTGGACAACCGCACCATCCGGCACGTGCACCGCTGGTCCCAGGGCACCCAGATGCAGGAAGCGGTACGCACCCTGCGCACCCACCCCAAGGCAGCCCCGGGGGCCGCGGGCGAACTCGAAGCCGCCCTCACCGCCCACCCGGAACGCCGTGACATCGCGCACGAGTTGACCGCTCGCGCCCTCTCGGCGCTGTTCACGCTCAACATCCGGGAATCGTGCACACCCAACCGACCCGACAGCCTCGCCCTGGATTCCTTCGTGGCAGAAGGGGGCACGCTTTATGTGGTCGGTGAATCCATCGAGGACCCCCGGACCAACCCGGGCGCGATGCCCCTGCTCACCGCGCTCGTGTCCAGCGTGGTCGAGCGCGGCCGGCGCATGGCCGAACGGTCATCCTCCGGTCGCCTCGACCCACCACTCACCCTCGTCCTCGACGACGTGGCGGCGGTGGCACCCATCCCCCAACTTCCCTGGCTGCTGGCCGCCGGAGCCGAGCAGGGGCTGCGGACCCTGGCGCTCGTCCGCTCCCGCGAACAGGCCCGTACCCGCTGGCCCCACGACGAGCTCCCGGTCTGACGTCAGCCCCGCTCCAGGACGAACTCCCGCTCGCAGGCCCCCTCCTGCCCGGCCAACGGCACGGTGACACCGCTGGCCTCGAACCCGACCTTCCGGTAGAAGGCCTGCGCCCGCCCGTTCTCCTCATGCACGATGAGCCGCACCCGCTCCAGCCCGCGCGCCCAGCACCACTCCAGCGCCTCGTCGAAGAGCAGCTCGGTCAGCCCGCACCCGCGGTGCTCGGGGCGCATGTACACCCCCACGACGTGCCCCTGGCGGCGCTCCACGGGAAAGCCGGCCCAGTCCGTCGTCCCCGGCTCCTCGACGAGCACGGTCAGCGTCCCGACCAGCTGTCCGTCCGGTCCCTCGGCGACGACCTGCTGAGCACCGACCTCGCCCTCCGCGGCGCGGGCCGCCCGCTCCTGCCAGAACGCGTCCGGACGGGCCACCGCGTCCTCGTACGTCTCCAGAAAGGCGATCGGCGCGACCGGGTCCCGCAGTGCGGCGAGCCGCAACTCCCGCGTCGCCGACCATTCTTCGGCGCGCAGGGACCGAACCACGTACCGCTCTTCGGCGCTGGTGCTCATGGGCCCCACCGTAGTGCCCGCCCCAAAACGCAGAAAGCCCCGCATCCGAAGATGCGGGGCTTTCCCAAAAATTGTTCGGCGGCGTCCTACTCTCCCACAGGGTCCCCCCTGCAGTACCA
>NZ_JBVKBE010000030.1:0-12798 GCF_055657325.1 Streptomyces sp. NPDC107562 | reverse complement strand
GGTCTCTCTGGCGCAGACGGCACCAAGCCACAGCCCGACGCTGCCACTACCGAAGAAGGACCAGCTCAGGCAACGATTTCTCACTGGAGTACTAGAAGGCCGGCCCGTCGGTGCACGACGACCTCGTCCGCCGCGACTTCACCGCGGATAGCCCGAACCGCCTGTGGCTCGCCGATCACCGAGCTCGCCACCGGCGAAGGAAAGCTGTACCTCTGCGCGATCAAGGACGTCTTCAGTAAGAGGATCGTGGGCTGCTCCATCGACGCGCGGATGGACTCCCGTCTCGCTGTGACCGCCTTGAACAACGCCGTGGCACGGCGTCAGGACGTCGCTGGGTGCGTTCTGCACACCGATCGCGGATCGCAGTTCCGGTCACGGAAATTCATCCGGGCACTCGACGGCCACGGGGTGGCCGATTCGATAGGAAGGGTCGGGGCGGTAGGTGACGGCGCGGCCATGGAGTCCTTCTTCAGCCTGCTGCAGAAGAACGTCCTCGACCGCCGGAGCTGGTCGACCCGCCAGGAACTGCGCATCGCGATCGTGACCTGGATCGAGGACCTACCACCGACACCGCCGACAAGCCTCACTCGGCTGGCTGACTCCCGTCGAATTGGAGATCGTCATGACCACACCGGCCCTCCAGGCCGCGTAACCGAACCTGTCACCCAACCCTGCAGCAGACCACATCGGGCGGGCAGGCCGCCCTGTATCAGCGCACCCCAACCGACTCGAACCCCGGGCGGGGAATCATCACCGCCACGATCAGGGCGATGACACCTGCAAGACCCAGCGTCGCGAAGCCGTAGCTGTAGCCATTCTCGGTGGGCACGCCGCCGACGGACATGTTGGAGCCAAGGATTCCACTCATTACGGCCACGCCGACAGATCCTCCGATGGTGCGGACGTTGGCGTTCACCCCATTCGCCACACCTGTCTGGTCGGCGGGTACAGCTGAGACGATGACGATCGACATCGCGGAGAAGCCGATGCCCAGCGATATGCCCAGAAGCGCGAGAGCCAATGGAATCTGCCAGCGCTCTTCGTGCTCCATGACGAGCATGGCGATGGATGCGACATTCAGCAGTGAGGCCGCGGTGAGCGCATACCGTGACCCGAACATCCTGATCAACCTTGCCGCAGCGAGCCCGGAGAAGAACATCGTCACGGTCATGGGAAGAAGCATCAAGCCTGCCTCGGTCACACTGGCGCCAAACCCGTAGCCGGCCTCGGTAGGCGTCTGTACGAAGGTGGGAAGAAAGGCCATTACCGCGAACACGCCAATACCGAACAGCAAGGAGACGAGGTTGGTGGTCCACACTGCAGTGGTGCGCATCATGCGCATATCGATCAGGGGTTGGTCGGAGCGACTCTCCACGATGACCCACGCGATGACAAGTGCAACAGCAACGACAAGCGTCACGGTCACTGCGGCAGAAGTCCACCCCCACTGGGACGCCTGAGCTAGAGGTACAAGGAGGGCGATCAGCCAGCTTGCCATCAATGTGGTGGCGAGCCAGCTGATGGGGCTTGAGTTCCGGGAGGGCGACGGCGGGATCACGAGTCGGGAGGCCGCAGCGGCAACAGCAGTGAGGGCGGCAGGGATCCAGAACAGCGATCGGATGCCAAATGCGTCGGTAAGGGGGCCGGCCACCACGACGCCGACTCCACCGCCTACCGCGGCGAGCGACGCCGCCACACCGATGGCGCCCGGGGTCTTCTCCTTAGACAACTCGTCCCTGATGATTCCGAAGGTCAGGGGGAGCACACCGCCGCCGATCCCCTGGACGACTCGTCCGACGAGCATGAGTGAAATTCCCGGCGCCAGTGCCGAGATGGCCGAACCGACCGACAGGGCAATAAGCGAGACCATGAGAACGCGATCCTTGCCGTAACGGTCTCCCAGCCGACCGATCACGGGTGTGAAGACTGACGCCGAGAGCAGGAAAGAGGTCATGACCCACGCAGTTAGGTTCGGCGTAGTGCCGAGTTCCTGCTGCAGCGCGGGTAGGCCCGGGCTGATCACGGCTTGTAGGAGCGCGTAAGCGAAGACGGAGAGTAGGAGGACCGACAGAATGGTGCGTGAATGCGAGGAACGAGATGCCGGATGTTCGGGCATGGCCCCACCTAAGAACGGAACGAAATGAAGTGGGCACGGCCTGCGGGTGCGTGGCAGTGCCGGCCGGTGAAGTATCGGGCCAGGTCACGACGGCATCCTGATGCTCGGCGGCTGATTGCCACCGTGGCACACGACAGCAGTCGGGCCAGCTCCAGCCATTGGTGATCAGGTCATCAATGGGCAAGCGGTGTGCGGTCCATGGCCCCCACAGGGCGCAGCCCCTGGCTGCTGACGTTGCCGCGTGCAGAGCAGGCCAAATGCATCTCTGCAAAAGTGGCCGAGGGCATCAAAAGGTCGTTCACGAGGCGGTTGACTCCTACGGTTTCGACTAGCTCAAGTCGGTACGAGGGAGCCACTGCTCGGGTGGCTCTGGAGCACGGCTGGTCGGCGAGTCCACGGACTGAGTGGGTGACCGGAATTTCACCCACTCATCCGCGCACGGCTGTCGATGCAATGCCCGCCTGAGAACGGGTGCTGCAGCCAGAAGTAGTGGTGCAGACGAACATCCGCTGGAACATGACGCTCCAATGTTGCTGAAGCCGAAGACGGCCAAGGATGCACCTGCGGAAGCCGCTCAGGGACTCGGTCCAGTCCCGCGAACGTGCAGCAGCTGGGCCGTGGTCGGCATTCCCAAGGAGTGTCAAAGCGTTCAGGAACCCTGTTGATTTCCCAGCCGCTCATGCCTCGCGCGCTTTCGCGGGAACCGAGCGATCGTAAGACATGATCACAAGACTGTCTCTCAGACGCCGCGCGGCATTGGGGCCCGCCCAAGTTGGACTTTCGCGCAGCCAGTGGCACGACCTGCCTCGCGGCTAGCGCCGCCCCGATACGCATGGCGGGTCCTCACTGTCCAATCAGTCCTATTGGCCGCTCAATCATTGATGATGCTCAATGATTATCGAGGCTGGGCTTGACGTCAACGGTCTGTGTTCCCGTTCACACGCCGCCTAGAACGTGGCCGAGCTGACGGTGACCCCCTATCCCTCCCCCGTGCCGTTTTCGCCTGTCAACAGCAAGGATGCGGGGCGGGCCGGCTCCACGGCGCATCCGACGGCCCGTGGAACGCGATGCGGCGGAGGAACCCGTCAGCGAGAGCCCGGCGGAGGACATGACCGGTCGTACCGGCTCGCGTAGCGCCCGGAGTGCAGGTGCGCCGCTCGCTCTCGGCGGGACACCCGTGTCAGGAGGAGCCGCGCTCACCGGCGGGAATGGCTCCGCGGCTGTCGCTTCCACCGGAGTCGGCGGGCGATCGATGGAGAAGGGCGCCGGCCAGGCAGAGCAGTGCCGCCCCGGCGAGGAAGGGAGCCTGGGGGCCGACGCCGTGGTAGACCAGTCCCGCGAGCAGAGCCCCCAGGGCTCCCCCGCTCACGAAAGCCGTCTGGAAGGCCATGGTGACCCGGCCCAGCAGCTCCGTCGGAACCTGCGTCTGCCGAAACGACACCGCGGTCACACCCCACACCAGACTCACCGTGCCGTACCCGGCGATGACCAGCACCCCCACCAGGACCGACCGGGCCGCGCCCAAGGCCGAGAACGTCGGCGAACACCTCGCGGAGCAGGTACTCGTGGGAGGTTCCCGGCTGCCTGCTCGCGGGTGCGGTGCTGTGATCCGGGGCCGGCAGCGCAGCGCGGTCGAGCTTGCCGTTCACCGTCAACGGCAACCCGTCCACCATCTCGACGATCGCGGACCGGCACCATGTGCTCCGGCAAGACGGCTGTCAGGCCGGCACGGACTTCCGCGATATCCACACCATCGTCCGAACCGCTCACCGGGACGACGTATCCGGTGAGGCGCTTGTCGCCCGGCTGGTCCTCCCGGACCACCACCGCTGCCTGGCCCACCGAGGGGTGGGTGAGCAGTGCGGCCTCGATCTTTCTAGTGCTGATTGCTTGTGTTCTTCGTGAACTTGGCTCAGTGGGAGTACAACCACCTAAAGTGAACACGGGGGTACTCCCGGTCGGCCTCGGGATGATCTGCGGTGGTCAGTAGGCCCCTTCGCGTGCCCTCTGGTCGCGGTGTGACTGACACCGCACACCGTTCTGCGGCGCCGCGACAGTGTCATGGCGAGATGAACCTCAAGCTCCGGGGCCCTCGCGCTCGTCCCGAAGCGCGAACGCCCCGAGGACCTCAAGCACCTCAGGTGGCCGTTCGCTCACGACAGGCCCAACTCCCGCCAACTCGAGACAGTAAGCGATCATCTCGGCACGCAGGCACGTCTGCACGCGCGCCCGCAGGCATGCAGAGTGAGCACAGCGTGTGATCGCACAACAAGGTGGGGTCCGGGGCCTCGACCCGATCCCGGCCCAACTCGGTTGCGACCAGTGTTGCTCCGGTGTTTGTCGAGCGCCTCCTGTCAGTGTGACAGTGGCCGCGCGGTGCTGACCGTTGTCGACAGCCAGGGCATAGAAGGCATCGATGCCGCTGGCACCGATCACGAATGGCCTCCTCGGCCGTGATTTCAGCCGACCGTGACAGGTCGCGGACCTGTCACTTGGCCGTTGTAGAGCTCAGGTGGCTCGGATGAAGCGGGCACCTGACGCCTTCATCAGCGGCGCGTTGAGGCGTCCGAATGCGGCTACGCCTCCGGCACTACCTACAAGGAGGGGGACACAACGAAGGAGCTCCAAGGGGCGGCTCGGTGCGTCACCCCTACATCAAGTCGACCGGGTTCCTGTCCGCCGGGAGATCGAACGCTTCATGCTCCACCGTGCGAGAGGCATGAGGGCGTCGACCAGTTCTCTTCCCTCTTGCGTCAGGCGATATTGGATCTGCACGGGGGTAGTGGGTATGACGGTGCGTTCAATGAGGTCTTCGACTTCCAGCTCTTTTAGTCGCTGGGAGAGGAGGCGGTCGGAAATCCCCTTGATCATCTGACGGTACTCGCCGAAGCGGCGAGCGCCTTGGCCGGCGGCGTGCAAGATCGATCCTGTCCAGCGGCGCCCGGTGAGTTCGAGGGTTCCCTCAAAGGTAGGACAGGCGTCATATGAATCAGAAGTCACTTACGAAACGTTAGCACGGCGGTTCTCAAGAGCTGCGCCGCTCCGGATGGTGAGACACGCCTGGTCGAAAGCAAGGGTGAGGGCGAAGCTCCACCGTCTGGTTCTCGGCGGTGTGGCCCTGGGCTGGCGTCAGTGGAATCGCTGCTGCCCACGCGGCAGATTTTGAGGAACAGTGCTTCCCAAGCTCGACCGAGGGCTGATCGTCTGGTTCGTCCGGTCAGTCCCCCCATTACCTTCTTGATGGCCCTGCAATGGGGCGCCCGGCCTTCGGGTCCGGCATGACTGACCGCTCGATCAGTCCTCCGGCCGAAGCCGCTGACGAGCGGCCTCAAGCCGCTGGTCATAGTCAGGCGCGAACAGCTCGGGAAGCGTCTTGTCGAGTGTTCCGGCGATTCGATGGATCGGTGCCCAGACCGCTGGATCGTCGACAACGCGACTGAGGTCCGTCGTCTGGAGCTTCTCCAGCCAGTGCGACAGCACCAGTGCTTCGTCACTCGTGAGCTTAATCGTGACCTGGCTATCACTCATGACACCCCTACGGCTCGGCGCGCCTTGACCGCAAGAACCTACTGGCCTTGGACCTTGACCAAACACATAGAGGCCCCCGCAGCCTGGTACTGGCTTTCCCAGGCTCGAAGTCCCAGGAAAACCAGTGCCTGGATGCACGGGGCGGCACCGTACACCATGAGGCAGGTGCATCGCGTTTGCGCCCCAGCTGGTCCGAAGTCCCATCACTGGCGGTGCGGGAAAGGGCCTCTCCATGATTCCTAGCGCGGTCTCGCGTGTGCCACGCGACCGGCGCAGCCGACCCGTCCGAGGCGCCAAACGGATGCGTCGTCCATGGGAGTTCTGGACTGTGGCCGGCGTCGTCTTCGTGGTAATGGCCGCCAGCAGCGCGCCATCAGCCCTGTACGGCCTTTACCAGCAACGCTGGCACTTCGACACCATGACTACGACAGTCATCTACGCCTGCTATGCGGTCGGCGCTGTTGTCACCCTGCTGCTCGCGGGCAGCCTGTCGGAGCACATCGGATCCAAACGAACGATCATCGTCTCGCTGGCCGTCCTCTCGGGCTGCTTCTTGGCGTTCATGCTGGCGACGGGCGTCTGGGTGCTGGGACTGGCGCGGCTCGTCCAAGGTGTGGGTGTCGGACTGCTGACCAGCAGCGCCTGAACGGCCTTGGGAAGGCTCCACCACGACGAGGACCGCAAACGCGCTGCCGCTGTCAACAGCGCGGCCACATCCACAGGCATCGCTCTTGGTGCTGTCTGCTCGGGACTGGTGGTCGAACACGCGTCGGCACCCCTTCTTGTACCGTTCGTCGTCCTCGCTGTGCTGTCCTTGGCCGGGCTGCTCGCCGTCGCCGCCATCCCGGCCTGGGAGACACGTGCCGTACGACCGCTGCACACCTGGCGCCCGCAACCGATCCGGCCAGACAACGGTTCCGGAAGGGTGCTCCTGCGCACCGCGCCCATCGTCACGGCGAGCTGGGCCGTCGTCGGACTGTACCTGGCACTCGGAGTGGAGATGACCTCTGCGCTGCTGCACACGCAGGACCGCGCGCTGTCAGCACTGGTGATCCTGGTGCTCCAAGGCTGCGGAGGCCTGGCACCCATGCTCCTCGGCCGGATGAGCGACCGATCGGCCTCGGTGACGGGAAGCGCCTCCCTCGTGGCGGGCCTGGCAATGTCCGTGTGGGCCCACGGCAACGCCAACGCCAGCGTCTTCTTCGCCGGCGCAGCTGTCACCGGAGCTGGATTCGGCCTCTGTTTCATGGCATCCATGAGCACGGTGACCGCAGCCGCGCGAGAGATGAACGACAACGCCATACTCCCCGTCTTCTTCGCCATGGCCTACGTCGCGGTGAGCGTCCCGGTCGTTGCTCTGGGCGTCGCCTCGTCGTGGCTGAGCGTTCAGTCGGCCTACGCAGGATTCGGTATAGCTGTCGCGATCACCGCCGTGACCGCAGCGGTCTTCGCCTTGTGGCCGCCGCCGGCGGCCACAAGGCGCAATGCCGAGCGCTCGTAGATCCTCGTTGGCTGGTGCCAGTGCCGGTGCGGGCCGCCATAGGTCGCCGATTGTTCGCATCTTGTCCCGGCCAGCCCTGCCGACACGCGTGTGGGCCCAGGAACTTCGGTTCCGGGCACACTGGGACGTTGCCTACGGGACCGTGTTGTAAGCGCGGTTGATTGTCTGGGCCAGCGTGTTCCCGTCTCGGTCGGTGAGTTGTGCCCGAAGAGAAACAGTGCCGGGTCTTTCGGGGTGCAAGAGCAACAGATGGGTAGCGTTGACAGCCTTAGCAGCTGCCCATGAACGGCCGTCGTCGTACGACACTTCAAAGGCGAGCTTCTTCACGGTCTTGGCTGTGGCGGCACCCTCCACTGTGAAGGGCACCTCAAATGGCTCCCCTGCCTTCGCGGTAGCTGAGGACGACATCTCCGGCGAGAAGCGGACCACGGAGAGCGGTAGTCGGACCCTTTCATTGTCGGATGTGTGTTGTGACTGAAAGGTCCACTGAGCTCGCACTTGGGTACTCACCGGGTACAGGTGGGGATCTCTGGTGTCCTCGACGACCAGGTCGTAGGGGCCGGCCTGGGCGGGGGCTGCGTAGCTTACGGCCCCGTAGAAGCCAGCGGGCGTGCTGGTGAGTTCCTGTCCGTCGACGGACAACGTGGTCCTTGGTGCAGCTCCGAATCGGTATGCCAGATGCCCCTGCCCGTCGCTGAAGAGCGGAACCTCCACCTTGATCTCGTTGCCCCGGCGAGCAGCGCCAGCATTCCCCAGCTCGGTTCACTCTCACCGGGTGGCAGTGCCAGGCCGAAGACGCCGACGTTTGACTCCGTTGCCGAGGACGTACTCGATCGTGCGCCTCTCGCACCAACGCTGCGCAGAGCCTCGGTATCGGGAGACGATGAGCAAGGACCGGTGGCGATCAGCGGCAGGTCCGTACGAGCCCCGCCGCCATAGCCATCGGCAGCAGCTGCGTGACGTCGAACAACCGCCGGTCGAGCGAACCGCGAGCGACCGCCGGAAGCGCGTCCACAGGGATCACATGATGATGACCATCGATCTCGCAAACTGAGAAAGCGGCCTTGTCGCGCCCCTCGGCGCGCGCTGGATACCGGAGACCGAGCCATTCGCCGCCACGGTCACCGTGTCGCCGGTGATCAGTGTCACCATCCTGGACTCATCCCGGATGATGGCCTCAGACCGAGGCGGTATGCCGCTGGAAGACTTGCTGGAGTGGACGGTGGCCCAGGCCGATCCCTGCACTCCGGTCGACGCGAGTAACACGGCCATGGCGAAAGCACCCCACGGGTCTGCGGCTCGTGTTGGTCAGATGCGCATGTTCTGAGACTCCAAGGAGAAATCTGTCTGGTCACCGGCGGCCCGTTGGCTGGAGGATGCTTCGTTGATCAACAACATTGCACCAGTTGGTTGTTAGGTCCCTACGAGGTTCTTCAGTGAGCTTCTTCGAGTTGACCACCGATCAGGTGACGGACGAAGCGCAACGAGCGAGGCCCCCGAGCTGTTGATCGAGATGTCTGACGTCTCAACCACGCTGCTCGGGGGCCTCGTTGGTCATCTATCCTGCCGCACTCGACCTGTCTCATGCGCTCGTGGAGTGGGTGACCATGCTCGTCGTCACCCGTGAGGGCGACCGGCGCTGCAAGCTCCGCCCGTCTCAACGTGCGATGGTGGCACTGGTGTACCTGCGCGAACACACCACCCTCGCGAAGATCGCTGCCGGGTTCGGGATCAGCGAGTCCACCGCCCACGCCTACACCAGCGCGGTCATCCGCCTGCTCGCCGAACGTGCACCGGGTCTGCTGAAGGTCCTGAGTCAACGACGGGCAGCTGCGGACCCGTCCCGGCTCGTTTCGAACTTCCGGCACCGAAGCCAGCTGGCGTCCGTCGTCATGCGCCGCAACGTGGAGCACCCAAGACGTCAGGCTGCTGATCTCCAGGAGAGTGCAAGGCTTGGCGTGGCCACGCGACGAAGAGGAGCCGGGCTTCAACGCCCCGGGTAAGACGCGAAGCCCGGCTCACGCGAGTCCCGGCGCAGGGGGAGTGCGTCGGGACGCGGCTTGCGATGCTGCCGAGCCGACGGAGAGGGGTCGACTTCGATACTCACACCCGCCAGGGGACCCAGCCCGTGATCGTTGCCGCTTTGGCGAAGTTCCCAGGTGTACCCGCTATGCCTAGGACGGCAAGGGTCCGCCTTGAGCACGTCCTTGATGTTCTCAACGCTTCAGGTGAGCCATGAGGCCGCGCATGTCATCTATCAGAGCACTCTGATGGACGGATACGTTTCTGGTCGGGACATCACAGGGCTCCCACTCCCCTACTGCGGCTTCACCGCTGCAGTCGGCCGTCGCGGAGAGACTCATCGAGAGGACTGCACCACCGTCGAGGACCCTCAACTCCGTGTGACTGACGTCCGGCGTCATCAGGTACGCGCTGTCACCCAGGTCAGCCACGGACATCACCTCCTCGTCAGTGGCGACACCGAAACCAGTCACCCTTGTCTCCGCTTCGAACTCGTCGCGAGGATCGCCGGTCTTGTGGAGTCTGACGTTGACCACGACGACATAGAGGCGGATCGGCCCGTCTCCCTCACTCTTCGCACTTCTGAAGGGCCGTAGATGGATGACGCACTGGAGATGGTCGAACACTGGATGCTCCGACAGCCCAGAAGCCATGACACTGGTCGTATCCATCGCAGCGATCTCGGCCCCGAGCGAGACCAGTTGGAGTGTCCGACATCCTCTTTGACTGAGCTGGTAGCCGCGTGTATCCGGCTCCGGCTCACCGACTCCCAGGCGAAACATCGCCGTCGACCACACGAGCGATGCTGACAACGCGCCACCCAGGGCCCAGAGCCACCGATTCCGCAGCCTCGCGCGGTCGCCGGTGTCTGTACCGAAGTCCCCGACAACCTGGTACGCACCTGCGCCGGCGGGATCTCCCATCAACTCCGGCTCAGAAATCATGCACTTCTCTACTATTCGTCGTCGTGCGTCAAAGGTTTCACGCATGAAGAAGTTATCGACAGTCGTAGTCCGACCGAGGGCAGCTGTTTGTCCCGCCAGCAGCGTTGACCTCCGCAGCCGCATCAGCGGGGGCTTCGATGTCACGTCGGCTGGAGGCGACCGAACCGACACCACCCTCCTCGCCACGGGTGGAACCGCTCATTGGTGTCTCGTCCGCGGGTTCATCGACTGCCCGTCTCGCCCCCTCTCCGCCAGAGGGGCTGGCGCAGGTGAAAAGGAAAGGGGTAAGCAGAGTGGCGGCGACAGCAGCCGTGATCGCCGGGACTCTCTTGCGCACAACCTGTACTCTTCTCTGCTCTGCTCGCGCTTAGGGGATCTTGTGGGCCACCCTTTGGCGTCCGGGAACGCGAACGGGTATGCCTGCCTGGTACGGAGCCGGCTACCTGGGTTTGACGTAGATGTCCACGAGCCGACATCTCCGAGCCCGATCGGGTGCGAGGGCAGGTGCAGCCCGCACTCGGAGTATCTCGAGGAATCCCCACCGTCAGCAAAGTGTGGGTTAGCTGCTAATAGTCAGTAAGCTGCTGCGTCGCCGACCCAGGGCAGGTGCCATTGGGATCCGCAGGCGTCCGGCCGCAAAGGGGTCGCGACAGCCGGTGGATCGACAGGCGCGTTTGTCGTTGCCGCCCAACTCAACTTCGACGCGGATGTGTTGACTGCTCCTACGCACGGAGGATTCATTGGAGCGCCCAAGAGGCGGCGCTCCAATGACGGCTCGGGTCAGAACCAGATGCTCTGGGACATCAAGTTCCCTGCCACCTCGGCTCGCGTCCAGCGGCGAAGGCTCGAGCTCCCTCCTCGGAGTCCTGGCTGTTCATGCGCCGCTCCTCCCAGACATAGCGGGTGGCGAACGCCTGCTCCAACGGCATGGTCGCCGCGGTCGATGCGGCCTCCTTGACGGCCCGCAGGGAGAGAGGCGCACAGCGCAGCATGTCGTCGACCCAGCGACCGACGCAGTCGTCGAGCTCGCAACGCGGGACAACCTCATTGACCAGACCGAGCTCGTAAGCGCGAGCCGCGGACAAGGGACGACCAGTCATCAGATGGCCCATGGCTGTCTTGTACGGGATCTGCCGGGTCAGTCGGAAGACACCGCCTGCACCTGCCATGAGGCCGAGCCTCGCCTCAGGGAGCGCGAACTCCGCGTGATCGGCGGCGACGATGATGTCACAGGCGAGGGCGAGTTCGAATCCACCTCCCAGGGCATATCCGTTCACCTTGGCGACGATCGGCTTCGAGAGGCGGAACCGCTCTGTGAGGCGCGGGAATCCCGGCTTGCCGCGACTACCGATGGTGGAGGCGGTCGCGGAACCTTCCTCGATACGGCGTGCGAGTTCCTTGAGGTCCTGTCCGACGGAGAAGGCCCGTTCGCCGGCGCCGGACAGCACTCCGACCCAGAGATCGTCGTCTTTCTCGAAATCGTCCCAGACCTCGGCAAGTTCCTCGTGCATCCGCAGGTTCATGGCGTTGAGCACATCAGGTCGATTGAGCGTGATGTATGCCACGAGGTTCCGCTTCTCGTAGACGACCGTGCCCACCCGCTTTGTCACCGCTTCTTCCATACGGTCACGTGGGATTCGAAGTAGTCGTACTCACGCGGATTCTGGCGCAGCACTCCGCCATGGTCTTCCTCAAGGACGAGGTCGAATCCGGAGGAGAGAACGCGCTTGACGCCTTCTTCGCTCGAAGTGGCGTCCTTCGCCGAACCGAGCCACGCGTCGGGGTCGCTGAATTCCGGGTACCACGACCAGGGGCATGCGACCATCAAAAGGCCACCGGGACGCAGGACATCCGGGGTATCGAGGAACTGTTCCAGGGCCGCCGTCGGATCCGCCACCCGGTCGAGCACATTCGACATCAGGACGGCGTCGAACGGGCCGTCAAGTCGTCCCAGTTCACAGGCGTCGCCGACCTCGAATTCAACCAAGGCACGGCGTTCGGCAGCCGGCACCTCGACCTGGACGTCATGGGAAAAGGGCCCCTGCCCGATGATGCTGAAGGTCCCGCCACCGTGCCGGGTGAGCAGTTGGGCCATCTCGATCGAGCGCGGGCTGACGTCGATCCCCAGCACGCGCTCCTCAACCCACCCCCCCAGTGCGTGCGTGACTCCGCCGACGTTGCAGCCCACGTCGAGAGCGGTGCGCACGAGGGTGCCGGTGCGGTACGCGCAGAGTTCAAGCACACGGGCCAGACGCTTCGGGTAGTCGTGAAATCCCGCAAGCGGATGGTGCGGACGCTCGAACGCGTCCTCCAGCTTTCCATAGTGCATCAGCAGGTACTTGGAGAGGTCGCGCGAAGCCTCGTAGGGCGTGGTCGACGACTCGTCCTGAAACAGCTCGTCGCTCTTGAGGAGAATGGGCGGAACCGACATGTGCTTTTCCCTCACTTGTTGTTCGGCTTTGTACGGCGCCGGAGTTGGGGGCGGGAAGAGGGCGAGGCGGCAAGATATGGGGCGAGTTGGGCGGGGGTGGGGTTTTGGAAGATGGTTTGGAGGGTGATGGTGGTGTGGAGGGTGGTGTGGATGCGGTTGATGAGGCGGGTGGCGAGGAGGGAGTGGCCTCCGTGGTCGAAGAAGTTGTCGTCGATGGTGGTGTGGGGGGTGCCGAGGATTTCGGTGTAGAGGTGGC
>NZ_JBVKBE010000029.1:0-19175 GCF_055657325.1 Streptomyces sp. NPDC107562 | reverse complement strand
TGGCGCGGCACCGGACCTTGTGAGGGCGGCTGGTTGATGTTCCGCCGCGAGGAAGGCGCGCTTCGCGTCCTACATGCCCGGCGTCGCAATGGCCCCCGACGCCGTGTCCGTTCCAGGGCCCGGCCATCGGGTCGTTCGAGCGGAAACCACGAGTGGCTGGCCTCGTGGGGGACGTTCATCTCCGCGCTGGCGGCAGCCTGCGGCCTTGTCGTCGGCGGCGTCGCTTCGTGTGCGGCCTGGCAGACCGTCCAGGGCGAAGCGGAGAACGAACTGCGTGAGCAGGCCTCGTTGGTGTCCACGTGGAGCGAGGTCCACGACCACGACGGTGTGGCCGTACATGTGGTCAACAGGTCCTTCGATGCTGTGCCCCTGTGGGCTCTTCCGTTCACGTTGCCGGACGGCAGCCGGAAGATCATTACTTCCACTCTGCCGCCCTGCACGGAGCTGGTGTTCAACCCTCGCAAGATCCCGGATGTCGCCCTCGCAGCGCCGGCACCGGACGGGTTCGTGTTTTACGACAGGTCAGGACTGCCCTGGCAGAGAGGTCCTCTCGGGCTTGTCAAAGCCGAATCCCGGACCATGGACGAGATCTTGGCTGCGCCTGGAACGCGGGTCCCTCTGGACGTGATCAGGAAGCAGGGCGGAAGAAGCAAACCAGCTCAAGGGTGCGAGGAGCGGTAGACCGGCGTGCGAGCGCCACCGCCCTGTCTCATCGGCCGCAGGATGGCCTTGAGTTGCCGCGGCACTGGCCGTCGTGGTCATTGGTGGCAGACCCACTGGGACGGCCGGCTGCGTAGGTCAGAAGCAGGAACGGTTGTCGGTAGTTTCTGAGAACGACCGCCGGCCGGCAGCCCTGAAGATGTCTGTGAGAAGTAGGAACGGCTGGCGCCCTCGTCTCGCGGTCTCGGTGCCGGATTCCCGGACCGCCGGGTTCGTCCATGAGGGATGATCCCCTCATGGACAGGGTTGTTGATCTTGACGAGGTGGCTGCGGTTGTGGCTGGCCGGACGGTGGGCTGGAGGTCGGCCGGCCTCGAAGTGGGCCAGGTGACCTGGAGGGATGCCGAGGCATCGTGGCCCCACCCTCTGGAGACCGACAGGGCTCGGGTGCATGACCCCGACTCGGTTGGCGTGGTCATCTCTGGTCCGGGAGAGGCCGAGCTGTCGGTTGTGCTGTTCCGGGGTGGCTGGGCCGACGTGGATTTTATCGCCGGCCTCGACGACGCGGGTTCCCTCCCGGCCTCGGGCATCGCCTCAGCGGCGGACTTCGAGGCCCGGATGGATCAGTGGGTCGCTCGTGTCTTCGAGGTCTGCGGCGGTGCTCAGTGAGTGCTGGTCCGTCTCAGTTCAGCTGGCAGGCTGGTGTTCGGCCCGGGCCCGGGTAGTGGCGAGGCGGTAGGAGTCGGTGCCGGCCTCGATGATGTTGCCGCCGAAGGTCAGGCGGTCCACGATGGCCGCGCAGAGCCGAGGGTCGGTGAAGGTCTTGGTCCAGCCGGAGAAGGACTCGTTTGAGGCGATGGCGACGCTGTTCTTCTCCTCGCGTTCGGTCAGGACCTGGAAGAGGAGTTCGGCGCCGCGGCGATCCAGTTCCATGTAGCCGAGCTCGTCGATGCAGAGCAGATCGACGCGGCCGTAGCGGGCGATGGTCTTGGTCAGCTGCTTCTCGTCGGCGGCCTCGACCAGTTCGTTGACCAGCTTCGTCGCCAGGACGTACTTCACCCTGAAGCCGGCCATCGCAGCCTCGGTGCCGAGCGCGATCAGCAGATGCGACTTGCCGGTCCCCGAGTCGCCGATCAGGCAGAGGGGCAGCCCCTTCTTGATCCATTCGCACTTGGCGAGGGTATGGATCACGGCCGCATCGATGTTCGGATTGGCCTCGAAGTCGAACTTGCGAATCGACTTGTCCCGGGGGAAGCCGGCGGCCTTGATGCGGCGCTCGGAGCGGCGGCGGGCCCGGTCGTCGCACTCGGCCAGCAGGAGCTCGGCGAGGAAGCCGAGGTAGGACATCTGCTCGCGTTCGGCTTTCTCGGCCAGCTCGGGGAACTGGGACCGGATGGTGGGAAGCCGAAGCATGCGGCATGCCTGGTCGACGGCGGTGGTGGCGGCCTGCTCGGTGAGTCCTCGCTGGCGGGGAAGGGACACGGCTTTCTCCTCTATGACGGGGTGGGGCGATCGGGTCGGCGGAGCCGCAGGAGCTGGTCGTAGTGGGCGACCGACGGCAACGGACGTTTGTCGGGCGGCAGCTGTGCCCGGACCGCAGCGGGAAGCGGAGCGATGCCGGTCTGGCTGCTGGCGGCAGGGGATGGCGGTGCTTCCTCGGTCTCGGTGTCGGCCGCCTTGCGTGCCTCCAGGGCGACTGCATCGGAGGTCAGGGCGCCGCTGTTCAGGGCGGCGGCGAGGCCTGTGACGAGGTGTTCGTGGGGCAGGTGGCGGCTGAGGAGAAGGACTTCGATCAGGGCCCGGGTGCCGTCGCGTTCGCCGTGGGCTTTGACAGCGGCCTCCCACCAGGCGTCGTGAATGGGGGTGAACCTGCCGGCGGCCCGGGCCTGGTCGAGTGCAGTGGCGCCTGGCAGGGCGCCCGGCTTTCGAATCAGGGCCTCCAGGTAGTGGTCGAGTTCGAGGCGGGATCCGTTGCGGGCGATGAGCCGCTCGTGCCGGGCAACTTCCTCGCGGCCGTCGTAGACCACGAGCTCGGAGGCATGGAGCATGACGCGGACGGTGCGGCCGATCAGCCGGACCGGCACCGAGTAGCGGTTCATCCGCACGCAGATCTGGCTGTAGCGGTCGACCCGCGGGGTCCAGAGCCGGCCGGTCTCGAACGGTTCCTCGGGCAGGGGCGCCAGCAGCGGCTGCTCGGCCGCGAAGTACTCGCCGATGGTGCGGGGACGGGATCGGATGCGACGGGCGTCGTCCTCCTGGTCCCACCGGTCGATCCTCGCGTTGAGCTCGGCGAGCGTGCCCACTTCGGGGACGGGAACGAGGCGGTTGCGGCGGAACCAGCCGATCTGGCCCTCGACGCCGCCCTTCTCGTGGGCGCCGCGGATGCCTGGCTGGCAATAGAGGGCTTCCAGACCGTAGTGCGAGCGGAAGGCAGTCCAGCGTTCGGCTTCCACCCGTTGCCGGGAGAAGCCCAGAACCCGGGCGACGGCGGCTCTAAGGTTGTCGTAGCGGACCTTCCCGGTCGGCACCCCGCCCAGCACGTTGAGAGCGTGGACGTGGCCCTCGAAGAACGCCTCCTGCCCGGCCGAGGCGAAGACACGGTGGACGGCCTTGCCCGAGTACGACATCCGGAACGCGAACAAGTAGCAGGTCACCAGCTCACCGGCCAGCCTGACCGTGACGTCCCCGAAGTCGACCTCGGCCTCAGTACCGGGCTTGTGGGTCTACGGGACGAACGCGTCGACGACTCCCTTGCCAGCCTGCAGCCGGATCTCCTCGCGGCGGGTGGCGACGTATCCGCGGACCATCTGGTACGAGATGTCGACGGCGTTGTGCTCGTCCAGCAGGCGGTCGTAGATCCTCTTGGCCGTGTGGCGCTGCTTGCGCGGTGCGGTCAGGTCCGTGGTGAGGATCGCGTCGATCACCGGCTTGAAGGGGCCCAGCCGTGTCTCCCGCGGCTGCATCTTCTTCCGCGGTTCCGGCAGTGCCGACACCAGTGCCCTCTGCACCGTCTCGTAGCCCACGCCGTACTTCCGCATGACCGCACGCAGCGACAGGCCGGCCTTGGCGTCACGGCGGATCGCCGCGTACAGATCGACCTTGGACTTCGGCAGCACCCGGGCCCCCTCGTCGTGCAGAGCACAACCATGGTCCCGAAGCAAGCACCCAGGTGTTTCCAGAACTCGGCGACATCACTCTCCCGTGGATCCGGGCGTTCTCGCTGCTGAGCGACAGACGTTCCTGAAACTCACCTACATAGCCACCTCGGCAGCTTCGGCCTGGACCTGACGTGGCGCGTCGAGTTCGACGAGATCGTCGATTTTCGCTGTGTCGAGATGGCGAGCAGGTCCGCCGACGCAGGGATGGACACGTTGACGCTGTTGTCGTTGACGACCCCCTTCCTGCAGTTGATCGATGCCGAAGCACGTGGGTTGGCTGGGGACGAGCTGCGGCTCGTCCTAACCGAATTCGACAGCTCCTTGTGGGAGGTCAGGGCTGTCGACGAGCGCGTGCTCAGCGAACTTCACCAGCACTACCCGGGTGCCAAGGACCTCTGAATGGTGCGCTTCACTGCGAACGGAGCCACAGGCGGATCGCGGCCACGCTGACCGTTCCGTGGAAGACGTAGGCCCGCTTGTCGAAGCGCATGGCGATGGCGCGAAAGTTCTTGAGCCGGTTGATGGTCCGTTCGACTTCGTTGCGGCGGCGGTAGATCGTCTTGTCGAATCCTGTGGGTCGGCCGCCTTGGCTGTCGCGGCGCCGGCGGTTGGCCCGCTGGTCTCTCGGCTCGGGGATCGTGTGTTTGATCTGGCGTCTGCGTAGGTGACGCCGGTTGCGGCGTGAGGAATAGGCCTTGTCTCCCCCAACGTGGTCGGGCCGGGTACGCGGTCGTCCACCAGCCTGTCGGGGCACGCGGATCTCTTCCAGGACGGGAATCATCTGCGGTGCGTCCCCCCACTGGCCGGGCGTGATGAAAAACCCGAGCGGGCGGCGCCCACCTTCTCCGGCGAGGTGGATCTTGCTAGTGAGCCCGCCACGCGAGCGTCCCAGGGCTTCATCGGAGCGGTGACGTGCCGGACTCCTGCGGCGACTCGGGATCTTTGGGGGACGGGTGGAGGCGCCAGCCGCGTGCTGGTGAGCGCGGCAGGTCGTGGAATCGACGCTGACCATGCTCCAGTCGATCCGGCCCTCGGCGTCGGCGTCGGCCTGAACGGCCCGCAGGATTCTCTCCCACGTGCCGTCCGCCGACCACCTTCTATGACGGTCGTGGACCGTCTTCCAACTACCGAAGCAGGGAGTCAGGTCCCGCCAGGGGAGACCAGTCCGATGCCGGAACAGAATCCCGTTGATCACACGACGATGGCATTGCCAGCGTCCACCCCGCCCGTGATTCGCCGGCAAGTGCGGCTCCAGCCGAGCCCACTCTTCATCCGAAAGATCTCCCCGCCCCATGTCCACGGAACGAGCTCCCAGCAGGAGCGTCACAAGACCCATCGGACACGCCCTAGTCGAGGATGCCGAGGGCGGTGTCGGGTCGGCAGTGGATGCACGGGGGGACCTGTCGGCGCAGGGCGTCGAGTGCCTGCTGCCGGGTGGCCGGGCGGCACCGCCCGTTCTGGGCCGCGGCCCAGCAGTCGCCCACGTGTACGGCGTCGATATTCGTGTGGTTGATGCCGTACTGGACCAGCCACTCCGGCGGGGCTGGCCGCCGCTCCTCACCCCGGCGGCGTTCCGCCTCGCGTCGTTCCTCAGCGGCGATTCAGCCGTCGATGAGCCGCAGCTGCCGGGCGGCCTGCTGCTCCACGACGCGCCGCACGAAGTGCAGCGCGTCCAGACGCGAGAGCGGCTCCTGCCCACTCGCCTGCTGCTCCCGGCTGCCGTGTCGCCTCGCTTTGGCCACCTATTCGAACAAGCGCTCTAATAGAAGTATGCACCGCGTCGACCACCTCACCGCCACTCAGGAACGGGTCCTGGCCTGCATCCGCTGGCACATCGCCGACCACGGCCACGCACCGACGATGCAGCAGATCGGGGCGGCGGTCGGCATGCGCAGCAGGGCTTCGGTGCACTACCAGCTGAGCGAGCTGGAAGCGAAGGCGGCGATCGTGCGTGAGCCCGGCCGGTGGAGAGGGATCCGCCTCGCATGAACAGTCCCCGCGGCTTCCATCTGCTGCTCTCTGCTCAGGGCCGGCCGGTGCAGCACGGCTGGTGGGGGAGTGAGGAGATTGCGCGCGTCAAGTTCCGGCGGTGGGTCGGCAAGTACGGCAGCATGCCCGACGCCCGCGTCACTCTCGCCGACAACGACAGCGGCCACGTGCTGGTCACCTACGTCGATACCCTCGCCGACCTCGGCGTCACCAAAGACCTGGATGACCGCGCCCTTCTCGCCGCGATGGAGAGGCACCAGGCTTTGCCGCACTACACGGCATGAAAGTGGGCCTGAGGTGCGCCCCGGCCGTGTGGAACCAGGCGCTCGAGGCCGCACGTCCCCCCGTACATGCTGATCGTCCTAGGGATACTCTTCGCCGTCGCGCCAGCCGTCGTCTGGACGACGATCGCCCGCACCCGCCCTGTCGGCTTCGCGATCGGCGGCACGCTGCTTGCCGGAGCCAGTCTGCTGATCAGTGTCCAGCAGGGCTGGATCGACGCCCCTAGGCCCGACGCCCATCTCGTGTTCACGGCGCTGGCGCTTGTGCTCATCGCCTGCGGCGCGGGACTGGAGGGCCGGCACGAGAACTCTCCTCCCTCGGAATGGATTCCCCGCCGCAACGGAGCGATCGGCTTCCTGGGGATGCAGTTCGCCCTCACCCTTGTGGCCGGCCTCCTGTACGCGCTGATCATCAGCGAAGGCTCGGAAGCCAGGCCGTCCAAGGCCCTCCCCTCATTGCCGCCAGGCATCAGCCTGGTCAACGAAGGCACCAGCTGCGGCTCCGGCGGCTGCTGGCGCGTCGCGACGGTCACCAGCCGGGACGGTCTGTCCCGCCCGGAGATCATCCGCGAACTGGGTCTCCAGCAGGAGAGCTGCCGCTCCAACGGCTGGCTGCTCGACCGTCGTGACCTGTGCGTCGGAGCCAGGGACAACGGCAAGAACGTCACCATCTACGCCGGCTTGGGATACTGAGAGGCCGTTTCCGGTGAGGGCCGCGGCGGAACTGCCGTGGCCCTCAATACCAGGCACCATCCGGAACTCCACGATCCCGCGCTCCCCTTCCATGCGGCCTGGGAGGCACTGTGGCCTGCCCTTGCAGGCTTCTCCAAGGTTTGTCCTAGGTCGCCCGTACATGGTTGTCGATGTGTCCAGAACCGGGCGATACAGCGCCCGGAACGGCGAGAGCCGTGTGCTCGCGCGTCGCGTCAGGAGACGTAGGACGTGCCAGACACAGACCTCGCGGTTCCCATCCGTGTCGACTGAAGGGGTCTCAAGATGAACACACGCATTCGCCGCCACGTCCAGACTGCGATCGCCGGCCTGGGGGCGTTGGCCGCGGTCTACGTGATGCCTGGCCAAGCTCACGCGGCTCTCGGTTCCTGGAACCTCGAGGGCAGTGGTTCCGGTGTGGTCGGTGCGCACGCCTGGGGTTCTCTCACCCTCGGCTCCGACGGCCGCTACTACCTGGCTGCCAACATCAAGGACACTGCGCCGGACGGCCACGGTGCTCGACTCGAAGTCACGGCGTATTACAACGACGGCTGGAGCAGCCGATACGAGAACCTCAACGCCACGGGCAACCAGGTGACGAAGAGCTTCACCTGGAACTTTGCTCCGGACCTGTACTACATCGACGCCCGCGAGTGCCTCACCGAACAAGGCGAGGAATACCGCTGCGCGAGCTCTTGGCACGTGATCCACCGGGTACGCCCTTGAGCCCTCCCCCGGCGCCGTACGACGGCAGACAACTACGCGGCGCCCAGAGTACCCAACGCCGTCGGGGCCCTTGAGCGAGCACCTTCCTGGGGAAAATCATCAGGCCGAACAAGCGGCTCCCACCAGCCCAGCAGCCTGGATCTTCCCCAGCACGAAAATCCAGCACTAGGAGCTGTCGGGGCGATCATGTGACTGCCCTGTGCCTGAGTCGTTGTTATGGGCATGGGGCGGGGTGATCTGACGGATGCCGAGTAGGAGCGGCTGCGGCCGTTCCTGCCGGTGAGCAATGGGCGTTGTGGCCGGTGGCGGAATCACCGGCAGGTGATCGACGGGATTCTGCACCGGGTGCGGACCGGGGTGCACTGGCGGGATCTTCCCGAGCGTTTCGGGCCTGGAAGACCGTCTATGAACGCCATCGGCTGTGGTCGGCCGACGGCACGTGGGAGCGTTTGGTGCAACAGGTCCAGGCTGCTGCCGATGCCGCGGGCGAGATCGACTGGGACATCTAGGTGGACTCCACCATCGTGCGTGCCCATCAGCACGCGGCCGGCGCGCGGACCGCACCACCTCCAGCACCTGCGTCAAAGGGGGCCGAGACGGCAGAACATCAGGGCGAAACGCCGTGGCAGTGCCTGCTCGCCCGGCCGGCGGAGGTGGTGCAGGAGGTGAGGGACTGGGCCGCTCGCGGGGCGGGTTCACCAGCAAACTCCACCTGAGCGCCGACGGTCGGTGTCGTCCACTGTCCCTGGTCATCACGCCGGGGCAGCGGGCGCACTGAACCCAGTTCCAGACGGTGCTGGCAAGGATCCGCGTTCCGCGGGTCGGTCCGGGCCGGCCCCGCACGAAGCCCGACAGCATCGCGGCCGACAAGGGATACAGCAACGGCCCGTGCCGCGCATACCTACGGCGCCGGGGCATCCGGCACACGATCCCGGAGAAGACCGACAGCCGGTCCGCCCGCCTGCGCAAAGGCTCACATGGCGGACGGCTACCCGGCTTCGACGAAGAGCGGTACAAGAAGCGCAACACCATCGAACGAGCGATCAACAGACTGAAGCAGTACCGGGCCGTGGCCACCCGCTATGACAAGCGCGGCTACGTCTTCCTGGGCACTGTGACCAGCGCGGCTCTGCTCATCTGGCTTCGGAGTTGAGCACCGACCTCACAGAGTGATCGGCCGATACGCCAGGGCCTGATCGACTACTTCATCAGCAGAAAGCTCCCGCTCCGACGGCCAGAAGATCAAGCCACTGACATGACCGGACGGGCATGCCAGGGCTCTGTCGAGCCGATCCAGCCAGCCGTCCACCTCACCGTCTGAGGCGTAGTCCGTCTCCATGATCCGCTGCACGAGCGCGACCGCCTCCGCGCGACTCATCTCCACAGCACTCATCAAGTCCCCCCACGGGTCACCCTAGTGGGACGCGTGATCGCCCGGACAGCTCCTAAAGCCCCGGATCCCGCCGGGCCGCGCCCCACGCTGTCGTCGTGACAGGCCCGGGGCAGCGCCCCGCTCAGGGCTTCTCGCCCCGCGCGTACGGGCCGAGGAGTTCTCGGAACGCGGCGTCGCCGGGGGGTTGGAACTCCTCGGTGTCCGCGCCGCGTTCGACGAACGGTGTGCAGGTGACGGAGGTGCGACCGGAGATACGGTGGGTGCCGAGCAAACGACCGGTACGGGCCTCCAGCACCCGCACCTCGTACCGGCCCTCGTAGTGGGAGATCTCCCGGCTCGCTTCGGCGGGCAAGTGGTACCGGCACACCTTGAGGAGCTTGCCCAGCCCCTCGTACCGGGCGCAGGCGACCAGTTGTACCCGCTCGGGCAGCGGCGTGAACGGGTCGGCGCGGTCGTAGCCGCCACTGCCCTCGAACTGGTGCAGCAGCCCGTTGACATGGACGACCAGAGGGCGGGGCCCCGACGCCGATACACGTGCCGCCCGGGGGACTGGACGGCTCCCGTCCTCCTGGCACAGGCCACCGAACGAGAAGAGGTTGAGGCGCGTCTCCACCGGGCTCTCCGGCACCGGGGCCGTCGGCGTGATGGGCCGCCCGGAGGAGCCCGGGGCGACGGAGAAGGCCGGGGTGGCGGCGTCTGCGCCGGTGTCGCCGTCGCCGCCCGAAGGCCGTCCCAGCAGCCCGATCAGGACCGCGACCGCCGCCAAGACCACCACCCCGGCCCCGTAGCGCACCCGTCGAGACACCGCGCTCGCCCCCTTCCGGCGTCATCGCCCGCCGATCCGCCCTCCTCCGGTGCGCCCCGGGCGGCGGAGGCAGTGGGACCACCGTAGCCGCTCGGCGCGGACCGCACACCGGACCCGGCGGACGGCCATCGGCTCATCTCTGACACGCCACCATCGCCGCGCTATGTGCCCTCGCGGACGACCTTGCCAGCCGCTCACACCCGATCGGGGAACTGATGCTCGATGTCGCCCCGGCCTACCTCTCCGACACCGAAGCCGCCGACATCCTGCAACCAGATCGGCGAAGACGTCGAGCACTGCCTCGCCGCCCGCCGCTACGCCATCACCGAAGACCGCCGCGCCTGCACGGGGGTGCCCGCCGCGGGTCAGCGCGTCATTGGGCTGCCCGCGGCTCCTCTTGGTGCGGCTGGTGATGTCCTGTTCGGTGACCCGCTTAGAGGTCATCTCGTTTGGGCTGTTGAGTAGCCTGCGGGCGTGGAAATCGAACCGAACACTGACGGCTGGTTGGAAGACACACGGACGTCCTATGACACCGTCGCCGCGAGCTATGCGGACCAGGTGCGTAACCTCCTGGACGAAACACCCGAGGAGCGCGCGGTCCTGGCGCGCTTCGCCGACCTGGTGAGTTCCCGCGGTGGGGGGTCGGTCGCAGACGTGGGATGTGGACCGGGGCGGATCACGGCTCACTTGCGCCAGCTGGGCGTGGACGCGTTCGGAATCGACCTATCACCCGAGATGATCAAGGTGGCCCGACGTGACCATCCTGGGCTGCGGTTCGAACTCGGCTCCATGACGGACCTCGACCTCGGCGATGGCTCGATGGCCGGCCTGGTCGCCTGGTACTCGCTTATCCACATCCCCGACACGGAGATCGGCACGGTCTTCCAGCACTTCCATCGAGTGCTGCAGCCAGGCGGACCGCTGCTCCTCAGCTTTCATGTCGGGGGCGAGTCGAAGGTAAAGACAGAGGGCTATGGCGGCCACCCGATGAAGGTCCATGTCCATCGTCGCCAGCACAGCCAGATGATTGGCTGGCTCAACGAGGAAGGCTTCACCGTCGACGAACACAGGACGCTCACCTCGGCCGAGAGCACCCTTGGGGGAATCCTCCTCTCCCGCCGTCAGCCTGCCACCCAGTGAGATCCCTCATCTGGTAAGCCGCCGATAGCAGATGAGGGGGGCGGCGATGCCGGCGAAGGCGAGGAAGTGTTCGGCCTTACGCTCGTAGCGCCGGTGCAGACGGCGGCATCCTGCAAGCCAGGCCACTGTCCGCTCCACGGTCCAACGATGTCGGCCCAGCCGCTGGGAGGACTCAATGCCCTTGCGCGCGATGCGCGGCGTGATGTTTCGCGAGCGCAGCCATCGCGAACCGCCGGTGTGCGGTTGCCCCGGACGGACCGAAGCTTGGCGGAAGTTGGCGCCACGTGCAGCCGGTCGTGGCCACGAACACGATGGCCGCCAGCACTTGGCGGTCCTAATACCGGCGTCGGCCGCCACCTTGAGGCCGTGCTGGAGCAGGCGGGACTACCCGCTGGAACAACTCCCACAGCCCGTTCGGCACCAGCCGCTCCACCATCGCCATCACGCCCGCCAGCTTAGTGATCAAGCCAGTTGAGACGATCTCTAACCGAGACGCTTTGTCCTCTTCGTCTGGACGGCCACCGGTGATCCACGTGCGGGGAGAAGCCGGAAGACCAGAGCGGTGGCCGCAATCGGAGCGTAAGTTCGGCCATCACGCGGAAACCACGTTCTGCTGACGACACCACCTGGCGATCACTCGGACAGCCCCGCTCACGAGCATCCTGGCTTGTCGACGGCACTGGGATCACTCGCCGAACAGCGGAACCTGCCCTGCGGCGACGTCTGTGCGGAGGCGGTGGGCCCGCACCGGGTGGCGCCACCGGCCCGCGGCGTCGCGGGCGACGTCGACGGCGACTTCCATCACGACGTCGGGCTGCACCAGCCGCACATCGAGAGTGTCCCGCGTTCCCCATCCCGCGCTGAACGTCCACCCCACCCAGGGATGACCGTCCGTCGGCGCGCTCAGTACACCAGCCAGGGCACGGCTGGCGGCCTGGGACAGGGGGGTGCTGCGCCCGGCGTACTGCAGGAGGCCCGCCGTGTCATAGCGGCCCAGCAGCACCGTCCGCGGGCTGGTGAGGGTGCCGGTGACGGCGCCGATGATGGCCTCGGTGGTGACCCGCACCTTGTACTTCTGCCACGACCGCGCGCCCGGCACGTAGATTCCGTCGAGCCGCTTGAAGCACAAGCCTTCCAGCCCGGCCGCCGTCCACGCCAGCCACTGCCGGGCCGCGGCCGGGTCGGTGGTCGACGGGCACAGCGTCAGCGGCGCCTCCAGCTCCCGGGAGGCGAACAGCTCTTCCAGCGCCGCGCGCCGCCGCGCATACGGCCAGCCCGTCAAGTCCCCGCCCGCATGGACCAGGTCGAAGACCACGTAGTGCACCGACCACTCCTGTCCGGCCTTCGTTCCACCAGTCCCACGGCGGGTGAGACGCTGCTGGAGCCGTTCGAATGCCAGCCGGCCGGACTCCCACACCACCAGCTCGCCATCCAGTCCGGTGTCCGCAGGCAGCTGCGCGAGGGCTGCGGTCCGGATCTCGGGGAACGCGGCCGTCATGTCTGTCTGCTGCCGGGAGCGCAGCAGCACTCGCCCGTCGCCGTAGCGGGCGAGCTGGGCGCGGTAGCCGTCCCACTTCGGCTCCGCCGCCCACCCTGGGCGCAGCCCAGGGCTCTCCACCATCACGGTCAGCATCGGCTCGGGGAGCGACCACGTCATACGGTCATGTCTTCCACGGCGGCCGCCGGGCAGTGCGGCAAGCGAGGACCGCTGGCAGCCGGGCTAGTGCCGCATCAGGCAACGTTCGCCCTGTTCACGACCACGCGGAGGCGTTCGTCGGTGGCGTGCTTGTTCCGCCAGATGATGTAGCGGCGGATCATGCTGCCCTGCTCCTTGTGGCTGGCGTGGTCGGTGCCGTCGAGTGCGAAGTAGCGCAGGGCGGTGAACTGGGCCTCGATGCGATTCAGCCAGGAGCTGTTGGTCGACGTGTAGGCGAACTCGACGTTGTTGGCCGCGGCCCAGTCGCCGACCCGTCGGCACCGCTTGGTTGTCAAGTGCGGGGAGTAGTTGTCGCAGACGATCGCAATGCGTACGTCCACCGGGTGCAGGGAGCGCAGGTAGCGGCAGAACTCCAGGAACTTCGACCTGTTCTTGGTCTTCTTGATGTGCCCGTAGAGCTGGTCTTGGCGAGGTCGTAGGCGGCGAACAGGTGCCGGCCCGTACGGGCGGGTTTAGGTCGCCCGGCGGCGGGGCCGGGGCTCGCGGTCGGGATCCTTGTGCCGGCCACCGCGTTCGGCCCATTGCCGGCCGGGGTGGGGCTGGAGGTTGAGCGGCCCGAACGCGTCCATGCAGAAGACGACTTCGGGCTCGCCTTCCTCGGGTATGACCTCGCCGTCGGCGATCGCGTAGAGATGTTCGACCCGTGCCTTCTTGGCCGCGTAATCGGGGTCGCGGGAGGCCTTCCAGGTCTTTATGCTTTGAAATGAGACGACCTCCTCGCGGAGCAGGATCCGAAGGCCCTCGTGGCTGATGTCGTCGACCACCCCCTCGGCGACCAGGAAGTCGGCCAGCTTGGCCAGGCTCCAGGTCGAGAACGGCAGGCCATGCTCGGCCGGCTTGGACTTGGCGATCTTCTTGATCTCCCGGCGCTCTGGAAGGGTGAAGGTCTTTGGCCGACCGCCCGGACCCGGTCCGGGCTGGTGAACGTGACCTCGGCGATTTTGACCACGGGCATGGCTTGCGCGGATAACAGCACCATCTGGGCCCGCCGCCAGGTGACCACCGAACCAGTGCCTCTGCGGATGATCCGCAGCAGCCGCCTGCCCTCGTCGTCATCAATTTCCCGGGCCTGCACACGTTCAGCCACGTGATCATTCTGGCCGTCCTTTACCGGACTACGGCTCAAGGCTCTCGGCCATACGCCACAGTGAGTGGTCATGGGCATCTGGGTGAACATCATCACGGCCGCCAGCGGACTGCTCGGTGCCGGAATCGGCATCACCGGCACCCTGCTCAGTGAGCGGTGGCGCGCACGATCGTCAGAACAGCAAGATCAGCACGCGGCCGTTCTCCGTCTTCGAGACGAACGCAAAGACGTCCTGATCCGGTTCTTCGCACTCGTACGAGAACTCGAACGAGCTGCGGAGCGGCGTTCCGCTGGCGAGGAGGTGACCGCGCAGGAGGCCGCAGACCTGACCAGCCGTCTCTGGCTGCTTCACGTCGAGGTCCACATCCTTTGCACTCAACCGGTGGCCGACGCCGTCTATGCCCTCACCGAGCGACTTACCGAGGCTGCGGCAGCCCGTTGGCGAGGCCATTCACCTGTACCTTTCCGCAGCCCGACTCGCCGCCATCTCAGCCGCACGCAACGAGCTCGGCGTTCCGACCATGCAGGTCGTAGCCAGCTCTACCGCAGGTGCGTGACTATCGACGCAACACATTGGTGCTGCCAGGCACAGCAACCAAGCGACGCGTCGCGAACAGGGCGAACGTTGCCTGATGCGGCACTAGTCGAGGATGCCGAGGGCCGTGTCGGGCCGACAGTGGATACAAGCCGGTACCTGCTGGCGCAGGGCGTCGATCGCCTGCTGCCGAGTCGCGGGACGGCAGCGGCCGCTCTGGGCCGCCGCCCAGCAGTCGCCCACGTGCACGGCGTCGACGTTCGTGCGGTTGATGCCGTACTGGACCAGCCACTCCGGCGGGGCTGGCCGCCGCTCCTCACCCCGGCGGCGTTCCGCTTCGCGTCGTTCCTCAGCGGCGATCCAGCCGTCGATGAGCCGCAGCTGCCGGGCGGCCTGCTGCTCCATGACGCGCCGGACGAAGTGCAGCGCGTCCAGACGTGAGAGCGGCTCCTGACCACTCACCTGCTGCTCCCGGCTTGTCGTGTCGCCTCGCTTGCCCACTTATTCGAACAAGCGCTCTAATAGAAGTATGCACCGTGTCGACCACCTCACGGACACCCGGGTACGCGTCCTGGCCTGTATCCGCCAGCACATCGCTGATCACGGCGACGCACTGACGGTCCGGCAGATCGAGGCGGCGATTGTGCGCGAGCCGGGACGGTGGAGAGGGGTCCGCCTCGCATGCTCAGCCCCCGCGGTTTCCATCTGCTGCTCTCTGCTCAGGGCCGGCCGGTGCAGTACGGCTGGTGGGGGAGTGAGGAGATTGCGCGCGTCAAGTTCCGGCGGTGGGTCGGCAAGTACGGCAGCATGCCCGACGCCCGCGACTCTCGCCGACAACGACAGCGGCCACGTGCTGGTCACCTGGCCATGACCGGTCTTCACCTGCTCCGGGTGAAGCCCCGAAGAGCCGGATCACGTCATGGTGGCGACTGTCGGGACAGGGGTGAGGGCGGCGTACTCGGGCGCGGTGGGAACGAACGGGCGAGCGATGCGATGCGTATCGTCGGTGAATTGTCGCAGGCTCTCGCGAAGGCTTTCCCCGAGTTGGATCATGTGGTCATGGGCGGGCAAAGCGTCTGTTCGGATCCGTGGGGGAGCCGTCCGAGCTATACAGGGTGCTGCTGCGCTGTCAGTCGCTCGGGCTGCACGTGATCGAGATGCGCCAGCTGCCGGAAGAGTGACCCGGCGCGCGCAGCCCGGGTATTTGCGGGGTCCCTCGAGCGTGAGACGTGGGTCGAGGCGGCGGTTGTGCGGCCGCGGTGTGGGCGGGCCAGGGCGTTGAGGGTGTTCGCCGGCACCGTCGTCCGCCCTGGCCGGCTTCAGCGTCCCACGTGGTGCCTGGGGCCGCTCGTCCTGTGAGGGCTTGTGGCGTCCTGTGGCCGCGGTCCGTCCGGTGGCTGGTCAGTTTCCGAGTGCGCTGTTGAGGGTGGTGCGGCAGTCGATGACGGTGTCGATGCCGACGATCTGCAGGGTGCGCAGGACGGGCTCGGTGGGGGCCGCCAGGCGGAGCCAGCCGTCGGCTGCGGCCAGGGTCCGGTGGGCGGTAAGAAGGATGTTGATGCCGCTGGAGTCCATGAACGTCACCTGGTGCAGGTCGATCACGACGCGGGGACGGGCAGCGCCAGGAAGGGTGAGGGCCTGGCGCAGAACGTCACCGCTGTGGTGGTCGATCTCGCCGGCCAGGGTCAGGACGTGGATGCCGTCGGTGGTAGCAGTGGTGACCGACAGCTCGCCGGGCCGTACTGCCCTTTTGTGGTCCGCTGCTGTTTCTTCAGCCATGGCGGTGATACTGGCACACCAGACCCCCGCCCGGAATTCCTGCCCACATGCGGTGACGCCCCGGTGAGCGCGGGTACGCGCGTAGGTGTGAACGGGGGGTAGTGAGGGTGGTTGCGTTGACGGAGTCGGTGCCTGCCGGTGAGGACGGACACGCCAAGGAGAGCGTGCCGCCACAGTGGCCTGTCCAGACCACGGTGGCGTTGGAAGGGGACGGCACTGCCATCGCGCAGGCCCGCCACCCTGACGGCCGGGTTCCTTGCCCGGTGCCGGGCCGAGCACAACCTGCCGGTCTCGGCCCGGGCCATCGACCTGGCGCAGCTGGTCGTGAGCGAACTGGTCACCAACGCCCGCAAGTATGCTCCGGGCCCGGCGCTGATGGATCTGCGCATCGACGACGATGCGGTGGAGGTGTCGGTGTGGGACTCCGACCCGGTCCTGCCCGTCGCCAGGGCCGCTGACGCCGGCCGGGTGGGCCAGCACGGCCTGGAGATCGTGCTGGCCGTCGTGCAGGGCTTCGAGGCACACCGGGAACCGGTCGGCAAACGCCTCACCGCCCGCATCGCCCTCACCGACCCTCCGCACAGCACCCAGTAGGCCGAGCCGAGCGAACCCGCTCCTGGCTCCGGCTCGGCCATGGTGATGAAGGTCAGCCCACAGACGGCGATGGCCCCTGACCCGCCCGGGCAGCCTCTTGCCAACCGGCACCTGCAGCCAGGCGGCCACAGGTCACGATCCGCGCTCCGGGCCGGTGGCGTGGCGGGCCAGCGCAGCGTGGAGCTCTTCCTGCAGGATCTCGGGCAGGGGAGCGCCCTGGATGTGCTTGAGGACCTGTTCGGCGATGTGGGTGAGTTTGGTGTTGGTGTGCTGGGAGACTTCCCGCAGCACGGTGAAGCCGTCCTGCGGGGCGATCGGACCCAGCACCGTCAGCGCGCCGATGGCCTGGTCGACCATGGCGTGTGAGCCGAGGGCCTTGCGCAGCTGCCGGTTCTCCTCGCGCAGCCGTTCCACTTCGGCGTGCAGCTGGCTGACTGCGGCGGAGGCGGGCGTCGGCTGACGGGCCGCTGAGGTAGCCATACGCTCATCCATCGTGAATCGGGGCGACGTCATGCTTTTCGCCTGCCCAGCATTCACTCCAAGGATCCCGCCGACCGCAGCCGGACACAACGTGTGAGTCCCCCAGACCCCGCGGCCCGAAGGACTCACCCAGGGGGCTGTACTCCGAACCCCGCTGCACCGCGAGTAGCCCTCCCGGAGAGGGCCACACCGCCTTCATCCGGGCGATGCCCGCCATCGTCTGATCGTCGCGCAGAGCTCGAGCACGATGATCTGGTACCGCGCCAGCGGGCCCTGCGAGACGGCCGATGCGAGCGACAGCTTGTAGAGCACCGGCCCGAACACGGCCTCGTCGTCCATGGAGGCCGCCATCTCCCGCGGCAGCGGGTCCCGTACCCTTCCGCGACCTCTCGGTTCGACCGCTCTTCCCAGATTCGCGGTGTCGCCGTCAGAAGGCGTGTCAGAACCGGCGATCGTGACGTTTTGTCACTGCCGCTGGAAGGCGAAGGTCCGGAACGCGGAACTGGCCTCCGGTTGGCGGGGAGGCCAGTTCGCTGCGGGATCGTCGGAGAGGGTGCTGGGTGTGGGTCAGCTCGGGTCGATGGCGTTCAGCATGGCTTCTTCGACATGGTCGGCGGCGTGGCGGTGGCCGAGTGTGTTGGGGTGCACCAGGGACAGCTGGGGGTCTTGGCCGGAGGGGAGGGAGATGATGCCTTCGACCCACTTGGTGTCGTCGCAGACGCTGTGGCCCTGGGAGGAGGGGTAGAGGTCGACGAAGCTGGCGGCGTCCTGCGTGGCGGTCGAGTCTTCGATGGTCTTGTTGAGGGGTTCCAGGACGTCCTGGCGCAGCCAGGCCAGGTCTCCCTGGGTGATCGTGGCGAACTTTGTCGGGTCGCCGTAGTGGCAGTTGGAGGTGTCCTGGGGGATGACCGTGGGGTAGCCGATGGTCAGGATTTTCGCCTTCGGGCCGCGCTCGTGGAGCACGGCGAGCATCCGGTCGTATTCCTTGCGCACTTGCTTCAGCCGGGTCTGGGTGTCGGCGGCCATGGCGTCCTTGCACGGGGTCCCCGCGCCTTCGCTTTCGCCGCCCAGCTGCATGCACTTGTCGAGGAGGGCGGCGAAGCCGAGGGTGTTTCCGCCCACGCCGACGGTGACGACGTCGGTGTCAGGGCCCACCGCCTCGGACTGGGCCGGCACCGCGGCGAACGGATAGTCCGGGTCCGGGAGGTGGGGCGGCAGATGGTGGCCGATCGGCTCCTGGGCCTGGTCGGTGACGTCCTCGATGGTGGCGGCGCCGCAGCTGCCGTTTTTCAGGTCGAAGAGACCGTAGAGGTCGCTGTCGATGACCTGGGGGTAGGACCGGTCGGTGCGCTCGCAGCCGTCGCGCGGGTAATCGATGGGGTCGCCCGCGGCCCGGATGGCCCCGGCGGTGTAGGAGTCACCCAGGGCAACCCACTGGTAGTCCGCAGCGGCGGCGGGCTGGGCTCCGGCCAACTGCGCGGGAACGACGGCGCCTGCGGCGAGAGCTGCGGCCGAGCCGAGCAGGGCCAGACGAGTGCGGAAGCGTGCCACGAATCCTCCAGGGATGCGGTGTTGGCGTCGCTTTGACCCTAAAGAGCACATCACTAAAAGCACTAGATCCAATACGGACAGTCACAAGCGGATCGAGGGGTGCGTCTTTGTGGGTGACTGGGCTTCAGCGTGGCGCCCACTCGCCTCCACCAGCGACCGCTTGAGCGCGGACTGTGGAAGCGCGGGGAAGGTTCTTGATCGGCTATGGGTACCAGCCGGAGCCACCTCCTCCCGGTGCCTGTCCTGTTCTCGATCATCGCCAAGCGGCGACGGGCTCACTCTCCTCCGTCCTCCGGGCGCTGTCGCAGCACACGAACATCAAGCTGCGCGAGGTTGCCGAGCAGATCGTGGCCTGGCCCTCGAGCAGGGAGCTGCCGGACGACATACGGCAAGCCCTGGGGGCTGCGCTCGGTGAGGCCGTCCACCGCCCACCAGGAGCCTGAGCGTAATGCGGGCCCGGGCAGGTTCACGAGGCGCGCCCGGGCCCCAATCACGCATAACGGGGAGATGCGCGATGTCCCCAACGATCCTGCGCGTGAAAGGTCACCCCGTCACCGAACGCTGCGTGCC
>NZ_JBVKBE010000028.1:0-24461 GCF_055657325.1 Streptomyces sp. NPDC107562 | reverse complement strand
GATCGACTCGGCCGTCGCGGACGAGGAGTGGTTCGACGACATCCACGGGCTGCCCGAGTGGCGGCGGCACATGACGTACCGGTACGCGGAGGAGACCCGCAGAGAGGTGACCCGGTGAAGATCGTCGTCAATGGGCGCTCACACGAGGAGGAGCCGCGCCCGGGCCAGTGTCTGCGGACGTATCTGCGCGAGCGTGGCTGGTTCGGCGTGAAGAAGGGCTGCGATGCGGGCGACTCGGTGCCTGCACCGTCCACGTGGGCGGTGAGCCGGTCCACAGCTGCCTGTACCCGGCCTTCCGCGCCGACGGCCGAACAGTTACCACCGTCGAGGGCCTGGCATCGCCGCAGGGGGAACTCCACCCCGTGCAGCAGAAGTTCCTGGACGCCCAGGGCTTCCAGTGCGGTTTCTGCACGGCCGGTTTCCTGATGACGACGGCGGCTCTGGACGAGGATCAACTCGCCGATCTGCCCCGGGCGTTCAAGGGAAGTCTGTGCCGCTGCACCGGATACCGGGCCATCGAGGACGCGGTACGCGGGGTCCGCCACGTCGAGACACCCCAGCCTGGCGAGTCCGTCGGCCGTAACCTGCCCGCGCCCGCCGGTCCGCAGGTCGTCACCGGCGCCGCCCGCTACACCTTCGACCTCGACGTGCCCGGGCTGCTGCACATGAAGCTGCTGCGCTCCCCGCACGCCCACGCCCGCATCCTCGCCATCGACACGGCTGCCGCGCTGCGTGTGCCCGGCGTCCACGCCGTGCTCACCCATCACGACTCCCCCGAACGTCACTTCTCCACCGCCCGTCACGAGCACCCCGAGGAGGACCCGGACGACACTCGTGTCCTGGACGACACCGTCCGCTACGTCGGCCAGCGCGTCGCGGCCGTCGTCGCCGACAACGAGGCTGCCGCCGAGGAGGGCTGCCGGCGGATCGATGTGACCTACGAGGTCCTGCCCGCCGTGCTCGATCCAAAGGAAGCGATGCGCTCGGGCGCCCGGTCGTCCACGACAAGGACGCGGCGACGGCCCGCATCTCCCGCCCCCACGACAACGTGGTCGGCGAAGCACACGGCGAGATCGGCGACATCGAGGCGGGCTTCGCCGAAGCCGACGTCGTGCACGAGGACACCTACCGCACCCAGCGCGTGCAGCACGCCAGTCTGGAGACGCATGGCGCGGTGGCCTGGTTCGACGAGGACGACCGGTTGAACGTCCGCACCAGTTCCCAGACCCCGTTCCTGACTCGCCGCGCCCTGTGCACGCTGTACGACCTGCCGCCGGAACGCGTTCGCGTGGTGGCCGGGCGGGTCGGCGGGGGCTTCGGCGGCAAGCAGGAGATGCTCGTCGAGGACATCGTCGCGCTCGCGGTGCTAAGGCTGCGCCGGCCCGTGAAGCTGGAGTACACCCGCGCCGAGCAGTTCCATGGCGCCACCACCCGGCATCCGTTCACCATTTGGGTGAAGGCCGGCGCGCGCCGTGACGGCACGCTCACCGCCATGCAGTTGCGGGTGGTGGCCAACACCGGCGCGTACGGCAACCACGGCCCGGCGGTGATGTTCCACAGCGTCGGAGAATCCATGGCCGTCTACCGCGCCCCGAACAAAAAGGTCGACGCCTACTCCGTCTATACGCACACCGTCCCGGCGGGCGCCTTCCGTGGCTACGGTCTCGGCCAGGTGATGTTCGCCGTCGAGTCCGCTTTCGACGAACTGGCCAGACGGCTCGGCCTGGACCCGCTGGAATTCAAGGCCCGCAATGTCATCGGCAACGATGAGCCGATGGTCACGCCCGGCGGCCACGAGGAGGACCTGCACATCGCCAGCTACGGTCTCGACCAGTGCGTCTCAATCGTGCGCCGCGCCCAGACGGAGAGCGGCAAAGGCGCGCCCGCGCCCGAGGGCTGGCTGGTGGGCGAGGGAGCCGCCCTGGCAATGATCGCGACCGGCCCGCCCGGGGGTCACATCGCCGACGCCAAAGCTGCCCTGCTGCCTGACGGCACCTTCGATCTCGCGGTCGGCACCGCCGAATTCGGCAACGGCACGACGACGGTGCACCAACAGATCGCCGCCGGCGAACTCGTCACCACCGTCGACCGGATCACCGTCCGCCAGTCCGACACCGACGTCGTACGCCACGACACCGGCGCCTTCGCCTCCACCGGCACCGTCGTGGCCGGCAAGGCCACCCTGCGCGCCTCCCGCGCCCTCGCCGACATGCTCCTGGACTTCGCCGCCGCCCAATTGCGCACGCCGCGCGCCGAATGCCGCCTGGCTGACGAGGCCGTCCTGCACCCGGGCGGCCGCCTGCCGCTCAAGGAGTTGTACGTCACCGCGCGTGCTGTGGGTGTCGAGTTCACCGCCGACGGACACTTCGGCGGCACCCCTCGCTCGGTCGCCTTCAACGCCCAGTGGTTCAAGGTGGCCGTCGACCCCGGCACCGGCGAGATCCGCATCCTGCGCAGCGTGCATGCCGCCGACGCGGGCAAGGTCATGAATCCCATGCAGTGCCGCGGCCAGGTTGAGGGAGGCGTCGCCCAGGCCCTCGGCGCAACGCTCTTCGAGAACGTCCGCGTCGACGCGCGCGGCGAGGTCGAGACAGCCGCGTTCCGACGGTACCGGCTGCCCCAGTACGCCGACATCCCCCGCACCGAGGTCCATTTCATGGAGACGGCCGACGCGATCGGCCCGCTCGGCGCCAAGTCGATGAGCGAGAGCCCCTTCAACCCGGTCGCCCCCGCCTTCGCCAACGCCCTGCGGGACGCGACGGGCATCCGCTTCACTGAGCTTCTTCAGAACGGTAACCGATCGGGTGACGTCGAGGCGCCGGTTCGGGCCAGCACGGAGGCAACCGTCCTGCTCGGCGGCATTGTCAACACACGATGGCTTCTCACCCACAGGATGGGCAGCTGAAGAAGCTCACTGAGGTCCCTCTGACCCGCGACCGCGTCTGGCTCGCTCTCCACTGGGCGGGGGTCAGCCATCGGCAAACTTCTCTGTAGAAGCCGCCGAACCCGCTTTCCTTGTCGATGAGATCGACTTCGAGGACACGATGGCAGCGGCGCCTGGCCCTGTCCGCGCGCCGCAACGTGGTCGGGTTGCCGGGAGCGACGCACGACTCGATGTCCGAGCCGTCGATCCGTTCGTGCGGGGCCTCCCCGACCAAGGGCCTGCATGCCGGCCGTGCAGTGCCCACGAGGCTCAGGCAGCAAGTGCGGATCGTGGGGACCGCCGCCGACCAGGGGCAGGACGCCTCCGATCGCGATTTCGCTGAGCGGGGCCGCGGCTCCCGTCTCGCCGCCCACCTGCACCAGCCGGGACCGCTCACTGATCGCCAGACAGCGCTGGCCGAGTTCGAGCGCCTCAGTGCGGTCTACCCGGACGAGGTGCCGCCTCCGCCGGGCTGGACGCTCTACGCCATCTCTCCCACCGAGGTGGAGTTCTGGGAGGCCAGCCGGCCGGGTCCACCACCGGGTGATGTACCGCCGGGATACGGCCGTCCTGGCAGCTGGAGCCACGAACTGGTGTGGCCCTGAGCGCGCGGCGGTCCCTCGCAGCCGTAGCCATGCCGGACAGGTCAGTCGACGCGGCGCACGGACTTGGCCAGGAAGTTGGGGGCCTGGTCCTCGTAGTTCTCCAGGTCCCAACCCGCCGCGTGCAGGGCCGCGCGCAGATTCTCCTCGGCCAGCAGGTCGGCGGGGTCCAGAGGACGGCCGTGCCGGGCGGCGCGCTCGGCACGGCTGGAGGGGTGGAAGAGCAGCAGGACTCCGCCGGGCGTCGTGATTCTGGCCCACTCACGCAAAGCTGCCGCTGGGTCCGGGACGTGATCGACCAGACCCGAGCTGAACACGCCGTCCAACGACCTCGCGCGCAGCGGAAGTCGGCAGGCGTCGGCGAGCAGCAGGCCGGTGCGTCCCTTGCGGGCGGCGGCTGTGAGCATCGCAGGAGTGAGGTCGGCGCCGAGCACGACGCCCTCGTCGCCGACTTCGGTCCGGAGGGCGGGCAGGGCGCGGCCGCTGCCGCAGCCTGCGTCCAGGACCCGCTGGCCCGGGCGCAGTTCCATTCGGGCGACGGCGGCCGCGTAGCGGGGCCCGTCGGCTGCGAAGCGCTCCTCCCAGGTGTCGGCTCTGGAGGTGAAGAAGGCGCGGGTCACGGTCGCGGCCGCGCGGGACGCTACTAGGGTGGCGAAGCGCTCGAAGAGGTTTTCGCCGTGCGGAGCTGGAACGGCGGGAGCGGAGATCGGAAGGCACTGCGCCGTGGCCGCATTGCGCGGGAAGGCGGCGGCGCAAGCATCGTCTGCAGCCATGTCTGACGCGGGGTGGAACTCCAGGCCCCACGCCGATCTGCCGGCCCGGAACGCCTGGATGTGATTGCCCTGGCATGAGGCCAGAAGCGTGACGCCGGCCGGGAGGCCCGTGATCTGGCCGTGTGGGTGCGGCACGCGCAGTGGCGTGCGCAGTCGGGCGAACAGCGGATCCTCGCATGCGGCCGGAGCGGTCCGTACCTCTTCGCAGCCGATCGGGCCTCGGCCGGGGCGGACGGTTGCGCCTGCTGCCACAGCCAGCAGGCGGGCGCCCCGGCACAGCGCGAGCACGGGGACTTCTGCTTCCAGCGCGGCCCGCAGCAGCGGTAGCTCGGCTGCGCGGTTCGTGATGGCCGAGGTCTCGTCGTACGTCGCCGCGGGGCCGTCCGACAGCACCAGCGCAGCCAGTCCCGACGGTGAGTTGGGGACCGGGTCCCCTGCCCAGGTCCGGCACACGCGCACGGAAAGCCCGGCTGCCCGGAGCGCAGTACTGATGGCGTCCGGGCCCTCGTGCGCATGGTGCTTCAGGACCAGGACGTGCGTCTGCTCCACCCAGCTCACGAGTCACTCTCCTGCTTTGGCGGCGCAGCCTCTGGTCGGTGTCACGCCCACGAGGCGTAGGCGCCGTCGACGCGTATCGCGTTGATGCCGCTGATGTGCCGGGCGCCGCAGCGGTCCTGGGGCAGGACGAGTTGGGGGCCGGAGTGGTCGAGCGGGGTGTCGTCGATGGTGACGGCGAGCAGGACGGGGGCCCGTCCGAAGTCAGGGTCGATCTCTGCCCAGGACAGCAGGGCGTGGTGGCCGTCCGTGCTGGAGACCGCGATCAGGAAGCGCAGGCGGTCTTTGCGGCGTGCGGGGTCGAAGCCGGGGCCGGAGGCCGCAAGTACGTCGTGCAGCAGGGGGCCGGTGAAGCGGTGGTGCCGGATTCCGCTGGTGGCGCACTCGAAGCTGACGTTGGCCTCGTGCTGCGGCCACGTGAGCAGGTCGGGCACCGTCAGCCGGGCCGGGCGGGTCAGATCGCCGGTGAGGACGATCTCCACCATTGAGCCGGCGGCCGTACCGGCAGCTGTGCAGGGCTGAGTCACGGGCTACCACCTCCCTGAGGACCGTACCCGGAGCCGTGACCCGTACAAACGCACATACCACCCTCGTCGATCAACATTCCAGCTCGTGCAAAGCCACAGTAGGCTTTACCCTCGCATCTGCGTCAGTATCATCAGCGCATGCACACCTACCGGATCGGGGAGGCCGCCGCCTTGCTGGGTGTCAGCACTGACACGGTCAGGCGTCTGGTGGACGGCGGGAAGCTCGCTGCCGAACGTGATGAGCTGGGCCGCCGGATCATCACCGGGCCGGACCTGGCGGCCTACGCCAGGCAGGTGCACCGCGCGGAGCGGGATTCCATAGGTTCCTCCGCCCGCAACCGTCTCTCCGGCATCGTCACCGACGTGATCCTCGGTGATGTGTCGGCGCAGGTGGAGATCCAGGCGGGGCCTTTCCGTGTGGTGGCGCTGGTCAGCCGCGAATCGGTTGAGGAACTCCAGCTGGAGCCGGGTGTTCCGGCTGTTGCAGTGATCAAGTCGACCAACGTGGTCGTCGCAAGACCGTAGATGGTCCGTCAGGACCACAGAGGATTGTGTCCGTGAGGACCAGAGGGAGTGGACCCGTGATGACCCGTACCGCGCGCCGGAACCGCCGGACGCTGCAGTGGGCCGGCGCAGGCGCCGCCGCGCTGCTGGCCCTGAGCGCCTGCTCGTCCTCCGACGACTCCTCTTCGACCGGATCGGGCTCCTCCGCGTCGGCATCCGCCTCGTCCTCCTCTTCGGAGCAGGTCTCCGGCACGGTGACCGTCTTCGCCGCGGCCTCGCTGAAGGAGAGCTTCGAGAAGCTGGGCGAGCAGTTCGAGCAGCAGCACCCCGGCACGAAGGTCACCTTCAGCTTCGGCGGCAGCGACTCCCTGGCCGCGAGCATCACCGGCGGAGCCCCGGCGGACGTGTTCGCCTCCGCCAGCCCCAAGACCATGAAGATCGTCACGGATGCAGGGGACGCCGCCGGAACCCCCGCGACCTTCGTGCGCAACCAGCTGGAGATCGCGACCCTGCCCGGCAACCCCGACAAGGTCGGCTCCCTCGAGGACCTCACGAACCCTGACCTGAAGGTCGTGCTGTGCGACGAGGCGGTGCCGTGCGGTGCCGCCGCGCAGAAGGCGCTCGACGCGAGCAAGCTGAAGCTGACGCCGGTCTCCTACGAGGAGGACGTCAAGTCCGCCCTGAACAAGGTGGTGCTGAAGGAGGCGGACGCGGCGGTCGTCTACAAGACCGATGTGAAGGCGGCCGGTGACAAGGTGGAGGGCGTGGAATTCCCCGAGTCCGCCGACGCCGTCAACGACTACCCCATCGCCCTGCTCGAGGACGCCCCCAACGCCGCCGCCGCGAAGGCGTTCATCGCGCTCGTGCAGTCCCCGGAGGGACGGCAGGTCCTGACCGAGGCCGGGTTCCTCGAGCCGTGACCCCGACCGACAAGACCGAGGCCGCGACCGGCACCCCGCGGGGCGGGCCGCGGCCTCGGCGGGTCCGGACGGGTGAAGGTCGCGGCGTGCCGCTGCCCCTCCTGGTGCCCGCGCTGATCGGGCTGGCCTTCCTGGTCGTACCGCTGATCGCCCTGCTGGTCCGGACGCCGTGGCACAGCCTGCCCGAGCTGCTGACCAGCGCCGAGGTCTGGCAGGCGCTGCAGCTGTCCCTGGTCTGCGCCACCGCGGCCACCGCGGTGAGCCTGGTCCTCGGCGTGCCGCTCGCCTGGCTGCTGGCCCGCGTCGAGTTCCCCGGCCGGGGTCTGGTGCGGGCGCTCGTCACGCTCCCTCTCGTCCTGCCACCGGTGGTCGGCGGTGTGGCGCTGCTGATGGCGCTCGGCCGCAACGGCGTCGTCGGCAGGTGGCTGGACGCGTGGTTCGGGATCACGTTGCCGTTCACCACGACGGGGGTCGTGGTCGCGGAGGCCTTCGTGGCCATGCCGTTCCTCGTCATCAGCGTCGAGGGCACCCTGCGCGCCGCCGATCCGCGCTACGAGGAGGCGGCCGCCACGCTGGGTGCCTCCCGCTTCACCGCCTTCCGCCGCGTCACGCTGCCCCTGATCGCTCCGGGCATCGCGGCAGGCGCGGTCCTGGCCTGGGCGCGCGCGCTCGGCGAGTTCGGCGCGACCATCACGTTCGCCGGCAACTTCCCCGGACGGACCCAGACCATGCCGCTGGCCGTGTACCTGGCCCTGCAGAGCGACCCGGAGGCCGCCATCGCCCTCAGTCTGGTCCTGCTGGCCGTGTCCATCACGGTGCTGGCCGCGCTGCGCGACCGATGGGTGGCAGCGGGATGACCGGGATCCACGACGCCGTGCACGAGGTCCGCACCCAAGTCTCCGAGGACGGGCTCGATGCCCGCCTCGTCGTCGAGCGCGGTACGTTCCGCCTCGACGTGGCGCTGAGCGTCGCGCCCGGCGAGGTGGTCGCCCTGCTCGGCCCGAACGGCGCCGGAAAGACCACGGCCCTGCGCGCGCTCGCCGGGCTGACGCCGCTCAGCGGCGGCCATCTGCGCCTGGACGGGGAGGCGTTGGAGCGCACGCCGCCCGAGTCCCGGCCCGTCGGCGTCGTCTTCCAGGACTACCTCCTCTTCCCCCACCTCACCGCACTGGACAACGTGGCCTTCGGCCCCCGCTGCCAGGGCGCCACCAAGGCGGAGGCACGCGCGCGGGCCGCCGAGTGGCTCGACCGTCTGGGCCTCGCGGAGCACGTCGGCGCCAAACCGCGCAGACTCTCCGGCGGCCAGGCCCAGCGCGTCGCCCTGGCCCGCGCGCTGGCCACCCGCCCACGCCTGCTGCTCCTCGACGAGCCGCTGGCGGCGCTGGACGCCCGTACCCGCCTGGAGGTCCGCGCCCAACTGAGGCGTCATCTGGCCGAGTTCGAGGCCGTCGCGGTGCTGGTCACGCACGATCCGCTGGACGCGATGGTGCTGGCGGACCGTCTGGTCGTCGTCGAGGACGGCCGGACCGTCCAGGAGGGCGGCCCGGCCGACATCGCCCGGCATCCCCGTACGGACTACATCGCCCAGCTGGTCGGCCTGAACCTCTACCGGGGCGAGGCCGACGGCCACACCGTCCGTCTGGACGCGGGCCCGCCCGTGACCACCACGGAGGCCCTGACCGGACCGGTCTACGTCGCCTTCCCTCCCAGCGCGGTCACCCTCTTCCGCGACCGCCCGACCGGCTCCAGCGCCCGCAACCTCTGGCGCTGCGAGGTCGGCGGCATGGAGACCCACGGCGACCAGATCCGCGCCGTCCTAGGCGGCGAACTCCCGCTCGCCGCCGACCTGACCGCGGTCGCCGCCGCCGAACTCGACCTGCGGCCGGGCGCGGAGGTCTGGGCGACGGTCAAGGCCACCCAGACCCACGCCTATCCCGTCTGAGAACACATTCGAGCGCACCCGGTCCCGCAATCCGGAAAGCACCGCCCGCCCGCATGCCACCTCGATACCGACGGCCCGCCAGGCGCCGCGGCCGTCGCCGCGGCGCTCACGTCAGTCATCCGGCGGGCACCCTCCGGACTGACGCCGATCTCGAGGGGCCCACTCCCTCCCCAGCTCCCTTGGGCGGAAAACCGCAAACGCGCTCTCGACCCGCACCCCCACCTAGCACACATCACCAATAGCGGATCAAAAGGTGGCAAATGCAGTGACAAGGCACAATGGCTGTATCGCGAACCTTCGCATGAGAGCAGAAGGGACTGCCATGACCACATGGTTCATCACCGGTGCAGCCCGCGGATTCGGCAGAGAGATCACACGTCAGGCACTCGAGCGCGGCGACAACGTCGTGGCGACGGCTCGCAGCCCTCGGGCTCTCCATCAGGACTTCTCCTCTTACGGCGACCGTGCACTCGCGGTCGCCCTCGACGTGACCGATGAGGACCAGGCCCGCACTGCGGTCGACGCGGCCGTGACCGCGTTCGGCGCGATAGATGTGCTGGTGAACAACGCCGGGCGCGGCGTACTGGGCGCGGTGGAGGAAACGTCGGATGCCGCGTTCCGTTCCGTTTATGACACCAACGTCTTCGGTTTGGCCAACGTCACCCGGGCCGTGCTGCCCATCATGCGGAAGCAGAGATCGGGCCGCATCCTCAACCTCAGCTCCATCGGCGGCTTCCGAAGCGCCGCCGGCTTCGGTGTTTACTGCTCCACGAAGTTCGCGGTGGAGGGCCTGTCCGAGGCCCTGCGTGATGAACTGGCTCCCCTAGGGATCCAGGTCACCATTGTTGAACCGGGCTATTTCCGCACAGACTTTCTGGACGCCACCAGCCTGTACACCGAAGGACACGTCATCGAGGACTACGCCGCCACAGCGGGCGTGGTACGCGCTGCCGTCCCCGGCCTCAACCACGACCAGCCCGGCGACCCAGTCAAGGGCGCCGCCGCGATGATCGTCCTGGCCGACGCCGAGAACCCGCCGCTGCGCGCCCAGCTGGGAAGCGACTGTGCCGCCGCCATGGACAGCAAAATTGCTCAGCTTCGTGAAGAGGCAGGCACCTGGCGGGACCTCGCCATGTCGACTGACCACGAGGACACCACGTCATCGGTGTGAGCGATCGTCGGGTCTCTTGGTGGGGGCCAGAGCTCATGTCGTCGCAACTACCAGGCATCGGTGACAATCACCTTGCGTTTGCCAGGTGTGGCGCTGCAGGGTCAGCCACGCCGGATTACGGTGGGCGGCGCAGTTGACCGATGACCAGCTCGAACACATCACTGCGAGGCAGCCCACCATGCGTCTGAGCATCCGCAACCAGATCACCGGCACCGTCGTCTCCCTCACCGCAGGCGAAGCCATGGCGACGGTCCGGGTCCGTCTCGACGGCGGCCAGGACCTCACCGCCGCGATCACCTTGGAAGCCGTCAAGGAGCTCGGGCTCGCAGAGGGATCAGCGGTGCGCGCCATGATCAAGTCCACCGAGGTCGCTCTCGCCACGGGGCGCGTGGAGGGGCTGTCCATCCGCAACCAGATCCCCGGAACTGTCAGCGACTTGGTGGCCGGTGAGGCCATGGCTACGGTCGACGTCGTAGTCGACGGCGGCAGGCTCACCGCGGCGATCACCAAGGACGCCGTCACCGACCTCGGTATCACGGCAGGCTCGCAGGTTGTGGCACTGATCAAGTCGACCGAGGTGTCTCTGGCCGCAATGTGACCCAGGCCCCACTTGGGTGATCAACCAATGAGACCTCCGAAGGTCTCGTACTCTTTGGATCACCATCCGGCAGATCTCCTCATCGTGCCCTGGTGCACTGGTAGCCAGCACGCCGACCCGGCCGCACCGGCTCACAGTGCCCGGACGGCGGATGCCTAAAAGGGCTGCGTGACGCTCGCTGACCGCGTCACGCAGCCCGTGCGCATCCCATCCAGGCGGCACGGCACATGCAAGTCTGAATAGTCTCCCCCGTGCGCTCACACGGGCCTGCCGTAGACTTTTGCCTTGTATCTGCGGTCGAGTAGACGTGGGCTGTGTCATGAAGGACGGCATGCTGCCGCCGGGACAGCGCCTGGCCAAAGGCTGGCCCGTATCGCATTACGGGCCCGTACCTCGCTTCCGCCCTGACAGGTGGACGCTCAAGGTGTTCGGCGCCACCAACAGCGGGCAGGTCCATTCCTGGAGCTTCGACGACGTCGCAGCCATGCCGAAGAGCACAGTGCTCGCGGACCTGCACTGCGCGTCCGGCACCAGCACCACCAGCCACAGGTTCTTCGGCGTCCCGGCCCACGCCTTGCTCGACCTCGCCCCGCCCGCGGCGGGGGTCAACATGTCATGGCGTGGGCCGAGTACGGATACAGCGCCAACCTCAGACTGAGTGACTTCGCCGCCGAGTCCACGGTGCTCGCCACGCATCACAACGACGAACCGCTCACTGCCGAGCACGGCTTTCCGCTTCGCCTGGTGGTCCCCCATCTCTACGGCTACAAGGGCCCGAAATGGCTGCGCGGACTTGAGTACATGACGCAAGACCGTCGCGGCTTCTGGGAGGAACGCGGCTACCACAATGTCGCCGATGCCTGGACCGGTCGACGCTACTCCCATCAGGAGGACGAAACCTCCAACTGAAGCAACGTATATGCAAGTTGCATTGGCAGATCTTCCCAGCATTCACCCACCCACTCGCGTATCCGATGCGGCAGATGCACGATACGTGGGGCGAGGCTACGAAGCGGACGCTGCCCCGGCCGGCCACGGAGGTGAGACAAACATGGTCACGCGCACCAGTGACGGCAGTGCCGACGACGTCGACTACGGCGCCGTCGGACGTGGCTACGCCGCCCACCGTCGCCCTGACGAACGCATCGTCCACGTCATCGCGCAAGCTCTGTGTGACGCGCGCAGCGTCCTCAACGTGGGCGCGGGAACCGGTTCGTACGAGTCGGCGGCGCGCTCGGTCACCGCGGTCGAGCCCTCCCTCGCGGTGCGCGTCCAGCGTCCGGCACAACTGACGACCGCGATCGACGCCGTCGCCGAAGACCTCCCCTTCGCCGACGGGGAGTTCGACGCGGCACTGACTCTGAGCAGCGTTCATCAGTGGTCCGATGTCGAAGCAGGGCTGCGCGAAATGCGGCGCGTCACCCGTGGCCCGGTCCCGGAAGGGGTACGCGACTTCTGGCTCTACGAGTACGCCCTGAGGTCCTCCACACCGAAGCCCGCCGCTACCCGGCCCCGCATCGGCTCACCGCGGCGCTCGGTGGCACCGCGACCATCCAGCCCGTCCCCATCCCATTGGACTGCACCGACGGCTTCAACGAGGCGTACTACGGTCGGCCCGGACTTCTCCTCTATCCAGCGGCCCGGCAGGCCTGCTCTGCATGGAGCTTCCTCGACGACCGCGCCCGACTGGAGTTCGAGACCTCCCTGATCCGCGCCCTGGGCGCCGGTGCCTGGGACGAAGACTTCGGCCACCTTCGCAGCCGGCCCGCCTATTACGGATCCCTCGTACTCCTGTCCGCTCTTTGCTGACGACAACAAAAGCCAGGCTCACCGAAGGGACAAGTACGTGGACCCGCTCGCACGCCGCAAGATGATCGCCCAGGTGCAGGTCGAACGACAGCGACTGCTGCCAGAGCACGACGAAGCGACACGGACCACGATCGAGATGCTCCGCACGGCCACCGCACACCGCGAGGGCCCCCACGTCGTCCCCTATCTGAACCTCGCTTACCTGCTCGGTGTCAAAAGCGCCCATGGCGACGACAAAACTGATGGCTCTGGCACTATCGGTGGCGAACTGGGCGACCACAGCCATCCACGACCTCGCCCTATGGTCGACTTCGACCTCGCCGAGCTGGACAGGGTGTTCCGCGTCAACGTCCGTGGCACCTACGTCGTGAACCAACAGGCCGCACGACGACTCCGTTCCGGTGGCGCGATCATCAACTTCTCCAGTTCCATCACAAAATTCAGCCGCCCGGGTTACACCGCATATGCGGCCACCAAAGGCGCCGTCGAGGCCATGGCGCTCATCCTGGCGCGCGAGCTGCGAGGGCGGGACGTCACCGTCAACGTGATTGCTCCAGGCCCCATCGCCACACCGCTCTTCTTCGACGGGAAAACCGACGAAGTCATCCAACGCATCTCCGCGGAGCCGCCGCTGGGACGCCTAAGCCAACCCGATGACGTCTCTGGCGTTGTCGCCTTCCTCGCAGGCCCCGGCCGCTGGATCAACGGCCAGGTCATCTACATCAACGGCGGAGCCATCTGACAGCCGCCGTCGCTGCCAGATGCCCCGTGCAGCACCACAGCAGGACCAGGAGGACATTCCCATGCCGAAGACCATTCTCATCACAGGCGCCTCCAGCGGCTTCGGTGCTCTGTCCAGCCGCTCCCTGGCCGACGCCGGCCACACGGTTTATGCCGGCATGCGAGGCATCGAAGGACACAACAAAGCCTCGGCCGACCAGGCGCGCCAATACGCGCAAAGGAACCATGTGCATCTGAAGCCGGTCGAGCTTGACATCTCCTCGGAGGAATCGATAGCCGCTGGGGTGGACACCGTGCTCCGCGAGAGCGGGAAGCTCGACGTACTCATACACAATGCGGGGCACATGGTGGTGGGCCCGACAGAAGCCTTCACACCAGAGCAGCTCGCCTCGCTGTATGACACCAACGTCCTCGGCGCCCACCGCGTGAACCGGGCAGCACTCCCCCACATGCGCAGAGAACAGGACGGCCTCCTCGTATGGGTAGGCAGCTCAAGTACCCGTGGTGGGACGCCGCCCTACCTTGGCCCCTACTTCGCCGCCAAAGCAGGTATGGACGCACTCGCCGCCACTACCGCATTCGAACTCGCCCGCTTCGGAATCGAGACGACGATCATCGTCCCCGGCTCTTTCACCCACGGCACCAGCCATTACGCACACGCCGGCAAGCCCAGCGACCAGGACATCGTGGACGAATACGAGACCCACTACGCCGGCCTCATGGACCAGATCGCTGCGCGGATGGCGGAACTGGAGCCACCCGACGCGGACGTTCAGACGGTTGCCGACGCCATCGTGGAGGTCATCGACATGCCGAAAGGCAAGCGCCCCTTCCGGGTGCACGTCGATCCCTCGGACGACGGATCGCATGCCGTGAATGAGGTCGCAGACCACATACGCGCCGAATTCATTCGACGACTCGAACTCGGAGATCTCCTTCACCCTGTGAACACCTGACCTGTCGGCTGGCCCTCCAAGGAGGACCAGCCGACCCAGGGCACATGCTGTACCGCGGCGCCCTTACCGGAACCCGTCCCCGACATCAATAGGTGACGACCGCCCGCCCCACGACATCGCCCGTCCGGATGCGATCGATCGCGCTGTTCACGTCCTCGAAGTCAACTTCCTGGACGGAGTGTTGGACTTTCCCTTCCTCGGCGAGAGCGATGACCTCGCTCAAGTCGTTGTAATTTCCCCAGAAAGACCCGTGGTAGGTGTACTCACGGCTCACAAGGGGGAACAGCGGGATGTCGATCCGGTCTCCCACCAGCCCCACCGACGCGTAGTGCCCTCCGACGGCAAGCAGCTCGAATCCCAGTCTGATCATCTCTTCGGCGCCGGCGCAGTCGATACCCGCGTCGATCCCGTCCCGACCGGTGGCATCGAGAAGCTCGCCTCGAATATCGTCGGCAGAGCGGTCGCTGATGTTGATTGCGTGGTCAGCGCCGAGCTTCCTGGCGAGCTCGAGTTTCTCTGGACTGCGAGCGAAGGCGACGACTGTTGCCCCGCCAGAGAACAGTTTGGCGTACTGAACGCCGTAGGTGCCGAGACCTCCGACGCCCATCACTCCCACAACACCACCAGGGAGGAGAGCGCCGGCCTGCCGAAGCTTTTTGACGCCCCGGTACGGGGTCAGACCGGCGTCGGTCAGGGGAGCCAGGTGCGCTGCCGTGAGGTTGGCTTGCGGGTTGACCTTGATGGTGAAGGCGGCGGGGATGGGAACGTACTCGGCGTAGCCGCCGTAGGGTCCGAAACCCGGCCAGGCGAGATGGGGGCATATCTGGGTGTCGCCGCGGTGGCAGAGGTGGCAGGTCCCATCTCCGATCCCGCCCACGACAACAACTCGGTCACCTTCGTGATGGTCGCTGGCGTCGACGGCATCCCCGACCTGGACGATCTCACCGGCGATCTCGTGACCCGGCGTGAGCGGGAACTCGAACGGAGCGTACTTGCGGAAGTAGCCGTCTATCAGTTGCACGTCGGTACCGCACATACCTGCGGCTCCGACCTTGATGAGAACCTGGTCGGGTCCGATCTCAGGAACCGGCACCTCTTCGAGGACTAGCGGCTGGTTGTACTCATGCATCCGAGCCGCACGCATCATGCTCGGAATTGCGACCTTAGACATAGCTCACTCCTTGCACCTCTGAGCGATTCGTGAAGCGACAGAGCAGCGCCCGACACTCCAGCCTTCCGCAAATGCTGACACCGAATGGCCAGTTGACGCACCGAGGACGTCTCGACACCGCTACCTGCCAAACACAGGCGCTGATGGTGCCGGTCATCCGCGAATCCCAGCGTCACCATTTCGACGAGTATCACCCGAATAGGCGTTGATCGCACTTGATCACGCGGCCCGGCCTGATCCACCTCCAGAGAACCCGTAATCCGGTTCCCGGGGTGGGAAATCCGACAGACAGAGCACGATCTCGGCATCCGGGTTCGCGAGGAATGCCTCCTCCGGTCGGTCCGCCACAACCCCCAGTCCGTCCGAAGAGGGTGCCGCGGCCGGAGGGTCGTCGTTCGCCGGCCCACGTGATGAGCCTGGAGGGCCGTCACCCTTCATGACCTGGGCTGATCTGCACGTGCGACCGGCGCGAGGCGGCAGAAGGGGCAGCCCTGCGGCTACTGATCACGGCGGTGGTCGACGGTGAGGGGTCGCTCGACTACGCGACCGTGGATCGCCGCGCCAACCGGCTGGCGCACGCCCTCGTGGCCAGGGCCGTGCGTCCCGGTGATGTGGTGGGCCTGCACGCCGGACGGTCCTGCGACCTCGTCGTCGGCATCCTGGGCATCCTCAAGGCGGGCGCCGCCTACCTTCCACTGGACCCCGGGCAGCCCCGCGAGCGGCTCGCCGGCATGGTCGAGGACGCCGCCTGCCCCGTCGTACTGAGCGACCAGGGCGACGACACGGACCGGCCGGAGGGCTGGCTCGCGCTCGCCGCCGTCGAAGCCGAGGGAGCGGAGAGCGAGCGGCCGCCGTCCGACACCGACCGCGCGCCGGACCGCACGGCGTACGTGATCTTCACCTCCGGGTCCACGGGCCGGCCCAAGGGTGTCGCGGTGGAGCACCGCAGTGTCCTCAACCTCTTCGCCACCTGGCACGACCGCATGGGCACGGCCCCCGGCGAGGCCGGTTCGGCCTGGTCCAGCATCGGCTTCGACGCCTCCATCCACGAACTGCTGCTTCCCCTGACCACCGGCGGTGTCCTGCACCTCGTCCCCGAGGCGCTGCGCGGAGACCCGCAGGCATTGCTGGCCTGGCTGCGCGAGCGACGGGTGACCCAGGCGTTCCTGCCGCCGGCCTACGTCAGGTGGATCGACGAGGACCCCGCCGTACGGCTGCGCGGGCTGGCGCTGCGCAAGCTGCTCACCGGAGTGGAGTCGCTCACCGAGGCCGCCCTGCACCGCATGACCCTGCACCTGCCCGGCCTGCGGATCTGCTTCGGCTACGGGCCCACCGAGGCGACGCTCTACAGCACCGCCTACTACGCGCCGCGTCCGCTGGAGCGCCCCTGCTCCACCCGGACATAGGCGTCGGCGACGACTTCTTCGAGGTGGGCGGCACTTCCCTGTCCGCCATCAAGATGGCCCACGCCGTCACGGAGGCGTTCGGCCGGCATCTCCCGGTGGCCGAGGTCATGACGCGGCCCACGATCGAGGCGCTCGCCGCGCTGCTGCGCGAGGACGGCGCCGACTCCGCCCCGGGCAGTCTCATCGAGTTCCGGCGTGGCGCGGGGCCACGGGTGGTCTGCATCCACCCGGCCGGGGGCACCGCGTTCTGCTACCTGCCGCTGGCCGAGCATCTGCCCGCCGAGGCCGGCCTCTACGGTGTCCAGTCGCCGGGCGTGAACCCCGGTGAGGACGTCCTGCCCACGGTGGAGGCCATGGCGGAGGAGTATCTGCGCCTCCTCGGCCCGATGGACGACGGCCCCGTCGTGCTGACCGGCCTGTCCTACGGGGGGCTGGTCGCCCACCGGATGGGGGAGATCCTCGGCCGGGCCGGGCGCCGTGACGTCAGTGTCGTCCTCCTCGACACCCAGGCCACCGACGACGCCGCGGCCCGTGCGGCGATCACCGCCGTCGACGAGGCGGAGTTCCGCGACAAGCTGGTGAGGTTCAACGGGATGTACCCCGGCATGGACGACGCGCAGATCGAGCGCTACTTCCGGCTGTACAACCACAACCGGTCGACGGCCCGGGACTACTTGCCCGCCGCGTCCCCGACCCGCCTGGTCCTGGCCCAGGCCGTGCCGGACGGTGACGACACGCCGTTCCACGCCGAGGTCCGTGCCTTCTGGCAGCGGCGAGCCCAGGGAGACTTCCAGGTCGAGACCCTCGCCTGTGACCACTGGGAGATCCTCGAAGACCCCGGAGCGGTCCGTGTCGGCGCCCTGCTGACGGCGGAACTGGCCCACCACGGACACCGGTCCGCGCCGGCGTCCGCCGCTGCCCTCCCCGTGGCGGGAGCCCGATGAACACCGACGTCACCTCCCCTCCCGACGGCGCCTCCCCGAGCCGATCGGCCTCCGCCCTCGCCGAAGCGGTGCTCGCCCGGGCCCGGCGCACCCCGTCCGCCGTCGCCGTCGAGGACGACACGCACCTGCTCGACCACGCCGGCCTCGACCGCCTCAGCGGCCGGGTGGCCACGCGGCTGCGCGATCTCGGGGTGGGCCGGGGGCAGGCCGTCGCCGTCTGCCTGCCGCGCTCCTGGCGGCTGGTACCAAGCGTGGCACCAGGACATGGTGGACGACAAGACGTACGCGGACATGCCGATCACAATGCCGACGCTCTTCCTCGGTGGCAGCAGCGCGCCCCTCACGTTTGCGGTGATCAAGCAGAAGGTGGCCGGCGATCTGCGGCTCGTTGAGATCAAGGGCGCGGGGCACTTCCTGAGCGAGGAGCGCCCTGAGGAGCTTCTCGCGGCCCTAGAGAACTTCTTCGTCTGAGATCAAGGCGTCGGCACGCATGCCCTCGCTGCCGCCGGGAAACATGCTGCCTCGGCGGAGTAGTGCCGAATCGTCACCACGTCCGAAAGTCAAGGAGGCTTTGTGAGTTTTCCCTTCCCCGTGCCCGACCGGAGCGACCCGCGCTGGACGCGTGAAGGAGGTGTTCACGTCCGTCGAGGCGAGGGTACGGCCCGGTGGCTCGCCGGCGACAGTTACACGATCAAGGTGACTGCCGACGAAACCAACGGCTCGCTGGGATTCGCCAAGGGCATAGTCCCGCCCGGGGGCGGGCCGGTGGCTCATGCTCACGGCAACGAGGACGAGGCCTTCTACATCCTGGACGGCAAGCTGGAGTTCCTGCTGGGCGACAGAACGTTCATGGTGCACAGTGGGGACTTCGTGTTCACCCCACCGGAACACACGTCACCGGTTCAAGAACGTGGGTCACGCAGACGCAGAACTGCTGTTCCTGTACACCCCGGGTGCACAAGGGCTTCTTCATCAGGAACGGCGACGAGCCCGTCGAAGGCGAAGCACCGCCCCTCTGGGGGCCGGAGCGGTACGCCGCCATCATCGACGGGATGTTCGAGGAGGGTGTGACCATCCTTCCCGAGGACTGATCCACGGTGATGGACCCCGCTTCACGTGCTGGGTTCCATCACCGTCTTGGGCGAGCGCGCTGAGAGTGCCGACGCTACCGGGAGTCGGCTCACCGACACCATGCGTATGCAGCCGCCAGGGGGCATCATCTATCGATGAGAGCCCACCAATCGGATTGCGCATTTGTTCTGTCCTGAGCGAGAGTTTCTTTCTGGCCGCCGGCGTGTTACGAGTTGGTGCGTGATAGCGGGTGAGTCGTGTTTGCCCTGCTCACGGTGTTCGTCAAGTGATGATGGTGCGGTCGGATACCAGGGTGGCGATGGCTTGGTATGTGTCGGGGAGGCGGTCGCGGCGGTGGGTCCAGCGCTGGAGTTGCTTCCAGCGTTTGTGGTCGGCGAGGGCGTGTTCGACGGTGATCCGTTGCGAGGAGTGTTCGTGTCGCTGGCGTTCTCGGTGTTCGACGAAGGGCGCTATTGCTCCCGGTCGCAATTTGCGTGGTGGGGTGAGGGCCTTCCCTCGATGGTCTCGGCTGAGGCCGAGGTAGCCGTCATCGAGGAGAACCTGGACCAGGTCGAAGTGGTCGAAGCAGCTGCCGATGCCGGCCGTGCGGGCGGCGGTGGCGTCGTGCATGCGTCCTGGCCGTAATGCGTCGGTCCACAGGGTGCGGCCCTGGTCGTCGGCGATAACGGTGGCCTTCATCGTGTTCTGCTTCTTCTTGCCTGACACGAACGCCCTGCGGCCGCCCCGGCCCGCGGCGGGCCGGCGGACCTGGACCTCGGTGGCGTCAAGCCGCAGCTGAACGCCCTCGGTCTGGGCGTAGGCGAACACGTCCTCCAGGGTCCGCAGCCGCACACCGGGCCGGTTTGGGACGGCGAACCCCCGCACGGCCAGCAGCCGCCGCACCTCGCCGACCGCGCGGGTCACGGTGGAGCGGTCCACTTCGTACAGAAGGGCCAGGACCGCGTGCGGGAGGTCGTGACGCAGATGGATGAGCGTGGCGACGAGCCGGTCCACGAAGACCAGCTGATGGCGGGCACCGGCCCCAGGCGCCCGCTTTCTGTCCCCGCCCCTCGCTTGGAACCGACGCCCCTCGACGCCGACCACCCATGGCCTGGCCAACTCCGCCACCAACGAGGACAGATGAGCCGTCGAGATGCCCGTGAACAACGGATGCGTTAGAACCGAACGGTCCACAATGCCTCTCACCAGCAGAGCATGCCCACCCGCTATCACGCACCAACTCGTTAGACCGTGTCCTATGTGGTGAGGCGGACGAGCCGCTTGTAGCAGCAGATGGCTGCAGCGAGCCCGAGAAAGGCCAGGTAGTTGCGGGGATTGCGTTCGTAGCGAGGACTCACGCGTCGGTAGCCAGAGAGCCAGGACATGGTCCGCTCGATGACCCAGCGGCGTCGCCCTAATCGTTCGCTGGACTCGATGCCTTTGCGGGCGATGCGCACTCCTATGCGTTTCCATCGCAGCCATCTGCGCAGGTCGGCGCGGTCGTAGGCTTTGTCCGCGTGTAGGCGCTCGGGCTTGAAGTGTCGGCCGCGGTGCGGGTCGTGTCTCGTTTGGTGACCCTCGATCATCGGCTTGAGACCTTCGCTGTCGTGGGTGTTGCCGGCGGAGAGACCGACGAGGAGGGGCAGTCCGTTCGCGTCCGACAGGATGTGCATCTTGGAGCCCGGCTTGCCCCGGTCCACGGGGCTCGGACCCGTGTGTTCGCCCCCTTTTTAGCCCTGACATGGGCGGTGTCGAGGACGACGCGGGTGACGTCGATGAGGCCGGCGTCGTCGAGGCGGTGTAGCACGGCTTCGTGCAGGCGGCCCCAGACCCCGGCCCTCGACCAGATCAGGAAGCGGCGGTGAGCAGTCGACTTCGACACCCCGAAGCAGGGCGGCAGTTGGCGCCATGCGCAGCCGCTGACCAGGACATAGATGATCGCTGCGAACAGCGTCTCATCAGGCGTGTCCTGCGTGCCGCCGCCCTGCGGCCGCACCTTCGACGGTGGGATCAGCGGCTTCGCGATCTCCCACAGCCCATCCGGAACAATCCAACTCCACGTACCCCGCCCCATGACGAGTTCAACGACGCCTCACCACATAGGACACGGTCTTACGAGTTGGTGCGTGATAGCGGGTGAGTCGTGTTTGCCCTGCTCACGGTGTTCGTCAAGTGATGATGGTGCGGTCGGATACCAGGGTGGCGATGGCTTGGTATGTGTCGGGGAGGCGGTCGCGGCGGTGGGTCCAGCGCTGGAGTTGCTTCCAGCGTTTGTGGTCGGCGAGGGCGTGTTCGACGGTGATCCGTTGCGAGGAGTGTTCGTGTCGCTGGCGTTCTCGGTGTTCGACGAAGGGCGCTATTGCTCCCGGTCGCAATTTGCGTGGTGGGGTGAGGGCCTTCCCTCGATGGTCTCGGCTGAGGCCGAGGTAGCCGTCATCGAGGAGAACCTGGACCAGGTCGAAGTGGTCGAAGCAGCTGCCGATGCCGGCCGTGCGGGCGGCGGTGGCGTCGTGCATGCGTCCTGGCCGTAATGCGTCGGTCCACAGGGTGCGGCCCTGGTCGTCGGCGATAACGGTGGCCTTCATCGTGTTCTGCTTCTTCTTGCCTGACACGAACGCCCTGCGGCCGCCCCGGCCCGCGGCGGGCCGGCGGACCTGGACCTCGGTGGCGTCAAGCCGCAGCTGAACGCCCTCGGTCTGGGCGTAGGCGAACACGTCCTCCAGGGTCCGCAGCCGCACACCGGGCCGGTTTGGGACGGCGAACCCCCGCACGGCCAGCAGCCGCCGCACCTCGCCGACCGCGCGGGTCACGGTGGAGCGGTCCACTTCGTACAGAAGGGCCAGGACCGCGTGCGGGAGGTCGTGACGCAGATGGATGAGCGTGGCGACGAGCCGGTCCACGAAGACCAGCTGATGGCGGGCACCGGCCCCAGGCGCCCGCTTTCTGTCCCCGCCCCTCGCTTGGAACCGACGCCCCTCGACGCCGACCACCCATGGCCTGGCCAACTCCGCCACCAACGAGGACAGATGAGCCGTCGAGATGCCCGTGAACAACGGATGCGTTAGAACCGAACGGTCCACAATGCCTCTCACCAGCAGAGCATGCCCACCCGCTATCACGCACCAACTCGTTAGACGTCGTTTCTAATGGTGAGGTAGGAGTGACTGCTGGTCGCTATGCGTCGGCCCACCCTGCCGTGTTGGAGTACGACTCGTAGCTGTACCGGGTGCTGCGATCCCACTCCTCGCCAGTGAGGTGCTCGTACGCCTTGTCGGGTACGTAGAGCAGTGCCTCGGCCCAGACGAGATCGTTGGCGTACGGCACGAACCGGACTGGGTATCGAAGTACGTTCTCATATTCCTCACGGCCGGCGGCGACGACGGCAGCCCGGGTGTAGAGGAACGCATCGCCCGACAGTCCTTCGCCGTACTCCTTGCGGTCCAACCTGTACAGGGTCCAGGAGAACTGCTCAGCGAAGCCGATCACGTCAGACACGGGCCCGTTCATTAGGCGGGCTGTCAGGGCAGCAGCGAGCTGATCGCCCTCGAGATCGGGAGTTGAGGGCCTGCACTCTTCAATGAGCTGCCAGAAGACGTCTTCGTCCATGGTGGAGATCATGGCGGATGGGTGTGACACCCCAGGGCGTCAGTCGTTCTCCCTGGACATTCGGCGATAGCCGATGAGGACTGCGGCTATGCCGACGAAAGCGAGGAAGTGTTCGGCCTTGCGCTCGTAGCGGCGGTGCAGACGCCGGCAACCGGCCAGCCAGGACACGGTTCTCTCGACCACCCAGCGATGACGGCCCAGTCTCTGTGAAGACTCGACGCCCTTCCGGGCGATGCGGTGGAGGATCCCACGCTCGCGAAGCCATCGCCGCAGGTGATCGTAGTCGTAGCCCTTGTCGGCGTGCAGTTTCGCCGGCAGTCGGCGGCGGGGACCGCGGCGGGACCGGATGGGTGGGATGCCGCGCACGAGCGGCTCCAGGCCCTGACTGTCGTGCATGTTCGCGCCAGAGATACCCAGCGACAGCGGCATCCCGTTTCGGTCGGTGATCAGGTGAATCTTCGATCCCAACTTGCCGCGGTCGGTCGGATTCGGTCCCGTCAACGGCCCCCTTTTGCAGCCCGCAGGCTGACGGAATCGATCGCGCACCGTGACCAGTCCAGCTCGCCTCTCGCTCCGAGCTCGTCGAGGATCACGCGGTGAAGCCTCGCCCAGACCCGGGCTCGGCTCCACTGCGCGAACCTCCGGTAGACCGTCTGCCAGCACGGACCAAACACCGGCGGAAGCTGACGCCACGTGCAGCCCGAAGTGGCCACGAAGATGATCGCTGCCAGGGCCTCCCGGTCACCCGCCCGACGGCGGCCCCCGCCCTGCGGGCGTATCACCTCCGTCTGCGGCACCACCCGCCGAAACGACACCCACAACTCGTCCGGCACCAGCCGCTCAACCAGATCCGTCATACACGGTTCAACGAACGATCAACGCCATAAGAAGCGACGTCTTAGTGCTCGGAGCGAAACATGATGAGGCATGGGAGCAACGTTCGTGCGGCGACGGCGCCAAGGGCCCACGCTTCTATGACTGGGCAGCCGTCCAGCTTCCGGCGATCGAGGACTTCGACTGTAAGCGGCCCACCCATCACCGCTGGGCGCTGGCCCGGCGCAGCATCAGCAGACCCGATCAGATCGTTTACCGGACCGCTGCCACGCGGCCGGGCTCGACCCGGACACGGCGTTCGCGACCAAGCCGGAGCTGGCAGCCCGCATGATCACCCGATTCCTCGACACCGGCCACCATGCCGGGTGGGTGGCCGGCGACGAAGTCTATGGAGACACTCCGACCCTGCGTGCCGTCCTGGAGCAACGCGGCACCGGCTAACGTCCTCGCTGTGGCCCGCAGTCACGAAGTCACCACCCGAGCAGGGAAGTTCCGCGCCGATTCCTTGGCCAAGACACTCCCCGAACGGGCCTGGCAGAAACTGTCCGCCGGAGCCGGTGCGAAGGGCCAGCGCTTCTACGGCTGGGCCGTCGTCGACCTGCCCGACTCCCGCCCCGGCCAGTGCAGCTGGCGACCTTGGTCCGAGTCGCCGGATCAAGGTGGCGGGGCGAGGAGACCTCCCAGGCTGCCAAGGGCCTGGCCGGACTGGACGAGCACCAGGCTCGCCGCTACAACCTCCTGGTCCCGCTGGGTCGCCCTCGCCATGCTCGCCCACGCCATTCTGACAGTGAGCTTCTTTAGAACGGTAACCGATCGGGTGACGTCGAGGCGCCGGTTCGGGCCAGCACGGAGGCAACCGTCCTGCTCGGCGGCATTGTCAACACACGATGGCTTCTCACCCACAGGATGGGCAGCTGAAGAAGCTCAGTGGTCCACGGCGACGAACACGCCCCCACCCCGCCCCGGACTACCTGATCCCGCTCACCAGCAACGAGATCGCACGCCTGTTCCTCACGCTCGTCGTCCAGCGCGCCCATGACACAGCCCACCGACTGCGCTGGTCGCACGGGTGCTCAAGCTCGCCAGACAGCCGTACTACCGCTGGCTGGGCAAGCCGGTTGCCGACGCCGCGCTGAAGGAGGCGTATCGCGCGAACGCGCTGTTCGACGCCCACAGCGACGACCCGGAGTTCGGCTACCGCTTCCTGGCCGATGAAACCCGCAACTCGGGGTCGGTCATGGCCGACCGGACCGCATGGCGGATCTGCCGGGACAACCGCTGGTGGAGCGTCTTCGGAAAAGACGCGGCAGGACCTAGTACTCCAGTGAGAAATCGTTGCCTGAGCTGGTCCTTCTTCGGTAGTGGCAGCGTCGGGCTGTGGCTTGGTGCCGTCTGCGCCAGAGAGACC
>NZ_JBVKBE010000027.1:7312-29097 GCF_055657325.1 Streptomyces sp. NPDC107562 | reverse complement strand
CCGGCCCGGCGCGGACGACCGGTCTCCGGCCACTCCCGCGCCTCGCTCAACAACTCCACCGCACCCGCCGACCAGTCCACATGCGGCGACGGCTCACCCAGATGCAATGTCCGCGGCAGGACACCCGCCCGCATCGCCATCACCATCTTGATCACGCCCGCGACACCGGAAGCGGCCTGCGTGTGGCCCACGTTGGACTTGACCGAGCCCAGCCACAACGGCCGGTCCTCCTCACGTCCCTGGCCGTACGTCGACAGGAGCGCGTGTGCCTCGATCGGGTCGCCGAGCGTGGTGCCCGTCCCGTGCGCCTCGACCGCGTCGACCTCCGCGGTCGACAGTCCGGCGCTGGCCAGCGCCTGACGGATCACCCGCTGCTGCGACGGACCGTTCGGAGCCGTCAACCCATTGCTCGCACCGTCCTGGTTCAGCGCCGAACCCCGCACCACGGCCAGCACCTGATGACCGTTGCGCCGGGCATCCGACAGGCGCTCCAGGACGAGAACGCCCACACCCTCGCCCCAGGCCGTGCCGTCCGCGTCCGCCGAGAACGGCTTGCAGCGGCCGTTCGCGGCGAGACCGCGCTGGAGGCTGAAGTCGATGAACGTCTCGGGGGTGGACATGACGGTCACACCACCGGCGAGCGCGAGGGAGCACTCGCCCTGGCGCAGGGCATGGGCGGCCCAGTGGAGGGCGACCAGGGAGGAGGAGCAGGCCGTGTCGATCGTGACGGCCGGGCCCTCCAGGCCCATCGTGTAGGCGACCCGTCCGGAGACCACGCTGCCGAGGGTGCCGTTGGCTATGTAACCCTCGACGTCCTCGGACATGCGGGCGTTTCCGGAGCCGTAGTCGGTCTGCATGACGCCGGCGAAGACGCCGGTCTGGCTGCCGCGCAGGCTGGTCGGGTCGATGCCCGCCCGCTCGATCGCCTCCCACGACGTCTCCAACAGCAGCCGCTGCTGCGGATCCATCGCCAGCGCCTCACGCGGCGAGATCCCGAAGAAGCCGGGGTCGAAGTCCGCCGCGTCGTGCAGGAAGCCCCCCTCACGGGTGTACGTCTTGCCGGAGACGCCCGGCCGCGGGTCGTAGATGTCGTCGATGTCCCACGCCCGGCTGTCGGGGAAGGGCGTGATGGCGTCGGTGCCCTCGGACACGAGCCGCCACAGGTCGTCGGGACTGCGGACGTCGCCGGGGTAGCGGCAGCCCATGCCGACGATCACCACGGGGTCGTCGTCGGTCCCGGTGACCGCGGGCGCCTCGGTGGGCGGCAGCGCGACGTCCGTGGCCGCTTGCTCGCCGACGAGGGCGACGATCACGTACTCGGCGAGGGCTTGGGGGGTCGGGTAGTCGAAGATCAGCGTGGCGGGGAGCCGCAGCCCCGTCTCCGCGTTCAGCCGGTTCCGCAACTCCACGGCCGACAGCGAGTCGAAGCCGATGTCGCTGAACGCCCGGCCCGGTTCGATCGCCCCCGCGCCGTCATGTCCCAGCACCGCCGCCACATGCGACCGCACCAATTCGAGCAACACCCGTTCACGCTCATCGGCACCCAGCGCCGCGAGCCGCCCCGCGAGGGACGCTTCGCCGCCTCCCGAGGCAGCCGCGCCGGCGCGGACGGCGCGTCGCGCCGGTCCGCCCACCAACGAACGGAACACCGCGGGCACCCCCTCCACGCGCGCCCGCAGCGCCCCCATGTCCAGACGCACGGGCAGCACCACCGGGGCGTCCACACCGAGCGCGGTGTCGAACAGTCCCAGCCCCTGTCCCACCGACAGCCCCAGCACCCCTGACCGATTCATCCGCGCAACGTCGCCCTCTGCGAGCGCGGCGCCCATCCCGGTGCCCTCCCACAGCCCCCACACCAAGGAGGAGGCCGGGAGACCCACGGTCCGCCGATGCACCGCCAGTGCGTCCAGGAACACGTTCGCCGCCGCGTAGTTGCCCTGGCCCGCCCCGTCCACGACACCAGCGACGGACGAGAACATCACGAAGGCGGAGAGGTCCAACTCCCGTGTCAGTTCATGCAGATACCAGGCCGCGTCCGCCTTCGGGCCGAGCACTCCGTCGAGGCGCTCCGGTGTCAGGGAGCCCAGCACACCGTCGTCGACCACACCGGCCGTATGCACGACCGCCGACAGCTCCGCACCCAGACCACCCACCACGCCCGCCAGCGCGGCCCGATCACTCACGTCACACGCCACGACCTCCACCCGCGCGCCCAACTCTGACAGCTCGGCCACGAGTTCGACCGCTCCCGGCGCCTGACCGCCCCGCCGGGACAGCAGCACCAGACGCTCCACCCCGTGCGACACCACCAGATGCCGGGCCACCACCGCACCCAGACCACCCGTACCACCCGTCACCAACACCACACCGGCATTCGTCTCGGCGCCCCACGGTGATGTGGGCATGGTGAGGGCGACCTTGCCGATGTGGCGCGCCTGGGCCATGTGGCGGAAGGCGTCGGGAGCGTGGCGGACATCCCACGTTCGGATGGGCAGGGGCCGCAACGCTCCGCTGTCGAAGAGGGCGAGCAACTCCCGGAGAATCTGCTGGAGTCGGTCGAGGTCCGCCTCGAAGAGGTCGAAGGCGCGGTAGCGCACACCGGGGTACTGCCCTGCCACCTGCTCGGGGTCGCGGACGTCGGTCTTGCCCATCTCGGCGAAGCGTCCGCCGTGAGGCAGCAGGCGCAGGGACGCGTCGACGAACTCGCCGGTGAGGGAGTCCAGGACGACATCGACACCACGGCCACCCGAGGTGTCGAGGAACTTTTGCTCGAACCCGGTGTCCCGGGAGGAGGCGATGTGGTCGTCGTCGAGTCCGACGGCACGCAGGGCGTCCCACTTGGCGGGACTGGCCGTTCCGTACACCTCGGCGCCGAGATGCCGGGCGAGCTGCACCGCGGCCATGCCGACGCCACCGGCCGCGGCATGCACGAGGACCGACTCGCCGCAGCGCACCTCGGCGAGGTCCACCAGGCCGTAGTAGGCGGTGGAGAACACGAGCGGGACGGTGGCGGCCTGCGCGTAGGACCAGCCGCGCGGGATCGGTACGAGGGTGCGGTGGTCGGTGACGGCGTGCGGGCCGAAGGCCGTGTCGAAGAGGCCCATGACGCGGTCGCCGGGCGCGAATCCGGTGACTCCCGGACCGACCTCCGAGACGATGCCGGCCGCTTCCCCACCGATGTCCGCCTTGGTCGGGTACATACCGAGGGCGACGAGGACGTCGCGGAAGTTGACGCCCGCGGCACGGACGGAGACGCGTACCTGCCCCTCGGCGAGCGGGTGCCGGTCGGCGTCGCCGGGAATGAGGGCGAGGTTGTCCAGGGTGCCCTGCTTCAGGACGTCCAGGCGCCAGCTCGTGGCGTCCGAGGGCGGCACGAGCCCGGTGTCCGTGGCGGCCCGGACCAGGCGGGGGGCGTACAGGTTCCCCTTGCGCAGGGCCAGTTCGGGTTCGTCCACGGAGGTCACGACGGCCAGGGCGGTGCGCGACGGCTCGGTGTCGTCGATGTCGACGAGGCGGATGCGGTCGGGGTTCTCGGCCTGCGCGGAGCGGAGCAGGCCCCACACGGGAGCCAGGGCCAGGTCGGGACCGCCGGCCGGGGCCATGTCCACGGACACGGCGGCGCGGGTGATGACGACGAGCCGGCTGGTGGCGAGGCGCTCGTCGTCGAGCCAGGTCCGGACGAGCCGCAGCGCCGCGTCGACCGTGGCGCGGACGGCGGTGGGCACGCCGGTGTCCGGGACAACCGGTGACGACATGTGCGCGGCGACGACGTCGGGGGCGACGGCCCCCGCGTCGAGGGCGGCTCGGAGGCCGTCCAGGTCGTCGTGAGCGGCGCAGCGTACGCCGGCGTCGCCGAGTGTGGCCGCCAGGCCGGTCGCCTCCGGGCCCACGAGGCTCCAGACGCCGTCCGACGGGGTCGGCGCGGCCGTGACCGGGGTCCATTCCGTACGGAACAGCGCGTCGGGACCGCTCTGGGCGCCGCGCAGTTGTTCCGCGGAGACCGGGCGCAGGACGAGGGACCGCACGGTCGCTAGGGGCTGCCCGGTGGCGTCGGCGAGGTCGAGGGCGTAGCCGTCGCGCCCGGCGGCCGTGATCCGCACCCGCAGCGCGGACGCACCGGTGGCGTGGAGCGTCACTCCGGTCCACGCGAACGGCAGGCGCGTCTCGGCGGCCGAGTCGGGACCTCGCGGGTCCAGGTAGTCGGTCGCGTGCAGGGCGGCGTCCAGCAGCGCCGGGTGCAGCCCGAACCGCTGCGCGTCCGCCTGCGCGCCCTCGGGCAGGGAGACCTCCGCGAACACCTCGTCCGCACGCCGCCACACGGAGCGCAGGCCCTGGAACACCGGCCCGTAACCGTAACCGTGGTCCGCCAACACCTCGTACGCGTCGCTCACGTCGACCGCCTGCGCACCCGACGGCGGCCATACTTCCAGGCCCATGGCGTCGGTGTCGGCACCGCCCGCGAGGAACCCGGTGGCGTGCCGGGTCCAGGCCTCCTCGACGTGCTCGTCCTCGTCCTCGGCACGGGAGTACACGCTCACCGGGCGGACACCGGACTCCTCCGGCGGGCCCACGACGACCTGCACCTGTACGCCGCCACGCTCGGGCACGACCAACGGCGCCTCCAGCGTCAGCTCCTCCAGCCGGCCACAGCCGACCTGGTCACCCGCACGCACCGCAAGCTCGACGAACGCCGTACCCGGCAGCAGCACCACACCCGCGACCGCGTGATCGGCCAGCCACGGATGCGACTTCATGGACAGCCGCCCGGTCAGTACCGACCCGTCACCACCGGCCAGCCCCACCACCGCACCCACCAGAGGATGATCCGCCGCCGCCTGACCCAGACCGGCCGCATCCGTGACCTTCTGACCCGCCTCCAGCCAGAACCAACGCCGCTGGAAGGCATACGTGGGCAGCTCGACCCTGCGGCCGCCCGCCGTCAACGGCTCCCAACTCACGCCGATACCGCGGACGGTGAGCCGGGCCAGAGCGGTCAGGAACTCCCGCACCTCGTCCCGGTCCCGCCGCATCACCGGCACACACGCCACGTCCGCGTCCTCCGGCAGCACCTCACGGGCCATCCCGCTCAGCACACCGTCCGGACCCAGCTCCACGAACGACGACACACCCGCACCGACAAGGGCCTCCACACCGGAGCCGAAGCGCACCGCCTCCCGCACATGGCGCACCCAGTACTCCGGCACACACAGCTCCCGCGCCGACGCCACAGCCCCCGTCACGTTCGACACCACCGCGATCCGCGGAGCCTCGTAGTCCAGGACCTCGGCGACGCGACGGAACTCCGCGAGCATGGGCTCCATCAACGGGGAGTGGAAGGCATGGCTGACCTGGAGCTGTTTGGTCTTGGCCCCGCGCTCCCGCAGCGCCTCCACCACCGGCGTCACCGCGGCCTCCGCACCCGAGAGCACGACGGCGCGCGGCCCGTTCACCGCCGCGACGCCCGCACCCTCGACGCCTTCAAGGAGTTCGCGTACATCCGCCTCGGCGGCCTGGACCGCCACCATCACGCCACCCTCAGGCAACGCGTCCATCAACCGGCCCCGGGCCGCCACCAGCATCGCGGCGTCCTCCAGCGAGAACACCCCCGCCACATGCGCGGCCGCGATCTCGCCGACCGAGTGGCCCGCCACGAAGTCCGGGCGCACCCCGAACGACTCCACCAGCCGGAACAACGCCACCTCAACCGCAAACAGAGCGGCCTGGGCGTACACCGTCCGCGTCAGCAAGTCCGCCGCAGCACTGCCCGGCTCCGCGAACAGCACCTCACGCAACGGCAGCCCCACACCCTCCAAACCCACATCCAGCAAGTCACACGTCCGCTCCAACGACCGCGCGAACACCGGAAACGCAGCAGCCAGCTCCCGGCCCATCCCCACCCGCTGCGCACCCTGCCCCGTGAACAAGAACGCCAGCCGGCCCTCCACCACCCGCCCCGACACCACACCAGGCCCCTCCGAACCCGCCGCAAGCACCTCCAGCGCTTCCAGCAACTCCTCACGCGACGAACCCAGCACCACACCCCGATGCTCAAGCCCCGCCCGCGACACCCCCAACGAAAACGCCACATCGATGACCGACGCACCCACACCCCGCTGCTGCGCAGCCAACCGCTCCGCCTGCGCCCGCAACGCCCCCGCCGACCTGCCCGACACCACCCACGGCACCGGCAGTCCCTCGGGAGCCGTCGCCGCTTCCGGGACGGGTGCGGGGGCCGGCGGTTCCTCGATGATGACGTGGGCGTTGGTCCCGCTGATGCCGAAGGCGGAGATGCCGGCGCGGCGCGGGCGGTCGGCGGTGTCCCAGTCGCGGGTCTCGGTGAGGAGTTCGACCGCACCCATGGACCAGTCGACGTGCGGGGTGGGGGCGTCGATGTGAAGGGAGCGGGGCAGTTTTCCGTACCGCATGCCCATGAGCATCTTGATGAGGCTGGCGGCTCCGCCGGCGGCCTGGGTGTGACCGAGGTTGGACTTGATGGAGCCGAGCCAGAGGGGTCGGTCCTGGTCGCGGTCCTGGCCGTAGGTGGCGAGGATCGCCTGGGCCTCGATGGGGTCGCCGAGTCGCGTGCCGGTGCCGTGGGCCTCCATGGCGTCGACGTCCGCGGGGGTGAGGCCGGCGTTGGCGAGGGCTTGGAGGATGAGGCGCTGCTGGGACGGGCCGTTCGGGGCGGTGAGTCCGTTGCTCGCGCCGTCCTGGTTGATGGAGGAGCCCTTGACGATGCCGAGGACGGGGTGGCCGTTGCGGCGTGCGTCACAGAGGCGCTCGACGACGAAGATGCCGACGCCCTCGGAGAAGCCGGTGCCGTCCGCGGCCGCGGCGAAGGGCTTGCAGCGGCCGTCGGCGGCGAGGCCGCGCTGGCGGCTGAAGGCGGCGAACATGCCGGGGTTGCCCATGACGGTCACACCGCCGGCCAGCGCGAGGGAGCACTCGCCCTGGCGCAGGGAGTGGGCCGCCAGGTGGAGGGCGACGAGCGAGCCGGAGCAGGCGGTGTCGATGGTGACCGCGGGGCCTTCCAGGCCGAGGCTGTAGGCGACGCGGCCGGAGGCGACGCTGGGGGCGTTGCCGGTCATGAGGTAGCCGTCCAGGCCTTCGGGGGCCTCGTGGACGCGGGTGCCGTACTCGTGGACCTCGGCGCCGATGAAGACGCCGGCCTTGCTGCCCTGGAGGGAGCCGGGGTCGATGCCGGCGCGTTCGAACGCCTCCCAGGCCGTCTCCAGGACGAGGCGCTGTTGCGGATCCATGGCGAGGGCCTCGCGCGGTGAGATCCCGAAGAAGTCGGCGTCGAAGCCGCCTGCGTCCTCCAGGAAGCCGCCCTCGCGGACGTAGCTCTTGCCCGGCTTGCCGGGGTCGGGGTCGTAGATGCCCTCGACGTCCCAGCCGCGGTTGGTGGGGAACCGGGTGAGGACCTCGCCTTCGTCCATGACGAGCTGCCAGAGGTCCTCGGCGGAGTTGATGCCGCCGGGGAAGCGGCAGCCGATGCCCACGATGGCGATCGGTTCGTCGTCGGCGGCCGTGCCGGCGGCGACGGGCAGGCGGGTCTCATGACCGAGGCCGAAGGCGAGGCGTCGGATCTGCTCGGCGACGAGGGCCGGGGTGGGGAAGTCGAAGGCGACCGTCACCGGGAGATCCAGGCCGGTGTCGTCGGCCAGCCGGGCGTGCAGGTCCACGACGGCGAGGGAGTCGAAGCCCAGTTCGAGGAAGGGGCGTTGTACGTCGACCGTGTCGGGGGTGAGCGGTGCCACGGCCCGCAGCGCGGCGACGGTGTGCCGGTGCACGAGGTCGAGGACGGCCTGTTCCTGTTCGGCGGCCGACAGGTCCTCCAACTGCCTGGCCAGTGCCGGTCGCGGGTCCGCGGACTCATCCGAAACAGGTGCGGTTTCAGGAACGATGTACTCGGACTCGCTCATTCGCTTACTCCTCGCTAGGGCGGGCGACGACACACGTGAAGAAGGGGCGCAGGGAAAAGTGCGGGAACGCCCGCGTCGGGCGTTCCCGGGGTGGTGCGGGGTGGTGCCGCGAGGCGGTGCTACGCGGGGGTGGCGGGTGTGCGGTGGTGTTCCAGGCGGGACGCGGAGACGACCCGGCCGTCCTGGAGCACCACTTCGACCGGTGCGGGCCTGCCGAGGAACATCAGGAGGCTCGCGGTGACGCCGTAGGCGCCGGCGTTCGGCACGGTGACGAGGTCCCCGGGTACGAGCCGCGGGAGGGGGATCTCGCGGCCGAGGATGTCGCCGGGGGTGCACAGGGGGCCGGCGAGGCTGGCGACGTCGTCGAGTGCGTCGGCGTCGGCGGCGCCGGTGGTCTCGGGCTCCACGGCCACCGGCAGCAGCCGGCCGAGTCCTGACATCCCGCCGAAGGTGTTGATCCCGGCGTCGAGGACGACGAATTTCCGGCCCCGGCTGACCTTGGTGTTGACGACCCGGCTCAGCAGAGCCCCGCTTCCGCTGACCTGGTAGCGGCCGGTCTCGACGGCGATCCGCGGCGCCCCTTCCCGCCAGTGCGGGAAGGAGGCGTCGAGGGCGGCCGTGAGTGCCGCGCGCAGCCGTCGGTAGACGGGGCGGTCGCCGGGGGCCCCGTAGGGGGCGGCGAACCCTCCTCCTATGTCGAGGAGTTCCATCGGGATGCCGTTGTCCTCGGCGAGGTGTGCCGCGGTCTCGATGGTGTGCTGGAACTCCCCGATCAGGCTGTCCTCGTCGCGGGCGTTGCTGAGGGGGAAGAAGTGCATGCCGACGATGCGGGTGCCGGGTACGGCCAGGAGGTCCGCGGCGGCGTCGGCGAGGGTTTCGCTGTCGATGCCGAACTGGGAGGGGGTGCCGGTCATCCGGATGCTGGTGGTGGCGCTGGCGGTGGCGCTGTTGATGCGCAGCAGGCATCGGGCGACGGTGTCGTGGCGCAGGGCCGCGGCACCGATGTGCTGGAGGTCGGTGTGCGACTCCACGGAGAAGGTGCGTACCCCCTTGCCGATCGCCTCGTCGAGTTCGGCGTCCGTCTTGCCGGGGCCGGTGTAGAGGCAGTCGGCGGCACGGTAGCCCGCGGTGAGGGCCGCGGCGAGTTCGCCGACGGAGCTGATCTCCGCCCGGCACTCCGGGCCGTTGTCGTCACGCAGGGCGCCGGCGACCTGGGGGTGGGGGTTCGCCTTGAGGGCGTAGTAGACCAGGACCTCGTCGGGAAGGGCGGTACGCAGGTCGCGGCGGGCCTCGGTGATCCGGTCCAGGTCGTAGACGTAGAGCGGGGTGCCGTACCGCTCGGCGAGGTCCTCGTAGCGGGTCACCGGTCGCCCCCGTCGACGAGTCGGGCCAGTTGTCCGCGTTCGGTCTTGCCGTTCAGGCTGAGCGGGAAGTCGTTGACGATGTGACAGGTCGCGGGGACCTTCGCGGCTTCGAGGCGTTCGGCGAGCCCGCGCAGCACGTCGTGCGGCGCGAGCTCCGAGGCGACGACGAGAGCCAGGTCACGGGTGTCGGTAGGGGGCAGGGCCACCGCGGCGGTGACGCCGGGGATGTCGAGGGCCGCCGCCTCGATCTCGACGGTGCTCATACGGGTGCCCTTGCGCTTGAACATGTCGTCGCGCCGGCCGGCGAAGTAGAGGAAACCGTCCTCGTCGAGGTGTCCGTAGTCGCCGGTGTGCAGCCGCATGGCGCCGGTGCGTTCGTCGCGTCGGTAGGCACGGGCGGTGAGTTCAGGGGCTCGCCAGTAGCCGGCCATGACGTGGGGTCCGGTGACCGTGATCTCGCCGGGTTCACCCGGCGGGAGGGTCCGGCCGTCCTCGTCGAGGATCTCCACGGAGGTGCCGGGCAGGGGCAGACCGACGGAGTGGGGTCGTTCGTGCTCCAGGTGCGGCGGCATGATCGAGATGCGTTTGCACTCGGTCTGGCCGTACATGCGGACGATCTGGGCGCGGGGGAACGCCTCGCGGAGCTTGTCGATGGTGACCTGGGGAAGGGCGGCGGCGCTGTTGGTGAACATGCGCACAGTGGGTGCGCCTTCGGGGTCGCGTCGCGCGAGGGTGGTCAGCATGCTCGCGAGGGACGGCACGATCGGCATCATCGTGGCGCCGGTCTCGCGCATCGACTTCAGCAGGGCGATGTCCGGCTCGTTCCCGGCGAGGACGAGCTGGGCGCCCGTGAGCGCGGAGATGAGCACTTTGTACAGGCCGAAGTCCCAGGAGACGGACATGCGGCAGAACACCACGTCGTCGTGGTGGTAGCCGAGGACGGCGTTGATGGAGGAGGCCGCGAAGGCGACCTGCTGGTGGGGACAGGCGACGGCCTTGGGGGCCGCCGTGCTGCCGGAGGTGTAGATGAGGACGGCCAGGTCCTCGGGCGAGACCGCGACGGTCTCGGCGCCGGCCTTCTCGGCGCGCAGCCGCTCCACGTCCGGCCACAGGGTGTCGAGCGCGAACACGGGCAGGTCGGTGAGGTCGTGCAGCCTTGCGGCGGCGGTCTCGTCCTGGGCGATGACGAGCCGGGGGTCGGCGTCGGCGATGACGGAGCCGAGATGGAAGGGCTTCATGCCCGGGTTGAGGGGCACGAAGACGATGCCGCGGCGGCAGGCGCCGAAGAACACGGCGACCGTCTGCCGGACGTTCGGCAGCTGGACGACGATGCGCTCGCCGTGGGCGATGCCCTTCTCGTCGAGCCAGGCACTGAACGCCTGACTGTGGGCGAGCAGTTCCTCATAGGTCCAGGAACCGAACGCGTCCCCGACGGCCTGGGAATTCGGGAACGCCTTTCCGGAGTCTTCCAGAAAGTGGTGCACGAGCCCGCCATGACGCAGGTCGAGTTCGGCATTGTCGGACATCACCTGGGTCATGCTGCTCAATGCCGGTCTCCTGTCCGGTGAATGCGGATGAGGGTCTGAACAAGGCGCACGGCGAACTCCCCCGAATACGTCATTTGATGGCGAGGCTAGCCCGGTGCGAGCCGGCCGACATACCCCTAACGGCCCCTAGGAGCCCCTGTCGCGCGGGGCGGTGCGACGGGCGTGTTACCCGCTCCGGCAAGGAGCTCTTCGGCCCGTGCGGTGAGCGCCCGCCGGTCGGTCTTGCGGTTGGAATTCAGCGGCATTTCCTCGATGCGGTGGTAATGCCTCGGTACGACGCCGTCCGGCAGAGTGGCGCGGAGCAGTCCGGCGAAGCGGGCAGGTGCCACGGGTGCGGCGGCGGTGTAGAAGACGACGAGTTCCGTGCCCGCTGTGGTGGTGGCGCCGACGGTGACGGCCTCGTCGACGCCTTCGCACGCCTGGAGCGCGTGGTCGACCTCGGCCAGTTCGACGCGCCAGCCCTGGACCTGGACCTGCGCGTCCATCCGGCCGAGGTAGACCAGATCGCCTCCGGGAGCCAGCCGGACCCGGTCCCCGGTGCGGTACCAGCGGCGTCCGTCGTGCTCCAGGAATCTGCCGTGGTCGTCGGAGGGGTCGAGGTAGCGGCCGGCCATCTGGGGCCCGGTGACGCACAGTTCGCCGGTGTCGGGGTGCGGGCGGCCGTCGGGGTCGAGGAGGACGAGGTCGAGCCCCTTGTGGAGCGGGCCGATCGGGACCACGCCGTTGGCGCCGACGACCGGGGAGACCTCCGGTGACCACCGGTGGGCGGTGACGGTCACGGTCAGTTCCGTGGGGCCGTAGAGGTTCTCCACGAAGGACGCGGGCGCCGCGCGCTGCCAGTCGTCGGTGTCCGCGCATTTCAGGGCCTCGCCCGCGAACAGGCTCCAGCGCAGGGTGGGCAGGGAGCCCGGACGCAGGCCGCCCAGACGGCGGACGAGCGCGATGCCGCTGGGGGTGGAGAACCAGACGGTGACGCCCTGTTCCGTCAGGTGTGCCGGCAGGTCCCGGTAGGCCTGCGGCGGGATCTGGGCGACGCTCGCGCCCGAGCCCCAGGCGCTGAACATGTCGAACAGGGAGCAGTCGAAGTTGAGGTCGAAGGTCTGGGTGAAGACGTCCTCGGCGGTGAAGTCGTAGCGGGTGTCGAGGACCTGGAAGTAGTGGGCGAGGTTCCCGTGGCTGAGCGGCACGCCCTTGGGCCGCCCGGTGGAGCCGGAGGTGAACAGCACGTAGGCCGTGTCGTCGGGGTTCACGGGCCGGGGCGCCGTCAGGGTGTGGCGCTCGTCCACCTCCACGGGGCGGCCCGCGGTGTGCTCCCGCGCCGGGTCGTCGTCGGCGGCGAGGACGAGGGTGTCCGGCCGCTCGGCGAGCAGTTCGGGGAGCAGGCGCCGGCCCTCGGCGTCCGTGATCAGGGCGGTGACCTCGGCGGCTCGCATCATCTCGGCCGTGCGGGCGACGGGGAAGTCGGGCCGCAGCGGCACCACGGCCGCGCCCGCGCACAGGGCGGTCAGGATGCCCTGGTAGGCGGGTATCCCCTTGGCTGCCAGCACCCCTATCGCCGTCGGCGCCTCCGCCGTGGCGTGCAGCAGGGCACCGGCCTGGCGCAGGGCGGTGCGGTGGGCGTCGGCATAGGTCACCGTCCGCCCGCCGGACCGCACCGCCGGCCGTTCGGGTGCGCGGGCGAGCCCTCGCAGGAAGCGTGCGTACAGTGCGTGGTCGGCGGCGTCCATGGTTCCTCCGTGGGGCCGGGTGGCGGTCGTGCGTGGGGGCCGGGGTCCTCGCTCCGGGGCTGGGCGGGCTTCCGGGGGGCTCGGCGGGGGCCGAGGGTCAGGGGCGTGGTTCGGCCAGGGCCGAGAGGGTCTTCCACAGCACGCCGGGGGTTTCGAAGGTCTCCTTGGTCAGGGCCTCGTCCTGGAAGTGGACGCCGTAGGTGTGCTCCAGCTCGGCGAGGAGCTCGACGGTGCCGAGCGAGTCGAGGCCGACGTCGCGCAGGCTGACGTCCCGCTCCAGCGGCTGGTCGGCGGCGAGGAAGGGCAGGTAGCGGCGGAGCAGGGTCTCGAAGCGGTCGTCCCACATGGGAGCTCCTTTCGGCCCCGGTCGACGGGGCACGTGTCTTGGCCGGTCAGGCGGCGGCGGTGCCGCGCGGGCGGGGCTGGAGGGCGAGGCGGGGGGTGGCGGCGACGACCTCGAACGCGCGGGTCGTCGTCCCGACGCGTCCGAAGAGGCTGTCGGGTCCCGCGACGCAGACGCGGGTGACGCCCTGGTCCCGCAGCGAGGCGACGACGTCGGGCCAGCGCAGGGGACGTACGAAGCTCTCCAGGAGCATCGCGCGCACTTGTTCGCCGGTCGTCAGCAGCTCCCCGTCCTGGTCGGCGACGACGGGCAGCGCCGGGTCGTGGAAGGTGAGACCGCCGACGACCTCCTCCTCCGCCTTGCGGCGCAGACCACCGAAGGCGGCGGCGTGCATGGGCGGCCGCATGGCGTAGAGAGGCATGGCGCCGGCCGCCCGCAGACGGCTCTCCAGCCAGGCGCTGTTGCGCTCGTGCAGGGTGAGCATGAAGAAGTCGTGGTCGATGTGGCAGGAGATCTCGTGCCATTCGCCGCGCTCGTCGAGTTCGGCGAGGATCTCGTCGAGCCGCTCCCTGGGTGCCCGGACGAATGAGTGGGTCACGACGCCGGTGTGCTCGGTGCGGAAGTACTCGTCCATGCAGCGGGCGAGCCCGGCCGTCATGCGCACCGCGTCGGCGAAGTCGAGGGCGCCGCTGTAGGCGGCGACGGACTTCTCACCGAAGCTCGCGCCGGTGCAGATCCGAGGGCTCACGCCGAGGGTCTGCTCGGCCCAGCGGGCCAGGGCCACGCAGTTCACGAGGAAGGCGATCTGGGCGTACTCGGAGTAGTCGCCCTCGGTTTCGCGGAAGTGGTCCACGAGGGAGTAGCCGAGCGTGTCGTCCGCCTCCGCGAGCAGTTCGCGGACCTGCCGGTTGGTCACCAGGAACCTGCCGACCTCGGCGAACGACGCGGGTCCCATACCGGGGAAGACCATGGCCGTCGCGCCGCTGTCCGCGCCCGGTCCGTACTGTGTCGTGTCCATGGTGGGCTCACACCAGACTTTCGAGATAGGAGAGCATGACCTGCTGGAACCGCTCGGGCTCCTCCAGGTGCGGTACATGGCTGGAGTTCTCCAGCACCTCCTGCCGCACGTCCGGCACGAGGTCGAGGAACGGCTGGACCGTGGCCTGGGTCGCCTCGTCGTGCCGTCCCGTCAGGACGAGCGTGGGCACGGCGATGTCGGGCAGGCAGTACTCCACGGACCAGTCGCGCAGGGTGCCGATCACGTGGAACTCGTTGGGCCCGTTCATCGTGAAGTAGACGGTGGGATCGTTGTAGATCTCCATGAAGGTGGCGCCGAAGTCCCGCGGCCAGGGCACGATCCGGCAGACGTGCCGGTCGTAGAAGGCGCGCATGGCGTGGAAGTACGCCTCGCTGTCGGTGGTGCCCGCCTCCTCGTGCTCGATCAGCACCTTCTGGACGTCGACCGGCAGCAGTTCCCTCAGGCGTTTCATCTCCTGCAGCCAGATCCTCATGGAAGCCGGGGCGTTGGCGACGACCAGACCGCGCAGTCCGGCGGGACGGCGGGCCGCGTGCACCGAGCCGAGCATGCCGCCCCAGGACTGGCCGTAGAGGACGTAGTCGTCGGCGATGCCGAGCCTGTCGAGGAGGTTGTCCAGCTCGTCCTCGAACAGCTCGACGGTCCAGAAGTCCGCGCCGCGGTCCGGCAGATGGGTCGAACCGCCGTTGCCGATCTGGTCGTAGTGGACCACGGGCCAGCCGGCGTCGGTGAGGGACGTCATGGACAGCAGGTAGTCGTGCGTGCTGCCGGGACCGCCGTGGAGCAGCACCACCGGTGGTTTGCCGGAATGCAGGTCACCCGTGACGCGATACCAGGTCCGGTATTGACCGAATGGCACGGTCCCCTTGGCGCTCGGGGGCTTGGACATTCACACCACCTCACAGTTCGACTCGTCGGTCACGCTAGATGAGCGGCACAGCGCAGCAGACCCCTATCGGCCCCTAGCGTCGTGTGATTCCGTCCCCCTACGGACTGGTGCGCGGATGATCTCCGAGTGGACTCGGCCGGGGTGCGAGCGCGTCGTACGTCCGCTGCACGTAGGAAAGCGCGGTGAGGAGTTCCGAGGAGGAAACCGCGCGCACACCGCGCGTTTTCACGGCCTTTCCCAACGGCAGCATTCCGGTGTCCGCCCACCGCAGGCGACCGGTGTCGTCTATGTAACTCCGGCTGCGCCCCATGTTGTCGGGGTGGAGGCAATAGGGGATGTCCAGGTATCCCCGCTTGAAGCCGCGGAAGAGGGCACTGCCCACGTCCGGCCCGCAGTTCAAGACCGCCTCGACGAGGGCTCGGGCCTCCGCGTACGTGGCGGAGTCGGCGAAGTCCTCGCGGGCGGCGGGGCGGGGGGCCGCCCGGGCGACAGTGGCCGCGTGTTCGAGGGCGGCCACGTTGTCCGCGACGGTGGGGATGTGGTGCGCCTCGGCCGCCGTCTTGACGATCAGCCGCTCGGCCCCGGTGGCGACGGCGAGTTCGGCGGCGCGCCCGAGGAGGGCGTGGGCGCCCTGCGGAGTGGTCGGGTAGACGCCCATGTACGCGTAGACGACGATGTGGCAGTCGGCATCGGGCAGCAGTTCGGTGTGCAGCCGACGCAGGGCCCTCACCGCTTCCCGGTCCTGCTGCGGATGGGTCTGCTGGGCGTAGCTGAGGGAAATGCTGCGGATGCCGTGCTGCCGGAAGAAGAGCGCTTCGAGCACGCTGATCGCCACGAGTTGGCTGGGCGGGCACAGCTGCCCCAGCATGCAGCCGCCGAACGTCTCCAGGTGCGGTTCGCGCCCCAGGTCCCGCAACCGGGCGAACTCGTCGCACGAGCGGGCCCAGTTGCTCACCGACTGGTCGAGGGGGATACGCCCGTACGGCAGGCAGTACGAGACCGGGCCGCCCTCGGTGGCGTCCAGACCCACCCGGGTCAGCGCGCCGAAGATGGGCAGCGGCGTCGCGGATCCGTGCCGTACCTGGACGGGGAACTCCTCGTCCAGGATGCCGGCCAGCACCCGACGCGTCGTCGATTCCTCGTGGGTGACGAGGGGATAGCCGTTGAGGGCGATGCCGGACCGCAGGGCCTTCGCCGCGGCGTCGAAGTCGCCTACGCGCGTATAACTGTCCAGGGTGAGCGTGCCGACGGTGGTGGCGTCCGCCGCCCGGGTGGCCGCCAGCCCGGCACGCATCGCGTCCGGGGTCCCCATGCCCATGCGGGGCTGTACGACCAGTTCGCCCCGCCGGTGGGCGGCACGGACGAAGGCGCCGAATCCCGTCAAGACGCGACCCGTTGGGGCAGCGCCTCCAGGTAGTGGGCGAAGGACGTCACCGCGTCCGCGTCGTCGGGGAACACCGCGTCGAAGCCCGCCCAGGCCAGTTCCGCCGCCTGCTGGGACCGGCCCGATCCCGCCACCCCGAGCTTGCCGCCGATGACGACGGGGATGCCGTCGAGTTCCTCGCAGGCGCGCAGCGCGCGGATCACGCGCAGACCGTCCTGGTAGCCGTGGCCGTTGACGGTGCTGATCACGACGAGCACGGGGCGCCGGTCGCGGCACTCGGCGACGAGCAGGTCGTCGGGCACGCACGGCCCGAGGTTCACGACCTCGTGACCCCGTTCCTCGATCAGAAGCTGCAGGAAGACCAGGTTCCAGGTGTGCGAGTCGGACGCGACGCTGCTGATCAGCACGGGCCGCGCGCCGCCGCTCGGGAGGTGCGACAGGGGGTCCTGCGGCCGGTGGGCGGGGGCAGCGGTGGGCATCTGGCTGACGTGGGAGGGGTACATGTGGGTCAGGCTCCGTGTGGAAGGGGGACGGGAAGACGGGTGGCACGGCAGTGGATGCCGGTACCGGCCGGACATGCCGCCGAGCGGCGGTCACAGGGCAGCCCCTGCCCGGCCGCGAGACGGGACGGGGCGGGCCGGCCCCGGAATCGGGCAGGGGCTGCCGGCGCAGTGGCGGATCTGTCGTGGATCGGCCGTGGGTCGAGCGTGGATCGGTCGAGCGTGGGTCAGTCGAGCGTGGATCGGTCGAGCGTGGATCGGTCGAGCGTGGGTCAGTCGAGCCAGGCCGCCGGTGCCGGCCGGCCGTTGCCGATCGGCGGGAACAGCTCGTCGAGCCGGTCGCGGACGTCGTCGGTGAGCCGCAGGTCCAAGGTCTTGAGCGCGCCGGCCAGGTGCGCGGCGGTGCGTGGACCGATGACGGCGGCCGTGAGGCCGGGGCGGGACAGCAGCCAGGCCAGCGCCACCTGGGCCGGGTCGAGAGCGATCTCCTCGCACAGCTTCTCGTAGTGCGAGATGACGTCGCGGCGGGTCTCCAGAGCGAGGACCGCGCGGCCCTGCGCGGTCTTCACCGCGGTCCCCTCCTCCAGCTTGCGCAGCGCTCCGCCGAGCAGTCCGCCGTGCAGTGGCGACCAGGCGAGGACCCCGATGCCGTGGGCCTGGGCGGCGGGCACGACCTCGGTCTCCACGAAGCGGGTCGCGAGGTTGTAGACGCACTGCTCGGAGACGATGCCGAGGAAGTTGCGGCGGGCGGCCGCGGCCTGGGCGTCGGCGAGGTGCCAGCCGGCGAAGTTGGACGACCCCACATAGCGGATCTTGCCCTGGTGCACGAGGGTCTCCATGGCCTGCCACACCTCCTCCCAGGAGGCCGACGGGTCGACGTTGTGCATCTGGTACACGTCGATCCAGTCGGTGCGCAGCCGCCGCAGCGAGTCCTCGCAGGAGGCGACGATGTGACGCGCCGACAGCCCTTGGTCGTTGGGCAGATCGCTCATCGGGTTGCAGACCTTGGTGCCGAGGACCACGCGCTCGCGCCGTCCGCCGCCCTGCGCGAACCAGTCCCCGATGATCTCTTCGGTGAGTCCCTTGTGGACCTGCCAGCCGTACTGGTTGGCGGTGTCGAAGAAGTTGATGCCCTGCTCCAGAGCCTCGTCCATGAGGGCGAACGCCTCGTCGCGCGTGGTGCGGACGCCGAGGTTGAGCGTGCCCAGGCACAGCGGGCTCACGTTCAGTGCCGTACGTCCGAGCTTCCGGTAGAGCATCGTCACCCTTTCAGGGACCCGGCGGAATGAGGAGGGGGGTGGTGCGGCGGTGTGCCACGGCGGGTCAGAGGTCCCGCGGTGCGCCGGAGAGGCTGTGCAGGCAGGCGATGAGACTGCGGGCCTGGACGTTGACGTAGTGGCTGTGCCGGAGCAGGCCGACCATCTGGTGGAGCGCCATCCAGCGGAAGTCCGGGGCGAGTTCTGGTGTGACCTCGATGTCGGACTCGACCACGAGATAGCGGTTCTGGGCGTGGTAGAAGCGGCCGCCCTCCTCGGACAGGATCGTCTCGAAGAGCACCTGTTCGGGGCGGGCGGACAGCACGTGGTTCAGGAAGGCCGGCCGGGCCGCCGGGGGCAGTCCCTCGTAGTTCGTCGGGGTGCACATGACGGTGGGCGAGAGCTCCACGACGTCCAGGTAGCCGGGCTCGACGCGGGCGTGCGCCAGGACGTGCAGGACGCCCTCGATCCGCTTGACCAGGAAGGCCACGATGCCGACGCCGGCGGGCGCGATCATGGGCTGGGTCCACTCGCGCACCTCCCGGTCGCCGTCGGTCTGGACGTGCACGCCCATGACGTCGAAGAACCGGCCGGTGTCGTGGGAGATCGTGTACGCCGTGCGCCGCCAGCTCCGCACCTCACGCAGGGGGACGAGCCGGGTGCGCACCTCGTGCCGGGTGCGGGCGTCGGTGATCCAGCTGAGGATGTCGCCGGTGCTGTGCAGACTGCCGTGGTCCTCGCTGCACGAACGCAGGATGGGCAGCCGCAGCTCGCCCCCGGGCCCGGGCAGTTGCTCGGCAAGCTGGGACCCGGAGAACGGCAGACAGGACAGCACGGTCCGGGTGTCCATGTTGATCAGGTCGTCGATGGCGAGCAGGCGGTGCAGCTGGCCGATGGTGAGCCACATGAACGCCTCGTGCGGCGTGACGTCCTCGTCGGTCTCCACGACCATGTTCCGGTTGCGCTTCTGGAAGAACCACGAGCCCTGCTCGGACTGCAGCGCGTCCGTCATGACGCTGTGCCCCGCGGTGTCCTGGAAGTACGACAGGTACGGCACGGCGTTGCCCTGGTGCACACGGGTGTAGTTGCTGCGGGTCGCCTGGACCGTCGGGGAGAGCTGAAGGCCGCCGCGGTTGCCCGGCTCCATCTTGGCCTGCATCAGACAGTGCAGGACGCCGTTGAACTCCTTGACCAGAACTCCGAGAATCCCGATCTCCGGCTGGTTGATGATGGGCTGCGACCAGTGGGGGATCGGCGCCCCCGGCAGTTCGACGGAAAGTCCCTGCACACTGAAGAACTTCCCGCTCTGATGCCCGATGTCGTGGGTGTCGGGGTCGGTGCTCCAGCCGACCATGTCGTCGAGGGGAATCCTGTGGACCCGGGCAGTCCTTTTGCCGCGCTCGGCGAACCAGGCATGGAATTCGGCAAGGCTGTGGAGCGCGCCCTTGTCGACAATACTCACCGACCTGGCGATACGAACCGCGAGCGACTCGTCGCCGGAACGGGTGGGCAGGGGCGTCGACAATGTCTCGGCCACGGAGGTCTCCTTATGGACGGCGGCCATGCGGAACTCATCGAGATTTCCCGGAATGTGTCGGCACTCTTCGTGTTCACAGCGGCTGTTCGTGCTGTGTCACGCTCACCGGCGGGCTGCACCCGACGCTAGCTTCGGCGGCCCGGCCGCGTCAGCGGGACCGGGGCCCCTTAGGGGGGTGGTTAGGGGCTTGCGGGGCCGGTCGCCCAGGCGGGTGGGCGGGCGCAGGGGTTGAGGCTAGGGGCTGGTGAACGGAACGATGAACAGGTGGATGATTCCCCTGTGTTCCGCGAACCCCTGCACGTGGGTCGCCCCAATCTGGGCAGTCGCGCGCGTCTGACGGAGAGACTGGACGGAGCGCTCGACCGGCTCTATCTCACCAACGGCCCGCTGGTCCGTGAATTCGAGGAGAAACTCGCCGAAGTCGCAGGAGTAGGTCACTGTGTCGCCGTGTGCAATGCCACGGTCGGCCTCCAGGTGGCGGCGAGGGCCGCGGGAATCCGGGCCGGCGACGAGGTCATCGTGCCCGCTTTCACCTGGGTGGCCACGGCGGCGGCGCTGGACTGGATCGGAATTGTTCCGGTCTTCTGCGATGCCGACGAGAAGACGGGAAACCTCGACCCCTTCGAGGTCGAGGCGCTGATCGGCCCACGCACCCGCGGAATCATGGGAGTCCATGTATTCGGTCGTCCGTGCGCGGTGGACGAACTCACCGACATCGCCGACCGGCACGGTCTGCCGCTGCTGTTCGACGCGGCCCACGCGATCGGCTGCACGTACAAGGGCCGGCCCGTCGGCGGTTTCGGCGTGGCCGAGGTCTTCAGCTTCCACGCCACGAAGTTCGTCAACAGTTTCGAGGGCGGCGCCATCGTCACCCGGGACGCCGAGCTCGCCGAACACTGCCGCGAGTTGCGCAACTTCGGCATCACCTCCGGGGGTGAGATCAGGTCCGGCGGCACGAACGCCAAGATGAACGAGGCGGCGGCCGCGATGGGACTGACGTCCCTGGAGGTCATGGACGAGCTGATCCACGTCAACACGCTCAACCACCGGCGCTACGAGAAGGGCCTCGAAGGGCTGGCGGGCGTCCAGGTGCGGGGCCAGGCCGAGGGTGAGCGTGCCAACCACCAGTATCTGGTGATCGAGATCGACGCCGCGGCCGCGGGCATCCACCGCGACGAGGTGCATGCCGCGCTCGGCGCCCAGAACGTGCTGTCCCGCCGCTACTTCCACCCCAGCTGCCATCAGGTGGAGCCCTACAGGAGTGATGCCGCCCGGCACGCTCCGCGACCCCTGCCGCGCGCGGAGGCCCTCGCGGAGCGCGTGCTCGCCCTCCCGACGGGCAGCGCCGTCGGGCCGTCGGAGATCGACAAGGTCTGCGACATCGTCCGGCGCTGCGTCAGCGCCCGAACCCCGGCCAGGTGACCCATGTACGACGAGGAATTCGCCCGTGTCTACGACGACATCTACCGACGGCACAAGGACTACGCCGGTGAGGCCGACCGCATCCGCGAACTGGCCCTCGAACACCGCCCGGACGCGTCCAGCCTGCTGGACGTCGGCTGCGGCACCGGGGAGCATCTGGCCCATCTGAGGGGACACTTCGACGTGGCCGGCGTGGATCTGTCGTCGTCCATGATCGGTATCGCCGAGGCCAAGCTTCCCGGGGTGCCCCTGCTCCAGGACGACATGCGCACCTTCGGCCTGGAGCGAACCTTCGACGTGGTCTGCTCGATGTACAGCTCGGTGGGCTACCTTGCGTCGGCTCACGATCTGTTCGCCGCCGTCAAGAACATGGCGCACCACCTGCGTCCGGGCGGCGTGCTGATCGTCGAACCCTGGATCCTGCGCGAGGACTGGAACGGCGGCGTCCTCGTGGAGGCCGGCTTCGAGAACGCGGGCGGCAAGGTCGTCCGGATGGGCCGCTGGACCACCAGGGAAGGGCGCAGCCACGTGGAGATGCACTATCTCGTCGCAACGGGTTCCGAGCCGGTACGGCACTTCGTGGACGTGCAGGAGCTGTCGTTGTTCTCCCGCGAAGAGTACGAGACGGCGTTCCGGTCGGCCGGCTGTGCGGTGGAGCACCGACCCGACGGCTACGCGGACCGCGGGATCTTCGTCGGGGTGCGCCAGTCCTAGGACACGTCGCGGGTGCGCGACGTCGGTGCCGTCAGGGGCGGTGGGGGGGTGGGTGGGTGGGGACGGGGGTGGGCCCCCCCGCCCCCCCCCCAACAACCGCGTTGCTCCGCACCAACCAACAGCCCCCCCCGCCGCAAATCA
>NZ_JBVKBE010000027.1:0-7302 GCF_055657325.1 Streptomyces sp. NPDC107562 | reverse complement strand
TGAGGGGGTTTGTTTTTTTTCCCCCAGAAAGGGCAGGGAGCGTCCTCTTGCTTGCCTGTCTCTCCGCGCCCCCACCGCCCCTGACAGGTTTGTGGGACCGGCGCCATCAGGGACTGTCGGCGACGAGGAGGTGCGACGCCCGGGCCCCTGACCGCGCTCAGCCGGCCAGGGGGTCCGGGCCCCGGAGTCACACGTGGTCGGCGAGCCACTCCTCCACCACGGCCGCGGTCAGGTCCGCCTGGCTCTCGACGATCCCGAAGTGGTCGCCGGGCACGTCGAGGACGGTGTGCGCCGTGTCCCAGGAAGCCCGCCAGTCGTCCGAAGCGGAGCTCCCGTCCTCGGCCAAGTCACCCGCGGTCAGTGACCTCTCGGGCCGGACGAAAAGCACCGGCGCCGTGATGTCCACCGGCTTGACCTCCGCGACGAGGCGGGCGTAGCGGCCCATGGCGGACAGCCGCGCGCTGGTGAAGCGGCCGAAGACCTCTTCCCGCGCGAACAGCCCTTCCACCATGCTGATCCAGAAGTCGCCGTCGAGGTCAGCCCCGCCGTCGGCGCGGTAGCTGTCGAGGAGCACCACGGCGGCCGGCGGGCGTCCCGCGGACTCCAGCCAGGACGCGACGGCGTGGGCAAAGATGCCGCCGGCCGAGTAGCCGAGCAGGACGAACGGGTCGTCGCCCGCCGCTTCCTGCACGCTCCGGCCGAAGACCTCCACGACGGCGTCCGCGGTCTCCGGGAGCCGGTCCCGCGCGGCGAACCCGGGCATGGGCAGCGCATACACCTCCCGTACCCCACGGAAGGGGGCGGCCAGCCGGGCGTACTGGTGCACGCCACCCATCGCCATGGGAGAGGCGAAGCAGAACAGCTTCGGCAGGCGAGGCCCCTGAGCCAGGCGCACCGGTACGGGCAGGTCGTCACCGAACTCCGCGGCGCTGCGGAAACCCGGACGCAGTTCGGCGACGGCACGCAGCAGTCCGACGCCCTTCGTCACCTGTCCGTCCCTCACGGCGCTGCGGAACAGCGCGCTGAGGGTGTCCGCCGCGTCCGCCACGTCATCCTCCGCCGCCCGTCGGGCCACCCGGCCGTCACCGTCGTCGACCGTGGGGGCCGTGCCTGCCGTGGCCTCCGTCGCGGCGAGCGCCCCGGCGAGTTCGTCGGCCAGGTACCGGGCGAGATCGCCCGGCGTGGCGTGGTCGAACACCGCGGTGGCCGCGAGGCGCAGACCGGTGGCCTCCTGCAGCCGGCTGCGCAGTTCCATCGCGGTCAGCGAGTCGAACCCGGATTCGAGGAAGCCGAGACCGGGGTCGACGTCCTGCGGACCGCGGTGTCCCAGCACCACGGCGGTGCAGGACCGCACCAGCTGGACGAGGTGGTCGTAACGCTCCTCCGGTCGCGCGGAGCCGAGCCGTCGCCGCAGTTCGGCGGGACCCTCGTGCCGGGCCGCCGCGGCCGCTCCCTCACGGCGCGTGGCCACGAGGGACCGCAGGATGTGCGGTACGTCGTCCTGGGGCCGCAGATCCAGCAGGACCGGAAGCACGGCGGGCCGCGTACCGGCGCAGGCGGCGTCGAAGAGGGCCAGGCCCTGATCGGTGGTGAGCGTGCCGACACCGCCGCGAGCGATGCGCGCGCGGTCTCTGTCGCTCAGGCGGCCGCCCATCCCCCGGTTCACGCCGGCGCCGGCACCACTGTGCGTGTCCTGCGCTGCGCCGCCGCCCGTCGCCACCGTCGTGACGCGGTCCGCCTCCCACAGGCCCCAGCCGAGCGAGAGGCCCGGCAGATCCTGGCTTCGGCGCCGGGCGGCCAGAGCGTCGAGATACGCGTTGGCCGCCGCGTAGTTGGCCTGGCCGGGGCTGCCGAGCGTACCGGCCGTCGAGGAGAACAGGACGAAGGCGGAGAGGTCCGCGTCTCTGGTCAGCTCATCGAGGTACCGAGCCGCGTCCGCCTTCGGACGCAGTACCGCGTCGAGCCGCTCCGGCGTGAGTGCGTCGACCAGACCGTCGTCGAGCACGCCCGCGGCGTGGACGACCGCACCGAGAGGGCGGTCGGACGGGATCGCCGCGAGAAGAGCCGCCAGGGCCTCCCGGTCGGCCACGTCGCAGGCGGCCACCTCCGCCCGCGCGCCGAGGGAGGCCAGCTCGGCCACCAGCTCGGCGGTGTGCGGGGCGCGGGGGCCTTGACGCCCCACCAGCAGCAGCTGCCGTACGCCGTGCTCGCGGACCAGGTGCCGGGCGAGACGGGAACCCAGGGCACCGGTGCCACCGGTGACGAGGACCGTCCGCTCCATGGGGAAGACGGCGGCGGACGGCCGCCCCGTGTCGGGAGCGGCATCGCCTCCGGCCGTGTCACTCGCCTCGGCGTCGGCTGCGGGGCCTGCTTCGAGCACCCGTACGAGACGCGCGACGTGGACGACGCCCTCCCTCAGGGCGATCTGCGGCTCTCCGCTCGCGAGGGCTCCGGGGAGGACCTGGGCGGATGCCGCGGAACCGTCGGAGTCCACGAGGACGAAGCGGCCCGGGTGCTCGGACTGCGCCGACCGCACGAGTCCCCAGGCAGCGGCCGCGTCCACGTCGATCGCGTCGCCGTCCGAGGTGGCGGTCGCACCACGGGTCATCAGCACGAGGGTGGCCTCGGCGAAGCGCTCGGCACTCAGCCAGGCCTGTACGGCGTGCAGCGCCCGGTGAGCGGCCGCCCGGGGGGTGGCCCTGTCCTCCTCGGCATTGGTGAGCGCAAGGAGCACGACCTCCGCAGTGGCGCCTCCGGTCTCGCGGTCGTCCCCGGACTCGTCCAGTGCCGCGGTCAGCGCGGCCAGATCGTCGTACTGGGTGAGGGGGAGCGGTCCGCCCGCGGGAAGGCCGACGGCCGCAGGCTGCTGAACCACCCAGTCCAGGCGGAACATCGATGCGGGTCGGTCCGTACGGGCCTGCGCGAGCTGTTCCGCGGTGATTCCGCGGAGCACGAGCTCGCGTACCGTCGCGACCGGTGCGCCCACCGCGTCGGCGATCCGCAGACGGTACGTGTCGCCACCCGTACGGGTCAGGGAGAGCCGCAGCTTGGTGGCTCCCGAGCGGTGCAGCGTGACTCCCGTCCAGGCGAACGGCAGCCGGGCCACAATCCCGTCGTCGCCCTGGCTCTCGTGCGGGACCGCGAGACCGACCGCGTGCAGGGCCGCGTCGAGAAGTGCCGGGTGCAACCCGAAGCGGCCCGCGTCCTTCGCCGCCGCCTCGGGCAGCTCCACCTCCGCGTCGACTCCGTGGTCGGTACGCCAGGCGGCCTTGAGCCCCTGGAACACCGGTCCGTAGACCAACCCGTCCGCCTGCGCGGCGAGTTCGGAGTAGAAGTCCGCGACGTCGACCGGCTCGCCGGAGGGCGGCCAGGCCGTGAGCGCGAACTCGGGCGTCAGGGCGTCGGGCGCCAGTGCGCCGGTGGTGTGTCGTGTCCAGGGGGCCTCGTCGGTGTCCTCGGGCCGCGAGTACACCTCCACCGGACGCTCCCCTGCACCGTTCGCCGTCCCCACGACGACCTGCACCTGTACACCGCCACGCTCGGGCACGACCAACGGCGCCTCCAGCGTCAGCTCCTCCAGCCGGCCACAGCCGACCTGGTCACCCGCACGCACCGCAAGCTCCACGAACGCCGTACCCGGCAACAGCACCACACCCGCGACCGCGTGATCGGCCAGCCACGGATGCGACTTCAAGGACAGCCGGCCCGTCAGCACCGACCCGTCACCACCGGCCAGCCCCACCACCGCACCCACCAGAGGATGATCCGCCGCCGCCTGACCCAGACCGGCAGCATCCGTGACCTTCTGACCCGCCTCCAGCCAGAACCTGCGCCGTTGGAAGGCGTACGTGGGCAGCTCAACTCGGCGCCCGACCGCCGTCAGTGGCTTCCAACTCGTCTCTATGCCGCGGACGGTGAGTCGGGCCAGGCCGGTCAGGAACTCCCGCACCTCGTCCCGGTCCCGCCGCATCACCGGCACGCACGCCACGTCCGTGTCCTCGGGCAGCACCTCACGGGCCATCCCGCTCAGCACACCGTCCGGACCCAGCTCCACGAACGACGACACACCCGCACCGACCAGCGCCTCCACACCGGAACCGAAGCGCACCGCCTCGCGGACATGGCGCACCCAGTACTCCGGCACACACAACTCCCGCGCCGACGCCACCGCACCCGTCACGTTCGACACCACCGCGATCCGCGGAGCCTCGAACGACAGCCCCTCCACCACCGCAGCGAAGTCCGCGAGCATCGGCTCCATCAACGGGGAGTGGAAGGCATGGCTGACATCCAGTTGCCTGGTCTTGATGCCGCGCTCCCGCAGGGTTTCGACCACCGGCGTCACCGCCGCCCTGTCACCGGACAGGACCACGGCGCGCGGCCCGTTCACCGCCGCGACGCCCGCACCCTCGACGCCTTCAAGGAGTTCGCGTACATCCGCCTCGGCGGCCTGGACCGCCACCATCACCCCGCCCTCAGGCAGCGCGTCCATCAACCGGCCCCGGGCCGCCACCAGCATCGCGGCGTCCTCAAGGGAGAACACCCCCGCCACATGCGCGGCCGCGATCTCACCGACCGAATGCCCCGCCACGAAATCCGGACGCACCCCGAACGACTCCACCAGCCGGAACAACGCCACCTCAACCGCAAACAACGCGGCCTGCGCATACACCGTCCGCGTCAACAAGCCCGCCGCAGCACTGCCCGGCTCCGCGAACAGCACCTCACGCAACGGCAGCCCCACACCCTCCAAACCCACATCCAGCAGGTCACACGTACGCTCCAACGACCGCGCGAACACCGGAAACGCAGCAGCCAGCTCCCCGCCCATCCCCACCCGCTGCGCACCCTGACCCGTGAACAAGAACGCCAGCCGGCCCGAGGCCGAGGCGGTTCCCTGCACCAGGCCGACCGCGGGGCGGCCAACGACGAGTGCTTCGAGCCCGGCGAGAAGATCCCGCCGCTCGGAGGCCACGACGGCCGCCCGGTGAGGGAACAGGGTGCGGGTGGTGAGGAGCGCCCGTGCGACATCCCGTGGAGCGGAGTCGTCGGCGGGGCCGAGGTGTGCGAGGAGGCGTCGAGCCTGGTCTCGTACGGCGTCCTCGGTGCGCCCCGACAGGATCCAGGGCACGGGTACGTCCGCCGTCCAAGCCGTCTCCGGGGACTCGGGTGTGCCCGCCACGTCGGCAGGCGGTCCGTCCTGCGGTGGCTGCTCCACGATGACGTGGGCGTTCGTTCCGCTCACGCCGAAGGAGGAGACGCCGGCCCGGCGCGGACGACCGGTCTCCGGCCACTCCCGCGCCTCACTCAACAGCTCCACCGCACCCGCCGACCAGTCCACATGCGGCGACGGCTCCCCCACGTGCAACGTCCGCGGCAGGACACCCGCCCGCATCGCCATCACCATCTTGATCACACCCGCCACACCCGCAGCCGCCTGCGTATGACCCAGGTTCGACTTGGACGAACCCAGCCACAACGGCCGGTCCTCGTCGCGGTCCTGGCCGTAGGTGGCGAGCAGGGCCTGCGCCTCGATCGGGTCACCCAACGTGGTGCCCGTCCCGTGCGCCTCCACCGCGTCCACCTCGGCCGCCGTGAGATCCGCGTTCGCAAGCGCCTGACGGATCACCCGCTGCTGCGACGGACCGTTCGGCGCCGTCAGACCATTGCTCGCACCGTCCTGGTTCAGCGCCGAACCCCGAATCACCGCCAGCACCTGATGACCGTTGCGCCGGGCATCCGACAGACGCTCCAGCACCAGAACACCCACGCCCTCGGACCACCCCGTCCCGTCCGCGTCGGCCGAGAACGCCTTGCACCGCCCATCGGCGGCCAGCCCGCGCTGCCGACTGAAGTCGATGAAGGTGTCAGGACCTGCCATGACGGTCACACCACCGGCGAGCGCGAGGGAACACTCGCCCTGGCGCAGGGCATGGGCGGCGGAGTGGAGCGCGACCAGGGAGGAGGAGCAGGCCGTGTCGATCGTGACGGCCGGACCCTCCAGGCCGAGCGTGTAGGCGACGCGGCCCGAGACGACGCTGCCGGAGATGCCGGTGCCCAGGTAGCCCTCGGCGCCCTCGGGGATGTCGACGATCCGGGTGCCGTAGTCGTGGTACATGACGCCGGCGAAGACGCCGGTCTGGCTGCCCTTGAGGTCGGCGGGGACGATGCCCGCCTGCTCCAGGGCTTCCCAGGCCGTCTCCAGCAGCAGCCGCTGCTGCGGATCCATGACGATGGCCTCGCGCGGCGATATCCCGAAGAACTCGGCGTCGAAGTCACCCGCGTCATGGAGGAATCCGCCCTCACGGGCGTAGCTCGTACCCGCGTGGTCGGGGTCCGGGTGGTAGATCGCGTCCAGGTCCCATCCGCGATCGGTCGGAAACTCCGAGATCGCGTCCCGGCCCTCGGCCACCAGCTTCCAGAGGTCCTCCGGCGACGCGACTCCGCCCGGGTAACGGCAGCCCATGCCGACGATGACGACCGGGTCGTCGTCGGCGGCGCTGCGCAGCGAGGGAAGTGTCTCGGCGGCAGCGGGTATCTCGCCCGAGACCTCGGCGAGGAGGAAGTCGGCCAGGACGTCGGAGGACGGGTAGTCGAAGACGAGTGTCGCCGGCAAGCGCACCGCCGCCTCCGCACTGAGGCTGTTGCGCAGTTCCACCGCCGTCAGCGAATCGAAGCCCAGATCCTGGAACGCCCGCCCCGGCTCGACCGACTCCGCCGACGCGTACCCCAGCACCCGCGCCACCTGCGCCCGCACCACACCCAGCACCAGCGCCCGACGCTCGTCCGCCGACAGCCCCACCAACCGATCGGCGAGGCCGCCGGTGGAACCGGCCGTCCGCCCCTCCGCCGTACGGCGTCGAGGCGCACGAACCACGTCACGGAGGACGGGGGGAAGCTCGTCGGTGGACGAGTCCAGTGCCGCAGTGTCCAGGTGGAAGGGAGCGAGAGCGGCCTTGTCGGTCCCCAACGCCGCGTCGAACAAGGCCAGTCCGTTCTCCACGGACAGGGGAAGCACTCCGCCGCGGGCCATACGGTTGCGGTCCGTGTCGCCGAGGGACTCCGTCATGCCCCCGCGCCCGGTCTCTTCCCAGAGTCCCCAGGCCAGTGAGGTCGCGGGCAGCCCCATGCCCCGCCGGTACTCCGCCAACCCGTCCAGATACGCGTTCGCCGCCGCGTAGTTCCCCTGACCCGCGCCACCCACCGCCCCCGACAACGACGAGAACAGCACGAACGCGGAAAGATCCAACTCCCGCGTCAGCTCATGCAGATACCAAGCAGCATCCGCCTTCGGACCGAGCA
>NZ_JBVKBE010000026.1:0-51682 GCF_055657325.1 Streptomyces sp. NPDC107562 | reverse complement strand
TCGCTGTCGGCCCCGCCCGCCGAGGAGGTCAAGGTCGGCATCCAGATCCTGGAGTCGCTCAACCTCAAGGAGCGCGGTCTGGAGATCGTCTCCTGCCCCTCCTGCGGCCGCGCCCAGGTCGACGTCTACAAGCTCGCCGAAGAGGTCACCGCGGGGCTGGAGGGCATGGAGGTGCCGCTCCGTGTCGCGGTCATGGGCTGTGTCGTCAACGGTCCCGGCGAGGCCCGCGAGGCGGACCTCGGCGTCGCCTCCGGCAACGGCAAGGGCCAGATCTTCGTCAAGGGCGAGGTCATCAAGACCGTCCCGGAGTCGAAGATCGTCGAAACCCTCATCGAAGAGGCCATGAAACTGGCCGAGCAGATGGAGGCGGACGGCGCCGCCTCGGGCGAGCCCTCTGTCTCCGTCGCGGGCTGAAACCCCGTCGCGGGCCGAAAGCCCTGAGGCGCCGCCCGCCCGTGCGCGGCGAGCGGCACCTCACGTCGGGCGGTGCCTCACGCGGGGCGGCACCGCCCAGCTTCCGCGGGTACAGTGCGGAGATCAGCAGACCCCACCCGTGAGGCCCCGCCCGTGTTGACCCAGACGACCTCCCGGGTCCTCGAACCGAGCGACCTGGACGCCGCGCTCACCGTCCTCGACCGCGAGCCGGTGGCCAACGCCTTCGTCACGTCCCGGGTCCAGGTCGCCGGTCTCGACCCCTGGCGGCTCGGCGGCGAGATGTGGGGCTGGTACGAGGACGGCATGCTGACGTCCCTCTGCTACGCGGGCGCCAACCTCGTGCCCATCTGCGCCACCCCGCGCGCCGTGCGCGCCTTCGCCGACCGCGCCCGCCGCTCCGGCCGCCGCTGCTCCTCCGTGGTCGGCCCCGCCGACTCCACCGCCCAGCTCTGGCGGCTCCTCGAACCCCACTGGGGCCCCGCCCGCGAGGTCCGCGCGCACCAGCCCCTCATGGTCACCGACCGGATGCCCGCCGACATCGCCCCGGACCCCTACGTCCGCCGCGTCCGCAAGGACGAGATGGAGACGATCATGCCGGCCTGCGTGGCGATGTTCACCGAGGAGGTCGGCGTCTCCCCGCTGGCCGGCGACGGCGGGCTGCTCTACCAGGCCCGGGTCGCCGAACTCGTCGGCTCCGGCCGCTCCTTCGCGCGCGTCGACGAACACGGCAAGGTCGTCTTCAAGGCGGAGATCGGCGCGGCGACCGACCGGGCCTGCCAGATCCAGGGCGTCTGGGTGGCCCCCGAGTACCGTGGCCAGGGCCTCGCGGCCCCCGGCATGGCGGCGGTCCTGCGCTACGCCCTCGCGGACATCGCGCCGGTCGTCAGCCTCTACGTCAACGACTACAACACCGCGGCGCGACGGACGTACCGCAGGGTGGGCTTCCAGGAGGTCGGCGCCTTCATGAGTGTCCTGTTCTAGTGCAGCCGCTCCTCACGGGCAGATCCTGACCGACGCGGCACTGGTCGCCCGCGCGGGCGCGCGGAACCGCCCGACGGGTTCCGAGGGCGCACGCACCCGTTCGGTCACCGAGAGCCCCCTGTAAGCTCCCCGCCATGGACCTCGTCTTCGGCCCCCTGGATCTCCCCGCCCACGTAGACGAGGCCCTCGCAGTGCAGGCCGAGGCCTTCGGCCTGGGCTCCGACGAGATCGCCGTCCGGCGCCAGATCGTCCTGCGGCACATGAGCTACCCCGGCGCACGCGCCCTCGGCGCCACCGCCGACGGCCGTCTCGTGGGCTTCGTCTACGGCATGCCCAACGACCGCGCCCACTGGTGGTCCACCGTCGTGGAGCCCTACCTGCGCGCCCAGGGCCACGACGAGTGGCTCGACGGCTCCTTCGTGATCACCGAGCTGCATGTGCACCCTCGCCACCAGAACCGCGGTATCGGCCGGAGGCTCATCACCGCGATCACGGACACGGCGGCCGAGCCCCGCTCGATCCTCTCGGCGATCGACACCGACAGCCCCGCCCGCGGCCTCTACCGCTCCCTCGGCTACGAGGACCTCGCCCGCCAGGTCCACTTCCCCAGCGCCCCCAAGCCGTACGCCGTGATGGGCGCGCCGCTGCCGCTGCGCCGATAACCGATTTCCACCGTCCCGTACCGCCCGGCTAACCTCCTTGGCACCACCCTTACGCAGCAGGAGTACGAGAACCATGGCGAACGCATCGGTCCAGCGCATGTCCCAGTTGATGGCGAAGACTCTGCGCGACGACCCGGCGGACGCCGAGGTCCTCAGCCACAAGCTGCTCGTCCGCGCCGGCTACGTCCGCCGCACCGCCGCCGGTGTCTGGTCCTGGCTGCCCCTCGGCAAGAAGGTCCTGTCCAACGTGGAGCGGATCGTCCGTGAGGAGATGGACGCGATCGGCGCCCAGGAGGTGCTGCTCCCCGCGCTGCTGCCGCGCGAGCCCTACGACGCGACCGGCCGCTGGGACGAGTACGGCCAGGAGCTGTTCCGCCTGAAGGACCGCAGGGGCGGTGACTACCTCCTCGGCCCCACCCACGAGGAGATCTTCACGCTGCTGGTCAAGGACCAGGCGTCCTCCTACAAGGACCTGCCCGTGATCCTCTACCAGATCCAGAGCAAGTTCCGGGACGAGGCCCGTCCGCGCGCGGGCATCCTGCGCGGCCGTGAGTTCCTGATGAAGGACTCCTACTCCTTCGACCTCGCCGACGAGGGCCTCGCCCACTCGTACGCCCTGCACCGCGAGGCCTACCAGAAGATCTTCACGCGCCTCGGCCTCGACTACCGGATCTGCGCGGCGACCGCGGGCGCGATGGGCGGCTCCAAGTCGGAGGAGTTCCTCGCCCCGGCCGACGCCGGCGAGGACACCTTCGCGGACTGCCCGAACTGCGACTTCGCGGCCAACACCGAGGCGATCACCTACGAGCTGAAGCCGGTGGACGCGTCCGGCGTCCCGGCTGCCGAGGAGATCCCCACTCCCGACACCCCGACCATCGAGACCCTCGCGGCCTCGCTCGGCGTCCCGGCCTCCGCCACCCTGAAGAACCTCCTCGTGAAGGTGGCCGGCGAGATCGTCGCCGTCGGCGTGCCCGGTGACCGCGAGGTCGACCTGGGCAAGGTCGAGGCGCACTTCGCCCCGGCGGCCGTCGAGATGGTCACGGTCGAGGACTTCGTCAACCGCCCGGACCTGGTACGCGGCTACGTGGGCCCGCAGGGCCTGGGCGAGAAGGTGAAGTACCTCGCCGACCCGCGCGTCGCGCCGGGCACGGCATGGATCACCGGCGCCAACAAGGCGGACACGCACGCGAAGAACGTCGTCGCGGGCCGCGACTTCGAGGTCGACGAGTACGTGGACGTCGTGGTGGTGCAGGAGGGCGACCCCTGCCCCAAGTGCGGCACCGGCCTCAAGCTGGACCGCGCCATCGAGATCGGCCACATCTTCCAGCTGGGCCGCAAGTACGCCGACGCCCTCAAGCTCGACGTCCTCGGCCAGAACGGCAAGCCGGTCCGCGTGACCATGGGTTCCTACGGTGTCGGCGTCTCCCGCGCGGTGGCCGCCCTCGCCGAGCAGACGGCCGACGACAAGGGCCTGTGCTGGCCCAAGGAGGTCGCCCCGGCCGACGTGCACGTCGTCGCCGCCGGCAAGGCCCTCCAGACCGAACTCGCCCTGGACGTCTCCGGGAAGCTGGCCGCGGCCGGTGTCCGGGTCCTGGTGGACGACCGGGCCGGGGTCTCGCCGGGCGTGAAGTTCACCGACGCGGAACTGATCGGCGTACCGCAGATCCTGGTGGCCGGGCGGCGCGCGGGCGAGGGCGTCGTCGAGCTCAAGGACCGCAGGACGGGTGAGCGCGAGGAGCTCCCGGTCGACGAGGCGATCGCCCGCCTGACCGCCTGATCCCCGCACCCGGGGCGAGCCGCGACGGCTCGCCCCGGCTCACAGCCAGCCCGCGAACTCCAGCAGCAGCTCCGCGTCCTGCACCCGGCCCACCCGCCGGGCCCGGACCCCCGACTCCACGGCCCGGAACAGCGTCCAGCCGCGCAGCCGGTCCTGGTCGACCTCCAGCGACTCCGCGAGCCGCTTCACCCGCCGCCGGGTCGTCGAGGCGCCCGAGGGCGTGGCGATCAGGTCCTCCACCCGGTCACGGACGAGCCGGGCCAGATCGAAGGCGCACTCGCCGACCACCGGATCGGGACCGACCGCCAGCCAGGGCATCCGGTCCCCGGAGAGCACCTTGCTCTGCCGGAACGTGCCGTGCAGCAACCGGTGCTCGGGCGGGGCCACCAGCAGTTCCTCGCGGGCCGCGAGCGCCGCGTCGACCAGCGGGACGACATCCGCGCCGGCACTCGCCCGCATCGCCTCGGCCTGTCGCCCGGTACGCGCGGCCACGGTCTCGAAGGGGTGGTCCCGCGGCGGCTCCACCCACAGCTTGCGCAGCGTCCCCGCCGCCTCCAGCAGCGCCCTCGCCTCGGGCAGCGACCGCACGGACACCTCCGGATGCAGCCGCTCCAGCAGCAGCGCACCCCCGTCGCCCGGTTCGAGCAGCTGTACGGCGCCCAGGCCGCCCCAGTGCGCCAGCGCGGCCCGCTCGCTCTCCGGGCGGGCCCGGGGCGGGGCCAGCTTCAGGACCGCGGGCGTGCCGTCGCCCCGCCGGACCAGGAGCACCAGGCTGCTCCGGCCGCCCGGCACCTGCACCCGTTCCACGGTCAACTCGCGTAGAGCGACGGCCTGTTGCGCTGCCTCGGGCAGCTTCTCCAGCCAGTCGTCACCGTCCGCCGCCGTCTCACCGAGCGCCCTGACCAGCCGCTGCGGCGGTTCGAAAGCCATACGCGAGATGTCCCCTTCCGGTACGCGTCACGCCGACGGTGTCGCCGGCGCCGAGGCGGCACCGGCCCGCTCGGCGAGCCCAGGGAAGGCTACGCTCCGGCCCTGCCAGCGCACCGCCCGCACCGCCGCTTCCCGCAGCGCCGCCGCGGCCGTGCCCCGCAGCCCGTCCCCGGCGGCCCGCACCAGATCGGAGTACACCCCGGCCACCCGCTCCTCCAGCTCGGCGGCGAGCCGCACCGCCGTCGCCTGGTCCGTCACCTGGAACGGCAGCGCGTATCCGGCGGCCGCGGCCACCGGCTCCGCGCCCAGCGCCCGCACCTGGCGCACCAGGGTGTCCCGCCGGGCGCGATGCGCGTCGTACGCCGTCCGTGCCTCGGTGCGCCGGGCCTCGCCGATCGTCCCACCGACCACGCCGTAGCCGTACACCGCCGCGTGCTCGGCGGCCAGTGCCGCCTGAAGGGCCCGCAGCTCCCCGTCCTCGGCCTCGCTCATGCCGTGCCCTCACCCTCCGTGAGCAGATACGCGTGTGCCGCACCGGCCGCCGCCACCGACGCCAGCAGCCGCGCCAGCTCGCCGGGCAGGCCGAGAAGCGCCTTGGCCCGCCGGTCCGCGAGCGCGCGCTCGGCAGCGGCCAGCTCGGCCAGGGCGGCCCGCTCGGTCTTCGGCACCGTGAGCGAGACGTTCCGGGTGCCGGTGGCGGAGGCCGTCGGGCCGGGCGAGGCCGGGGCCGGCGCGCCGCCGAACGCCTTTGCGTGCCGCACCGCCGCGTCCCGCAGCGGCCGCAGCCGCTCCGCCAGCTCGGGGTGGGCGGCGATCACGGCGTCGTACCGCGTGACCAGGCCGTCGCTGTCCCGGGCCGCACGCGCGCGTGCCCGGGTCGCGGCCGACGGGCTGCCGCCCGTGGTGTCGGCGCCGTCGGGATCACCGGAGCAGCCGGTGAGCAGGGCGACGCCCGCGGCGGAGGCGAGCAGGGTCCTTCTGCGCGGCCCCGAGGGCATGCGCGGCGGCACGGGAAACGGCACGGCTGACGTCCTCGAAGGCTCGTACGAAAGGACTGGGCGGCATGCCCGTGATCACCGTACCCGTGCATGTGTCCGAGACCACTCACCGGCACCGCACAGACCCAGGTGGACGGCATCACCGTCCGGGACCGGATACCCTTTCACCAGACACGCGACCTACCCACAACAGCACACGCGGCCGAGGAGTCACCCGGATGAGCACCACCCACAGCGAGAGGCTGCGAGAACTGCTCGAACCGCTCGTCACCTCCCAGGGTCTGGATCTCGAAGAGATCGCGGTGGACTCCGTAGGACGCAAGAGAGTGCTGCGCGTCGTCGTCGACTCCGATTCCGGAGCGGATCTCGACCAGATCGCCGATGTGAGCCGTGCGCTCTCGGCGAAGCTCGACGAGAGCGACGCGATGGGCGAGGGCGAGTACACCCTCGAGGTGGGAACCCCCGGCGCGGAACGCCTCCTCACCGAGCACCGCCACTACGTGCGCGCCACCGGCCGGCTGGTCGGATTCCAGCTGGCGGAGGGCGGCGAGCTGGTGGCCAGGATCCTCACCGTCGACGACGAGGGCGTGGACCTGGAGATCCCCGGGGTCAAGGGACGCAAGCCCACCGCACGCAGGCTCGCCTTCGGCGACATCGCCAAGGCGCGCGTCCAGGTCGAGTTCAGCCGCAAGGACAAGAAGGAAGAGGAGGCGTAGCCGTGGACATCGACATGAGCGCCCTGCGGGGCTTGGTCCGGGAGAAGGAGATCTCCTTCGACCTGCTGGTCGAGGCGATCGAGGCGGCCCTCCTCATCGCCTACCACCGCACCGAGGGAAGCCGCCGGCACGCGCGCGTGGAGCTCAACCGGGAGACCGGACACGTGACCGTGTGGGCGAAGGAGGACCCCGAGGACCTCGACGAGGGTCAGGAGCCCCGCGAGTTCGACGACACCCCGTCCGGATTCGGCCGGATCGCCGCGACCACCGCCAAGCAGGTCATCCTGCAGCGGCTGCGCGACGCCGAGGACGACGCCACGCTCGGCGAGTACGCCGGCCGCGAGGGCGACATCGTCACCGGCGTGGTGCAGCAGGGCCGCGACCCGAAGAACGTGCTCGTCGACATCGGCAAGCTGGAGGCCATCCTGCCGGTGCAGGAACAGGTGCCCGGCGAGACCTATCCGCACGGGATGCGGCTGCGGTCGTACGTCGTCCGGGTGGCCAAGGGCGTCCGCGGTCCGTCGGTCACCCTGTCGCGCACGCATCCGAATCTGGTGAAGAAGCTGTTCGCGCTGGAGGTGCCGGAGATCGCCGACGGGTCCGTCGAGATCTCCGCCATCGCGCGCGAGGCAGGCCACCGCACCAAGATCGCCGTTCGGTCCACCCGTTCGGGCCTGAACGCCAAGGGCGCCTGCATCGGCCCCATGGGCGGGCGGGTGCGCAACGTGATGGCCGAGTTGAACGGTGAGAAGATCGACATCGTCGACTGGTCGGACGACCCGGCCGAGATGGTGGCGAACGCCCTGTCCCCCGCGCGGGTGTCCAAGGTCGACGTCGTCGACCTGTCGGCCCGTTCCGCGCGCGTGACCGTCCCGGACTACCAGTTGTCCCTGGCCATCGGCAAGGAAGGCCAGAACGCCCGGCTCGCGGCCCGGCTGACCGGCTGGCGGATCGACATCCGCCCGGACACCGAACAGCCGGAGGAATAGATCTCGGCCCCGTGTGGGTTGGATCACGACAGTTATCGGTGCGGCAACTGTTCGATCTCTACCTCAAAGGGGTGAGGTCGTTACGGGGAGGTAGACTTAGCGGTGTCTGGCCGGACGCGTGCCCGCGCATGCCCGGAGCGCACCTGTGTCGGGTGCCGGGAGCGAGCGGCCAAGACCGAGCTGCTGCGCACCGTGGCGATCGAGGGCGAATGTGTCCCTGATCCACGCGGTACGCTGCCCGGCCGGGGTGCGTATGTACACCCCGCCTTGGTCTGTCTCGACCAGGCGATACGTCGCCGGGCGTTCACGAGGGCGTTGCGCGCCCCGGGAGCGCCCGACACAAAGGCGTTGCGCCGGTACGTCGAGCGGACGACAGTTGCGGAGCAGGCAACACGGTAAGAAAGCTTGCCGTACGGAACCCCCCGTGCGGCCTGGTACCTCGCGAGTCGAAAGCAGGTCGAGATTGCGATGAGCACTCGATGAGTACGCGATGAGTACGCCCATGAACTAGCGACGGTCCGGCCGCAACCCGGACCTCAGAGGAGCGAAGTGGCTAAGGTCCGGGTCTACGAACTCGCCAAGGAGTTCGGTGTGGAGAGCAAGGTCGTCATGGCCAAGCTCCAGGAACTCGGTGAATTCGTCCGATCGGCGTCTTCGACGATCGAGGCGCCCGTAGTACGCAAACTGACTGACGCCTTCCAGCAGGGCAGTGGCAACGGCAAGTCCGCCGGCAAGCCCGCCCCGCGGAAGGCCGCCCCCAAGCCCGGCGCGCCCTCACCGGCGCAGGCGGCGCGTCCGGCGGCACCCAAGCCGGCCGCCCCCAAGCCGGCGGCTGCCCAGCAGCCCGCGGCACCCGCGGCCCCGGCGGCGCCCGCCGCCCCGGCGCCCGCGCCGTCCTCGGGTCCGCGTCCGACGCCGGGCCCCAAGCCCGCGCCGCGCCCGGCCCCGGCCGCGCCGGAGTTCACGGCTCCGCCGGCGGCTCCCGCCCCGGCCGCCGCGTCCGGCCCCAAGCCGGCCGGTGCCCGTCCCGGTGCCCCCAAGCCCGGCGGTGCCCGTCCGGGTGGCCAGGACCGTCCGGAGCGCCAGGACCGCCAGGGCCAGCGCCCCGGTGGCCAGGGTCCGCGTCCCGGCGCTCCCGCGCCGCGTCCCGGTGCCCGTCCGGCCGGCCCGCGTCCGGGTAACAACCCCTTCACCTCCGGCGGCTCCACCGGCATGGCGCGCCCGCAGGCGCCCCGTCCGCAGGGTCAGCGTCCCGGTGGTGGCCCCGGTGCCCCCGGTGCCGGTCCCCGTCCGCAGGGTCCTGGTGGCCAGGGCGGCGGTCCGCGTCCCCAGGCTCCGGGCTCCCGTCCGAGCCCCGGCTCGATGCCGCGTCCGCAGGGCGGTGCCCCGCGTCCCGGCGGCGGTCCCGCGGGTCCCCGTCCGAACCCCGGCATGATGCCGCAGCGTCCCGCTGCCGGCCCGCGCCCGGGTCCCGGCGGCGGTCGCGGCCCGGCCGGTGCCGGTCGTCCCGGTGGCGGCGGCGGTGGCGGTCGTCCCGGTGGCGGCGGCGGTTTCGCCGGTCGTCCGGGTGGCGGCGGCGGTGGCGGTCGTCCCGGTGGCGGCGGCGGTTTCGCCGGTCGTCCCGGTGGCGCCGGTCCCGGTGGTGGCGGCGGTGGCTTCGGCGGCGGCGGTGGCCGTCCCGGCTTCGGCGGTCGTCCCGGTGGTCCCGGTGGCCGTGGTGGCACGCAGGGCGCCTTCGGTCGTCCCGGCGGTCCCGCGCGTCGCGGTCGCAAGTCGAAGCGGCAGAGGCGCCAGGAGTACGAGGCCATGCAGGCCCCGTCGGTCGGCGGTGTGATGCTGCCTCGCGGCAACGGCGAGAGCATTCGCCTGTCGCGCGGTGCCTCGCTCACCGACTTCGCGGAGAAGATCAACGCCAACCCGGCGTCGCTCGTCGCGGTGATGATGAACCTCGGCGAGATGGTCACGGCGACGCAGTCCGTCTCCGACGAGACGCTGGAACTCCTCGCCAGCGAGATGAACTACACGGTTCAGATCGTCAGCCCCGAGGAGGAGGACCGCGAGCTGCTCGAGTCCTTCGACATCGAGTTCGGTGAGGACGAGGGCTCCGAGGAGGACCTGGTCGTCCGTCCGCCGGTCGTGACCGTCATGGGTCACGTCGACCACGGCAAGACCCGCCTGCTCGACGCCATCCGCAAGACGAACGTCATCGCTGGCGAGGCCGGTGGCATCACCCAGCACATCGGTGCCTACCAGGTCGCGACCGAGGTCAACGCCGAAGAGCGCAAGATCACCTTCATCGACACCCCGGGTCACGAGGCGTTCACCGCCATGCGTGCCCGTGGTGCGAAGTCGACCGACATCGCGATCCTGGTCGTCGCGGCCAACGACGGCGTCATGCCGCAGACGGTCGAGGCGCTCAACCACGCCAAGGCGGCCGACGTGCCGATCGTGGTCGCGGTGAACAAGATCGACGTCGAGGGCGCCGACCCGACCAAGGTGCGCGGTCAGCTGACCGAGTACGGCCTCGTGGCCGAGGAGTACGGCGGCGACACCATGTTCGTCGACATCTCCGCCAAGCAGGGTCTGCACATCGACTCGCTGCTGGAAGCCGTGATCCTCACGGCCGACGCCTCGCTCGACCTGCGGGCCAACCCGGCCCAGGACGCGCAGGGCATCTCGATCGAGTCCCGCCTCGACCGCGGCCGCGGTGCCGTGTCGACGGTGCTCGTCCAGCGAGGCACGCTGCGGGTAGGCGACACGATGGTCGTGGGCGACGCCTACGGCCGCGTGCGCGCCATGCTCGACGACAACGGCAACAACGTCGCCGAGGCGGGTCCGTCGACGCCGGTCCAGGTCCTGGGTCTGACCAACGTCCCGGGCGCCGGCGACAACTTCCTGGTCGTCGACGAGGACCGCACGGCACGCCAGATCGCCGAGAAGCGCGCGGCGCGCGAGCGCAACGCGGCCTTCGCCAAGCGCACCCGCAGGGTCTCCCTGGAGGACCTGGACAAGGTGCTCAAGGCCGGCGAGGTCCAGCAGCTCAACCTCATCATCAAGGGTGACGCTTCTGGTTCCGTCGAGGCCCTGGAGTCCTCGCTGCTCCAGCTCGACGTCGGCGAAGAGGTCGACATCCGGGTCCTGCACCGCGGCGTCGGTGCGGTCACGGAGTCCGACATCGACCTGGCGATGGGCTCGGACGCCATCGTGATCGGCTTCAACGTCCGTGCGGCCGGCCGCGCGGCGCAGATGGCCGAGCGCGAGGGCGTGGACGTCCGCTACTACTCGGTCATCTACCAGGCGATCGAGGAGATCGAGGCGGCCCTGAAGGGCATGCTGAAGCCGGAGTTCGAGGAGGTCGAGCTCGGTACGGCGGAGATCCGCGAGGTCTTCAAGTCGTCCAAGCTGGGCAACATCGCGGGTGTGCTCATCCGCTCCGGCGAGGTGCGCCGCAACACCAAGGCCCGCCTCATCCGCGACGGCAAGGTGGTCGCGGAGAACCTCAACATCGAGGGTCTGCGTCGCTTCAAGGACGACGTCACCGAGATCCGCGAAGGGTTCGAGGGCGGTATCAACCTCGGCAACTTCAACGACATCAAGGTCGACGACGTCATCGCGACGTACGAGATGCGCGAGAAGCCGCGGGTGTAAAGCCAGTGGCTGACGGTGGCCGACGGGACCTGTGCCCGTCGGCCACCGTGGTTTGCCCGGGGCCGCCGGTGTCCGGCCGGCCCCGGGCAAAACCCGGTCGAGCCCCCGGCGAGGGCGCGGTACCGTTCTTGATGTCCCCGCCCGTTCCAGCCGGCGGGGCCGTCGATCCCGGGCCGGCGGGTGAACCGGTTGCATACATGTTTGTGGGGACGCTGTCCTTCGACCTCCTCCTCGGCGACGTACGGTCGCTGAAGGAGAAGCGCTCCGTCGTCCGCCCGATCGTCGCGGAACTCCAAAGGAAGTACGCGGTGAGCGCGGCCGAGGTGGACCACATGGACCTCCATCGCAGGGCACAGATCGGCCTCGCGATGGTCTCCGGCGACGCGGGGCACATCAGCGACGTGCTGGACAGGTGCGAACGGCTGGTCGCCGGGCGCCCCGAGGTGGAACTGCTGTCGGTGAGACGCCGCTTCCACGGCGACGACGACTGACCAGAGAACGTAGATCAGGAAAGAACGGGAGACGGACCAGTGGCCGACAACGCGCGTGCCAAGAGGCTGGCGGACCTCATCCGAGAGGTGGTGGCCCAGAAGCTGCAGCGCGGGATCAAGGACCCGCGGCTCGGCTCGCACGTCACCATCACGGACACCCGGGTGACGGGTGATCTGCGGGAGGCGACCGTCTTCTACACCGTGTACGGGGACGAGGAGGAGCGGGCGGCCGCGGCCGCCGGCCTGGAGAGCGCCAAGGGCATCCTGCGCTCCGAGGTCGGCAAGGCGGCCGGCGTGAAGTTCACGCCGACGCTCACCTTCGTCGCCGACGCCCTCCCGGACACCGCCCGGACCATCGAGGACCTCCTCGACAAGGCCCGCCAGTCCGACGAGAAGGTGCGCGAGGCCTCGGCGGGCGCCGCCTACGCGGGCGAAGCCGACCCGTACAAGAAGCCGGGTGAGGACGAGGACGACACCAGCGCATGACCCAGAAGCACTCCACGCCCGACGGCCTTGTCATCGTCGACAAGCCGTCGGGCTTCACTTCGCACGACGTGGTCGCGAAGATGCGCGGCATCGCGCGGACCCGCCGCGTCGGCCACGCCGGCACCCTCGACCCGATGGCGACGGGCGTCCTCGTCCTCGGCGTCGAGCGGGCGACCAAGCTCCTCGGGCACCTCGCGCTGACCGAGAAGGAGTACCTGGGCACCATCCGCCTGGGCCAGACCACCCTCACGGACGACGCCGAGGGCGAGATCACGGCGTCGGTGGACGCCTCGAAGGTCACCCGGGACGCCGTCGACGCGGGGATCGCCGAGCTCACCGGCGAGATCATGCAGGTGCCGTCCAAGGTCAGCGCCATCAAGATCGACGGTGTCCGCTCCTACAAGCGGGCCCGCGACGGCGAGGACTTCGACATCCCGGCCAGGCCCGTCACCATCTCGTCGTTCAGCGTCCACGACGTCCGGGAGGCCGTCGCCGAGGACGGCACCCCCATGCTCGACCTCGTCGTCTCGGTGGTCTGCTCCTCCGGCACCTACATCCGGGCCCTCGCCCGTGACCTGGGCGCGGGACTGGGGGTCGGCGGCCACCTCACCGCGCTGCGCCGGACCCGTGTCGGGCCGTACAAGCTCGACGCGGCGCGCACCCTGGACCAGCTCCAGGAGGAGCTGACGGTGATGCCGATCGCCGAGGCGGCCACCGCCGCGTTCCCCCGCTGGGACGTCGACGACAGGCGGGCCCGGCTGCTCCTCAACGGCGTACGGCTCGACATGCCCGACGAGTACGCGGGCTCCGGGGCGGTGGCCGTGTTCGGTCCCGAGGGGCGCTTCCTGGCGCTCGTGGAGGCGCAGCGGGGCAAGGCGAAGAGCCTCGCCGTCTTCGGCTGACGCCCACCTCTTCGGCTGCCCGTGGAGCGGCGGTCACGGGGCCCTGCACTCCGCCGCTCCACGGTCCCCCATCGGTTCCCCCACCCCTAGGGTGTATCCAGCGAGCCCGGTCCGTTCACCCGGCCGGGCGGGCGCTCGGAGTGAACGAGGGGTGCGCAGGGGGGCGCTTTCGCCCTGACCGCTTTCTCCCTGATCATCCCGCCCCTACCGTCGTCCTCGGAGCACAGGTGTACGGGGGCACGGCGGGGAGGTTCGACCATGGCGGCACCGGACCGACGGACCACACCGCGGGGCGACGAGCCCGGGCCCCACGACGACGTCCTCGTCCGCATCCACGACCTCGCCGGGCGCCCCCGCGGCACCGGCTTCGTCGCTGACCACCAGGGCACCGTCCTCACCAGCCACGAAGCCGTCGACGGCGCGGGCCGCCTCGTCCTGAGCGCCGGCGCCCGCAGCTGTGTCGTGCCCGCCGAGGCGGTCGTCTCCTTCCCCGAGCGGAACCTGGCACTCGTGCGCGCCGGGGAACTGGCCGGAGGGCTCGGAGTGCGTCCGCTGCCGATCACCGCGCGGGACCGGGTCGCGACCGGCACCTATGTACGGATCGCCGCGGGCCGCTGGCGGGAGGCGCGGGTACTGGGCGCGGTGACGGGGGTGACCTACACGGCCAGGGACCGCTTCCGTCAGCTCGACGACGTCCTGCAGCTCGCGATCGGTACGGCAGGGCGGGACGCCCTGCGGCTGGGCGGTGGGGCGGCCGGGGGACCGGTCGTCGACGCCGCCACCGGGGCCGTGGTCGCCGTGCTCGGCACCGCCCTGCACACCGGGCACCGCGACTGCGGGTTCGCCGTTCCGCTGCGGCCTGCCGCGTACGGTCCGCTGGCCGAGGTGCTCGCCCGCAACGCGGCGACGGTGCCCGCGTACGGGGCGGATCTCAACCTGGGCGGCGTGCTGGAACTGACGGCGATGTCGACGGGGGGTGGAGTTCCGGGCGGCGTCGAGGCTGTCGAACGGGCGGGTGCGGTACGGGAGTTCGCCGCGTTCGGCGAGAGCCCGGCCACCGTTCTGGGGCTCGTCGGACCGCCCGGCAGCGGTCGTACGACGGAGCTCGCGGCGCTTGCCGCGCGGCGGCGCGGGGGTGCGGCACCGGCGCCGACGGTGTGGCTCCGGGGGGCCGACCTCCAAGAGGGGGACGAGTCGGTCGCCGACGCGGTGCGGCGGGTGCTCAGCCGGGCGACGTGGAGTGTGGCCGGGGGTCGGGTCGCGTGGGGAGGGAGTCATGACGGGGGCCTGCCCGAGGCCGGGGAAGCCCCCCTGGGAGTCACCGGTCCTGAGGGCCTCGCGGCGCTGGCCCGGGCCTCCGGTCGCCCCCTGCTCGTGCTGCTCGACGCCCCGGAGGAGATGCCGGCGGAACTGGACCATCGGCTGAGTGCCTGGTCCCAGGGGACCGTGCGGTGGCTGCGGGAGACGGGGGCGCGACTGGTCGTGGCGTGCCGGGCGGAGTACTGGGAACGGGCGGGGGCGGCATTCCCCGACGAATGTCTGCACCCCGGCGCCGGCCCCGTGGGCCTGCCACCCTGTGTGCCTCTGGGCGACCTCGACGACGACGAGGCCCACCACGCCCGCACCCGCTACGGCGTGCCCGACGGCGCCCTCGCCGCACCCGACACCCGCCACCCGCTCACCCTGCGCCTTTTCTCCGGGATCCTCGCTGCGATCCCCGACGCGCCGCGGTCAGCCCCTGTGGACCGGCACGACGTGTTCGCCGCCCACCTGGACCTGACGTGCCTGCGCGTGGCCGTACGGCTCGCGGCGGAGAACGGCCTGCGCGGCACCGCCGTACGCCGGCTCGCGGCGAAGGTGGCCGGTCAGGTGCACGAGGCGGCCCGGCGCGGCCTCGGGCCCGGACAGGGGGAGCTGACCCGTGCCGCCTTCGAGGACGTGTTCCCCAGGGGCCCGGCCCCGGCCCGGCTCGGCGGTGGCACCGGGTGGGCGTCCGCCGTCCTCGCCGAAGGCCTCCTCGTCCCCGCCGGCACCGGATACCGCTTCGCCGACGAGGAACTCGCCGACTGGATCCAGGGCACCCACCTCGACCTGGCCGAGGCCCTGCGCGCGTTGGTCCATCACCCCGCCCAGGCCTGCGAGCACCCCGACCCCGTCCCGCACCATCGCATCGGCCCCGTCGTCCAGGCCCTGCTCCTGCTCGCCCGGCAGCACGGCACGCACCGGCTCGCCGTCCGCCTGGAGGAACTGCTCCATGCCCTGGACGACGACCCGCACTCCTGGTGGGCGGGCCGGCTGCTCGGCGAGACGCTCCGCCGGGTGCCGGACGCCACGCCGTATCTGCGGGTGCTGCGGCTCCTCGCCGAGACGATCGTCGACTGGCGGTGGCAGGGACGGGCCGTACCGGCGGAGTTCGGGCCCGCCTTCTGGTCGGAACCGGCGCTGAGCGGTGCCGAACGCCTCGATCTGCTGCGCCGCCTGCTCCGCGCCGACATCGGCGCGGCCGACGCGGGCGGGGGCCGGTACCTCGACGCCGCCGCACACCTGCTCGCCGCCGACCCCGCCGCCGTACAGCCGCATCTCGTCCGCTGGTTCGACGACGAACGGGCCCTCCCGGCGGCGCCGCACGCGACCGTGGCGACGGCCGCGCAGGCGCTGCTGCACACGCATCGGCACCGCGCGCTGGACGGCCTCACGGAGGTGCTGGCCGACAGCGCGCACCGGCGGGGCGACGAGCTGCTCGGCGTACTGGCCGAGGAGGAGACCGCGGCCGTCTGCCGGGCCGTGAACCGGTGGGCGCGCGACGAGCGGCCGGAGCGGCGGGCCACGGCGGTGACCTACGGGCTGCGGGTCGCGCCCTACGCCCGGGACGAGGCCGGGCGCGCGCCGCTGCGGCACGCGGCCCTGGCCCTGCTCGCCCGCCCGGCCGACGGCGCACTGCACGGCGGGGCGCTCGCCGTCCTCGTACGCGATCCGCACACCCGGGACCGGCACCTGCCCCGGGCCGTCGAGCTTTTCGCCGCCGGGGACCCGCAGCTGCCCGCGTCAGCGCTCGCGACCGCCCTGACGACCCATCCCGAGCCGGTGCTCGGCGCCTTCCGGGCCCGGCTGCGGCGCACGGACGCCGGGGAAGTGCTGCGCGCGCTCGCCGAGGCGCTGTTCGAGGGCGGCGGGCTGCTCAGGGCAGGCGGCGCGGGGAGCCCGTCGCTGGTGCGGGGGGTCATCGAGCTCGTCCAGGAGGCGGTGGCGCTGCGGACGGGGTGGGCGGAGCCCGTGGCCGCGTACGTCGACGGACTGCTCGACGTCGGCTGCGGGGCACGTGCCGAGGGGCCCGCCGACGGCCCCGGGGAGGTCTGCGTCTGCGCGGGCGACGGACTTCCCGGCCGGTGTCGTGACTCCCGATCCGTACTGTTCTCGCTGGTCACCGGGGTGCTCGACGGTGGGCCCGAGGAGCTGAGGGCGGCGCTCGCCGGCGTTCTCGCCGGGCCCGGCGCCCCCGGCTCCCGCGCCCTGCGCCGCGAACTGTGCGACTACCTCCTCGTCCACGAGCAGACCGCGCCCGTACTGGTTGCCCTGCTGCGGACGGCCGCCCGGCACGGCGGCGACGAACTGCGCGCCCTGGTCCATCGCACCGGCATGATCCTCGTCCGCACCCCGGCGGGAGCCACCCGCTTCGACTGCGCCCTGCTCGATCTGGGCCGCGAGATCCCGGGTTTCGCGGTCCGCGTGGCGCGGTGGCTGGAGGACGCTCCTCGGGACTGGGCCGCGGTCGTCGGCCCCAGCACCCGCCGCATGATCGAGATTCTGGCCGGCGTACGGCTCTCCCTCGACCCGACGAGCACACGTGCGTCCGGTCACAGCCCCCATGCCGGTGCGGGCCGGACCCCCTCGGCATGGCACCCTTAGACCTGCGTAAGAGGCATAGACGGACACGGGTTCGAGGAGCGGTCACAGTGCAGCGCTGGCGTGGCTTGGAGGACATCCCCGAGGACTGGGGGCGCAGCGTCGTCACCATCGGGTCCTACGACGGTGTCCACCGCGGGCACCAGCTGATCATCCGGCACGCCGTGCAACGCGCCCGCGAGCTGGGCGTCCCCGCCGTCGTCGTCACCTTCGACCCGCACCCCAGCGAGGTCGTCCGCCCCGGCAGCCACCCGCCGCTGCTCGCGCCGCACCACCGGCGCGCCGAGTTGATGGCGGAGCTGGGTGTGGACGCGGTGCTGATCCTCCCCTTCACGGCGGAGTTCTCCAAGCTCTCGCCCGCCGAGTTCGTGGGCAAGGTCCTGGTCGACAAACTGCACGCCAAGGCCGTCGTCGAGGGCCCCAACTTCCGCTTCGGCCACCGCGCCGCCGGGAACGTCGAGTTCCTCGCCGAGCAGGGCAAGGTCTACGACTTCGACGTCGAGGTCATCGAGCTCTTCGTGTCGGGCGAGGCGGGCGGCGGCGAGCCGTTCTCGTCGACGCTGACGCGGCGGCTGGTGGGCGCGGGGGACGTGGCCGGTGCCGCGGAGATCCTCGGCCGCCCGCACCGGGTCGAGGGCGTCGTCGTGCGGGGCGCGCAGCGCGGCCGTGAGCTGGGTTTCCCCACGGCCAACGTCGAGACGCTGCCGCACACCGCGATCCCGGCCGACGGGGTCTACGCGGGGTGGCTGACGGTGGAGGGCGAGGTCATGCCGGCCGCGATCTCCGTGGGCACCAACCCCCAGTTCGACGGGACCGAGCGCACGGTGGAGGCGTACGCCATCGACCGCGTGGGGCTGGATCTGTACGGGCTGCACGTCGCCGTGGACTTCCTGGCGTTCGTGCGCGGGCAGGCGAAGTTCGAGACGCTCGAGGATCTGCTGGAGCAGATGGCGGACGACGTGAAGCGGTGCCGTGAGCTGATCGCGGCGGCGGAGGGTGCTGGATCCTCGTCGTAGGCACGTGGACGAAGTGAAGGGCGGCCGGTGCCTGTGAGGCACCGGCCGCCCTTCGTGTGCGCGCCCGCTCGCTACTGCTGGGGCGGGGGCCCCTCGGGCTGACCGGGCTGGGGGTAGCCGTATCCGGGGTGCTGGGGCGGCGGCTGGGGATGCCCCGGCTGGGGGGCGGCGTGGTCCGGCTGCGGCGGGTGGCCGGGGTGGCCCGGCTGGGGCGCGTAGGGCTGCCCGGGCGCGTACTGGCCGGGGCCGGGCATCGGCTGCCCTGGCATGGGCTGACCCGGCATGGGCTGGCCCGGTACCGCTTGGCCCGGCGCGGGCTGGCCGGGGTAGGAGTGACCCGGCATCGGTGGGGCGGCGACCGGGGGCGGGTTGCCGTCGCTGGTCCACAGGCCGTGCATCTGCTGGTGCCGTACGAAGTCCTCGGCGACCATGGCCGCGAGGTTGAAGTACGCCTCCCGCACCTTGGGCCGCATCATGTCGAGGTCGACCTCGGCGCCGGCGGAGAGGTGCTCGTCGAACGGGACGACGATGACGCCACGGCACCGCGTCTCGAAGTGGGAGACGATGTCCTCGACCTTGATCATCTTGCCGGTCTCGCGCACCCCCGAGATGACCGTGATGGAGCGGGAGACCAGGTCGGCGTAGCCGTGCGCGGACAGCCAGTCCAGCGTCGTACTGGCGCTGCTCGCACCGTCCACCGACGGCGTCGAGATGATGATGAGCTGGTCGGCGAGGTCGAGCACCCCGCGCATGGCGCTGTAGAGCAGACCGGTGCCCGAGTCGGTCAGGATCACCGGGTACTGCTTGCCGAGCACGTCGATCGCGCGCCGGTAGTCCTCGTCGTTGAACGTCGTCGAGACGGCCGGGTCCACGTCGTTGGCGATGATCTCCAGGCCGGAGGGGGCCTGGGAGGTGAACCGCCTGATGTCCATGTACGAGTTGAGGTACGGGATCGCCTGGACGAGGTCACGGATGGTGGCCCCGGTCTCGCGGCGCACACGACGGCCGAGCGTACCGGCGTCGGGGTTGGCGTCGATCGCGAGGATCTTGTCCTGGCGCTCGATGGCGAGCGTCGAGCCGAGGGCGGTGGTCGTCGTGGTCTTGCCGACGCCGCCCTTGAGGCTGATCACGGCGATGCGGTAGCAGGACAGCACCGGCGTCCGGATCAGCTGAAGCTTCTGCTGGCGCTCCGCCTCCTCCTTCTTCGCACCCAGCTTGAAGCGGGAGACGCCCGCGGCGGGACGCCCGCTCTTCGGCTTCTGCCGCTTGTTGTTGAGCAGGCGGTCGGAGGAGAGCTCGACGGCGGCGGTGTAACCGAGCGGCGCCGCACCGGGGTTGGTGGGCTGGCGCTGGTCGTGCTGGAGCGGCTGGGGCCAGGCGGTGCCGAGGCGGGGGTCCGGGGGCGGGGTGGGCTGGGGTTGAGGCTGAGGCTGAGGCTGAGGCTGGGCTTGGTCCTGGGGCTGGGGGTATCCCTGCGGGGCGTGGGGCTGGGGGTACTGGTGGGGGTGCTGCTGCTGGTACTGGGGGTGTTGCTGGTTCTGGTTCTGCTGGTGCTGGGCGTGCTGCGGGAACTGAGGTGCTTGGTGGGCCTGTTGGGCCTGTTGGGCCTGCGGGGCCTGCGGAGCCTGGGGGTTCGGTCCCTGCTGTCCGTGCTGTCCGTGTTGTGCGGGCTGGGGAGCCTGAGGGTTCTGCTGCGGAGGGACACCCGGGTGGGCGGCGTGCGGCTGCGCCGGGGGCTGGGGGAATCCGTAGCCACCCTGAGCGTGGGGGACGCCGGGGTGGGGGAAGCCGTAGCCGTCCTGGGCGTGGGGGACGCCGGGGTGCGGAAAGCCGTAACCCTGGGGCGCGTTGGGGGCGGTCGGGTTGGGGAAGCCGTAGCCCTGCTGGGCGTGGGGCTCGCCGGTGGCTTGATGCGGGATGTCGGGTGTGGTGGGCGCCGGGGCCTGGATCGGCGGGGTCCACGCGGGCTGCGCCGACTGCGGCTGGGGCTGCGGCGGGACCGACGGCTGCTGCGGAGGCAGGGGCGGCTGGTCCGGGGCGGCGCCGGGCTGCGGCTCCGGCTGGGCGGGCGGGACAGGAGCCGCGGGCTGGTAGGACGGCGGCAACGGGGGGACGCCGCTGTGCGGGGTGGGCGGGGGAGTCCAGGCGGAGGGCGCGTCGGGTGTCGGCGGCGCGGCGACGGCCTGGTCCTGGGCAGCGTCGTCGTCGGGGGCTGCGGAACCCGCTGCGGCGTCGGCGCCGGTGGAGTCGTCGGCAGCCGTTGCGGCGTCGGGCTCGTCGGTACCTGCCGGAGTGTCGGCGTCCGGGCTGGACTCGGTGCGCGGAGTCTCGTGGTCGGCGTCCTCGGAGGCATCGGTCTCGTCCGACGCGCCCGAGGAGTCACCCTCGGCCCGCTCACCGACCTCGGCCTCGGTTTTCTCGTGCGCTTCGGCCGCGGCGGCGCGGTCGGCGATCTCCTGCTGCAGGGAGGCCGCGGAGAACCGCATGGTGGCGCCGCTCTCCAGGTCTCCGCTCCCGGGCTCGGCCTCGTCGGAGGCCTGTGGTGCGGGGGGAGCGGGGTGAGCCGGGGGAGCCTGGGGGACCGGGGGCGCCGGAGTGGCCTCAGGGGCAGGTGCGACCGGTGCCTGAGGCTCGAAGCCGCTTCCTTCGGGCAGCCTGGGCACACCCCCGTGCTCCCCGGACGGCGGCGTGATCGGAGGCGGGAACGGGATTCCCGGCTCAGGAGCGGCCGGAGGCGGTGTGAACGGCACGCCGGGGATCGGTACAGGGGCGGGTGGCGTGAACGGCGCGACCGGAGCGGGAGGGGCCGGCGGAGTGGGCCCGGGCCCGAACTCCGGGGTCGGGGCAGGGACCGGAGCGGCCGGACCGGCCCCGGGCGCCCCGGAGGCCGCGGACGGTGACGAATGGGACCCCGGATCCTCGGAGTTCCCCGCGTTTCCGGTGTTCCCCGAATCGTCCGAGTGCGCCGAATCCCCCGACGCTCCGGACGCGTTCTGCGTGTACCAGGCAGGCGGCGCGTAGTCGATGGTGAACTCGCCCGTCATCTCGATGGCGGCCTCCGCGTCGGGCTGGTCATCGCCGGGCGTCGCCCAGCCCCCGCGGATCCCGTCCCGATCGCTGCTCACAATTCCTCCTGGTGTGGTCGAGCACCCTCATGCCGTGCTGGGGCGACCCGTACTTGTAGGGCTTGGTCGATACGAGGTCGTCCGTCCACGGGCGCTCCCCCTGAGGTCGGACGCCTGGTCCACGAGTACGGGCGTCGCGCCCGGTACCAGCCTAATCACCACGCCGCCCACATCGGCAGGCCCGTCCACTCCATCACGGCCGCTCCGCGGTGTCACATTCGGCCAGAAGACGGCGTGCGGAGCGTCCCCTCGTGAACAAACCAGCCAATAGCGGAGGTTGAAAACGGGCGGTAGGGGACAATCGGCCTCGAACGCGCAATCCGCCTCACGTGGTGGCTGATTCAGTCCATCCTTCGTGGCGAACCCAGAAGCCCGATCTCCGCGTCGGTGGGCTGCGTCATCACGTACTGCCTGTCACGGTCGGTGCACCAGAGGGTCAGACCGTCCGGCAGGGTGGGAAGAGCGTCCACATCGGCGCGGAGCAGCGCCATGGTGCGCCCCAGCTCCGCCGCCTCGTCCGGGGAGACGCGCTGCACACCGACCAGTCGCGCCTGCCGTACCAGGCGTGGAGCCACCGGACTGAGATACGGCAGCACGGTCAGCACCGACTGCCAGGGCCCGGAGACGACCCGCCCGCGAGGCGGGCGCATGCCGCAGTCCCGCACCACCAGCACGGGCGTCCCCGCCGAGCTGCCCTGCGGGGGAACCCGGCCGACCTCGTGGACGGCCAGGCCGTTCTGCCCGCCGCCCATGGCGTGCACCATCTGCATCCAGGCCCGCGGTCGCCCGGTCTCCACGGCGACGCGCGCGCCGGTCGCCGCCGTCCGGAGGGCGATGACCTGCGCTGTCCACAGGCCGCCGATGAGGACGACGTCGTAGGGCGTCGGACGGTTGATCCCCAGTACCGCGGGCCGCGTCTCGGCGTCCACCCCGATCACGACACCGTCGTCGCCGATGGGCAGCGACAGCGCCTCCAGTTGGCTCACGGGCACGGAGTGCCGCGCATGCCGCGGACCCCTCAGTCCGAAGCCCCCTCGCAGCAGTTCCCTCGCCCGCTCGGCGGTGCTGCCCTGCTGCTCACCGCGGCCGGCGTCCCGTCCCGCTCCGGTGGTCGTGGCCGTCACCGCGCACCTCCCAGGGGAAGGGTGGCCAGTACACCGGGCACCTGTTCCCGGTCGAGACGGGCGAGTCCGGTGCCCGTGTGCCGTGCCGCTGCCTGCAACGCCCGGCGTGCCGCCACGAGTTCGTCGTCGCTGCGGCCCGTCACCCGCAGGTGTCCGCACACGGACACCTCTTGTCGCTCGCCGCGCGTCAGGGTGAGGCTGAAGGTCGTGGCGAGCGCGGGCACAGCCGTGATCAGCGCGATGACCTGTGGCAGAGAGGGCGCCCGTTGGCCGCCCAGGGTCGGCCAACGACGGATCCAGTAGGTGGTGTGCCTGCGGTTGTCGCAGCGCCAGCTCCTGCCGGACTCCTCGGTCCGCCGCTCCCGTGCCTCCGTACGGCCGGCCTCCGCCGTCACCAGCGGATTGGCGCAGGCCGAAGTGGCGACGGCGGCGGTCAGCTCCTCCTCGTCGAGGAGGCCCGCACGGAATCCGGCTCCGGTCAGCCAACTCGCCAGCTGGTCGGCGGCGCGGACGACGCACTTCTGCGCGCCCAGCAGACCGCCACCGCGTGCCGCCACGGCCTCGGGGCACAGCTCCGGGTCGAGCTTCAGGGCGATCCAGGTGAGGCGTACGGCCGGCGCTCCCGTCTGCTCCTGGAGCGGCGCGTAGTTGGCGACGGCGACGGACTGCTGCGGCAGATGCAGCGCGGGCGCGGGCTGGGTGTGCAGCACGACCTGTGCCGACTCCAGCCGGATCCCGTCCACGTCCAGCGCGTCGTAGACCAGACCGAGCGGCAGGGGCTGCCGGTTGCGGTCGGCGCGCAGCGCGGTCGCGTCGGCCTCGACCTGCAGCACGGCGGTGACGAACGTGCCGTCACCGATGATGCCGACGGGCCGACGGTCGCGACCGGCGTAGGTGGAGGTCCGAAGGCTCGGGTCGCATTCGACGGCGGGCGCGAGGCCCGGCTCCGTGCCCGGAGGCACCTGCGCGCTCACGGCACGCCGCTGTCGCGCCCGCAACTCCTGCGTCAACGCCAGCCATTCGGGCAGAGACCGACCCCGCCGGCGTACGAAGGCGACCAGCAGCACACAGACGGCGATCACCGTCGCGACCATCAGGGCCACCGGACCGATCACCCATCCGACGAGCAGCGTGGCCGCGGCGATCTCCAGCATGACGACGCGTTGCAACCGGAATGCCCCGGACCGCGTCGCACGCGATCTCAGATGGAGCGCCCCCGGCGCGGCAGGACGCCGCGCGGACGCCTGCCGAGGTGCCGCTGAGCCCTCCGGTCGCGAGCGGCCACGGGACCGGTCGCGTGTTCCGGCAGCCATCACACCATCCCCCCGTTTTCCCCGTCCTGCTCACAACTCGTCGGCAATTCGGCACCGCACAAGGCCTTTGAGGCCCGGTCACACTACCCGTCCCCCCAAGTCCCCAGGGATACCGGGCATAGTAGGGGGCCGGTCCGACAACGCAGGCGGGGCCGCGCGCCATCCGCCCGCGCGGCCACAGCGAATCACGGGGAGAGACAGGCACAGATGGCATCTCGGCGGGACCAGCTCAATGCCTACACCTTCGCGAAGCGCCGTATGCTCGCGGCCTTCCTTCAGTCGTCGCCCGACGGTTCCGAGCAGGGGGCGCCCCGGCCGCTGCGCGCGGTAGTGCCCGGCATCATCGTCGGCATCGTCGTCATGGCGGTCTTCGGGGCATGGGGCATGTTCAAACCGGCGGCGCCGAAGGGCTGGGACGAGCCGAACGCCAAGGTGATCGTCGCCAGCAAGTCGACCACGCGCTACGTCGTACTCAAGACCGACGGGCAGGTCCAGCTCCATCCCGTCCTCAACATGGCCTCCGCGAAGCTGCTCCTGGAGGCGGGGCAGGGCGACGTGGTCACCGTCGCCGAGTCCGTCCTCGACGACGGCAGGATCCCGCACGGTGCCACCATCGGCATTCCGTACGCGCCGGACCGGTTGCCCTCGGCGGAGGACGCCGGTACCGCGAAACGCTGGGTGATCTGCGAACGGCCCGGCGCGGGCGGCGACTCCGTGGAGAAGGCCGCACTGGTCCTGTCCTCCCGCGACATGGCGGCGACCGACGGCAAGGACAGACTCCGCGGCGGCCGGCTTCTCTACGTCACGGCCCCGGACGGCGAGCACTACGTCGTCGACGGGGGCGGGACGGCGTACCCCGTCGACAAGGGGGACGAACTGCTGCTGCGCGCCGTGGTCGGCTCGGACCGGAAACCCCAGCGAGTGTCCGCGGAGTGGCTCGCCACCCTGCACCGGGGCGACCCGATCACCTTCCCGGCCGTCACCGGACGGCCGGGCGCGGCGGCCGACGCCCCGGGCCGGCTGGACGAGGCGACCGACAAGGTCGGCATGGTGCTGAAGGCGATGGACAACAACGCGCCCCAGTACTACGTGGTGCTGCCCGGCCGCGTCGCACCCGTCTCCGCCTTCGTCGCCCAACTCCTGCTGTTCAGCGCGGAGCTGGCCTCGCTCGACCAGGCAGGCCAGGCGCAGGCGGTGAGTCCCGGCGACATCGTGCCGGGCAAGCCCTTCGGCACCGAGCGTCGCTGGCCTGCCGGAGACCCCACCCCCGTCAACGAGGCGTCGGAGAAGAAGGGGACCCGCAGCACGATCTGCAACGTCCTGCGCGGCGTGGACGCGGGCACCGGTGTCACCACCCTGAGCACGTGGGCGGGCACGGACTTCCCGCGGAAGCTTCCCGTGGGCGCCGCCAGCGCCTACGTCACCCCGGGCTCCGGTCAGCTCTACCGCCAGTTCCAGGGCGAGGCCACCAGGACCGGCCCGGTGTTCCTGGTCACCGACACGGGCCTGCGCCACGTCCTCCAGTCCAACGGCGACAGCGCCACGGACGACGCCGGCATCGGCACCACCGCCGAGCGGCGTGAGCAGCAGGAGGCGGCCATGCAGGCCCAGACCCTCCTCGGCTACAAGGACGTCGACCCGGCGCCGATCCCCGCCGCGTGGTCGGAGTTCCTGCCCACCGGCCCTCGTCTGTCGACGGCGGCGGCCCGCCAGCCGCAGGGCTCGTGAGAGGGACGGTGACAGTGCTTCGTACGACGCTGGTGGCGGCCGCGGCCATGCTGACGGCGACCACACCGCTCGCACCCCCCGCGGTGGCCGCGGACAAGCTGCCGTACTCGGACCAGTGCACGTTCCCCAACGGCCTGTACGCGGGCCGCCCTTGGTCCCTGCAACGCGTCATGCTGGACGAACTCTGGAGCCGGTCCACCGGCAAGGGCGTGCGGGTGGCGGTGATCGACACGGGCGTGGACGTGAAGAACCCGCAGCTCACGGACGCCGTCGACGCGAAATCCGGCATCAACGTCCTGCCGAGGAACCTCAAGGACGAGAACGGCGAACCAATCAAACGAGGCAAGGAGAACGGCACGACGGACATCGTCGGCCACGGCACCAAGGTCGCGGGCATCATCGCGGCCCGCCCCGCGAGCGGCACCGGCTTCGTGGGCCTGGCCCCCGACGCGACGATCATCCCGATCCAGCAGAACGACGCGGAGGGCCACGGCGACACCAAGACCCTGGCCACCGCGATCCGGCGCGCCGTCGAGGCCGAGGCCGGGGTCATCAACATCTCCCAGGACACCTCGAACGCGGCGAAGCCCCACCCGGAACTGGAACAGGCGATCGCCGAGGCCCTCGCCCAGGACGTCGTCGTCGTGGCGTCGGCCGGCAACGACGGCGTCGGGGGCAACGTCAAGAAGACCTACCCGGCGTCCTACGACGGCGTCCTCGCGGTCGCCGCCTCCGACCGCAACAACGAACGTGCCGCCTTCTCCCAGTCCGGCGACTTCGTCGACGTGGCGGCCCCCGGCGTCGACATGATCTCGACCGTGCCCGACGGCGGCCACTGCTCCGACAGCGGTACGAGCTTCGCGGCGCCGTACGTCGCGGGTGTGGCGGCACTGGTCAAGGCGAAGCACCCGGACTGGACCGCCCAGCAGATCGGCGCCCAGATCGAGCAGACCGCCGAACGCACGATCGCCGGCCACGACCGCCTGGTCGGCTGGGGTGTGGTGGACCCGGTCCGAGCGGTGACGGAGGACGATCACCCGGTCGAGTCCCCGAGCCCCCAGGAGGGCCTCACCCGGGCCGAGGCGCCCACACCCGCGAAGTTCCAGCTCGGCGAGACCCCCGACGAGCGCAACGCCCGCCTGGCCACCTACGTGGCAGTGGCCGCGGCGGTCCTTGCCGCGGGCTTCGGAGGCACCGCCGTGGCGATCCGGGACGCGCGACGGCGGGCGCGGAGGGTGACGGGGGCCGAGCAGCCGTGCCCTCCGAGGTCGCCTCGCGGACAACGGTGAATCCACGGAGCCACGGCATCACGGCTGTCGCAAATGGCAGTTGGGCCTGTCAGTGAGAGTCACTAGAGTGGTTCAAGTTGCGGTCACGAACACTTGAGAGGCGTTGGCTGCTCAGGACGGGCAACGAAACAACGGGGAGGGAAAGCTTCGTGCTTCCTGCAGACTTGGGCGGGGCCGCCGACGTCAGACGTGGCCTGATGGCGTTGTCCAAGTTCAAACAACGCGTGGACGATCTGCTCCGGGACTTCGAGGACTCGGCGGGCGGCCCGTCGAAGGTGGCGGCCCACAGCCTGTCCCAAGGCGCTTTCGGGATGGGCGACTTCCCGGAAGCGAAGGCACTCCACCTGGAGTACGAGCGCGTCCACGAGCGCATCTCGTCCCTGTCCAGGTCGCTCGGTCTCCAGCTCGAGGCGATGATGATCGCCGTGCACGGTGTGGACGTGACCTTCGACCACCTCGAAGAGGAGGCCCGCTACCGGTTCCACGAGATCCGGGCCGAGGTCAACCAGCAGCGCGAAGAGATGCTGCACGAACAGGTCAACCGCAAGAACGACGCCGATCGCACGGACGCGGGGTACTGATGAGCGGCGACAAGGACAGGAAGCAGCCGAACCCTCACGCGGCGGAACACCAGGAAGCCGCCCAGCAGAACGGCAGCCTCGACGCGGTCATGAGTATGACCAGACTGGTCGACCTCAGCCCCCTGGGGTCGGCCCGAGGCCTCCACTTCGGCAAGTCCAGCTTCGAGGGCTACGACCTCAACAAGATGATCGACATCGTCGAGTCCGCGAACCCGGAGCTGCTGGACGCCGCCGGCGAGGCCATCATCAGCGCACGCAACGCCATCGACGCGGCGGCCGAGGAACTCACCCTGAACCTCGGCGACGTCGACTGGGAGGGCGAGGCCCGCAACGCCGTCCACAAATGGGGCAACGACCTCGCCACCACCGCGCGCGAACTGGCCACCTACGCCGACGTGGTGGGCACCCAGGTCTTCGCGGCCGGCGCCGGCCTCGCCTCCGTACGCAAGTCCATGCCCCCGCGCGACACCCGCACGGACCCCAAGACCGTCGACGACATCCCCGAGGCCAAGCGGGTCGAGAGTAACGACGCGTACACGGCGGCGGTACAGGCGGAGAAACACCGCCAGGAAGCCATCAACCAGATGTACCGGCTGGCGTCGTTCTACACGGTGTCGCACGGCCTGATGCAAAAGGCCGAGGAGCCGGTGTTCCCGACGATGCCGGATGCGGGGGTGCCGGTGCCGTTTGACGGGAGAGTCCGTGTGGAACCTCCTGACACCGAGGAGACACGCACTCTTTCGGGTGCAAGTGCCCCGGACACCGAGCGTCGTCACGCCGTGAGTGCCCATGCCGAGCGCGCGCAGGGTGTCGGTCTGTCTGCAGCCGCGGTTGCGGACGACGCCGTCGTGAGCCCGGAGCGACACGTCGGCATGCAGATCGACACCGTCGGCACTTTGCCGCCGCAGGAGACCATGAAGCCGCCACCTGTCATGTCTCCTCAGACGACGAGCCCCAACGTCTCTCCTGTGGCATCGCCTCCTCCATTCGCTCCCGTTGCGACCTCCCCCGTTTCGCGAGGTCCGGTAGGGCGCACCTCGGGCATTGGTGGCGTACCCGCGTCCAGAACTCCCGCGTCTGCACAGGGGCGGATTGGTGGTGCTCCGACTGGCACCGCAGCAGGACGGACGGGAACCGGTCCGTCGGGACCGGCGGGACGAGCCATCGCACCAGGACATGCAACTGGTCGTGCGGCTGGCCCGGTGGGACGTAGCGTCGTCGGCGGGGTACCTCGACCTGCGGCACCTACGGCTGGGCAGGCCGGTGGCGTCTCCCGCGGCCCTGTCACTGGAATGGGCACCACGAACCCCGGGCGTACCGGTGCCGGGCCCGCTGGTGGGGGGCGCACGACTGGTGGCGTCGTCGGCGGGAGGCCTGTCCCCGGAGCTACCGCCGGCACCACTGCCTCACGGATGCCGCGTGGCACGGTCATCGGCAGTGAACAAGCACCCACCTCGCGCGGCACCGGCGAAAGGCCCGGCCAGCGTGGGGTGATCGGGGCGTCGGGTGCTAGGGCCGGTGCGGGAGAGGCGTCTCGCGCCTCCGTCAGCAGTTCAAATGGCGTCGTCGGGACGCCAAAGCGCAGGGCAGCGGGCAATCGGGGAACGGGTGGCACGCCTTTGCGCCGGGAAGAGCGGCGCGATGGGGCGTCGTCGTCCGACTGACCGGACAAGATCGAGGACGAACGAGGCATGGTGGCAAGGATCGACCGACGCGGTGAGTGTAGTGCGCCTCGCGCGGGACGTAACAGAGGACGAGTTTCAGCCGTCTGCGCAGTGCTCGGGGCCTTGGCAGCTCTGTCGGTAGGTCTGGCTCCGGGAGTGGCAGCCGCAGACGTCCAGTCCCAGCAGTGGTACCTGTCGGCGATGAAGGCCGATGAGATGTGGAAGGTGAGTAGCGGTGAAGGCATAAAGGTCGCGGTCATCGACTCTGGCGTCAACCCGGACACCGCCTCCTTGAAGGGGCAGGTACTCGCTGACGAGGTACCAGAGGCCGTCGCGTACGGCGCGACAAAGGACTACACGGGCCACGGGACGACGATGGCGGAGTTGATCGCCGGTACTGGCGCCGGTGACGGTCTGAAAGGCCTTGCCCCGGGGGCAAAGATCGTGCCCTACCGGATTGCGTTGGACGATCTGAGGGGAACGGAGCTGGAGAAGACCGCGAAGTCGGCGCAGGCGATCAGGGCTGCCGCCGACAGCGACGCGCAGATCATCAGCATGTCCTTCGCGAACCCCGGTGCCACCGCGGAAGGGGAAGCGGCCGTCAGGTATGCCCAGTCCAAAGGCAAGCTGATGTTCGCCGGCGTCGGCAACGACGGGCAAAGGAAGGACCTGATCGGTTATCCGGCGGCCTATCCCTACGTCGTCGGTGTCGCAGCTTCGGACGAGAATGGCGCGGTAACAACCTTCTCGGAGCGCGGCAACTACGTTGATCTTGCTGCCCCTGGCCTCAACGTACCCGGTTGGTGCGACGAAAACTTCCGGTCGTACTGCGTAGGCAAGGGGACCAGCCAAGCCACCGCCATCGCCTCCGCCTCGGCAGCCCTCGTCTGGTCCGCCCACCCCGACTGGACGGCCAACCAGGTGCTCGCCAGCCTGATCGACACCGCCGGACGTGACTGGGCCAGGGACGACCCGAGCACCTACCTCGGATACGGCTTGATCCGCCCCCGCAAGGTGCTGGAGGACGCCGACTTCAACCCAGTTGCAGCGGGCACCGACCCGCTCGCCAAGGAGAACGTGACGGGCGTAACCGACGAGGGCCCTGCTTCGCCCTCCGCGGCCGCCTCGTCCCAGTCCCCCGACCGCAACTCCGGCGGCGACACGTCGGCGGCAGGATCAAGCTCGGAATCGTCCGGCAGCACCACGATGTGGGTCGCGCTGGGGGCGGCAGGAACTGTCCTGGTGATCGGGGCCGGCGCCTACGCCATGGTCCGGTCCCGGCGAGGAGCCTGACCACTCCTGGCGGCGACTGCAACACCCGCGCGCCTGCGCACGCATAACGAGCGCGAACTCTCAGGAAACGGAGTACCGACATGGTAGACCGCAAGCTAAATGAAGGCGACGTACAGCGGCTTCAGACGGAAGTCGTCGATCGCTACGACAACATCCGGCAGTCGCTGGCGAAGCTGCAGGGAACGATCGACATGATCGAGAAGGCCTGGCGGGGCCAGGGCGCCAACGCATTCAACGCGAAGCAGACCGAGATCAACGGCCACATGGTCGCGATCGGCAAGATGCTCGACGACTTCCTCGAGGGCATCCACATGAACAAGACCGACAAGCGCAACCTCGAAGACCAGATCGACGCCGACATGCGCAAGATCTCGGTCGAGGACCTCGGCGGCAAGACGTCGGCGCTCAACAGCTACTGACGAACCGCAGCTGCAGTATCGCCGGGCCACACAACCCGGCTGACCGCGCCACAGAAACGAGGGAAACATGTCCGGAGCGCACTACGACGAGCTCGCCGTCACCTACGGCACCATGGACGCGCTCGCCACCGAACTCGGCAACCAGGCGAAGAAGCTCGAGGAGGACCTCGAGGCCCTGAAGCAGGCCGTGCTCAACGTCTCGTCAGGCTGGGGCGGCGAGGCGTACAGCGAATTCCAGAAGAAGTCCGCCCAGTGGGACAAGCACGCCAGGGGCATCCACGCGGCGCTGGTCCAGATCGGCCAGCGCGTCCAGACCGCCGGCGGCGACTACCGGGGCGGCGACCTGAAGGGCGCGAGCTACTTCATGTAGCAACAGGACCTTTCACAACACCGGGGTGGACGCGCACGGGAGGCGCCCACCCCGATGTCACTTTCGGCCGTCAGCGCGATCCGTGGCACGCGGCGGAGCCTTCGAGCGCCTTGGTGTAAGCCGTGATCAGTTTCTTCATGGCGGCGGGGTCGGATCGGTCAGGGGCGAACACTTGAATCACTGTGTATAGGGTTTGGTCTGGATGATTCGCAGCTCGACAAGACGTCGCAGTTCGACCTACGGCCCCGCTGCCCGAATAGAGATAGCGTTCGTCGGCCGTTACCTCACCCTCGTCGACTTTGGCATACCCCGCGGCGATCGTCGTGACGGTCTCGTTGTCGCTCCACCAGGTCTGGGTCTGCCGGACCGCGAGGTCGCCATCAACGATGACGTCACACCGCTTCGTCCCCGTATTGGGCGATGATGGCTGCACGGCGACCGAGTCTCCTCCGGGCATAATGCTTTGCCATAGGTCGGGAGCCATTTGAATCCCGCACATTGTGCGGGGCATTGTGTAGTTTCTGTCCTTTTCTCCACTGCCGGTCGAACATGCGGACACTGCTAGAAATCCGGCCAGGGCGGCGCTTGCGGTGGCGCGGCGCGCCCATTCGGGACCCGTGGAGGGCGAGTGAAACACCCGAGGAGCCTTCCGTATAGCGTCAGATGTCAGTCTTGAGATGAGGTGCCATGTACTCGGCGTTCGTCCCGGCATCCTTGAATCCCCTTTGCGCCGCACTGCGCGCCTTGTCGTCAATGATCAGTTCCAGCAGGTCGGTTCTGTGGTGAGTTTTGGCGGCGAGTTCAGTGGCGGTTTCGGTGTACGAGGCGTTTCGATCCAGGCCGCTTTCCCAGTGTTTCGCCATTTCGCCTGTCGCGTCGGCCTTCGCATCGCCTTGGGCATCCTTGAACACTTCTTCCAGAACCATGCTGCTGACGGTACTGGCAAGGCCACCCGCCACAGCTCCTCCCACTGGGCTCGCCATGAACGTGACGCCTACACCGATGCCTGTCCCGATACCACCAGAAATTGCGTTTTTCCGCTGTGCCATGGCTTCAGCGTGAGCCGTGTCATCGAGATCCGCAGGACCTGCCAGGGCCTCCTGGCGACCGATGGCGAGGGTTCCCGAAACCTCTCCCGACCCGTGGGCAATCTGGTCGACAGCGAAGAAAAGGTCTTTGGAGTATCTCACTTCGGCGGGAGTGTTGGGATTCATGTGATAGTCCATGAGGTTGGACATGTACGCCTTGTTGGCCAATTCAACGGTTGTGTAACCCTCAGGATTCTGCCCGACCGCTATGAGGAGCGCTGTCACATCCCGGTGATGGAAGTTGGCCGGGGTGCCCGCGACAGGGAAAAGCCTTGCGGTGTCGTTGTCTGCGTCATCCGTCATTGCCCGATTGACATCCGGTAGATATTCGGAGGCGATTTGGGCGATGCTGTCAGACATGAAGCTATGGTCGGTGAGCCGTGCTGGGTTTTCTGAGATAGATGACACCAGGCTCTCGGTCAGCCTCGCCTGCTCCGCATTATGAGCCGGTGTGTCCGCTGTCGGGAGCTCGCCCGCCGGATGCCCCGTGGTGGCCGCCTCCAAGGCCAATGCCAGAGTGTTCCGCCCCGCGATACTTTCTTCGCCCTTGCTGTCCCAGTCCTGCGGCCAGTCACGCTCCTCGAAGAGGTAGTCGAAGTTGGTTAGCGACCGCTTGGCCTCGGTTCCGTCATCGTCGAGATCCTGCGTGAACTCGTGATCCTCGTCCTTGGTGACGAAAGTGCCGTTGAAGAACTCCGTCGCCGCGTCCGGGCTGTTGGACAGGGCTTTGAGATATCCGGTCATCGGGTCCCAGCCCGAGTCGGTGCCTGAGTGGTTCAGGACTGAGTCGCCGCCGCCTCGTGTCCATGCGCCGTGGCGGCCGTTGCGCGTGAACTTCTTCTCCGTCTCGATCAACCTGTCGCCGTAGTCGACGAGGAAGCGGTCGTCGTAATCGCCCCACCGCATCAGGTTGGTCATGACCTGGGCTCCCAGCGGGAATCCACCGTTGCGGCCTACGGGCTTGTCCGCCAGGTCGAGCATCCCGGACTTCCAGTCGACCATGTTCGCGCTGTCGCTTTGCGACGCGGTGGCGAGCGTAAGGCTGAGATGTTTCTGGAGGTCGGCGTATTGGTCGGCTCGCTTGCGTTCCACTTCCCAGGCATTTTGCGTGTGGTCGTTGATGCCGGTCCAGAAGTTGAGTGTTCCTGTTGCACCGAGAGACGTGGCGAAGCGTTCCGCGAACAGCTCGTCGTCCGCGTACTCCTTGAGTCCCTTGTTGAGGCGGTCGAACTCCTCGACCGTGAGGTCCTCAGGATTCTTCTTCGCCAGCCTAGCCAGTTCGTCGGCCGCTTTGACGGCTTCGGCCGCGGAGTCCCGGTCCTTGTAGCCGGCATCCGAGAAGCCGACGGCGCTTTGTTCGGTGATCGCCCTGAGAACGGTGCTGGCTGAGTTGTCGATCTCCGTCGCCCCGTTGAGGATCTCTTGCACTTCGTCGCGAAGCGCGATGACGTCACCTTCACTGTGATCGGGAACCGTCGTGCCCTTCGCGGCGCGATCGGGGTGGACGTTCATGGTGACAGTGAATCCGCCGTCACCGGTCGAAACTACCGTCAGGTTCTTCTTCAAGCCCCGGTCGAGCGCATCGTTCAGCCTGGTCTGGTACTTCTTGAGATCGTCCCGCGTGTCTCTGAGGATGTTCCACAATGATGTGGCTTGCGCGTGGGCGTCGGCGAACTCACCGGCCGTCTTGCCGATGAACTCCTTCGTCACAGTGGCGTTGTAGCCAGCCCAATTGGCCTTGTTGGCCGCGCCCCGGAGACCCTTCGCAGCGTCATCCTTCACCGTTGCGAGGTCCTTGACCATGGTCGACCAGTCGTCGATGGCCGTGTCGAGCTGACTGAAGTCGGCGAATCGGAGGGCGTCGAGATCCATCAGTTCTCGTCCTTCTTCACGCCGGGATCGCCGTACACGGGGTTCCTTCCGCCCGGTTCACCGACCCTCTCGTCGAAGCCCGCGTCCAGTAGGTCGATGCTGCTCATTTGGCGCCGGATGTAATGGTCGTCGCTCGAGTGCAGTTTCTTGGTGACGGTCATGTGGTTGGAGATGTGCGCGCACGCGTCCCTGAGCGAGGACAGCTGTTCATCCCACCGCGTTGCCACGTGTTTGAGAGCGCCTCCCAGCGCGAAGCCGTTCTTGGAGAGGCTGCCTGCGGCCGTCTCACTGGCGGGCACTGCCCTGCGTCCCTTGTTCCACAGGTCGTTGTACAAGCCGAACGCGTTCTTGCCGATTCTCGCTAGGTCACCCTGGTTGACCGTCAGGTCGCCGTACTGGCCCGGCTCCTGGGTGTAGCCTCCGCCACTCGGATCGAGCTGATTCAGTTGCATCTGTGCCGACTGACGCTCCGCTGCCTGTGACTTCAGCTGCTCCCATTCGTCCCACGCCATCGCGCGGACTCCTTCCCCGTGTCCCCGTGAAGCCCCGTCCTCCCGGACGGGACCGTTCCGCCAAGCTACCAACAGGTCGGACCTGCGGGCCCGATGCAATGGGGTGCACGCACCTCGCCCCCATTTCCACAACGCACCGCTGCAGGGTTCGACACGGCGGTGCGGCGCTCCGCGCACCCCATACCTCAGTACGCCCCTTCTGGCACCAACCCGACCTGCACCAACGGCCTCCCCCGCCGCCGGGACACGAACACCCCCCGCCCCGCAGGCATCGGCCGGGGCCGTACCCCGCCGAGGAGGTCTCCCTCTCCGGGGTCGCCCGCCAGCACCACCCCCTGCGCCCCCAACTCCTTGATCCGCTGCATGAACGCCTCGTAAGAGGACCGACCCGCGCCGGCCGTCGAGCGGGCGATGATGAAGCGGACGCCGACGTCGCGGGCGAAGGGGAGGAGTTCGGTGAGCCCGGACAGCGGATTCCCGCTCGACGTCGACACCAGGTCGTAGTCGTCGACGACGACGTACACCTTGGGCCCCTGCCACCAGCTCCGGTCCCGCAACTGCTGTGCGGTCACGTCGCCCGTCGGCGATCGGCGCTTCATCAGGTCGGCCAGGGCCGCCATGTGGTGGTCCATGGCGTTGGACATGGGAATGTACTCGGCCAGGTGCGAGTCCGGGGTGGCGCCCAGCAGCGACCGCCGGTTGTCCACCACGAACAGCTTGCACTCCTCGCCCGAGTAGCGTTCCGTCAGCTGCTGGATCAGCAGCCGCAGCAGGTTCGACTTGCCCGACTCGCTCTCGCCGAAGACCAGGAAGAACGGGTCCTGCTCGAAGTCGACGAAGACGGGCTCGAGGTTGTCCTCGTCGAGGGCGAAGGCGACGCCGCGCCCCGGGAAACGGTTGCCCGCAGGCAACTCGGCGGCCGGGAACTCACGTGGCAGCAGCCGTACTTCAGGCGCGGGCGGCGCCTGCCAGTGGCGCGCGACCTCCGCGGCCAGCGCCTGCGTGGCGTCGGCGAGGTCCGTGTCCGAGGTGAGCCCGTCGATCCGCGGCACCGCCGCCATGAAGTGCAGTTTTTGCGGCGACTGACCTCGCCCCGGAACCCCCGCCGGCACATTGGCGGCCACCTTGCGGTCCAGCTCGGAGTCCATGGTGTCGCCGAGGCGCAGCTCCAACCGGTTCATCAGGTGGTCCTTGAGGTTCGCCCGGACCTCCATCGACCGTGACGCCGTCAGGACGACATGGATGCCGTAGCCGAGGCCGCGCGCCGCCATCTCCAGGACGATCGGCTCCAACGTCTCGTGGTCCGACTTGAAGTTGCCCCAGCCGTCGATGACGAGGAAGACGTCGCCCCAGGGCTGGTCCGTGACCGAGATCTCGCCCCGTGCCCGGCGGGTCCGGAAGTCGGCGATCGACGGGATCCCGGCCGAGCGGAAGTACTCCTCGCGGCGGGTCAGCACGCCGTACACCTCGGCCACGGTGCGCCGCACCCGCTCCGGATCGAGACGTGAGGCCACGCCGCCGACGTGCGGCAGTCCGGCCGCCGCCGCCATCCCGCCGCCGCCGAAGTCGAGGCCGTAGAACTGGACCTCGTACGGCGTGTGGGTCAGCGCGAAGGAACAGATCAGTGCGCGCAGCAGGGTCGACTTGCCGGACTGCGGGCCGCCGATGATCTGCATGTGGCCGGCCGCGCCGGAGAAGTCCGCCCAGAGGGCGTCGCGGCGCTGCTCGTACGGCTTGTCCACCAGGCCGACCGGCACGACCAGGCGGCCCGCGCCCTCGTAGCCGGGCTGGGTGAGACCCCGGTCCGGCACCGCCGTGAGCCCGGGCAGGAGCGCGTCGAGCGAGGGCGGGCTGTCCAGCGGCGGCAGCCACACCTGGTGGGCCGCAGGACCCTGCGCCTCGAGCCGGCGCACGATCACGTCGAGCACCGTGTCCGCGAGGGCCTCGTCGACCTCCGGCTCGTCCCCGGCCGACCTCTGCCGGGGCACCTGGACGTACCGCACCGGCACCTCGGCCGCCGTGAACAGCACCGGCCGCCGGTCCACCGGCAGGGGGCCGCCGGTCAGGGCCGCCCGCTGCCCGCCCGACCGGTACACCCCGGAGACGTACGCCGCCTTGAACCGCAGCATCTCGTCCGTGCCGAACTTCAGGAAGCCGGAACCCGGCACGTTCGGCAGTTCGTAGGCGTCGGGCACACCCAGCGCCGCGCGTGACTCCGCCGCCGAGAAGGTACGCAGACCGATGCGGTACGACAGGTAGGTCTCCAGCCCGCGCAGCCTGCCCTCCTCCAGGCGCTGCGAAGCCAGCAGCAGGTGCACGCCGAGCGAGCGGCCGATACGGCCGATCTGCACGAACATCTCGATGAAGTCCGGCTTCGCCGTCAGCAGCTCGCTGAACTCGTCGATCACCAGCACCAGGGAGGGGATGGGCTGCAGGGGCGCACCCGCCGCCCGGGCCTTCTCGTAGTCGTGGATGTTGGCGTATTTGCCCGCGTCCCGCAGCATCTCCTGTCGGCGGTTGAGCTCGCCGCGGATGGAGTCGCCCATGCGGTCGACCAGGGTCAGGTCGTCCGCGAGGTTGGTGATCACGGCCGCGACGTGCGGCATCCGCGCCATTCCGGCGAAGGTCGCGCCGCCCTTGAAGTCGGCGAGCACGAAGTTCAGCGTCTCCGAGGAGTGGGTGACCGCAAGGCCCAGCACCAGCGTGCGCAGCAGTTCGGACTTGCCGGAGCCGGTCGCGCCGACGCACAGCCCGTGCGGGCCCATGCCCTCCTGGGCCGCCTCCTTGAGGTCGAGCATCACGGGGCGACCGTCCTCGCCCACGCCGATCGGCACCCGCAGCCGCTCGGCGAGCGAACGCTGCCGCCAGGTGCGCCGGGTGTCGACGGACGCCGCGTCGCCGAGGTTCAGCAGATCGGTGAACTCCAGGTTGGCCAGCAGCGGTTCGTCGTCGTCCCCACCGGAGGCCATTCGCAGCGGGGCCAGTTGTCTGGCCAGGACCTCGGCGGACTCGTACGGCAGGGTGTCGGGCGTCCCCTCGTAGACGGCGCCGTGCACCGACTCCAGACGCAGCATGCCCGGTCCCACCACGACGGCGAGGTCGCCACCCGAGCCACCCAAGCCACCCGAGCCACCCGAGCCGCCCAAACTGGGGACCACTTCGAGAATCGAAACCCCCTGCAGACCCTCGGGGTTGGCGAGAAGCGAATCCGGCGGCAGGGAAACGCCGTCGAGGACGACGACGATGTGGGGCTCGTCCGGCAGGTGCGCGGCGTTCGGATGGAAACGGGGACGGCCATTGAGCCGGGTCGCGATCAGGTTCTCCAGTTCGCGTGCGTCGGTGCCGATGAGGCGACGGCTGCCCGCGCCGTCCACGGCGTCCGGTGCCTGGCAGTGCGGCAGCCACTTGGCCCACTCCCAGTGCGTCAACTCGTCCGGACCCGTCACGACGACGAGGACCAGATCCTCGGGGGAGTGCAACGCCGCCAGCGAACCGGTCACGCCCCGGGCGGACGAGCGTACGGACTGCGGATCGCCGCTGATCGTCACGTGGTAGAAGGCGCGCAGAGAGACGGCCATCGGAAGGTCGTCCAGGGTGCTGTGGGCAGCGAGGAAACGCCGCAGGGCACCGGCCGTCAAGGGCTCCAACTGCTCGGCGGGCCCGGTCTCCGGGGCGACGAGGGCGGAAGCCAGCGCCTGGGGTCCGAGGCCGATGCGTACCTGTGCGAAGTCCTCGTCCCCGGGCCGCCGTTCCCACACCCGACTGCCCTCGGCGACCAGCGCCCACAGTTGTTCGGGGGAGGGGTGGAGGAAGTACTGCGCGTCGCGTTGGGCTCGCGCGGTGGTCAGCGTGGTGCCACGGACCTGGGTCAGGTATCCCAGGTAGTCGCGGCGCAGGTCCGCCAACTGCCCCTGGTTGCCCCGGCGGAAGCGCACCACCATCGCGACGGACATGGCGATGGTCGAGGCGATCATGACCATGCCCATGATCCTCATGAACGGTTGCCCGCTCGTGAAGAAGAAGACCACCGAGCCGCCCATGCCGAGCGTGGGCAGGAGTTGCATCAGCACGCTCTCCTGATGCCCCCGTGGCAGCTCGGGCGGAGGCTGCACGGCGATGTCGCCCGTGGGCACCTCGGACGGCAGCGACCGAGGCGGCCGCTTCACGACGATGTGGCTCACTGCTCACCAATTCCCTTGCCGGCCCCGGCAAGTACCGTCCGCCACCCCGTGTCAGGCGGACGCGGGCCGCCGCGTGATCCTACTGACTTCTGGTGCGACGAGGGGGCGGTAAGGTGCCGGATGTTCGCGTGAGCACATGCGCTGCGGGCCCGGGGAGAGCGGACATACCGCACTGTTCGGCATTCGGCTGCGGCAGTTCGACCGTGCGGCCGGACCCGCGTTCCACGCCGCGCGCGAACCGGCGCAACTTCTTCACGCCGCTGACGCGGAACCATCACGCAGGGGGGAGCAGCAGGTGAGCATCACGGCCTCGGGGGCAACCACCGCAGGAGGATCCGGAACGGGGACCGCGCCCGGAAACGGGCTCGGCTTCTGCCGGGTCACGATCGTCGCGCCCGACAGCAGGATCGACGTGGCCCTGCCCGACGACGTGCCGGTCGTGGACCTGTACCCCGAGATCCTCAGGCTCTCCCGGCAGCGCCCCGCCGAGGGCGCGCCGGTCGGTTACCACCTCGTACGCCGGGACGGCAGGGTCCTCGACGGCTCACGCTCGTTCGCCGCCCAGCAGATCCTCGAGGGCGAACTGCTCTCGCTGCGGCCCTTCTCCGCATCACTGCCCCCCGCCGTCCACGACGACGTGTCAGAGGCGGTCGCCTCGGCCGTGACCCGTGAACACACCTTGTGGGGCTCCGACCTGACCCGCACCGCGGGCCTCGTCGGCGGTGCCGTCCTGCCCGCCCTGCTCGCCTTCGTGGCCTGGACGGGTGACCCCCGCCACGACATGCACGGCCTGCCCGGCGTCCTCGCCGCCGTCGCCGGTGTCCTCCTGGTCGCCCTCGCCTGCGTACGGGCCCGTGTCTACGACGACCGGTCCTCGGCCCTTGCCCTGGGGCTCGGCGCACTGCCGAACGTCGGGGTGGCCGGCTCCGGACTGCTCCCGCTCGCCGACGGACAGGGCGTCGGCAAGCTCCAGTTCCTCCTGGCCTGCGCCGCGGTGCTGCTCGCCGCGGTGCTTCTCACCCTGTGCTCGCCGGCCGGGGACGGTCCGTTCGTCGCCTGTCTCGTCGCGTCCGGCATGGCACTGTGCGCCGTGTTCGCGGGCGTGCTCGCGCACTGGACGCCGTCCGAGATCGCCGCCCTGTGCGCTCCCGTGGCGGTGGGCGCGCTCGCCTTCCTGCCCGGTCTGTCCCTGCGCTTCGCCCGGCTGCCCATCGGCTTCGACGCCCAGGCCTCCGCTCCGCGCAGCGCCTACGGCGCCGATCCGGCCCCTCAGGAGCCGGTCGACCTCGAACGGATCACCGCCCAGGCTCGCCGCGGCCACGAACTCCTGGTCGGCCTCGTCGGCGGCTGCGCGCTGCTCGCCGTCGGCTCCTGCGCCGTCCTCGGCTTCTCCGAGGGCGTCTGGGCGCAGTTGCTCGCGCTGGCCGTCGGTGTCGCCCTGCTGATGCGCGCGCAGCTCTTCCGATACACCGCCCAGGTCGTGCCCTTGCTCGTCGCCGGTCTCGGTTCCCTCGTGCTGCTCGGGACCGGCCTGGCGCTCAATCCGCCCGTCTCCGCGTTCCGCGACGCGCTCACGGGTGACCGCACCGACCTGGACATCCGGACGATCTGGCTCGTCGCCGCGATCGCGGCGGTCACCGCCGTCGTCACCGCGATCGGCCTGTCCGCCTCGCGGGGCGGCGTCACCCCGTTCTGGGGCCGCTTCACGGAGATCGCCGAGGGCTTCGTCCTGCTGACCCTGGTCCCGCTGGCGCTCGCCGTCTTCGACGTCTACGCGGCCGCCCGAGCGATGACGAGCTGAACGCGCCGCCGGAAGCCGACGAGGAGTCGAGCGCAGCGCCGGGGAGCCGACGGTGAGCTGGACGCGACGCCGTAAGCCGACCACGAACGGCTCACGGCGCAAGGGTCCCCGGCATCGAAAGCACCACGCCCACCATGCCCAGCACCCCCTGACCGCCCCGAAACCGCCCGGCGCCCCCGAACCGCGCTACTGCTCCCCGCCCCCCACACCCCCCGGCGCCCCCTCCAGATCGAACTCCCCGTCCCGGGCCCCCAGCACGAACGCCCGCCACTCCGCCTCCGTGTACCGCAGTACGGTCCCGGGGTCGAGCGACGAGCGCATGGCCACGGCGCCGTCCGGCAGGTAGGCGATCTCCACCCGTTCCTCCTGCTCCTCGGTGCCCGGCGCGCTGAGCCATTCGACGTCCGAGATGTCGAGCGCGTACAGCTCGTCCCGCTCCCGCTCCTTGCGCGCCTTGATCTCCGCTTCCGTCTCCGCCATTGCGCAGCGACCCCTTCCCGACGTACACGTACCGACGACGATCCGACCGTTCACCCTAGTGGCCGCTCCCTCGCCGTCAGGGTGGTTCGCCGACCGTGGGCGGAGCGGTCCTCACCAGCTGGTACCCTGGCTGACGGCCGTTTGTGTACGCGCCCCGGAGCCTTGGGCCCTGGTGGCCGCGCCCAGCGGATCCCGCCTTCCGAGTCATGGAAGCTTCCCCGAGACGCAGACCGGGGGCACTCGGTGGCCTGTCACAGACTATGAGGAGTACGCGTGTCGCTCGACGCCGCTACGAAGAAGCAGATCATCTCCGAGTTCGGTACCAAGGAGGGTGACACCGGCACCCCCGAGGTCCAGGTCGCTCTGCTGTCCCGTCGGATCTCCGACCTGACCGAGCACCTCAAGACCCACAAGCACGACCACCACTCCCGTCGTGGTCTGCTGATCCTGGTCGGTCAGCGCCGCCGGCTGCTGCAGTACCTCGCCAAGAAGGACATCCAGCGCTTCCGTGCGCTGGTCGACCGCCTCGGCATCCGCCGCGGTGCGGCGGGCGCCAAGTAAGACACCGTGAAGGGAGCGGTTCCCACGACCAGGGGGCCGCTCCCTTTGCTGTACGTGCGGAGTGTCACCACCCCTTTGTAGTGTGGTAGCACAACGCATGACGCACGACCGTTGTACGCACGACCGCTGTAAGCACGACGCACGACCGCTGTACGCACGACGCTGCAGGCACGACGCAGCGTGAATCCGCCCGCCCACCGGGGTAGGCGAGATCACACAAGACGAACGAGGAGGAGCGCACCGCGCCGCCGCCGGTCCTCGGTAGTGGCCCCCGGGGGAAGTGACCCGGGTGCTTCGATCGAAGACCGGCCCGCACCAGACGGAGCGCTTCTCCGCCACCGTCCCCCCGCCACACGGGCGAGGAGGGACGAAGACGAGGAGAAAACGCTAGTGGAGAACGAGACCCACTACGCCGAGGCCGTTATCGACAACGGCGCGTTCGGCACCCGCACCATCCGCTTCGAGACGGGCCGCCTGGCCAAGCAGGCCGCCGGCTCCGCCGTGGCGTACCTGGACGACGACACCATGGTGCTGTCGGCCACCACCGCCTCCAAGAACCCCAAGGACCAGCTCGACTTCTTCCCCCTCACGGTGGACGTCGAGGAGCGGATGTACGCCGCCGGCAAGATCCCCGGCAGCTTCTTCCGCCGTGAGGGCCGGCCCTCCGAGGACGCGATCCTCACCTGCCGCCTCATCGACCGCCCGCTGCGCCCGTCCTTCAAGAAGGGCCTGCGCAACGAGATCCAGGTCGTCGCCACGATCATGGCGCTCAACCCCGACCACCTGTACGACGTCGTGGCGATCAACGCCGCCTCCGCGTCCACGCAGCTGGCCGGCCTGCCCTTCTCCGGCCCGATCGGCGGCGTCCGCGTCGCGCTGATCCGCGGCCAGTGGGTGGCCTTCCCGACGCACACCGAGCTCGAGGACGCCGTCTTCGACATGGTCGTCGCGGGCCGCGTCCTGGAGGACGGCGACGTCGCGATCATGATGGTCGAGGCCGAGGCCACCGAGAAGACCATCAAGCTGGTCGAGGGCGGCGCCGAGGCGCCGACCGAGGAGGTCGTCGCCGCCGGTCTGGAGGCCGCGAAGCCCTTCATCAAGGTCCTGTGCAAGGCGCAGTCCGACCTCGCCGCCAAGGCCGCCAAGCCGACCGGCGAGTTCCCGATCTTCCTCGACTACCAGGACGACGTCCTGGAGGCGCTCTCCGCCGCGGTCAGGCCCGAGCTCGCCCAGGCGCTCACCATCGCCGGCAAGCAGGAGCGCGAGTCCGAGCTGGACCGCGTGAAGACCCTCGCCGCCGAGAAGCTCCTGCCGGAGTTCGAGGGCCGCGAGAAGGAGATCTCCGCCGCGTACCGCTCGCTCACCAAGCAGCTGGTCCGCGAGCGCGTGATCAAGGAGAAGAAGCGCATCGACGGCCGCGGCGTCACGGACATCCGTACGCTCGCCGCCGAGGTCGAGGCCATCCCGCGCGTGCACGGTTCCGCGGTGTTCGAGCGTGGCGAGACCCAGATCCTGGGCGTCACCACCCTGAACATGCTCCGCATGGAGCAGCAGCTGGACACCCTCTCCCCGGTGACCCGCAAGCGCTACATGCACAACTACAACTTCCCGCCGTACTCCACCGGCGAGACCGGCCGCGTCGGCTCCCCGAAGCGCCGCGAGATCGGCCACGGCGCCCTCGCCGAGCGCGCCCTGGTGCCGGTCCTGCCGACGCGCGAGGAGTTCCCCTACGCGATCCGCCAGGTCTCCGAGGCGCTGAGCTCCAACGGCTCGACGTCCATGGGCTCGGTCTGCGCCTCCACCATGTCGCTGCTGAACGCCGGTGTGCCGCTGAAGGCCCCCGTCGCCGGTATCGCCATGGGCCTGATCTCCCAGGACATCGAGGGCGAGACGCACTACGTCACCCTCACCGACATCCTCGGTGCGGAGGACGCCTTCGGCGACATGGACTTCAAGGTCGCCGGCACCAAGGAGTTCGTGACCGCCCTCCAGCTGGACACCAAGCTGGACGGCATCCCGGCCTCCGTGCTCGCCGCCGCCCTCAAGCAGGCCCGGGACGCGCGTCTCCACATCCTCGACGTGATGATGGAGGCCATCGACCGGCCCGACGAGATGTCCCCGAACGCGCCGCGGATCATCACCGTGAAGATCCCGGTCGACAAGATCGGTGAGGTCATCGGCCCCAAGGGCAAGATGATCAACCAGATCCAGGAGGACACCGGCGCCGAGATCACGATCGAGGACGACGGCACGATCTACATCGGTGCCGCCGACGGCCCGGCCGCCGAGGCCGCCCGCGCCACGATCAACGGCATCGCCAACCCGACGATGCCCGAGGTCGGCGAGCGCTACCTGGGCACGGTCGTCAAGACGACCACCTTCGGCGCGTTCGTCTCCCTGCTGCCCGGCAAGGACGGTCTGCTGCACATCTCGCAGATCCGCAAGCTGGCCGGCGGCAAGCGCGTGGAGAACGTCGAGGACGTGCTCGGCGTGGGCCACAAGGTCCAGGTCGAGATCGCCGAGATCGACTCCCGCGGCAAGCTCTCCCTGATCCCCGTGATCGAGGGCGAGGAAGCATCCGAGGACAAGAAGGACGACGCCGACCAGTGACGTCCCGTGGCTCCCAGGTGACGGCCCGCTCCTCCTCGGAGGCGCGGGCCGTCGCCCGTACCCAAACCCTCATCAAGGGCGAGGGCGGCATCGGTACGGTGCGCAAGACCACCCTCCCCGGTGGCCTGCGCATCGTCACCGAGACGCTGCCCTCCGTGCGCTCCGCGACCTTCGGCATCTGGGCGCACGTCGGCTCCCGTGACGAGACGCCGTCCCTGAACGGCGCCACGCACTACCTGGAGCATCTGCTCTTCAAGGGCACGCAGCGCAGAAGCGCCCTGGACATCTCCTCGGCGCTCGACGCGGTCGGCGGCGAGATGAACGCGTTCACGGCGAAGGAGTACACGTGCTACTACGCGCGCGTGCTCGACGCCGACCTGCCGCTCGCCATCGACGTCGTCTGCGACATGCTGACCGGCTCGCTCATCCTCGAAGAGGACGTGAACGTCGAGCGCGGCGCGATCCTCGAAGAGATCGCGATGACCGAGGACGACCCGGGCGACTGTGTGCACGACCTGTTCGCGCACACGATGTTCGGCGACAACGCGCTCGGCCGCCCGGTCCTCGGCACGGTCGACACCGTCAACGCCCTCACCGCCGACCGCATCCGCCGCTTCTACAAGAAGCACTACGACCCGACACACCTCGTGGTCGCCTGCGCCGGCAACGTCGACCACAACAAGGTCGTACGCCTGGTGCGCGCGGCCTTCGAGAAGGCGGGCGCCCTCAAGGACCTCGCCGCCCAGCCCATCGCCCCGCGCGACGGCCGCCGCGCCCTGCGTGCCACCGGCCGCGTCGAGCTGATCGGCCGCAAGACCGAGCAGGCCCACGTGGTGCTCGGCATGCCGGGTCTGGCACGCACGGATGACCGCCGCTGGTCCCTGGGCGTGCTGAACACCGCCCTGGGCGGCGGCATGTCCTCGCGCCTCTTCCAGGAGGTGCGGGAGAAGCGCGGCCTGGCCTACAGCGTCTACTCGTACACCTCCGGCTTCGCCGACTGCGGCCTGTTCGGCGTGTACGCCGGCTGCCGTCCGTCGCAGGTGCACGACGTGCTGAAGATCTGCCGCGACGAACTCGACCACGTCGCCGAGCACGGCCTGTCCGACGAGGAGATCGCCCGGGCCGTAGGCCAGCTCCGTGGATCCACCGTCCTCGGCCTGGAGGACACCGGCGCGCTGATGAACCGTATCGGCAAGAGCGAGCTGTGCTGGGGCGAGCAGATGTCCGTCGACGACATGCTGGCCCGGATAGCGGCGGTGACCCCCGACGAGGTCCGCGCCGTCGCGCGCGACGTCCTGGGGCAACGGCCCTCGCTGTCGGTCATCGGCCCGCTGAAGGACAAGCAGGCGTCGCGTCTGCACGATGCCGTCGCCTGACCCCCGAACCCGTCATCGGTAAGGAAGCAAGAACATGAGCAAGCTGCGCGTGGCGGTACTCGGCGCGAAGGGCCGTATCGGCTCCGAGGCGGTACGGGCGGTCGAGGCCGCCGAGGACATGGAGCTGGTCGCCGCCCTCTCCCGGGGCGACAAGCTGGAGACCCTGGCCGAGGCCGGCGCCGAGGTCGCCGTCGAACTCACCACCCCCGCCTCGGTCATGGGCAACCTCGACTTCTGCGTACGGCACGGCATCCACGCCGTCGTCGGTACGACGGGCTGGACCGACGAGCGCCTCGCGCAGTTGCGCGGCTGGCTGGAGCAGTCCCCGGAGACGGGCGTGCTGATCGCGCCCAACTTCTCCCTCGGGGCCGTCCTCACCATGAAGTTCGCGCAGATCGCCGCGCCCTACTTCGAGTCCGTCGAGGTCGTGGAGCTGCACCATCCGGGCAAGGTCGACGCCCCCAGCGGCACCGCGACCCGCACCGCCCAGCTCATCGCCGAGGCCCGCGCCAAGGCGGGCTCGGCGCCCGCGCCGGACGCCACGGTCACGGCCCTGGAGGGGGCGCGCGGCGCCGACGTGGACGGCGTGCCCGTGCACGCGGTGCGTCTGCGCGGTCTGCTCGCGCACCAGGAGGTCCTGCTCGGCGGCGAGGGCGAGACCCTCACCGTCCGGCACGACTCGCTGCACCACAGCAGCTTCATGCCGGGCATCCTGCTGGGCGCCCGTCGTGTCGTGAGCACGCCGGGGCTCACGTTCGGCCTGGAAAACTTCCTGGACCTGGGCTGAGCCGGATCCTCATGCGCGCGAAACTCTCCTACCTCGTCACGGCCGCCGTCCTGGTCTTCTACTTCGTCCTGGTCGGCAGCCGCGGCGTGCTGCTCATTCGGACAGGCACGGTTCTCACCGTCACGTTCGGTGTCGCGGTGCTGGTCCTGCCGGTGATCGGTCTGTGGTTCCTGTGGAAGAACACGCAGTTCGTCCGCAGGGCCAACCGGCTCGCCGCCGAACTCGACGCCGAGGGCGGTCTGCCCGCCGACGAGCTCAAGCGGCTGCCCAGCGGCCGTATCGACCGTGACTCGGCCGACGAGGTCTTCTCCCGGCGCAAGGCCGAGACGGAGGCGGCGCCGGACGACTGGCGTGCCTGGTTCCGCCTGGCCGTCGCCTATCAGGACGCCCGCGACACGCCCCGTGCCCGCAAGGCAATGCAGCGGGCGATCGCGCTCCACGAGGGCGGGCCCGTCCAGGCCTGATTCCAGCGAACGGCTCAGCCCTGCCGGTACTCCGCCGCCCAGGCCTCCACCGCGTCCGCCGCCCGGTCGAAGGCGCCGGAACGCGCCAGGAAGTCGGCGTTGTGCGTGGTCAGCAGGTACGGCACGTCGTCGGCGGCGCGGTCCTTGCGTACGAGGATCAGCGCCTGGCCCTGCACCGTGCGCGGCAGCCCCAGCCAGCGGACCGGCTGCTGCAGCGTCCGCACGGCGGCCACCCGGTCCCACGAGAGCGTCCGGGTGTGCAGGAAGCGCACCTGACGCAGCCCGTGTGCGCTGACCCACACGCCCATGCGCAGCAGCCGCAGGGCGACGGCGATGACGACGAGCGCGATGCCGAAGACCACCGCGGCGCTGGACGGCGTACCCGTCAGGGCGATGATCACCGCCGCGAACAGCACGTACGAGGCGAGCAGCAGCCACACCGCGGCCGCGCCCACCCGCCAGGGACCTGGGCGGTAGGGCCGCCGCCAGCGGTCGCGGTCGTCGAACGGCAGCGCGACGTCGTCGGCTGTGTCGAAGGCGCTGTCGGCCGTCAGGAAGGACAGGGGCACGGCTGGGTCCTCGCTCATCCATGCATGGGCTGTGCCCGGTGAGGCTATCGACCCGTGTCCGCGCCCACCACCCTTGGGGGTCCGTCCGAGGAGCGGGCCCGCTCAGTGGCCGTCGGAGGCCTGTGACTGCCGCGTCGGCGTCGAGAGGTGATCCTGCTCCAGCGCCGGCGTCCCGATCACCAGGGAGCCGGCCAGCCCCGCCACGATGCCGAGACCGAACAGCCAGCGCCCGGCGATCTGCCCGGCGGACGCGCGGCGGCGGGGTGGGGGAGTGACGTTGCTGCGGAACCGGTCCGCTTCGGCGACGAAGGCGAAGGGTATGGGCTCACGCCGACGGAACATCGGGGTCGTGCTCCTCTCCGAGGACGCTGGGAACCCTGGGGTTCGGATGAACGACTGTCATCAGTACAGACGCGCGAGTACCCGACGAAGTGCCGTCTTACCGGGAAAAACTTCGCTCAAGGCACTGAGTAGAGTGGGCGCCACCCAAGCCGTGACCGGAAGGACCCTCTTGACCTCCGCCGATGCCCCCCACCCCGACATCGCCCTGCGCGGTGATGTTACGGTCGAACTGGTGAAGTCCAGCGCCTCCGACTCGGACGTCCTGTTCGCCGCTCGTGTCTCGACCCAGGGCGAGCAGTCCCTCGCCGAGTTGCAGAAGGACCCGGAGCGCTCGAAGGGTCTGATCAACTACCTGATGAGGGACCGGCACGGCAGCCCCTTCGAGCACAACTCGATGACGTTCCTGATCAGCGCGCCGATCTTCGTCTTCCGGGAGTTCATGCGGCACCGGGTCGGCTGGTCGTACAACGAGGAGTCGGGTCGGTACCGCGAGCTCCAGCCCGTGTTCTACGTCCCCGACACCTCCCGGAAGCTGGTCCAGGAGGGCCGCCCCGGCAAGTACACCTTCGTGGAGGGGACGCCGGCGCAGTACGACACGGTCCACCGTGTGCTCGACGAGTCGTACCAGCAGGCCTACGCCGCCTACCAGAAGCTGCTCGCGGAGGGCGTCGCCCGTGAGGTGGCGCGGGCCGTGCTGCCGGTCGGACTGTTCTCCTCGATGTACGCCACGTGCAACGCCCGCTCGCTGATGCACTTCCTCGGTCTGCGTACCCAACACGAGCTGGCCCAGGTCCCGTCCTTCCCGCAGCGGGAGATCGAGATGGTCGGCGAGAAGATGGAGGCGGAGTGGGCCCGGCTCATGCCGCTCACGTACGCCGCCTTCAACGCCAACGGCCGGGTCGCGCCGTAACGCACCGAGCGATTCTCCGGGAGTGCCCGGCGGTCCCTGCCAGGCACAGATGTACGGGTCAGTCGGGCGAAATGTCCGTATTGCGGCATTCGGAGAAGTTCATCTAGCCTGATCAAACGGACCCGGCACTGCTTGAACCCCCGAGCAGGCAGTGCCGGGATCCATCTTTGTCCAGACTTTTCCCGCATCCCGAGGGCAGACCGCGCCTTGAGCAACGAGTAGCGTGTAACCCATGGCTCCGACCTCCACTCCGCAGACCCCCTTCGGGCGGGTCCTTACCGCCATGGTCACGCCCTTCACGGCGGACGGCGCACTCGACCTCGACGGCGCGCAGCGGCTCGCCACGCACCTGGTGGACGCAGGCAACGACGGCCTGATCGTCAACGGCACCACCGGCGAGTCCCCGACCACCAGCGACGCGGAGAAAACGGACTTCGTACGAGCCGTCCTGGAGGCCGTGGGCGACCGCGCCCACGTCGTCGCCGGCGTCGGCACGAACGACACCCACCACAGCATCGAGCTGGCCCGCGCGGCGGAGCGCACCGGCGCGCACGGCCTGCTGGTCGTGACGCCGTACTACAACAAGCCCCCGCAGGAGGGCCTGTACCGCCACTTCACGGCCGTCGCCGACGCCGCCGAGCTGCCGGTCATGCTCTACGACATCCCCGGCCGCAGCGGCGTCCCGATCAACACGGAGACCCTGGTCCGCCTCGCCGAGCACCCGCGGATCGTCGCCAACAAGGACGCCAAGGGCGACCTCGGCCGGGCGAGCTGGGCCATCGCGCGCTCGGGCCTCGCCTGGTACTCCGGTGACGACATGCTCAACCTGCCGCTGCTCTCCGTGGGCGCCGTCGGCTTCGTCTCCGTCGTCGGGCACGTGGTCACCCCCGAGCTGCGCCAGCTGGTCGAGGCGTACACCAGCGGTGACGTCCAGAAGGCGACCGAGATCCACCAGAAGCTGCTCCCCGTCTACACGGGCATGTTCCGCACCCAGGGCGTCATGACCACCAAGGCCGCGCTCGCCCTGCAGTCACTGCCGGGCGGCCCGCTGCGGCCCCCCATGGTCGAGCTCACACCGCAGGAGATCGAGCAACTCAAGATCGATCTTGCCGCCGGCGGGGTACAGCTCTAACAACAGACTTCGCCCGACAGGGCGCGTAGGGACTTCACAACTGAATAAGCGGGCCACCGGTGCCCGCGCCCCACAACGACAACTGCTTCTGCACGAACGTCACGCGCGCCACGTGCCCACCGGTACGTGGCGCGTGTGGTGAGGAGAGTCTTTTGAGTCATCCGCATCCTGAACTCGGCTCGCCGCCGCCGCTTCCCGAAGGCGGCCTGCGGGTCACCCCACTCGGCGGCCTCGGTGAGATCGGCCGCAACATGACGGTCTTCGAGTACGGCGGCCGCCTGCTGATCGTCGACTGCGGAGTGCTCTTCCCCGAGGAGGAGCAGCCCGGAATCGACCTGATCCTGCCGGACTTCTCGTCCGTCCGGGACCGCCTCGACGACATCGAGGGCATCGTCCTCACGCACGGCCACGAGGACCACATCGGCGGTGTCCCCTTCCTGCTCCGCGAGAAGCCGGACATCCCGCTGATCGGCTCCAAGCTGACCCTCGCCCTGATCGAGGCCAAGCTCCAGGAACACCGCATCCGGCCCTACACGCTCGAGGTCGCCGAGGGCCATCGCGAGCGTGTCGGTCCCTTCGACTGCGAGTTCGTCGCGGTCAACCACTCCATCCCGGACGCGCTCGCGGTCGCCATCCGCACGCCCGCCGGCATGGTCGTGCACACCGGTGACTTCAAGATGGACCAGCTCCCGCTGGACGGCCGGCTCACGGACCTGCACGCGTTCGCACGCCTGAGCGAGGAAGGCATCGACCTCCTGCTCTCGGACTCCACGAACGCCGAGGTCCCCGGCTTCGTGCCGCCCGAGCGCGACATCTCCAACGTCCTGCGCCAGGTCTTCGGGTCCGCCCGCAAGCGGATCATCGTGGCGAGCTTCGCCAGCCATGTCCACCGCATCCAGCAGATCCTGGACGCCGCTCACGAGTACGGCCGCCGGGTCGCCTTCGTCGGCCGCTCCATGGTCCGCAACATGGGTATCGCGAGGGACCTCGGCTACCTGCGTGTCCCGCCGGGCCTCGTCGTCGACGTCAAGACGCTCGACGACCTGCCGGACAGCGAGGTGGTCCTCGTCTGCACGGGCTCGCAGGGCGAACCGATGGCGGCCCTGTCCCGCATGGCCAACCGGGACCACCAGATCCGCATCGTCGACGGCGACACGGTGATCCTGGCGTCGTCCCTGATCCCCGGCAACGAGAACGCGGTCTACCGCGTCATCAACGGCCTCACCCGCTGGGGAGCCAACGTCGTCCACAAGGGCAACGCCAAGGTGCACGTCTCCGGCCACGCCTCGGCGGGCGAGCTCCTGTACTTCTACAACATCTGCAGACCGCGCAACCTGATGCCGGTCCACGGCGAATGGCGCCACCTGCGCGCCAACGCCGAACTGGGCGCCCTCACCGGCGTCCCGCACGACCGCATCGTGATCGCCGAGGACGGCGTCGCCGTCGACCTCGTCGAGGGCAAGGCGAAGATCTCCGGCAAGGTCCAGGCCGGCTATGTGTACGTCGACGGCCTCTCGGTCGGCGACGTGGGCGAGCCGGCCCTGAAGGACCGCAAGATCCTTGGCGAGGAGGGCATCATCTCGGTCTTCGTCGTCGTGGACTCCTCCACCGGAAAGATCACGGGTGGCCCGCACGTCCAGGCCCGTGGCTCCGGAATCGAGGACTCGGCCTTCGTCGACGTCCTTCCGAAGATCACCGAGGTCCTGGAGCGCTCCGCCCAGGACGGCGTCGTCGAACCCCACCAGCTGCAGCAGCTGATCCGCCGCACGCTGGGCAAGTGGGTCTCCGACAGGTACCGCCGCAGGCCGATGATCCTGCCGGTCGTCGTGGAGGTCTGACCCGCGTACGACCGTTCGTACGCGCGGACTTGGAGCGGGGCGCCTCGATTTGCATCGGGGCGCCCCGCTCCAGTACGTTTACGGCTCGCTCCCCCGGGAACCCGGCCACTCTGTGCCGGAGACTGTCCCCGGAGCGGGGCGGAAATTCCGACTCGGAACCTCTGATAAAGTCGGAAGCGCCGGAAAGGGAAACGCGCAAGCGTGAACCTGGAAAGCACCGAGGAAATCGGATCGAGAAAAGATCTGATAGAGTCGGAAACGCAAGACCGAAGGGAAGCGCCCGGAGGAAAGCCGCGAGAGAGATTCTCGGGTGAGTACA
>NZ_JBVKBE010000025.1:0-73922 GCF_055657325.1 Streptomyces sp. NPDC107562 | reverse complement strand
ACTGTCCGGCTCCACCGCCCCCTTCACGGTCCACACCCGCTGGATCGAAACCGAGTTCGCCAACGACATCAAACCCTTCACCGCACCCGCCGACGCGGAGGCCGAGGAGGAGCTGGACCGCGAGACGGTCGTCGTCGAGGTCGGTGGCAAGCGCCTGGAGGTCTCCCTCCCGTCCTCCCTCGGCATGTCGCTGGCCCGCACCGGCCTCGCCGCCGGCGCCAAGCCCAAGCGCCGCGCCGCGAAGAAGTCGGGCCCGGTCGCGTCCGGCGACAGCCTCGCGTCGCCGATGCAGGGCACCATCGTCAAGATCGCCGTGGAGGAGGGTCAGGCCGTCAAGGAGGGCGACCTGATCGTCGTACTCGAGGCGATGAAGATGGAGCAGCCCCTCAACGCCCACAAGGCCGGGACCATCAAGGGCCTGACCGCGGACGTGGGCGCGTCGATCACCTCGGGCGCCCTGATCTGCGAGATCAAGGACTGAGCGGTCGCAGGACATCCTGAGCGCCCGGCGGACGGCATCGCCCGTCCGCCGGGCGCTTCCCGTTCCTTGTGGGCCGTTCGCCTGCGCGACGTGTCCCACCGGGGCGGTACGCGTGGTCCCGACGGGCGCACGCCGAGGGTGCGGCGATCGCCGCCGCCCCCCTGACGGCCGCTCAGGAAGGCGCCCGGGCGACTTGACGACGTGCCGGACCGCCTCTCAGGGCGGCCCGCTCAGGCCCGGGTCACGCCCCGTCACCGCCGGCGCAGATCGGCCACCCTCGCCCGCTCCCCGCCCGCCGACTGCTCGCCGAGGACGGCCGCCGTACGCAGGGGCGACCCGGCACCCGGGACCTGACCGCGCCGGGGGCCCGGGAGTGGAACGTCCCGGCGCTGGCGCGCCGGGTTGCCCTCACCGCCCGTGGTACCGGAGTTTCCCGAGGCTCCCGTACCGGCCACGGCGATCTGGACGCCCTGGTCCGCCAGCGCCTGCAGCTCCGTGGCGGCGCGGTCGTCGTGGGCCGGCGGCTCGTCGGTCACGAGACGGGTGATCACATCGGTGGGCACGGTCTGGAACATGGTGTCCGTACCGAGCTTGGTGTGGTCCGCGAGGACCACCACCTCGGCGGCGGCCTGGACGAGAGCCCGGTCGACGGAGGCCGAGAGCATGTTGGACGTGGACAGACCGCGTTCGGCGGTCAGGCCGCTACCGGAGAGGAAGGCCCGGGACACCCGCAGACCCTGGAGGGACTGCTCGGCACCCGACCCCACGAGGGCGTAGTTGGAACCGCGGAGCGTGCCACCGGTCATCACCACCTCCACCCGGTTGGCATGGGCCAGGGCCTGTGCCACGAGCAGGGAGTTGGTGACGACGGTCAGGCCGGGGACCCGGGCGAGCCGGCGGGCCAGCTCCTGGGTGGTCGTACCGGCCCCGACCACGATCGCCTCGCCCTCCTCCACGAAATTCGCGGCGAGGTCGGCGATGGCGGTCTTCTCGGCGGTCGCGAGATGCGACTTCTGCGGAAAGCCGGATTCCCGCGTGAATCCGCCCGGCAATACCGCACCGCCGTGCCGGCGGTCTAGGAGTCCTTCTGCCTCCAGTGCGCGCACGTCCCGCCGTACGGTCACTTCGGAGGTCTGGACGACGCGGGCGAGCTCACGGAGCGACACGGCTCCGTTGGCGCGCACCATTTCGAGGATCAACTGGCGACGTTCTGCAGCGAACACGAAACTGACAGTAACCCCAACGACCGTCTGGTTTCAGCAGTTTGCGCCGAATAACAGAAGTTGTTCGCACACGTCAGCGGGAAGTGGTATAGCAGCCTACCCGGGCCGCCTATGCCGAACGCATGGTCGGCAACTCCCCGTGACCAGCGAGGAGTCACTTTCGGCCGTCCGGAGCGTCAGGCCTCGCCGGTGGCCTTCCGGGTGTGGAGCTGGCGGGCCACCTCCGCGATCGACCCCGAAAGGGAGGGGTAGACGGTGAACGCGTTCGCGATCTGTTCGACCGTCAGATTGTTGTCGACGGCGATCGAGATCGGATGGATGAGTTCGGAAGCGCGCGGCGCCACCACCACACCGCCCACCACGATCTCCGTCCCCGGACGGCAGAAGATCTTGACGAAGCCGTCCCGGATGCCCTGCATCTTCGCGCGCGGATTGCGCAGCAGCGGCAGCTTCACCACCCGGGCGTCGATGACACCGCCGTCGACGTCGGCCTGGCTGTAGCCGACGGTGGCGATCTCGGGGTCGGTGAAGACGTTGGACGAGACGGTCTTCAGGTTCAGCGGGGCCACCGCGTCGCCGAGGAAGTGGTACATCGCGATACGGCCCTGCATGGCCGCGACGGACGCCAGGGCGAAGATCCCCGTGACGTCACCGGCGGCGTAGACGCCGGGGGCGCTGGTGCGCGAGACCCGGTCGGTCCAGATGTGCCCGGACTCCTTCAGCCGGACCCCGGCCTCCTCCAGTCCCATGCCCTCGGTGTTGGGGATGGCGCCGACGGCCATCAGGCAGTGCGAGCCGGTGATGACCCGGCCGTCGGAGAGGGTGACCTCGACCCGGTCGCCGACCCGCTTGGCGGAGGCGGCCCGCGAACGCGCCATGACGTTCATGCCGCGCCGTCGGAAGACGTCCTCCAGGACGGCGGCCGCGTCCGGGTCCTCGCCCGGCAGCACCCGGTCCCGGGAGGAGACCAGCGTGACCTTGGAACCGAGTGCCTGGTAGGCGCCCGCGAACTCGGCACCGGTCACACCGGACCCGACCACGATCAGCTCCTCGGGGAGCTCGTCGAGGTCGTAGACCTGCGTCCAGTTCAGGATCCGCTCACCGTCGGGCCGGGCGTCGGGCAGCTCACGGGGGTGCCCGCCGGTGGCGATGAGCACCGCGTCCGCGACGAGCGTCTCCTCGCTCCCGTCCGCGGCCCGGACGACGACCTTGCGCGATCCGTCGAGCGCCTGCATGCCCTCCAGCCGCCCGCGGCCGCGCATCACGCGCGCTCCGGCCCGCGTCACGGCGGCGGTGATGTCGTGCGACTGGGCGAGCGCGAGCCGCTTCACCCGTCGGTTGACCTTGCCGAGGTCCACGCCGACCACCCGGGCGGCCTGCTCCACGTGGGGGGTGTCGTCGGCGACGATGATGCCCAGCTCCTCGTACGAGGAGTCGAAGGTGGTCATCACCTCGGCCGTGGCGATCAGGGTCTTCGACGGCACGCAGTCGGTCAGCACCGACGCTCCGCCCAGACCGTCGCAGTCGACGACGGTCACCTCCGCACCGAGCTGGGCGGCTACCAGCGCCGCCTCGTATCCGCCGGGTCCGCCACCGATGATCACGATCCGAGTCACGTACTCCATTGTCCCGCACCCTTCGATGTGCGACTGCCCCGGGGGGCTGCCCGAGCTACCACAGGTACCCCTGGCACGGAAGTGACGCGCTGGCCGACTGCCGTACTCTCGAGCCATGTCGCTCTACGCCGCCTACGCCGGCAACCTCGACGCGCGGCTGATGTCCCGCCGCGCCCCCCACTCGCCGATGCGGGCCACGGGGTGGATGAACGACTGGCGGCTGACGTTCGGCGGCGAGCACATGGGCTGGGAGGGCGCGCTCTCGACGCTCGTCGAGTCACCCGGCTCCCAGGTCTTCGTCGCCCTCTACGACGTCGCACCCATGGACGAGGAGTCACTCGACCGGTGGGTGGGCGTCGGCCTCGGCGTCTATCGCCGGATGCGCATCCGCGTGCACACCCTGGAGGGCGAGGAGGGCGCGTGGGTCTATGTTCTCAACGGCTACGAGGGCGGTCTGCCCTCCGCCCGCTACCTGGGCGGGATCGCGGACGCCGCCGAATCGGCGGGCGCGCCCCACGACTACGTGATGGAGCTCCGCAAGAGGCCCTGCTGACCCCGGCCCCCGGCTCCTAGACTGGGGGGACCGACGCCCACGGGAGAGCGCATGTCCCCCACCACGTACGACGTCTACTTCACGGTGCAGGCGGCCGAGGCCCGTGACCGGCTCGACGACCACCAGCGCATCGCCTTCGACAAGGGCATCTCCCTGCTGGCCCGCGACCCCTTCCTCTCGGTGTCGCGCCCCATAGGCTCGACCGGCGACGACCGTACGATCCGGCTCACCCAGAACATCATCGTGGAGTACACGGTCAGCCGGGGCCGGCTGCTGATCTTCATCGTCGAGGCCTTCAACGACAAGGACGTCCTCGTCGCCGACGAATGACCGTGACGCCCCTTCTCGACCCCCGCTCGTCGGAAACGACAAGACAACGATCGCAATCCCGTGACCTCATCATCTACGCGCGTAGGACCAGACCGGCTACCCTCGTCCGCGTGAACGCATCTCTTCTTCCGGACGACATCCAGGGCGACCCCTACGCCGCCGCCGACGCCGCCGCCGCTCGCCTGCGCGAACTGACCGGCGCCGAGTCCCACGACGTCGCCCTCGTGATGGGCTCGGGCTGGGCACCGGCCGTGGACGCCCTGGGCGCTCCCGAGGCCGAGTTCCACGTCACCGAGCTGCCCGGGTTCCCGCCGCCCGCGGTCGCCGGGCACGGCGGCAAGATCCGCTCGTACCGGATCGGCGACAAGCGCGCCCTGGTCTTCCTCGGCCGCACGCACTACTACGAGGGCCGCGGCGTCGCCGCCGTGGCGCACGGCGTCCGCACCGCCGTCGCCGCCGGCAGCAAGACGATCGTGCTCACCAACGGCTGCGGCGGCCTGCGCGAGGGCATGCGCCCCGGCCAGCCGGTCCTGATCAGCGACCACATCAACCTCACGGCGACCTCCCCCATCGTGGGCGCGAACTTCGTCGACCTGACCGACCTCTACTCGCCCCGCCTGCGCGCCCTGTGCAAGGAGGTCGACCCCACGCTGGAGGAAGGCGTCTACGCCCAGTTCCCCGGCCCGCACTACGAGACGCCGGCCGAGATCCGCATGGCCCGCGTGATCGGCGCGGACCTGGTGGGCATGTCGACGGTCCTGGAGGCCATCGCGGCACGCGAGGCCGGCGCGGAGGTCCTCGGCATCTCCCTCGTCACCAACCTCGCCGCCGGCATGACCGGAGAGCCCCTCAACCACGAGGAGGTCCTCCAGGCAGGCCGCGACTCCGCCACCCGGATGGGCTCCCTCCTGACCCAGGTCCTGGCCCGCCTGTAACCGGCACCCGGACGGGGCGCACGGCGTCCCATGGCGCGGCAGCCGCGCACGGCGGGAAGGGGGCGGGTCCGGGGGTGTCCGCCCGCAGCGGTTGGCGCGTCAACACGGGTACGTCGGTAAGAGACCGATTCCGCGCCGTCCCGAGGACGGACACCCCCCGACCCGCCCCCCGACGAGACCCGCACCCCCCGCGCGCCATCAACCCCCGCCGGACAGCCGCAGGCGCCGCAGGCATCGCACCGCACCCGCACCACCCCCGACGAGAGGCTGACCGACCGTGCAAGACGACCTCCTCGCCCAGGCCCAGTCATGGCTCGCCGAGGACCCGGACCCGGACACCCGTGCCGAGCTGGCCCACCTGATCGACACCAAGGACGTCACCGAACTCGCCGCCCGCTTCGCCGGCACCCTCCAGTTCGGCACCGCCGGCCTCCGCGGCGAACTCGGCGCCGGCCCGATGCGCATGAACCGCACGGTCGTCATCCGCGCCGCGGCCGGTCTCGCCGCGTACCTCAGGAAGCAGGGCCACGAGGACGGCCTCGTCGTCATCGGCTACGACGCCCGCCACAAGTCGGCCGACTTCGCCCGCGACACCGCCGCCGTCATGACCGGCGCCGGCCTCCGCGCCGCCGTCCTCCCCCGCCCCCTGCCCACCCCCGTCCTCGCCTTCGCCATAAGGCACCTCGGCGCGGTCGCCGGCGTGGAGGTCACCGCCAGCCACAACCCGCCCCGCGACAACGGCTACAAGGTCTACCTCGGCGACGGCTCCCAGATCGTCCCGCCCGCCGACACGGACATCGCCGCCGAGATCGCCGCCATCCCCTCCCTCACCACGGTCCCCCGCCCCACCGAAGGCTGGGAAACCCTCGACGACGCCGTCCTGCACGCCTACCTGGCCCGCACGGACGCCGTCCTCGCCGCCGGCTCCCCCCGCACCGCCCGCACCGTCTACACGGCCATGCACGGCGTCGGCAAGGACACCCTCCTCGCCGCCTTCGACCGCGCGGGCTTCCCGGCCCCCGCCCTCGTCCCCGAGCAGGCCGACCCCGACCCGGACTTCCCCACGGTGGCGTTCCCCAACCCGGAGGAGCCCGGCGCGATGGACCTGGCCTTCGCCAAGGCCCGGGAGACGCACCCCGACCTGATCATCGCCAACGACCCGGACGCGGACCGCTGCGCGGTGGCCGTCCAGGACGGCGACGACTGGCGGATGCTGCGCGGCGACGAGGTGGGCTCCCTCCTCGCCGCCCACCTGGTGACCCGCGGAGCGCAGGGCACCTTCGCGGAGTCGATCGTCTCCTCCTCCCTCCTCGGCCGCATCGCCGCGAAGGCGGGCCTGGCCCACGAGGAGACCCTCACGGGCTTCAAATGGATCGCCCGCGTCGAGAACCTCCGGTACGGCTACGAGGAGGCCCTCGGCTACTGCGTCGACCCGGACGGCGTACGCGACAAGGACGGCATCACGGCGGCGCTCCTGATCACGGAACTGGCCTCCACCCTCAAGGCGGAGGACCGCACCCTCCTCGACCTCCTCGACGACCTCGCGGTCGCACACGGCCTGCACGCCACCGACCAGCTCTCGGTCCGCGTCCAGGACCTCTCGGTGATCGCCGACGCCATGCGCCGCCTGCGCGAGCAGCCGCCCACGCGGCTCGCGGGCCTGCCGGTCACGAACGCCGAGGACCTCACCCGGGGCACGGACACGCTGCCGCCCACGGACGGCCTGCGCTACACCCTCGACGGCGCCCGCGTGATCGTCCGTCCCAGCGGCACGGAGCCGAAGCTGAAGTGCTACCTGGAGGTCGTGGTGCCCGTCACGGCACACGCCGACCTCCCCGCGGCCCGCGCCAAGGCGACGGACCTGCTGGCGGCGATCAAGCGGGACCTGTCCGAGGCGGCGGGCATCTGAGGCACCGCGGCACGCGAGCCGGGCGGCGCCCGCCGCCGGCCCGCCGTCCCCAAGGGTTCCCCGATTCACCGGGAGTTGGGCTGTAGCACTCCCCCCGGCTGTCTGCTCCGCTCCCGCGCGTCCCACGCTGGGGGAAGTGCGGATGCGCTCCTCACCCCCCCCTTGGACGCATCCGCCCGCAGGTGTCCCGCACTTCGGAACACCCCCCGCGGGACGCCGGGCGCAGGCCCGGCACGGGATTCTCGGCAACGGATCACCGGCCGAACCCGTGTCGGGCAGGTGCCTTCCCCACCGCGGTCCGGTCAGCCGGCGGCCGGGGCGCTGATGTCGGACGAGGTGGGCTCAGGGCTCTCAGGGCTCTCAGGGCTCTCAGGGCTCTCAGGGCTCTCGGGGCTCCCGGTGGTCTCGCCGGGCGAGGGGGACGCCGGGGCCTCGGTCGACGGCTCGGGTTCCGGGGTGGTCTCCGAGGGACTCTCGCCCGGAGTGGGCGAGGCGGTGTCGCCCGGCGTCCCAGTCGGCGTGGGCTCGTCGGAGGGCTCGCCACCCGGCGTGGAGGAGGGCTGGCCCCCCGGCCCGTCGGAGGGCCCGTCATCCGGCGTGGCGGACGGCCCGGGTGTGGAGCCGGGACTCGCACCGTCGGACGGCGTGGGCGGCTCGGGCGACGTGGGCCCGTCAGGCGCGGCCGTGGCACCGCCGCCGGAGCCGTTCCCGTTCCCGCCCCCGGCGCCGCCCCCGGCCCCGCTCCCCGCCTCGGTCACCGGCCCGGTGGCGGGGTTCCCGCTGCCGCCCCTGGGCTCTCCGGGACGACGCCCGTCCCGTCGGGAACGGCGTGCACACCCCGCAGGTAGAACTCCATCCAGCCGAGGACGAGGTTCAGGTAGTCACGCGAGTAGTTGTAGCTGAGGATCGCCCGCTCCAGTCCGGCGGCCGTACCGAGGTCCCGCCCACCCGCGCACAGGTAGTGTCCCGCGGCCAGGGCGGCGTCGAAGATGTTGTTCGGGTTCGCGGTGCCGTCGCCGTTGCCGTCGGCGCCCCAGGTCTTCCAGGTGGTCGGCAGGAACTGCAGGGGCCCGACGGCCCGGTCGTACACGGCGTCCCCGTCCCACCGCCCGCCCTCGCTGTCGAGGATCAGCGCGAAGCCGTTGCCGTCGAGGGCGGGGCCGGTGATACGGGTGAGGGTGTCGCCGTCGGCGTCCACGGCGCCGCCGCTCGCGTGCCCGGACTCCACCTTGCCGATGGCGGCGAGCAGTTCCCACTTCAGCCGGCACGAGGGATCCGTGCGCCCGACCGAGGCACTGGCCCGTCGGTAGGCGGCGAACACGGTGGACGGCAGCCCGGCCTCGGTCTCGATGCGCCGGGGAGCCGGCTTCGCGGCCTCCTCGCCCCCCACCTCCTCGACGGCCTCCACGTCCTTCAGGGGCGGGAGTTCGACGTGGTACGAGTCGTCGCCCTGCGAGGAAACCTCCGGCAGCGCGGCGTCCGGCGGCACGAATCCGCCGGGCACGCTCATCCCTCCGTCGCGCGACGCCTGCTGTGCACCGAGGTGCCCCGGCGCCTGGGAGCCCGCGGTGAGCAGTGCCGTGGCCACGGTGGCCACCGTCGCGACGACGGAGCCGCGCAGTCCACGCCGGCCGCGCAGCCGTTCGCCCGCCTCGTGGAAGGGTCTGGTGAGCGGACGGGACATCAGCACACTCCTGTTGCCGAGGTGACGGTTCCGGTTTCCGCGACCGACGCTAGGCAGCGGCGGGCGGCATGAGGGCTCCTGGCCGACTCCGAGGGGAGAAGCCCGGATGAACAACACACGGCCGGGGCAGGCGCGCCGGGCAGGTGCCGTCACTCGCGCTCCCGGGCAGCCCTCCGCTCCAGGCGCCGCGCGTCCAGCCGGCTGCGCAGCGAGGCCCGCAGCCACACCCCGGCCACCAGCAGCACGAGCGCGGACAGGCCCCCGATGACCCACGACCCGTAGGCGGCACCGAGCCGGAGTCCGGCGAGACCGACGAGCACGAGCACGACGCTGCGCCAGGCCGTCCACACCCCGCCGGCGAACAGCGTCCCGCCCATGGGGACGCCGAAGCTCGTGACGGGACCGGGATCGTCCCTCCGTTCCTTCTCCACACCGTTCTCCTTCGATGGCTCGGATCACTCGCGAACACTCGCGCTCACTCGCGCTCACTCGCGGACGAGATAGCTGAAGCCCGTGTCGTCACCGACGCAGGACTGGAGGGTGAGGTCGCCCCAGTAGAGGCCGTGGGAGGGCGTGCCGCGGCCCGGTGAGACGTGGTGGGCGTAGACGCGGTACGTGAACCTGCCGCGCGGCGTCGTGGCGGTGACGGTGGTCCCCACGGGCAGCTGGGCGAACCGGTCGAAGCCCCCGCAGTACTCGTGGCCCACGACGACGGCGGTCCGCAGCGCGTACCCGTCCTCGGTCCCGAGGTCCGGCCCCGTCCACTGCACGGCGTCCTCGCACGCGTCGACGGCGTCCTGACCGCCCCGGACGACCTCGGCCGACCAGTCGCCGATCCGCAGGGTGGTCGACCCGTCCTCGCTGCGTGCACCGGGCGTCGTCCGGGGCGACGGTGTCGTCCAGGGGCTCCTCGTGGGCGTGACGCGGGGAGTCGGGGACACGGACGGGAGCGGATCGGGGCTCTCGGACGGCGGAAGCGCGGGGGTCGCGGCCGGTGTGGGTGAGGGGGACGGCAGGGGCCCCACGCCCCTGCCGGTCGGCGCGGGCGGCACAGGAGCCACCGCCGGGGTCCGCGCCGGGCGGGGCAGGGCGGGGACCTCGGACGCCACGGGCCCTGCGGACCCGCCCCGGACGGCCGGTTCGGCCACCGGGGCGGACGCGGGCGGGCCGGCCGACGGCTCGTCGGGAACACCGGGCACGGCACACCCGACGAGGGCCACGGAGACGGCGACACCGAGAACCGCCCCCACGAGCGGCACCGCACGGCCACCTCGTCCTGGGGGCGTTGCGCACGGGGTACCGGTCATCGCGGAGATCCCTTCGTAGGGGACGGCCGGGGCACCGCTCAGCCGAACCGCCCGTTCACGTAGTCCGTGGTGCGGGGGTCCTGGGGGCTGTGGAACATCGCGTCGGTGGCGCCGTGTTCGACGATCACGCCCGGGGTGCCCTGTTCGGCGAGGAAGAATGCGCACTGGTCGGAGACGCGGGCCGCCTGCTGCATGTTGTGGGTGACGATCACGATGGTCACCTCTTCCTTCAGCTCGTGGATGGTTTCCTCGATGCGACGCGTCGACGTCGGGTCCAGGGCCGAGCAGGGCTCGTCCATCAGCAGGACGCGCGGGCGTACCGCCAGCGAGCGGGCGATGCACAGACGCTGCTGCTGGCCGCCCGACAGCGCGCCGCCGGGCTGGCGGAGGCGATCGCGGACCTCCTTCCACAGGCCCGCCTTGGTCAGGCACTCCTCGACCAGCCGGTCCTTGTCGTCACGGCCGGCCTTGATGCCGCCGAGCTTGAGGCCCGCGGTGACGTTGTCGTAGATCGACATCGCCGGGAAGGGGTTCGGCTTCTGGAAGACCATGCCGATGTGGCGGCGGGCGTGCGTGATGCGGCGGCCGCGGTCGTAGATGTCGTCGCCGTCGAGGAGCACGCGGCCGGACAGGGCGGCGGAGCCGACCAGTTCGTGCATCCGGTTCAGGATCCGCAGGAACGTCGACTTGCCGCAGCCGGACGGGCCGATCAGGGCCGTCACCCTGCGCGCGGGCATGGTCAGCGAGACGCGCTCCAGGACCTTGTGGTCGCCGAACCACGCGGAGACGGCGTCGGCCTCCAGGGTGGCGGGGTCGCTCTCCGCCGTCGCCGCGCCCGGCTTGCGCGGCTTCGCCACCGTCATCTGCTGGGTCGGATCCAGGATCTCGTCGACGAGGGTGCTGGTCGCGTCGGTCGTGTCGGACATGGTGGGGTTGACTCCTCGTCGGTCAGAGCAGGTTGGGCAGGAGACGGGCGGCGGCGCCGGACACGGCCAGGCCGAACGCGGCCAGCACCGGCACGGCGACGATCCACGTCTGCCAGCGGCCCCACGCGCGGTAGGCGGCCATGGTGAGCAGGGCGGCGAGCAGCAGGCCCTGCGACCACAGGAAGACGGACAGCCAGGCCGCGCCTTCCGTGCCCATGGCCTGCTCCGACTCGTCGATCCAGCCGGGCGCGAGCGGCCGCGGCGGCGCCGGCATCACGTCGCTGGTCAGCTCCGCGTCGATACGGAGCGTGCCGGAGGGGGTGTAGGGCGCGCCCTCGGCAGTGATGAGGGTGAGCCTGCCCGCGCCCTCCTTGAGGGTGGGCGGCAGCGGGTCGCCCTCACGTCGGACGGCCGAGACCTCGTACGTCGCCGTGCCCTGCCCGGTCGTGACCCGGATCTCGGTGCCGGGCGGCAGCCGGTGCAGGTCGTTGAACGGGCTGCCGTACGCCCACTGGCGGCCCATGATCACGCTCGTGCCGGCCTGTCCCGGCAGCGGGGTGTCCCGGCGGTGGCCGGGGCCCGACATCAGCACGCCCGAGGTGGTGCCCTCGGCGACGACCTCCTTCAGGCCCAGCGTCGGGATCCGCAGCAGCGCCACCGGCGCGCCGGGCTCCAGCAGCTTGCCCTCGTAGGTCTGCTGGCCCACCGGTGCGACACCGAGGGCGAGTTGGCGGCGGAGTTCGTCGTACGCCGTCTGCTGGTCGCGGGTGTGCTGGAGGTGGCCGACGATCGTCAGGTTGGCGGCGAAGCCGAGCAGCAGCGCGGCGAGCAGGCACAGCGCGACCCCGGCGAACGCGAAGCCGGCGCGTTCGGCCCGCGGCGGCCCGGCGGCGGGCTCGGGTGAGGACGCCGCTGCCGGTGGCGCCACGGCCGGCGGGGGCGGGGACAGCACGGTCACGGGGTGCGCTCCTGTGGAGAGGTGTCGAAGGGGGATACGGAGGCGCGGGCGGCGGGGTGGTGTCCCGCCGCCCGTGCTCCGAGTGCCGTCAGGCCCTGGGCTCGCCGAAGCTCAGCAGCCCGTTGCGGCGGCCGAAGCGCACCGCGAAGATGCCGGCCGCGACGAGGACGATCGCTCCGATGCCGGAGAACAGCGCGATCTGGCTGCCGGTGGAGGCGAGGCCGCCGCCACCGCCCTGCGGGGAGTTGCCGCCGGTGTCGCCGCCGGTGCTGCCGCCGATGTCGCCTCCGGTCGTGCCGGACGTGGTCCCGGAGGTGTCGCCCGACGGGTCGTCGGTCGGGTCGCCGGTCGGGTCGTCCGTGGGGTCACCGGAGGGGTCGTCGGTGGGGTCGCCCGAGGGGTCGTCCGAGGGCTCGCCACTGGGGTCGCCGGAGGGCTCGGCGAGGGTGAAGGACGCCTGGGCGTTCGCTCCCCCGTCGCACGCCGGGGTCCACTTCCAGGCGTTGTCACCGGCGACCGCGTCCTCGGGCACGGTGAGGGCTGCCCAGGTCACCGTTCCGTTCGGGTCGGCTGTGGCCTTGGGGAAGTCGGCCTCGTGCTTGTCGAGGGCCGGCGTGTACTCCTCGCCGGCCGTGCAGCGCCGGACGATGAGCTTCACCTGCTGACCGCGCTCCAGCTCCGGGACATCCGGCAGCCGCTCGCCCTGGGCGTTGCGGAGCTCCACCCGGGGCAGCTGGACGGTGAGCCTGACGGGCTCGGACTCGGAGGCGCCCCACACGGCGGTGTTCGCCGGGACGAAGCGGGCGGTGAAGTCGTGCGGCCCGTCGGCCAGAGCGGGGGTGGTGAGTTCGGCCTTGCCGTTGGCGATCGCGGCCTGACCGAGCGGGGTGTCGCCGTCCAGGAAGGCCACGTTCCCGGTCGCATCGGACGGCGTGACGGTGGCGGTGAGCTTCACCGTCTGCCCGGGTTCCACCTGGGAGGGGCTGTACGTCAGCTCGGTGCTGGTCGCCTCCGCGCCCTCGCCCTGCGCCCAGGTGTCACCGGTGACGGTGATCTTCTGGGTCCAGTACGGGTTGCCGGGGACGATCTCCTCCGAGGGCTTGGCGAAGTCGTAGTTGTCCACGCAGAAGGCGCGCAACTCGTACGTACCGTCACTGGTGACGATGTCGGCGAGGCTCTGCACCTCCATGCCGGGGTTGTCCGCCGCGGCCAGCGAGATCGACGGGGTCGCCTGGGTGTACGGCCCGCCGTTGCTCACGCCCCTCAACACCGTGGCCTCGGTGCCGTCCGCCTTGACGAGGTAGAGGTTGAGATGGCTGTTCCAGTTGATGTCCTCGATCGTGACGTCGGGACACGCGGCGGGAATCCCCAGAGTCGTGCCGAGCGGCTCGGGGTCGCTCAGGCTGCCGCCGGACGCGATGGTGAAGTCCCCGATGGACGCCGCCCGGGCAGGCTGGGACTGGGACGCGACGAGGGCCACGACGCCCGCGACGAGCACGGCACAGGCGGCCAGGATCGCGGCCGCTCTTCGGAAGGGTTGGAGCACTGTCATTGCGGAGGCCCCCCGGGGGACTGTTGGCTGCACGGACTCATGGACAGCGCGTGGGGCCGGGCACCTGGTCGGTGCCCGGCCGTCACGCGGTGGTGCGGATGACGATCAGCGATTACCGGTTGCCGGTGGTGCTGGTGTCACCGCAGTTGGACGGCGCGGAGTCGGCGCTCAGGTCGCCGAAGCCGTAGTTCTTGACGGTGGCGATGTTCTGGCAGACCTGGGAGGTGGCACCGACGAAGGCGCGCGCGATGTTCGCGTCACCGAGCTTGGCGGTGGGGACGACGTTGTAGACGTCGCGCGCGAAGGTGAAGTTCGGGTTCAGGGCGAGCGCGCTGCCCGAACCGGTGGTCGGCGCCACGCCCGCGATGCTGCGCAGACGCGACTCGCCACGGCGGTTCGGAACGTCCGCGAAGCCCTTGCCCTGGGCGATCCACTGGGCGACCGAGTACGGCATGATCTGGGTGCCGCTCGCGAGCGCGACGCCGTCGTGCTCCTGGACCGTGTCGTCGACGCAGCCGGCGTTCTTGGCCGTGGTGATCTCCGCCTCGGTGACACCGATGGACGACAGCCAGTAGGTGCGGGTACCGGAACCGGCCTGCGGCAGCAGCGCCTTGGAGACCGTCTTGGTGACACCGGCGTCCACGAAGGTGCAGTTGCGGTAGATGGACTGCAGCTGCGCGATGGACAGGTTGCTCGGCAGGGTGCTGCCCAGGTCGGTCGCGTAGGTGACCGCGTCCTTGCCGAACGGGATGAAGGTGAGGGTCGAGCCCGCGGTCGACGGACCCCGCGAGGAACGGGCGAAGTCGACACAGTCGGACTGGGCCGTGTTGTTGATGTCGGCGAGCAGTCGGTCGATACCGGCCGAAGAGCCGTTCGGACGCGCGATGTTCGCACAGTGCGCGTCGGCCTTCGGGGTGATCGTGGCGGAACCGGTGGCGTTCCAGGAACCGACGATCTTGTTGCCGCCGGCGTCCACCGCGACCTCGCCAAGGCCGTTCACCACGTACTGCGTCGTGTCGGAACCGACACCGGCCAGCGCACGGAACGGCGGGGTCGTGTAGTCCGCCGACGCCGGGGTGGACATGATGCCGACACCGAGGGCCGCGGCACCGAGAACCGCGGCGCCGACCTTGGCGCGAGACTTGACGTTCACTTCTGATCTCCTTGTTTCGGATTTCGAAGGCTGGACGTTCAAGCTGAATCCGGATTGCTGTGCTGCCGACCCGTCGATCGGCCACCGCATACATTTCCAACATTTCCTGGCAGTGGCCACCAATTCCCAGCGAGGGAAAGGTTACGAGCAGGCTTACGAGGTGTCTCCTAGGGAGTCCGCCGATGCGCGAGGCGCAGCATTATCGGGCCCGAAAGCCCTGCCGCTCCACCCAGTATGAGAACGCCGACAAGGACCCAGCGGATGACGCCCATAATCTCTCCGGGCGTAAATCCGCCCTTCGCTTCGGCGACGTTTTGCTGAGGTCCCGAGGAGGGTGCCGCCGAAGCGTTCACGGCGGCCGGCACCGACGCCGACGGCTCCGCGCCGCCGCCGGTCGCGCCACCCGCTCCCGACGCCCCTCCTGCCGTGCCGGCACCGGAGGAGTCCCCTCCGGCGCCGCCGGCCGGCCCCGGACCCGCGGCGCCCGGGTCGTCCGGGTCCGGTTCGCCGGAGGGGTTGTCGGAAACGGCTCCGCGCTCCAGGTCGTCCGCGGCCTTCTCGGCCCGCGTGCGCAGGTCGGCCGGCAACGGGGCGTAGCCGTGGGGCAGTTCTCCGGCCGACAGACCCGGTGTCTGGCCCGGACCGGCGGCATACCTGATGAACTCCGCGTACGCCTTGCGGGCCGCGGCGTCCTGGTCGACGGACGCGGCGGCGTAGGTCACCGCGCTCAGCGGGTAGGCCTGGCCCTTGGCGCGTGCCGGGTCGGGCTCGAGCACACCGGCGTCGACGGACGACGGCAGCATGGTGTCGACGCCCGCGAGAAGAGAGGAAGTCGACGGCTCGACGAACTCACCGTCCGCGTTGCGCAGACTGGCCACGGGCAGTCCGTAGCGTTCCGCCGAGGGGACGTCGACGACCGCCATGACCGCGCGGCTACCAGGCAGCGGGGGGTCGTTGACGAGTTTGTCGGGTGCGCCGTTCCCTCCCGCCTGCCACAGAATCGTCCTGCTGTTGTTCCCGCGACGAGCTCGCACCGCCCCGTCGTGCAGGTCGGCCGTGTAGGGGGCGATGTCCAGGAGGGTGTAGGGCAGGCTGGCGCCTCCGGAGCCCGTCGCGATTCCCTCGCTCGGGTCCACCTTCGGGTACTCGTTGAAAGTGGAGTTCTCGTCGAGCCCCAGTTCACCGAAATACGGATTCACTTTCATCCCGTTCGGGTCCGCCTTTCCCGCCAGAAAGTCACGGGCCTCCGGGTCGGACTGAAGCCAGTTCCACACCAGCCGGGCCGTGTCGGAGTTTCCGATGGGCACCATCAAACTCATGGGGGACCCGGGAACCGGGGGAAAATCAGGATTCAGCTTTGTGAACTCCGGATCCTCGGTGTAGTCCAGCGGATTGTCCTTGATGTGCTCCGGACCGGGAGCCAGGGCAACATCATTTCGATAGGAATGAGTGAGCATCTTGGCGACGAGCCGCGGTGTGAGCCGCATGTCCTGGACGACACCGTCCGGCCCTTCGACGAAGAACGCGAAGGCCGGCCCGGAGACGGCGACCGGCGCGTGGACGATCGCCGGCCCGCCCTCCGCCTGCTCCACGGGATCGACGGTGAAGCCCAGCGTGGGTGTCTCGGCCGACGTGCTCAGCACCTGGCTCCTGGCCTGCTCCTCGGCGGCCGAGGTGAAGCCGAACGTGCTGTCCGTCGAGGTGCACAGCCGCGGCTGCCAGGACGTGACCGCGTCGGTCAACAGCTCGGAGCCGACCGTGGGGCGCTCCTGCTGCCCGTCCGGGCAGAACTGGTCGACCTGGAGGAAGTCCAGCGGGAAGACGATCCGCTGGGCCCAGTTCGTCGCGGAGAGCGGCGAGGTCCTGAGACTGCCGAAGCCGATGTCGTTGCCGTTGGTCTCGTGGATGCCACGCGGCACGACCACCAGCCAGCAGGGGCGCGGAACGGCCGGCCTCCCCTCGGGGGCCGTGTTCACCCCGCATCCGAGGTAGTCGGCCTGGATGCCGTCCTGCATCTCGAACACCGTCTCGCCGGTGCCGTTCGCGAACGTCAGGTTCGCCTGCTGTTCGTTGGTGTCCAGCGGGCCGAAGTACGTGTAGTCGAAGGCTTGCGTCGTGGCCGGTTCACGGTTGGCCGGGCGGAACGGCACGAAGCTCCGGGCCGCCTCGTCCTGGTCGAGTGAGGGGTTGAGCACCCGGCCCTGGCCGTCCGCCACCACGGCCGCGGATCCGCCGTACACACACTGCTCGGGATCCGGGCCGTCGGGGTCGTCGCCCCAGCACTGCATGATCTGCAGGTAGTTGCCGTTGAACTGGCCGTTTCCCCGGGTCTGCTCGCCGCCTTCCCAGGTGACGCGCACGCCCTGGGACCGGAGTCCCTTCGTCTGATGCACCGTCACTTCGAGGTCGGAGAAGTCGTCGTACTTCCCCTTCGGTCCGGACTTCGTCACCGCGGAGGAGTCACCCTCCGCCGCCACCGCCGGCTGGGAGCCCGGCGGCACCGGCAGCAAGGCCACCACCAGCGCGGCCAGCAGGCACCCCACGGCGATCGGGATCCGCGGCCGGCGCCGCGTCGTCACCGCGGTCATGCCGCGCCCCCCTTCCGGCGCGTCCTGCCGGCCATCACCCGCGCGAGCACCGGGGGCCCGACCACCACACCCACCAGCAGCGCCGCGGACAGCGCCATCAGTGCCGTCCGCAGGCCCAGGGAGTCCCCGGTGCCCAGGGACACCGGGCTGGCCGCGACCGAGGTGTCCCCGGCCGTCCGGTCGGCGGCGAGGACCTCGCCGGTGTCGGGGTCGACGACCGTTCCCCCGGTCGTCCCGGACGTGCCGCCGGTGCCCCCGCCGTCGGTGCCGCCGTCCGAGCCGCCCGTCGCACCGCCCGAGCCCGTCGAACCGGACCCGCCGGTCGCGCCGGAGCCGCCGGTCGAGCCGCCGCCACCGCCGGTGGAGCCACCGCTGCCGCCCGTGCCGGAGCCGCCGCCGGTGCTGCCGCCGCCGGTCTGGGTGGTGGGCTGCTTGGCGCCGCCGGTACCGGTGGCGCACTGGTCCGCGCCCTTCTTGTCGCACGCCTTCGGGTACGGGGCGTTCTCGATCAGCAGGTTCCTGCCGCCGGAGAAGGTCGGGTTGTTGCACCGGTTGATGTCGATGTTGCCGGTCTCGGCGCCGGGGATCCTCCTCGTCTGCTCCATGCCGGCCTCGACCAGGTTCTTCGGCAGCGGCGAGTAGCCGAGGCGGTCGGCCTGCTGCTGGCCCTCGCAGAGGAAGTAGTTGTTGAAGGCGCTCAGCGTCCGGCCCTTGGCCTTGGTGAAGCCCGCCTCCTCCTTGGTGGGGATGATCATGTAGCTGTAGCTGGAGAGCGGGTAGGTGCGGCGGTCGCCGAAGCTGTAGACGCTGTCCAGGTTCTGGGTGAGGTAGGTCGCCGAGCGCGGGTCGTTGTTGATCCTCGCCTTGGTCAGCGCCACCGCCACGCTGGACGCGGTCGGCTCGACGTAGTAGCCCGACTTGTTCAGGACCTTGACCACGGGGAAGCCGGCGTTGCGCGCGTAGGAGTACTCGACGTAGGTGATCGCGCCCTCGGCCTGCGGCTGGCGGGTGTAGCCCGCGACGCCGAGCGAGGTGGACTGGGACACGAATCCGGAGCCCGGGATGTTCGGGAAGTACGAGGTCAGGCCGCAGGGCGTCTGCTTGCCGGCGCGGCGGCAGTAGTCGTTCCACAGGGAGCCGTACTGCTTGGACATCCACAGCGTGAACTGCGCGGTCGTGCCCGAGCCGTCGGAGCGCACCACCGGGACGATCCGGCGGGCCGGCAGGTTCAGCTTGGGGTTGTCGGCCTTGATCTCGGCCGCGTTCCACATGGTGATCCTGCCGGTGAAGATCTTCGTGATGACGTCGCCCGAGAGCCGCAGGTTGGTGACGCGCTGCCCGCCGATCCGCAGGTTGTACATGAACGACGTACCACCGGCGACGATCGGCATGTACGCGTACTTGCGCGACGGCGGGGAGTCCGTGTTGCCGAGGTCGTTGAGGCCGTAGGGGATCTCGGAGACGCCGAAGTCCGAGGTGCCGTCACGGAACTGGTTGCGGCCGATCGTCGAGCCGACCGACGCGTAGTTCACCGTCATGCCCTGCTGGCGGACGTTGCGGCGCCACTGCTCGATGGCGTTGGCGCTCCATGTCGAGCCGGAGCCACTGATCTTGGTGTAGGTGGCGGCCTGCGCGTGCGGCGGGTTGAGGGCCAGCAGCGCGCAGACCAAGGCGACGAACAGCGCCAGCGCCTGGTACACGCGCAGCGCGCGTGGACGTCGGACAGGTGCGGAAATCACGGGGTGCTCCTCGTCGGTGCGTTACGGGCTGACGGCGGGACGGACGGGGCGTGGGCCTGCGAGGTGAAGCGCTTGGCGTCGCGGCGGGAGGCCCGCACACGCCGGTGTTCCTGGCGGCGCGTCAGCTGACCCGGTCCGCGGCCGCCGAAGAAGCGGGCGAGGACGAACAGGATCAGCACCAGCACCAGCAGGACCGCCGCGGTGCCGAAGCCGCGGGCGATGTAGCTGGCCTCGGGGGACTTGACGAGTTCGAAGGCCGCGAGCGGCAGCGAGACCATCGGGTCCTGGAGCGGGTTGGTGTTCAGCTCCGCGGTGTACCCGGCGGTCAGCAGCACCGGCGAGGTCTCGCCGACGCCGCGCGCGGTGCCGAGGATGACCGCCGTCGTCAGACCGGACCGGGACGTCGGCAGCACCACGTGCCAGACCGTGCGCCAGCGGGAGGTGCCGAGCGCGTACGACGCCTCCCGCAGCGTGCCGGGGACCAGCCGGATCACCACGTCCGCGGCGCGGATGATGATCGGCAGCATCATCACGGAGATGGCGAGCGCCGCGGCGAGTCCGGAGCGGTCGAAGCCGAGCGCCAGGATGAAGGTCGCGTAGATGAACAGGCCGGCCACGATGGAGGGCAGCGCGGTCATCGCCTCGACGATGGTGCGCACGAACCGGCTGAAGCGGCCCGGGATCTCGTTGAGGAAGACCGCGCAGACGAGCCCGGTCGGGATGCAGATCACCAGCGCGATGCCGATCTGCCACAGCGTGCCGACGATGGCGTGCAGGATGCCGCCGACGCCGAGCGGCTCCAGCGGGCCCGCGGCCGCCATGGACTCCGTGTAGAAGTTCAGGTGCGGCAGCGCCTCACGGCCCTCGTAGAGGGTGTAGACGACGACGAAGGCGAGCGCGGCCAGCATCACGACGCCGAGGCTCTGGACGACGGCGGCGGCCACCCGGTCCCGTACGGCGGGGCCGTCCTCGTCGAACGAGACCACCAGCGCGTACAGGCCGATGAACAGCACGTAGGAGATGACGACGAAGCCGAGCGCGCCGTTGAAGGGCAGCAGCCGGTCGAACATCAGCCAGGTCAGGGAGAGCGACGCGGCCGCGGCGCCCAGCATCGCGTACACGTCCGTGGCGCGCAGCGTGGACAGGTTCCTGCGGGACTCCCCGAGGGTGCCGCTCCCGCCGGCGAGGCGGCCGGGCAGGGTCGTGCCGGGGCCGGCGGGCTGCTGCGGCGCCGCCTGGCGCGGTCCGCCCCGCGGCTCCTGGTCGCTCGGCGGGCTCTGTGGCGTGGTGACGGTCATCTGGCTCGGTCTCCTCAGGTGTCGCTCGTCGCGCCGGAACGGCTGCGGGCGACGATCGAGGACGCGGCGAAGTTCACGACGAGGGTCATCAGGAAGAGCGCGAGGCCGGCGGCCATCAGCGCGGACATGCCGAACTCGGTCGCCTCGCCGTAGCGCAGGGCGATGAGGGAGGAGACGGAGTTGGTGCCGTTCTGCAGGATGTGCGGCTGGATCTGGAAGACCGGCGAGATGATCAGGTAGACGGCGATGGTCTCGCCGAGCGCCCGGCCGAGGCCCAGCATGGTGCCGCCGATCATTCCGCCCTTGCCGAAGGGCAGGACGACGCTGCGGATCATGCCCCAGCGGTTGGCGCCGAGCGCGTAGGCGCCCTCCCGCTCGCCGACCGGGGCCTGCGAGAACACCTCCCGCATCACCGAGCAGATGATCGGCGCGACCATCAGGGACACCACCATGCCCGCGATGAACGTGGACGACGTGAAGACGGTCGCGGTGGCGAGGGGGTCGGTCGGGTCGGCGCCGTCGACCTTGAAGACCGGGATCCAGCCGAAGTACGTGGAGATCCAGCGCGACACCGTGACGACGTGTCCCTGGAAGAAGAACAGGCCCCACAGGCCGTAGACCACCGACGGCACGGCGGCCATCAGGTCGACGACGCTGATGAGCGTCTGTTTGATCCGTGCCGGCGCGTACTCGGAGATGTACAGCGCCGTGCCGAGCGCCAGCGGGACCGCGAAGACGATGGCGACGAGGGCGATCAGGATCGTGCCGACCAGCACCGCGGCGATGCCGAAGTTACGGCCTTCCGGCTCCCACGCCTCGGTGGTGATGAAGTCCCACTGCGCGACCTCCAGCGCCTGCCAGGCCCGGTAGGTGAGGAAGCCGCCGACGAGCAGCATGATCGCGAGCACCAGGGAGCCGCCGCCGCGCAGTACCCCGCGGAAGACCCGGTCGGGCACGCCGGGGTCGACGTGCAGGCGTCTTCGAGGGTCGTCCGCCGGGACCACTGGTCGCTCATCTCTTAGCGTCGTCACATGTGTTGACGCTCCAGAGAAACGGTGGACGCCCGCGCACACCCATGTGAACTAGGCGACCCCGAGGGGCAACTTCGGGGGTTGACGTGAACGCGGCGACGACGGAACGCGTACGGGGTACGGGCCCGGGAACACGCGTGGGGCCCGGGCCCGCCGGTGCGGCGGGCCCGGGCCCCGTTGCGTGCGCGCCGAGCCGTCGGCCCGGCGTCGTCGTGATCTGCTCAGCCGACGCTCTCTCGCGTCGTCATCTGCTCGGCGCGCTCACTCCGCGTCGTCCCACGGAATCGCTCCGCCCGACCCGATTTCGGTGAGCAGCGCCCGAAAGCGCTCGTAGGCGGCCTGGCACGTCGAGTGCCGCTCGTAGGCGCGTGACGAGACGGCCACGGCGCCGCCGGCCCGGTCCCGCAGCCGCCAGACCCAGCCGCTCCCCTCCGACGTGTGGTGCACCGCGCCCGGTAAATGCGCGACCTCGGCACACAGCCGCTCGAACGCCGCACGGCACTCGTCGTAACCCTCGTAGGTGACCGCCGCCATGGCGATCACCCGTCCGTTCGTGGCGGTCAGACGCCACGCGTAGGTTCCGTCCGCCCCTATGTCTATGTGACAGCGCGTGCCGGGTACAGCAGCGCCGCCCTTTCTTCCCGCCATCCATCCCCACCCCTGCGTTTCCCCTGTTCCCGACATCAGGAAGCCGCACGAGCCGACGCTGGTTCGTCGACGGCGCGGCACACGCAGGTTAGTGAGGCGGGAGTGATACGCGATCGCCGTCGGTAAGTGCATTCGACATGCTTCATGCGAATGTTGCCCCTCGTTCATGAGTGCGACCGACGGCCGCGTCAGGCGGGACGGGCGCCCTGTCCGGCCGCCGGCACCTCGCCGGGTCACCCGCGGCCCGGCGGGGCGGTACGCGTAGGTGGGCGCCAGGTCCGCTGAAATTCGGACCGAATTTCCCCGTCGGTTTTCCATGGAATCAATCCACCGGATATTCCGCGCGCATTACTTCGCAGGGAAATAGGTCCACGCGTCGGCACCTCCGTGAATTACCTCCACGAAAACGTTCCTAAATCTCCACGGAATGAGTACGCTGCACACGTCAATTCGGGCCCGCCGGGGGGTTATGGACGGGCCGCGGCATTCACATTGGGGAATTCGCATGCGCATGAGCTCTGCTGTCGCCGCTGCGTGCGGCGTCGTCGCCCTGTCCGCCCTCTCCGTTCCGGCAGCCCACGCGGACGAGCAGTTCGGCGACACCGAGGTCACCGGAGTCGTCGTCAACGACGGCAAGCCCGTCGTCGTCGGTACGACCACGAGAACCGTGACCGTCGAGGTCACCGCCACCGACCCGTCCGGCCTGGAGCAGATCAACGCCACCCTGTACCACGGCTCGATCGACGCCCCGGACGCCGCCGTGTCCTCGACCGCGGCCTGCGGTCCGACCGCCGACACGACCAGCACCTGCACCCTGACCTTCCCGCTCACCCCGGGCACCGCCCCCGCGGACGACGCGCAGGCCGGCACCTGGAAGGTCAGTGCCTACGCCATCGCCCCCGACAGCGACGCCCACTTCGTCGACGCCGCCGCCTCCTTCGCGATGCTGCGCCAGACGCAGGTCACCGCCGACGCCACCCCCGAGCCGGTCAAGCGGGGCAAGCCGCTCACCGTCAAGGGCGGCGTGCAGCACGCAGGATGGACCGCCGGGACGAACGTGGCCGCCGGCGCCGGCCAGGCCGTGAAGCTCCAGTTCCGCCCGGAGGGCTGCCGGGAGTTCAAGACCGTGAAGACGGTCCTGACGGGTGCCGACGGTTCGCTGTCCACGAGCGTCCGCGCGTACAACGACGGCACCTACCGCTGGTCCTACGCCGGCACGTCCGGCACGGCGGCCGCGGTCTCCGCGGGCGACTTCGTCGACGTGCGCTGACCCCGCGCACACGGCCCGCAGAACAAACGGCGCCGGTCCGCCCCCGTGGGCGGACCGGCGCCGTCAGGCTCGCGCACCCCTGTCAAGACCGCCAGACGGACTCACGCCACCGGCCGCTGCCGATCAGTACGACGAGTCCGTACGACGACTCGGTACGACGAGTCGGTACGCCGGCTCAGTACGCCGACCCCGACGCCCCGAGGGAACCCGTCGGGTGCCACACCGTCTTGGTCTCCAGGAAGGCCGTCATGCGGTCGGTCCCCGGAGCGGCGAACCAGTCGTCCACAGGCTGTGGACGCAGCACGCGCTTGAGGTTGTCCGCGGCGGCGATCTCCAGCTCCTTCGCCAGCACCTCGTCGGCACCCGCGAGGTCGATGGCGTTGACGTCCTGGTGCGCGGCCAGCGGCGCCGCGATCTCCGCCGTGCGGCCGGACAGGACGTTGACCACGCCGCCGGGGACGTCGGAGGTGGCCAGCACCTCGCCCAGGGACAGGGCGGGCAGCGGGGCCTTCTCGGACGCGATCACGACGGCCGTGTTGCCGGTCGCGACGACCGGGGCCACCACGGAGACCAGCCCCAGGAACGACGACGCCTGCGGGGCGAGGACCGCCACCACGCCCGTCGGCTCCGGAGAGGACAGGTTGAAGAAGGGGCCCGCCACCGGGTTGCCGCCGCCCACCACCTGGGCGATCTTGTCGGTCCAGCCCGCGTACCAGACCCAGCGGTCGATCGTCGCGTCCACCTGCTCGGCGGCCTTGGACTTCGACAGCCCCTCGGCGTCCGCGACCTCGTGGACGAACTGGTTCCTGCGGCCCTCCAGCATCTCCGCCACGCGGTAGAGGACCTGACCCCGGTTGTACGCCGTCGCGCCGGACCAGGCACCGAACGCCTTACGGGCGGCGACGACCGCGTCACGGGCGTCCTTGCGGGAGGACTGCGGCGCGTTGGCCAGCCACTTGCCCTTGGAGTCCGACACCTCGTACACCCGGCCGCTCTCGGAACGCGGGAACTTCCCGCCGACGTACAGCTTGTAGGTCTTCAGGACAGAAAGTCGCTCAGACATCGAGGTACGCCTCCAGGCCGTGGCGGCCGCCCTCGCGGCCGAAGCCCGACTCCTTGTAGCCGCCGAACGGCGAGGTCGGGTCGAACTTGTTGAACGTGTTGGACCAGACGACGCCCGCGCGCAGCTTGTTCGCGACCGCCAGGATCCGGGAACCCTTCTCCGTCCAGATGCCCGCCGACAGTCCGTACGGAGTGTTGTTGGCCTTGGCCACGGCCTCGTCCGGCGTACGGAACGTCAGCACCGACAGGACCGGGCCGAAGATCTCGTCGCGGGCGACCGTGTGCGCCTGGGTGACGTTGGTGAAGAGCGTCGGGGCGAACCAGTAGCCCGAGGAGGGCAGTTCGCAGGACGGGGACCAGCGCTCGGCGCCCTCCGCCTCGCCCTGGTCGGCGAGCGCGGTGATCCGCGCCAGCTGCTCGGCGGAGTTGATCGCGCCGATGTCCGTGTTCTTGTCGAGCGGGTCGCCCAGGCGCAGCGTCGACAGGCGGCGCTTCAGCGAGTCCAGCAGTTCGTCCTGGATCGACTCCTGCACCAGCAGCCGGCTCCCCGCGCAGCAGACCTGGCCCTGGTTGAAGAAGATGCCCGTGACGATGCCCTCGACGGCCTGGTCGATCGGGGCGTCGTCGAAGACGATGTTGGCACCCTTGCCGCCCAGTTCGAGGGTGAGCTTCTTGCTGGTGCCGGCGACGGTGCGGGCGATCTCCTTGCCGACGGCGGTGGAGCCGGTGAAGGCGACCTTGTTCACGTCCGGGTGCGCGACGAGCGCGGCGCCCGCGTCACCGTAGCCCGGGAGGATGTTGACGACACCCTTCGGCAGGCCGGCCTGGCGGCAGATGTCGGCGAAGAACAGGGCGGACAGCGGGGTCGTCTCGGCGGGCTTCAGCACGACCGTGTTGCCGGTCGCGAGCGCCGGGGCGATCTTCCACGCCAGCATCAGCAGCGGGAAGTTCCACGGGATGACCTGACCGGCGACGCCCAGCGGCCTCGGGGACGGCCCGAAGCCGGCGTGGCCGAGCTTGTCGGCCCAGCCCGCGTAGTAGAAGAAGTGCGCGGCCACGAGCGGCAGGTCCGCGTCCCGGGTCTCCCGGATCGGCTTGCCGTTGTCCAGGGTCTCCAGGACGGCCAGCTCGCGGGAGCGCTCCTGGATGATGCGGGCGATGCGGAACAGGTACTTGGCGCGCTCGGCGCCGGGCAGGGCCGACCACTTCTCGAAGGCCTTGCGCGCGGCCCGCACGGCACGGTCGACGTCTGCCTCGCCGGCCTGGGCGACCTCGGAGAGGACCTCCTCGGTGGCCGGGGAGACCGTCTTGAAGACCTTGCCGTCGGCCGCCTCGGCGAACTCGCCGTCGATGAACAGGCCGTAGGAGGGGGCGATGTCGACGACCGAGCGGGACTCGGGCGCGGGTGCGTACTGGAACACGGAAGCCATGGTGATCAGTCCACCGTCACGTAGTCGGGGCCGGAGTAGCGGCCGGTGGCCAGCTTCTGGCGCTGCATCAGCAGGTCGTTCAGAAGCGAGGAGGCGCCGAAGCGGAACCAGTGGTTGTCCAGCCAGTCCTCGCCCGCGGTCTCGTTGACCAGTACGAGAAATTTGATGGCGTCCTTGGTCGTCCTGATCCCGCCGGCCGGCTTCACGCCGACCTGGACACCGGTCTGGGCCCGGAAGTCGCGCACGGCCTCCAGCATGAGCAGCGTGTTCGCGGGGGTGGCGTTGACGGCGACCTTGCCGGTCGAGGTCTTGATGAAGTCGGCCCCGGCCAGCATGCCGAGCCAGCTGGCACGGCGGATGTTGTCGTACGTCGACAGCTCGCCGGTCTCGAAGATGACCTTCAGCCGGGCCGCGGTGCCGCAGGCCTCCTTCACGGCGACGATCTCGTCGTACACCTTCATGTACCGGCCGGCGAGGAAGGCGCCTCGGTCGATGACCATGTCGATCTCGTCGGCGCCCGCCGCCACGGCGTCGCGCACGTCGGCCAGCTTCACGGAGAGCGCGGCGCGGCCGGCCGGGAAGGCGGTGGCGACGGAGGCGACCTTGACGGAGGAACCGGCGACGGCCTGCTTGGCGGTGGCCACCATGTCGGGGTAGACGCAGACGGCCGCGGTCGCCGGGGTCGTCCGGTCCGTCGGGTCCGGGTGGACCGCCTTGGCGCCGAGCGCCCGGACCTTGCCCGGGGTGTCCGCGCCTTCCAGCGTCGTCAGGTCGACCATCGAGATGGCGAGGTCGATGGCGTACGCCTTCGCGGTGGTCTTGATGGAACGGGTGCCGAGGGAGGCGGCGCGCGCCTCCAGGCCGACCGCGTCGACGCCGGGCAGCCCGTGCAGGAAGCGGCGCAGCGTGCTGTCGGAGGCCGCCGCGTCCGAGAGGGAGTGTGCAGTGGTGGGCATGGTCACCAGACGAGCATATCTACGCGCGTAGCGGCTGTACAGCCCCCCGAAGTGGACCGGCGGGCGGGGAAGGGGGTGGCCGGCGCCGCGGGGTGTGGCCGGGTAGCGGCGGGGTGGTGCGTGGGGTTGCAATCCCCGGGGCGTTCCTGGCAGGAGTGGGGCCCCGTACCCCGGGGGGAGACGGGCGATCGGCGGGGTGGTGGGGGGATGCGGCAGAATCGGAGACATGACGACCCCGGACCAGCAGTCCCCCGCGCCGCAGCCCTCGCGCCCCACGACCCGGGACCGGATCTACCGGTCGCCGATGGCTCTGGTCGGCGGCGTCCTGGTGCTCGGCCTCGCCGGGTGGCTGGGCGTGGACGCGATCATCGCGGGCGAGGGCAGCACACCGTGGCTGGCACTGGCCACGCTCCTCCTCCTGGTGCCGCTGGTCGTCGCCTTCACCGTGCGGCCCGCCGTGTACGCCGGTGAGGACCGGCTGCGGGTGCGCAACCCGTTCCGCCTGATCGTGCTGCCCTGGGGCGAGGTCGCCTCGCTGCGCGCCGGGTACACCAACGAGGTGGTCAGCAAGGCGGGCGACAGGTACCAGCTGTGGGCCATACCCGTCTCCCTGCGCGCCCGCGGCAAGGCCGCCCGCAAGGAGGCGCGGCGCACGGCGCAGGCGTCCGGCGGCGGCAAGGGCCGCGGCCGTGGCCTCGGCGGGCTGTCGGACGTCGACGTCCAGGACGGCCCGGTCCGCGCCGAGAGCGACCAGATCATGCACGACCTGCGCCAGACGCTGGAAGCCCGCGAGAAGGCGAGGTCGGCCCAGGGCGAGGTGACGGTCCGCTGGGCGTACGAACTCATCGCACCGGCGGTGGCCGGAGCGGTGCTGCTCGCGATCCTGCTGGCGATCGGCTAGCCACACCCTTGGCCGGAGACCGGCATCCACGCACGGCGGGCGACCCGCCCCCGCTCAGCAGACCCCGCGGCGCCGCGCCACAGACCCGCACCCCGCCGCCGAAGCCCGGCGCCGACGGAACCCGCGACGGCGAACTCGGCACAGCCACCCTCCGGCGAACCGCTCGCCACACCCCCTGGCCGGAGACCGGCATCCGCGCACGGCAGACGGCCCGCCCCCGCTCAGCAGACCCCGCGGCGCCGCGCCACAGACCCGCACCCCGCCGCCGAAGCCCGGCGCCGACGGAACCCGCGACGGCGGACCCCGGCACAGCCGCCCTCCGGCGAACCGCTCGCCACACCCCCTGGCCGGAGACCGGCATCCGCGCACGGCGGGCGACCCGCCCCCGCTCAGCAGACCCCGCGGCGCCGCGCCACAGATCCGCACCCCGCCGCCGAAGCCCGGCGCCGACGGAACCCGCGGCGACGGACCCGGCACAGCCACCCTCCGGCGAACCGCTCGCCACACCCCCTGGCCGGAGACCGGCATCCGCGCACGGCAGACGGCCCGCCCACGCTCAGCAGAACCCGCGGCACCGCGCCGCAGCCCCGCACCCACGCCCCGCCGCCGAAGCCCGGCTGTCGGCGGGGTCCCCGGCGGCTGACCACGGCGGAGCCGCCCTCAGGTGTTCGGGACCCGCGTCGCGGTCAGCTGGGAGGCTGCCGGGGCCGTGCGGGCCCGGGGGCGCCAGGTCCAGGTGCGTACCGTGTCGAAGCCTGCCGCGTGCACGGCGGCCGCGAGGGCGGACAGGCCGGTGGGGAGCCACCGCTCATGGGCGGACAGCAGGAGCTGCCCGCCGGGGCGCAGCACGCGGTGGAGTTCGGCGAGGGCGGCGGGGACGTCGGGCCAGAGCTGGAGGTTGTTGACGGAGATCACGACGTCGACGGAGGCGTCCGGCTGTCCGGTGCGCGCGGCGGTGCCCGGACTGAGGCGCAACCGCCCCCGCCGGATCAGTGGTGCGCAGCGGCGGCGGGCCATGGCGAGCATGACGTCGGAGGGTTCGATCCCGATGACGTGGGCCGAGCGTTCGGCGGCGGCCGTGAGACCGACGCCGGGCCCTGGGCCGAGGACGAGGACGACGTCCTGCTCGGCGGGCGCGGCGAGGGCCACGGCATGGCGTTCGGTCGCGGCGTTGCCGCGGGCCATGAGATGGCCGCCGAGACGGCCGAGCGGTCCGCTGGGCCGGCCGAAGCAGGTGGCGAGGAGCTGTCGGACGATGCTCTGCACCCCCGCATCGAAACACGGGCCCCTGACCGGCGCATGCGGGGAAGCGGTGTGCGTCGGATCCTTGAAGACGACTTGCCCTACCTATCGAGAATCGATAGATTCTTATCGTGGGTCGAGAGAAGGAGAGACCATGGGGCAGATGACGACGCTCGCCCTGCGCGGCGTGCTAGGGGTGTTGCTGGCCGGGTCCGTGTTCGTGCAGGCCGTGCTGGTGCCGCTGATCGGGGCCGATCTGGAGGAGGGCACCTCGGAGTTGGCGTATCCGCGGGCGGCGTTCCTCGTCGTGCTGGTGCTCGGCGTGGTCACCGTGCAGATCGTCCTCGTCTGTGTGTGGCGGCTGGTGACCATGGTCCGAAGGGGCACCGTGTTCTCGCACGCCGCCTTCCACCACGTGGACGTCGTGCTCTGGGCCATCGCCGCGGCCGCCGTCCTGCTGAGCGCGTTCGGGTACATGCTCGCGCCGGGCGAGGCCGTGGCGCCGGGCGTCGTCCTGCTGGTGGGCGGGGTCGTCGTGGCCGTGCTGGGCGTCGCGCTCATCGTGCTCGTGCTGCGGATGCTGCTCGCGCAGGCGGTCGCCCGGGACGTCGAGGCGGCGCGGCTGGAGGCCGAGTTGCAGGGGGTGATCTAGTGCCGATCGCCGTCGACATCGACGTGATGCTCGCCAGGCGGAAGATGTCCGTGGGCGAACTCGCCGAGCGCGTCGGGATCACTCCGGCCAACCTGGCGGTGCTCAAGAACGGTCGCGCCAAGGCCGTACGGTTCGCCACCCTCGCCGCGCTGTGCGAGGTGCTGGAGTGCCAGCCGGGCGACCTGCTGCGCTGGGAGGCGGAGGAGGGCGCGCCGGACCGCGAACCCGCGGCGACCGGGGCGCGGACCGACGGGGAACACGCCCCCGCGGACTAGGGCCCCTCCGCCGGGGAGCCGGTGGTCGCCGACAGCGATCGGGCACACCAAGGGCCGCGCCCCACCCGGGGAACGCGGCCCTTCGTCGTACGGCGACCCCTGACGACTCAGGTCAGCAGCCTCGTCGCCAGCCCCACCACCGGCACCGCGTCGAACGACTCGGCCTGCGCCAAGGGACCCGTCACGGTCTTGGACGTCATGGGCTTGAAGTCGGCGAGCTGGGTGCCGACGCCGTTGTCGAGCGGGTCGACACCGGTACCGGCGAGGGGGTTGGGCTTGAGGCCCGCGACGGGACCCGCCACATAGCGGACCGAGCCGGTGAGGGCCGCGGCACCGGCCTCGGGGTCGAAGTTGCCCAGGGAGGTGGGGCGGGTGTGCACCATGCCCAGGACCGACTCGGTGTCCGCCGCGGCCGGCGCCACGGACGCGCCCAGGGCCGCTCCCGCCGTCGCGAGCACGGCGAGGGCGTGCCGGGTGGTGGGCCTGTAGGAGGAGTCGTTTCGAGCCATGGTTGGTGCCACCTCTTGATCGCACTGAGTAAGCAGTTCGCCACCGAGGGTAGTTGAGAAGCCTTGTGCGCTTCAATCAGCGACCCACGAGCAAGGAAGTTCGGGACCCCCGGGCCTACCCCTCGCGCGGCAGCACCGCCCCCGGATTCAGCACACCCGTCGGATCCAGTGCCGCCTTCAGCGACCGCATCACGGCGATCTCCGCCGGCGACCTGCTCAGGTGCAGATAGCGGGCCTTGGCCCGGCCCACCCCGTGCTCCGCGCTGATGCTGCCGCCCACGGCCGCCACCCGCCCGAGCACCGCGCCGGTCACCGCGTCCTCGTCCTCGTCCGCCACGTCCAGCAGGTTGACGTGCAGGTTCCCCTCCGCCAAGTGCCCGAAGAGATACGGCCGCCCGCGCCCCGCCAGCACCCCGGGCAGATCGGCGACGAAGCCGGGCACCTCGGCCGACGGCACCGTCACGTCCAGCTTCAGCGGTACGCCTGCCGCGTTGATCGACTCGGTGTGCCGCTCCCGGTAGGCGGCCAGCCGCCGCCGGTCGGCGTCGCCCGTCGCGACCGCCGTCTCCGCGGGTCCCGCCTCGTCCAGCACGCCCGCCAACTCCTCGGCCGGATCGCGCCGCCCGGCGCACTCCACGAGCAGATACACCGGGTACGCGGTACGGAACGGCGCCGGCAGCCCGCTCTTCTCCAGCACCAGCGCCAGTCCCTCGGCCATGAAGAACTCGGCCAGTTCCAGCGACTCCAGCACCCGCAACCGCGCCACCAGGGCCAGCGCCGCCTCCAGCGAGTCGAGCCCCACGAGCGCGCTCACCCGCTCGGGCAGCCGTGGCACCAGGCGCAGCCGGGCCCGCGTCACCACGGCCAACGTCCCCTCGCTGCCGACCAGCAGGCCGGTCAGGTCGTACCCCGCGTTGTCCTTGGGCAGGCCGGCCAGCCGGTCCAGCACGGTCCCGTCCGCCAGCACGGCCTCCAGCCCGGCCACGTTGGCGCGGGTGGTGCCGTGGCGTACGACCCGCTCGCCGCCCGCGTTGGTCGCGATCATCCCGCCGAGCGTCGCGGAGTCTCGGGCGGCGAGGTCGACGCCGAACTCCAGCCCGTGGGCGGCGACATGACGGCGCAGGTCCGACAGCACCACCCCGGCGCCCACCGTCACGCGGCTAACGGCCGGGTCGACCTCCCCGATGCCGTCCAGCCGGCGCAGCGACAGCACGACCTCGCCGCCGTCCGGCGACGGCACCGATCCGCCGACGAGCCCGGTGTTGCCGCCCTGCGGCACGACCGGCACGCCGCCCGCCCGACACCGCCGCAGCACCTCGGCCACCTGCGCGGTGTCGGCGGGCCGCACCACGAGGCGGGCCCGGCCCCGGTAGCGGCCGGTGAAGTCGGTCTCGTACGAGGCGCGCAGGGCCGGGTCGGCGAGCACATGGGCCGGTCCGACCACGGCGGACAACTGCTGGGCGAGACGATCGGTATCCACGGGGCCGCCACTCCTCGTCGTACGGCGTACGTCGGACGCGCGGGCGGGGCGGCGCACCCGCCCGCCGACCTCGCATCCTACGAAGCGAACGCTCCGGACGGGGGCTCCACGCCCGGCGTCCGCGCGTACGGCACGAAACGTCCGCCCGGCCACGGCAGGATCAGAACGGCCCCGCCCCCGCACCCGCCGCGGCACCGGACACCGATCCGGTCGCCTCCTGACGCCCGCTCCCGGGGGCGGGGCGGCGGCAGGGATAATGACGGGATGCGCGCGGGCGGGTCCCCACCCGCGCCGGCCCCGAGACCGCCGGTGAGAAGGACGACACATTGGGTTCCCATCCGCCCATACCCACCAGGGTCGTGCTGCTGTGCGGCCCGTCCGGCTCCGGCAAGTCGCTCCTCTCCGCCCGGTCCGGCCTGCCGGTGCTGCGGCTCGACGACTTCTACAAGGAGGGCGCCGACCCGACCCTGCCGCAGGTCGCCGGGAGTTCCGACATCGACTGGGACCACCCCGCCTCGTGGGACGCGGAGGCCGCCGTCGCCGCGATCCAGGACCTGTGCCGCTCGGGCCGGACGGACATCCCCGTCTACGACATCTCGCTCAGCGCCCGCACCGGCGCCGAGACCCTCGACATCGGGCGGACCCCGCTGTTCATCGCGGAGGGCATCTTCGCCGCCGAGGTCGTCACCCGCTGCCGTGAACTGGGCCTGCTGGCCGACGCCCTGTGCCTGAGCCGCGGCCCGGTGCGCACCTTCCGACGCCGCTTCGTGCGCGACCTGAAGGAGGGGCGCAAGTCGGTCCCGTTCCTGCTGCGCCGCGGCTGGCGCCTGATGCGCGCGGAGCGATCCATCGTCGCCCGGCAGACCGCGCTCGGGGCGTACGCCTGCGACCGGGACGAGGCGATGGGCCGCCTGGCCGCCGCCGCGGCCGGCCGCTGCACCACGGCCCGTACGGCCGCGTAGCCTCCCGGCACAGGGCCCCGACACACGAAGGCGGGACTGGACGGACCCCCCGGCCCTCCAGCCCCGCTCCCCCGTGTTCCCCCGTACCTCCCCCGATTTCCCCCGTCCTGCTTCCCCCGTGCTCCCCCCCCGTGGGCCCCGTACTCCCCCGTACTCCCCCCGGGGCCCTGCCTTCAGGCGACGAGCTCCCCGAAGGCGTGCTGCTCGTCACGGCCGAAGCTGAGGACCTCGTCCTCGCGCAGCCGGCGCAGCGAGCGCCAGATGCTGGACTTCACCGTGCCGACACTGATGTCGAGGATCTCCGCGATCTCCGGGTCCGTGCGGCCCTCGTAGTAGCGCAGGACCAGCATGGTGCGCTGGAGTTCGGGCAGCCGGGCCAGCGCCTGCCACAGGACCGCGCGCAGCTCGGTGCCGCGCATCGCGTCCGTGTCACCGGCCGTCTCCGGCAGTTCCTCGGTCGGGTACTCGTTGAGCTTGCGGCGCCGCCAGGCGCTGATGTGCAGGTTGGTCATGGTGCGGCGGAGGTATCCGCCGACCGCCGCCTTGTCACTGATGCGCTCCCATGCCCGGTAGGTCGAGAACAGCGCGCTCTGCAGCAGGTCCTCGGCCTCGAAGCGGTCCCCGGTCAGGTGGTAGGCGGTCGCGTACAGGGAGGCGCGGCGTTCCTGCACGTAGGCGGTGAACTCCGCCTCGGTCAGCGAACGACGTTCCCCCGGCTCCTCCCCGTACGCGGCTCCCCCGTGCGGTTCCCCCGTGAAACCGTCCACCACCGTCATGTAGGCGGTGTGCTGACGCCCGGTGCCGCGAGCGCACCCCCGCCCGCTCACAGCACCGGACTTCTCTGCCCCCCGGCCCGATTGCACGTCGTGCAGACGCGTGACCACTGCGCTGGTGCTGGTGCCGTGCAGCGTGTTCATCTCGCGCCCCCCGTCGTGTACTTGCCGGTGTTCGGCCCTGCTCGTCCTGCTTCCTTGCCTGTGCCGAAAAGCTTGCCGAGCCGACATCATCGCCGTGTCCCCCGACTGTCACAGACGTGTCACAGGGGCCGGCCCGCGTGTCCTTCGCGCGACACCCGGCACCGTCACGGAGGAGAACGGTACGGCTACGCAGGCGCCCGAGTGTCGAAACGCCGGCCCACCATGGGCCAGAATGAGCCCGTGCCTTCCCTGTTGCTGATCGAGGACGACGACGCCATCCGCACGGCCCTGGAGCTCTCACTGACGCGCCAGGGACACCGCGTGGCGACCGCTGCCAGTGGTGAGGACGGTCTGAAGCTGCTGCGTGAGCAGCGGCCGGATCTGATCGTGCTGGATGTGATGCTGCCCGGCATCGACGGGTTCGAGGTGTGCCGGCGCATCCGGCGCACCGACCAGCTGCCGATCATCCTGCTGACCGCCCGCAGCGACGACATCGACGTGGTCGTCGGGCTGGAGTCCGGTGCCGACGACTACGTCGTCAAGCCGGTGCAGGGCCGGGTGCTGGACGCGCGCATCCGTGCCGTGCTGCGGCGCGGCGAGCGGGAGGCGAACGACGCGGCGGCCTTCGGCAGCCTCGTGATCGACCGCGCCGCGATGACCGTCACGAAGAACGGCGAGGACCTCCAGCTGACCCCGACCGAGCTGCGGCTGCTGCTCGAACTGAGCCGGCGGCCCGGTCAGGCGCTGTCCCGGCAGCAGTTGCTGCGGCTGGTGTGGGAGCACGACTACCTCGGCGACTCCCGGCTCGTGGACGCCTGCGTGCAGCGGCTGCGCGCCAAGGTCGAGGACGTGCCGTCCTCGCCGACCCTGATCCGTACCGTGCGGGGTGTCGGCTACCGGCTGGATCCGCCTCAGTGACCGACGCGCACAAGGGTCTGCGCGGCTGGGCCGCGACGCGCAAGGGAGCTCTGTCGACGCTGCGCTTCACCAGTCTGCGGCTGCGGCTGGTCGTCGTGTTCGGGCTGGTGGCGCTGACGGCCGCGGTGTCCGCGTCCGGGATCGCGTACTGGCTCAACCGCGAGGCCGTGCTCACCCGCACCCAGGACGCGGTGCTGCGCGACTTCGAGCAGGAGATGCAGAACCGCGCCGGCGCCCTGCCCGCCCACCCCAGCCAGGACGAACTCCAGCGCACCGCCGGTCAGATGGCCAGCAGCAGTCAGCGCTTCAGCGTGCTGCTCGTCGCCGAGGACGAGGCCGGCCGTCCGGTCTACGGCAGTTCCGGCGGCCTGAACGACGGCTTCGCGCTGGCCGACGTACCGAAGTCGCTGCGCACGGCGGTGAACAAGGAACAGCCGCTCACCGCGCACAACAAGTCGCCGTACCACCTGTACTGGCAGCGGATCGTCGACGGCGGCACGCCCTATCTGGTGGCCGGCACCCGGGTGATCGGCGGTGGGCCGACCGGCTACATGGTCAAGTCGCTGGAGCCGGAGGCGAAGGACCTCAACTCGCTGGCCTGGTCGCTCGGCATCGCCACCGGCCTCGCGCTGATCGGCTCGGCACTGCTCGCGCAGGCCGCCGCCACGACCGTGCTGAAGCCCGTGCACCGGCTCGGCGTCGCCGCGCTGCGGCTCGGGGAGGGCAAGCTGGACACCCGTCTCAGGGTCTCGGGGACCGATGAACTGGCCGATCTCTCACGGACGTTCAACAAGGCCGCCGAGGCGCTGGAGAAGCGCGTGGCGGACATGGCCGCGCGGGACAACGCCTCCCGGCGGTTCGTGGCGGACATGAGCCACGAGCTGCGCACGCCGCTCACCGCGATCACCGCCGTGACGGAGGTGCTGGAGGAGGAGCTGGAGTCCGAGAGCGGCAGCCTCGACCCGATGATCGAGCCCGCGGTACGGCTGGTGGTGAGCGAGACCCGCCGGCTGAACGACCTGGTCGAGAACCTGATGGAGGTCACCCGCTTCGACGCGGGCACCGCCCGGCTGGTCCTCGACGACGTCGACGTCGCCGACCAGATCACCGCGTGCATCGACGCCCGCGCCTGGCTGGACGCGGTCGAGCTGGACGCGGCGCGGGGCATCCACGCCCGCCTGGATCCGCGCCGACTGGACGTCATACTCGCCAACCTCATCGGCAACGCGCTCAAGCACGGCGGTTCGCCGGTGCGGGTGGCCGTGCGCGAGGAGGACAGCGAGGTCGTCATCCAGGTCCGCGACCACGGGCCCGGCATCCCGGCGGACGTCCTGCCGCACGTCTTCGACCGCTTCTACAAGGCCAGCGCATCCCGTCCCCGCTCCGAGGGCAGCGGCCTCGGCCTGTCCATCGCCCTGGAGAACGCCCACATCCACGGCGGTGACATCACCGCCGCCAACTCGCCCGAAGGCGGTGCGGTGTTCACGCTCAGGCTGCCACGGGACGGGTCGGACGTGGTGCGGGCGGCGGAGGAGAAGCGCTCGGAGAAGGACGACACGTGAGGAAGGGGGGACGCGTGCGCAACGCTCGTCTCCTGGTCGTGCCCGTGTTCGCCGCGCTGCTCGCCGGCTGCGGCATCAGGGCCACCGAGGTGCCGACGGACTTCGGCGCGGCGCCCTCGCGGGCGCACTGTTCGCTCGCCGGTGCGGACCTCGCCACGCGGTCCTCGGCGGGGATGCCGGTGCGGGTGTTCCTGCTCTGCGGCTCGTCGCTGCTGACGGTGGACCGTGCCGTGCGGGTCCCCGAGGGCGCGGAGGACTCCGCGCGCCGGGTGCTGGTCGCACAGGGCCTGCTGGACGAACTCGCGAGGACGCCGCCGGCGGCGGAGAAGCAGGCCGGCTACTCGACGGACGTACGCGCGGGTACGACGGTCGGCGGGCCCGGCCCGCGGGATCCGGAGGACACCTTGCGGCTGTCCGTCGCCCCCGACGACCTCACCTCCTACGCGCTCGCGCAGATCGTCTGCACGTTCTCCGACTCGGCCGCGGCCGAGGGGGACGGCTCGGTGATCCTCGGCGGCCCCGGTACCGCGCCGCCCCGCCGCTACGAGTGCACGGACGACCTGCGCGCCCGTCCGGGCGAGGTGGATCCGCCGTCGGCGCAGGTCACGGGCGGTTGACCCCGGGTGTGGCGCATGCCTCACCCGGGCAGGGGGTCCCGGCCCGGAACCGATCGCGCCGAAGGCCGCGTCTTGGGGGGCGTGCAGCGTCAAGGCTCCAGGGGCGGCAGCGCCGCGATCCACATGCGCGTGACGGGGGGTGTCCTCCTCGCCGCGCACCTCGCCCTCGTCGCCTGGTACACGCTGCGTCCGCTGGACGTGCCCTGGGTGATGCCCGCCAATCTGCGTCCGCTCGCCGGTATCCGCGCCGATCTCGCGCTGGGCTGGCCCGCGGCGGCGCGCGGCATCGGGGGCGCGCTGGCGCTGCTCGCGCCGCTGGGTGTGCTGCTGCCCCTGGCCGGGGGCCGGGTGCGGGTCTCGCCACTGGGCTCGCTGTTGCGCACGGTCACCGCCGGGGCACTGATCTCGCTCGGCATAGAGCTGCTCCAGACCGGGGTGCCGGGCCAGGTCGTCGACGTGGACTCCGTGCTGCTGAACACCGCGGGCGTCGCCCTCGCCCATGTCGCCCTCGTCCCGGCGGGCCGTTCCTGGCTGCGCCGCAGGGCTCACGACCGGCACCGGGCGACCCCGCCGGCCCCGCCCCGGGAAGAGCCCAGGGAGCAGGCGTCTCAGGGTCGTACCCCGACGATTCCCAGGGTCGGTATCGCCCCATGGAGCGACGCTTTGCCCCCTTCGTCACCGTAGCGTTGTGGTCAGACGGGGCAGGCGGAAGAAGCCCCGGGAAGACGCACCGCGAACGAGCCGTGACGACGAAGGAGTCCTGATGAGCCGCCTTGCCCGCCCCACCAGTGGTCGGATGATCGGCGGAGTGTGCGCAGCGCTGGCACGGCGCTTCGGCACCTCCGCGACCACGATGCGGGTGATCTTTCTGATTTCCTGCTTGCTGCCCGGCCCCCAGTTCCTGCTCTACCTCGCGCTGTGGATCCTGCTGCCCACGGACGGCAAGGACGCCCGCACCGCCTGGTGACAGCCACCTGATCTGCCCTCCCTCAGGGGCACGTGTCGATGGGGCGCAACCCTTATTAGGGTGCGCCCCATCGGCACGTCCGAGCGGAGCGGCTCAGCCCAGCGGGATGCCGTTCACCGGGGTGCCGTGGGTGGGCAGACCCTGCACCGGCAGGCCGCCGAGCAGCTTCGCGGCGGGGCCGGTGGGACCCTCGGCCAGCACCGACTCGGCGGCCGGCTGGGCCGCCGCCAGCCCGACGCCGAGCGCGGTCTGCCCCTGGGCGAGCGCCGCGGAGGACCCGGGCACCGCCTGGTTGAGGTTCTCCGCCGGCAGCGTCCTCGCGACCGTGTCCAGCGCCTGGCCCGCGTCGGGCAGGGTGGCCGGGGCGGCGTGGGCGGCGCCCGCACCGGCGGCGGCGAAGGCGGCACCGAGGGCGGCGACACCGAGGGTCTTGGCAGCAGACTGCTTCATGGTGAATTGCGTCCTTGACTGGCTTGAAAATGGGATAAGCGGGATGACGGATCAGGGGGGCGTCCAAGAACGTAAACACCCCGGGGTACCTGCCGCAAACATCGAAATGCGGACGGAATGTGAACGCCCGCCCGCGTTCCCGCTTCCCCGCCGAGCCCTAGGAAGCCGTGGAGTCCCTGGTGGAAGCGGTCTGCTGGAACAGCCATTCGGACTTCAGCTCGGCATACCCGGGCTTGATCACGTCATTGATCATGGCCAGTCGTTCATCGAAAGGAATGAATGCTGACTTCATAGCATTGACCGAGAACCACTGCATGTCGTCGAGCGTGTAACCGAATGCGTCGACAAGGTGCTCGAATTCCCGGCTCATGCTGGTGTGCGACATCAGCCGGTTGTCCGTGTTCACGGTGGCCCGGAAGTGCAGCCGCCGCAGCAGGCCGATCGGATGCTCGGCGTACGAGGAGGCGGCGCCGGTCTGGAGGTTGGAGCTCGGGCAGAGCTCCAACGGGATGCGCTTGTCCCGGACGTAGGAGGCGAGCCTGCCGAGCCGCACGGTGCCGTCCTCGGCGACCTCGATGTCGTCGATGATCCGCACCCCGTGCCCGAGCCGGTCGGCGCCGCACCACTGCAGGGCCTGCCAGATGGACGGCAGCCCGAAGGCCTCGCCGGCATGGATGGTGAAGTGGTTGTTCTCGCGCTTGAGGTACTCGAACGCGTCCAGGTGCCGGGTGGGCGGGTAGCCGGCCTCGGCGCCCGCGATGTCGAAGCCGACGACGCCCATGTCCCGGTAGCGGTTGGCCAGTTCGGCGATCTCCAGGGCGCGGGCCGCGTGCCGCATCGCGGTCAGCAGCGCGCCCACGCGGATACGGTGACCGCTCTCCCGGGCGATCCGCTCCCCTTCCCGGAAGCCCTCGTTGACGGCCTCGACGACCTCTTCGAGGGTGAGCCCGCCCTCCAGGTGCTGCTCGGGGGCGTAGCGCACCTCGGCGTAGACGACCCCGTCCTGCGCGAGGTCCTCCGCGCACTCGGCGGCGACCCGGACCAGGGCCTCACGGGTCTGCATGACGCCGACCGTGTGCGAAAAGGTCTCCAGATACCGCTCCAGCGACCCGGAGTCGGCGGCCTCACGGAACCACAGGCCGAGCTTGCCGGGGTCCGTGTCGGGGAGTGCGGAGTAGCCGCTGTCGCGGGCGAGGTCGACGACGGTACCGGGACGCAGCCCCCCGTCGAGGTGGTCGTGCAGCAGAACCTTGGGTGCCCGGCGGATCTGGTCCGGGCTCGGGGTGTGTCCCATCCGGTCAGTCTGGCTCGTCATTTTCGCACTCTAACTCCTACGCGCGTAGATCGCCGGGTGTACGTTTCCGTCGATACGTAACGGTGACCGTGCGGACGGGTGGCGTACACCGGCGCTTCTGACACTGTTCTGTCATGGCACAGCAAGCGACGCCGGTTCGCACGGCCCGGCTGGGACGGGCGTTCGGTCCGGAACCGACGGCGGTGAGCGCAGTGGTGCTGCTGCTCCCCGGCGGTGAGGCGAGCTCCGCCCGCAGGCCCTCCCCCCTGCTCGCGTCCGCGTCCGTACGGGGGTTGGGGCGCAGGCTGGCACGTGCGGGACGGGCCGAGGGGCTGGCCGCGCACGTGGTGCACTACCGCTACCGGGGGTGGAACGGCAGCGACGCGCATCTGGCCCGGGACGCCTCCTGGGCCGCCGACGAGGCGGTCCGGCGCTACGGCGACGTCCCGGTCTGCCTGGCCGGGATCGACATGGGCGGGCGGGCGGCGCTGCACGCGGGCGGCCACGAGGCCGTCAACTCCGTGCTGTCCCTTGCTCCCTGGCTGCCGGAGGACGATGTGGCGGCCTCACCCGAACCGGTGAAGCAGCTGGTGGGGCGGCGGGTGCTGATCGTGCACGGCACCAACGACCAGCGCACCGATCCCGAGCTGTCGTTCCGGTACGCGGCGCGGGCGAAGAAGGCCAACCGGGACGTGTGCCGGTTCGAAGTGCACGCGGACCGGCACGGGTTGCACCAGTACCGCGACGAAGTGCTCGCCCTGGCCGAGGACTTCGTGATGGGGGTGCTCTTCGGGCGGGGTTTCTCGCGGCCGGTGGAGGACGCGCTGGCCGCGCCGCCGCCGATCGGTCTGCGGATGCCGCTGGCCGCGGGGTTCGGGCGGTCCCTGCGTCGATGAGGTGGTGTCGCCGCGGCCCCCGGCGTCGCGTCCCCGTCAGGTCGGGAGCAGGTTGCCTCTTCTGGAGAGGAGGAACTTCTTGAAGGCCGCCACCGGGGGTGTGTCCGGGTGGCCCTCCAGCCAGGCCACGCCGATCTCGCGGGCCGCGCGCGGTGCCGTGACCGTCAGCTCGACCACGCCCGGCCGGGCCACCGCCGGGGGCGGCAGGAGCGCCACGCCCAGGCCGGCGGCCACCAGGCCGCGCAGGGTCTCCGCCTCCTCGCCCTCGAAGGCGACCCGCGGCTTGAAGCCGGCCTCCCGGCAGAGGTCGTCGGTGATGCGGCGCAGGCCGTAGCCCGGTTCCAGGGTGACGAAGTTCTCCTCCGCCGCCTCGGCGAGGCGGATGCGCCGGCGGGTGGCCAGGCGGTGCTCGGCCGGGACGACGAGGCGGAGCTTCTGCTCGTCGAGCCGGCGGGCCACCAGGTCGGGGGCGTCGGGGACCGGCGAGGTCAGGCAGAGGTCCAGTTCACCCGTGCGCAGGCGTTCGAGCATGGCCTCGCCGTAGTTCTGGACGAGGCTGAAACGGACCCGGGGGTGGTCCGCGCGGAAGGCGTGCAGCAGGCCGGGGACGGTCTCGGCGCCCATGGTGTGCAGGAAGCCGAACGCGACCTTTCCGGTGGTGGCGTCGGCGTCGGCGCGCACCTCGTCGGCGGCGCGCTCGATCTCGGCGAGGGCGCGGTCCACGGAGGCGAGGAACGTGCGGCCCGCGGCGGTCAGGGAGACCGTGCGGCCGCGGCGGGCGAACAGGTCGACGCCGAGGTCCTGTTCGAGGCGGACCATGGCGCGGGAGAGGGTGGACTGGGGGACGTTCATCTCCTGGGCGGCCCGGGTGACGTGCTCGGTGCGGGCGACGCCGGCGAAGTGCGCGAGGCGCGGGGCGAGGAGTGTGACGATGTCTTCTGTGTCACTGCTTGGTGACAGCCGCGGCCGTGAGCTCTGTTGATGCACCATGGGAACGATTATGACGATTCCATGCATTGGACGGATGAGCGGGAGCGTACGTAGCTTCGAAGCATGACTCCCGCCAGTACCGGGGCGTCCACCGTCGTGGACGCCGCCCCTTCCGCTCCTACCGCTCCTTCCGCTCCTTCCGCCGACTCTCGCATGGTCCCGGGCGGGCCCGACTACCGCCGGATGAGTCTCGCCCTCTTTCTCGCGGGAGTGGCGACCTTCGCGTTGCTGTACTCCACCCAGGCTCTGCTCCCCCTCATCTCGGGGGACCTCGGGGTGAGCGCGAGCGAGGCGAGCTGGACCGTGGCGGCGGCGACGGGTGGTCTGGCGCTGTTCGTGATCCCGATGAGCGCGCTGTCCGAGCGGTTCGGACGCCGCACGGTCATGACGCTGTCGCTGGCGGTCGCGGTGGGCGTGGCGCTGCTGGTGCCGTTCGCCGGGTCGCTGACCACGCTGGTGGCGTTGCGGGCGGTGCAGGGGGCCGCGCTGGCGGGGGTGCCGGCGGTGGCGACGGCCTATCTGGCGGAGGAGGTCCGGCCGAAGGCGCTGGTCACGGCGATCGGGCTGTTCGTCGCGGGCAACAGCGTCGGGGGGATGAGCGGGCGGGTCATCACCGGGTGGGTCGCGCAGGAGTGGGGCTGGCGGGTGGCCGTCGCTGCGCTCGGGGTGCTGGCGGTGGGGTGCGCGGTGGCGTTCCGGGTGCTGCTGCCGGCGCCGCGGCACTTCTCGGCGGCGTCGGTGCGGCCGCGGGTGCTGGTGGGGACGGTGCGTGAGCATCTGGGCAATCCGCTGCTGCGGCGGCTGTACGCGATCGGCGCGCTGTTCATGACGGTGTTCGGCGGGGTGTACACGGTGATCGGGTACCGGCTGAGTGAGGCGCCGTTCGGGCTGCCGCAGGGTGTGGTCGGCTCGATCTTCCTGGTCTACCTGGTGGGGACGGTCTCGGCGTCCACGGCGGGTCGGATGGTGGGGCGGCTCGGGCGCAGGGGGGCGCTGTATCTGGGCGGTGGTACCACCGCGGCGGGGCTGGTGCTGTCCTTGGCGGACTCGCTGGTGCTGGTGCTGCTGGGGCTGGTGCTGATCACGGCGGGCTTCTTCACGGGGCACGCGGTGGCGTCGTCGGCGGTCAGCAAGACGGCGACGCACGGGCGGGCACAGGCGTCCGCGCTGTACCAGTCGGCGTACTACGTCGGTTCCAGCGCGGGGAGCACGCTGGGGGCGATGGCCTTTCACGCGGGGGGCTGGAGCGGCACCGTGTGCGTGGGGCTGCTGGCGGTGCTGGGGGTTGTGGGGATCACGCTGCTGGGGTCACGGGCGGCTCGGGTGGCTGCGACGCGGGTGGCCGCGTAGCGCGTTCGGTGCGATGCCTGCGGCGCCTGTGGCTCTCCGGTGGGGGTTGATGGCGCGCGGCGGGTGCTTGTCTCGTCGGGGGCGGGTCGGGGGGTGTCCGTCCTCGGAACGGCGCGGAATCGGTCTCTCACCGACGCACCCGGGTTGACGCGCCAACCGCTGCGGGCGGACACCCCCCGACCCACCCCCTTCCCGCCGCGGGCGACTGCGGCGCCATGCGACTGACGCCGCAGAAAACCGGTCCCCCCCGCGCCGCGGGCGGGCGCGGCGCCATGCGACTGACGCCGCAGAAAGCCGATGCCTTCGCGCCGCGGGCGGGTGCCGCGCCATGCGACTGACGCCGCAGAAAGCCGATGCCTTCGCGCCGCGGGCGGGTGCCGCGCCATGCGACTGACGCCGCAGCAAGCCGGTCCCTCCGCGCCGCGGGCGGGTGCCGCGCCATGCGGCCAACGCCTGAGCAAGCCGGTCCCTTCGCGCTGCGGGCGGGTGCGGCGCCATGCGACTGACGCCGCAGAAAGCCGGTCCCTCCGCGCCGCGGGCGACTGCGGCGACGTGCGACCAACGTCTGAGCAAGCGGTTCCCCATCGCCGCGGGCGACTGCGGCTTCGCGCCTGGTGGGACGGGTCCTTCCCGCCGTGCGCGAGTGCGGCACCGGGCACCCGGCGCGTGGGCCGTCAGCCCTCCCCGCCGCGGGCGGGTGGGTCGCGGGGGCTCTGCGGCAGACCTGTACGCGAGCGCGGCGCAGCGGGCTCGGGGCGCCGTGGGGTGGGGGTTGTGGGGTGGGGGTTTTTTGAGTCGGGGGGCCATTGTCAGTGGGCTGCGGTAGCTTCCGAAGTGCTGGGTGCAACGGTGCGCGGCACAGGGAACGGCCACAGGGGTGGGTGGACGATGAGCAACGGCACGGCGACGACGACGGATCTCGACGCCACACTGGAGAAACACCGGGTCGAGCTGACGGGCTACTGCTATCGCATGCTCGGCTCGTCCTTCGAGGCGGAGGACGCGGTCCAGGACACCCTCGTCCGCGCCTGGCGCAGCTACGACAAGTTCGAGGGACGTTCCAGCGTACGGTCCTGGCTCTACCGGATCGCGACGAACGTGTGCCTGGACATGCTGAACGCGGGCAACAAGCGCGCCAGGCCGATGGACCTGTCGGAGGCCACCTCGCTCGCCCGGGCCGCGCTGTCGCCGCGCCCCGACCACACCTGGCTGGAGCCGATGCCGGACGCCCGCGTGCTGCCCTCGACCGCCGATCCGGCGGAGGCCGCCGTCGCCAAGGAGTCCGTGCGGCTGGCGTTCATGGCCGCCCTCCAGCAACTGCCGCCCAAGCAGCGCGCCGTGCTGATCCTGCGCGAGGTGCTGGCCTGGAAGGCGAGCGAGGTCGCCGAGCTGCTCGGCACCTCGGTGGCCTCGGTCAACAGCGCCCTGCAGCGGGCGAGGGCGACGCTCGCGGAGCGTTCGGACACCGGCTCCGACGCGGTGGTGTCCGACGCCCTGGACGAGGAGCAGCAAAAGCTCCTGGAGCGGTATGTCGCGGCGTTCGAGGGCTACGACATGACGGCGCTGACCGCCCTGCTCCACGAGGACGCGGTGATGACGATGCCGCCGTTCGATCTGTGGCTGCGCGGCCCGGCCGACATCACCGGCTTCATGACCACCATCGGCTCCGCCTGCGCGGGCTCCCGACTGCGTCCCGTGGAGGTCAACGGCCTGCCGGGCTTCGCGCACTACAAGCCGGACCCGGAGTCGGGCGGCTTCACGCCGTGGGCGGTGCAGGTGCTGGAGATCTCAGACGGACGGATCACCGGTTTCCACTGCTTCCTCGACACCCAGCGGTGGTTCCCGCTGTTCGGGCTGCCCCTCCACCTCGAAGCGGAGACCGACGAGGTCGAGAAGGGCGTGTAGCGCGGGGTCGGGGTCGCGGAGCCGGATCCCGCGTCCGGCCCGCTTCGCCGTCAGCGCCAGCCGGGCGAGCAGGTCGACGGTCGCGAGGCCGGGTGGGCCGATCCCCGCGACATCGCATACGACCACCGGTGCCCGGGTGTTCTCCAGCAACGCCCGCACGTCGTCGCAGAGCCCTGTCACCTCGTCCCGGGTGACGGGGCCGGCGAGCACGATCTCGGCAGGGGTCATGGCGTCCACGAACCGGTAGACCGGCGGGGCCGCCATAACTCATCGCCGGTGGCCGCCTCGTCGCGCCGCGAGGATCACATTGACCTGGGCGAGGGGCGCCCCCGAGGGTTGGGTGTATGCGCCATGGACCACTTCCGCCGCCCGCGACAGCCGCACTACGCGTCCCCGTCAAGGGGGCTTCGTGCAGGGGGTGTTGAGCGGCTTCGCGGTGATCGCGGTGGTCATCGCGGCCGGTTATGTGATCGGGGTGCGCGGACACCTCGGTGCGCAGGGGCGGGAGGTGCTCACCAAGCTCGCGTTCCATGTGGCCTCCCCCGCCCTGCTCTTCACCACCCTCGCGGGCGCCGACCTGTCGGTGGTCTTCTCCAGCCGGCTCCTGGTCACGGCGCTGAGCACGGCGGCGGTGGCGGGGGTGTTCGTGGCGGTGGGTGCCGCACGCCGCTGGGGGGTGGGCCGTACGACCGTCGGGGCCCTGTGCTCCGGTTACGTCAACTCGGGGAACCTGGGCATCCCCATCGCGGTGTACGTGCTGGGTGACGCGTCGCTGGTGGCGCCGGTGCTGCTGTTCCAGCTGGTGGGGGTCACCCCGGTCGCGCTGACGATCCTGGACCTCTCGGCCGGGGGCGGGGCGAAGCGGCCGCTGTGGCAGCGTCTGCTCACCCCGCTGCGCAATCCGATCGCTCTCGGCTCCCTGGCGGGGGTGGCGGTGTCGGCGTCGGGTGTGCGTGTCCCCGGCCCGGTCATGGACCCGCTGACGCTGATCGGGAACATGTCCGTCCCGGCCGTTCTGCTGGCCTTCGGCATCTCGCTGCGTGGCAGCACCCTCCCGCTGCGCGGCGGGGAGCGGGGACCGGTGCTGCTCGCGGTGGGGCTCAAGGCGTTCGCCCAGCCGCTCGCCGCCTGGGCCCTGGCGGCGGGTGTCTTCGGTCTGAAGGGCGCGGCCCTGCTCGACGTGGTGGTGACGTCGGCCCTGCCCGCCGCGCAGAACCTGTTCACCTACGCGAGCCGCTACCGCGTCGGCGAGGTCCTGGCCCGCGAGGCGATCCTGCTCTCCACGATCCTGTCGGTCCCGGTCCTCGTGGCAGTGGCGGCGCTCCTCGGCTGAGTCAGTCCTGCGGGAACTCGCTGGTGTCGACGACGAGGTCGAAAGGCGCCGGGAGCTTGAGGGACTCGCCGAACTTGGCGGTGCTCAGAGTGCGGTACACGTCGCCCTTAGGCTCTCCGTACAGCGTGACGGTGGGGCCGTCGGGAGCCCACCGGTCGACGAGCAGGTAGAGGGGGATGCCCGCGGTGGCGTAGGCGGCGGGCTTGCTGATGCGGTCGTGACGGGCGTTCGACTTCGAGGTCACCTCGACGACCAGTTCGGCGAGGGCGGCCGGGATGTGGGTGTCCGACTCCATGTCCTCCCGGCGCGGGGCCACCACGAGATCGGGGATGAGCATTCCGAGACGTGAGGGCACGGCAATGGCCAAGGTTTGGAAGATCCCCCATTCTGGGGGAATCACGGAGTACAGGCGACGCTGGATGCTTTCCGCGATGAGATTGTGGCGGTAAGCGGGAGCAGGTGACACGGTGATGATCCCCTCGATGATCTCCACCTTGCTGCCCTCAGGCCATTCCATCTCCTCCCAGAACCGGACGAGGTCGTCCCAGCTCCGCTCGGGGTCCTGGCTCACGGTGAGTGCGCTCATGGCGGTCTCCTCTTCGGTGCGTCACCGATCCAAGCATGCCGAACGGGACCGGCGGCGGTCCACCGATCCCGTTCACCCGGAAGGGGAAAGCCGAGGTCAGGCGATACGTTCCAGCACCACGGGGGACGGGGTGAAGTCCGTGCCGGGGGACGCGATGTCGTAGGAGCCGGTGACCGCCTGGAGGGCGTAGTCGAAGCGCTCGGGGGTGTCCGTGTGCAGGGTCAGCAGGGGCTGGCCCTCGGTCACGGCGTCGCCGGGCCGGGCGTGGAGTTCGACACCCGCGCCGGCCTGCACCGGGTCCTCCTTGCGGGCGCGGCCGGCGCCCAGGCGCCAGGCGGCGACGCCGATGTCGTAGGCGTCGAGGCGGGTGAGGACTCCGGACGCGGAGGCCTTGACGACGTGCTGCTCCTTCGCCGTGGGCAGCGCGGCGTCCGGGTCTCCGCCCTGGGCCGCGATCATCCGGCGCCACACATCCATCGCCGAGCCGTCGGCCAGCGCCTTCGCCGGGTCGGCGTCGCGGATGCCCGCGGCGTCCAGCATCTCGCGGGCCAGCGCGAGCGTCAGCTCGACCACGTCCGCGGGGCCGCCGCCGGCCAGGACCTCCACGGACTCGCGGACCTCCAGCGCGTTGCCCGCCGTCAGGCCGAGCGGCGTCGACATGTCCGTCAGCAGGGCGACGGTCCGCACGCCGTGGTCCGTGCCCAGGCCGACCATGGTGGAGGCCAGTTCGCGGGCGTCGTCCAGCGTCTTCATGAAGGCGCCCGTGCCCACCTTCACGTCGAGCACCAGCGAGCCGGTGCCCTCCGCGATCTTCTTCGACATGATCGAGGACGCGATCAGCGGGATCGCCTCGACCGTGCCGGTGACGTCGCGCAGCGCGTACAGCTTCTTGTCGGCGGGGGCGAGGCCGTCGCCGGCCGCGCAGATGACCGCGCCCACGCCGTCCAGGACCGAGAGCATCTCCTCGTTGGAGAGCAGCGCCCGCCAGCCCGGGATCGACTCCAGCTTGTCCAGGGTGCCGCCGGTGTGGCCGAGGCCCCGGCCGGAGAGCTGCGGGACGGCCGCGCCGCAGGCGGCGACGAGGGGTGCCAGCGGAAGCGTGATCTTGTCGCCGACGCCGCCCGTCGAGTGCTTGTCCGCCGTGGGGCGGGACAGGGACGAGAAGTCCATGCGCTCGCCGGAAGCGATCATCGCCGCCGTCCAGCGGGCGATCTCGCCGCGGTTCATGCCGTTGAGCAGGACGGCCATCGCGAGCGCCGACATCTGCTCGTCGGCCACCTCGCCGCGCGTGTACGCGTCGATGACCCAGTCGATCTGCTCGTCGCTGAGCTCACCGCGGTCGCGCTTGGTGCGGATGACGGAGATGGCGTCCATGGCCATGCTGGGCTTCCTTCCGGGGATTGCGAAGAGTACGGCCCCTGCGGACGGGGTCCCAGGGGCCGTACGGGAGTTACGAGGAGAGGTGCTCCGGCCCGAAGGCGTGGGGCAGCATCTCCGACAGCGGCAGGATGCCCGCCGGGGTGTCCAGCAGCAGGCCCGGGCCGCCGAACTCGTACAGCAGCTGACGGCAGCGGCCGCACGGGACGAGCAGTTCGCCCCGGCCGTCCACGCACGTGAAGTGCGTCAGCCGGCCGCCGCCGGTGCGGTGCAGCTCCGAGACCAGCCCGCACTCGGCGCACAGGGAGATCCCGTAGGAGGCGTTCTCGACGTTGCAGCCGCTGATCGTGCGTCCGTCGTCGACCAGGGCGGCGACCCCGACGGCGTAGCCCGAGTAGGGGGCGTACGCGTGGGTCATGGCCTCGCGGGCCTCCGCGCGCAGCGCCTCCCAGTCGACCTCGGCCGGCGGTGTCACTTGCCCTGTCCCTTCCGGTACGGCAGGCCGTCGGCCTTGGGCGGCCGCAGGCGCTGCGCGGAGAGCGCGAGGACGACCAGCGTGATGACGTACGGCGTGGCGGAGACGACCTGGTTGGGGACCTCGTTGGTGGTGGCGTACCAGGCGAAGAACAGGGCGCCGGCGACGAGGGTGATCGCCGCGTTCACGTACTTCTTGCGGATCACCATCCAGATCGCACCGATGATCAGCAGCAGCGCGCCGAGCAGCAGCAGGGCGTGGACGTTCTCGGAGCCGCCGCGCAGGTTGAGGCTGTCGGTGTAGCCGAACAGCCCGGCGCCGATGGCGAGTCCGCCCGGCATCCAGTTGCCGAAGATCATCGCGGCGAGGCCGATGTAGCCGCGTCCGCTGACCTGGCCCTCCAGATAGAAGGGGTTGGCGACGATGGAGAGGAAGACACCGCCGAGGCCGGCCAGGCCGCCGGAGATGACGACCGCGATGTACTTGTACTTGTAGACGTTCACGCCGAGGGACTCGGCCGCCACCGGGTTCTCGCCGCAGGACCGCAGCCGCAGGCCGAACGCGGTGCGCCACAGGATCCACCAGGTGGCGGGGATCAGCGCGATGGCGACCAGGGTCAGCCAGGAGACGTTGGTGACCAGGCCGCCGAGCAGGCCGGCGAGGTCGGAGATCAGGAACCAGCCCTGGTTGTTGAGTTCCCGCAGTCCGTCGGAGAGGCCCGGGACGGTGAAGTTGCCGAGGGACTCGACCGCCGGCGACTGCTTGGCGGAGCCGCCCGCGTGGCCCTCGAAGGCCAACGGGGCCAGGTAGCGGGTGGCGCCGAGGGCGAGGATGTTGATGGCCACACCGGAGACGATGTGGTTGACGTTGAAGGTGACGGTGACGAAGGCGTGCAGCAGGCCGCCGATCGCGCCGCCGAGGATGCCCACGAGGACACCGGTCCACGGGCCCCACTGGAAGCCGGCCCAGGCACCGAACCAGGTGCCGAGGATCATCATGCCTTCGAGGCCGATGTTGACCACGCCCGCGCGCTCGGCCCACAGGCCACCGAGGCCGGCGAGGCCGATCGGCACGGCGAGCTGGAGCGCGGTGGACATCTGGCTGACGTTGGTGATGCCGTCGGCGCCGGTGACGATGCGGACGAGCGAGATCAGCGCCAGGGCTCCGGCGATGATCAGCAGCAGGACGGGCCACGAGAGGCGGCGGCCGGTCGGCGCCGCGGGCTGCAGCGTGGGCTGGTTGACGTCGGTCGCGGTGGTCATCGGCCAGCCACCTCCTTGGTGTTGTGGGCGCCGAGGACGTGACCGGCGGCGAGTTCGGCGCCGACCCGGCGCTGCTGGCGGCGCAGGCCCCATTCGCGGACGGCCTCGTAGGAGACGACGACCGAGAGGACGATCAGGCCCTGCATGATGACCGCGATCTCCTTGTCGTAGCCGTGGAAGTCCAGCTCCGGCGAGGCCTTGTCGAGCCAGGCCCACAGCAGCGCGGCGAACGCGATGCCGACCGGGCTGTTCCGGCCGAGCAGGGCGATGCCGATGCCCAGGAAGCCGATGCCGGTGGGGAAGTTGAGGCTGTACGTGTGGGTGTCGCCGAGCAGGATCGGCAGGCCCGCGAGACCGGCGAGGGCGCCGGAGATGAGCATGGCGGTCAGCGTCATCCGCTTGGGGTCGACGCCTGAGGCCGCGGCGGCGGACTCGGAGGCGCCGGAGGCGCGCAGGTCGAAGCCGAAGCGGGTGCGGTTGAGGACGACCCAGTAGCCGATGCCGAGGAGCACGGCAAGGACGACCAGGCCGTAGATCTCGCCGGCCGCGCCCATGTCGATGCCGGGCACCCAGCCCGAGGAGTGCATCTCGCCGGTGGTGTTGTTGTTGCCGACCTTGACGCCGAAGACGGTCGGCAGCCACAGGTAGCCGATGACGGAGGTGGCGATCGCGTTGAGCATGATCGTCGCGACCACCTCGCTGACGCCCCGGGTGACCTTCAGGACACCGGCGATGCCGGACCAGAAGGCGCCGGTGAGCATCGCGGTGAGCAGCAGCAGCGGGATCTGGATCGCGGCCGGCAGGTTCATGTGGGCGCCGACGATCGCGGCCATCATGGCGGCGAGCTGGTACTGGCCGTCGACACCGATGTTGAACAGGTTCATCCGGAACCCGATGGCCACGGCGAGCGCCGCGATGTAGTACATCGAGGCCTGGTTCAGGATCAGGACCTGGATGTCGGAGAACCCGGCCTGCTCGAACATCAGGGCGAACGGCTCGACCGGGTTCTTGCCCGAAGCCACCAGCACGATCGCGACCAGCACGAAGGCCACGGCGAGCGCGATGACCGGTCCGGCCACCGCGAGGAGCACGCGCTCCTTGTCGAACTTCTTCATCAGCGGGCCTCGTCTTCCGGAGACTCGGGAGACTTGCGGATCTCGGGGGTCTCGGGGCTGTCTGCCGGGGTCTCGGGGGTCTCGTCGTGCTCCAGGTGACCGGTCGCGGCGCCGGTCATGGCGGAGCCCAGCTCCTCCGGGGTGATGGTGGCGGGGTCGGCGTCGGCGACCAGCCGGCCGTTGTAGATCACCCGGAGCGTGTCGGACAGGCCGATCAGCTCGTCCAGGTCGGCGGAGATCAACAGCACGGCCAGGCCCTCGCGGCGGGCCTCGCGGATGTGGTCCCAGATCGCGGCCTGCGCGCCGACGTCCACACCGCGGGTGGGGTGGGCGGCGATCAGGAAGCGCGGCTTGTGGCTCATCTCCCGGCCGACGATCAGCTTCTGCTGGTTGCCGCCGGAGAGCGAGGCGGCGGTGACGTCGATGCCGGGGGTGCGGACGTCGTAGGCCTCGACGATGCGGCGGGTGTCCTCCTGCGCGGCCTTCGGGTCCAGCCATACGCCCTTGGCGTTGGGCTTCTCGGTGACGTGGCCGAGGATGCGGTTCTCCCAGAGGGGGGCCTCCAGGAGCAGGCCGTGCCGGTGCCGGTCCTCGGGGATGTAGCCGACGCCCTGCTCGCGGCGCCTGCGGGTCGGCCAGGCGGTGATCTCCTCGTCGGCGAGGGCGATCGTGCCGGAGTCGGCGTGGCGCAGGCCGATCAGCGCGTCGACCAGCTCGGTCTGGCCGTTGCCCTCGACGCCTGCGATGCCCAGGACCTCGCCGGCGTGGATGGTGAAGGAGATGTCGTCCAGGAGCGCCTTGCCACCGGGGGCGGCCATGCGGAGCTTGTCGACGCTCAGCACCGGGCGGTCGGTGACCGTGGACTCGGCGGTCTCCGGGGTGGGCAGCTCGCTGCCGACCATCATCTCGGCGAGCTGGCGCGGGGTGGTCTCGGCGGGGACGGCCGTGCCGACGGTGGTGCCGCGGCGGATCACGGTGATCTCGTCGGCGACGGAGAGGACCTCGCCCAGCTTGTGCGAGATGAAGATGACCGACAGGCCCTCGGACTTGAGCTCGCGCAGGTTGGCGAAGAGCGCGTCCACCTCCTGCGGCACGAGCACGGCGGTCGGCTCGTCGAGGATCAGCGTGGTGGCGCCGCGGTAGAGGACCTTGAGGATCTCCACGCGCTGGCGGGCGGCGACGCCGAGTTCCTCGACCAGGAGGTCGGGGCGGACGCCGAGGCCGTAGCGCTCGGAGATCTCCTTGATCTTGCGGCGGGCCTTGGCGCCGATGCCGTACAGCTTCTCGCTGCCGAGGACCACGTTCTCCAGCACGGTGAGGTTGTCGGCCAGCATGAAGTGCTGGTGCACCATGCCGATGCCGCGCGTGATGGCGTCGGCCGGGCTGTGCAGGGTGACCTGTTCACCGTCGATGGTGATGGTGCCCTCGTCCGGCTTCTGCATGCCGTAGAGGATCTTCATCAGCGTGGACTTGCCGGCGCCGTTCTCGCCGACGAGGGCGTGCACGGTGCCCTTGCGGACGCTGAGGTGGATGTCGTGGTTGGCCACGACACCCGGGAAACGCTTGGTGATCCCGGCGAGTTCGACGGCGGTCGCCTGACCGTGGACCGCCGCTCCGGCCGGAGGGCTGCTGGACGCGTTGATGGCGCACACTCCTGGGGACGGGGGCCGTCTACGCGCGTAGCGCCCCTACGGCATACAAAGCGGGGCGACGCGCCGGGACAACGGGGTACAGGGAGACCGGCCCCCCATACCCCGTCGATCGGACGTAACCCCGCGGTTACCGACTGCTCGGCAACGGCTTGTCAGCTGCTCTTGACCTTGATCTCGCCGCTGATGATCTTCTCCTTGGCCGCTTCGATGGCTTCCTGGAGATCGGCGTCGCCCGCGAACTTCGGGTTGGAGTCCGCGAGGCCCACCTCGCCGCTCTTCAGATCGCCCCTGACGATACCGGTCTCGGGCTTGCCGTCCTCCACCGACTTCGCAAGGTTGTAGACGGCCTTGGCGACGTCCTTGGTGGCCGAAGTGAGGATCGAGTCCTTGTACTTCGCGAGGGCTTCCTGCATGTACTGGTCGGAGTCGACGCCGATCGCCCACACCTTGTTGGCGGCGGCGGCCTCGATCACGCCCTGACCGGACAGACCGGCCGCCGCGTAGACGATGTCGGCCTTCTTCTCGATCTGGCCCTCGGCGGCCGTCTTGCCCTTGTCCGGGCTGGAGAAGCCGCCCTCCTCGGCGGTCTGCGTCAGGTACTGGGAGAGGACCTTGACCTTCGGGTTCGTGTCCTTGACGCCCTGCTCGAAGCCCGCCTGGAACTTGTGGATCAGCGGGATGTCCACACCGCCCACGAAGCCGACGACGTCGCTCTTGGTGCTCTTCGCGGCGGCCACACCGGCCAGGTACGAGGCCTCCTCCTCGGAGAAGACCAGGTCGGCCACGTTGTCCGCCTGGACCTGGGAGTCGTCGACGATGCCGAAGGTGGTATCGGGGTACTTGGCCGCGACCTCCTTGACCGCCGGCGCGTACGCGTAGCCGACGCCGACCACCGGGTTGTAGCCCTGCTTCGCCAGCGACGCGAGGCGCTGCGCCTTGTCGGCGTCCGTCTCGCCCTCGGTGGGCTCGATGTCGGCCGTCTCGTACTTGAACTCGCTCTTGGCCTGCTCCAGGCCCGCGTACGCGGCGTCGTTGAAGGACTGGTCGCCCTTGCCGCCGACGTCGTAGGCGATGGCGAGACCCTTGTCGCCCTTCGAGTCCGAGGTCGAACTCTCGGTCGAGGTACCGCCGCAGGCGGAGAGGGCGAGGGCGAGGGAGGCGGTCGCTGCGCCTGCGACCGCGATGCGGGAAACCCGGCGCATGTGTGGTGCTCCTGTCGTACTGGCGGATCCGGAGTGTGCGGGTGCGTTCCCGCGTCGTTCAGTGCGTGCCCGCACTTCCCCGGGATGCAGCGCCGTACGGTTCAGCTTCGGCGCTGGCTTCGCCGCAGATTAACGCGCGTAGACCAACCTGAAAACCCCTTCTGTCCACCTTGTTATGCGGCCGTGGCCAACAGCACTCGGGGGCCAGGTCAGAAGCTTGCCACCCGCAAAGGGAGGCGAGGACCCCGGGTACGACGGAGCGGGCGGGTGCCCACGGCACCCGCCCGCTCCGTACGGATCTGTACTTTTCGCCTGCTCAGCGGCCGGGTACTACTCGGTCCTGACCTTGATCGAGCCGTCGATGATGCCCGCCTTGGCCTTCTCCACGGCGTCCTGGAGCCCCGCGACCTTCGCGTACTCCGGGTTGCTGTCGGACAGGCCCACGCCGTCCACCTTCAGGTCGAAGGTCTGGACGCCGGTGAGCGGCTTGCCGCCCTCGACGGACTTGGCCAGCGAGTACACCGCGCCGCCGACGTCCTTGAGCGCGGAGGTGAGGATGAACTCCTTGTACGTGGCCAGCGCCTCCTGCTGGTACTGGTCCGAGTCGACGCCGATCGCCCAGACCTTCGCCTTGGCGGCGGCCTCGATCACGCCCTGACCGGAGAGCCCGGCCGCCTGGTAGACGACGTCGGCCTTCTTCTCGATCTGGCCCTCGGCGGCTGCCTTGCCCTTGTCCGGGCTGGAGAAGCCGCCCTCCTCGGCGGTCTGCGTCAGGTACTGCGAGACGACCTTGACCTTGCCGCCGCCGGTCTCCTCGACGCCCTGCTTGAAGCCGGCCTCGAACTTGTGGATCAGCGGGATGTCCACACCGCCGATGAAGCCGACGGTGTTGGTCTTGGTGGCCTTGGCGGCCGCGACACCGGCGAGGTAGGAGGCCTGCTCCTCGGCGAAGACGAGCGAGGCCACGTTCTTGCCCTCGACGACGGAGTCGACGATGCCGAAGGTGGTGTCGGGGTACTTCGCGGCGACGGCCTCCATCGCCGGGCCGTACGCGAAGCCGACGCCGACGACGGGGTTGTAGCCCTGCTTGGCCAGGGAGGCCAGGCGCTGTTCCTTGTCGGCGTCGGTCTCGCCCTCGGTGGGCTCGATGTCGGCGGTCTTGTAGCCGTACTCGTCCGCGGCCTTCTTCAGGCCCGCGTACGCGGCGTCGTTGAAGGACTGGTCGCCCTTGCCGCCGATGTCGTACGCGATGGCGAGGCCGAGGTCCTCCTTGGTGTCGCTCTCTCCGCCGCTGTCACTGCTGGTCCCGCCGCAGGCCGTGGCGGCGAGGGCGAGCGACGCGACCCCCACCGCGACGCGGGTCAGTCTGGATATCCGACGCATCTGAAGTTCCCCATTCTCCAAAGCCCCGCAGTGGGCGCTCGGTTCGGCGCACATTAACGCGCGTAGACACTCCTGGGAACGGGGTACTCCGTGGCCGTTATCCATTCGTGCCGGTGGCCGGTTACGGACAGGTGAACCACCGGCTCGAATGGTGTGCGCCTGGGGCGATCCCGGCACGCCCGGGGGCGGGCCCGACCGCTACGGGCAAGGCTGCCGCGCGGGCACAGGGGCCGCAACCGGAACGATCCCCGGGCCCACCGGTCGCTACCGGTCGGCGTCGAGCAGTGCCGCGGCCGTGAACAGCTCCACGCCGACCTTGATCGCGGACTCGTCCACGTCGAAGTCGCCCTGGTGGAGGTCGCGGACCGTGCGCTCGCCCGGGGTGCGCACACCGAGGCGGGCCATGGCGCCGGGGACCTGCTCCAGATACCAGGAGAAGTCCTCGCCGCCCAGGCTCTGGTCGGTGCCCTCGACCGCGTCGGGGCCTCTCCGCACGGTCATGGCGTCGGCGAGGAGCTCGGTGACGCCGGGCTCGTTGACGACGGGCGGGACGCCGCGGACGTAGTTGATCTCGGACTTGGCGCGGTGCAGGTTGGCCACCTCGTCGATCGCCGCGTGGACGATGTCGGGTGCGTCGCGCCAGGCCACCATGTCCAGGCACCTCACGGTCCCGGAGAGCTCCGCATGCTGCGGGATGACGTTCGGGGCGTGCCCGGACTCGATCCGTCCCCAGGTCACGGCCAGGCCGCTGCGGGTGTCCACCCGGCGGGCGACCAGCGCCGGCACGTCGGTGACCACGCGGGCGACGGCGGTGACCAGGTCGGTCGTCAGGTGCGGCCGGGCGGTGTGGCCGCCGGGACCGTCCAGGGCGATCTCCAGGCGGTCGCAGGCGGAGGTGATCGGGCCCTCGCGCAGGCCGATCATGCCCGCGTCCACCCGGGGGTCGCAGTGCACGGCGATGATCCGCTTCACCCCGTCGAGCACACCGCAGTCGATGGCCTCGGCGGCACCGCCGGGCAGCACCTCCTCGGCGGGCTGGAAGACCAGCCGCACGGGCTGCGGCAGCAGCCCCCGCCGGTGCAGGTCGGCGAGGACCAGCCCGGTGCCCAGCACGACGGAGGTGTGCACGTCGTGGCCGCAGGCGTGCGCCCGGTCGGGCACGGTCGAGCGGTAGGGGCACTCGGTCTTCGCGTCCGGGATGGGCAGGGCGTCGATGTCCGCCCGCATGGCGAGCATCTCGGGCCCGCCGCGCCACTGGTCCCCTTCCACACCGATGTCACAGACCAGACCGGTGCCGGCGGCGAGTACGCGCGGGCGCAGGCCGGCCTTCTCCAGCCGTGCCTTGATCGCGGCGGTCGTACGGAACTCCTGGTTGCCGAGCTCCGGGTGCATGTGCAAGTCGCGTCGGAACGCGACGAGTTCGGCACGCAGCGGCTCGGGGAGCGTGCCGGGAAGGGCGGCTCCCGCCGCTCGGGCGGCTCCGAGGAGGTCGGCGTCGGACTCCAGTGACATCAGTTGCTTCACCCTCTGAAGGGTAGGACGCCCGCACGGCCAACTGCCCCGAGATCAACAAAAGTTCAGCCCGTTAGGGGAAGAAAACTCGGCCGCCGAGCGCATAGGTATCGGTTCGGGTGGGTAAACTCGCCCGATTTCCTCCGGTCGGGCTGATCACGGGTACCACCCACTCCTCCACGCATACCACGCCGGGACCCGACCGCGCGCTTTCGTTCACCTGACGGACCCCCGCGGCGGACGCCGGCGCGGTAGCGTGCGCGACCGTGACCGATCCGGACGCGGCCTTCCTCCAGGCCACCCGTGCCTCGTACGACACCATCGCCGCCGCGTACGCGTCCGCCTTCCCCGACGCGATGGGCGGCGTCCCCTTCGATCGGGCCCTGGTCAGCGCGTTCGCGGAGCTGGCCCGCGCCCACTCCCCCGCCCCGGTCGCCGATCTCGGCTCCGGGCCGGGCCATGTGACCGCGCTGGTGCACGACCTCGGCGTCCCGGTGTTCGGCGTGGACCTGTCACCGAGAATGGTGGCGCTCGCGCGGCGCGCGTACCCGGCGCTGCGCTTCCACGTGGGCACGATGACCCGTCTGGACCTGCCGGACGCCTCGCTGGGCGGCGTCCTGGCGCTCTTCTCGATCATCCATGTGCCGGACGACCGCCTGCCGGACGCCTTCGCCGAGTTCCACCGCGTGCTGCGGCCCGGCGCCCCCGTGCTGCTGTCCTTCCAGGTGCCCGACGGGCAGGACCGACTCCACGTGACGGAGCGCTTCGGGCACGAGATCGCGCTGGACTGCCACTGGCGTTCGCCCGAAGAGGTGGCGCTGCTGCTCGGCAAGGCCGGTCTCGACCTGTACGCGAGCGTCCTGCGCGAGCCGGAGGAGCAGGAGCGCCATCCGCGGGCGTTCCTGCTGTTCCGCAAGGCGCACCAGGGCCCGTCGCAGGCCGGCCCGGGACGTCAGGCCCCCTGGGGCCTCGTGCGGAAGCGACCCTAGACGGCCTGCACCGCGGACAGGCGGTGCACGTCCCGTGCGGTCCCCGTCACCCCGTCCAGGAAGCCCTGGGCGCGCGGTGAGGCCGTCTGGGTGAGCCAGTCGGGGTCGATGTCGCAGACGGCGACACGGACCTCGGTGCCGGCCAGCGCGAGCGGCAGGGTGTGGACCACCGTCGAGGGGAAGCTGAGGATGGTGCGGCCCACCGGGCCGCGGCGGGCGATGAGCTCCAGCGGGAGGTCGGGGCGGACGACCTCCAGGCCGGTCTCCACCGCCAGCCGGTGGAGCTTCTCGACGCTCTCGCGGCGGTGGGCGAAGTAGCGGCGGGCCCCGTGCGCCTTGGCCAGGGAGCGCACCGCCTCCAGATAGCGGTCGGCGTCCACGACGCCGGTCTCCACCAGCGAGGTGCCGACCATGTCCGCGCCCTTGGTGATGCGCGGCGGGCCGAAGCGGGCACGGGTCCAGGCGAAGTCGTTCGCGGTGACCGTGACGCCGCCCGGCGTCTCCTCGATGGGCATGGAGGAGAACACCTCGACCCGGCGGTCCCCGCCCGGCGTCAGACGACGCCGGGCCGAGGACGACACCGGGGCGAAGAGCAGATCACGCGGGCCGGGGCGGGCGCCCCGCCGGTGCCAGCGCACCAGACGTTCGCCGCGGGCGAGCTGGGTGACGAACTCCATCGTCGCCGTCCCGTCGTCCACGACCACGAGCTCGCTCGCCCGCGTGATGGTGAGCAGCAGCTGCACGTACCGCGAGAACGGATCACCCATCACGATCCGGTCCGCGCGGCGCAGCACTCCCATGAGCCCGCCGATCGTCTGGAAGGGTGCCGACGCGCCGCCGCGCGCCTCCTCCCAGCGGACCTCGTAGCCCTCCTCGCGCGCCAGTTCCGCCATCCGCCGCAGCTGGCCGCGGGTCATCGGATCGACGGGCGAGAGGACGACGAGGGTGAGCCCCGCGCCGGGCGCGTGGACATGCGCCCACTCCAGCACGTTCAGGAGCTGTACCGGACTCTCGACGAAGGCGAGGGTGCGAGGGCCGGCATTCCCGGCGCGGGGGCTCATCGGCTTACGACCGTCCCGTGATCAGGGGTGGTGGAGTGGTGGCGGCTGACCTGGCGGTCAGACCTGGAGCGGCTCGCCGGCCGCGGCGGCGATCTCCGCCTCGGCGACGACGCCCTGGACGCGGCGCAGCTTCTTCATCGGGCCGAGCTCCGACTCGTAGACCTGCTTGACGCCGTCACCGAGGGAGGCCTCGATGGTGCGGATGTCGCGCACCAGGCGCTGCAGGCCCTGCGGCTCCACGGACGCGGCCTGGTCCGAGCCCCACATGGCGCGGTCGAGGGTGATGTGACGCTCGACGAAGGTGGCGCCGAGGGCGACGGCGGCCAGCGTGGTCTGCAGGCCGGTCTCGTGGCCGGAGTAGCCGATCGGAACGTTCGGGTACTCCTTCTCCAGCGTGTTGATCACGCGGAGGTTGAGCTCCTCGGCCTTCGCCGGGTAGGTCGAGGTGGCGTGGCAGAGCAGGATGTTGTCGCTGCCCAGGACCTCGACGGCGTGGCGGATCTGCTTCGGCGTCGACATGCCGGTGGAGAGGATGATCGAACGGCCGGTGGCGCGCAGCGCCTTCAGCAGCTCGTCGTCGGTGAGGGACGCGGACGCGACCTTGTGGGCCGGGACGTCGAACTTCTCCAGGAAGGCGACGGCCTCGGTGTCCCACGGGGAGGCGAACCAGTCGATGTTCTTCGACTTGCAGTACTCGTCGATCTTGCGGTAGTCGTCCTCGTCGAACTCCACGCGGTGGCGGTAGTCGATGTAGGTCATCCGGCCCCAGGGGGTGTCGCGCTCGATGTCCCACTGGTCACGCGGGGTGCAGATCTCCGGGGTGCGCTTCTGGAACTTGACCGCGTCGCAGCCCGCCTCGGCGGCCACGTCGATGAGCTTGAAGGCGTTCTCCAGGTCACCGTTGTGGTTGATACCGATCTCGCCGCAGATGTAGACGGGCTTGCCGGGGCCGACCTCGCGGGAACCGAAGGTACGGAGGCGGGAGTTGGTGCTCATGGCGAAAACTTTCCTTACTTGGTGGAGGGGTCGAGGGAGTCGAGAGAGGGACCGAGGATCCAGCCGGCGATCTCTCGGATCGCGCCGACACCACCGGGGACGGTGGTGACCGCGCGTGCGGCGCCGCGTACGACGTCGTGGGCGCTCGCGACCGCGACGGGCCAGCCGACGAGGGCGAAGCACGGGAGGTCGTTGACGTCGTTGCCGACGTAGAGCACGCGCTCCGGCGCGATGCCCTGCTCCTCGCACCACTGCTTCAGCGCGAGGTCTTTGCGGTCGACGCCGTGCAGCACCGGGATCTTCAGCTTCCGGGCCCGGGCGGCGACGACCGGGTTCTGCTCCGTGGACAGGATCAGCATCTTCAGGCCGCTGCGCCGCAGGGCCGCGATGCCGAGGCCGTCTCCGCGGTGCACGGAGACGAACTCCCGTCCATCGGCATCGATCAGCACCCTGTCGTCGGTCTGGGTGCCGTCGAAGTCGAGTACGACCGCGTCGATGTCGGCGGCGGTCGGGAGGGCGCCGGGCCGGTCCGCGTCGAAGAGCGGGGCCAGGGCGCGGGCGCGGGCGAGGTCGTGCGGGTCGTCGACCTCCAGGACCCGCGCGGGGTCGGTGCGTACCAGTTCGGTGCGGCCGAAGAAGCGGTGCTTGTGCTCGCGGAAGCCGGCCGCGTCCATCGCGTAGGCGGCGCCGGTCTCCAGCAGGTCCTGGGGGCGGTCCTGGCGACGCGGGCGGAACGACTTGTCGTGGTTGACGCCGTAGCCGCCGCCGGTGCTGCGCGAGTCGGCCGCGGTGACCACCTCGTCGGTGGCCGCCTCGGCGTCGGCGTCACGCCAGATGAAACCGTGGAAGGGCGCGACGGTGACGGCGGTGTCGGCGCCGTTCTCGACGACCGCGCCGGCCACCCCGTCGATGTCCTCGTGGATCAGGAACGGGCTGGTGCACTGCACGAGCAGCACCGCGTCGACCGGGGAGCCGTGCAGCGCCTCGTGGGCGTCCATGGCGTGCAGGACGGCGGCCTCGGAGGTGGCGGTGTCCCCGGCGATGGCGGCGGGGCGCAGCACGACCTCGGCGCCGGCCGAGCGGGCGGCGGCGGCGATGGCCTGGTCGTCGGTGGAGACGACGACGTCGGTCACCAGCCGGGAGGCCCGGCACTCGCGCACCGCGCGTGCCACCAGCGGTACGCCGCCGACCGGGGCGAGGTTCTTCGCGGGCACGCCCTTGGAGCCGCCGCGCGCGGGGATCACCGCGAGCACACGGCGTACGGTCGCGCCTTGGCCCGCTTCCGGGTGGGACATGGGAACTACTCCTTGACCAGGGTTGATACGGCTCACAGCTCCCCCATCCGCCGGATGACGGGCGCGACCCGCTGGACGCCGTGCCGGTAGGCGCCTCGCGCGGCGCGACGCACGATCTGGCGCACCGGACCGGGCTCCTTGTCGTGCGCGGGGGCGCCGGGCAGCGGGGCACCGTCGGGACCGAGGTGGTGCCGGGCGAGGATGCCGGGCAGATAGCCGGGGGCGGTCACCGGCGTGTAGTACGGCGCCAGGGGCGCCAGCCCGCCGGGCTGCCGCAGCAGCTTGGCGATCCGCTCCCGGGCCGCGTCGAAGGCGGCCTCGTACGAGCCTCCCCCGAAGGGGGGACCCCCAGCGGCGACGCCCTGCCGGGACACCCAGTCGGTGTCCGGCGCCGGCCGGTGCCCGGCGTCGAGCTGGTCCCAGGAGGCGAGGCAGCCGGAGCCGACGAAGTGGTGGTTGCCGAGCATCTCGCGGATCCCGAGGTCGGACAGGACGACGGTGGGGATCCGGCGGTGCAGCGACTCCAGCGCGGCCGTCGAGCTGACCGTGACGAGCAGGTCCGTGCGGTCCAGGACCTCGCCCATGTTGCCGTAGACGAGCTTGAAGTTGGGCGGCAGCTCGCCGAGTCGCTGCGCCAGCTTCTGGTACGGCAGTTCCTCGATGTGAGTGGTGTGCTCACCGGGCCTGGAGCGCAGCTTGAGCAGCACCTCGCGCTCGGGGTGCAGCCGCGCGTGCTGGACGAGGCGGTTCAGCAGGTAGGTGCGGTCCTTGCGGTTCTCGGGGACCGACGGCTGGGCGGCGAAGACGACCGTGTACGGATCGTGTTCACCCGTGTACGCGGCGCCACCCAGGAACGGCAGTGCGACCTCGGTGACCGCGGCGGAGTCGGCGCCGACCCCGTCGTACACCGCGCGGAAGCGCTCGGCGTCCTGGCGGGAGTTGGCGAGGACGAGATCCGCGCCGTGCCGCAGCAGCAGGCCGTCGGCGAGCTTCTCGTAGACGACGCCGACGTAGCCGGTGACGACGACGGGCCGCTTCTCGCGGTCCGCCCAGACCTGCCGCAGGCCGTGCAGCATCGCCTGCACACCGCCGCCGACCAGGGAGAGGACGAGCACGTCGTACGACTCCCGCGCCATGGTGCGCAGGAACTCGACGGCCGTGACCTCCGTGAGGGAGTCGGCGCGCACGCCCACTTCCGCCAGCTGGCGGGGCGTGGGGGTGGCCCGGCCGCGCAGCAGAAATCCGTCCAGGGCGGGGGCGACTTGCGTCCCGCCTTGCGATCCGGCTTCCATGGACGGGCCCGGAGCGATACGGCTCGCCGTCAGAGCACCCCATTTCCAGCGGGTGTCCGAGTCGGCGAGTACTGCGATCCGCGTGGGCTTCGTTGTACTTGGTGGCACAGCCAAGACGCTAGGAAGCAATTTCTAGTTGCCGGCCAACCACGCCTCAACGAAAAGTTAACAGCAACCCACCGAGAGCCGAACTGGCTCGCCGAAGCCCAGGAAGTACACGGGATGCACCGTTCCGACACATCGAGTTCACCCTCTGTACCCTCACCGGAAAGTTCCGCAGCGGGGCCGCCTCCTAGGCTTTCGCAGGTGCCAAAGCTTTCCGTGATCGTGCCGTTCTACAACGTGCAGCAATACGCCCCGGACAACCTGAGAAGCCTTCGCGCGAACGCCCGCCAGGACTTCGAGTTCATCTTGGTGGACGACAAATCGAAGGACGAGACGCCGGCCATTCTCGAACGTGCGGCCGAAGAGCTCTCCGCGGTCGCTCAGGTGCGCTATATCCGCAGAGAGGAAAACGGAGGGCTGGCCACCGCTCGGAACTCCGGCCTCGAAGTGGCGACCGGCGAATACATCACCTTCCTGGACGGTGACGACTGGCTCGCCCCCGGCTACTACGGCGAGCTGGTCGCGGCCATCGAGCGGCTGGGCTGCGACTTCGTCCGCACCGACCACGTGCAGGCCACCCACCGCGCCCGCACCGTGCACCGCGTCCCCGTAGGCCTGCGGGACGAGGTCATGAACCCCCGTGACGCCATCCTGCCCGCCGACCGCACGACCTCCGTCGACTACGCCTACGCCTGGGCCGGCGCCTTCCACCGGCGGCTCCTGGACAAGGGCCTGCTGCACTTCACCGACGGGCTGCGCACGGCCGAGGACCGGCCGTGGATCTGGAAGCTGCACCGTGAGGCCGAGTCCTTCGCCGTGGTCGGCCTGCTCGGCGTGTTCTACCGGCGCGGTGTGGCCGGCTCCCTCACGCAGATCGGTGACGTCCGCCAGCTCGACTTCATCCGCGCCTTCGACCAGGTGATCGAGGAGACGGCGGCCGACCGCGACGCCGAGCGGCTGCTGCCCAAGGCCGTACGCACCTACTGCGCGATCATCGCCCACCACCTCTCGGAGATCGACAAGTTCGAGCCGTCCGTGGCCAAGCAGCTGCGGATCATGAGCGCGGCGGCCATAAAGCGCATGCCCCAGGACGCACTCGGCGACGTACTCGACACCATGGACCTGCGGCGCGCCTCCAAGCTGCGGCGGCTGCGGCGCCGGATCACCACAGCGAAGGCGGCTGCCTGATGTCCCGTACCACCCAGATCTTCTGCGTCTCCACGCTGTACGGCGCGGCGACGCTGGCCGCCGCGATCGACTCCGACTGCTTCGAGGAACCCGACCGGCGCGTGCTGCTGGTCTTCAACAACTCGGCGACGCCGGAGACCACGCCGGCGGTCGACGAGATGCCGGGCTTCGGCACGCTGCGCGACCACTTCGACGACGTGCTGTCGTTCAACGAGGCGATCCACCCGTTCCACCCCGGTGCCTGGCAGCCGCGCCCCGACGACCTGCCGCTGTTCGAGCGCTATCTGCGGCTGCTGTGGGGCCTGGGCGACGACCGGGTCGAGCTGGTGATGGAGTCCATCCAGGTCAACCCGGCGCTCGGGCTGGCGCAGATCTTCACCGGCGCCCCGGTCCATGTCTACGCCGACGGCCTGATGAGCTACGGCCCCACCCGCAACAAGCTCGACCCCCTGGTCGGCACCCGCGTCCGGCGCCTGCTGCACCTGGACCTCGTACCCGGTCTCACCCCGCTGCTGCTGACCGAGTTCGACGTGCCGGCGCAGCTGGTGCCGACGGACGCGTTCCTCAAGGTCATGAGCGGCCTCACGGACGTCGCCGGGGACCTGCCCGCCCTGCCGGACAACGCCGCGCTGCTGCTCGGCCAGTACCTGTCGGCCCTCAACATCATGTCCGCCGCCGAGGAGGAGAACCTCCACGTGCGGATGCTGCGCGGTGCGGTGCAGCGCGGGCACCGGGCCGTCGTGTTCAAGCCGCACCCGACCGCGCCGGCCCGCTACAGCCGCGCCCTGGAGGCGGAGGCCGAGAAGCTCGGCGTCGAGCTCACCGTGCTGGACTCCCCCGTCCTCGCCGAGGTGCTCTTCGCCAAGGCCCGGCCCGCACTGGTCGTCGGCTGCTTCTCGACCGCGTTGTTCACCGCGTCCGCGTTCTACGACCTGCCGGTCGCGCGCATCGGCACCGAGCCGCTGCTGGACCGGCTCACGCCGTACCAGAACAGCAACCGGCTGCCGGTCACCCTGGCCGACGCGCTGCTGCCCGACCTGGAGAGCCGCGGAGGCGAGGAGCCGCTCGCGGACGAGCTGCGCACCGGTCTGGTCGCCGCGGTCGGCTTCACCATGCAGCCGCAGATCCAGTCCGGCCTGCGGCCCGCCGCCGAGCGCTTCCTCTCCCAGCACCTCGGCCCGCGGACCCAGCGCTACTTCAAGAAGCGCCGGCTCACCTCGCTGGGCCTGCCCGGCGGCATCCCCGAGCGGCTGTCCTTCCTGCCCCGCAACAGCGCGGCGCGCCGGGTGGTGCGCCGGGCACGGGCGTTGAGGAAGGCCGTCAAGCGCTAGATGAAGGGGGCGTGAACAAGGCGCCACATCAGCGGGAAGCAAAAAGGGAATATGCGTGCGGCGGCTTTTCCGGATCTCGTCTCCGGGAAGCCGCCGCTGCCGTTGACCTGCGGGTACGTTAATTTCCGTACCGAATACTTCCCAAACCTTCAAATAGCAATGATCTCAGGCCTACGATCGCGCCCATGCGCATCTCCCAGGTCGAAGCCGCCAATGCCCGGATGCTGGCCTACGCCCCGTCCGTCCGGCCCGTCGCCACCAGCGACATCATCCGCACGCACCGCAAGAAGCACCCGTACCGGGGCCTTGCCGAGATCGACTCGCCGTACTGCCCGCCGTTCGTCATGTTCTGCGTGAACGACGACGCGGTCGCCCTGGACACCCTGTGGAACGGCACCTTCGGCTACGAGCCCGGCAGCCTCTCCACCTGGGCGCGGCTGGCAGCGAAGAGCGCGACGATAGCCGACGTCGGCGCGCACGTCGGCTACTTCTCGATGATCGCCGCACTCACCAACCCCAAGGCCAAGGTGCACGCCTTCGAGCCGGTGGACCAGGTGCACGCGCGGCTCGCGGTGAACATCCGGCTCAACAACGTGCAGAACGTGCGCCGTTACCAGGCGGGCGTCTCCAGCGAGCCGGGCTGGGCCGACATCAGCGTCCGCTTCTCCGGGAACCTGCTGTCGACGGGCTCCTCCCTGGAACACGCGGCCGGCGACGCCGAGATGAAGCGGATCCAGCTGGTCACGCTGGACGAGGTGTTCGCCGACACCAAGCTCGACCTGATCAAGATCGACGTCGAGGGCCACGAGATGTCGGTGCTGGAGGGCGCCCGCCAGGTGCTCAAGCGGGATCGGCCCACCGTGATGCTGGAGGCGCTGGTGGGTGCCCCGCTGGACCCGCTGCTCGCCGAGTTCGGGCCGCTCGGGTACGACGCGCACTGGGTCGCCGAGGAGGAGGACACCCTCCTCCCGGCCGACCGGCCCCGGCCGAGCGGCACCCGCAACCTGCTGTTCACACCGCGCCGTTAGGGCGAGCACACGAAGACGCTCCCGGAACCTGGTGGCTCCGGGAGCGTTTCTGCGTTCTGCGTTCTGCGTAATGCGTTCTGCGGGCTCGGGTGGGTCAGCCGCCCAGGAGGGTCCGCAGCTCCGCGGCGTTGGCCTGGGTGACCTTCCACAGCTCCTGCTGACGGCCGTGCACGTCGGCCACCGTCTTGGCGTGGTCGGCGAGCAGGTCGCGGGAGCGCTCGACGAGCACCTGAGCGAGGTTGCGCTCGTGCACCGAGACACCCCACTCGGGACGCTCGATGTCGCGCAGGAAGTACGCCATCTTCGGGTGCGAGATCAGGCTGATGATCGGCGTGCCGCAGCCGAACGGGATCATGCCCGCGTGGCCGCGCATACCGATGACCAGCCGGGTGCGCGCGTACAGCTCGCGGATCTCGTCGTTCTCGAAGTCGTACATCGGGATGACGGGCATCGACACGCCGTGCTCACGGCGCAGGTCGAAGGCGATCCGCTCGTCGTCGAGCGAGTGCGCCACGCACTGCACCTCACCGAGGTCGCCCAGCTCGCGCACGGCCTTGGCCATCTGCGCGAGGAAGTAGCCGTAGTCGTGGCCGAAGCGCAGGGTGGCACGGTCGTAGGCGGCGTTGATGAGGATGGTGTCGTCCCGCTTCACGGGGTCCTGCCAGCCTGCGACGAGCTGGCGGGTGACCGTGGTCGGGCACGGCTGGAAGCGCACCTTGTCGTGCAGGTGCGCCGGGATCATGGCCCGGACCTTCTCGATCGAGCCGTGGTTGCGCAGCCCGAAGAAGGCGGACTTCTCCACGAGCAGCCGCAGCGACTCACGGAACCGCTGGGCGCGGTAGCTCTGCCCGTCGAAGGCGTTGAAGCCGACGGCGTACACCGCGATGGGCACGTCGATGCGCTTCAGCAGCTCGTCCGGGACGTTCCACTGCCAGGCGCTGTTGCCGTTCGGCATGGTGTCCGGGATGAACAGGCCGCCGCCGCCGATGACCATGCCGCGCCGGGAGTTGACGCGCTCCAGGGCCGCCTCGTCGAACAGGCGGTGGGCGTGCACCGAGTGCCAGCGGCGCCCCGTGGTGTCGGGGTCGAAGGCGAGGCGAACGCTCTCGGGGAGCAGCTTGTCGCCCGCGTTGCCCTGCCGGTCCATGTAGAACGCGACGTGCGCGAGCTGCTCGACGGCGCTGCCGGACTGCTGGGCCGGCATGCCGATGGTGCGCTGGTGCCAGATGCGGCTGGCCCGGTGCGTCGGGTCGACGGTCAGACCCTGGACGGCGTGCTTGTGCGCGGAGGCGTCCTCGCCGTGCACCCAGGAGATCAGGGCCAGCCGGGCGAAGGCGGTGGCGGCGCGGTTGGGCGCGGCGGTGGCCAGCAGCAGCTGGGCCTTGGCCTCGTCGTAGCGGGAGACGGCCAGCAGAGCATGCCCGTAGACCTCGTGCGGCCAGGCCTCGTCGACCGGGATGTGGACGCGCTCCATGATGTCCACGGCGGCCTGGTAGTCGCCGGCGCCGATGTGGGCGAGCGCGACCCGGCGGGCGGTGTCGACGTCACCGGTGCGCTCGACGTACGGGGTGCCGAAGTGCACCAGCAGGTCGCGGTGCGTCGTGCCGCCCGCGCCCACGTACGCCGCGTGCAGCTCGGCGTCCGTCATGTCGAACTCGCGCCAGCGCTCCTGCGCCTTGTCGTAGCCCGCCTCGCCGCCCTGCCAGGGCTTGTGCCGCCCGGTGAAGTGCAGGATCGCGGTGTCGTCCGGGACCGCGAGGTCGCCGGAGAGGCGCCGCTTGACGAAGTTGTACTTCGGGTCGAGGCGGACGAAGTCGCCGTTCAGGACCGCGTTGAGGATGCCCTGGTCGTGCTTGTCGAGCTCGTAGGCACCGGTGCGGCCGACGTGGTCGATCTTCGCGTAGAACTCGTCGCTCAGGTACTCCTTCTGAATGACGAGCAGACCGCTGTTGAGCTTGTGCTGGCCGTAGAAGAACTGCGGTACGGCGGCGAGGCCCTCGCGCAGCGACAGCAGCTCCGAGAGGGACCCGAGGACCACCATGTCGGTGTCCAGGGTGATCACGGTGTCGTAGTCGCGGATCTTGAAGACGTCGAGGATGAAGTACGCCTTGCGGACCAGGTAGTTGTCCTGGTCGCCCTTGGCGTAGCCGTCGTAGTGCTCGGCGTCGACCCGGCGGAAGCTGACGCGCGGGTGCAGGGCGCGGATGCTGGCGACGGAGGACGGCTTGAGGTCGTCGTGCAGGACGATGAAGTCCTCGCACACACCCGGGTTCGACAGCGCGAGCGAGCGCAGCAGGGCCAGGAAGCCCGGCAGGTAGTTCTCGTCGACGAAGCTGGCGAAGGCGATGCGGCGCTTGCCGGTCAGCGCGCTGGCGTCGGTGGCCGGGGCCGCGCTGCGAGGCTCGGCGGGGGCTATGTGGGTCGCGGTCATCGCAGGGAGATCCTCATGCCGGAGACGCTCTGGGCCCGTTCCATGACCCACGCCTTCTCGCTGGTGTATTCGTGGACGGACGTGATGGGCATCTTCATCGCCGCGTCGATGCGGTACGCACCGCTCTCGTAGAAGTCGAAGCCGATCAGGTCGATGGCGCTGCTGACGTCGAGGAAGTCGAGCAGCCACAGCATGTTGAAGCCGGAGGTGGGGATCGACGGCCACTTGTCCGTGCCCCACTTGCCGATGTTGCGCACGGGCCAGCGCAGCGACTCGTCGCCCAGGTACTTCTGCGCGCCCGGCACGAGGCGGTTGCGCAGCGAGTACTTCCAGTCGCCGGAGATCCCGCCGAAGACCAGCCGCGTGTCGACCTGCTGGTCCCAGTTGAAGCCGTGCTTGTGGATCGTGACGTGGATGTCGGTCCGCTTGCCGGTGTTCGCCGCGTCGATCTTGTACGAGTTGAAGCGCACGACCAGGTCGTAGGCGTCGATCTCGGTGCCCTTGCCGCTCTCGCCGACCTTGCCGGAGTTGGCGATCAGGGCGATGGACCTGCCGGCTATCCGGTTGCGGAACTCACCGAGGCTGATCCACTGCAGATTGCCGAAGGTCGGGTCGTCCAGCGGTCCGCGCATCCGGTTGCGCCGCTGCTCGGCGAAGAGGCCGATCGCCTCGATCAGCTCGGCGCTGGGGCGGTGCTGGACGCCGGTGCTGAGGTCCAGGAAGTGGCTGAGCGCCTCCTGGAACTCCTGCTCGGGCGCCTCCGTACGGTCGAGCGCGACCAGCGCGCCCACCAGCTGCGCCTGGGCCCGCTCCCAGTCCCCGGCGGCGTGCGTCGCGAGACCGTCGGCCCACACGTCGGTCGCCGGGCCGGCGGCGTACGCGGCGGCGTCCGGGACGGTGCGCTGCAGCAGGGTGAGCAGCTCACCACGCTTCTCCTGCGCGGTGCGCAGGCCGGCGACCTTGGCGCGGACACCGAAGCCGTCCTCCGAGGTGAGGCTCAGGTAGCGCTCGAAGGCGTCGACGGCGGCGGCCGGGCGGCCCATGGCCTCCAGCAGCCGGCCACGCAGCCGCCACCCGGCCCGGGAGTTCTTGCGCTGCGACAGCACCGTGTCGGTGATCAGCAGGGAGAGGTTCAGCTCGTCGTCGTAGCCGCAGTCGAGCGCCTTGTTGCCGACGGCGAGGAGCGCGTCGAGCAGTTCGTTGCTCAGGCCGGCGCCACCGACGGCCTTCGCGCCACGCCGGATCAGGCTGCCCGCACTCGCGGACGCCGCCTGGGGCTGCTCCTGGGCGGCCCACAGGGCGAGCAGCTCCCGCAGCTTCTCGGCGAGCGCGATGCGCCGGGAGTCGAGGCTGCCCACGAGCTTGCCGCTGTGCACCGCGCAGGCGCGCAGGCAGTCCTCCAGCTCCACCGGAGAGACCTGGGCGGTCGGCGGACCGGCGTCAGTGGTCGCCGATGCCGTGTCCCCTGTTCGGGAACGTGACCATCTGCTGCGAACCGTCATGGTGCTCCTGCTCTGGATGTGACGAAGCAGGCAAGGTCTGCCTCGGTAAACCTGGTGGGTTGGAGAACACTAAGAAACCAATACGACGAAAAGGTGAACCGATAGGGGCCGGTGGGCAAATCGTGTTTCCGTCGAACGGAATTCCGTCAACCGACGTCCTAGGGTGGCGGGCGGCGTCGCAGGACGTTGACACACACCTCCGGGGTTATGCCGGTTACGGGCGCTTTGGGCAGGATGGCGCGCACGCAAACCCACGGACAGACGAGGTAGCCGAGGTATTCCAGCGTGACCGAGACGGTCGTCACCCCAGCCAAGCCCCCCACCGCCACCGCCGCGCCCGCGCGGCCGCTCGAGGTCGGCGGCGTCCGGCCGCGGCCCAGAACGACGGGGGGCCGGCTGCGCGCCCTGGACGGGCTGCGACTGCTGGCCGCGCTGATGGTCGCGCTCTACCACTACGGCGGCCGGGGCGGTGAGATCACCCACGCCTGGGGATCCTCGCCCAAGATCCAGTTCCCGACGCTGCACTCCTGGTTCGCCTACGGCTGCCTCGGTGTCCAGATCTTCTTCGTGATCAGCGGGTTCGTCATCTGCATGAGCGGCTGGGGCCGGCCGCTGCGCTCCTTCTTCGCCTCCCGGGTCGCCCGCCTGATGCCCTCCTACTGGGTGGCCGTCGTCCTGGTGACGGCCGTCTTCGCGCTGCCCGGCGTGGCCTACGCGGCGGTGTCACCGAGCGAGGCGCTGGTGAACCTGACCTTGCTCCAGCAGCCGCTCGGCGCCGACCGGGTGCTCGGCGTGTGCTGGACGCTGTGGGTGGAGATCCGCTTCTACGCGCTGTTCGCCGTGTGCATCGTGCTGCCGGGGGCCAACCGTCGGCGGGTCGTCATGCTGTGCGCCGTCTGGACGCTGCTGGCGGCGATCACGCAGGCCGCCGACCAGCCGTTCCTCGATCTGGTCCTGATGCCGGAGTACGCGCCGTTCTTCATCGGCGGCATGGGCATCTACCTGCTGCACCGCAACCGGCGGGACGTCACCGCGTGGGGCATCGTCGCGGTGAGCTGGCTGACCGGGCAGCACCAGGCGGTGTCCCACCTGTGGCACAGCCCGCAGCCGGACCAGTTCTCCTACCGCTCCGCCTCGGTGATCATCCTGATCGTCACGTTCGGCTTCGTCGCGGTGCTCGCGGTGGCGCTGGGCTGGCTGAACTGGGCCGACTGGCGCTGGCTGACGGTCGCGGGAGCGCTGACGTACCCCTTCTACCTGGTGCACGAGCACCTGGGGTGGCCCGTCGTCGAGCTGCTGCACCAGCACCTCGGGCTCCCCGCGTGGATGACGATGACCGGCACGCTGACCACGATGCTGGTGCTGGCGTGGCTGTTCAACCGGTACGTGGAGGAGTGGGCGACGCCGCTGCTGCGGCGGTCGCTGACGCAGGTGCGGACACCGAAGGGCTGACCTCGCCCGGTCGGGCGTGATCGCGGGCGCGGTACGGCCGTTCGACGCGTGCCGCGGGGCACCCGACCCGAGGCGCCCGCCCGCGCCTCTTGCGGAATCCGCGGCCCGGGCGGGGGTAGCCGAGCCATCCTGGTAATCGTTCACCGGGCGTGGCGTCGTTCGCGCCACCCGCGGGGCCGGGAACGCGTACGGTACGTAAGGAATTGACCCGGTATTCACCTTCTTGGGGGTTTGGATGGGTTCTCCTCCCGGGCAGGCGCCGGGCAACTCCTGACCGCACACCGCAACGAGGAAGTGCTCGCCTTTCATGACCACTGCACATGAGGCGCCCCCGCGGCCCCGCCTGCTCGACGACGTCCCAGGCTGGTTCCCCGTACTCGACCAGACGCTCTTCGACTGGCTCCTGACCCGGCAGGAGGCCGCGGGGGTCCGCGGCGACCTGCTGGAGGTCGGGGTCTACATGGGCAAGAGCGCGATCTTCCTGGGCCGTCATCTCCGGGAGGGCGAGCGCTACACCGTGTGCGACCTCTTCGAGGGCGACGCCCCGGACCGCGCCAACCGGGCCGAGTCGACGAAGTCGTACAGCGCGCTCACCCGCGAGGTCTTCGAGACCAACTACCTCTCCTTCCACGACGAACTCCCGCGCGTCGTGCAGGGTCCCAGCTCGCTCGTGCCCGGCGAGGTCGAGCGGGACTCGTGCCGCTTCGTGCACATCGACGGCTCGCACCTCTACGAGCACGTGTACGACGACATCGCCGCCGCGCGGGACGTGCTGCAGCCGGACGGGATCGTCGTCCTCGACGACTTCCGCTCGGAGCACACCCCCGGCGTCTCCGTCGCCGTCTGGGAGGCCGTGCTCAGCCGGGGTCTGCGCCCGATCTGCCTGACCACGCAGAAGCTCTACGGCACCTGGGGCGACCCGAAGCCGGTGCAGGACGAACTGCTGGCCATGGTGCGCGGGCGGGACGACTGCGGGCTCAGCGTGCAGCAGGCCGCCGGGCACCGACTCGTCCGGCTGAAGTCGAAGGGCATGCGGGCCCCCGACTTCCCACCGTCCCGGCACGCACGCGAGACGCCCGAGCCCGCCGTGCCCAGGCCGGCGCAGCCCGCCGCGTCCGGGGCGGCCCCGTCCGCCCCCTCCCGGAGCGCCGGCGGCCGCGCCCGCCGTCTGGCGGTCGACCTGCTGCCTCCGCTGCTGACCCGTGCGATCCGCAAGGCCCGCGCGTCGAAGCGGTCGGCGGCCGCACGCTGACGCCGCACGCCGCCGTCCTCGCCGCCCCGCTCTCCCGGCCGCCGGTCGGCGACCGCTAGGAGCTGGTCAGCGACAGCTTCACCGCGAAGCCGAGGAACAGCGCTCCCGCCGCCGAGGTGACCCCCGCCGTGAGGCGCCTGCGGCGGCGGAAGGCGGCGGCCAGCTTCGTACCGCCGAATATCAGTGCGCTCAGGTACAGGAAGCTCGCGAGCTGCGCGAACGCCCCGAGCACGACGAAGGACAGCGCGGGGTAGGCGTAGCCGGGGTCGACGAACTGCACGAAGAAGGCGACGAAGAACAGGATCGCCTTGGGGTTGAACAGGCTGACGACCAGGGCGCGCCGGAAGGGCCGCTCGTCCCCCGGCTGCGGCGCGGCGGGAGCCGCCACGCTCTCCCGCCGGGTCCGCCACATCCCCCACGCCGCCCGCATCATGCCGATCGCCAGCCAGGTCAGATAGCCGGCTCCGGCGTACTTCACGATGCCGAACAGCAGCGCGTTCGCCTGCAGCAGCGAGGCCACACCGGCCGCCGACAACGTCATCAGCACGGCGTCGCCGCACCACACCCCGGCTGCGGCCCGGTACCCGGGGCGCACCCCGCGCCGGGCGGCCACGGACAGCACGTAGAGCGAGTTGGGGCCGGGCAGCAGGACGATCAGGGCGAGCCCTGCCAGATAGGTCGGGAGATCAATGACGCCGAACATGTTCAGGAGTGTCGCACGCCGGTACGACAGCGGGTCCGGTCAGAAGGCGTCACTCGGTACGTAACTCCCCCAGATCTCCCGCAAAGCGTTGCACACCTCACCCACGGTGGCCCGCGCCCGCAGCGCCTCCTTCATCGGGGGCAGCACGTTGTCCTCGCCCTCGGCCGCCGTGCGCAGCGCCGTCAGGGCGGCGTCCACCGCCCGCCGGTTGCGTCCGGCGCGCAGCGCGGCCAGGCGCTGCGCCTGCCGGGCCTCGATGGCGGGGTCGACGCGCAGCGGCTCGTACGGCTCTTCCTCGTCGGTCGTGAACCGGTTGACGCCGACGACGACCCGTTCGCCGGAGTCGGTCTCCTGGGCGATCCGATAGGCGTTGCGTTCGATCTCCGCCTTCTGGAAGCCGCGCTCGATCGCGGCGACCGCCCCGCCCAGCTCCTCGACCCTCGCCATCAGCTCGACGGCCGCCGCCTCCACGTCGTCCGTCATCCGCTCGACGGCATAGGAACCCGCGAACGGGTCGACGGTCGCGGTCACGTCCGTCTCATGGGCCAGCACCTGCTGGGTACGCAACGCCAGCCGCGCGCTCCTGTCGGTGGGCAGCGCGATGGCCTCGTCGAAGGAGTTGGTGTGCAGGGACTGGGTACCGCCCAGGACCGCGGCCAGGCCCTGGACGGCGACGCGGACGAGGTTCACCTCGGGCTGCTGGGCGGTCAGCTGCACCCCGGCCGTCTGCGTGTGGAAGCGCAGCATCAACGACTTGGGGTTGCGCGCGCCGAACTCCTCACGCATCACCCTCGCCCAGATCCGGCGGGCCGCACGGAACTTCGCGACCTCCTCCAGGAGCGTCGTACGGGCCACGAAGAAGAA
>NZ_JBVKBE010000024.1:0-74759 GCF_055657325.1 Streptomyces sp. NPDC107562 | reverse complement strand
AACGGCTCGATCACCGCCCACGACTCATCAGTCAACTCATGACGACGCACCACGAACAGACCAACGCACCAACCACTTTACGGACACGACCTAGGAGTCGGTGGCGAAGAAGCGGGCGGTGCGGCGGGTGAACCACTGCGGGTCGTCCACCCACGGATAGTGCCCCGCGCCCGGCTGGACGGCCACCTCGGCGTGCGGGAAGACCTCGGCGGTGCGGTGGGCGAGAGCGGGCCGGGGGCCGCCGTCGAGTTCACCGGCGTACACGAGGACCGGTGCGGTCAGCGTGGCCAGCGCCGCACGGGTCGCCGGCGGGTCGAAGGCGCCCTCGGAGCCGTACCGCTCGGCGGCCTCCTCGTTGCTCTCGTCCTCGTCGCGCGCGGCGTGCGCGGCGACCGCCTCGTCCCAGCGCCCGTAGAAGAACGGGATGAACCTCGGGTCGAAGTCCCCGCCGTGCCGCAGCCACTTCTCGAAGGCCGGGAAGGCCTCGGTGAACCACGGCTCGTCCGCGCGCAGCCGCGCGGCGGCCAGCCGGTCCTCGGTCGTCGCCGGCATGTCCAGCGCCCACGGGGTGGCCGTGATCAGCGCGAGCCGCGCCACCCGCTCGGGATGGCGGGCGGCGTACAGCATGGCGAGGCTGCCGCCCGCCGAGTGGCCGAGCAGGTCGATCCGCTCCAGGCCCAGGTGGACCCGCAGCGCCTCCACGTCGTCGACCAGGCGGTCGCAGCGGTACGTCGCCGGGTCGGCCGGTTTCTGCGAGGCGCCGGTGCCCCGCAGGTCGAGCATGAGCAGCCGGCGGTGGGCGGAGAGACCGCCGAGGTCACCGAGGTAGCGGGAGTGCCGCATGGGGCCGCCGGGCAGGACGACCAGAGGATCGCCGTCGCCACGTGAGTGGTAGGCGAGGCGGGTCCCGTCGGGGGCGAGGAAGGAGGGCATGGCGGTCATCCTCGGCGCCCGGAGGCAGCCCGCGCAACAGACTTCCGGCCGCCGCAGAAAGTGCGGGCCGGGGCCTTGCCTTCGGCCCTCAAGGACTGGATTACTGATCCACAACACCTCGACCGAATGATCGGTCGCCCGAATTGCTGCGGTTGGTAAGGGGAGGTCCCATGGCGGACAGGACGGACCTGCTGGACGCGGGGGAACGGCTGGACCCGCAGGAGTTGCGGACGGTCCAGCTGGACCGGCTGCGGGCGCAACTGCGGCACGCCTACGACCACGTGCCCTTCCACCGCGAGTCCTTCGACAAGGCGGGGGTCCACCCGGACGACTGCCGCTCCCTCGCCGACCTGGCCCGCTTCCCCTTCACCACCAAGGCCGACCTGCGCGAGCACTACCCGTACGGGATGTTCGCCGTGCCACGGGAGCGCCTCAGCCGCCTGCACGCGTCGAGCGGCACCACGGGCCGCCCGACGGTCGTCGGATACACCGAAGGCGACCTGTCGACGTGGGCCGACATGGTGGCGCGCTCGATGCGCGCGGCCGGCGTCCGCCCCGGCGACACGGTCCACGTGGCCTACGGGTACGGCCTGTTCACCGGCGGTCTCGGCGCGCACTACGGCGCCGAGCGGCTCGGCTGCACGGTGATCCCCGCCTCCGGCGGCATGACCGCCCGTCAGGTCCAGCTGATCCAGGACCTGAAGCCCCGCGTCATCATGGTGACGCCCTCCTACATGCTCACGCTGCTCGACGAGTTCGAGCGCCAGGGCGTGGACCCGAGGAGCACCTCGCTGCGGGTGGGCATCTTCGGGGCGGAGCCCTGGACCGAGGGGATGCGGCGGGAGATCGAGGAACGGTTCGGGATCGACGCGGTGGACATATACGGGCTGTCCGAGGTGATCGGCCCGGGGGTCGCCCAGGAGTGCGTGGAGACCAAGGACGGTCTGCATGTGCACGAGGACCACTTCTACCCGGAGATCGTCGACCCCGTCACCGGCAAGGTGCTGCCCGACGGCGAGCGGGGCGAGCTGGTCTTCACCTCCCTCACCAAGGAGGCGATGCCCGTGATCCGCTACCGCACCCGGGACCTGACACGGCTGCTCCCCGGCACGGCCCGCACCTTCCGCCGGATGGAGAAGATCACCGGCCGCAGCGACGACATGGTGATCCTGCGCGGCGTGAACCTCTTCCCCACCCAGATCGAGGAGATCGTGCTGCGCACCCCGGGGGTGGCACCGCACTTCCAGCTGCGCCTCACCCGCGAGGGCCGGCTCGACGCCCTGACCGTCCGCGCCGAGGCCCGCCCGGACGCCGCGCCCGGCGCGCGCGACGACGCGGCGCGGGCGATCGCGGCGGCCGTGAAGGACGGCATCGGCGTGTCCGTGACGGTCGAGATCGTGGAACCGGAGTCCCTGGAGCGGTCCGTCGGGAAGATCAGGCGGATCGTGGATCTGCGTCCGCGCTGACCCGGTCGCCGCCGAACCGGTCCCGCAGCTCCCGCTTGAGGATCTTGCCGCTGGCGTTGCGGGGCAGGGCGTCCACGAGGATTACCCGCTTCGGGGCCTTGAAGGCGGGCAGCTTCTCCCGCGCGTGGGCGATCAGTTCCGCCTGCGTCACCTCGTCGCGCGGCACGACCACGGCGGTGATCGCCTCGATCCACTTCTCGTCGGGCAGCCCGACGACCGCGACCTCGGCGACGGCCTCATGGGTGTAGAGGGCGTCCTCGACCTGCCGTGAGGCGACCAGGACGCCCCCGGAGTTGATGACGTCCTTCACCCGGTCGACGATCGTGAAGTAGCCGTCCGCGTCCCGGACCGCGAGGTCGCCGGAGTGGAACCAGCCGTCCCGGAAGGCCTCCGCGGTCTCCTCCGGCTTGTCCCAGTAGCCCTCGCACAACTGCGGGGAGCGGTAGACGATCTCGCCGGGGGTGCCGTCGGGGGCGTCCTGGCCGTCCTCGCCGACGACCCGGGCGTCCACGAAGAGCACCGTACGGCCGCAGGAGTCCAGCCGCCCCTTGTGCTCGCCGGGCCCGAGGACCGTGGCCAATGGCCCGATCTCGCTCTGGCCGAAGCAGTTGTAGAAGGCCAGCCCCGGCAACCGCTCGCGCAGCCGTTCCAGGACGGGCACCGGCATGATCGACGCGCCGTAGTACGCCTTGCGCAGCCCGCTCAGGTCGCGGGTGGCGAAGTCGGCGCGGTTCGCCAGGCCGATCCACACGGTGGGCGGCGCGAACAGGCTGTCGACGCGGCCGGCTTCGATCAGGTCGAAGAGCCGGTCGCCGTCCGGCGCGTCCAGGATAACGTTCGTCGCGCCGACCGCGAGGTAGGGCAGCAGGAAGACGTGCATCTGCGCCGAGTGGTAGAGCGGCAGCGCGTGCGCCGGCCGGTCGCCCGCGCCGAGGTCGAGGGCGGTGATCGCGCTGAGGTACTCGTGCACCAGCGCCCGGTGCGTCATCATCGCGCCTTTGGGCAGGGCCGTGGTGCCCGAGGTGTAGAGGAGCTGCGTCAGGTCCTCGGCGCGCGGCTCGGGGCCGTCGTAGGGCGTCGTGGACGGCAGCCGGGCGAGCAGGGAGTCGTCGGCGTCCCGCAGCGGCAGCCTGCGTACGCCCTTGGGGAGGCGGTCCGCGAGGCCGGGGTCGGTGAGCACCAGCCCGCTGCCCGACTGCTCCAGAAGGTAGGCCAGGTCGTCGCCGGTCAGGTTCTGGTTGACCGGCACGTGCACGAGGCCCGCGCGGGCGCAGGCGAGGAAGCCGACGAGGTAGGCGTCGGAGTTGTGGCCGTAGGCGGCGACCCGGTCGCCGGGGGCGAGTCCCTCGCCGAGCAGGACGCCCGCCGCCCGGGAGACGGCGTCGTCGAGTTCCTCGTACGTCCAGCGGCGGTCGCGGTACTCGACCGCGACGCGCGCCGGGGTGCGGCGGGCGCTGCGCCGCAGCACCCCGTCAACCGTGCTGCCGTGTCCGGGCGTCATGACTGATGATCCTCGGTCCGCGTCCGGAAGAGGTCAAGAGACAGGGCCGCGCGCGACATACCCGTTGGTACGCTCAACCGCTCCTTCCCCCAATGACGTTGGGAGGCACCATGCGCATCCGCCTGAGACGCTTCACCCTCACGGCCGTCGCCCTGCTCACCGCCGCCACCGCGCTGCCCGCGGCGGCCGCCCCGGCGCAGGGCCGTCCGGAACGACATCCCTCGCACGGCGGCCTGTCGGCCGTCGTCCGCTACACCGAGTACGGCATTCCGCACATCCTCGCGCGCAGTTACGCCGACCTCGGCTTCGGCACCGGCTGGGCGCAGGCCACCGACCAGGTGTGCACGCTGGCCGACGGGTTCGTCACCGTGCGCGGCGAACGGTCGCGCTACTTCGGCGCCGACGCGCCGTCCGACCCGGCGCTCTCCTCGGCGTCCCGCAACCTCGCCGGGGACCTGTACTTCCGCGGGGTGCGCGAGGCGGGCACGGTGGAGCGCCTGCTCGCCACGCCGGAGCCGGCCGGGCCGAGCCGGGCGGCGAAGGACCTGATGCGGGGGTTCGCGGCCGGCTACAACGCCTGGCTGCGGCAGAACCGCATCACCGACCCGGCCTGCCGGAACGCACCCTGGGTGAAGCCGGTCACCGCCCTGGACGTCGCCACCCGCGGCTACGCGCTCGCGGTGCTCGGCGGCCAGGGCCGGGGCATCGACGGCATCACGGCGGCCCAGCCGCCGACGGCCACCGCCGCCGGGTCGGCGCCGGACGCCGACCGCGTCGCGCGGGCCGCCCGTGAGCTGTTCGCCGCCGAGAGCGCGGACATGGGCTCGAACGCGGTCGCCTTCAGCGGCGCCACCACGGCGAACGGCCGCGGGCTGCTGCTCGGCAATCCGCACTACCCGTGGCAGGGTGGCCGCCGCTTCTGGCAGTCGCAGCAGACGATCCCCGGCCGCCTCGACGTCTCGGGCGGATCACTGCTCGGCACGGCCACCATCTCCATAGGTCACAACGCCAGGGTGGCGTGGAGTCACACCGTGGCCACCGGGACAACCCTCAATCTGCACCAGCTGACGCTGGATCCGGCCGACCCGACGGTCTATGTCGTCGACGGCCGTCGCGAGCGGATGACGAAGCGTCAGGTGACGGTGGCCGTCAAGGACGGGGCGCCGGTGACGCGGACCCAGTGGTGGACCCGGTACGGCCCGGTGGTGACCTCGCTCGGCGCGTCGGTGCCGCTGCCGTGGACGAGCACGACGGCGTACGCGCTGAACGACCCCAACGCGGCGAATCTGCGCGCCTCCGACACCGCCCTCGGCTTCAGCCGGGCGCGCGGCACCGACGACGTCCTCGCCACCCTGCGGCGCACCCAGGGCCTGCCGTGGGTGAACACGATCGCCGCCGACGCCTTCGGCCACTCCCTCTTCACGCAGTCCCAGGTCCTGCCGCGTGTCACGGACGACCTGGCGGCACGCTGCTCCACCCCGCTCGGCCAGGTCACCTACCCCTCGTCGGGGCTCGCGGTGCTGGACGGCGCGCGCGGCGACTGCGCGCTCGGCCGGGACGCCGACGCCGTGCAGCCGGGGATCTTCGGTCCGGCGAGGATGCCGGTCCTCAAGGACGCGCCGTACGCGGAGAACTCCAACGACAGCGCCTGGCTGGCCAATGCCGAGCGGCCGCTCACCGGCTACGAGCGGGTCTTCGGGAACATCGGCACCGCCCGCAGCCTGCGCACCCGCGGCGCGCTTCAGGACGTGGCGGCGATGGCCGGACGCGGCCGGCTGACCGTACGGGACCTCCAGGCGCAGCAGTTCGCCAACCGGGTGCCCGCCGGTGACCTCGCCGCCGCCGACGCCGCGAAGGCGTGCGCCGCGCTGCCGGGCGGCACGGCGACCGGGAGCGAGGGCAAGGCCGTCGACGTGTCCGAGGCGTGCCGGGTGCTCGCCGGCTGGGACCGCACCATGGACACCTCCAGCCGGGGTGCGCTGCTCTTCGACCGGTTCTGGCGGAAGCTGACGGCGACGGTCCCGGCCGCCCGGCTGTGGAAGGTGCCGTTCTCCGTCGCCGATCCGGTGCGCACCCCGAACACCCTGGACACCACGGTCCCCGGCTTCGCGACCGCCCTGGCGGACGCCGTGACCGAACTGCGGGCGGCGGGCATCGGGCTCGGCTCCCGGCTCGGCGAGCACCAGGTGGTGGTGCGCGACGGGCGGCGGATCGCGGTGCCCGGCGGCACCGAGTCGCTCGGCGTGTGGAACAAGGTCGAGCCGGTGTGGGACCCGGCGGGCGGCGGCTACGCGGAGGTCTCGACGGGCTCCAGCTACATGCAGGCCGTCGGCTGGGACGGGAGCGGCTGCCCGGTGGCCCGGACCCTGCTGTCGTACTCCCAGTCCTCGAATCCGCGCTCGGCCCATCTCGCCGACCAGACCCGGCTGTTCTCCGGTGAGAGGTGGGTGACGTCCCGGTTCTGCGAGAAGGACATCCGGTCCTCGCCCGCCCTGCGGGTCGTCGTGGTGCGCGAGCGCCGCTGACGCGGCCGTGGGGTGCCGGCCGGGTCCGGGCGGCACCCGCGGTCAGCCGGTCCGGGACGCCGCGGTTCCGTACAGGAGCCGTCGCAGCACCGCTTCGGCGGGGCCGCGGCGGCCCGCGCGTTCCAGGGCGTAGGCGCCGGCCACGGTGAGCAGCCAGACGCCGGTCGCGAACACCGCCATGCCGGCGCTGCCGAGGTGGGCGCCGAGACCGAGTCCCCAGGCGGCCAGCACGGGTGCGAAGAGCAGTGAGTGGGCGAGGTAGCAGGACAGCGAGCGCTTCCCCACGGCCGACACCGCGGCCACCGCCTTGACGCCGCGCCGGGGTTCACGGGTGGTCCACCAGTGGGCGAAGAGCGCGACGGCGGCGACGTAGCCGAGTCCGGCGGCGTTGCCGGTGGCGTCCCGCAGGAGGGTCAGCGCGCCCGACTCGCTCTGCGCGTCGGCCGGTACGTCCAGGGCTCCCACGTGGGCGAGCGCCGCGGGCAGGGCGCCGAGCCAGCCGATCGCGATGCCGACGACGGCGGTCCACCGCAGCAGCCTCCGATGCCGGCCGGGTTCCTCCAGGACACGGCGCCGCGCGGCCAGGAAGCCGAGCAGGAAGAGCCCGAATCCTCCCCCGACGAGGGACAGCGGCGCGGCCACGAAGGTGACGAACAGGCCGGTCTCCAGCCGGGTGCCCGCCGCGGCGAACCAGTTCCCCTCACCGGCCGCGTACGCCGTGAAGCCGGGCTCCGCCCCGGCGTCGCCGAGCGTGCCCAACTCGCCCCGCAGCAGCGCCGACACGACGGGCTCGGCGGAGGTGAACAGCAGCAGGCCCGCCGCGACGCCGATCCACCACTTCAGGGCGCGCTCGCCGCGCCGCAGGAAGGCGAGGCCGAGGACGAGGCCGAGCACGCCGTAGAAGCCGACGATGTCGCCCGCCATCAGCAGGGTGGAGTGGGCCAGGCCGATGACGATCAGCCACAGGCTGCGCCGCCGCAGGACCCGCGCGACGTCGCGTTCCGCAGTGCCGGCGGCGGTCTGCCGCAGCTGGAGCTGCGTCATGCCGTAGCCGAAGAGGAACGCGAAGAGCGGGTAGACCCGCAGATCGAGCACGGTGATCATGGTGAACTGCACCGCGTGGTCGAGCCACGAGCCGTCCACGGGCTGCCATCCGGAGGGGCCGCGCCGGGCCGCCCAGAGGTGGGAGGCGGAGTTGGACAGGACGATGCCCAGCAGCATGAGTCCGCGGGCCAGGTCGGGGGCGAGCGCTCGTTCTCCCGGCCGCACGCCCCCGCGTCGCAGGCGGCCCTCCGTGGTCGTCGTCATGCGTCCACGCTAGGAAGGCGGGGCGGGAGCGGGGATCGGCCGAAGGTCGGGCGCGGTCCGACCGAAGGATGACGTCCGCGCCGATCGCCGGGCCGGTGGGACACGGCCGCGGCGACCGGAGGCGTCACACGGTCCGGGTCCGTCCCTCCCAGTACGGCTCCCGCAACCGCCGTTTGTACAGCTTGCCGTTGGGGTCGCGGGGCATCTCGGCGATGAAGTCGACGCTCCTCGGGCGCTTGTACCCGGCGAGCCGGGCGGCGCAGTGGTCGAGGAGGGCGGCGGCGAGGTCCGGTCCGGGCGCGTGGCCGGGGGCCGGTTCGACGACCGCCTTCACCTCCTCGCCCCAGTCGTCGTGCGGGATGCCGAAGGCGGCGGCGTCGGCTACGGCGGGGTGGGCGAGCAGGACGGACTCGATCTCCGCCGGGTAGATGTTGACGCCGCCGGAGATGACCAGATCGATCTTGCGGTCCCGCAGGAACAGATAGCCGTCCTCGTCGAGACAGCCGAGGTCACCGACCGTGAAGAAGTCGCCGATGCGGTTCCTGCGGGTCTTGTCCTCGTCCTTGTGGTAGGCGAAGCCGCCGGTGCTCATCTTCATGTACACGGTGCCGAGTTCACCGGGAGGCAGCCGGTTGCCGTCGTCGTCGAAGACGGCGAGTTCGCTGATGGGCCAGGCCTTGCCGACGGTGCCGGGCTTCTTCAGCCAGTCCTCGGCGGTGGCGAAGGCGCCGCCGCCCTCGCTGGCCGCGTAGTACTCCTCGACCGAGTGTCCCCACCAGTCGATCATGGCTCGTTTGACGTGGTCCGGGCAGGGGGCGGCGCCGTGGATGGCGTGCCGCATCGAGGAGACGTCGTACGACCGCCGGACGTCCCGCGGAAGTGCCAGCAGCCGGTGGAACTGGGTGGGAACCATGTGGGTGTGCGTGCAGCGGTGGGCGTCGATCAGGCGGAGCATCTCCTCGGGGGTCCACTTGTCCATGACGACCAGGCGGTGGCCGATGTGCAGCGAGGCGCCGGCGAACTGGAGCACGGCCGTGTGGTAGAGCGGCGAGCAGACCAGGTGGACGTTGTCGTCGTACGGCTTGATGCCGAAGATGCCGAGGAAGCCACCGAGGTAGGACTCCTCGGGAGGCTTGCCGGGCAGCGGACGCCGGATGCCGCGGGGGCGGCCGGTGGTGCCCGAGGTGTAGTTCATGACCCAGCCGAGGGTGCGGCCTTCTGGGGGTGACTCCGGTTGCCCGTCGAGGAGTTCGGCGTACGGCCGGAAGCCCTCGTGGGCGCCGACGGCGTAGCGCCTGTCGGCCGGCAGGTTCGCCTCGTCGGCGGCCTGGCGGGCGGCCTCGGCGAACCGTTCGTGGGCGAGCAGGACCTTGGCGCCGGAGTCGGCGACGATCCAGGCGATCTCGGGTCCGACGAGGCGGTGGTTGACGGGGACCAGGTAGAACCCGGCCTGGGTGGCGGCCAGATAGGCGGTGAGGAACTCGGGCCCGTTGGGCAGCACGGCCGCGAAGGCGTCGCCGGTTCCCAGGCCGGCCGCGCGCAGGCCGTGCACCAGGCGGTTGGCGGCGGCGTGCAGGCGTCCCGCGGTCCACTCCTCGCCGTCGGGCGCCACGAGGACGACACGCCCGGGGTCGGCGGTGGCCTGGGCCCAGAAACCGGTGGGGGGATTCATGAGGGGCCGCTCCTTCCGGCGATGCGGTTGATGCGGTCGACGGCCCGCTCGAAGCCGCGCGTCAAGTCGTCGAAGACGGCCTGGACGCCGCGCTCGCTGGTCATCCGGCCCACGATCTGGCCGACGGGCGTGCCGAGCAGGGGGTCGACCTCGTACCTCTGGATGCGGGAGACGGCCTCGGCGACGAGGAGTCCCTGCAAGGGCATGGGCAGGGTGCCAGGACCCGCGGGGTCGTCCCAGGCGTCGGTCCACTCGGTGCGCAACTGGCGGGCCGGTTTGCCGGTCAGGGCGCGGGAGCGGACGGTGTCGCCGGAACCGGCCGCGAGGAGTTTGCGCGTCAGGGCCCGGGAGTGGAGGTCGGCCTCGGTCGTGGTCAGCCAGATGGAGCCGGTCCACACCCCTTGCGCGCCGAGCGCCAGCGCGGCGGCCACCTGCTCCCCGCTGCCGATGCCACCGGCCGCGAGCACCGGCAGCGGGTCGACGGCCTCGACGACCTCGGGGGTGAGCACCATGGAGGCGATCTCGCCGGTGTGGCCGCCGGCCTCGTACCCCTGGGCCACGACGATGTCGATCCCGGCGTCCCTGTGCTTGCGGGCGTGCCGGGCGCTGCCCGCGAGGGCGGCGACCAGTACGCCTTGATCGTGGGCACGGCGCACGACGTCGGCGGGGGGTGGGCCGAGGGCGTTGGCGAGCAGCCGGATCGGGCGGTCGAAGGCGACGTCGAGCTGGGTGCGCGCGACCTGCTCCATCCAGCCGGTGATGCGCCACCCGGGCACCTCGCCGTCGGGAAGTTCGGGTACGCCGTACTTGGCGAGGGTCTCCTGGACGAACCGCCGGTGCCCCTGCGGGATCATCGCCTCCACGTCGGCCTCGGCGACGCCCTCGACCTTCGTCGCGGGCATCACGACGTCCAGCCCGTACGGCCGTCCCCCGGCGTGCGCCTCGATCCAGTCGAGGTCGCGTTCGAGGTCGCCGGGGGCGGTGTAGCGGACCGCGCCGAGCACGCCGAAGCCGCCGGCCCGGCTGATGGCCGCGGCGACGGCGGGGAAGGGCGTGAAGCCGAAAAGGGCGTGCTCGACTCCCAGTTGTCTGCTCAGCTCCGTCTGCATGGGCGCAGGATGCCGCAGTCCTCCGGACGACGGAAGAGCTTTTCTGACATGACGTCAGATCCTTGCCGGGCCACCCGCGGACCGCACCACCAAGCGCACGCCCCATTGACACACACCCGCCCCTGACAGGAAAGTTTCACCCCGCACGGTGGTCCTCGAAAGATACTTTCAGCCGGGTACGGGAGGGTCCTCGATGGGCGAAGAGACGGCCGACGGATTCAGCCGACGTCAACTGGGTTTGCGGGCACTTGCCTTGGGCGGGGCACTCGCCCTGACGCCCTTCCCGGCGGGACCGGCGGCGGCCGCCGCACCCGCCGGAGCCGCGCGGCCGACACTGCGGCACGGCTCGCCCGAGCGCGCCGGGCTGCTCGGCTCGCACTTGCGCCGGCTCGTCACCGACGCCGAGACCTTCCTCGGGCCCTCCCCCAAGCACCCGTGGTACGCGGGGGCCGTGCTGCTCGCCGGGCGGGGCGGGACCGTGGCGTTGCACGAGCCGATCGGGACGGCGGTGCGCTACGCGGCGTACGACGAGAAGACCGACACCGGGGTCGAGTTCCCGGCCGCGGAGCAGATCCCGATGACCGTGGACACCGTCTTCGACCTGGCCTCGGTGTCCAAGCTGTTCACCTCGATCCTCGCCGTGCAGCAGATCGAACGCGGCGCGCTGGAGCTGGAGGCGACGGTCGCCTCGTACCTGCCGGAGTTCGCGGGCGCGGGCAAGCAGGACGTGACCGTGCGGCAACTGCTCACCCACACCTCGGGGTTCCGCGCGTGGATCCCGCTGTACGCGGCGCCGACGTACGAGGAGAAGCTGCGACTCATCTGGAACGAGGCGCCGCTCAACGCGCCCGGGACCAAGTACCTGTACTCGGACCTCAATCTGATCTCGCTCCAGCTGGTGCTGGAGCGGATCACGGGGCACCGGCTGGACGCGCTGCTCCGCAAGGAGATCACCGCTCCGCTCGGGATGCACCGCACCCGCTTCAACCCGCCGGCCTCCTGGAAGCCCCGGATCGCGGCGACCGAGGACGCCCGCAAGCCGTGGTCGGGGCTGGACCGGGGGCTGGTGTGGGGCGAGGTGCACGACGAGAACGCCTACAGCCTCGGCGGGGTCGCCGGGCACGCCGGGATCTTCTCCTGCGCCTGGGACCTCGCGGTGCTCGGCCGGACCCTGCTCAACGGGGGTGTCTACGGGCGGGCGCGCATCCTGCGCCCGGAGTCCGTGGAGCTGATGTTCACCGACTTCAACACCGCCTTCCCCGGCGACGAGCACGGCCTCGGCTTCGAGCTCTACCAGCACTGGTACATGGGCGCGATGGCGACGCCGCGCACCGCCGGGCACACCGGATTCACCGGCACCTGCCTCGTCCTCGACCCGACGACCGACTCGTTCCTGGTGGTGCTCGGCAACTCGGTCCACCCGGTGCGCAGTTGGCGCTCCGGCTCCGCGCCCCGGGTCGCCGCCGCCACCCATCTGGCGCGGGCCGTGCCGGTCCGCCCGGCACACGGCCGCACCGCCTGGTTCGCCGGGACGGCGAACGCCACGACCGCCACGCTCACGCTGCCCGCGCTCGACACGTCCGCGGGCGGGGCGCGGCTGCGCGGCGCCCTGTGGTGGGACACAGAGCCGGCGGCCGACGGACTGGTGCTGGAGTCCTCCACGGACGGCGGCACGGTCTGGCAGCCGGTCCCGTTCACCACCGACCGGCGCGGCGAGGCACCCGCGGAGCACCCCTCCGGGCGGGTCACCGGCTGGTCGGGCCGCGTCTGGCACCGGCTCACGGCGCCCCTCCCGGCCGCCGGGCAGCTCACCCTGCGCTGGCGGTACACCACCGACCAGCTCTACGTCGGCCGCGGTGCCTACGTCGACGGTCTGCGCGTCGAGGCGCCCGGCACGGTCCTCTTCGACGAGACCCGGCCCAAGGACGCGGCCCGGATCACCCCGACAGGCTGGACGGCTTCGGCCGACTGAGAAGGCGCGAGGGCGGGGAGGTGCCCCGCGCGGCGGCGTGGTGCCCGTCCCGCAGCCGTACGGGCACCACGGCGCCGTCTCCCGCCGGGAGCGCCGGGCGCGGGGGTCCGGCCGGCACCGTCGCGGCCGGGCGTACGCCTTCGGCTCGGCGGCGGGTCACCCCGCGTACGAGGATGGCCCGCCCCGCGACGGGCAGCAAGCCGCCTCCCCAAGGTCATCGGGGCGACTCGTCGCCGCCCTCCAGCACCGCCATCGCCGCGTTGTGCCCCGGCACCCCGCTCACCCCGCCGCCGCGCACGGCGCCCGCGCCGCACAGCAGCACGTTGGCGTGCCGGGTCTCCACTCCCCAGCGGCCGGTGCCGTCCTGGGCGTACGGCCAGGACAGTTCACGGTGGAAGATGTTGCCGCCGGGCAGCCGCAGGTCACGTTCCAGGTCCAGCGGCGTCTTGGCCTCGATGCAGGGCCGCCCGTCGGCGTCCGTGGCGAGGCAGTCGGCGAGGGGCTCCGCGAGATGGGCGTCGAGCTGCGCGAGGGTCGGCTTCAGCAGCGCTTCGCGGGCCGCGTCGTTGTCGGCCGCGAACAACCGGGCCGGCGTGTGCAGACCGAACAGGGTGAGGGTCTGGTAGCCCTGCGCCACCAGCTCCGGGGCGAGGATCGACGGGTCGGTCAGCGAGTGGCAGTAGATCTCCGAGGGCGGAGCGCTCGGCAGCTCCCCGGCGGCGGCCTGGGCGTGGGCGGTGGCCAGCTGCTCGTACCCCTCGGCGATGTGGAAGGTCCCGGCGAACGCCTCGCGCGGGTCGACCGAGGTGTCGCGCAGCCTGGGCAGCCGCTTCAGCAGCATGTTCACCTTGAGCTGGGCGCCCTCGGCGGGCGCGGGCGGGGTGTCGCCGGTGAGCGCGGCCAGCTGCTGCGGCGAGGCGCCCACGAGGACGTGCCGGGCGACGGCGACGCCCTCGCCCTCGTGCGTGCGGAAGGCGACCTCGGCGGTGCGGCCGTCGGTGTCGATCCGCAGCACCTCGTGGCCGGTCGCGAGCACCGCGCCCGCCTCCCGGGCGGCGGTGGCGAGCGCCCCGGTCAGGGCGCCCATGCCGCCGACGGGGACGTCCCAGTCGCCGGTGCCGCCGCCGATCACGTGGTAGAGGAAGCACCGGTTCTGGCTCAGCCCGGCGTCGTGCGCGTCGGCGAACGTCCCGATCAGCGCGTCGGTCAGGACCACACCGCGTACCAGGTCGTCGGCGAACCGGTCCTCGACGGCGACGCCGATCGGCTCCTCGAAGAGCATCCGCCAGGCATCCTCGTCGTCGATGCGCCGGCGCAGCTCGTCGCGGGTGGGCAGCGGCTCCGTCAGCGTGGGGAAGACCCGCTGGGCGACGCGGCCGGTCATGCCGTAGAAGCGCTGCCAGGACGCGTACTCGCGGTCCCCGCCGGTGAGCCGGGCGAAGGCCTCCCGGGTCCGCTCCTCGCCGCCGCCGACCAGCAGACCCGTCGCCCGGCCGTCGCGTTCCACGGGGGTGTACGACGAGATGGTGCGGGTGCGCAGCCGGAAGTCCAGGCCGAGGTCCCGCACGATCTTCCGCGGAAGCAGGCTGACCAGGTAGGAGTAGCGCGACAGACGCGCCTCGACGCCCGGGAAGGGGCGGGTGGAGACGGCGGCGCCGCCGGTGTGGTCCAGCCGTTCCAGCACCAGTACCGACCGACCGGCGCGGGCCAGGTAGGCGGCGGCGACGAGACCGTTGTGGCCACCCCCGACGATGACGGCGTCGTACGCGCGGGATCCCTCGTGTGCAGGCATGGTTCTTGGTAACACGCGATGATCCCGCCCGGCCAGAGCGGAGCCGGCCGGTCAGGCCCCGTGCGGGGCGCCCTGCCGGCGCCGTTCCGCCACCTTGCGGTACAGCTCCGCCGCCTCCTGCGCCCGGCCGAGCTGTTCCAGGCAGTGCGCCTCGTCGTTGCGGCCGGCCAGCGCGTCGGGGTGACCGGCGCCCAGCACGCGCTCGCGGGCGTCGGCGACCTCGCGGTACTCGGCGAGCGCGTCGGCCCAGCGGCCCAGCCGGCCGAGCCCGACGGCGACCTCGCGGCGGCTGACCAGGGTGTCGGGGTGGTCGGGGCCGAGGACGCGGTCCCGGATCGCGCGCACGTCCCGGGACTCGGCGAGGGCCTCCTCCCAGCGGCCGAGGCGGCCGAGGTTGACGCCGAGGCCGTGCCGCGCGCGCAGGGTCTCGGGATGCTCGGGGCCGTGCACGCGGGCGCGGTCGGGGACCAGGTCACGGTACAGCTCCAGCGCCTCCGCGCCCCGGTTCAGGCGGCCGAGGCTGATGCCGATCTCGTGGCGGGCGGCGAGGGTGTCGGGGTGGTCGGCGCCGAGCGCCCGGCCGCGGGCCTCGGCGACCTCGCGGTAGGCGTCCAGCGCCTCCGGCCAGCGGCCCAGCTGCCCCAGCACGTACGCCACTTCGTACCGGGTGACCAGCGTGTCGGGATGTCCGGCCCCGAGGACGCGGGCGCGGGCCTCGGCCACCTCGCAGGCCAGGCGGTAGGAGTCCTCCAGGCGGCCGAGCCGGCTGAGGTTGAAGGCGAGGTTGTGACGGCAGCGCAGCGTGTCGGGGTGGTCGGCACCCACGGTGCGCTCGCGCGCGGCGAGCACCGACGTGTACACCTGGTGCGCCTCCAGGGGCCGCCCCAGCCGGCCCAGCACGTACGCCGTCTCCTGCCGGGCGGCGAGCGTGTCCGGGTGGTCGGCGCCGAGCAGCCGCTCACGCGCCCGGGCCACGTGCGTGTACTCGCGCAGGGCGTCGGCCGCGCGGCCGGTGCGGCTGAGCGTGAAGGCGACCTCGTAGCGGCTGGCGAGGGTGTCGGGGTGGTCGGCGCCGAGGAGGTGCTCGCGTTCGGCGGCGACCGCGCGGTGCACCTCGCCGGCCTCGGCCCAGCGTCCGAGCCGCGCCAGGCTGAGGCCCGCGTTGTGGCGCGCCGCCAGGGTGGTGAGCGCCTCCTCGGGCGGCTCGGGCGGGGTGTGCGGCACCTGCAGGGGCGCGGGGACGGTGGCGGGCCGGGCGATCCACTCGCCGGTGAGCCCCTCCCCGGTGTCCGGCGGCGGGGTGCGCGGCGCGGTACCGGCCGCCTTGTGACCGGTGGTCATGCCCAGCGTCCAGGCCGGCAGCCGTGCCTCGCGGGCGGGAGGCTCGACGGCGAGCACGGTCGGGACGTACGCGGGGACGGTCCGGGCCGCGCTGATGCGGCGGCCGAGCTCGGAGGCGTCGCTCGGCCGGTGCTCCGGCCGTTTGGCGAGCAGGTCGAGGATGATCTGCTCCAGGGGGGCCGGCAGGTCCGCGCGGTGGCTGCGCGGCGGTTCGGGCGGGGTGTCGCGGTGGCCGACGAGGATCGCCCACGCGTCGCCCAGGTCGAACGGCGGTACACCGGTGGCGAGTTCGTACAGCACGCAGCCGAGCGAGTACAGGTCGCTGCGCTGGTCCACCTCGCCCCCGCCGATCTGCTCGGGGGACATGTAGTGCGGGGTGCCCATGGCGACGCCGGTACCGGTCAGCCGGGAGGTGGCGCCGATGTCGGCGCCGGGGCGGGCGATGCCGAAGTCGCATATCTTCACCGTGCCGTCGGTCAGCCGCACCATGTTGGCGGGCTTCAGGTCCCGGTGCACGATGCCCTGCCGATGGGTGTAGGCGAGGGCCGCGGAGACCTGCTCGGCGATGTCGACGATGTCCGGGACCGGCAGCGGGCGGCGCTCGTCGTCCTCCAGGACCTGGCTGAGGTTGCGACCCTGGAGCAACTCCATCACCAGGTACAGAAGTCCGTCGGACTCGCCGAAGTCGTGGACGACGGTGACCCCGCGGTGCTGGAGCGCGGCGGCGACCCGGGCCTCACGGCGGAATCTCTCCCGCAGCACGCGGGTGAAAGCCTGGTCGTGCAGCGGGCCGAGGGGTTTGAGGCATTTCACGGCGACGTGCCGGCCGAGCGACTCGTCACGTGCCCGCCACACCTCGCCCATGCCGCCGCGGCCGATCGGATCCAGCAGCCGGTAACGGCCGTGGATCAGTCTGGTCTCCCCCATCGCCTGCTGTCGCCCCCGTCGCTGTGAGCCCGCCCTCCCCTGGCAGGACCAGTATGGCCACCTACGGTTCGGGTGGGTACGACCCGGGGCGGGCGTCCGGGCCCAGTCGGGCCATGGCGCGCAGGATGTGCCGGGGCGGAAGTTGCCATCGCACATGTGCGGGGACGGCTCGCAGCAGGGCGCCGATGCGGCGCAGTCGCCGGGTGACGACGTCGGGGGCCGGGGCGGGACGGCCGTACAACTCGTGGGCGTAGGAGGGCAGGGCGTCGTACGCGAGGCCGGCCACCCGGCTCCACAGCAGCTCTCGCAGGGGCACCAGCGCGGTGGGTACCGGGGGTCGGCGCAGGAAGTCGTCGATGTCCCTGGCCTCGGGGCCGGCGGCGAGCCGGGGCCGTACCTCGGCGAAGTAGGCGGCCAGCGCGGCCCGGTCGGCCGGCACGGTGCCGGGGTCGAGGCCGACCAGGCGGGCGCCGACCCGCTGTTCGCGTACGTAGCGGTCGGCCTGGGTGTCGGTGAGCGGGTAGCCGGAGCGGCGCAGCACGTGCAGATAGGAGTCGATCTCGGCGCAGTGCACCCACAGCAGCAGGCCGGGCTCGTCCACCGGGTACCGGTCGCCGGTCTCCGGATCGGTGGCCCGCAGCATGCGGTGGATCTTCCGGACGCGGGCGCCCGCGCGCTCGGCGGCGGCGGTGGTCCCGTACGTCGTGGTGCCGACGAAGTCCGCGGTGCGCCGCAGACGGCCCCAGGCGTCGCGCCGGAAGTCGCTGTTCTGCAGGACGCCGCGCACCGCGCGCGGGTGCAGGGCCTGGAGGTGGAGCGCGCGGATCCCCGCGATCCACATCATGGGGTCGCTGTGCAGCTGCCAGGTCACGGAGGCGGGGGTGAACAGCCCCGGATCACCCTCGTCCGGCGACGCCACCGAACTCCGTGCTGCCAACGAGCTCACCTCGCCCGAGTCCGTGTCCCGCGCCCGTCTCCCCCATTCTCCCCGCATTTCTCCGTGCACCTCTTCCCGCACGACTCCCCGCGCCGCACACGCCGTGGCTCGCCACATGCAAAGCCGCGGCATCCGGTGCAGGCTGGCAGAGGAGGGAACGTGCATCGCTTTCCCCGATCGCCCGCCGCGCCCGGCAGGCGCCGGCAGGAAGGAAGCGCGATGGAGATCGCAGGATCGGTCGTCCTGGTCACGGGCGCCAATCGCGGCATCGGCCGCGAGTTCGCCCGTGCGCTGATCGAGCGCGGAGCGGCGAAGGTCTATGCCGGTGCCCGCGACCCCGCGAGCGTGACGGACGAAGGCGTCAGCCCGCTGCGCCTGGACGTCACCCGGCCCGAGGAGGTCGCGGCGGCGGCGGACGTCGCGGGCGACGTCAACATCCTGATCAACAACGCCGGGGTCGGCGGTTTCAGCACCGAGCTGCTCACGGGTTCCCTCGACGGCGCCCGCGAGGCGATGGAGACCAACTACTTCGGCACCTGGGTCGTCTCCCGCGCCTTCGCGCCCGTCCTCGGCCGCAACGGCGGCGGGGCACTGGTGAACATGCTCTCCGCCGCCTCCTGGGCCTCCCGGCCGCAGTACCCCGGGTACGCGGCGTCCAAGGCGGCGCAGTGGTCGCTGACGGGCGCGTTGCGGGAGGGGCTGCGCGAGCAGGGGACCCTGGTGATCGGGGTCCACGCCGGATTCGTCGAGACGGACCTGAGCTCGTTCACGGACGCGCCGAAGATCAGCACGGCGGACGTCGCGCAGCAGACCTTGGACGCCCTGGCGGACGACCGGGTCGAGGTGCTCGCCGACGAGCGGACCAGACAGGTCAAGCAGGCCCTGTCGCGACCGCTCGAACGGTGAGCGGCAGGCGGCCTCGGCCGCCACGGACGTCTCGGCCGCCACGGACGGACCGCCAAAGGAGGACGCATGAGCGACGAGCCGACGGCCGGTCACGACCCGCGGGGCCCGGCTCTGGCGGGACAGACCGTCGTGGTGATCGGCGGGAGCGCGGGCATCGGGCTGGCGACCGCCGCGCACGCCCGCGCCGAGGGGGCGGCGGTGATTCTCACCGGCCGCGATCCCGAACGGCTGCGCACGGCGGCCGAGGAGGTCGGGGCGCGTGACACCAGCGCCTTCGACGCGGGCGATCCGGCCCAGCTGCGGCGGTTCTTCGAGCACCTGCCTCGTCCGGTGGACCACGTGATGGTCACGGCGGGACATCCCACCTACGGCAGTCTGCTGGAGCTGGACGACCAGGAGGCGCGGGAGGCGATCACGGGGCACATGCTGCTCGCCATCGGGGTCGCGCGCCACGCCGCCGGGGCGGTGCGACCGGGGGGCACCCTGGTGCTCCTGGGCGGCACGGGCGCCCGGCGGATCCGGGCGGGCCTCGGCGTCGCGCCGGCGGTCACCGCGGCGCTGCCCGCCCTGACGGCCGGCCTCGCGCTCGAACTCGCGCCGGTCCGGGTCAACCTGATCGCCGCCGGCTTCGTGGACACGCCGCTGTCGGCCCGGCTCCTCGGCGAGGGACTCGACGCCCGCCGCGAGGAACTGCGCGCCCGGTTGCCGATCGGCCGCGTCGTCGTACCGGCCGACGTCGCGGCGCTCGCCGTTCACCTGATGACCAACACGGCGCTCACCGGGGCGACCTACGACATCGACGGCGGGCAGCAGTTCGTCGGCTGAGGACGTCGGCGGGGACGGCAGCGGTCACCGGCGCACCCGGGGCATGCCCAGGCCGATCCACGAGATGATCTCGCGCTGGATCTCGTTGTTGCCGCCCCCGAAGGTGAAGATCACCGCGGAGCGGTAGCCGCGTTCCAGTTCCCCGTGCAGCACCGCGCCGGCGGAGCCCTCCTGCAACGCGCCGGTCGCGCCCACGACTTCCATGAGCCAGGCGTAGGCGTCGCGACGCGCCTCGGAGCCGTAGACCTTGACGGCGGAGGCGTCCTGCGGGGTGAGCGTGCCGTTCTGGACGGCGCCGACCATCTGCCAGTTGAGGAGCTTCAGGGCGTCCAGGCGGGTGTGGGTCCGGGCGAGCCGGCTACGCACCCAGGGCAGGTCGATGACGCGGCGGCCGTCGGTCAGCTTGGTGCGGCTCGCCCAGCGCCGCACGTCGTGCAGGGCGCGGATCGCCATGGTGCCGTGCGCGGCGAGGGTGACGCGTTCGTGGTTGAGCTGGTTGGTGATCAGCCGCCAGCCCTGGTTCTCCTCGCCGACCCGGCGGGAGACGGGGACGCGGATGTTCTCGTAGTAGCTGGCCGTGGTGTCGTGGCCGGCGAGGGTGTTGATGAGGGTGCAGGAGTAGCCGGGGTCGGCGGTCGGCACGAGGAGCATGGTGATGCCCCGGTGCGGCGGGGCCTGCGGGTCGGTGCGCACGGCCAGCCAGACCCAGTCGGCGGTGTCGCCGTTGGTGGTCCAGATCTTGTGACCGTTGACCACGTACTCGTCGCCCTCGCGCACCGCGCGGGTCTTGAGGGCGGCGAGGTCGGTGCCCGCGTCGGGCTCGCTGTAGCCGATCGCGAAGTCGATCTCGCCGGCGAGGATCTTCGGCAGGAAGTACGCCTTCTGCTCCTCGGTGCCGTACTGCATGATCGTCGGCCCGACCGTGTTCAGGGCCATCAGCGGGAGCGGTACGCCCGCCTGGGCGGCCTCGTCGAAGAAGATGAACTGCTCCATGGCGGTCAGCCCGCGCCCGCCGTACTCCTCGGGCCAGCCCACGCCGAGGCGGCCGTCGGCGCCGAGCCTGCGGATGGTGTCGCGGTAGAAGCGCTTCTGCGCGGTGGGATCGGCGTGCCGCACATGCGCGTCGTCCGGCACCAGTTCGGCGAAGTAGGCGCGCAGTTCGGTGCGCAACCGCTGCTGGTCGGGCGTGTATTCGAGGTGCACGGCGCCTCCAGGCTCCCCAGGGCCGGTCCTGCCTGACGGCGCACACCGTAGAACGTGTTTCAGAAATTGGGAATGGCGGCGGTGCGGGAAGTCGCGCCGGCCGGACCGGGGAGTGCGCCGGCCCGGGGCGTGCGAGGGCGGATCAGCCCAGCGTGCCCAGGAACTCCGTGCACGCGCGGGCGCAGGCGCGGCACGCCTCCGCGGCCCCCTCGGCGGCGGGGTGGCCGTCGAAGACGTGTGCCGCCTCCAGGCACACGGTGCGGCACCACTCCAGCTGGATCCGCAGTCCGTCCTCGTCCACGAGGGTCTGCTCGGACAGCATCCGGCACGTCGCGTCACAGATCTCCGCGCACATGATTCCCTTGCGGCGCAAGAGTTCCTGGTCCTCGGTGCCGTCCGGGTCCACCAGGCTCGCGCGCAGCGCACACGCGCGGGCACAGTCCGTGCACGCCTGCGCACAGGCGAAGCGGTCCTCCAGGAAGCGGAAGACGTCCTGCTGCGAAGTCGTCGTCACACCGCGCGGGTAGCCCTGGAACGCCCCGCCAAACCCATACGCGCGCGGGCGTTCCCGGTGACCCGGTTCACTGTCCGATTTGAGGGTATTCATGCGATATGAACACTGCCCCCATGCAGCTGGCAGCGCCGAGTGGACTGCTCAGCCTCGTCCTGTTCGTGGTCGCCATCGCCGTCGTCGGCGTGCTGGCGGGAAGTATGTGGCTCGGCAACCGGATCAAGTTCAACGAACCTCCGCGTCCGCGCCCCGAGGAGCAGCCGCACCTGCCGCCGGAGGGAGCCGTCCACGAGGTCCGGCAGATGCGGGAGCCCGACGACGTGCCCGTGATACCCAAGGGCGGCCGCCCGCTCACCCCGTACGAGCTGACCAACATGCGGACCAGGCCCAGTACGTCCACGGACCGGCCCCGCTGGGGCAGGGGCACGACGGGCTCGTTCGGCGGCGGCGGGCTCGGCGCGCACTGACCGCCGCGGCGGCGGGCGGGCCGCCGTGGGAGAACGGCGCAGGCGGCCGCGAGGCTTCGGTCTCGCGGCCGCCGACGTGTGTGTCAGGGCATGGCCCGGATGTCGTCCAGCTGTTCGATGCGGATGACGTTTCCCCGGTCCTCGGCGTCCTCGCTGCGCTCCCCGGCGAACCAGGCGTCGAGGATCTCCTTCAGGACCGGCCCGGAGGTCAGCCGCAGACTCAGCGCCAGCACGTTGGCGTCGTTCCAGCGGCGGGCCCCGTCGGCCGAGTAGGCGTCCGCGCACAGGGCGGCCCGTACGCCCGGCACCTTGTTCGCCGCGATGGACGCGCCGGTGCCGGTCCAGCAGCACACCACGGCCATCGCCGACGTTCCGTCGGCCACGTCGCGGGCGGCCGCCGACGAGCACGCCGCCCACTGGGGGTCGTCGCCCGGGCGCAGCGCGCCGTGGGTGAGCACCTCGTGGCCACGGTCCTGCAACTCCGTGACGAGCAGGCGGGCGACGGGTTCGTCCATGTCCGAGGAGACGGAGATCCGCATGTCTGGGAGCCTACGCCGACCCCGGCTCAGGTGGAGGCCTGGTCGCTGTCCTTCAGGGCGCCCCAGCCGTGCCAGCGCTCGACCGCGACCCAGGCGCTGACCCGGCCGCGCACCCGGTCCGGATAGGCCCTGCCGTTGTAGTGCCGGGACAGCCGGTCGATGTCGGCCAGCCCATCGTCGGCACGCATCTCGGTGACGCGCCCGACGAGGGTGACGTGGGTGTACCAGTCGTCCGCGTCCAGGACGGTGAGCGTGACGCGCGGATCGCGCCGCAGGTGCTTGAGCCGGACCCGGCCCTCGTCCAGGTTGATCAGCGCCCGCCCGTCCTCCCACAGGTACCAGGTGGGCGTGGAGACGGGGGTGCCGTCGGAGCGCAGGGTGGCCATGACGCAGGGGTTGGCACGGGCCAGCAGGGCCTCGGCCTCGGGCGGCAGCGGGGGCTTCGACATGAGCTCTTTCTCTCTCCTCGGTCGCGGGGGACGGGATCGGACGGGGGTGATCGTTCGGGGGGGTCAGGCGGGCGGTGCCTCGTCGAAACTGGCGAAGTAGGCGGCGGCCATGTCCTCGTCGCCGTGGCCCTGCTCGGCGGCGCGGGCCAGCCGCCGCGCGCCGGCGGCGGCGACGTCGAGCCGCACCCCGCTGCGCTCCCCCGCCTCGACGATCAGACGGGCGTCCTTGGCCGCCGTGGTCACCGCGAACTGGGGCGGGGACAGCCGCCCGTCGAGGATCATGCCGCTCTTGACGCGCAGGTAGCCCATGTCGAGCGGACCGCCCGCGATGGCGTCGAAGAAGTGCTGCGGGTCCACCCCCAGCGCCTGGGCCAGGGCGAGCGTCTCGCCGGCCGCGTTGGTCGCGGCCAGGACCCAGCTGTTGGCGACCAGCTTCAGCCGGGTCGCGGTGCCGGCGGCGCCGTCGTCGCCGGTCCACACCGTGCGGGCGCCGACGGCGTCGAAGACGGGCGTGACCGCCGCCCGGCCGTCGACGGGTCCGGCGGCGAGCACCAGGAGCTTTCCGTCCTCGGCGGGCTGGCGGGTGCCGAGGACGGGGGCGTCGTAGAAGACCAGGCCGTGCTCCCGGGCGAAGGCGGCGAGCTCGGCGACGGACTCCAGGCCCGCGGTCGTCGACTGCGACCAGGCGGTGCCGGGGCGCAGGGCGGGGGCGGCCTGACGCATCACGTCCAGTGCGGTGTCCCCGTCGTACAGGATGGTCAGGACGACGTCGGCGCCCTCGACGGCCTCCGCGGGGCTGTCGGCGACGTGCGCGCCGACGGCGGCGAGCGGTTCGGCCTTGGCGCGGCTGCGGTTCCAGGCGCGGACGGTGTGTCCCGCCCCGGCGATGTTCCGGGCCATGGCGGCGCCCATGATGCCGGTGCCCAGGACGCTCACGGTGAGTGTGTCGGTCATGCGTCAACTTCCCTGTCGGTGCGGTGATCGGTGCCCCGCTCGGACTGTCGTTCCCGAAGGTGCCACTCCTCGGTCGCGTCGCGCGCGGCCGGGTACCCCGCGGGGCCGGGGGTGCCACATGGCGATGGTCGCCTCACCGCGCTCACTCCGGCAGCACCAGTTGCCCCGTCTCCCCCGGCATCAGGCGCACGGCCCGGTCCGGGAGGCGTACGTCGACGGGGGTGGCGTCGGACGAGGGCACGGTGACCTCCAGGCGGCCGTGGCGCAGGCGCAGCCGGACGCCCCAGTTGCCCTGGTAGCGCAGCGAGAAGCCGTAGGACGACAGCTCCGGCAGCGGCACCGGGTCCAGCCACAGGGCGCCCTCGCGGGTCTCCAGGCCGGTCAGGCCGCGCTGGACGAGGTCGAGGGTGCCGGCCATGGCGCCGAGGTGGATGCCCTCGCCGGTGGTGCCTCCCTGCACGTCCGCGATGTCGCCGCGCAGGGCCTCCTGCACGAACTGCCATGCCTCGGCCCGCCGGGCCCGGGCGAGGATCCAGCCGTGCACCAGACCGCTGAGGGTGGAGCCGTGGCTGGTGCGGTGGAGGTAGTAGTCGACGGTGCGCTGCCAGGTCTCCTCGTCGAGCCGCAGCCCCAACCGGGCGAACAGGCCGCGCAGTTCGGCCGGCGAGAACAGGTAGCCGAGCATCAGCACGTCGGCCTGCTTGGAGGCCTGGTAGCGGTTGACCGTGTCGCCCTCCGCCTCCAGGATCCGGTCCAGCCGGCGGATGTCGCCGTACTCCGTGCGGTAGCGGTGCCAGTCGAGCTCGTCGAGGGCGCCGAAGCCCTCGAACTGGCTGATCACGCCCTCGTGGAAGGGCACGTGCAGGGCGCGGGAGATCTCCTCCCACCGGTCGAGTTCGCCGTCGTCGAGGCCGGTGCGCTCGGCGAGTTCGCGGCGCCGCGGCTCGGGCAGGCCGCCCAGCAGCTCCAGCGTGCGGGTGAGCACCCAGGAGGCGGTGACGTTGGTGTAGGCGTTGTCGTCCAGGCCGGGCTTCTCCGCACCGGGGTAGGCGTCGTGGTACTCGTCGGGCCCGACGACGCCCCGGATGCGGTACCGGCCGAGGGCCTTGTCGTAGCGTGCCGCGTCGGCCCAGAAGCGGGCGATCTGGAGCAGCATCTCGGCGGCCCAGGTGTGCCGGAACTCGATGTCGCCGCTGGTCTCGCAGTACTGCCACACGTTGTAGGCGATCGCCGAGCCGACGTGGTGCTGGAGGTGGGAGTGGTCCGCGAGCCAGCGCCCGGAGCGCGGGTTGAGGTGCAGCTGCGGGGCCTCCTCACTGCCGTCGCTGCCGCTCTGCCAGGGGTACATCGCGCCCTGGCGGCCGGCGTGCAGAGCGGCGGTGCAGGCCTGTTCGAGCCGGCGGTGGCGGTAGCGCAGCAGGGCCCGGGAGACCTCGGGAAAGTGCAGGTTGAGGAAGGGCAGCACGAAGAGCTCGTCCCAGAAGACATGGCCGCGGTAGGCCTCGCCGTGCAGCCCGCGCGCGGGGACGCCGACGTCGAGGTCGGCGGTGTGCGGGGAGAGCGTCTGCAGCACATGGAACAGGTGCAGGCGCAGGACGCTTCCGGCCTCGCCGGCCACGTCGAGGTCGGCGCGGCGCCACAACTGGGCCCAGGCGGTGCGGTGGCCGCGCAGCAACTCTTCGAAGCCGGGGGCGCGGCCGACCCGGGCCACGGCGGCGTGCAGCGGGTCGCTGATCGCCGGGTCGCGCGAGGTGTGCAGGGCGACGGTCTTGTCGACGGTGGCGGTGCGGCCGGACACCAGGTGCAGCCGGATCCGCTGGGTGGTGCGCGGCCGGGCGTGCCGGACGGTGACGGGCGCGTCGGCGGCGAGCCGGGAGGCCATGCCGACGCGGATGTCGGAGGTGCGGGTGCGGCAGCGCAGCCACACCGTGTCGTGCTCGGCGGTGCCCGCGTGCTCGTGGGTGAGGTGCCGGCCGTCCAGGTCCCGGTAGCGGGCGACCCCGGCGTTGCGCACGCCGCCGTCGAGGCCGGCCTCGACGTGCAGTTCTCCGGAGAAGCCGTCGGCGGTGAACTCGGTGCGCAGCGCCGCGAGATGGGGGTCGCCCATGTGCACCAGCCGCTGCTGGCGCACCGTCAGGGCCCGTCCGTTGCCGAGTCCGAAACGGGTCAGCCGCTCCAGCACTCCGGAGGACAGGTGCAGCACCAGGCGGTGTTCGAGGACGGTGGCGGTGTCCGGGGTGAGCCAGGGCCGGCCGCGCAGCCGGAAGCGCAGTTGCAGCCAGTTGGGCAGGTTGACCATGTCCTCGTTCTCGACCCTGCGTCCGGCCACGTCGGAGCCGAGCCGGTTGTAGCAGCCGGCCACATAGGTCCCGGGGTAGTGCACATCGTCCGCGGAGCACTCGGGGAGAGCGCCGCGGGTGGCGAAGTAGCCGTTGCCGAGTGTGCACAGCGACTCTCGCAGCCGCTCGTCGGCCGGTTCGTAGCCCTCGTACTCCCAGGTCCAGCCCGTCACCTCGGTGCTCCTCCCGCAGCGGGCGGCTCGCCGAGATCGGGTACGGCCGTCTCGGCACCGTGCGGAAGCAGTGTCTCCCCGACGCGTCGCCCAGGCGCGCGGCCCACGCCGGTGACGAGGGGGAACCGCGCCGAAGGGCCCGTCCCTAGGGAGCCGGCTGCGCCACGCCGGCCGGGTCGCGGCGCAGCACCGTGACCCGGTGGAAGTTGCACCCGGCGGACGGGGCGGGATCGCCCGGAGGCTGGTCCTGGGCGTGCAGGGCGACGCTGACCAGGCTCAGCAGCAGGTCGACGTCCGTGTCGCAGTCGAGGTGGACGGTCACCCAGCGGGAGCCGGGCACCAGCCGGATCGCCGAGGAGACGGTGAGGTCCTGGGCGAACCGCCCGACGGCCCGGCTCGTGAGGTTGAGGTCCACGTCGTGGCCCGTGTGGAAGTGGGCGATCTCGCTGCGGGTGGAGCGAACTGCCCGCCCCGTGCCGCAACTGGCCGGTCCCGCCGTGAGGTCGGGCCAGGATGCCAGTTGCTCCAGGGCGCGCTGGGCCAGAGTCATGTCTCCATCGTCACCGCATCACCCCACGGATACCAGTGGTTGGAGACTTCGTAACCCAGGCGTGAGGATCTCACGCGGGCAGCCGCCGTGCCGGACGCGCCCTGCGGGCCGCCGCCAGGGCGTTCAGATGGGCCTCGACGTACGGCACGGCCGCCGTCTCGACCTCGCCGTCGATGAAGGCGGGCTGGACGTTCACCTCGAAGACGACCCCGCCGTTCTCGATGGCGAGGTCGACCCCGGCGAAGGGCAGTCCGACCGACGCGGTGGCCGCCACGGCCAGCTGGGCCAGGCGTGGCGGGAGGTCGGCGGGGGCGATGGGGACGGCGGTGGCGCCCTGGCAGGTGTTGCAGGGGATGTCGGGCTCGGGCTGGAGGTGCTCGCGGGCGTGGATGACACGGCCGCCGAGGACGAAGACGCGGAACTGGTGGCGGGAGCCGTCGGCGGTGACGTTGCCCGCGTCCCGCGACAGCAGCCAGTCGGTGCCGCGGTCGGCGTAGAAGGCGGTGGCCCGCTCCACCCCGTCCTCCGTGGTGAGGTGGAAGGTGTCGCCGCCGCCGGTGCCGACGACGGGCCTGGCCCAGGTGTCCCGGCCGAGCTTGTCGAAGGCGGCCAGCGCCTCGGTCAGGCCGGGCCGGGAGAGCACCACGGTCTCCATGTGGGCGATGCCGTCCCGCCGGAAGCGCTCCACGGTGAGGTCCTTCTCGGTGGCGGTCCGCCAGGCGGCGACGCCGGTGCCGAGCGTCACCACGTCGTGGTGTTCGAGCAGGCGCTGGAAGGCGACCAGTTCGCGGCGGCGGTGCGGGGGGATCTCGTAGAGCACGATGATGTCGGGCACGAGGTCGAGCTGCTCGGCGGGGACGTGCAGCCGTAAGCCGTCCCCGGCCGGGAGGCCGCGCCCGGTGCCGCCGGTCGCGAAGTGCCGGGAGTCGATGGGTACCGGGGCGGCTCCGGTGAGGAGTTCCACCGCGCGGGTGAGGTACTCGGCGCAGCCCTCGGGCGAGGTGGGGTCGGTGATCAGGGCGATGCACGGGCGGGACACGGCGGCCTCCAGTGGTTCTCGACGCGCACGGGTGCCGCGCCACACTCGGTCGCGCGGTCCGAGCGAACTCACGGGGTGATCCCGGTCGCGCGGGCGGTCGGCGGCGGCCCGTGCTGCGGGGGCCACGCGTGCCGAACACCCGGCGCGGACCGGGGCGCCACACTGTAGGCGCAGGGCGGAACGCCACAACAGGGCGCACACCTACCCGCCACCTGCTCCGGTCTCTGCGCCGTCCGCCCCCTCCTGTGCGCCTTGCGGGCCGCGTCAACCGCGGCTGCCGGACGCCGAGTCGGTGAGGTCCTCTTTGCGGGCGACGCACAGCGCCCAGATGACGAACCCGGAGAACGCGATCATCAGGACCGACCACACCGGGGAGTACGGCAGCGAGAGGAAGTTGGCGAGGACGATGAGCCCGGCGATCACCACGCCCGCGACCCGCGCCCACGTGGCCGCCTGGAACAGTCCGACGCTGACGGCCACGGCGACCACTCCGAGCAGGAGGTGGATCCAGCCCCAGCCGGTGAGGTCGAACCGGAAGACGTAGCTCGGTGTGACGGCGAAGACGTCGTCCTGGGCGATCGCCATGATGCCGCGGAAGACGGCGAGTATGCCGGACAGCAGGAGCAGGATGGCGCCGAAGACCATCAGCCCCGCGGCCCACTCGTGCCGTGCGGTGTGGGTGCTCCTGCCCGGGGTGTGTGCGCCCGGCGTGTGCGTTGCGGCCATGTTCTGCCTCGTCTTCCTGTCGTTTCGTGCTCTCAGTGCCGTGCTTCGGTGCCGGTCGCGGTGCCGGTGCCGGTCGCGGTGCCGGCGGGCGGCCCGTAGTCGGCCAGGACGAGCTCCTTGGCGCGGCGGAACTCCTCGTCGGAGATGTCGCCGCGGGAGCGGATCTCGGACAGCTTCGCGAGCTCGTCGACGCTGCTGCGACGGCCGCCGCCGCCCGCGGTGTCCCGGATGTAGGAGTCGAGGGCCTGCTGCTGCGCCCGGGCGTGCTTGATCTCCCTGCCGCCCATCTCCTTGCCGCGGGCGATGAGGTAGATGAACACGCCGAGGAACGGCAGCAGGATGACGAGCACCAGCCAGCCGGTCTTGCCCCAGCCGCTGAGGCCGTCGTCGCGGAAGATGTCGCCGATCACGCGGAACAGCAGGATGAACCACATGATCCACAGGAAGAACCAGAGCAGGGTCCAGAACATGCTCAGCAGCGGATAGTCGTAGGCGAGGTAGATCTGAGTGCTCATCGGTCGTCTCCGTTCGGAGCAGGGCACGACGGGCGTCGCCCGCCGATCCAGACTGCGCGTGACCGCGCGCGGCGGCCTCACCCCGGCGGGGTGAGCCGGGGCCTCGCCCGGGAGTCAGGGCGCGCGGGTGGCGGTCCGCCCGGGGCCGCCGGCCGCCGCGAGCACCGCGAGGACGACCAGGACCAGGAGGACCAGGCCGACGACCAGGGCCACGGCTCCGACCGTCGGGTAGTTCCAGAGCACGAGGGCCAGGGCACCGCCCGCGATGACGATGCCGGTCGTCCACGCGCGGTGGGTCTCCAGCCACTGCCCGGCGCCGCCGGTGCGCAGCCCCCGGCGCCGCAGCGCGTGACCGCTCGCGGTGGTGGCGCGCGCCACCAGGCGGCGCACCCCGCGGGCCGCGCGCCCCGGGCCGTACAGGTAGGCGGCGAGCGCGGTGATCACGGCGACCACGAGCAGGGTGCGCGTGCTGTCGCGCAGGAAGCGCACGAAGGTGTCGTAGATCGCCTGGGCGGCGTCGGGGGGCAGTGTCGAGGGGGGTACGGCATCCAGGTAGACCCTGCGCATGACGGCCAGGCCGATCAGCAGCAGCACCATCATGAGCGCCACGCCCACGGCCGTGACCAGCAGCATCGCGCGGTGTGCCGGGGCGGTCCACACGGCGAGGGCGGCCAGCACGACGGTCAGCACGGGCAGCCAGAGGCCCATCACGTCCAGCAGGCGCATGCCGGCCTGCGCCTCGGAGAGTTTGTCGCTCTCGAACAGGGTGATCTGCCGGTCCGGGGCGGGAATGGCCGAGGCCCGCTGGAAGCCCGCGTCGACGAGCCGCTTCTTGACCTCGTCGACGACGGTCCCGAGGTCCAGGACGACCTTGTCCTGCTCGGCGCGCACGGCCCCGCTCTGGCTGCCGGTGAGGACGTTCACCACCGCCGTGTGGGCGCGCCGGTTGGCGGCGACCCACGCCTGCTCGAAGACCTCGCTGGTGACCACGCGGTTCACGACGCTGTGCACGGCGCTGGTCACGGCGGCGCGGAGCGGCCCGGCGAGCGCCCCGGTCCGGTCGACGACGGCGGGCGGTGCCCCGGCGTCCGTGAGCGCCTCGCCCAGCCACTTCGTGACGGCGTCGACGTTCACCTCGGCGACGACCCGGTCGGTGAGCCGGTCGGTGACCGCCGACTGCACCGCGGGGTCGGAGCCGAGCGGCGCGACGGTCTGGACGTAGCGGTCGGTGTCGGCGACCTCCTCGTCCAGCCAGGTGGCGACGACGGCGAGGGGGGAGAGCAGCAGGGCGATCAGGAGCAGCAGCGACGCGCCGGCGTAGCGGGCCTTGCGGTGGTGCACGGCCGCGGCGCGGCGGAGCCGGCGGTACTCGGCCTGCTCGTCGGCGGTCAGGGTGACCCGGTTCTCCGCGTCGCCGCCGGAGGGTGGGGGAGGTGCGGGGGGCTGGGCCATGGGGGTCTCCTCCTCACGCCTTCGTCGGCGTGCCGGCGCCTTGGTCCGCGGCCGCTCTGCGCAGCGCGGCCCGCCAGGCGAAGGCGACCGCCACCTCGACCAGGCCGAGCAGCACCAGCCACAGGCCGAGCAGCCGGGTCAGCGCGACGGCGGACTCGGTGGGCAGGGCCAGTACGACGACCCCGGCCACGACGCCGAGCGCGCCCGCGCCGAAGAGGACACCGCGGTGGGGCAGGGCCTTGACGGCGAGGGCCGCGTAGGCGGTGAGCATGCCGGTGACGAGCCAGACGATCCCGACGATCAGGGACAGCGCGGCGATCGTCTGCAGCGGATTCCTCAGGCACAGCACCCCCGCCAGCACGTACAGCACGGCGAGCAGCAGCCCGGGCAGCCTCTCGCCGTGCTGTTGGGCGAAGACGGCGACGAACCGGAAGCAGCCGGCCACCAGCAGGTACAGCCCGACGACCACCGCCAGGACGTGCAGTGTGCCGTCCGGCCAGACCAGGAGGACGACACCCGGCACCAGCGTGACCAGCGCCGAGCCGAGGAGCCACGTCCACGAGCCGCCGAGGCTCCCCAGAAGGTCCGCGGGATCGCCTCCCGGGGTGAAGGGCGCCTCGGCATGGCGGCCGGGCCGGGGTCCCGGATCAGGCGAATCGGTCATGGCTCCTCCTCGGGCGTTCCGGCCGGGCGTGTCCGCACCGCCGGCGCAGGGGATGTGTGGTGCCCGCCTGTCGTGCCCACCCGGCCAGCGTCGCGCCCGCCGCCGGGCTCCGGGTCACCCATGACGGGTGATCCGCGGGCGTCGCCGAGGCGATGAGGTGGTTGCGGAGAGGGCACCGGTTCCCGGCGGAACGGAGCGGAGATGAACATGCCGTCGCGTCCCGGCCGTCGACTGGCGCTCATGGCGCTCGCGCGCGGGACGGTCATCACGGCCGGACTGGTGAGCGCCTACTTCCTGATTCCGATGCAGAGCGTCGACGCGGAGACCGTCGCGTGGCTCGTGTGCGGTCTGCTGGCCGTCGCGGTGGTCTTCTCCTGGGAGGTGCGCACGATCATGCGCTCGCCCCATCCGCGGCTGAAGGCGGTGGAGGCGCTGGCCGCCACCGTGCCGCTGTTCCTGCTGCTCTTCGCGAGCGCCTACTACCTGCTGGGCCGCTCCTACCCGGCCGCGTTCAGCGAGCCGCTGACGAGGACGGACGCCCTGTACTTCGCCCTGACGACGTTCGCCACCGTGGGGTACGGCGACATCACCGCCCGCTCCCAGGCCGGGCGTGTGCTGGCGATGTTGCAGATGGCCGGCGGGCTGCTGCTGGTGGGGGTCGCCGCGCGGGTGCTCGCGGGCGCGGTCCAGGCGGGGCTCAAGCAGCGGCACAACGGCGCGCCGGACGGCGCGGGAGGTGAGCGACGATGACCGTGGCGACGGCGTACTCCGTCCCCCTGACCGTGGCGGAACGGGCCGCGTACGGAAGAGCGGCACGCGCCCGCGCCTCGCGCTCCTGCCACGGCTGGTTCGAGGCGGATCAGCAACGGCCCGATCCCGTCGAGGTCCTGGAGCGGCAGTCCGCCACCCGGGTCCCGGAGCTGGTGCCGGTCCGGTACGCACGGATGCTGGAATCCCCGTTCCGCTTCTACCGGGGAGCGGCGGCCGTCATGGCGGCGGACCTCGGCCCGCTGCCCAGCACCGGACTGACCGTGCAGCTGTGCGGTGACGCCCACCTGCTGAACTTCCGGCTGCTCGCCTCCCCCGAGCGGCACCTGGTCTTCGACATCAACGACTTCGACGAGACGCTGTCCGGTCCCTTCGAATGGGACGTGAAACGCCTCGCGGCGAGCTTCGTGATCGCCGGGCGGGCCAACGGGTTCTCCGCCGAGGAGCAGAACCGCGCGGTGCACGCCTGCGTCCGCGCCTACCGCAAGCGGATGCGCGCCTTCGCCGGCATGGGGACACTCGACGTCTGGTACGCGCAGGACGACTTCGGTCACCTGCGCGCGTTGCTGGACGCCCCGTTGGACAAGGAGGCACGGCGGCGTGCCGACCGGGCCACGGCGAAGGCCCGCACCCGCACCCATCTGCAGGCCTTCGAGCAGCTCACCCGGGCCACGGCTCAGGGGCGGCGCATCGCACCCGACCCGCCGCTCATCACGCCGCTGCGCGACCTGGCGCCCGGTACCGGCGAGGACGCCCGGGCCAAGGACCTGGGCGCGCTGCTGGACACGTACGCCCACACGCTGTCCTCCGAGCGCCGCCACCTGCTGCGCCGCTACCGGCTGGTGGACGTGGCCCGCAAGGTGGTGGGGGTGGGCAGTGTCGGCACGCGCTGCTGGATCGCGCTGCTGCTCGGCCGGGACGACGACGATCCGCTGCTGCTGCAGGCGAAGGAGGCCCAGGAGTCGGTGCTCGCCCCGCACACGGGCGGCGAGCGGTACGACAACCAGGGCCGTCGGGTGGTGTCCGGGCAGCGGCTCATCCAGACGTCCAGCGACATCTTCCTCGGGTGGACGCACACGGTCGGCCTGGACGGGCGTGAGCGGGACTTCTACGTCCGTCAGTTGCGCGACTGGAAGGGGATCGCCCGCCCGGAGACCATGGATCCGGGCCTGTTGGCGGTCTTCGGCGGGCTGTGCGGGGGCTCGCTCGCGCGTGCCCACGCGCGCTCCGGGGATCCCGTCGCGATCGCCGCGTACCTCGGCGGCAGCGCCCGCTTCGAACGGGCGCTGACCGAGTTCGCCCAGTCCTACGCCGACCGCAACGAGCGGGACCACGAGGAGCTGCGGGCGGCCGCCCGGTCCGGCCGTGTCACGGCCGAGGGCGTCTGAGCGCGTCTGATCGCGTCTGATCGCGTCTGAGGGCCGTCGTCACTCCGCCAGCCGGCGCATCTCCACCACGGTCAGGCCCAGCGCCTGGAAGCGGGCCAGCAGCCCGTACAGGTGCGACTCGTCCACGACCGGACCGTAGAAGACCGTCTGACCGGCCATCACCACGTGTTCCAGCTCGGGGAACGAGGCGGTCAGCGTCTCCGACACCTGCCCGTCGACGCGGATCTCATAGCGCATGGGCTGCTCTCCCGCGGGCGACTTCGTCCGGGCCGATCTGCGGCCACCCTGCGATCGTGCGCCCGCGCGGCCCGCGCGGCCTCACCCCGTACAGGTGACCTGGCGCATTCCCGCCGTCAGTGCGTCACGGCGAGCTTGAAGCCGACGATCAGCATGCCGATCAAAAGGTTCACGACCGCGGCGCCGGCCACCATGCGCGGCCCGGCCCCGGTGCGACGGGCGGCGGCCACCGACCAGCCCACCTGCCCGGCCACGGCGACGCCGAGCGCCAGCCAGGCGGCTCCGCGCACGTCCAGACCCAGCAGCGGGCTGAGCACCACCGCCGCCGCGGGCGGTACGGCGGCCTTGAGGATCGGCCACTCGTCACGGCACACGTGCCCGAGCACCCGGCGGTTCAGCGGGTGCTGCGCCAGCCGGGCCCCGAACAGCTGGGCGTACACGTGCGCGATCCAGAACACCGCGCCCGTCAGCAGGAGCAGCAGCGCCAGCTCCACCAGCGGGAACGAACCGAGGGTGCCGGCCCCCACCACCACCGAGGCGGCGAGCATCGATCCGTAGACGCCGCCCGTGTAGTCGGCGTGCGCCCGCCGCTCGGCGGCCCGCGTGGCCCGGGCAGGGGTGCGGCGCGGCGTCTCCATCAGGGCCTCCGTTCCGGATCCGTCCCCCCGGCCGTCGGCGCCGTCCCCGACCGGCGCCGGGCCGTCCCGGCGTCCGGCAGATGCCGCGTGACCAGGAAGCTGGCCAGAGTGATGCCGCCGACCGCGAGGACGGCCACCCGCAGACCGCCGAGCTGCGCCTGCGCGTAGGAACTGGTGAGTGCCTCGACCTCGGTCGGGGGAAGCCCGGCCCGTTCGGCGGCCGAGCGCACCTCGTCGGCGGGGACGAAGCTGACCCCGGCCTCCAGGGCGATGCCGGTCTCCTGCCGGGCCTGGTCCGACAGAAGGGGGTCGTCCTCGACCTGGGTCGTGAAGGCGTGGGCCAGCGCACCCACGAGGAGGGAGCCGATGAGGGCCGTGCCGAACGCGGAACCCAGGTTCTGCGCGGTGAACTGCAGCCCTCCGACCTCGCTGCGTTCCTCCTCCCCCGCGCCCGACTGCACGGCGTTGCCGAGCTGCGAGGCGAGCAGGCCCATGCCGACGCCCAGGACGGCCATGGCCCAGAAGAACTGGGCGTCGTCGATGACCGGGTCGATGGTGGCCAGCAGCCAGACGACGGCCACCAGCAGCGTCACGAGCGCCAGCCGTACCACCCTGCGCGCGGCCAGCCTGCGGCCTAGCCGGGCGGCCCCGAGCGAGGTCACGAGCATGGTGACCGAGACCGGCAGCAGGCGCAGCCCGGTCTCGAAGGCGTCGAAGCCCTGTACCACCTGCAAGTACAGCGGGATGGCGAAGAACAGGCCGAGCAGGATGAGGTTCTGGCTCAGCAGGACCATCAGGGCCGACCGCAGCGGTGGCCGCCCGAGCAGGGACAGGTGGACCAGGGGGTCGTCGCCGTGGGCGACCCGGTGCCGCTCCCAGGCGGCGAAGAGGGCGAGCACGACCGCTCCGGCCGCGATGACGAAGAACGTGGGCGCGAAGCCCAGCAGGGTGAACGGGGGATTGCGTGGCTCGACCCATCCCCAGGTGCCGCTCTGCAGCACGCCGAGCACGCACAGCCCGAGGCCGGCCGCCGAGAGCGTGGCACCGAGGAGGTCCATCCGGGGGCGCGGGCCGGCCGGGGCGCTCTCGGCGATCAGCCGGTGGAAGCAGAGCACGGCCACGACGACGACCACCTCGCCGGCGAAGACCAGGCGCCAGGTGAGGTACGTCGTCACCCAACCGCCGAGCAGCGGGCCCACGGCGATCCCGGCACCCGCCAGGCCGCCGATGACGCCGTAGGCCACCGGGCGGTCGCGTCCCCGGTAGGACTCGGCCACCAGCGCGGCCATGGACGGCAGCACCATGGCCGCACCGAGCCCCTCGATCACGGACCAGCCGAGCGCCAGCACCCCCAGGGTGGGTGACAGGGCGGTCACGGCCGATCCGATGCCGTAGACGACCATCCCGAGGAGGAAGACCCGTCGGCGGCCGAGGATGTCGCCGAGCCTGCCCCCGACGACCATGAAGGCGGCCATGACCAGGGCGTACAGCGTGATGACGGCCTGGATGGCGGTGACCTCGGTGTCGAAGTCCTCGACCAGTCGGCTGATGGACACGTTCATGACGGACGTGTCCAGCACCATCAGGAACTGTGCGGTGCCGAGGACGATCAGAGGACCCCAGTGCTTCACGGGTCCATCGCAGCAATCGGCGCCCCGGGCCGCCTCACCCGCTGTGGGCGAGGCGGGCCGGTGGCGGGGGGAGCCGTGCGGGGGTTCACAGGAGCCGCAGTGCGCGGGCGCGGCGCACCGCTTCGCCGCGCCGGTTGACACCGAGCTTGCGGTAGGCGCTCTTGAGGTGCGTCTTCACCGTGTTCACGGACACCTGGAGGTCCGTGGCGATCTCCTCCGTCGACATCATCCGGGCCAGCCGTCGCAGCACGTCGCGTTCGCGTGCGCTCAGTTCCTCGACGACGAGCGCCGTGGGCTCCTCGGCCGTGGGCCGGGTGGCGGGGCCGCCGCTGCCGGGGGCGTCGGTGAGCCAGCCGTAGGTCAGTTCCCGCAAGGGGTCGGCGCGCAGCAGCGGGCGGATCCAGGGGCCGGCCTCCGCGAACGGTCTGCGCAGCCGCTCGCGCCGGGCGTCGAGCAGTGCCCGGGCGACTAGGCGCCGCGCGGTCGCGAGGTCCCCCGCCTGGTGCGCGGCCTGGGCCCGCAGCAGGGTGGCGCGCACGGTCACCGCCGGACCCGGACGGCCGTCGGCGGGCAGGTGGTCGATCAGGTCCCGGGCCTCGTCGAGGCGCCCGGCGGCCAGGCAGGCGCGTGCCGTCGCCACCGCGGACACCGCCCCGTGGCCCGGGCCGTCTCGCAGGTCCTTCAGGGCCGAGTCCGGACTGTTCTGCGCCAGGTGGGCCGCCGAGACGATCAGAGCGACCTGCTCCTGCGCCCAGGGCGAGGGGACGGCGGCCGTGACGGCGCGGCCCGCCGTCTCCAGCGCGGCCCGCGCGTCGCCCTGCGCCAGGAGAAGGCGCCCTTCGGCGATGATCCGTCCCGCCGCGGTCACCGGGTCCCGCGACCCCGGAGGTTCGGCCACCTCCTTGAGCAGCGCCCGGGCCGGGGCCAGTTCGTCACGGTCGACGGCGACGGCCGCCAGGACCAGTCGGCCGATGCCGGAACCGGCCCCCTGCGGCAGGCCGTGCCGTTCCGCCTCGGCCGCCGCCGCCCGCGCCCTGCGCTCCGCCAGGCCCGGTCGGCCGGTCAGGTGGTCGATCAGTGCGAGGTGGCCCAGCGACTCCAGCCGGGGCAACGCCGTCGACGCCCCGCCCGGACACTCGGCGGCGACGCCCAGGGCGGCACGGGCGGCGTCGAACCGGCCGGCCCACAGCCGCGCGCAGCCCAGGTGCGTCAGCAGCAGCGCGGTGAACTCCGGGTGGGCGTCGAGGAGATCCGCGGGTACGTCCGCCCTGGCGTCCTCCGCCGCACGTGCCGCCTCCTCCGCCTCGTCGGGCGATCCCTGCAACCGCGCGGCCAGCGCTTCCAGCAGGGCACGGCTGAGCCGGAGCGCGGCGGATCCGGGGTCCGGGGCGAGGTCCGCTCGGGCTCTGCCGAGGGCGGCGAGCGCGTGCGGGAGGTCGTGCCGGGCCAGCGCGAGGGCCGCGCGGACGAGGTCGGCGGCCGGGCCCGCTGTGGTGGGGGGCATGCGCTCGAACAGGACGCGGAGGTCCTGGGCGCGCAGGCCGGTGAAGAGCTGCCCGATCGCCAGGTCGTCGACGAGGGCCCGCGCCGTGAACTCCCAGTCGTCCGCCGCCGCGCCCTGGGCCAGCGCTTCGGGCAGGGCCCCCGAGCCGCGGAGCCAGCGCGCGGCCCGGCGACGGAGTTCCGGCTCCAGCCCGGGCGACCGCTCGCGCAGATGAGCCCTGAGGATCTCCGCGAACAACGGGTGCAGGCAGTACCAGGAGTGGCCCAGTTGCTGGAGGAACGCGTTCTCGCGGTGCAGCGCCGCCAGGTGGGCCTCCGCGTCGGTCCGCAGCGTCAACGCGTTCAGCAGATCGGGGCAGAACCGGTCCAGGACCGCGGCGCGCAGCAGCAGGTCCTGTCTCTCGGCGCCCTGCTGGTCCAGCACCTCGGCCAGCAGGAAGTCGGCCACGGTGCTGCGGCCGGCCTCGAACTCCTTGAGGTAGGTCTGCGGGTCCGGACTCTGTCCGGCGGCCAGCGCGCACAGCCGCAGCCCCGCCGCCCAGCCCTGGGTGCGCCGCACCAGCGCCCGCACGGTGCTCGGGGGCAGGGAGAGCCCGTGCAGCGTCAGCAGCTGCGCGGCCTCCTCGGGGGTGAAGGCGAGGTCCGCGTTCCGGATCTCCGTCATCCGACCCGAGGCGCGGTACCGGTGCAGCGGCAGCAGCGGCTCGGCGCGGGTGACGAGAACGAGCCGGAGCCCGTGGTCCGCGTGGTCGAGGACGAAGCGCAGCTGCTGCGCGACGTCAGGCGTGGTCACACGGTCGTACTCGTCGAGGACGAGCACCACGGGGCGGTCCCGGGCGGCGAGCCCGGCGGCCAGGCGGGCCAGCAGCCCGCCCTCGACGCGTCCGGCCGCCGCGGGGCTGCCGATCTCGGACGTCACCGGCATGCCGGCGCCGTGCAGTGCCTCCAGCACGTAGGCCCAGAAGACACCCGGAGCCCGGTCGGCGGCGTCGCAGGTCAGCCAGGCGACGGGGTGCCGCAGGCCGGCGGCCCAGTCGGCGACCAGGAGGGACTTGCCGCCGCCGGCCGCCCCGTTGACCATGGTCAGCGGCACGGAGAGAGCCTGGTCGAGGCTCCGGGTCAGGCGCTCCCGGCGCAAGAACGTGGCGGGCCTCGCGGGCGGGGTCAGCCGGGTGCGCAGATACGGCATCCCCGCGGGATCGACGCGCGCGGGCGTCGACTCCTCGTCGTTGTCTTTCCTCACCGTCACGGCGCTCACCACCGTCGTTCGCCAGGTGGTCGGGGCAGCGCTGGCCCCCTCATGATCCCAGCGTTCGCGCGCACCCGCATGCCCGGCCGGTCCGCTCGCCGCGCCCGCCCGGGTCAGGCCGGTGCGCTCAGGCCGTCCAGGCGGGCGTACTGATCGAAGGACAGTTCGAGGCCGGCCGCGGCGACGTTGTCCTCCAGGTGGTCGACGCGTGCGGTGCCGGGGATGGGGCAGATCACCGGCGAGTGGGCGAGCAGCCAGGCGAGCGCCACCTGGGTCGGTGTGGCGCCCAGTTCGTCCGCCACAGCGGCGATCTCCGTGTGCGCGCCCGACGTGCCGTGCGCCACGGGGCGCCAGGGCAGGAACGCGATGTCCGCCGCCTCTCAGGCCCGCAGCACCGGCTCGTGCGCGCGGTCGAGCAGGCTGTACCGGTTCTGCACGCTGACGACGTCGACGACGGCGCGCGCCCGGTCGAGCTGGTCGACGGTGATCTCGGACAGGCCGATCCGGCCGACCTTGCCCTCGGTCTGCAGCTCCCCCAGCGTGCCGAGTTGTTCGGCGAGCGGGGTGTCCGGGTCGACGCGGTGGAGCTGGAGCAGTTCCAGCCGCTCGACGCGCAGTCGATGCAGGGCCTCGTCCACCTGGTCGCGCAAGACGGCCGGGCGGCCGTCGAGGCGCCACTCCCCGCCGGCGCCGGTGCGAGCGACGCCGACCTTGGTGGTGACGAGCAGGTCGTCCGGGTAGGGGTGCAGTGCCTCGGCGAGGAGTTCCTCGTTGGCGCCGCCGCCGTAGAGGTGGGCCGTGTCGACCAGGGTGACACCCAGTTCGACCGCACGGCGGGCCACGGCGAGGCCGGTCCGGCGCTCGGCGGCGGGCTCCGTCGGCAGGTGCATCGCCCCGAAACCCAGTCGCCTCACGGTCAGTTGCCCGCCGATGCGGAACACGTTCGGCACCATGCGCCCCTCCCCCCTCGTCCGGGTCGGAACACTACCGACCGCCCAGCACCTGAGGGGCGTTGTCCTTGAGGTGGGCGTTCGCCCAGCGCAGTTGGCGCAGGGTGTCGGGGTGACACTGCCGCACCAGGTCCAGCAGCCGTTCGTCGGCGCTCGCCTGGGCCGCCTGGGCGACCAGTTCCCAGTCGAGGCTGACCTCCGACGCCCGGACGTGGACCTCGCGCAGGTCACGCAGCAGGAGCAGGCCCGCGTCCGGTTCGCCCTCCTGGGCGTGCCGGCCGTGCGCGGGTTCCTGGTCCTGGACGAGGTCGACGCCGTAGCGTCCGCCGACGGCGGCCAGTTCGCGCAGATGACGACGGGACCAGGCGGCCAGGTCGAGGGCGAGATGGTGGACGTCGTGGGCGGACCGGTGGTGCTCCGCCGTACGCAGCAGGGTGCGCACCAGTTCCACCTCGGCGTCGTGCAGTTCGTGTAGTGCCAGGCCGATCCTCATCAGCGGTCTTCCGTCCCTTCCCGTCCAACGTCCTCGCCGGCCACCGCCGCCGTGCCGCCGTGTGCGGGCAAGGAGCGGCGAGCCCGGGGTCGTTCGGCCCGCCCGCCCCTGATTTCCCCCGCCCGTAAGGCGTCGCCGGGCGCGTCCCGGTGGGAGTGCGGCACCGGGGTCGAGCGCGGGCCCGCCCGACGTCCTCGGCCGGGCGCGGGTCGGCCCTCGACACCATGTGCCGGGGCCGGGTTCCCCACGCGGCGGTGCCGAACCACCTCCCGGCTCAGCGGGCCGCCGCGCGCCCCTCCAGCCGCCGCAGCGCCAGCTCGCACCAGCGCAGGTTCTCCCGCTCGAAGGACATGCCCCGCAGCAGCGTGAGATACGGCCCGATCCGCGTCGCGTGCGCGAAGTACTCGTCCTCCGTGCGCCCGTCCAGCAGCCGCTCCTTGGTGCGTTCGTAGCGGGCGAGCTTGGCGGCGGACCACTCACGGCGCCCGGTGATCGCCGCGCGCACGGCCTCCGGGTCGCCGACGTCCGCGCACTGCACCTTGACGAGCAGTTCGTCCCGGATCGCGGTCGGCCGGGCGGGGGGCTCGGCGACGTAGTCCCTGACGGCGGCGAGCCCGGCCTCGGTCAGGGAGAAGAGCCTCTTGTTGGGGCGCCGCTCCTGCTCGACCACCCGGGCGGCGACGAGGCCCTCGGCCTCCATGCGTTCCAGCTCCCGGTAGAGCTGCTGGGGCGTGGCCATCCAGAAGTTGGCGACGGACGCGTCGAAACCCTTGGCGAGGTCGTACCCGGAGGCCTCGCCCTCCAGAAGCGCGGCCATCACCGCGTTGCGCAATGCCATCGCGCCAAGCTAGCACCGCGTTGACCAGTCAACGAGTTGACTATGGGCTGAGCCCTGGACAAGCGCGGCGCGGCGCCCGTAGCCTCGCAGCCACCTATTCAATTCGTTGACTATCTCGTCGACTACCCGAGTGCCCGAGGTGAGCCGGATGCATCCCTTCCGTCAGGCGGTCGAACGCAAGGACATGGACGCCGTGGAGGCCCTGTTGGCCGACGACGTCGTCTTCACCAGCCCGGTGGTCTTCAAGCCGTATACCGGCAAGGCCGTCACCGCCGCGATCCTGCGCAACGTCGCCGAGGTCTTCCAGGACTTCACCTACGAGCGGGAGATCGGCGCTCCCGGCGCCCGCGACCACGCCCTCGTCTTCACCGCGACGGTCGACGGGAAGCAGCTCCAGGGCTGCGACTTCCTGCGGGTGGACGAGTCCGGGAAGATCGAGGAGCTCATGGTCATGGTCCGCCCGCTGTCGGCCGCCAACGCCCTGGCCGCGGCGATGGGCGCCCGCTTCGACGCCATCGCACGCGAGGCGGCCGGAACCTGACACGGCGTCCGGGTCCGGCGCGGCTTCAGGACTGGTAAGGCTGCTGCTGCGGCTGTCCGTTCGGCCGGCCGCCCTGACCGCCCTGCCCTTGCTGACCGCTCGCGGCCTGCGCCGGCAACTGCTCCGCCTGCTCCTTGGTCACCGGCTGTTCCGCCCCGCAGAAGGTGCACTGCGTCGCGTACTTGGTCGAGAACGGGAACAGCGGGACGAAGAACAGGGTGAACTTCGTGACCCGCTTCCTGAGGGTGTGCGCGGCGGGGTTGCCGCACCGACCGCACAGCAGGGTCAGTATCGCGAGCTGGTACAGGTATCCCTTGGTACCGAAGATGATCATTCGGTCGTTCCTTCCCGGGGCGGCGACGGCGGGCGGCGAGCGGCACGGACTGTTCACCGTACACACAGGGTGCGTGTTCAGGACGGTTCGGGGAACGCGATCGTGGACCGCACAACCGTGACCTGGGAGATCCTCATGATGATCGCCGGCATCGTCGTCGCCTGCGTGGTGCTCGCCGTCCTCGCATTCCTGCTCCCCCGCCTGTCCAGGCATCCCCAGAACGGCGCTCAGCGCACCCTCGGCTTCGGGTCGCGCGCCGGTTCGAAGGCGCCGGGCGTGCTGGGGCGGCTGTTCAGCAAGCCGTTCCAGTCCAGCTCCCGGGCGCTCGGCCGCAGTGGATCGGCGGGCCGCCGGGCACGCGGCCGTATGCCGTTCTGACGTCCGGCCCGCGCCGCGATGTCCGGGAGGGTGCTGTTAACCCGCCCTGATCGGGTACTCGCCGCACGTGCCGAGATCCGCACGGCAGGCCCGCGGCCTGCCGCACACGATCGCCAAGGAGGTCGGACATGAGCACCGTCAAGGAAGCAGTCGAGGTCGAGGTCCCCCTGCACACCGCCTACAACCAGTGGACGCAGTTCGAGGAGTTCCCCCAGTTCATGGAGGGCGTCGAGGAGATCAGGCAGCTCGACGACACCCACAACCACTGGATCACCAAGATCGGCGGCGTACGCAGGGAGTTCGACACCGAGATCGTCGACCAGCTCGCCGACGAGCGGATCACCTGGCGCACGACGTCGGGTGACACCCACCAGAAGGGCACCGTCCGTTTCCAGCGCCTGGACGACTCGCACACGCGCGTCGAACTGGTCATGGACGTCGAGCCCACGGGTGTCGCGGAGAAGACCGCGGACATGGCCGGTGTCATCGACCGGCGTGTGAAGGGCGACATGCGGCGTTTCAAGGAGTACATCGAGCACCGCGGCGGCGAGAGCGGAGGCTGGCGCGGGCGCGTCACGCCCGGCCCCTCCTGACCCCTGCCGACCAAGCCCCCGAGGTGGCCCGCCGTACGACGCGCGCGGGCCGTCTCGGGGGCCTTCGCATGCCCGCGGACGCGGCCCGACGCCGACGGGTGACACTGCGTGATCGCCGGGTGCAACCTTCCCGGGGTCCCGGGTGTCATAGGAGATATCGGCAACATGCAGACGTTGGGGGATGCAATGGCGCGAAAAGGGACTGTGAACAGGACGACGAAGGGGACGGTGTGGGTGACGCTCGCGCTGGTGGGCGCGACGTCCGCGGTGGCGGTCACCCCGGCACAGGCCGCCCCGGCGGCCCGCGCGGCGACGACGGCGTGCCCGACCGGCTGGGGCAGCACGGTCGAGTCCCGTACCGCGGGAACGACCGAGTCGGTCACGAACGTCAGGACCGGCCGTCAGGCGTGCTACGACCGGATGGTCGTCGACGTCCCCGGCGCCGGCACCAGCGGGCTCGGCTACTGGGTGGGCTACGTCGACCGGCTGCACCAGGACGGTTCGGGCACCGTCATACCGGTGGGCGGCGGCGCGATCCTCGAGGTGCGGGTCACCGCACCCGCGTACGACCCCGAGACCGGCGCCCCGACGTACCCGGCCCGCGCGGGCCGCCCGCTGCCGGGCGTGGACCTCACCGGCTACCGCACCTTCCGGGACGCCCGGTTCGGCGGCAGCTTCGAGGGCGACACCCAGATCGGCCTCGGACTGCGGGCGCGGCTGCCCTTCCGGGTGCTCGTGCTGAGCGACCGCGTCGTGGTGGACGTGGCGCACAACTGGACAGGCGCACGCTGAGACCGGCGGCCCGCCACGGCGGGCCCGTCAGTCCGGGCGAAGCCCGCCCGACTCCACGAGCGCGGCGAGCTTCGCCAGCGCCATCCGCGTGCCGGTCTCGTTGTCCGCGGCCGGCACGGCGTCGGGGATGCCCTCGTGCACGACGAGGACCTCGGTGCCGCCGTCGGCGTCGGTGAGCGTGGTGGTCAGCGTCATGACACCGCGCAGGGCCGGATCGGCCGTCTCGAACTCCAGGACCTCCACCACCTGTTCGTCCGGCACGAGCCGGGCGAAGTGACCGTGGTAGGTGTCCGTGTGCGCCTCCGTCTTGCCGGTCCCGTCCGGCATCTCGTACGTGAGCGACACCCGGAACCGGCCGCCCTCCCGGGCCTCGAACTCGTGCACCCGGCCGCGCATCCCGTCCGGCACCCGCCACCGGGCGACGGCCCGCCCGTCCACGAGCGCCCGGTACACCTGCGCGCGCGAGGCGTCGACCCGACCCGAGACCCTCGTCGCGTACATGGCCTCAACATACGGGGCAGGACACCTCGCCGCAGTGCGGCTCGGGGTCGGATGCCCCTCCCCGGCCCCCCGTGACACCTTCGGCGACCCGTACGAAACCCATGTCCGTGCCGTCTGCCACCACGCCCTGCGGCGGACCCGTCACCTCGCGGCCTGTTCCGCGTGTGTCATACTCGGCGGCATTCTGCATGGTCCAAGTCGGGGGATCTTCGGTGAGTTTGCGGTGTGCGCGCTCGGTCGCGGGCGCGTGGTGCGAGTGCCAGGACCGTGCCGGATGAGCGGCATAGCCCTGGCCGCGCCGTATCTCGACACCGACGCCGACCAGTTGTCGTTCGCCCTCGGCCATCCCCCCTGCCCCGCGCTCGCGGTGCGGGATCTGACGGTGGGGGGACTCGACGTACAGCTCAGGCTCCTCGGGGCCTCGCACCAGGTCTTCGCGGGGCCGGTCCGGGAGACCGTGGCCTGTCTGCCCGGCGTCGAGGGGGGCCTGCCGGAGGCGGCGGATCACGAGGCGGACGGCTGGAACTACCGCTTCGGCGCCCGCGTACTGCGCCTTCCCGAGCGCGAGTTCGGCGCGCGGGTGGCCGACATCCGCGGCCGGGCGGAGGCACACCCGCACGCGCTGTGCGGGATCTTCCCCGGCTCCCCGGAGGCGGTCACCGCGCTGACCGTCGAATGGCGCGGCACCGGACCGACCTGGCGTACCTGGCACACGTATCCGCAGAGCCGCACGATCGTGGCGACGCACACCCGGCTGGAGGTCCGTTGAAGACCGCGCGACGCCTCGGCGTCCTGATCCTCGCCACCGCGGCGCTCGCCGCCTGTTCCGACGACGGATCCGGCGGCGGATCCGGCGGCAACGCCGTTCCGTCGAGCTGGATACGCAAGGAGTACCGGGCGGGCGGCGGGGGTTACCTCGACCGGACCGACCCGGCGACCACCGTGGCGAGCGAGATAGACAAGCACACCTCGGCCCAGGACCGCACCACCAGCGGCTCCATGGTCTTCCTGCGCTACCGGGACGACATCGTCGCGGTCAGCCCCTACCGGGGCGGCAGCCGGATCGAGATGGACGACTACCGCAGCGGCTACCACCGCTGGCGGACACACCTGGGCTCGGTGTGGCCGAATCCCGACAGCGACTCGTTCCGCGGCGGAGGCCCCGGCTCCGGCAAGTAGGGCCGCACCGGCCGCCGTCACGCGCGCACGCACGCACCACAAGCCACCGCACCACACCCCTCCGAAGTCCCCGAAAGGCACCCCGTGGCAGAGATCTTCGAGTCCGCAGGCACTGCCCTGCTCTACGGTCTGGTCGGTTTCGTGGTGATGGCGATCGGGTTCATCGCCCTCGACCTCGTCACCCCCGGCAAGCTGGTCCATGTGGTGTGGACCGAGCGCAACCGGGGAGCGGCCGTCCTCCTCGCCGGCCAGACGGTCGCGATCGGTCTCGTCATCGACCAGTCCATCCGGGCCAGCGAGTCCGAACAGGGCCTCGGCCACGGCCTGTTCAGCACCCTGCTGTACGGCCTGGCCGGTGTCGTCGTGATGACCCTGATCGCGTGCGTGGTCGGACTGCTGACACCGGGCCGCCTCGGCCACACCCTCCTGGACGACCAGGACGGGCGCCCGCATCCCGCCGCCTGGGTCCAGACGGCCATGTACATCGGTACGGCCTTCATGGTCGGCGCAGCGGTCTCCTGAATCCGGCACCGTGAGTACCACCCTGGATCGCGCCGATCCGGCCGTCGCACCTCCGCCCGCGGGACACTCGCGGGCGGCGCGTTTCCTGCTCCTGCTCGCGGTGTTCGTCTGTGCCGCCTGCGGTCTGGTCTACGAACTGGCGCTGACCGCGCTGGGCAGCTACCTCATCGGCAACTCCGTGACGCAGACCTCCGTGGTCATCTCCGTCATGGTCTTCGCCATGGGGATCGGCTCCCTGGCCGCCAAGCCGATGCAGCGGCGCGCGGTCGGCGCCTTCGCGCTGCTGGAGGGCGCGCTGGCACTCGTCGGCGGCCTGTCCGTGCTGATCCTCTACGTCACGTTCGCCTGGCTGCGCATCTACATGCCGGCCATGGTCGCCGTGTCGTTCGTCGTCGGACTGCTCATCGGGGCGGAGATCCCGCTGCTGATGACGCTGCTCCAGCGGATCAGACGGCAGGAGGCGGGCAGCGCGGTCGCCGACATGTTCGCCGCGGACTACGTGGGGGCGCTCGTCGGCGGGCTGTGCTTCCCGCTGCTGCTCCTGCCCACCTTCGGGCAGCTCCGGGGGGCCCTGGTGGTGGGCGCGGTCAATGCCGTGGCCGGGGTCGTGGTCGTGCTGTGGATCTTCCGACGGGAGACCAGACGCGCCGTGCGCCTGTCGCTCCTGGCCGGGGCGGCGGCCGTGCTCGCCGTGCTCGGCACGGTCTACGTACTGGCCGACGACATCGAGGTGACGGCACGCCAGCAGCTGTACCGGGACCCGATCATCCACGCCGAGACGACTCCGTACCAGGACATCGTCATCACCCGGTCCACCGCGTTCACCGGCCGTGCGGACACCCGGCTGTTCCTCAACGGGGACCTCCAGTTCTCGTCCGTGGACGAGTACCGCTATCACGAGGCGCTCGTGCATCCGGCGCTGTCGGGCGAGCGCTCCTCGGTGCTGATCCTGGGCGGCGGCGACGGCCTCGCCCTGCGCGAGGTGCTGCGCTACGAGGACGTCGAGGAGGTCACGCTGGTCGACCTCGACCCGGCGATGACGCGGCTCGCCCGTACCTTCGGGCCGCTGTCCGAGCTCAACGGGGACGCGTTCGGCGACCCCCGGGTCCACGTCGTCCACGCCGACGCCTTCAACTGGCTGCGGGACGCGGGCCGGCGCCACGACGCGGTGATCATCGACTTCCCGGACCCGGACACCGCCGCGCTGGCCAAGCTCTACAGCGTCGAGTTCTACCACCTGCTCCGGCACACGCTGAAGCCCGACAGCCGGGTGGTGGTGCAGGGCGGCTCCCCGTTCTTCGCCCCCAAGTCGTACTGGTCCATCGCGGCCACCGTCGAGAAGGCCGGGTACCGCACCACCGAGTACCAGGTCGACGTCCCCAGTTTCGGCAACTGGGGGTTCGTCCTCGCCACCCCCGGCACCGCGGGGCCGGCGCCCGCGCTGGAGCTGGCCGAGGACACCCCTCGGCTGCGGTTCCTGGACGACGCCGTGCTGGCGGCCGCCTCCGTCTTCCCGGTCGACCGCCGCCCCCAGGACGTCCGGGCGAGCACCCTGATGGATCCCGCGGTGCTCGAGTACTCGCGGCACGAGTGGCAGAACTACTGACCGCGGGTACTCGGCATGCCTGGAGGTGAGGCATGGACGACGGCGCTCGCACTCCGGTCCGCCCGAGGGCGGTGCCAGCACGACGGGTCCGACTGCGCTTCGACGGCTGGATCGCGGGCCTCGGGACCTCGTCCGGCACCCGGATCGTCCTCGGCCACTGGCCCGGTTCCCCCTTCGGGTCGTTCAGCGACGTCATGATCGAACGGCCGGACGGGCACCGGATCCTGCTGGCGCCCTCCCCGGACGTCGCGCGGTTCGTCGCCGCGACCTACGTCTTCGACGACGTCCAGGTGGCCCCGGTCCGGGTGCGCGTCACCGGGGCCGAGTGGAGCGTGGCCGCGGCGGCGCTGACTCTGCGTTTCGGCACCGGCCGCCGCGGCCCCCTCGGGCACCTGCTCGGCGCGGTGCCCGCGGCCCTCGCCGCCCGTCCGGCCTGGGCCGCGGTCATGGCGCCGCCTGCCCGGCTGCTGGGCCTGCGTACCCGCGGCAGCGCCCGCGACGGCCGGCGCGAGTGGTACGGCGCGCGGGACCTGCACAGGATCACCGACGCCGCCGCCACCTACGAGGGCGAGGACCTCGGCCGGCTCGCCCGGGTGGAACCCCCCGTGCGTTTCGGTTTCGGCTCGACCCCCCGCAGGCCCTGCGTCGTACGTGTCACCACGACGGTGGCGCTGCCCACCGGCGCCCGGGACACCGCGGACCTACGGTGTGATGCGCAGGGCGTCCACCATCCCCACCGAGGTGCTGCGGTTGACGATGCGTAGGGTGTGCGTTCCCCGCGTCAGCCCGCCGCGTTGCCAGACCGTCTGCTGCACCTGGCGCGGGCCGGAGACCCGCAGGTCCACCGTCGCCTGGAGTACGCCGTCGAGGTACACGTCGACGGGTCCCATGTCGCCGTTGCGTTCCGAGAGATAGGCGACCCCCGTCCCGGTGAAGGTGTAACTGGCCGCGGCGTTCGGCGTGGTGCTGTGGTGGGTGTCGTCGTTGTAGTCGCCGTAACCCCGCCCGTTCGTCAGGTGCCAGTTCGCGTCATAGGTCAACTGGGTGTTGTTGACCATGGGGTTGGGCGTCCGTGCCATGCCCAGGGTGGAGCTGGTGCCGCTCAGTGCCTTCTCGCCCTGGTTGGCGGAGCCCGTGAGCCTGACCTGGCTGTAGGAGGACAGCGGCTTGGCCGTGCGCTCCACCACGTAGACGCTTCCAGCGGTCGTGGGCAGGTCGAACTCCGCGGCGCTCGTCGTCAGCACGGTCGTGCCGCGGGTGACGTCCCGGACCCGGAGTTCCTGGCTCCCCCACGGGTTCACGACCCGTGTGCTCTTGCCGTACAGGCTCTTGAGGCCGATGTACTTCACCTCGCCGGCCTCGCGCTCCGAACTGACGGTGAAGCCGCCCTTGGCCAGCAAGGTGAACCGTCCGACGAACGACGCGTCGCTCGGCGCGGCGGGGAAGACCCGGATCTTGTCGTTGTAGGACTGCAGCAGCGACTCGTTCAGGGCGGCGAGGTGGACGCCGAGGTATTCGAAGACGCCGTTGGTGTTGTCGGTCATCCCGTTGGGATAGCTCTGGTACTTCCGCAGCATCGTCTTCATGCCCTGGTACGCCTGGTCGCCCAGACCCAGCCGGGCGGCCTGCACGGCGTCGTTGGCCCAGACGTTGCCGTAGGGGAAGGGGCGTGCGTTGAAGGTGTTGACGGCCTTCTGCTGGTCCGGGTAGCCGATGCCGGTGCGGTCGTAGGGCCAGATGATCTCGGACGCCACGTTCTCCCCGTTGCGGGTCTGGGCGAGCGGTGGGGTGTGCGGCAGGTAGACGTCCGCGGTGGAGGGATAGGCGATCAGGTTGTCCACGATCCGCTGCCACTGCGGCCGCAGACCGGCGTCCAGGCCGAGGGACTGGGACGCGCTGATCGTGAGGGGGAAGAGGGTGCGTATCGCCGCGAGGTCGGTGATCGCGTTCGGCACGTTCCAGTACGTCTCGTGCGCGTGCGAGCTCGCCACGAAGTACTTGCCGGACGCCGAGTCGTAGGACAGCTTCGCGGCGTAGAACTTCACCACGTCCCGCATGAAGGGGTACGCGGTGTTCCGCAGATAGGCGGAGTCGTCGGTGTACGCGTACTGGAGGTACATGTTGTACGCGGCCTCGGTGCCCGTCGACCAGATGTTGTCGGTGAAGTCGCTGTTGACGGTGCCCCGGGCGTTGCCGTCCCAGCCCATGGTCTCCGGCACCCACAGCCCGTCGACGTTGTAACGGGTCCGCGTATAGGCCTTCAGAGCCGTCGAGTTACGGCTGTAGAGGCGGTTGAAGCCGGCAAGCAGGTCGACGTGGTTGGAGGCCAGGAACGAGTTGTAGACGTCACGTTGGTTCCAGAACCAGTAGGCGTTGCTCCACTTCGTCTCGTCCCGTGTGGCCCGGAAGACGCCGTTGATGAAGTGGAACGGATTGGTCCCGTAGCCCCCGGCGGCGATCATGTACGTGCTCAGGTAGTAGATGTTCTCCAGGTAGTCCGCGTCCCCGGACAGTCCGGAGTACTGCACGAACGACTTGCCCCAGAAGTCGTGCCACCAGGACTTGAAGGCGTTGAGCTGCGTGCTGTAGCCACGGCTCTTGGCCGAGGCCAGGGCACGCTTCGCCTCGGCCACCGAGTCGTGGGAGGGCGCGTTGAGCCGGCTGCTCGCGGTGAACCAGATGGTGTAGCTGGAGGACGGGGTGATCGACAGCCGGACCGTGCGGCCGTCGACGACCCGCGCGGTGTACGGCGTTCCCTCCACCGTGGCCGCCAGGGTGTAGCCGAAGTTCTGCGGGTCGGACTGCCCGCGGCTCAGTCCGGCGCCGGTGGCGTCCGCGTACGTCGAGACCGTCTTCCAGGTGTTGAGGTCCGGCACGTCACCGCTGTTGCCGAGTTGGCCGGTGTCCCACAGGCTCAGATCGAGGTTGACGGCCAGGACCCCGGGGCGGGTGTCCTCGACGTGCACGCCCATGACCTCGGAGTTCGGTACGCCCATCACCGTCACCGTGCGATTGGCGTCGTACTTTGTGGTCAGGGTGCCGTCGTGGAGCGACAGGCGCTGCTGGAAGGTGCTGTAGCCGCTCTCCAGGGCCGGGGTCGTGGACAGGTTGAGCAGTCCCGCGCCGAATGCAGTCTGCTGTGAGGTGTCGACGCCGGAGACCTGCATCGACAGCCCGTTGCTCTGCCAGGCCATGGCGCCCGTACGGCCGTTGCCCACGGTCAGCCCGTGCAGGGGGTTCGTGGTGGGCCGGTTGTAGACGAGGTCGTGCTTGGACAGGTACGCGGCACGGTCCACGTTCAGAGTGCCGGTGGCGGAGTCGAACGCGGCGTCCGTCGGCGCCGCCGCGGCGGGCGCCGACAAGCCGACCGCCGTCACGGCGATGATGGAGACGGCCGCGAGCGCGGCCCGCACCAGTCTGAGCGGTCCCATCGAATGTCCTCCCTGCGGGTCCTGGTGGTACCGACCGGTTCCGGAATGCTGGGCTGGAGTGCACCGCGTGACGTGGAGCGCGATTGATCCGATGATTGCCCCTCAGGCACGGCGTGCGGATCTGCTCGACGACGTCATGAACGCGTCACGGGCAGTGAACATCGGATGTATGCGACGGTCAACCCTCGACGCAGACTTCGACCGACTCGCGGGCAGGAGGCGGCCGGTGGCCTCCGTGACTCAGGTGGTGACCGAGTAGGAGTGCGCGCCGGTTCCGGCGAGAGCGCCCCCGTCGACGATCAGGTACTCGTCGCGGATCGGACGGCCCGCGAACCAGCACTCCAGGATCTCGCGGGTGCCGGCCGCGTAGCGGGCCCGCGCGGCCGGGGAGGAGCCGACGGCGACTTCGGCGCCGGATCGCCCGGTCCGGCAGCCTCCAGTGCGGCGGCGATCGCGGACGGGGCCTCCCGCGCGAGGTGCTGGACGACCAGGACACCGGCCGGCTCGGCCCGACTCACCGGGCGCTCCCTCCCGTTGCCGGGCGGGGGGCAGCCCGGTCTCACGCCCACGAGGTGTAGCCGCCGTCGACGCGTATGGCGTTGATCCCGCTGATGTGCCGGGCGCCGCAGCGGTCCTGCGGCAGGACGAGTTGGGGACCGGCGCCGTCGAGTGCGGTGTCGTCGACGGTGGCCGCGAGCAGGACGGGGGCACGGCCGAAGTCGGGGTCGATCTCCGCCCAGGACAGCAGGACGTGGTGGCCGTCCGAACCGGAGACCGCGATCAGGAAGCGCAAGCGGTCCTTGCGGCGGGCGGGGTCGAATCCGGGGCCGAAGTCGGCGAGCACGTCGTGCAGCAGGGGGCCGGTGAAGCGGTGATGCTGGATCCCGCTGGTGGCGCACTCGAAACTGACCTCGGCCTCGTGCTGCGGCCAGGTGAGCAGGTCGGACACGGTCAAGCGGGCCGGACGCGTCAGATCGCCGGTGAGGACGACTTCCGCCGCCGCGCCCACCGCCGTGCCGGCGGCTGTGCAGGCCTGAGTCACTGGCTACCACCTCCTTGAGGACCGTACCCGGACCCACGTGCCGTACAAACGCACATGCCACCCCTGGCGATCACTATGGCGGCTCATGCGAAGCCACAGTAGGCTTTCTCCTCGCATCTGCGGCAGTATGGTCAGCGCATGCCCACCTACCGGACCGGGGGCGCCCGGTGGACGGAGGACCGCAGGTGATCGTGTCCGTCAGGGCCAGAGGGAGTGGACTCGTGATGACCCGTACCGCGCGCCGGAACCGCCGGATTCCGCAGTGGGCCGGCGCAGGCGCCGCCGCGCTGCTGGCCCTGAGCGCCTGCTCGTCCTCCGACGACTCCTCTTCGACCGGCTCGGGCTCCTCCGCGTCCGCCTCGTCCTCTTCTGCGGACCAGGTCTCCGGCACGGTGACCGTCTTCGCCGCGGCCTCGCTGAAGGAGAGCTTCGAGAAGCTGGGCGAGCAGTTCGAGCAGCAGCACCCGGGCACGAAGGTCACCTTCAGCTTCGGCGGCAGCGACTCCCTGGCCGCGAGCATCACCGGCGGAGCCCCGGCGGACGTGTTCGCCTCCGCCAGCCCCAAGACCATGAAGATCGTCACGGATGCCGGGGACGCCGCCGGAACCCCCGCGACCTTCGTGCGCAACCAGCTGGAGATCGCGACCCTGCCCGGCAACCCCGACAAAGTCGGCTCCCTCAAGGACCTCACGAACCCGGACCTGAAGGTCGTGCTGTGCGACGAGGCGGTGCCGTGCGGCGCCGCCGCGCAGAAGGCGCTCGACGCGAGCAAGCTGAAGCTGACGCCGGTCTCCTACGAGGAGGACGTCAAGTCCGCCCTGAACAAGGTGGTGCTGAAGGAGGCGGACGCGGCGGTCGTCTACAAGACCGATGTGCAGGCGGCCGGTGACAAGGTGGAGGGCGTGGAATTCCCCGAGTCCGCCGACGCCGTCAACGACTACCCCATCGCCCTGCTCGAGGACGCCCCCAACGCCGCCGCCGCGAAGGCGTTCATCGCGCTCGTGCAGTCCCCCGAGGGCCGGCGGGTGCTGACCGAGGCCGGGTTCCTCGAGCCGTGACCCCGACCGACAGGACCGATGCCGCGACCGGCACCCCGCGGGGCGGGCCGCGGCCTCGGCGGGCCCGGACGGGTGAGGGTCGCGGCGTGCCGCTGCCTCTCCTGCTGCCCGCGCTGATCGGCCTGGCCTTCCTGGTCGTGCCGCTGATCGCCCTGCTGGTCCGGACGCCGTGGCACAGCCTGCCCGAGCTGCTGACCAGCGCCGAGGTCTGGCAGGCACTGCGGCTGTCCCTGGTCTGCGCCACCGCCGCCACCGCGGTGAGCCTGGTCCTCGGTGTGCCGCTCGCCTGGCTGCTGGCCCGCGTCGAGTTCCCCGGCCGGGGGCTGGTGCGGGCGCTCGTCACACTCCCTCTCGTCCTGCCGCCGGTGGTCGGCGGTGTGGCGCTGCTGATGGCGCTCGGCCGCAACGGCGTCGTCGGGAGGTGGCTGGACGCGTGGTTCGGGATCACGTTGCCGTTCACCACGACGGGGGTCGTGGTCGCGGAGGCGTTCGTGGCCATGCCGTTCCTCGTCATCAGCGTCGAGGGCACCCTGCGTGCCGCCGATCCGCGCTACGAGGAGGCGGCCGCCACGCTGGGTGCCTCCCGCTTCACCGCCTTCCGCCGCGTCACGCTGCCCCTGATCGCTCCGGGCATCGCGGCCGGCGCGGTCCTGGCCTGGGCGCGCGCGCTCGGCGAGTTCGGCGCGACCATCACGTTCGCCGGCAACTTCCCCGGACGGACCCAGACCATGCCGCTGGCCGTGTACCTGGCCCTGCAGAGCGACCCGGAGGCCGCCATCGCCCTCAGTCTGGTCCTGCTGGCCGTGTCCATCACGGTGCTGGCCGCGCTGCGCGACCGATGGGTGGCAGCGGGATGACGGGGATCCACGACGTCGTTCGCGAGGTCCGCACCGAAGTCTCCGAGGACGGGCTGGATGCCCGCCTCGTCGTCGAGCGCGGTACGTTCCGCCTCGACGTGGCGCTGAGCGTCGCGCCCGGCGAGGTGGTCGCCCTGCTCGGCCCGAACGGCGCCGGAAAGACCACGGCCCTGCGCGCGCTCGCGGGGCTGACGCCGCTCAGCGGCGGCCATCTGCGCCTGGACGGGGTGGCGTTGGAGCGCACCCCGCCCGAGTCCCGGCCCGTCGGCGTCGTCTTCCAGGACTACCTCCTCTTCCCCCACCTCACCGCACTGGACAACGTGGCCTTCGGCCCTCGCTGCCAGGGCGCCACCAAGGCGGAGGCCCGCGCGTGGGCTGCCGAGTGGCTCGACCGTCTGGGCCTCGCGGAGCACGTCGGCGCCAAACCGCGCAGACTGTCCGGCGGCCAGGCCCAGCGCGTCGCCCTGGCCCGCGCGCTGGCCACCCGCCCACGCCTGCTGCTCCTCGACGAGCCGCTGGCGGCGCTGGACGCCCGTACCCGCCTGGAGGTCCGCGCTCAACTGAGGCGGCACCTGGTGGAGTTCGAGGCCGTCGCGGTCCTTGTGACGCACGATCCGCTGGACGCGATGGTGCTGGCGGACCGGCTGGTCGTCGTCGAGGACGGCCGGATCGTCCAGGAGGGCGGCCCGGCCGACATCGCCCGGCATCCCCGGACCGACTACATCGCCCAGTTGGTCGGCCTGAACCTCTACCGGGGCGAGGCCGACGGCCACACCGTCCGTCTCGACGCGGGCCCGCCCGTGACCACCACGGAGGCCCTGACCGGACCGGTCTACGTCGCCTTCCCTCCCAGCGCGGTCACCCTCTTCCGCGACCGCCCGACCGGCTCCAGCGCCCGCAACCTCTGGCGCTGCGAAGTCGGCGGCATGGAGACCCACGGCGACCAGATCCGCGCCGTCCTCGGCGGCGAACTCCCCCTCGCCGCCGACCTGACCGCGGTCGCCGCCGCGGAACTCGACCTGCGGCCGGGCGCGGAGGTCTGGGCGACGGTGAAGGCGGCACAGACACACGCCTATCCGGTCTGAGCGGGCGCCCCCGAGGGAACGTACTCGGAGCACGGTCCGCGCGTTACGACCCCTCCGTGAACGCGGCGGCGTGGTCGGCGGCCCACTGGTGAAACGTCCGCGGCGCCGTCCCGAGGATGTCGGCCACCGCGGTGGTGAGGTATGCGGGCTGTCCGACCGCCGCGCGCCACGCGGCGAGCAGCATGTCGACGACCGACCTGGGCGCCGCGCCCTCCGCAAGGCTTTGGAACTCGTCCGGCGCCATCTCCTCGAATGCGATCCGGCGCCCCAGGGCGTCTCCGATGACGCCCACCTGCGCGGCCTGGGTCAGCGACTCAGGGCCCGTCAGCACGTAGTCGCCTGCGGCATGTCCGTCCTGACAGAGCATCCGCGCCGCGACGGCTGCGACGTCCCGGTCGTCGACCGGTGCCGTCTCGGCAGCGCCGTAAGGCCACCGGACTACTTCGCGAGCCCGGATCGCGGGTGCCCACCAGGCCAGCGCGTTCGACGCGAGCATCCCGGGTCTGATGACCGTCGACTTGAGTCCGGTGGCCGCGATGAGCCGCTCGATGTCGGCATGCAGCGCCGCCATGGGGTTCGGCTGCTGGAACAAGGGGTGCGGCGTCCGGTGCGGGGAGGAGAGGAGGACGACGTGCCGCACGTGGGCTGCCAGCCGCTCGACGACGGCCGCGGCGGTCCGCGGCGGGGCGGTCCAGACGAGGAAGACCGCATCGACGCCTCGCAATGCCGGGTCGAGCGACTCGGGCACGGTGAGGTCGCCGGTGAAGACCTCGACCTTCGCCGGCAGCGCCGCCACCGCCTCGGAGCGACGGGTGAGGGCACGGACCGGCACGCCCGCGTCAAGGAGCCGCCCGGTGACGAGGCGGCCGATCCGGCCCGTCGCCCCGGTGACGAGCACAGGAGGAATGTCTTTCTTGTTCACGCCACCCATGGAAACGTTACTCGGTTAAAAAAGCAACTCGGTTACGAATGTTACTGTGGTCAGATGAGCGAGCCGACGGGACTGCGGGCCCGCAAGAAGGAGCGGACGCGCGACGCCATCAGCGACGCGGCCGTCTCGCTGTTCCTGGAGCACGGTTTCGACCGTGTCTCGGTCAACGACGTCGCCGCGGCGGCCGAGATCTCCAAGCCGACCCTCTTCCGGTACTTCCCCACCAAGGAAGACCTGGTGCTGCACCGGTTCGCGGACCATCAGGGCGAGGCGGCACGCGTCGTGCGGGACCGCGGGCCCGGCATCGCGCCGGTGACGGCGCTGCACCGGCACTTCAGGGCCGGCCTCGATCGGTACGACCCCGTCACCGGCCTCAATGATCACCCCGAGGTGGTGGCGTTCCATCGGCTGGTGTTCACCACACCGAGCCTGGCGGGACGGCTCACGCGGTACCGCCTCGAGGACGAGGAGGCACTGGCGGACGCTCTCGGCGAAGGCATCCAGGCCCGCCTGCGAGCCGCCCAGGTACTCGCGGTCCAGCGGGTGCTCGCCCGGACCAACTGGCAGAGGATCGCCGACGGTCGAACCGCCCACGACGTCCACCCCGAGGCACTCGCCGACGCCGACCTGGCATTCGGCCAACTGCGGTGACAGGCGACCCTCCCGGCCGCAGAGGACTCCGTGGCCGTCAGCCGACCCGTCCGTGGGCTGGCGCCGAGTCCTGCCCGGCGACCGCCAGGCGGCGGATCGCGACCACGGCCGCGTCGTCGTCGAGGTGGCCGTGGACGTGGGCCAGCAGGTCGTGCTGGAGACGGCGCAGCAGTTCGTCGGGGTCCTCGGTGGTCCACTCCCCCAGCCGTTCGGTGAACGGGTAGAAGACGCCGTCGGCGTTGCGCGCCTCGATGACACCGTCGGTGTGGAGGAGGAGCAGGTCTCCGGCCTCGAAGGGGAAGGTCTGCACGGCGTAGGAGGTGGCCCCGAAGGCCCCACCGAGCCCGATCGGAAGGTTGCTCTCCTCGCCGGTGAGGGCGGTGAGCCGATTCCCCCGGAGCCGGAGCGGCGGGGGGTGGCCGCAGGAGATGAGGTGGACGACCGGTTCCTCGTCGGGGATGTCGAGCAGGAGCGCGGTGGCGAAGTCCTCGTCGGTGTCCTCCGCCGTCTGCGCACGCCACTGGCTGCTGTCCCAGCGGAACGCGCCGTCCAGGTGGACGGCGAGACGCGGCAGCGGGGCCTGACGGTGCGCGGCGGCGCGGAACGCGCCCAGCAGCAGGGCGGCGTGGTCGATCGCCGCCAGGCCGTTGCCGCGCACGTCGCCGATGAGGAGCCGCGTGCTGTGGTGGGCGGTGCGTGCGGCCGCGTACAGGTCTCCGCCCAGCTCGGCCTCCTCCTCGGCGGGGAGGTACAGGCCCGCGATCCGCAGTGGCCCGGCGCGCGCGGGCAGCGGCCGCAGCAGGACGCTCTGCGCCGCCTCGGCCACGGACCGCACAAGGTGCAGCTGTCGCTCGCGCCGGTCCCGCAGGACGCAGACGACGACGCAGACGCTGGAGACGACGATCAGCGCGGCGATCTGGGCCTGGATGTTCGCAGTGGTCAGGACCCCTCTGAGGACACCGATCAGCACCTGGGCCGCCACCGCCAGCGCGCCCATCAGGGCCGTGACGCGGGCGCCGGCGAACGCCACCGTGATGGCGGGGGCCGCCACCAGCAGGGGACCGAGGTGGATGTGGGGCGGAGCCAGCACGTCCACGACACAGACCGTGACGATCAGCCCGAGCGGGATGACGACCAGGGCGGGTGCGTAACCCGGCCGCCAGGAACCGCGCCAGTCCAGCCATGGTCGTCGGGCCATGCCCCAAGCCTTCCACCTACCCCCGCGTAGCGGAGGCCGCGGCCCACCGTGGCGCGCCCCTGACGTTCTCGCGCGTGACCTTCACCGAGGCAGGGTCGATGCTGCGAAAAGAGGCGTTCCGGCCGGGCCGCTCGCCCCGACGAGATGACAGGCCGTGACCGCCCAGGGGGGCGACGCGCGCCTGAAGTGACGGCCGGTGATGACGAGATCATGGCTGGCGAGATCCGTGACCTGATCGAGGCCGCCGCCCCGGGTACGGCCGTCGCGCTCGTGCTTGCTCAGTCCTGGGAGGGCGACGTTAGAGGGCAGTGGCAGAGGGTACCGATGACGCGCGATGTGCCGGGTCGTCCGGGAGTCGGGGCAGGAGGCACGTATGAGCGCGTCGGTGGATCGGATCGCGCAGCCGTGGGGCAGCCGTACTCCGTACGGCCGGGACGAGCCATGGCCCGACCGCGTCGACACCTTCCTGGACCAGGGCGTCGATCCGGAGGCGGTGCAGCGGTGGGTGCAGACCGCCTCGATCCTGCACTCGGACGGGGACGCGATGGACATCGCCGTCCTGGACGGGCGGATGGTGGGCGTCCGAGGCCGTGCCACGGACCGGGTCAACCACGGCCGGCTGGGCCCGAAAGACCTGTTCGGATGGCAGGCGAACGCGTCCCCGGACCGGCTCACCAGACCGCTCGTCCGGCAGGACGGGCGTCTCGTTGAATGCGACTGGGACACCGCGATGCAGCGCGTCGTTGCAGGCTCACGGGAACTGCTCGACGAAAGGGGTCCCGGCTCGATCGGTTTCTACACCACCGGGCAGCTGTTCCTGGAGGAGTACTACACGCTCGCCGTGCTGGCCCGGGCCGGAATCGGCACCAACCACCTGGACGGGAACACCCGACTGTGCACGTCCACCGCCGCCGAGGCGCTGAAGGAGTCCTTCGGCTGTGACGGACAGCCCGGCAGCTACGACGACATCGACCACGCCGACGTGATCGCGCTGTTCGGGCACAACGTCGCCGAGACACAGCCTGTCCAGTGGATGCGGATCCTGGACAGGCTGGACGGCGACGCCCCTCCCCGCCTGCTGTGCGTCGATCCCCGCCCCACGCCGGTGGCCCGCAGAGCGACCGTGCATCTGGCTCCGCGGACCGGTACCAACCTCGCGCTGCTCAACGCGCTCCTCCACGAGATCATCCGTAACGACCACGTCGATCACGACTACATCGCGGCCCATACCGTCGGCTTCGAGGAACTCGTCTCCCGGGTGCAGGAGTGCACACCCCGGTGGGCTGCGGACATCTGTGACGTGCCGGCCGCGCGGATCGGCCAGGCCGCCGAACTCCTCGGCACGACCGACCGGCTGCTGTCGACGGTGCTCCAGGGGATCTACCAGTCCCACCAGGCCACGGCCGCGGCCGTACAGGTCAACAACCTGCATCTGATCCGCGGGATGCTCGGGCGACCTGGTGCCGGAGTGCTCCAGATGAACGGCCAGCCCACGGCGCAGAACACCCGTGAGTGCGGAGCCGACGGCGACCTGCCAGGATTTCGCAACTGGCAGAACGACAGCCACGTCGCCGATCTCGCCCGCGTCTGGAACGTCGCACCCGAGACGATTCCGCACTACGCCCCGCCCACGCACGCCATGCAGATGTTCCGCTACGCCGAACAGGGCTCCCTGCGCATGCTCTGGATCAGCGGCACCAATCCCGCGGTCTCCTTGCCAGAGCTGTCCCGCGTCCGCTCGATCCTCGCGCAGGAGAGCCTGTTCGTCGTCGTGCAGGACCTGTTCCTCACCGAGACCGCCCGCTTCGCCGACGTCGTGCTGCCGGCCGCGACCTGGGGCGAGAAGACCGGCACGTTCACCAACGCCGACCGCACGGTCCACCTCTCCGACAAGGCCGTCGACCCGCCCGGCGAGGCCAGGCCGGACCTGGACATCTTCCTGGACTACGCCGCCCGCATGGACTTCCGCGACAAGGACGGCGCCCCACTGATCAAGTGGCACGACCCGGAGTCCGCGTTCGCGGCATGGAAAGAGTGCAGCGCCGGCCGCCCGTGCGACTACACCGGCCTCACCTACGCCAGACTGCGCGGGGGAAGCGGGATCCAGTGGCCGTGCACCCCTCAGGCTCCGCACGGCACAGAACGCCTCTACACCGACGGCATCAGCTGGGCCCACCCGGACGTCTGCGAAAGCTACGGCAAGGATTTGGTGACCGGCGCGGCGGACGAGGTCGTCGACTACCGCTCCCGCAACCCCGACGGCAAGGCCATGATCAAAGCGGCCGGCTACCTGCCACCGCACGAAGCACCCGACGACGACCACCCGTTCCAGCTGACCACCGGCCGTACCCTCTACCACTTCCACACCCGCACCAAGACCGCGCGGGCACCGCAGTTGAACGAGGCCGCCCCCGACGTGTGGGTGGAAGCCTCCTCCTTGGACGCCGACAGGCTCGGCCTCGAGGAAGGGGACCTGGTCGAGGTGACGACCCGCCGCGGTGCGGTACGAGGGCGCCTGCGCCTGACCGACATCCGACCTGGCCTGCTGTTCCTCCCGTTCCACTACGGCTATTGGGACACCAGTGCCGGCCGCGGTCCGAATGACGGGACACCCGGCCGCGCCGCGAACGAGACGACCGTCACCGACTGGGACCCGGCCTCCAAGCAACCACTGTTCAAGACCGCGACAGCAGCCCTGCGCCGCGTGGAACGTGGCGCCGGCCGCGCAGCGCCGGCGCCGAGCACCACCGCGTCCGCTCCCGCCCGCACCGACGCCGCGGCGGTGACCACGGGCGGCCCGGCCGCCATGGTCACCGAGTCGATCGGCACCACGCAACGCGGACACGGCCGTACGGAGGGGGCCAAGTGAACGGCTCCGACCTCATCCTCCGCGCTCTCCACCGCGGCGAAATCTGGCTGGCCAGGGAACTCGCGTCGGCGGCAGAACGCCATCGCACCGACCACGAGGTCCACCACGTCGCCCTCGACCTCGCCGGTTGGTCCCGCGAGCACGCACGGCGCCTGGCCGACATCGGCGAGATCGGCGACACGCCTCACGTGCATGCCGGCGGCGGCGTCGCGGGGGAATCCCCCTCGGATCTGATGCCGGCGCCGGCAGAGCCGTCGGCCGAGGCACAGGGACATCGTCCCGAGCCCGGCCTGCTGCTCCTGCGCGATCTTCGGGACCTGCACCTGCGCGCGGCACAGAACTCCCTCTACTGGGAGATGCTCGCCCAGGTCGCCCAGGCCACTCGGGACAACACAATGCTGGCCTTGGTTTCCGCCTGCCATCCCCGGACGCTCCGGCAGATGCGGTGGACCAACACCATGATCAAGAATCTGGCCCCGCAGATCCTGACGAGTCTGTGACTCCAGAAGTCCGCTACATCACCAGGCAGCAGGCTCCGCATGCCTTACAGGAGTGTGGGAACACGCGGTGATTGAGCAGACGATCTGGTTCGAGCGGCAAAGGAGAGCGTCATGCCGGCAGGTTCCAGTCCCAAGCGGGAGCGTCAGTACGAGCACATCAGGGAAGGCGCGCAGGAGCGGGGTGCGTCCCCCAAGCGCGCCAAGGAGATCGCTGCGCGCACGGTCAACAAGGAACGTGCCAGGTCAGGGGAGTCTCAAAGCGCGAGCAAGACCTCCACACGTGACAAGAAGTCCGCGTCCCAGCGCGGCGGCGAGCGTTCCCACAGCGGCGCCCAAGGGCCTACACGGGACCAGCTCTACGAAGAGGCCAAGAAGAAGAACGTCGAAGGGCGCTCGTCGATGAACAAGGAGCAGTTGCGCAAAGCACTGAACCGCTGACCCCGCAGCGCGGTGACTCGAACTCCGGGCCGCCTGAACCTCCGGTACGGCACCGCTGTCGAGGCCCGAGCCGCATCGCACCACGGCGCATCCGGTCGGCTCACGGCCCGGGTCTGAGCGATCTGCGGTGCCGAGTGGGCCGCGGATCGCGCGAACCACTCGTCGAGACCGGATGTGTGGTGCCGTCCGACGGGCGGCGCGCGCCGCCTCGCCGGACGGAGCCCGTCAGAGCGTGTTCAGCACGGCGAAGGGATCGAGCGCGGTCCGGTTGTCGACCGCTGTGATCCGGCGGCGCAGGGTGTAGTCCGCGCCGGGCTGGATCGTCACCTGTCGCTGGGTCATCGCCCAGATGTCACAGGCGTACGCGGTGAACGCCTGGTCCTCGTAGATGAGACCGTACGTCTGGCTGTCGGAACCGGTCATGCCGATCCAGGGGCCCTCCGGCAGGTAGTCGGCAGGCGCACCGCTCGTGATGGTGCCGTGGCCGGGGACACCACTGCGCTGCCCCGCCCCGTCGTGGTCGATCACGTCGCCGATCCACAGGGTGCGGTCCACCGTGCCGCGGTTGGTGAAGACGCTCTCGGCGGTGATCCAGCGCTCGCCCTCGCGGACGGAGAAGTCGGTGACGACCGAGACGTCCGGGAAGGCGGTGCTGGCGCCGGTGGCCCTGATGCGGGCTTCGGCGCCGGTCGAGGAGACGACCTCGACGGAGGTCGAGCGCACCGTGCGCTGCTGCCAGGCGCCCGTGCCGCGCGGCTGACTCGCGGACGCGTACGGCAGGTTGAGCCAGTCGATCTGGTCCAGGTGGCCGACGGCGGCCATGTCGCGTGGCTTGCCAAGGGTGACGGGGGTCAGCTGTGAGTCCTCGGAGCCGGCCGAGATCGCCAGGGCGAGGTGGTCGTTGGAGATCACCAGGTCGGAGGTGAGGCCTTCGGCCACGGGGCCGGGAATGGTGGTTCCCGTGCCGGCCCGTGCCCGTGCGCGGTCCGCCCGCAAGGTGACGCGGGTCTGCGTGCCGTCCTGAACGGTGGCTGAGACGCCGACGGGGTCGTAGCCGACTCCGTCGGCCTGCACGGTGTAGACGCCGGGGACGGCGAAGGCGAGGAACTCGCCGTCGGCGCCGGTCGTGCTCGTCACGATGGCCTTGCCGGTCGAGTCCAGCACCCGCACGCGCATGTTGGCGAGGGGCGTTCCTGTCCGGCTGTCGGTCAGACGGCCGGACAGGCCGTCGCCGACTCCGTCGAGACGCCGGGCGCCGGGGACGCCGTCGAGTACCTCGAACGCGGCGATCGTGTACGCAGGAGAGCCCGCGTCGCCCGCGTTCAGCACGATCCGGAGGTCGGCACGCCAGCGCTTCGGCGTGATGTCGCAGATCACATAGCCGCGGTAGGTGCCGTTGTAGAACTTCACGTGCGGGTTGGCCGCAAGACCCGCCCGCACGTCGGCGTCCCAGCCGGCACCCGAGGAGATGGAGGTGCCGACGAACTCGGTCGCGACGGTGCGGGACGTCGCGTCGTCGAAGTCCTTCTTGAGGTCGTTCACCCAGTGGGTGTGCCAGTCGCCGCTGAGCACCACCGGGTTCTCGGGGCGCTTGCGGTCAAGGAAGTCCAGGATCCGGGAGCGGGCGGCGGGGTAGCCGTCCCACTGGTCGAGGTTGACGATCTCGGACGGCCCCAGGTCGTAGTCGAACGCGGCCATGATGGTCTGCTGGGCGATGACGTTCCACTGCGCGCCGGACCGGCCCAGGCCCCTGAGCAGCCACTGCTCCTGCTCCGGACCGGTGAGGGTGGCCGCCGGGTCGCCGGCCGCGTCGCAGGGTGTCTTCCGGCCGTCGCCGCAGGGCTGGTCGGTGCGGTACTGGCGGGTGTCGAGGATGCTGAACTCGGCGAGCCGCCCGAAGGCGAACCTGCGGTACATCAGCGCGTCGGGGCCCTGCGGCTTCTGCTTCCGCCGCAGCGGCAGGTGCTCGTAGTACGCCTGGTAGCCGTTGGCGCGACGCTCCAGGAACGGCCGTCCGTCACCGGCGCCGCCCGGGACGTCGCCCGCGTAGTTGTTCTGGACCTCGTGGTCGTCCCAGGTCACGAAGAAGGGGAAGCGGGCGTGCGCGTCGCGCAGTTCGGGGGCCGTCTTGTACTTGGCGTGCAGCCGCCGGAACTCCGTCAGGCTGCCGTCGGTCGTCTCGTAGATGTAGTCGCCCAGGTGCATGACGAAGTCGAGGTCCTGCTCGGCCAGATCGCGGTACGCCGCGTAGTGGCCGCCGACCCAGCTCTGGCAGGACACGAAGGCGAAGCGCAGATGATCGGTCCTGGCCCCGGCGGCCGGCAGGGTTCGCGTACGGCCGGTGCGGCTGTACACGCCGTTCACCTCGAACCGGTACCAGTACCAGTGGTCGGCCTTCAGGCCACCCGCCACGACGTGGACGCTGTGCGCGGACTCAGGTAGAGCGGTGGCCTGCCCCTCGTCGACGACGTGACGGAACTCCTCGTCCTTGGCCAACTCCCAGCGCACCTTCACAGGTTCGGGGGCGATTCCGCCGGTCTCCGCGTCGAGCGGGTCGGTGACGAGCCGCGTCCACAGCACGACGCTGTCCTCGTGCGGCTCGCCGGAGGCAACACCGAGCAGGAAGGGAGCGGGGTCGGCCACGGCCGCCGCGGTCCCGGTCTCAGCGGCGGAGGCCGCGCCGCCGGCGAACTGGTCGGCAGCAAGCACACCGAGGGTGGTGCCGCCGGCAGCCGCGAGGAACTTCCGGCGGTCCAAGGGAGCGAATTCTGGTGTATCCATCATGCGCCGAGGGTGGCCGTTTGATACGCCCGGTCGGTTAAGTGATCATGAATGGATTCCGCACGGCAGATCATCCTGTGACGTCACCGGTCGTCTTCCGGCCGGGCGGCGCGCGCCCTTGCGGATCGCGCAGGACAGTGGAGCGAGGGGCGGCGCGCGCCGGGACGCCGGCATCCGGCACGCCCTGGGCGGGGCCGAGGCGCGCCCAGGGCGTTCTCGCACGTGACCTTCGCTGCCGCAAGGTCGATACTGCCGACAGTAGGAGCCCGCTTCGGACCGCCGTGGAACATCACGATCACCAACAGCCTCGAACCCATCTTGACCAGCACAAACACAGGTCGAGGACTCGCCTGCCACACTTCCCAGGAGGTACCCATGAAGATGCTCATCAACGTCCCGTAGTTTGGCGCGGCCGCAGGTCATGACCATGCTTGGAGGTCCTTGGTCAGCAAACTTCCAGCATGAATCAGGAGACGTGTACTTGGCGACCCAACTCGTCCGGGGAATGGGCAGCTTCTTCAAAAGTTGCGTCTGCGCCCGCCAAAGCCGCTGTACACATCCGTACGCCATTCGCTACCGCGATGCAGCCGGGCGGCAGCGCGAGGAGACGGGGTACGCGACACAGCAGGCGGCACTCGACCGGCTGACCACGGTCTACGAGGAAAAGCGGACCACTCCTCGCCTCCAGGCCGAGCTCAAGCGGGAGATCGGCAAGCAACGCTTCGGGCACTACGCCTCCCTCTGGCTCACCCGCCAGCGTCACTACACGCCCGGCAGCGTGCGCACCGTCAACCAGATACTCACCCGACAGATTCTGCCCGCCCTCGAGTCTCGGCGGATCAACACGTTCACGACGACGGTGGTCGACGACTTCATCATGTCCATGGAAGAACGTTCCGTCGGGCCGGCAGCGCAACAGAATGCGTTCGACACCCTCAAGAAGATCCTTCTCGATGCGCGACGGCGGGGCGGTATCAGCGAGGACCCGTTCGAGGGTGTCATCCCGCCGGAGTACATCCCTCGAAAAATCACCATCCCGACCTTGGAGGAAATCCGTTCCCTCAAGGCCGCTGGCAGTGACGGTCTCGGGCTGGTCATCGACCTCATGTCGGGATGCGGTCTCCGCAACGGTGAGGCGTACGCGGCCAATCTGGACCGGATGGTCGCCGACGACGTCTATCGGATCACTGAGCAGATCGAGGGCAAAACTCGCGAACGGGCCCCTCTCAAACATCGGAAGCCCGGAGAGTTCCGAGAAACTCCAATGCCATCGACCGTCCGAGACACGCTGCTCCGCCATGCGAAGGAACACGGCACCGACACGAACGGCTACCTCCTTCGAACCCAGCGCTCCCCTTACTGGGCCCACACAACGCTCGAACACCAATGGGGCGCCGCCAAGAAGCGCGCAGGTATCACCAGGAGGCTCACCACCTACTCATTGCGCCACTTCTTCGCATCAAACTGTCTGTCCAGAGGAATACCCATCACAGACGTCGCAGAATGGATGGGTCATAAGAACATCAACATGACATTCAAGATCTACCGGCACTTGATGCCTGCATCGATCGGCCGGGCGGCAAAGCTGCTGAACCAAGGATTGTGACAGGAGGGGGGCGGGTTGGGTACCCCCGCCCCCTCATTGAGGTCTTTCAGCGTTGCCGCTGCAGGGTGAGGATGGCCGCGGCGATTGACGTTATTCGATTCGGGCTGCATCGGGAGCAGCGGAAGCTGCGCCAGGACTTCAGGCGTGCGATGCCGCGCTCGTCCGGCTCGACCAGCGCCAGCGTTGCCGGCCGCAGTCCCGGATCGAGATCTGCGACTCTCTTGCGACCTCCGCCCGGCCGCCGCACCCGCCCCAGGGGCTCCTCGCCGCCCTCCAACTCGAACAAGCCCTTGCGGACCGTGGTCTCACTCACCGAGGCCGCCCGCGCGACGGCCCGAACACCACCGTGTCCCAGGACACGGGCCTCTGCGGCCATGAGTAGCTGTCGCTGCCGCTCACCCAAATGCGACGTCGATGAGGCGAGCGTCGTCGAGGCGGTGCAGGACGGCCTCGAGCAGACGGCGTCCACCTGCGCCGACGGGCGTAGCCTGCCGCTTGCCTCAGCCGATGAGCCCTGTGAGCTTCAGTTCCCTCTCCAGCAACGGAGTCAGCGCTGCCGCGTACGATTCCGCCACATGGCTCTCGTCGCGGTAAACGAACGTGTCGCCCACGACGAGCGGGCAGCGGCCGCCCAGGATGCAGAACCAAGGCATAGGGTCCAGCAGAGAAGCCCTGGTCTGCCGGGCCGCCTTGCGGCTCGCCTCCCTGAGCACCGGGTTCTTTACGGCCCTCCGGCGGCTGTGCTCGCAGGTCGACAGGTCCAGTGGACGGCTCGATGCGCATTCCACTGCGTCGGTACGGGGCCACGGATTGTCGAGGAGTACGAGAAGGTGTTTGGAATAGCGGGCCAATTGCTGGTAGACGCGTTCGTACCCCGCCTGCCACTCTCTCGCTGGCTCCATCATCCGCTGGGCCGGGGTGGCAGCCTCGGACGAAGAGGTCACGACCAGTTGCGGCTGCAACTGCTCTATTCGATTCAGGGCGTCCTCACGCCACCTCTCGCATGCCCGGTAGGGGTGGTTCTGGACGACGATCATCACGTCGGCGGTCTTGCACGACGACTTCGTCAACGACACAAGTTTCCACCCGTGCCGGAGACTGAGGCTCTCCAGCGCGGGGAACCACTGTGCGGCATGGGAGTCACCGAAGAGGACGACTACCTTCTTGGAGGTCCTGTCTCCGTAGACGCACCTGGGCGACTTCTCTCCGGCGTAGCCGACGTGGCAACCCTCGCGATAGGCGGCCGAACGCTGCTTCTTTATCTCGGTGAGCCGAGGTGACAGGTTGCGGGGCAGGCTCGCCCCCGCCCCAGCGACGAGTTTCTCCAATTCAGCACTGGGATCGGCGGCCGTCGCAAGTGTCCTGTTCAGTTCCGGGGCCCGCGCGGTCGAACTAATTGGTGGTGGGAAGCACGAAGCGACCAGGGAACCCGCTACGAGGGTCGCCGTCAGGCCAAGGCCGAGGGTGAGGGCGACGGTCGGCCGGCGGCGGAGGGAGGGGCGATGCCGGATCGGGTTTTCAACCAGGTGCAAGGTGATCCAGGCTAGAAGCAGTGCGACTAGGGCCAGCAAGAGGGAGAGGTGCGGTGTGGCTGTGCGGTTCAGAGCAGAGGGGCCGAGCATGAGCACGGGCCAATGCCATAGATACCAACCGTAGGAGATGCCCCCCACCCAGGTCGCCAGCGGCAGGGAAAGCAAGCGTGACGCAAGTGACTGGGACGTACCGCAGCCACCCGCGATGACGAGGACCGCTCCAGCCACGGGCAGCAGCGCGTGGTACCCGGGGAAGGGAGTGTGTTCGTCGTACAGCAGGACGGAGGCAAGGATCCCAACCAGACCGAGCCAGCTAGCGGCTTCGGTCAGATGGCGCGGAACGCGAGCGAGCGCTGAGGTGGCGAAGGCGAGCAAGCTTCCGGCGCCCAGTTCCCAGAGCCGTGTGTGCGGCCCGAAGTACGACCACGACGGTGATGTCTCAGTCATCCCAACGGACAGGGCGAGGGAGATCAGACACAGCACGCCCAAGGGCAGCGCCTTCAGCCAGGGCCGTCGAAAATACTTCCAGCTCACCAGTAGGAGCAGCGGCCACAGGATGTAGAACTGTTCCTCCACCGACAGCGACCAGAAGTGCTGGAAGGGCGATGGGCTGGCACCTTCGCGAAGGTAGTCGGTTCCGGAAGTCGCCAGGTCGACGTTCATGAGATGGAGTGCGCCAGACAGCGCGTCGTTCGTGAACTCGATGAAACGGATCTTGGAAGCGAAGAACCAGCAGCCGGCCATCGTGGCGACGGCCACCAGGGTGGCCAGCGGCAGGATGCGCAGCACTCGCCGTGCATAGAAGCGTCGCAGCGACACAGATTGCGAGCTCTCTGTCTCCCTTAGCAAGCCCCCAGTGATCAGAAATCCGGAAATGACAAAGAAGACGTCAACGCCGATGTAGCCGCCGCTGACGAAGGGCATCTCGGCGTGCGCGAGCACGACGAGTGTGACAGCCAAAGCGCGTAGTCCCTGGATGTCCTTGCGCAGCGTTGGTTGCGGTGAGACGGCTGCGCGGTGGAACCGTGGCTCGCGTTCTGGGGCTGATGGGCGACCGGGCTGCAGGATCGAGTCACGTTGCTGATCGGCGTGCGAGGTGATGAGGGAGCGGTGGGTCACACTCTCATCTGTCCGTTGCGTCGCGTCGGTCCTTGTGAGAGCGGCCACAAGGCTGCGATCTCCCCGGTCATCGGACCCGCCGAACCCGCCATGCCTGGTGTCACGATCGAGCTAGGGATCTAGACACCACGCGGTGATCAGGCGCGCGGTTAGATTGGACACTGCGTCCAACACCTCGTCCCGTAGGCTGTGAACCGTTCGCTCACGCGACCTCCCGCCCCTTGGGAATACCTCCCGAAGGAACTGATGTCGCTAGCGGCCTCCCCTTCCCCGGAACGAAAAGCCGAAAGTGACCACGGTCACCGAGACCACTCACGGCGCGCGGACAGGACAAGACATGGAAAACTCCCTACGCACCCGCATCAGGGCAGGAGACGAAGAAGCCTTCGCGCAACTGTTCCGCGCGCACGCTGCGGCCGTGTACAGCTACGCCGCACGTCTCACCGGCGATCGCAACACTGCGGAGGACGCCGTATCGCTGACCTTCCTAGAAGCCTGGCGGCTGCGCCAGAAACTTCTCCCGGATACGGAATGGCCGGGCCGTACGGCCGGTCCCCCCAAGGACGGCAGCAGTGTTCAAGGTTCGGCAGACGAAAGCCTGCGTCCATGGATCTTCGGTATCGCCACCAATGTGCTGCGCAACATGCAGAGAGCTGCCCGGCGTCATAGCGCAGCAATAAACCGTCTGCCTCGTCAGGCACCTCAAGATGACTTCTCCGATGACCTGGTGGCCCGCATCGAGGACGCGGAACGACTGGATGCGGCCCGTACGGCTCTTGACCAACTGCGAAAGCGTGAACGCGAGGTCTTCGCCCTGTGCGTGTGGTCTGATCTGAGCTATGCGGAGGCCGCAGCTGCCCTCGACGTGCCGGTCAGCACCATCCGGTCGAGGCTCGCACGTGCCCGGCAGCGCCTGCGACGGCTGGCCGATAAGGAACTGCGCCAAGGCTCTGTGAGCCGTAATGAGGGGAAAGCGAGACCTTCCGCACCGAGCGGACAGGTGGGCAGCACCGACGCGGCCCGGCTGGCACAGTGAAAGGCACAGGAGAAGCACCGATGAATTCAGCCGAACGTGAAGAACTGACCAGGCTTCTGCCCAGCCCCGCGGACCCGATGCTCACGCCCGGCCGCAAGCTCGAGCTAGAGGCGCACTTCGTGCAGGAAATCGCCCGCCAGTCGGCCGCGCAGGCAGGCTCACAGAGCCCCGGCGCACACGAGCATCTCGGCGGCCTACCGTTTCCGTTCCGCGGCCGACGCGGGTTTGGACTGACGGCGTTGCCGTTGGGCCTGGCCGCGGCCGTCGTCGTCGGGGCAGTCGTAGCGTCAGAACTCAGCGCGGGCCAAGAAGCGCCGCAGAGGAACGAGGAGGCGATCGTCATGCTGAACCGCATCGCTACAGTCGCCGCGTCGCAGGAAACAACGCCGGTCCGTGATGACCAATACATCTTCACTCAGGTGCAGGGTACTCAGCAGATCATGGATGATGGCGAGGACATCTTTCGCCGGTCGGACTGGCATTCTGCGGACGGCAATCGACGCGGTTTGGCAAGAATCACAGTCCTCTCCGGCCCGTCCGGGAAGGGCACCAGGGACATGAGCCTGGCTGCCGACCCGGGCGTCACCTCCTACCGCGAGCTTCAGTCCCTGCCGACGGACCCGGACCAGCTGTACGACCTGGTTTGGCAGCAGACAGAGGGCCAGGGGCCGACCCACGAAGACGCGGCACTCGAACACATCGGTTCGATGCTCCCGGGGGCGACTCTCCTTCCCAAACTCGACGCGGCGCTCTATCGCGCGGCGGCCAAAATTCCGGGCGTGACGCTGGTGCAGCACGCCGAGGATGCGGCCGGCCGGCCGGGTATCGGCTTCACTTTCGGCTCCGGGGACAACCGCGACGTCTGGGTCTTCGACCGCAGCAGCCTCGAGTATCTGGGCTCGAACGACGTGGCTCTGCTGAAGACCGGTGTCGTCGACGCACTCGGTGAGGCACCAACCGACTGAGCACTGGCCCGCGGACGAGGGCCATGAGCTCGCTTGCAACCCGTTGTCGGCGTACAGACTTCTCTGGCCCTGGCAAGATTTCCGCGAAACTGGGGTGGGCCACTGTACGCCGGTGACGCTCCGTCACAGGTGACGGCAGTGTCAGCGAGTGTGACTGCTCCGTAGGGATTGTGCCTCCACACCTGGATACGGTGCGAGTGGAACGGGTGTGGGCGGAGGCCGACACTGTGCATATGGCCGCCCGTACCCGTGAGTTGATAGTGGCGTGTCCGGAGTGCGGTCACGCGTTCCGCCCGGGTTCACAGAACCTTTTTCAACCTGCTGTTGCAGTCAGCTAACTGGCTGACAAACGAGTGAAGCCCCCTGGTAGACGGGTGCACGACCAAGATTACTCGTTCCGCCAAAAGGCTTCTCGTGCCTGCCTATCCTTCCGGACTGGACCTGTCCAGTTCACACCTTCGTTTCCGCACCGCCCGCCTCTGTGAGCGCCCTCGTGCGATTGGCAGCCGGTGGCGCCGACTCAGCGCCAGCCGCCAGGCCCTGCTCGCCCTCCCCCACCTGCGCAACGGGCACCCCTATGCCCAACTGGCAGCAGGGTTCGGTATCGGCACGACGACGGCCTACCGCTACATCGCCGAAGCCGTTGGCCTCCTGGCGGCCCTCGCACCCCAGGGTCTCTTGCGTGATCGAGGTCTGTCCGGGTTCATCCGGTGATGCCGAGGGCGGTCAGGGGTCTGCGGCAGTCGCGGGCGGTGTGGCGTAGGGCGGCGGCGATGTTGGTGTGGCCGTCCTGACGGTGGACGCCGATGGCGAGATTGCGCAGGCCGGCCATGACGCGCGGGAGATGCCCGGCATGGATCTTGGAGTCGTCCTATCGGAACGTGCGGTCGCGAACGTGGTGGAGCTGGTTCTCGATCTTCCAGTGGCCTCTGATCCAGTCGGCGAGCTGGGCGCCGGTGGCCGCGCCGGGCGGCAGGCTGGTGACCAGGTAGACGCGTTCGATGGTCAGTTTGCCGTTGGTGAAGTCCTTCCTCCAGCGCACGACTTGCAAAGCCTGTCGGGCGTCGGGGTATTCGATGTGGGCGATGCGGCGGTCTTCAGCCGCCGGATCTCCAGGCGGTGGTGGGCGCGGGTGCGGTCGTGGTGGTCGAGTGTGATCTCGCGCCAGGGCAGGCGGCGGAGGCGGTCGAGCAGTCCGGGATGGTTGGCCTTGACCTGGGCGATGTAGTGGGCACCGCGCCGGCGGAAGTAGGTGCCGTGAGCGTGCTGGGTGTGCAGCGCATCGGCGGTGACGCGTGATGGCGCTCTTTGAATCTGGTTCTGACTGCAGTTCCGTGAATTCCTAGGTCAGCGGCGGCATGCAGGAACGATCCTCTGTGGGACATCCTGTGCATGGGGGTCGAATCGCTCGCTGATGTTCTGTTCTCCGGTTTCGATGTGCGGTTGACGCACGTCACCGAGGCCGCCGCAGGGCTGGTTGTCGAGGCGGTCGCATGCGGGCCGCCACCACGTTGTCCGGGATGCAACTCGCAGGCATCGAGGGTGCATTCGTCGTACGAGCGGTGCCTGGCCGGACTGCCGGTGAACGGCCAGAGCCTGACCGTGCGGTTACGGGTCCGGCGGTTCTTCTGCGACCGCAGCCGGTGTCCAAGGCGGACGTTCGTCGAGCAGGTCGCCAATCTCAGCGAGCGGTACCGCCGCTGCAGCCTCGGACTGAAGCAGTGGCAACACGCGGTCGCCGTCGAGCTCGGTGGCCGTCCCGGCCAACGGCTGTGCCGGCGGCTGCAGCTGAAGGCGGGCCGGACCCGATTGCTGGGCCTGCTCACGGAGCCGGCCGTCCCAGAACGGGCGCCGCGCGTCCTCGGTGTCGACGACTTCGCCTTCCGGAAGGTAAAGCGGTACGGCACGCTGCTGGTCGACGTCGAGTCCGGCCGCGTCGTCGACATCCTGCCCGACCGCGAGTGCGACACCTTCGCCGCCTGGCTCACCGCGCATCCCGGCGCCGAGATCATTTGCAGGGACCGCGCCACCGCTTACAGCAAGGCTGTCAAAGAGGCCGCACCGGACGCCCTGGAGGTCGCCGACCGGTGGCACCTGCTGCAGAACCTCGGTGCAGCCGTGGAGAAGACCTGCCACCAACACCGCTCCTGCCTGCGGAAACACACAGAGGAGGATACCGATGTGCCGGTGTCGGCGACCGTCACGATCACCGAGTTGCCGCCCGCCGAACTGCCCCGCACTCAGATCATCGAGCGGACCCGGGAGCGTTACGCAGACGTCCATCGGCTCGTGACTGCCGGCTGGACCATCAGCGCCATCGCCCGCCGCCTCCACCTGGACCGCAAGACCGTACGCCGCTTCCGCGACACCGACCTCGACGTCCTCCTCGTCTCCGCCCGCGACCGACGTCCCACCGGCGTCCTCGCCCCGTTCAAGGCATACGCCACCGCCCGCCTCACCGACACCGGCGGAAGCGTCACCGCACCCCAGGTTCTCGCTGAGATCCGGGCACAGGGCTACCGTGGCAGCGTCCAGGCCATCCGCAAACACTTCGCCGCCCTCCGCGACGGCACCGCCGAACCTGTGCGCGCCGACATCCCCAGCCCGCGAAGGATCACCTCGTGGATCATGTGCCGTCGCGAAGACCTCGCGCCGAAGGATAACGAGCGACTTCTCCAAGTCCGGCTCGCTTGCCCGGACATCACTCGCGCCTGCGACCTGGCCCGTACTTTCCACGACCTCGTCACACACCGCCGCGGACACATGCTGAAGGACTGGATCCGCCAGGCCGAACAAAACGCCCCCGCACCAGTCCGCGGCTTCGCTGGCTTCCTCCGCCATGACCTCGACGCCGTTACTGCCGGCCTCACCCTCGAATGGAGCTCCGGAGTCGTCGAAGGCAACGTGAACAGAGTGAAAACGATCAAGAGGAGTATGTACAACCGGGCGTCCTTCAGACTCCTCAGAATCCGCATCATCACTCGACCGTGAGCTTCACGGCTTCCAGGCTGAGCTCCATCGAGAGAGCGGTTCGGGCTAGAAAGGAGGCTGCCAACCATGCCAGTTCGGTGCGTGCCCGGGCGGGGGCCAGTGTTCTGAATGACCCGGGTAGGTCCACTGGCGGCCCACCCATTCGCATTCCGGGATCGCGCCTTCCCAGTCGTCGGTGCACCTGTCGGCCCAGGCCTGACCCACCATGACCGGCCGAGTCGCCACACCGGATGCGACCTCCTGTACCCGCACGACCAGACCGAGCCCGTTGGCTCCAGGGTTCCCTCGCGGACCGTAGGACACGTCGATCACCCCGCACTCGTGAGCTTGCAAGAGGAACCGCTCCAGATCAGCGGGCACGCAGCCGGTCAACTCCCTGCCTCAGAGCGATACCTGGGGTCCCCGGACCGCTTCGACCGCGACGCAGAACAACAGGCTGTCAATGAAGTAGGCGTACACGGCAGGTTCCGAAGGCCCTGCACCGAACTCCAGGCCCAGGATCTCCCGAAACGATGGGTCTGCCTGGAACCGACGTAGCTCGATCATGTCCGGTAGCGCTGCGGCAACCTCAGCCATATCCATGCTGAAAGACAGCGGCCCCACGCCTTCCAGGGGCATCAGGTCCCAGGCCGCTCGCGCCGACCCCATCACAGCACTCCCAGGCTCTGCCGCCACCATCTTTCCGCCCGTCCCCGCCCACTGAGCTGGCCCGGTGCCCGGCGCTCGACACCACCCTGGCATTACACCAGACCCAAGATCATTCACGGAAGCGCGGCCAGAACCAAAATTCGAGATCGGCATCAACCGTGCCGGTCAGGTCGACGCTGTCCAGTAGGGGCCGGAAGGCGGGGATCTCGTTGCTCTTGTCGGCGACTTGGCGCTGGGCCAGGACGGCCGGTGTGATCCATCGCGGCGAGCAGGGCGACGTAGGTGGTGGTAGCGGTGCGTGAGCCGCGCAGGGCCTTGCCGTCGACGGCGATCGCACGCAGTCCGGGACCGGCCGGGGTGGCGCGAGTGGTGAGGAAGGCGCCGATCGCCCGGTCCAGGGCGTCACCGTCGAGCTGAACGAGCAGACGGCGCAGGGTGTGGGGGTGCGGGACGGACACCGTGCCGGAGAGAGGGTCGGTGGGGAAGCCGAGAACCCGGCAGGCCCACGCGGGCGCGTCGCTGATCCACTCCGAGATCGCGGTGAGCGAGCGGGCACCGGCCAGGACACTTGCCGCGGCTGCGGCGACCAGGGCGGACAACCGGTAGCGGCGGCCGCGAACGCTTCGCGGGTCGGGCACCAGGTCCAGGAAGCCGGACAGTGTGACCGCGTCCGCAAGCGGGGCCGACGCGGCAGTCCGGCCCAGTTGGGCCAGTGCGGTGGGCATGAGGGAAGATGCAGGAGCAGGCACGGACTCGCCATGTGTTCATGGGACTTCGACACTCACATGATCACTGAGACCGTGCCTGCACCGCGTCCGCCCCCCTGCCCGAACCGGGGCGTTCCCTCCAAGGACGGGCCAGCACGGCACTCCGGACGAAACGCAATCATGCAACAGCCCCTGGGATTAGGCACTGTTTCTCGGATCTCCTGCCGTGAGTGGGGTGTTGGGGGCAGGCTGACTGCATGGGACGTGGAGATCTGACGAACGCGGAGTGGGATCGGCTGGAGTCGTTCTTACCTCGCGGTGGTGCGCGTGGGGGCCGGTGGAGTGATCACCGCCGGGTGATCAACGGGGTGCTGTACC
>NZ_JBVKBE010000023.1:0-86342 GCF_055657325.1 Streptomyces sp. NPDC107562 | reverse complement strand
CCAGCGGATGCGGTGTTCGGCCAGGTGGGCCAAGACGGCGTGGTTCGCCTCCCAGCCGTCCGGGGCTGTGTTCATCGGCCGCCTTCGGCGGCGTGGCGGACTCCGTCCGGCGGGGGGTGTGCTCGGTGTCGTGGGTCATGGGGTCCAGCGGATGCGGTGTTCGGCCAGGTGGGCCAAGACGGCGTGGTTCGCCTCCCAGCCGTCCGGGAACTTGACCAGGGTTCCCAGCTGGACCGGCTCCGTCGACGGGTAGTCGTCCAGGAGTTCGCTCACTCCCTCCCGGCAGACCACGATGCACGCGTGCCGGTGGCGGGAGGCCAGGACGCACAGGCGGCCGGTCTCCAGGTGGAAGGCGGTGGCGTCCGGGCGGCCGGAGAGCGGGTGCAGGACGACCGTGACGTCGTACTCCCGGCCCTGGAGCCGGTTCGCCGTGTCGACGGTGATCTCGCGGACGCCCAGCTCGGCGAGGGCCGCCCGGACGGCGGCCGCCTGGTCACGGTGAGCCGTGCCGACCGCGATCCGGTCGGCGGTCAGCGGCGTCGGCTCGGACGACCGCTCCGACGTGGCCGCTCCGCCCCGGTCCAGCAACCGCCGTACCACCGACGCCACCGCCCGCACCGCCTCCGGATCGGTGCGCGGCGTGTGCCGGGCCGGCAGCTCCAGCAGGCCCCAGCCGGACTCCGCGGCCTCGTCGATCACCCGGTCGGGACCGGAACCGTCCGACGCGACCCCGAAGGTGAGCCGCCGGTCGCCGTGACCGGTGCCGCTACGAAAGGGCGTGTAGGGGTAGAACGCGTCCGAGACGAGGGGGGCCGCCGAGGCCGGCAGCCGCCAGGAGACCGGCAGCCGGTGCTGCGGCAGCTCGGGGTTGTGGGCGAGCAGGGTCGTCACGGCGGACCCCGAGGGGTCGTACGACAACCCCGCCCACTGCTCGCTGCCCACGATCGCGAACGGGTCCAGCTGCCCCGGGTCGCCCACGAACAGCGCCCGCTCGAACAGCCCGGCCACCGCCAGCAGCGCGTCCGAGCGCATCTGGTACGCCTCGTCGACGATCGCGTGCCGCCAGGGCTCGTCGGCCTTCACATGACCCCACTTGGCGGCGGTGGAGATGACCACGGGCAGCCCCGCCAGGTCCCCCGCCTTCGCCGACTTCCGTACCTGCGGCAGGTCGTCCAGCACCTTGTCGTACGGGTCGGCGTCACTGCTGTGCAGCCGGCCCACCGGCAGCTCGGGATCCTTCTCGGCGAGCCGCAGCACCAGGTCGTCGACCTGGGCGTTGGTCTGCGCGACGACCATCAGCGGGCGGCCCGCCTCGGCCAGTTCGAGTGCCGCGCGCACCACGAGCGTGGACTTGCCCGCGCCCGGCGGGGAGTCGACGACGACCCCGCGGTGCGCACCGTGCAGGGTGTCGCGCAGGATCGCCTCGGTCGCACGCGCCGCCGCGGCACCGGGGTCGAGGGCGGTCTCCGTGGTCACAGGACGTCCTCCTCGGTGACGGGATCGGCGGGCTCCGGCGCGGTCCGCTCACCGGGCGGCCCGCCGTGCGTCCACGGCGTCTCCTCCGGGTCGGGGAGCTTCGCCCCGCCCCGCTGCTCGTGCTCGAAGAGCGTGAAGCACAGGGCGTCGCCCTTCTCCGGCACGGATCCGGCCTCGGGCTCCTTGCCACGGCCCATCTTGTCGAGGATCCGCAGGACCACACCCTCGCCCTCGTACCCGACGAACTCCGCTGCCTGCGGTTTTCCGTTCAGGGAGCGGTACACCTTCGCCCGCTCGCCCAGATGCGGCCGGTCGTCCGTGCGGACGGTCACCAGGGGGCGCGGGCTCGGGCGCCTGCCCTCGCCGTACGCCATGACCACCTCCGTGACCTCGCCCGAGAACGCCTCCCCGGACAGCCGCCGTCCCGCCATCACCAGCGGATCGTCGAGAGCCTCCTGGGCCTCCAGACGCGCCTGTTCGCGCTCGCGCGCGGCCAGCTTGTTCGCCGCCGTCACCGCGTCGTCGCGGCGCGGCTGCGGTGGCTCGCCCGAGACCACCCGGTCACGATGCCCGGTGAACGACCAGCGGTCGCGCGTCCAGCGCTCCTCGACGCGCGCCCCCTCGGGCAGCTCCCGCAGCAGGTCCAGGCCCCGCCAGACCGCGTCCCAGGTGGGACGCGTGACCCGCTCGACCAGCGCGCGGATCTCCCGCTCGGCCGCGGTGGCGTCCCCGAGCCGGTCGTCCGCCTCCAGGCCGTCCTCGGCGGCGGCGAGGGCCGTACGCGCCCGGTCGTAGCGCTCGATGGCCGGGGCGAGCAGCTTGTTGTCGAACGCCGGGTCGGTGGCCGGACCCGCCGGCGGCCACCGGAGCTGGCCGTCCCCGTCCCGGTCCAGCTCGGCCCGCAGCGCGGCCTCGGCGCCGGTCGTGCCCGGCGGCGGGTCGATCCAGGCGAGCAGCGCGCCGAGGTGCTGGTCCTCCAGGCTGGACTGGCCGGTCGCCCAGTGCCGGGAGAGCACGTCCGTCAGCGCCAGCAGCAGCGAGGAGCCGGGGACCCGGGCGCGCTCCCCGTAGTGCGTGAGCCAGCGGCCGAGCAGCGGCACCCGGGGCGGCGCCGGATACGGAGCCTCCGGGTCCTGCTCCGCCGTACGGCGGAAGCGCATCGAACGCCCCAGCAGCCGTACGAGGTCGACGCCCGGACGGCTCGGCACGATCACCTGCGGGGCGTCCGCGCACAGTTCGACCTCGACCTTGACCCGCTTGCCGGTCTCCGGGTCGGTGTCGGTGCGCTCGGCCGCCTCGACGCTCTCGGCATGCGCGTCGATGTACGGCAGGACCACCTCCGCCAGTTCGGCCAGGAAGGTGAACCGGAGGTCGCGGTCGCGCGGCTGCGGTACCGCCAGCAGGAGGGGCGCGTCCCGGTCCGTGCCGACCAGCGCGCCGAGCGGGGCGCCGGCCTCACCGGCGGTGGTCAGCGGCACGAGGACGAGGGGGCGCTCGGACAGGTGCCGGTGCCGGACGGTGGCGGCCGGCTGGGCCCGGCCGCTCTCGACGGCCTCCAGGCGGGCGAGAGTGGAGATCAGCGACACCGGGCGCCCTCCGGGGACTCGACGCGCCGCTGCGGTGCCTCGGGATGTGAGGGCCCGGTCGTCCCGGGTCGCCGGCCCAGCGCCTCGGCGCGCAGGAGGGCCGCCCGGCGCAGGGCCGCGACCGCCGGATCGTCCGGGTCGCCCTGTTCGCCGCGGGACGCCGCGAGGATGTCCTCGACGGTGGTCAGGCCGCCCAGCTCGGCGCGCAGCGAGCGGCCGAGGGAGGTCACCGCGCCCCGCGCGCGGGAGCGTTCCCGGCAGTGGAAGGCCAGCTCGCACGCGGACAGGCACTCCGGCGCGTACGTCGCCGGGACCGACTCGACGGCGGCCGTGAGCCGGTCGGGGGGCAGCTCGGGGGAGAAGCAGGTGCCCTCGGGGAGCGCGTCGGCGATGTCCTCGACACGGGTGAGGCGGGCCAGCTGGCGCCGGGTGACGGCGCGCTGCTTGCGCACGTCGACGGCGGAGGCCGTGGGGAGGTTGGAGAAGTCCTTCGGGCAGACCAGCAGGACCTGGTGCCGTACCGGCGGGGCGGGGGTCATCCGGGCGGCGACCTGCTCCAGCGCCAGCACGTACACCGACGCCTGCCGCGCGGCGGCGCCCACCTTCGCGGGGTCCGCGGAACCGTCCAGCATCGGGAACGACTTGATCTCCACGACCGTCCAGCCGCCGTCCGGGTGCACGACCACGGCGTCCGGCTCCAGGAACGCGGGGGAGCCCGCGACGTCCAGCGCGAGCATCGGATGGTCGAGCAGCGTCCAGCCGCCTGCCTCCACGGCCTCGCGCAGCGCCAGTGCCGTGCGCGCGGCACGGCCCTCGGGCCCGACGGCGGACAGCTCCGGCACGCGTGCCCGCGCCGGCGGCTCGGCGCCCGCGTCGAGTTTCTCGTGCGCGAGCCGCAGCAGGTCCGCGCCGCCGTCCGCCTTGACCCGTGCCTCGAACGCGTTGCCCCGCATGAAGGCGAACTGCGACTGCCCGAACGCCGAGGGGGCGCCCAGCGCGCCGGCCAGCGCCGCCTTGTTCACCCCGGCGCCGTCGAGGAGGGCACGCCGTCTGCACCCGGGGTTCGCGGCCAGGGCCGCGAGGGCGCGGGCGTCCAGCGCCTTGGCCGGGACGTCGGGACCGCGCAGCTCAGCGAGCCGGTGCCGGAGCGCCGTCCCCCGCGTCCGAGGGGGAGGCACCCGGCTCGGCTCCCGCTCCGAACCGCGACTCGCGCTGCCGTGGAATTCGCTCACCCGCCGAAGTCTGACATCCACCACCGACAATCGAGGCCCGAGCGACGGGGGAGCCCGCCGTGGCCGGTGCGGTGCGCGCCGTCAGCGACGTCCGCACGCGGTTCGCGGCCCGCATCACGTACGGCGCCAGCAGCAGACCCGCGCCCATCACGGCGGCGCCCGCGACGGCGTCGAGGAAGTAGTGGTTCGCGGTGCCCATCACCACGATCGTGGTCACCAGCGGATAGACCACGCCGGCGACCTTGGCCAGGCGCGTCCCGCCGTACCGCCACAGGATCACCCCGCACCACAGTGCCCAGCCGACGTGCAGGCTCGGCATCGCGGCGTACTGGTTGGTCATGCCCCCCAGGCCGCGCGGCGCGCTGGCCTCGCCGGCCCACCAGCCGTAGGTGCTGTACTGCGCCATCGTGTCCACGAAGCCGTACCCGGCGGACAGCAGCCTGGGCGGGCAGGTCGGCATCAGCGTGAACCCGATCAGGCCGATGAAGGTCGAGGTCATCAGCCAGGTCCGGGCCGCGCGGTAGCGCACGGCCCGGGACCGGAAGAGCCAGATGAGCAGCGCCGGTGTGACCAGGTAGTGCAGCGAGGCGTACCAGAAGTCCGCCGGTATGCCTATCCACGCCTCGCGGGTGAACAGGCGGTTGAGCGGGTGCTCGGCGTTGAGGTGGAGGGCCTTCTCGATGCGCAGGATCGCCAGGCCGTGGTCGACGGCGGTGGTGACGTCGCCCCGGGCGAGCAGCCGGCCCGCCGAGTAGCAGGCGTACACGAGGAGGATGAGCGGCAGCTCGGACCACCAGCGCAACCGGGTTCGCGGAGCCGCCTCGATGCCCGGTGTCTCGGCGTGCGGCATCCGATCGCCCTCCCCCTTCTCCTCGCGGCGCCCCTCGGCCCTGCGGCCGGTCGAACCACTTTACGGTGTACGTGCGGTCACCCTACGGGTGCCCTTCCGGCCCTGATAGACGCCGGGATCGCCCCCCGGGTTGCCCCCGGACGGGGTGCGCGATGATGGAGACGTTCCGCCTCGGTTCTTCTCCCCGAAAGGTCCCGTCCCCTCATGGCACCGCGCATCCTGCTCGCCCGGCATGGGCAGACGGAGTGGTCGCTGGCCGGAAAGCACACCGGCCGGACCGACATCCCCCTCCTCGACGAGGGGCGGCGCGGCGCGAAACTCCTCGGCGAACGCCTGCACCACGGCCCGTACGCCGGGCTCCCCGGCGTCGAGGTCCGCACCAGCCCGCTCTCCCGCGCGCGGGAGACCTGCGAGCTGGCCGGCTTCGGCAGCCGCGCGAGCACCTGGGACGCGCTCCTGGAATGGGACTACGGCGCCTACGAGGGCCTGACCCCCGCCGAGATCCAGGCCCGGCGCCCCGGCTGGCTGATCTGGCGCGACGGCGTCCCCGAGGGCGAGAGCCTGGCCGACATGACTGCCCGCGCCGACGCGGTCGTCACCTGGGCCCGCGCGCAGGACAGCGACGTCCTGATCTTCGCCCACGGCCACATCCTGCGGTCGATCGGCGCCCGCTGGCTGAATCTGCCCCTCGACTTCGCGGCCCGCATCCGCCTCAACCCGACGTCGCTGTCCGTCCTGGGCTGGGCCTACGGCGAGCCGGCCATCGAGAGCTGGAACGACCTCGGCCACCTGGCGGGGTGACCGGCCGTACGAGGGGGTGGGCGAAGCGGCCGGTCGCCACGGCGCCCCCGTCACACCGGGCGCGGCGCCGAGGCGTGCCGTTCCAGGAACTCCGACACCCCGGACGCCCGCCGGTGCGGCAGCAGCACCCTCGCCGTTCCCGCCAGCATCGTCTGGATGCGTGACGACTGCACCTCGTCGAGCAGGTCCAGCACGCGCATCCCGGCGGCGGCGGCCTCGTCGGGCCGCCCCCCGCGCGCGAGGTCGTCGGCGAGCTCCGCCGTGTACAGCGCGATGTTCCGGGTGAAGTGCGGATCCTGCAGATGCGCCGCCCGCCGCGCGTGCCGCGACGCCCGGGTCCAGTCGCCCAGCGTCGACCAGCACTGCGCCTCCAGCGCCTCCAGCTCGGCCTCGCCGTAGAAGGTCATCCACTCGGGATCGGCGTCCGACGGGCCCCGCTCGTAGAAGGCGTGCGCGCGGGTGAGCGCCTGCGCGCAGCCCGTGGTGTCGGCGAGCCCCGCCCATCCCCCCGCCTCGCGCAGGGCCAGCAGCGACATCAGCCGGGCCGAGCCCAGGGGCCGCGCGATCCGCTGCGCGGCCTGCGCGGCCCGTACGGCCTCCCGCGGCCGCCCGGCGTCCCGGGCGAGGAACGCCGTGTTGCAGAAGGCGTGCGCCTCCAGCGCCGGGTCGCCGGTCATGCGCGCGGTCGCCAGGGCCTCGGCGTAGTGCGAGCGGGCGTCGTCGAACCGGCCCGAGTCGTGCGCCAGCCACCCCACGGAGATGGCCAGTTCACCGGCGCCCGAGTGCAGCCGGTCGGCGGTCGCCTGCCGGGTGGCGCCGGCGTCCAGGAGCGCGTACGCGGCGCGCAGCGGGGCCGCCGCACGCCGGTACAGCCCGTCGGCGCCGTGCCGGTCGTCGAGCAACCGGATTCTGCGGACGGCCTCTTCGAGCGCGCCCGCCTCGCTCGCGCCGGCGCGGCGCGCGGGGCGTTGCGCCGCCGAGGCGTCGGGGGCGAGCCCGAAGGGACTCAGCGAGGCGGCGGCCACGGTGGCGCCCCCGCCGGTCATGAATGCGCGACGCAGCACGTCGCTCTCCTCGTAGTTGATGTGCGTGTCGTACGGGTTCTGCGTGGTGTCATACGGCTCGCCCGCCCCGCGCGTCTCACTCGTGGTCTGCGCCGGGCTCTGGGAGTGCACCGGGGGCGTGTCCTCGTCCGTGCGCGCCCCGCGCCCCCGGCCGCGAACGGACGAGCGGGGTGCGAATCCCAGGTCGGTGAGCGTGCGTCCGGGAAACATGTGCAGGAACACCCGCTCGTAGGCGTAGTTGGGACAGCGGATCTCGCCCGCCTCCACCCGGCCGATGTAGCGCGCGTCACAGCTGACCCGCTCGCCGATCTCGCGGGCGGCGCGCCGCACCGCCGCGGCGAACTCGGCAGGTGAACGCCTGCCGCGCAGGCGCCGGAAGGCGAGGTTCGGCCGCGGTGGCCGGTTGGGCTGGGACGAGGTCACGCTCGACGACGTCATGGCCGGGTCCTCTCGTGCGAACCGTCGAACCATGCCGGAACAAGGTGAGTTGCGCTGTCAAGCCAAAGTGACGCCCTGATTCCGGCGGGCAAGAACGTACCTGCTGTGTCGGGTACGCCACGCTGTGTTTGGCTACAAATCGGATATCTCATCCAGGATCTGCCATGAACTGCCATCCTTCGCGGCGCACTTCCGCCGTAGCCGTTGACGCGGTCCGGCGTTGAACCGGGTGGACCGGGAGCCGCCCGACTCCCGAACTGCTCGCTCAAGGAGGGGTTCCGTGGTGGAGGCCGGGATGAAGACCAGCCGGAGCATCGATCCGTGTACACCGCTGCCGGCGTGCGACCTCGTGACGGTGCCCGCCCGACAGGGCCTGGAAGCGGTGGACATCCTGCGGCGCGGTGAGGTCGAGGCCGTGGGCCCGGTCCTGCACGACGACGGCTGCGACACCCTCTGCTTCGTGGTCCCGCCCGGCACGGCGGCGGCGTGGGACATGCCTGGCAGCACCTGCACGGAGACCGACGGACGCGGACTGCGGCTGGCCCCCGAGCCGCCGCCCGGCGGACCGGAGGCACTGCCCGGCGGCTCCGAGGCGCTGCCCGGATCGGCCTGGCTGCTGCCGCCCGGCGAGTCCGAGCCGGCGACCGACCCGGCGATGCTGCGCCGGGCGCTGGGCGAGGCGGCACGGACGATCGAGGCGGCGGACAACTGCCGCTGACGGCCACCGGCCGCCACGGCCGACCGAGCCGATGCCGCCGCACCCGCGGATAATGGTCGCGTGGGAAAGTCCAGAAAGCCGCGGCGCGCGCAGGCCGCGCTCGCCGCCGTCGAGGAGACCGTCGACGGCGGCCTCGCCCAGCTGATACCGGACCGGGACCGGGCGCGGGCCTGGACCCTGCTGATCGACGGGGCCCCGCAGTCCCACGTCGATCTGGACGATCCGGCGTACCTCTTCTTCGAGTACCAGCGGCGCCTCGGCCACGTCATCGACCTCGCCGGCCTGCCCGGCAAGCCGCTCCAGGCCGTGCACCTCGGCGGTGGCGCCCTCACGCTCGCCCGTTACGTCGCCGCCACCCGCCCCCGCTCCACCCAGCAGGTCGTCGAACGTGACGCGTCCCTCGTCCAACTGGTCCGCCGGGAGTTGCCGTTGGCGCCGGGCGCGCGCATCCGGGTGCGGTCGGCGGACGCCCGCGAAGGGCTCGCCAAGGTGCCGGACGGCTGGGCCGATCTGATCGTCGCCGATGTGTTCAGCGGGGCCCGGACGCCGGGCCATCTCACCTCGACCGAGTTCCTCGACGAGGTCCGCCGGGCGCTGCGGCCCGGTGGTCTGTACGCCGCCAACGTGGCCGACGGCCCGCCGCTCGCGCACCTGCGCGGCCAGATCGCCACCGCCGCCGCCCGTTTCGGCGAGCTCGCCCTGATCGCCGATCCGGCGGTGCTCAGGGGAAAGCGCTTCGGGAACGTGATCCTCGTCGCCTCCGACCTGCCGCTGCCGCTGGCCGAGCTGACCCGCCGCGCCGCCTCCGACCCCCATCCCGGCCGCGTCGACCACGGCCGCAGGCTCGCCGACTTCACGGGGGGCGCGACGCCGGTGTCGGACGCCGGGGCGGTCGCCTCACCGGCACCGCCGCCCTCCGTCTTCCGCTGAACGCCGACGCGCGGGCGCGGGGCCGCGGAGCACGAGGCGCGGAGCACGGCGGCGCGAATACCGGCGCGGGGTACCGCCCCGGGGCACCGGCGCGGGGCTAGTACGTACCGATCTCCACCCGCGGTGGCCCGTCGTGCCACGTGCAGAACACCGACACCCGCTGCGCGCCGGCCGCGAACTCCACCCGGATCCACGTCTCCGTCTTCCACACCTGCATCGACCAGCCCGCGTCCGGGGTCGCCGACACCAGCGTCGCGGAGGCGTCGCCGAGGTCGAAGACGACCCGGCCGCCCTCGGTGGCGTAGCTCTTGACCTGTCCGGACACGGGAGCCGAGGCCGGAGCGCTCGGCCTCGGGGAGGCGCTCGGGGTGGCGGAGGGGGCCGGCTTCCGCGTGGCCGGCGCGGAGCTCGCACTCCGCGACGGTCCGGGCCGGCGCGTGCTCGCGGCGGTGGACGTCGGCCGCGGCTCACGGGTGCTCGCGTCGGCCGCGGTGACGGGCAGGGCGCGCGGCGGGTCGTAGACCGTGCCCGCCATGACCGAGTGGACACCCCACCACGACAGCGTGGTCGCCGCGCCGGTGGCGAGCGACCAGGCCAGTACGTGGACAAGTCCTCTGAGCATCGCGGGCCATACTGCCTCACCCATGCCACCGCTGTCCCACCGGTCACTGTGGACAAGGAGTTGCGCACGGAGTTGTCCACAGGCGCCGGGTTGTCCACAGGCGCCGGACCCGGCTCCCTCGCATGGCGTACGGTGCGGCGCATGGCAAGTGTTCTCGTGGTCGAGGACGACCAGTTCGTACGCTCGGCGCTCATCCGGCACCTGACCGACGCCGCGCACACCGTGCGCAGCGTCGGCACGGCGCTGGAGGCGCTGCGCGAGGTCGCCCACTTCCGTTTCGACGTGGTCATCCTGGACCTCGGCCTGCCCGACCTGGACGGCTCCGAGGCCCTGAAGATGCTGCGCGGCATCACGGACGTGCCCGTGATCATCGCCACGGCGAGGGACGACGAGACGGAGGTCGTCCGGCTGCTGAACGACGGCGCGGACGACTATCTGACCAAGCCCTTCTCGGTGGAGCACCTCTCCGCACGGATCGCCGCCGTCCTGCGCCGCTCCCGCGCGACCGGCGGTGACACCCCGCCGTCCCCGGTGCTGCGGGTGGGCGGACTGACGGTGGACCCGCTGCGCCGCCAGGCCGAGCTGGACGGCGTCCGACTGGACCTGACCCGGCGCGAGTTCGACCTGCTGGCCTTCCTGGCCGGGCGGCCCGGGGTGGTCGTGTCGCGCAGGGAGCTGCTCGCCGAGGTGTGGCAGCAGTCCTACGGCGACGACCAGACCATCGACGTCCATCTGTCCTGGCTGCGCAGGAAACTGGGCGAGACGGCCGCGCGCCCGCGCTATCTGCACACCCTGCGCGGCGTCGGAGTGAAGCTGGAACCCCCGCAGGCACAGGCGCGGCCATGAGGTGGGCACTGGTCAAGGTCTCGCTGGCGGTCACCGCCATGGTCGTGGTCGCCTTCGCGGTCCCGCTCGGGCTGGTCGTCAAGGAGTTGGCCCGCGACCGCGCGTTCTCCGACGCCGAGCGGAACGCCGCGGAGATCGCGCCGGCGCTGTCCATCACCACCGACCGCGACCAGCTCGAACGCGCGGTCGCCGCGGCGGGTTCGGGCGATGTGATGGCCCTGCACATACCGCGCGGCGACGGCGCGCGAGCCGTCGGTGTCGGGCGGCAGCGGGCCGCCGACGCGGACATCGAGGCGACCCGGGAGCTGGGCCGTGCCTCGACGGCCGCGGCGAGCGGCGGCTCGGCGCTGCTGCAACCGGTCGCGCTGAGCTCCGGCGAGTTCGCCGTGGTCGAGGTGTTCATCCCCGACGCCGCCGTCACCAGGGGAGTGGCCGCGGCCTGGGCGGTGCTGGCCGGGGTCGGGCTCGCGCTGATCGTCGGGTCTGTCGCGGTCGCCGACCGGCTGGGCGCGCGGATGGTGCGCCCGGCGCAGCGGCTGGTCGAGGGCGCGCGCGAACTGGGCGACGGCCGGCTGGGCGCCAGGGTGCCCGAGGAGGGGCCGCGGGAACTGCGCCTGGCGGCCGTGGCGTTCAACTCGATGGCCGACCAGGTCGTCCAGCTCCTCGCCAACGAGCGGGAGCTGGCCGCGGACCTGTCCCACCGGCTGCGGACACCGCTGACGGTGCTGCGGCTCAACGCGGCCTCGCTCGGGGACGGGCCGGCCGCCGAGCAGACCCGGGCCGCGGTGGCCCAGTTGGAGCGTGAGGTCGACACGATCATCAGGACCGCCCGGGAGGCCAAGCCGCAGACCGCGGCGGCCGGTCCGGGCGCCGGGTGCGACGCGGCGGAGGTGGTGCGCGAGCGGATGGAGTTCTGGTCGGCGCTGGCCGAGGACGAGGGCCGCAAGGTGCGCACGGCCGGTGTGGAGCGCCCGGTGCGCATACCCGTGGCCCGCGCGGACCTCGCCGCCGCCCTCGACGCCCTGCTGGGCAACGTCTTCCGGCACACCCCCGAGGGCACCGCCTTCGCGGTCGACGTGCACAACGGCGAGGACGCGGTGATCGTGCTGGTCTCCGACGCGGGGCCCGGCATAGCCGACCCCGAGGCGGCGATGGCGCGCGGCCGGGGCTCCGGCAGCGACGGGTCGACCGGGCTCGGGCTGGACATCGTGCGCCGGCTCGCGGAGGCGACGGGCGGCGACGTACGGATCGGTTCGTCGGTGCTGGGCGGCACCGAGGTGCGGATCTGGATCCAGCTGGACCCACGCGAGCGGACGCCCGGGCGGCGCAGCCACCGCGGGTCCATGAGACGCCGCAGACAGGGCAGATCGAGCGCGACCCTCAAGCGCCCCCGATCCCTGCCTTAAGCGCACCATAAGTTCCCCGACGGCCGTCCGGATCGGGCGATTTGCCCGAGTCCGGCTGGCTAGGGTGCTGACGCTGCACACGTCCCGTGCACCCCCGAAGCCCGGGGCGCGGCATCACCCCCCACCGGTGCCGCGCCTCGACCTCCCTCCATCGAGGACCTAGGCGCCCTCGACCGGCGGGAGCGACCCCGACCGCGCCGCCTCGCCGTACCAGCGGGCGCTCGACTTCGGGGTGCGCTCCAGGGTCGCGTAGTCGACGTAGACCGCGCCGAACCGCTTGCCGTAGCCGTAGGCCCACTCGAAGTTGTCCATCAGGGACCACAGGTAGTACCCCCGGACGTCGGCGCCGTCCGCGACGGCCCGGTGGACCGCCGCGAGGTGGCCGCGCAGATAGGCGATGCGCTCGGGATCGTGGACGCGGCCGTCGGGGTCGGGCTTGTCGTCGTAGGCCGCGCCGTTCTCGGTGATGTACAGCGGCAGGCCGGGCGCCTCCCGCCGGTACCGCATGATCAGTTCGTGCAGGCCGGACGGGTCGATGGTCCAGCCCATCGCGGTGCGCTCGCCCGGCGTCTGGTGGAAGGCCACGTCGTCCGCGGCCGGCCAGGGGGAGTGGGAGCTCGCGCCGTGACCGTCGGCGCGCGGGCCCTTCGCGTCCGGGTCGGCCGCCGAGACCAGCGTCGGGGTGTAGTAGTTGAGGCCCAGCGCGTCCAGCCGCTGGTGGGCGGCCGTCAGGTCGCCGTCCTGGACGAACGACCAGTCGGTCACCGACGCCGTCGCGGCCGTCAGGGTCTGCGGGTAGGCGCCGTGCAGCATGGGGCCGTGGAAGATCCCGTTGGCCAGGTCGTCGATCTTCCGCGCCGCCGCCAGGTCCGCCGGGTCCTGCGAGACGGGGCGCACCACCGAGGAGTTGAGGGACACCGCGATCGTGTTGCGGGCCGGCATCACCGACCGCAGCGCGGACGTGCCGAGCCCGTGCGCCAGGTTCAGGTGGTGGGCCGCCCGCAGCGCGGCGGCCGGTTCCGTACGGCCCGGGGCGTGCACCCCGGAGCCGTAGCCGAGGAAGGCGCTGCACCAGGGCTCGTTGAGCGTGATCCACTGCTCCACCCGGTCGCCGAGCGCCTCGCCGACGAGCTGCGCGTACTCCGCGAACCGGAACGCCGTGTCGCGCTCGGGCCAGCCGCCCGCGTCCTCCAACTCCTGCGGCAGGTCCCAGTGGTAGAGGGTGACGGCCGGTTTGATCCCGGCCGCCAGCAACTCGTCGACCAGCCGCCGGTAGAAGTCGAGCCCGACCTGGACCGCGGGGCCGCGGCCCGTGGGCTGCACCCGGGACCAGGAGATCGAGAAGCGGTACGCGGTCAGGCCCAGCTCGGCCATGAGCGCGACGTCCTCGCGGAAGCGGTGGTAGTGGTCGACAGCGATGTCACCGGTGTCGCCGTCGGCCGTCCTGCCCGGCGTACGGCTGAAGGTGTCCCAGATGGACGGGGTGCGGCCGCCCTCCCGCACGGCGCCCTCGATCTGGTAGGCGGAGGTGGCCGCGCCCCAGAGGAAGGCGGGCGGGAAGGAGACCGGCGATGCGGGTTCAGGCATGGAAGCGCTCCCAAAGAAGTCGTGAGAAAGAGGGGCCGAGGCGGCGGTGACCCGGCCCCTTGCGCGCGAGGGAAGGTGTCAGCCCTTGACCGCGCCCTGCATGATGCCGCCCACGATCTGCTTGCCGAAGATCGTGAAGACCAGCAGCAGCGGCACCGTGCCGAGCAGCGCGCCGGCCATGATCAGGGACTGGTCGGGGGTGTAGCCGCGGCCCAGGCCCGCGACCGCCACCTGCACGGTCGGGTTGCCCGTCTGGGTCAGCACCAGGAACGGCCACAGGAAGTCGTTCCACGTCTGGACGAACATCAGCATGCCCAGCACCGCCATCGCCGGCCGCGCCGCCGGGAACACGATGTGCCAGATCACGCGCAGACTGCTCGCGCCGTCCACCCGGGCGGCCTCGATCAGCTCGTCGGGCAGCGCCTGCAACAGGTACTGACGCATGAAGAAGACCCCGAAGGCGCTCACGAGCGACGGCAGGATCACCGCCTGGAGCTGATCGGTCCAGTCCAGCTTGGCGACCATCATGTACAGCGGGATCACGCTGAGCTGCGGCGGCACCATCATCGTGCCGATGACGACCAGCATCATCGCGCTACGGCCGCGGAACCGCAGCTTGGCGAAGGCGAACCCGGCGATCGTCGACAGCACCACGATGGTGACCGCCGAGATCCCGGCCACGATGGTGGTGTTGAGGAAGGCCTCGCCGAGGTTGGCGTCCTTCCAGGCGATCTCCAGGTTGTTCATCAGGTTCGATCCGAACCAGAACGGCGGTGGCGTCTCGGCCAGCCGCTGGTTGTCGCGGGACGCGGCGATCGCCGTCCACACCAGCGGGAACAGCGATCCGACGGTGAACAGGGCGAGGATCACGTATGCGACGGGGCCGGCGTGCAGGGTGCCGCCGGCGCGCGCCGCCTTGGGCCGCCGGAGCTGCCTGACCTCCTCGGCCGGGGGCTTGGTCGATGTCGTCGTCACGGCCGGTCTCCTTGACTACTGGCGCGCAGCCGGCGCGAGATGACGTAGTTGACGATCCCGATCACGATGAGGATCAGGAACATCGTCCAGGCGATGGCGGAGGCGCGGCCCAGGTGCTGGTTGACCCAGCCCTGCTCGTACAGGTACAGGCCGAGCGTCTGGAACTGGTGCTGGGATCCGCCCGAGGCGCCCTTGTTGGCGTCGAACAGCAGTGGCTCGCCGAACACCTGGGAGGCGCCGATCGTCGACACCACGACGGTGAACAGGATCGTCGGCCGCAGCGACGGCAGCGTCACATGGAGGAACTGCTGCCAGCGGTTGGCCCCGTCCAGCGCCGCCGACTCGTAGAGGTCCTGCGGTATCGCCTGCATCGCGGCCAGGTAGATCAGCGCGTTGTAGCCGGTCCAGCGCCAGATGACGATCGTCGAGACGGCGATCTGGGAGGGCCACTTCTCGTTCTGCCAGTCGACGTGGTCGAGGCCGACGGAGCCGAGCGCCCAGTTGATCATGCCGTAGTCGCGGCCGAAGAGCAGCACGAAGACCAGCGACGCGGCGGCGATCGAGGTGGCGTACGGAGCCAGCATCACGACCCGGTAGAAGGTCGAGGCGCGCAGCTTGTAGTTGAGGATGTGGGCCAGGCCCATCGCCATCAGCAGCTGGGGAACGGTGGAGATGACGCCGATGGTCAGGGTGTTGCGGGCCGCGTTCCAGAAGAAGTCGTCGTCGAAGATCCGGGTGTAGTTGCGCAGGCCCACCCAGTTCATGTCGGTGGGCGCGGTCAGCTCCACCTGGTGCAGCGAGGCCCACCCCGTGTAGACGAGCGGAAACAGGCCGAAGGCGAGGAAGAGCAGGAAGAACGGCGAGACGAAGGCGTACGGGCTCCAGCGCATGTCCCGCTGCCAGCGGCGGGACAGCCGGGCCCGGCGCCGCCGCTCCTGCTCGGGGACCGGCGCGCCGGCCGACGGGCGGGCCGGGGCCGCGCCCCCCTCCTTGGCGGGGGACGCGGCGGCGGTGTCGTGCCCAGTGGTCATGCGGGTCACTGGTCCAGGTTGTTGTCGATGGTCTTCACGGCCGTCTCCCAGGCCTCCTTGGCCGACTTGCCCTGGGCGACCAGGATCACGCCGTTGTCGGTCAGGCCCTGCTGGATGATCTGGTCCTTCGGGCCGATCACCTGTACCGGGGCGCTCTTGGCGGCCTCGGCGAAGATCTCGCCGATCGGGGCGTCACCGGTCATCTCGTTCTTGGCGCTCTTGACCTCGTCCATCTCGTACGCGGGCGGCGTGCTCGGGAAGTTGCCCTGCACCTTGAACAGCTTGGCCTGCTGCTCGGGCGCGGTCAGCCAGGCGGCGAGCTTGGCCGCGGCCTCCGCGTTCTTGCCGGACTTGGGCACCGCCAGGAAGGAGCCGCCCCAGTTGCCGGACTTGGGTGCCGCGGCCACGTCCCACTTGCCGGCCGCGTCCGGCTTCGACTTGCCCTTGATGTAGCCGAGCATCCACGGCGGGCAGGACATCGCGGCGAACTTGCTGTTGGCGATGGTCGTGTCCCAGGCCGGCTGGAACTGCGTCTGGTTGCCGACCAGACCGTCCTCGGCGGCGGCCGCCGTCAGGTCGAAGGCGGACTTGACGGCCGGGTTGGTCTTGTAGATGACCTCGCCGGAGGAGTCGTAGAAGCGCTCGGTCTCACTGCTGAGGATCGCCTGGATGAGGCCGCCGGGGGAGTCCATGAAGGTGGTGCCGGAGGGCGCCTTCTTCTGGTAGTCACGGCCGGCGTCGACGAACTTCGCCCAGTCGCCCGCCCACAGCTTGCCCACTTCCGCACGGTCGGTGGGCAGTCCGGCCTTCTCGAAGAGGTCCTTGCGGTAGCAGATGGCCATCGGGCCGACGTCGGTGCCGAGACCGATGGTCTGGCCGTCCGCGGTGGCGGCCTGCTTCCACTTCCACTCCAGGTAGTCGCTCTCCTTGCCGTACTTCGACAGGTCGAGCAGCTTGGTGCCCTGGGTCGTGGCCACCTCGGCGATGTTGCCCACCTCGACGGCCTGGATGTCCATCAGACCGCTGTTGGTGGTGAGGTGGTTGACGAGCGCGGGGTAGTAGTTCTCGTTGCGCTCGGTGACGTTCTCCTTGATGGTGATGTCCGGGTTGAGCTTCATGTACTCGTCGTAGAGACCGGCTTCCTTGAAGCCCATCGTCCCGAACAGGCCCAGGGTGATCGTGGTCTTGCCCTTGCCGTCGCCCGACGAGCCGGAGCCGCCCTCGTCGCCGCCGTCGTCGGCACAGCCGGCCAGCAGCCCGGCGCCCAGCGTCGCGATGGCCGCGAGGACCACCGACTTACGTGCTCGCATTGCGTCCTCCTGTTGCCCTGACGTGCCGACCCCCCGGCCAACTGCATGGTTGGTCCCGTAAGTTGTACTCGCTGCGGCTCGGGCGGGGAACGTGCGGGTTGTGTAGGTGTCAGGTACTGTGGGAGCGCTCCCACCAGTGATGAGTTGAAGAGTCGTCGGTTCCCGCGGGGGTGTCAAGGGAGCTGACGGCGGGAGATGCGTTCAGTTATCGGGCTGTTAACTGGAACCTGAGAGTCCGGCGCCATCGGCGCGGGGGGACGGTTTCCGGCCCGTCCGGGGCGCTCGCGGTGCCGGTCACCGCGGCACACCGGGCTGTTAGATTCCAGGCCGGCGTGAGGAACGGCGGCGGAAGGCGGAGCCCATGGCAAGCCACGGAGCGCGGGGCCGGAGCGGTGGCCGGCCCACCCTGGAGGAGGTCGCCGCGCGCGCCGGCGTGGGCCGGGGCACCGTCTCCCGGGTGATCAACGGCTCGCCCCGGGTCAGCGACGCGACCCGCGCGGCGGTAGAGGCGGCGGTCGCCGAACTCGGCTACGTCCCCAACACCGCGGCCCGAGCCCTGGCCGCGAACCGCACCGACGCGATCGCCCTCGTCGTCCCCGAACCGGAGACGCGGTTCTTCGCCGAACCGTACTTCTCGGACATGCTGCGCGGCGTCGGTGCCGAGCTGTCCGACACCGAGATGCAGCTCCTGCTGATCTTCGCGGGCAGCGACCGGGAGCGCCGGCGCCTGGCCCAGTACCTCGCGGCACACCGGGTGGACGGGGTGCTGCTGGTCTCGGTGCACGCGGACGACCCCCTGCCGGACCTGCTGTCCCAGCTGGACATCCCGGCCGTGATCAGCGGCCCGCGCTCCGCGGACGAGACGCTCACCTCGGTGGACTCGGACAACTACGGCGGCGCCCGTTCCGCCGTGGAGCACCTGATCGGCCGGGGCCGCCGGCGGATAGCGCACATCACCGGCCGCCTCGACGTCTACGGCGCCCAGCGGCGCATCGACGGCTACCGCGACGCGCTGCGCGACGCCGGGCACCCGGCAATGGAGCAGCTGATCGAGGCGGGCGACTTCACCGAGGAGGGCGGCCGGCGCGCCATGACCGAGCTGCTCGCCCGCGCCCCCGGCCTGGACGCGGTCTTCGCGGCCTCCGACGTGACCGCGGCCGGCGCCCGCCAGGTCCTGCGCGAGGCCGGGCGCCGGATCCCCGAGGACGTGGCCCTGGTCGGCTACGACGACTCGGCGATCGCCCGCCACATGGACCCGCCGCTCACCAGCGTGCGCCAGCCCATAGAGGAGATGGGCCGCCGGATGATCGACCTGTTGCTCACCGAGATCGCCGACCGGCGCCCCCCGGTGTCCCGGGGCCCGCGGCGGCACCAGATGGTGCTGGCGACGGAGCTGGTGGCACGCGCCTCGTCGTAGCGCAGGGGTTGCGCCGGGCGAGTCAGGGGGCGCCGCGCGGACGGCCCGGTCGGGACACCTGCCGCCGGGCCCGCGCATAGGATCCGCGCGTGGCACACACCTTCGAGGAACTTCTGGCGAAACAGCGGGCCGCGGACGAGGCGCACACGAGGGTCCTGGAACTCCGGGACGACTACGGCGCCCCGACCCACGAGGGCGGATGGAACGCGCCCCAGCGCGAGACGTACGAGACGGCCTGGCGGGCCTGGCGCGACCTCGACCGCGACCTGGGTCAGACGGTGACCGAGTACGCGAGGGAGCGCGGGACCACGCGGGGCGAGGTCGAGGCGGAACTGCGCAAGGTGCTGCCGGACCCGGAGGCGGACCGGGACACGACCGAGGGCTGATCCCTGAGAAGGAATCAGCCCTCGGCTTCGAAGGGTGAGTGACGGGACTCGAACCCGCGGCATCCTGGACCACAACCAGGTGCTCTACCAGCTGAGCTACACCCACCATGACCGTCGGTTCTACTGTCGTTTCCCCACCGGCCGAGAAAAAGTGTACAGGGTCCGAAGGGGTGCTCGCGCACGGCTTTTACGGCGCCCCTCGAACGGGTCTCGTCAGGCGGGCTGAGCAGGCAGGACGTGCTTGGCGGCGATCGCCTTCGCCGTGTCCGAGTCGGGGCCCGGCTGGGGTACGAAGACGGCCTCGCGGTAATAACGGAGTTCCGCGATGGACTCGCGGATGTCGGCGAGGGCGCGGTGGTTGCCGTTCTTCTCGGGGCTGTTGAAGTACGCCCGCGGGTACCACCTGCGGGCCAGCTCCTTGATGCTGGAGACGTCGACGATGCGGTAGTGGAGGTAGTCCTCCAGCGTGGGCATGTCGCGCAGCAGGAAGCCGCGGTCGGTGCCGACCGAGTTGCCGCACAGCGGGGCCTTGCCGGGCTCCTTGACGTGCTCACGCACGTAGGCGAGTACCTGGGCCTCGGCGTCCGCGAGGGTCGTGCCGCCCGGGAGCTCCGCGAGCAGTCCGGACGCGGTGTGCATCTGACGGACCACCTCCGGCATCGTCTCCAGCGCCCGGTCCGGCGGGCGGATGACGATGTCCACTCCCTCGCCGAGCACGTTCAGCTCGGAGTCGGTGACGAGGGCGGCCACCTCGATGAGAGCGTCGTCGGACAGCGAGAGACCGGTCATCTCGCAGTCGATCCACACCATGCGATCGTTCATGCGTCCACCCTACGGCCGAGATGCGCGTGTGAGGTCTGCCGCGTACACGACGAGACCGTTCCGGGGCCCACAGGGGTGGTTCATCCCTGTGGGCCCCGTCACACCGTCGCCGTCACGACCCGCTTCGCTGCCCCGGCAGACTGGCCCGGGCATACGTCTCCCGGGCGTGGTCGCCCGGCAGGGACGCGGAGCCGACCGCGCCGGCCGCCGCCGTGCGGCGCGACTGGATCGGTACCGGCCCCTCCGGGTGCAGGGAGGGGGACGGGCCCGCCTGGGGCGGCGGCCCGGTCATCGGCGCGGACGTGCTCGACGGGCCGTCGTTGTCCGAGGGTCGCTCGGACTGCGGGCGGCGTGCTCGGTACGCCGCCCGGTACGCGGCCGGGGACGAGCCCAGCTGACGGCGGAAGTGGCCGCGCAGCGCGACCGGCGAGCGGAACCCGCAGCGGCCCGCCACCTCGTCCACCGAGTAGTCCGACGTCTCCAGCAGCCGCTGCGCCTGGAGCACCCGCTGGGTGATCAGCCACTGCAGGGGCGCGCTGCCCGTCAGAGAGCGGAAGCGGCGGTCGAACGTACGCCGGCTCATGTACGCGCGTGCCGCCAGCGTCTCCACGTCGAACTGCTCGTGGAGGTGTTCCAGCGCCCAGGCGACGACCTCGGCGAGCGGGTCGGCGCCGATCTCCTCCGGTAAAGACCGATCGAGGTAGCGCTCCTGTCCGCCGGTCCGGCGCGGCGGGACCACCAGTCGGCGGGCCAGCGCGCCGGCCGCCTCGTTGCCGTGGTCCGTCCGCACGATGTGCAGACAGAGGTCGATTCCGGCCGCCGTGCCCGCGGACGTCAGTACGTCGCCGTCGTCGACGAACAGCTCCCGGGGGTCCACGTGGACCGACGGGTAGCGCTTCGCCAGTGTCGGCGCGTACATCCAGTGCGTGGTGGCCGGGCGGCCGTCCAGCAGGCCCGCCGCCGCGAGGACGAACGCCCCCGTGCACAGGCCCACGATCCGGGCACCCTCTTCGTGCGCCCGACGCAGCGCGTCGAGCGCCTCCTCCGGCGGTGGCGAGGTGATCGACCGCCAGGCGGGCACGACCACCGTGCCCGCTCGGGAGATCGCTTCCAGGCCATGCGGCGCGGTGAGTTCCAGGCCCCCTGTGGTCCGCAGGGGTCCTTCCTCGCCCGCGCACACCAGTAGTCGGTAGCGCGGTACGCCGGCGTCCTGTCGGTCGATACCGAACACCGACAGCGGTATGGAACTCTCGAAGATGGGGCCGCCGCTGAACAGCAGCACCGCGACGATCTCCTTGCGGCGGCGCCCGGACAGTTTCCGGGCCGCGGTGTCCGGCGCGGCAGTGGAGTCGTGGCTCATACTGCTAAGCCCCCCTCGGTGGTCGCGGCTCCTCGGTTGTGTCGCTCCTGCACGTTTCCCCTCGGTCCTGCACGAGTCCCCCGCCGTAGACAGTCAAGATCGAATCTACTGTGTCGCGTTGTGCCGGCGTGGCCAGTTCATCACCCGGCACATTGTCGACTTGGCAACTTGGCGTGAAGCATTCGATCACGAAGCGTTGCACTAGCGGGCCGCGCAGGGAAGTGCGCCTTGTCGCAGTGGCCAATCCACATAGGGTGCGCGCGCCCCCCAGGACCCTTTCCGTGCAGGTCGAACGGGGGTTGGGGGGTGCCGAGGGGTACTGATGCACACGCTTCAGAAGTTGGCTGAAAAGATACGGGCGCGTGCGCGGAAACCGGTCAGGCGACCGGTGTATGCCCGCCGGGGCGCCGCCCACCCCTGTGTGCCCCCGAACCGCTGCGCTGATGCCGGCCCCGGTGCGGTGCCCCCTCCGCCGCCCGCAGCCGCGCGGCGCCACGCTCGGAGCCGCGCAGCAGGGCCCGGCAGACCCCCGTGACGGCGGCGAGGCCGACGGCGGTGCCGGTGGCGCCCGCGAGGGAGCTCCCGCAATACAGCAGGACCACCGGCACGAGCAGGCAGCTGAAGGCGGCCCAACGCACCAGGTCGGTCACCGCGTCCGGACCGGACGCGGTGACGGGGCGCGACTCGGAGGTCGGGCCGGGTGCGGACATCACTACTCCCTGTGCTGGCGGGCTCACGTGGATCAACGCCTGGTGCACCCGTCGGTCACTGCCATACACGCTCGGGCCGTCGCCGTAGGTGAATCCTGCGCGAACCGCCTGTACGAGGCAGCAACCATTGCGTTACGGGCGCCCCCTCGTGCATGCTCCCTGGAACCCGCCGCGGACGTGCGCGGGATCTGGGCTGAGGAGGCGTGCCGCCGTACCCTTGGGGGTATGGGGTTGGGAAGATTGATCCCGGACACAGCTCCGCCGCACAGTGTCGTCCCACCCATAAAGGATCACAACGCCGAGACAGCCATGGCCGGTCACGAATTCTTCGAACCAGCGGACCGCAAGCGGCCGGTCGCCGACCCCACGGCGGCCGATCCCCTGGCGGCGGAAGAGTCGCGCCACGCGTGCGATCCCGCCTTCAAGCACGGCGTGGTCGTCGGCTTCGACGGCTCCACCTCCTCCGAGCGGGCCCTCGCCTACGCGATCGGGATGGCGTTGCGCTCCCGTTCGGGCCTGATCATCGTCCATGTGGCCAACCGGCTGCCCACCACGGTGTGGGCCGGCTGTGAGCCACCCGTCTTCGTCGACGTGCCGGACCACCGCACCGAGGTGCTCGGTCTGGAGCTGGCCTGCGCGGAGTATCTGGCCGAGGTGCCCTGGATCCTGGTCGAGCGTGGCGGGGACATCTGCCACGAACTCGAGGAGGTCGGGCGGGAGTACGAGGCCGACGCCATCGTCGTCGGCTCCACGCACGGCATCGTGGGGCGCATTTTCGGCTCCGTGGCGGGGCGGTTGGCCAAGCGCGCCAAGCGTCCTGTCGTTGTCATTCCGTAACTCCCCGTTGGCCCAGGTGAGATGCCCCGTGGGCAGGGCCGGTGCCCGTCACGCGCACGCCGAATCTACTCGCGCGTAGATGTGTTTGTGCTCTTGTGAAGGGCATATATCGGTCACCTACAACTGCACATGCACGAAGGGAGCCCGCCGTGGACAACGTCGTCTCTGCGGGAAGCACCACCACGATCGTCGGCCGACTCGCACTCGGTGTCACCCTGCTGGCCGTCGGCCTCGGCTACACCGGACTGATCGACGGAGTGTCGGCGGCGGACGCCGTGACACTGGCTCACTACGTAGGCGGCGTCGCGCTGTTCGTCGCCGGACTGTTCGCGTTCCGGGAAGGCGACGCCGGGACCGGCACCGCGTTCGCCGCGCTCGGCGCGCTCTGGTTCACCTGGGCGGTCTCGCCCGAGGTCTCCGCCAACGCGGCGGGACTGTTCCTGCTGCTGTTCGCCCTCGTGGTCCTCACCCTGACGCTCGCCGGTGGCGACACGCTCGGGCAGGCCATGTACGGACTGTTCTTCGTCGCGCTGCTGCTGCTCGCCATCGGGCAGTTCGCGGACAGCGGGGCGCTGGGCAAGGCGGGTGGCTGGTTCGCCGTCGCCTCCGGTGCGGTCGCCTGGTACGCGGCGACGGCAGCGCTGGCGCACTGGCCGACGGCACTTCCGCGACGCGCCGCGGGCCGGGGGGTGACGGCCGCCGGCTAGCGGCGCAGGCCGGGGAGTTGGGCGGCTTCCCGGCACACGAGACGGACCCCCTGTGTTCGGTGGCGACACATGGGGGTCCGTCCTCTGTCAGCGGGGTGCTACTCGACCGTTACCGACTTCGCGAGGTTGCGGGGCTTGTCGATGTCGCGCCCGAGGGCAAGTGCCGTGTGGTAGGCCAGGAGTTGGAGCGGGATGCCCATCAGGATCGGGTCGAGCTCGTCCTCGTTCTTCGGGACCACGATCGTCTGGTCGGCCTTCTCCTGCTCGCGGTGGGCCACCGCCAGGATCTTGCCGCTGCGGGCCTTGATCTCCTCCATCGCGGCGCGGTTCTTCTCCAGCAGGTCGTCGTCCGGGACGATCGCGACCGTCGGGAGCGCGGGCTCGATGAGGGCGAGCGGGCCGTGCTTCAGCTCCGAGGCGGGGTAGGCCTCGGCGTGGATGTACGAGACCTCCTTGAGCTTGAGGGAGGCCTCGCGGGCGACCGGGTAGCCGCGCACCCGCCCGATGAAGAGCATCGAACGGGCCTCGGCGTAGCCCTTGGCGAGCTCCTCGATCTCACCCTCCTGCTCCATCATCTCGGCGATCTGCGCGGGCAGCTTGCGCAGGCCCTCGATGATCCGCTTGCCGTCGCGCACGGAGAGGTCGCGGGTGCGGCCGAGGTGCAGGGCGAGCAGGGCGAAGGCCACGCAGGTGTTGGTGAAGCACTTCGTGGAGACCACGCAGACCTCGGGGCCGGCGTGCACGTAGATGCCGCCGTCGGCCTCGCGGGCGATCGCCGAGCCGACGACGTTGACGATGCCGAGCACCCGGGCGCCCTTGCGCTTCAGCTCCTGGACGGCGGCCAGCACGTCGTAGGTCTCGCCGGACTGGGAAACGGCGATGTACAGGGTGTCGGGGTCGACGACCGCGTTGCGGTAGCGGAACTCGGAGGCCGGTTCGGCGTCCGCGGGGATGCGGGCCAGCTCCTCGATCATCTGGGCGCCGATCATGCCGGCGTGGTACGAGGTGCCGCAGCCGAGGATCTTGACGCGCCGGATCCGGCGGGCCTCGCGGGCGTCGAGGTTCAGGCCGCCGAGGTGCACGGTGGAGAAGCGGTCGTCGATCCGGCCGCGCAGGACGCGGTCCACGGCCTCGGCCTGCTCGTGGATCTCCTTGTGCATGTAGGTGTCGTGGCCGCCCATGTCGTAGGAGGCGGCCTCCCACTCCACGGTGGTGGGCTCGGCCGTCGTGCGGGTGCCCTCGGTGGTGTAGGTGCGGAAGTCGTCGGCCTTGAGCGTGGCCATCTCGCCGTCGTCGAGGGTCACTATCTGCCGGGTGTGGGTGACCAGCGCGGCGATGTCCGAGGCGACGAACATCTCCTTCTCGCCGATGCCGAGGACGACCGGGGAGCCGTTGCGGGCGACGACGATGCGGTCCGGGAAGTCGGCATGCAGGACGGCGATGCCGTAGGTGCCCTCGATGAGCCGGAGGATCTCGCGGACCTTGTCCTCGAGCTTCTCGGCCTGCGAACGGGCGATCAGGTGGACGAGGACCTCGGTGTCGGTCTCGGAGAGGAACTCGACGCCGTCCGCCTCCAGTTTGCGGCGCAGGTCGGAGGCGTTGTCGATGATGCCGTTGTGGACGACGGCGACCTTGCCCTCGGCGTCCAGGTGCGGGTGGGCGTTGACGTCGGACGGGGCGCCGTGGGTGGCCCAGCGGGTGTGGGCGATACCGGTGGTGCCCTTGAAGCGCGCCGGGACCTTGGCCTCCAGATCGCGCACCCGGCCCTTGGCCTTGACCATCTTCAGGCCGGAGGCCTTGGGGGAGGTGACGACGATGCCGGCCGAGTCGTAGCCGCGGTACTCCAGGCGCTGCAGGCCTTCCAGGAGCAGAGGGGCGACGTCACGCTTCCCGATGTATCCGACGATTCCGCACATACAGATGTATTCCTCAGCCGTAGACGATGCGGCGCAACTGCCGGAGGGTGAGCTCCGGCGGTGCCACCGCCCGGTATTTCAGGTCCGCCGCGATCTGTTCGAAGATCGTCGCGTTGACCAGGCCCTGGGCCTGGAGCTCGCGATGGCGGCGACGGACGAACTCCTCGGTCGTCTCGTCGAAGTAGGCGAGCACGTCCTGGACCACGCGCAGCGCCTCGCCCCGGTTGAGGGGCGTGGAGCGCGTCAGATGATCAACGAGTTCGTCGTGCACCCGGTAGATCCTGGGGTACCGGCCGATCTTTCGCAACAATCCTGCCCGATTTCGGGCAGGGGTAGGGTACGTCGATATGCCCTGTCCAGGCCATGGGTGAGGTGAGCCGGGTCACATGCGCTTCAGGAGCGCCTGCTTGGCCAGGGCGAACTCCTCGTCGGTCAGCACGCCGGTGCGGTGCAGCTCGCCGAGTTCGCGCAGGCGCCGCAGCAGCGCGTCGTGGTCGTCCTCGCGGGCGGCCGCGGCGGGCTCCGGCCGCTGCGCCGGGGCGTCCAGGGCCGCGGCGGGGGCCGGCGCGGCCGGGTGCGGGAGGCGGGCCTGGACGGCGGCGGCGATCAGGGCCATCAGGGGGTCCTTCTTGAAGCCCCACAGCTCGACCGCGTTGGGGTCGTACTTGGGCGGCGCCTTGGTCGGGGCGTTGCGCACGGTGAAGCGCAGGTAGCCGTTCTCCAGGCCGGCCGCCGGATGCCACTCGACGGCCGCGATGTCGGTGACGGCGAGCGTGCGGGTGCCGACGGCGGCCTTGGCGTCCTCCGTCTTCCAGTTCCACTCCAGGCGCACCCGCTCGCCGTCGAAGCTCGCGGTGCCGTCCCCGGCGGCCGCCGACAGCGGCACGGCCGGGCCGGGCAGCAGGTACTCGGTGACCGGGTCCGAGGGCACCTGGTCCAGCAGCAGCGCCTGGCGCACCTCGTCCACGAGGTACTCGGCGACGCCGTAGCGGTCGGACTCGACGGTCAGCTGGTACGGGTCGTGGGGTTCGGCGAGCCGGCCGGCGGTGGCGTGCAGCAGGGGGTCGGCGCCGTCCCGCAGCCGTAGCCTCAGCCGCCCCGTCCGGCGGCCCTGCTCGAACGAGATGCCGGCCAACGCCCCCAGCGGGACGACCAGTTCACCCAGTGTCTTGCGCAGCAGACCGACGTTCTTGTCCCGTCCGGGCGTCAGGCGCAGGGCGTCGCCGTCGAAGATCCACGTGCCGTCCTTCTGGATGATTTCCGCCATGCGAGGGATTGTTCCACCGGTCTCGCGAGAGAGTGGTCCATACCTGTTGGAGCTCCAGGAAGGGACGTTTGTGAGACAGCACCGCGCACTGCACCACCGAGCGCCTCGCCTTCTGGCTTCCCTGCTGCTCGTCACCGCGGTCGGCGCCTCGCTCACCGCGGCGGCGCCCGCACCCGGGCCCGCCCGTCCGGGGACCGGGACCGCGCTCGGCGCCGTGATTCCCGCACCGGCCTCGGTCGACCCGGGCGGATCGCCGTACCGCATCACCGAGGGCACCCGCATCCGCGTCGACGACTCCCGTGAGGGCCGCGGGGTCGGCGGCTATCTCGCCGGAGTGCTGCGCCCCTCGACCGGCTACCGCCTCCCGGTCACCACCCACGGCGACGGGGGCATCCGGCTGAAGCTCGCCAAGGGCCCCTACGGCGACGAGGGCTACCGCCTCCAGAGCGGGCGCGGCGGCGTCACCATCACCGCCGCCCGCCCCGCCGGGCTCTTCCACGGCGTGCAGACCCTGCGCCAGCTCCTGCCCGCGGCCGTCGAGCGCGACTCCGTACAGCCCGGCCCCTGGCTCGTCGCGGGCGGCACCATCGAGGACACCCCGCGCTACGGCTGGCGGGGCGCGATGCTGGACGTGTCCCGGCACTTCTTCGACGTCGGTGAGGTCAAGCGCTACATCGACCAGCTCGCGCTCTACAAGTTCAACAAGCTGCACCTGCACCTCAGCGACGACCAGGGCTGGCGCATCGCCATCGACTCCTGGCCGCGGCTGACGACGCACGGCGGCTCGACCGAGGTCGGCGGCGGCCCCGGCGGCTACTACACCAAGGCCGACTACAAGGAGATCGTCCGCTACGCGGCCTCCCGGCACCTGGAGGTCGTCCCCGAGATCGACATGCCCGGCCACACCAACGCGGCCCTCGCCTCGTACGCCGAACTGAACTGCGACGGCGTCGCCCCTCCGCTCTACACCGGCACCGCGGTCGGCTTCAGCTCGCTGTGCGTGCCGAAGGAGGTCACCTACGAGTTCGTGGACGACGTGGTGCGGGAGATCGCGGCGCTCACCCCGGGCCGCTATCTGCACATCGGCGGCGACGAGGCGCACTCCACCAGCCACGAGGACTACGTGACGTTCATGGACCGGGTGCAGCCGGTCGTCGCCGAGTACGGCAAGAAGGTCGTCGGCTGGCACCAGTTGACCGGCGCGACCCCGGCCGAGGGCGCCCTCGCCCAGTACTGGGGCCTGGACGGGACCGGCGCCGCGGAGAAGGAGCAGGTCGCCGCCGCCGCGCGGGCCGGCACCGGGCTGGTCCTGTCCCCGGCGGACCGCGTCTACCTCGACATGAAGTACGACGCCCAGACCCCGCTCGGGCTGTCCTGGGCCGGATACGTCGACGTGCGGCGGTCCTACGACTGGGACCCGGGCGCCTATCTGCCCGGCGCGCCCGCGTCGGCCGTCCGGGGCGTCGAGGCGCCGCTGTGGTCGGAGACACTCGAGAACTCCCGCCACATCGAGTACATGGCCTTCCCGAGGCTGCCGGGCGTCGCCGAGCTCGGCTGGTCGCCCCGGGCCACGCACGGCTGGGACGGCTACCGGCAGCGGCTGGCGGCGCAAGGGGCGCGGTGGGACGCGCTCGGGATCGGCTACCACCGGTCGCCGCAGGTGCCGTGGCCGGCGCAGTAGGCGTGGTACCGCCGTGACATGACGACGGACGCCCCGGAGGACCGTACTCCGGGGCGTCCGCCGGTCCGGGAGGGGTGCTACCGCCCCGCGATCGGGTTCTCCAGGTCGCCGATCAGCTGCAGCGCGCCCGCCGGGTCGGCCAGGTCCACCATCTGCCGGTTGTCGCGCAGCTGGAGCCGGTTCAGGCAGGACAGCGCGAACCGGGGGGCGAACATGTCGTACTGCCGGAACTTGTCGGCGAGTTCGGGCATCGACTCCTGGTACTCACGGGTGACGTCCGCGACCGTGGACCAGAAGCCGTCCTCCTCCAGGACCCCCTCGTCCGCGAGGTTCGCGGCGAGGAAGCGGAAGAAGCAGTCGAAGACGTCCGTGAAGATCGACAGCAGCTTCTTGTCCTCGGGGACGTCGACGCGCAGCCGTTCCACCGCGGGCGGCAGCACCGCGTCCGGGTCCATGACGGCGATCTCCTCGGCGATGTCCTTGTAGATCGCGCGCTCGACGGCGCCGTCCTTCAGGACCAGGATGACGTTCTCGCCGTGCGGCATGTACACCAGGTCGTAGGCGTAGAAGCTGTGCAGCAGCGGGGTGTAGTAGGCCCGCAGATAGCCGCGCAGCCACTCCTTCGGCGTCAGCCCCGACCGCTCGATCAGTGCCGCAGCGAAGCCCCGGCACTCGTGGTCGACATGCAGCAGCGAGGCCATGGTGGCGAGGGACTCGCCCGGCTGCAACGAGGCCACCGGGCTCTCCCGCCACAGCGCGGCCAGCATCTTGCGATACGGCGAGTAGCGGTCCGTCGCCTTCTCGTACTCCAGGTGCCGGTAGCCGACCGCCGCGCGCTCCCGGATGATCGACAGGCCCGTCGACTTCAGCACCGGGTCGCCCTCGATCAGCTGGGCGAGCCAGTCGTTGATCGCCGGGGTGGCCTCCATGTAGGCGGCCGACAGCCCCCGCATGAAGCCCATGTTGAGGACGGACAGCGCCGTCTTCACGTAGTGCTTCTCGGGCCGGGTGGTGTTGAAGAAGGTACGGATGGACTGCTGGGCCAGGTACTCGTCGTCGCCCTCGCCGAGGCAGACGAGGTGCCGCTGGGCCACCTCGGCGGCGAAGGTGACGGTGAGCTTGTTCCACCACTGCCAGGGGTGGACGGGGATGAGGAGGTAGTCGGCCGGGTCCAGGCCCTGCTCGGTGAGCTGCCGGTGGAAGCGCTCCAGGGTCGGTGCGCCGAGCTCGTCCCTCAGGAAGGACTCGTACGCGATGCCGACACCGGCGGTGAAGGCCGCGCGCGAGCGGTGCGCGGCCAGCCACACCAGCCGGACCGGGCTCGCCGTCTCGGGGGCGTACGAGAGGTACTCGTGGATCCCGAAGCCGAGCCGGCCGTTGTTGGCCACGAAGCAGGGGTGGCCCTCGGTCATGCCGGTCTCGATGGCCTGGAAGCCGCTGGTCACCAGCTCGCCGACCGGGATCTGCGGCTTGGTGAGCTTGTAGCAGGTGCCGGAGAGGGTGGAGGAGATCTCCTCCAGGTACACCGGGAGGATCTCGTCGCTCAGGCCGAGCGCCTGGCGCAGCTCGACGAAGAAGTCCAGCGCGGCGAGCGGCAGTTCGGCCCCGTCGCGGTGCCGGGTGATCGACTCGGCGTCGATCTGCCAGTGGTCGAGGGCCCGGACCACGGCGTCGAAGGTGTACCGCGTCTGGCCGTCGTCGCTGTGGACGACGTACCCGCCGCCGTCGGTGGGCCGCGGCGACAGGAGCCGCTCGTGGGCGAACTCGGCCAGGGCCTTGCGGATCAGGAGGCGGTTGGCCCGCGCCCAGCGGTGGGGGGAGAGGTGCGCTACGGCGTCGGACAGGGTCATACGGCTACTCCTCGGGCGGCCTCGAACTGCTCGCGCGTGCAGAAGCTGAGCAGCGCGCGCTTCTCCGGCTTGTCGATCTCACGGTCGGGCACGAAACCCACGGCCTCGTTGAGCGCGTGCACCGCGGTGTTGCTCACATCGGGTTCGACCACCACCCGGCGGGTGGCGGGGTCGGCGAACAGCTCCTCCATCACGGCGGTGATGACGGCCCGGGTGAAGCCGTGCACCGGCCGGTCGGTGGGGGCGACCAGGAAGTGCATGCCGACGTCGCCGGGCTCGGGGTCGTACAGGCCGACCAGCTCCACGTACCGGGGGTCGTAGCTCTCCATCAGGAAGGCCGGTGCGCCGTCGTGCAGGCCGAGGTAGGCGTGGTGGTGCTCGTGCGCCGCTATGCGCATGTACTCGCGCTCGACGTCCTGGAGTCTGGCGTCCTGCATCATCCAGAAGGCCGCCTTGGGATGGGTGACCCAGCTGTGCAGCAGCTCGGCGTCCTTCAGCGGGTCGAGGGGGCGGACGGTGAACGTACCGATGCTCATACGGCGAACTCCTGGAACGCGATGGACTTCTCGACCGGGTAGTACTCGCTGCCGAGCAGCTCCCGGATGATGTACGAGTTCCGGTACGCGCCCATGCCCAGGTCGGGCGAGGTGATGCTGTGGGTGTGCACACCGGCGTTCTGGAGGAAGATCCCCCGGCCGGTGACGTCGACGGCGTAGTTGCGGGCGACGTCGAAGTTGCCCTGGGAGTCGTAGCGCAGGCGGTCGCGGACCGGCTTCAGGAATTCCGGCTCGACGTACTTGTAGCCGGTGGCGAGCACCAGGCCCTGTGTGTCGAGCGTGAAGTCGCGCTCCTGCTCCTCCTGGTGGAAGCCCAGCGTGTACGTGCCGTTCTCGTACCGGGCGCCGGTGAGCGCGGAGTTGGTGAGCAGCCGGGTGCGGATCGGGCCGCCGAGGTTCTTCTGGTAGAGCAGGTCGAAGATCTCGTTGATGAGATCGCCGTCGATGCCCTTGAACAGGCCCTTCTGCTCGGTGGTGAGGCGGTAGCGGGTCGCCTCGGGCAGCTCGCGGTAGTAGTCGATGTACTCCGGGGAGGTCATCTCCAGCGTGAGCTTGGTGTACTCCAGCGGGAAGAACCGCGGGGAGCGCGTCACCCAGTTCAGCTGGTAGCCGTGCACGTCGATCTCGCTGAGCAGGTCGTAGTAGATCTCGGCGGCGGACTGACCGCTGCCGACCAGCGTGATCGACTCCTTGCGCTGCAGCTCCGCCTTGTTCTGGACGTAGCGGGAGTTGTGCAGGAAGTCGCCGCCGAGCCCCTGGCAGGCCTCCGGGACGTAGGGCGGGGTGCCGGTGCCGAGGACCAGGTGACGGGCGCGGAGCACCTCGCCGGCCGCGGTGCGCACGGCGTACAGGTCGTCCTCGTACGTGACCTCGGTGACCGTGGTGCCGAAGCGCACGCTGCTCAGCTGGTTCGCCGCCCAGCGGCAGTAGTCGTCGTACTCGACCCGCAGCGGGTAGAAGTTCTCGCGGATGTAGAACGAGTACAGCCGCCCCTTGTCCTTCAGGTAGTTCAGGAAGGAGTACGGGGAGGTCGGGTCGGCCAGCGTCACCAGGTCCGACATGAACGGCGTCTGGAGGTGGGCGCCGTCCAGGAACATGCCCGCGTGCCACTCGAAGTCCGGCTTGGACTCCAGGAAGACGCCGTCGAGTTCGGCGATGGGCTCGGTCAGGCAGGCGAGGCCGAGGTTGAAGGGGCCGAGCCCGATCCCCACGAAGTCGTAGGTCTTTTCCGTGGTGTCAGGAAGCGCGGTCAAGGGATTCTCCCAGGTACTGCTCGGCGTGGCCGGCGATCAGGTCGAGGACGGCGGCGATGTCGGACGCCGTGGTCTCGGGGTTGAGCAGGGTGAACTTCAGGTAGTGGCGGTTGCCGACCTTGGTGCCCGCGACGACGGCCTCGCCGGAGGCGAACAGGGCCTTGCGGGCGTAGAGGTTGGCGCGGTCGATCTCGGCCGGGTCGGTGACGGCGGCCGGGATGTAGCGGAAGACCAGGGTGGACAGGGAAGGCTCGACCACGACGTCGTAGCGGGGGTCGGCGGCGAGCAGCTTCCAGCCCTCCTGGGCGAGGTCGCACACCTCGTCGAAGAGCTGCCCGATGCCGTCGGCGCCCATCACGCGCAGCGTCATCCAGAGCTTGAGGGCGTCGAAGCGGCGGGTGGTCTGGAGCGACTTGTCCACCTGGTTGGGGATACGTTCCTGCACCATACGGCGCGGGTTGAGGTACTCCGCGTGGTAGGTGGCGTGCCGCAGGGTGGCGGCGTCCCGGACCAGCACCGCCGAGGAACTCACGGGCTGGAAGAAGGACTTGTGGTAGTCGACGGTGACCGAGTCGGCCCGCTCGATGCCCGCCAGCAGGGAGCGGCGCTTGAGCGAGGTGAGCAGTCCGCACCCGTAGGCCGCGTCGACGTGCATCCAGGCGCCGTACTGGGAGCAGAGTTCGGCGATCTCGGGGAGCGGGTCGATCGAGCCGAAGTCGGTGGTGCCGGAGGTGGCGACGACGGCCATGGGGACGAGGCCGTCCTTCGCGCAGCGCTCCAGCTCGTGCGCGAGCGCCACGGTCTGCATCCGCTTGTCGTGGTCGACGGGGATCGCCACGACGGCGTCGGGTCCGAGGCCGAGCAGTTTCGCCGACTTCTTCACGCTGAAGTGGCTGACCTCGGAGGCGAAGACGCGCAGTTTCGCCAGGGAGTCGGTCTTGGCCTCCTCGCGGGCCAGCAGCAGCGCCTGGAGGTTGGACTGGGTGCCACCGGAGGTGAACACCCCGTCGGCGGCCGGGCCGAGACCGATGCGCTCCGTGGTCCAGTCGATGAGCTTGCGCTCGATCAGGGTGCCGCCGGCCGACTGGTCCCAGGTGTCGAGCGAGGAGTTGACCGCGGAGAGGATCGCCTCGCCCAGTACCGCCGGTATGACGACCGGGCAGTTGAGGTGGGCGAGGTAGCGGGGGTGGTGGAAGTAGACCGCGTCGCGGAGGTAGACCTCCTCCAGCTCGTCCAGCACCGCGGCGGTGTCGTGCAGCGGCTGGTCGAGGTCGATCTGCTCGATCCGGGGGGAGAGGGTGTCGACGGTGACGCCGGTGAACGGACGGTCGGTGGTGGCGAGTTTCGCCGCCACCCGCTCTACTCCCTCGGTCACGGAGCGGCGGTACTGCTCCGCGGTCGCGTCATTGAGCAGGTGCGAGCGCATGTGGGGGTCCTCCGGTGGGGACGGTCCGTTGCGGGACGGGTGAAGGCCGCTTTGACTTAGGTTAGCCTAACCTAAGTTGAGTTCGGCTACTCACCCAGCTCGCGCAACTGCTCCTCGCTGAGCCCCTGTCGCCAGTAGCCGACGAAAGTGACCCGGCGCCGGTCGATACCGCGCTCGCCCACGAAGTGCCGGCGCAACTGCTTCACGCAGGAGGACTCGCCCGCGATCCAGACGTACGGGTGCTCGGCGGGCGGCAGTGCGGCGGCCCGCAGGGCGCCGAGGGCCATGGGGGAGCTCTCGGCACCCTGTGCCCCCGGGGCGACCAGCCAAGTGACCTCGGCGTCGGCCTCGGTGGCCAGGTCGTGGACGGTCCTGGAGTCGTGCACCTCCAGCCAGACGCGCGCCGGCAGACCGGCCGGCAGCGACTCCAGGACGGCCGCCACGGCCGGCAGCGCGGTCTCGTCGCCCCAGACGACCACCAGATCGGTGTCCGGTGGCGGACGGAAACGGATCGCCCGGTTGTCCGCGACCGCCGGTCCGAGCAGCAGGACCCGATCGCCGGCGGTGGCACGGGAGGCCCAGTGGGAGGCGGGTCCGGCCGGGGTGTGCAGGACGAAGTCGATGTCGATCTCGTCGGGGTCCCGGCGCAGCTCCCGCAGCGTGTAGGACCGCATCACGGCCCTTACGTCGTCCGGGAGTTCACGCCAGCCCTGCCACCACCGGTCACCGAGCTCGACCGGCACGACCGGCCCCGGCTGTCCGGGATGGGGCAGGAACAGCGACAGCGACTGGTCGCGGCCGTCGGAGAAGAAGTGCCGCAGGTCGTCTCCCGCGAAGGTGACCCGGACGAGAGACGGCCCGAGCCGCCTCGTCCGCACGACCTGAAGGGCGAAGAAACGGAACGGGGCGGCCAGGGCCGTCGTCATGGGACTGCTCCTTGAGTGCCGATCGGCCTCAGCTGACCTTCTTCGCCTTCTCGATGGCCTCGGCCAGCGACGTCAGCAGCGGCGTGCACTTGGCGTACGACAGGATCGGCTCCGGCGAACGCGCGATGACCTGGCCCGCCTTGACCGCGGGCAGCTTCTTCCAGGTGCCCTCGGCGATGTCCGCCGGCTGGATGGTCGAGGAGCGGTCGTCCATCATGATGATGTCGGCCGGGTACTTGTCGACGTTCTCCCAGCTGAGGTTCTCGAACCAGCCGCCGCCCTCGGCCTTGGCCTTCTCCGGCGGCTCGACGAAGTTCACGCCGAGCGCCTTGAAGTACTCCAGGTCGATGGAGAGGTTGGTGCCGGAGACGTAGAAGATCTCCTGGCTCGCGGAGCCGGCCAGCACCTTGATCTCGGGCCGGGACTTGGCGGCCTTGCGCAGCCGCTCGGCGGCCGCCTCGAACTCCTGCTTGGCCTGCACCGTCTTGTCGGCCTTCATGTCCGCGCCGAGCGACTCGGCCAGCTCCCACATGCGCTGCAGCGGCGCGGTCAGCTGCCGGTCGTAGACGGAGAGGGCCACGCTCGGGGCGAGCTTGGCGATCTTGTCCTTGGACGCCTCGGGGACGTACCAGAGGGTGCCCGCGCTGTCGAAGGTGGTGGAGATCAGCACGTCCGGCTGGAAGGCCGCGTACTGCTCGACGTTGAACTGGTCCCAGATGTTGCCGAAGACGGTCAGCTTGCTGACGTCCATGTCGCCGGCCTGGACGTCGGCCTTGCCGTCCTTCGTCTTGGTCGGGCCGAACACGCCCTTGACCTCGACGCCGTAGTCGAACAGGGCGGCGGCGACGCCCACGAAGGCGGCGATGTTCGCCGGGGCCTGGTCCAGCTTCACCGTCTCGCCGCGGTCGTCCTTGAACGACCAGGGGCCGGAGGCCTTGGCAGAGGCCTTCGCGTCCGAGCCGCCGCTGTTCGTGTCTTCGTCGCCGCAGGCGGCGAGCACGGCACCGAGGCCGAGGGCACCGCCGGCGGCGAGGATGCCGCGACGGGTGAGGTGGGTGGCACGGGCGTTGGACATGGGAATGGCTGCTTTCGAACAGGGCGGAGGGCCCGCCGGACAATTCGAAGGTAGGTTAGCCTAACCTCAGAACTTGTCCAGGGGGCGGGTCCTCCCATGGCGCCGCCGTCCGTCGGCAGGGCGGGCGACGGATCAGCCCACGAGCCCCAACTCGCGGGCGATCAGCATGCGTTGCACCTCGCTGGTGCCCTCGCCGATCTCCAGGATCTTCGAGTCCCGCCACATCCGGGCCACCGGGTACTCGTTCATGAAGCCGTACCCGCCGTGGATCTGGGTGGCGTCACGGGCGTTGTCCACCGCGACGGTGGAGGAGTACAGCTTCGCCAGGGCCGCCTCCTTCTTGAAGGGCTCGCCCGCCACCAGCCGGGAGGCGGCGTCGCGCCACGCAAGACGGGCCGTGTGGGCCTTCATCTCCATGTCGGCGACCTTGAACTGGATGGCCTGGTTGGCGCCGATCGGCCGGCCGAAGGCGTGACGTTCCTTCGCGTACTTCACCGACTCGTCCACACAGCCCTGCGCCAGGCCCGTGGCGAGCGCCGCGATGGCGATCCGGCCCTCGTCGAGGATGCGCAGGAACTGGGCGTAGCCGCGGCCCTCCTCGCCCAGCAGGTTCGCCGCCGGGACCCGGACGTCGTCGAAGGACAGCTCCCGGGTGTCGGAGGCGTTCCAGCCGACCTTGGAGTACTGCGGCGCCACCGTGAAGCCCGGCGTGCCGGAGGGGACGATGATCGCGGAGATCTGCGGCCTGCCGTCCGGCTTACGGCCCGTCACGGCGGTGACCGTCACCAGTCCGGTGATGTCGGTGCCGGAGTTGGTGATGAAGCACTTGGTGCCGTTGATCACCCACTCGCCGGTCTCCGCGTCGAGCCGGGCCGTCGTGCGGGTCGCACCGGCGTCCGAGCCGCCGTCGGGCTCGGTCAGGCCGAAGGCGCCGAGGACCTCGCCGGAGCACAGCCGGGGCAGCCACTCACGCTTCTGCTCCTCGGTGCCGAACAGGTGCAGCGGCATCGCGCCCAGCGAGACGCCCGCCTCCAGGGTGATGGCCACCGAGGAGTCGACGCGGGCCAGTTCCTCCAAGGCGATGCCCAGGGCGAGGTAGTCGCCGCCCATCCCGCCGTACTCCTCCGGGAACGGCAGTCCGAACAGGCCCATCCTGCCCATCTCGCGGACGATCTCGTACGGGAACTCGTGCCGCTCGTAGTAGTCGCCGATCTTGGGGGCGACGACCTCGTGCGCGAACTCCTCCACCGTGCGGCGGAGTTCTTCCAGCTCGGGGCTGAGGCGGTGGTCCATGATGCGTCACTGCTCCTGGTGGGAGAGGGCTCTTACGGTGCGGGACGGGCTGGGTCGGCCCAGTCGGCCGGCCATCCACACGCTGGTGGCGGTGAGACGGCCGAGGTCGACGCCGGTGTCGATGCCGAGGCCGTGCAGCATCCACACGAGGTCCTCGGTGGCGAGGTTGCCGGTGGCGCTCTTGGCGTACGGGCAGCCGCCGAGTCCGCCCGCCGAGGCGTCGACCGTCGTGACGCCGTGCTGGAGCGCGGCGAGGGTGTTGGCCAGTGCCTGGCCGTAGGTGTCGTGGAAGTGCACGCCGAGGGCGGGGGTCGGGACGCCGTCGGCGTTCAGCGCGGAGAGCAGCTCGGCGACGTGGCCCGGGGTCGCCACGCCGATCGTGTCGCCCAGGCTCAGTTCGTCGCAGCCCATGTCGCGCAGCGCCTTGCAGACCCGCACGACCTGGTGCACCGCGACGGCCCCCTCCCAGGGGTCGCCGAAACACATCGACAGATAGCCGCGGACGTGGAGCCCTTCGGCCTTCGCGCGGGAGACGACGGGGTCGAACATGGCGAGCGCCTCGTCGACCGTGCGGTTGAGGTTGGCCTTCGCGAAGGACTCGGTGGCGCTGGCGAAGACGGCGACGCGGGCGGCGCCGAGGGCCAGCGCGCGTTCCAGCCCCCGGTCGTTGGGGACGAGCACCGGCAGGTCCGCCGGCACGTCCCGCACGAGCGGGAACAGTGCCTCGGCGTCCGCCAGTTGGGGCACCCACTTGGGGTGGACGAAGCTCGTTGCCTCGATCGTCGTGAGACCGGCCTCGGCCAGCCGGTGGACGAACTCCGCCTTGACCTCCGTCGGGACCCGCGCCTTCTCGTTCTGCAGGCCGTCGCGGGGGCCGACCTCGTGGATCCGGACGCGGGCGGGCAGGCCCGGGGCCGGTACGACCATGGGGAGGGCGGGATCGGGGGTGCTCATGCCGTCTCCTCCTCGGTCGGCGTGATGACGGCGAGGACCTGCTCCATGGCGACGGTCGTCCCCGGGGTCACGTCCAGCTCGGCGACCGTCCCGGCGTGCGGGGCGGAGATGACGTGCTCCATCTTCATCGCCTCCACCACCAGCAGGCTCTGACCGGCCTCGACCGCGTCACCGACCGCGACCTTCACCACCGTCACTGTGCCCGGCATCGGCGCGGTCAGCGAGTCGGCACCGGCGTGCGCGCCGCGGGAGAGGGACGCCTCGACCGGGTCGTGGTCACGCACCTGCCAGGCGTCGCCGTCGCGGCCGAGCCAGCTGCCGTCCGGCAGGGCGGCGAAGGTGTGGGCGACGCCGTCGAGCCGGAGCGTGAACCGGGACCCGGTCTCCGCCGGGGCGGGGTCCGCGGATGCCAGGACCGGGCTCCCGGCGTCGCCGAGCAGCAGCTCGTACCCGCCGTCCGCCGCCGCGCGCAGCCGTACGGTCACCGGGTCGTGCCCCGGCAGCCGCAGGTGGTGCGCCGTCCATGCCCGCTCGCCGCCCAGGCGCCAGCCCCGCGGGACGGAGAACGGGTCGACCCAGCCACCGCCGGGCGCGGGGGAGAGCGCGTGATGGCGCAGCAGCGCCGCCGCCGCGTAGACCTCGTCCGGGACCTCGTCCGTCACGAGGCCCGCCACCTCCCGCTCGACCAGGCCGGTGTCCAGGTCGCCCTCGGCCACCGCCGGATGGGCGAGCAGCCGCCGCAGGAACCCGGCGTTCGTCGGCACGCCGAGGACGACCGTGCCGGCGAGGGCGGCGCGCAGCCTGCGCAGCGCGGTGGCGCGGTCGGGGCCGTAGGCGATGACCTTCGACAGCATCGGGTCGTACAGGCTGCCGACCTCCGTACCCTCGCTGAGGCCGGAGTCGGTGCGCACGCCGTCGCCCTGCGGCTCGTGCAGGGCGAGGACCGTGCCGCCGGAGGGCAGGAAGCCACGGTTCGGGTCCTCGGCGCAGACCCGGGCCTCGATCGCGTGGCCGGTGAGGGTGATGTCCTCCTGCGTGAAGGGGAGGCGCTCGCCCGCCGCGACCCGCAGCTGCCATTCCACCAGGTCGAGCCCGGTGATCAGCTCGGTGACGGGGTGCTCCACCTGGAGCCGGGTGTTCATCTCCATGAAGCAGTACGCGGCCGGGTCGCCGCCGGGGACGATGAACTCCACCGTGCCCGCCCCGACGTACCCGCAGGAACGGGCCGCCTGCACCGCCGCCTCGCCCATCGCCGCGCGGGTGGCCTCGTCCAGGAGCACGCTCGGCGCCTCCTCGACGACCTTCTGGTGGCGCCGCTGGAGGGAGCACTCGCGCTCCCCAATGTGGACGACGCCGCCGTGGCCGTCGGCCAGGACCTGGATCTCGATGTGGCGCGGCCGGTCGATCCAGCGCTCGACGAGCAGGGTGTCGTCACCGAAGGAGGCGGCGGCCTCGCGCCGGGCGGCGGCGATCTCGTCGTCGAGCAGGCCGAGGTCGCGCACCAGGCGCATGCCCTTGCCGCCGCCGCCCGCGGAGGGCTTGATGAGGACGGGCGCGCCCAGTTCGCGGGCGGCGCGGGCGAGTTCGGGGTCGCGGCCGCCGGGGACGACCGGGACGCCGGCCGCCGAGACGGTCTCCTTGGCGCGGATCTTGTCGCCCATCAGGGCGATGGCGTCGGCCGGCGGCCCGATGAAGACCAGTCCGGCGTCGGCGCAGGCGCGCGCGAAGGCGGCGTTCTCGGCGAGGAAGCCGTATCCCGGGTGGACGGCCTGGGCCTTCGTCGCGGCCGCGGCCTCAAGGATGCGCTCCACGGACAGATAGCTCTCGACGGCCGGCGCCGGGCCGATCCGTACCGCCGTGTCGGCCTCGCGCACGTGCCGGGCGTCGGCGTCGGCGTCGGAGAAGACGGCGACCGAGCGGACGCCCAGGGAGCGCAGCGTACGGATGACCCGGACCGCGATCTCACCGCGGTTGGCCACAAGAACGGTGTCGAACATCGGTCCCCTCACATCCGGAAGACGCCGAACTGGGGGTCTCCCAGGGGCGCGTTGGCGCAGGCGGTCAGGGCCAGGCCGACCACCTGACGGGTGTCCAGGGGGTCGATCACCCCGTCGTCCCAGAGGCGGGCGGTGGCGTAGTAGGCGTTGCCCTGGTGGTCGTACTGCGCGCGGATCGGCGCTTTGAACGCCTCTTCGTCCTCGGCGGGCCAGGACTCCCCGCGGCCCTCCAGCTGGTCCCGCTTGACGGTGGCGAGCACCGACGCGGCCTGCTCGCCGCCCATGACGGAGATCTTGGCGTTGGGCCACATCCACAGGAAGCGCGGCGAGTACGCCCGGCCGCACATCGAGTAGTTGCCCGCGCCGTACGATCCGCCGACCACGACCGTGAGCTTCGGGACCCGGGTGGTGGCGACGGCGGTGACCATCTTCGCCCCGTGCTTGGCGATGCCGCCGGCCTCGTAGTCCCTGCCGACCATGAACCCCGAGATGTTCTGCAGGAACAGCAGCGGGATGCCCCGCTGGTCGCACAGTTCGATGAAGTGGGCGCCCTTCTGGGCGGACTCCGAGAAGAGGATGCCGTTGTTGGCGACGATGCCGACCGGGTGTCCGTGGATGCGGGCGAAGCCGGTGACGAGGGTCTGCCCGAACTCGGCCTTGAACTCGGCGAACCGGGAACCGTCGACCACGCGCGCGATGACCTCGCGGACGTCGTAGGGGGTGCGGGAGTCGACCGGCACCGCCCCGTACAGCCCGTACGGGTCGGCCTTGGGCTCGACCGCCGGCCGCACCTCCCAGGGCAGCGGTCCACGCGCGGGGAGGGTGGCGACGATGTTCCGCACGATCCGCAGGGCGTGGGCGTCGTCCTCCGCGAGGTGGTCGGTGACGCCGGAGACGCGGGAGTGCACCTCGCCGCCGCCGAGTTCCTCGGCGGTGACCACCTCGCCGGTGGCGGCCTTCACCAGCGGGGGGCCGCCGAGGAAGATCGTCCCCTGGTTCCGCACGATGACGGCCTCGTCGCTCATGGCCGGGACGTAGGCCCCGCCTGCCGTGCAGGAGCCGAGGACGGCGGCGATCTGGGGGATCCGCGCGGCGGACATCCGGGCCTGGTTGTAGAAGATCCGGCCGAAGTGCTCGCGGTCCGGGAAGACCTCGTCCTGCATGGGCAGGAAGGCGCCGCCGGAGTCCACGAGGTACAGACACGGCAGCCGGTTCTCCAGGGCCACCTCCTGCGCGCGCAGATGCTTCTTCACCGTCATCGGGTAGTACGTGCCGCCCTTGACGGTGGCGTCGTTGGCCACGACGACGCACTCCCGGCCGCTGACCCGCCCGATGCCCGCGACGACGCCGGCGGCCGGGGCCTGGCCGTCGTACATCCCGTCGGCGGCGAGCGGGGCCAGCTCCAGGAAGGGCGAGCCGGGGTCGAGGAGCGTGTCGACCCGGTCGCGCGGCAGCAGCTTGCCGCGCGCGGTGTGCCGGGCGCGCGCCCTCTCGCCCCCGCCGAGCCGGGCGGCGGCGAGCTTGCCGCGCAGCTCCTCCACGAGGGCGAGATGTGCCGCCTCGTTGGTCCGCCAGGCCTCCGACGCGGGGTCCGCCGCGCCGTGCAGCTCCGGTGCCTGGTCCATCCTCGCGGTCCCCTCACCTTGTTAATGAGCGTTAACGCATTTCCCCCAGGTTAACGACCGCTAACCTCCCTGTCTAGAATTGCTTCCATGGCCACGCGAACCGACGCCCCGACCCGCCGCGAACAGATCCTCAAGGAGGCCGCGCGGCTCTTCGCCGAGCGTGGTTTCCACGGCGTCGGGGTCGACGAGATAGGCGCCGCGGTGGGCATCAGCGGCCCCGGTCTCTACCGCCACTTCCCGGGCAAGGACGCGATGCTCGCCGAGTTGCTGGTGGGGATCAGCGGTCAGCTCCTGACCGGCGGCAAGCGCCGGGTGGCGGAGGCGGACGGGGATCCCGAGGCGCTGCTCGATTCGCTGATCGAGGGCCACATCGACTTCGCGCTCGACGACCGTCCCCTCATCACGCTGCACGACCGCGAGCTGGACCGGCTGCGCGACAGCGACCGCAAGATGGTGCGCCAGCTCCAGCGCCAGTACGTGGAGCTGTGGGTGGAGGTGGTCCGTGAGGTCTACCCGGGACTGCCCGAGCCGACGGCCCGCTCCGCCGTCCACTCGGTCTTCGGCCTGCTGAACTCGACCCCGCACCTGGGGCGCCCCGGCTCGCTCCCCGGGCGCGGGGCCACGGCGGAGCTGCTGCACCGGATGGCCAGGGGCGCGTTCGCGGCGGCGGGGGAGTAGCACCGCACCGCGGGGCGCCCTCCCCGGGGCGGGCGTGACGAGCGTTACGCACGGACCGGTCTTGTCGGCGGTTCGTACTCGCCGGTACGGTGGGTGAGCAAGCGCTTAGACATGTGACGGTGGAGGTGGCGGCGTGCGCCGTACGGTGTTCAACGAGGATCACGAGGCGTTCCGGGAGACCCTGCGCGCCTTCATCGAGGCCGAGGTCGTGCCCGTCTACGACGACTGGTTCGCCGCCGGTCAGGCGCCGCGCGACTTCTACCACAAGCTCGGTGACCTGGGCATCTTCGGCATCAACGTGCCCGAGGAGTTCGGCGGCGCCGGCATGGACAGCCACAAGTTCGAGGCCGTCCTGTACGAGGAGACCGCCCGCGCGGGCGTCCAGTTCGGCGGCTCCGGTGTGCACGTGCTGCTCGCCCTGCCGTACATCAAGATGCTGGCCACCGACGAGCAGAAGAAGCGCTACCTGCCGAAGTTCGTCACCGGCGAGGAGATGTGGGCCATCGCGATGACCGAGCCGGGCACCGGCTCCGACCTCGCGGGCATGAAGACCACCGCCAAGCTCTCCGAGGACGGCACCCACTACGTCCTCAACGGCGCCAAGACCTTCATCACCGGCGGTGTGCACGCCGACAAGGTCATCGTCTGCGCCCGCACCTCGGCGCCGCGCGAGGACGACCGCCGCTTCGGCATCTCCCTCTTCGCCGTCGACACCAAGTCCGAGGGGTACTCGGTCGGCCGCAAGCTGGACAAGCTGGGTCTGCGCACCTCCGACACGGCCGAGCTGGCCTTCGTCGACGTCAAGGTGCCCGTCGAGGACCTGCTCGGCGAGGAGAACAAGGGCTTCTCCTACCTCGGCCACAACCTCGCCTCGGAGCGCTGGGGCATCGCCTTCGGTGCCTACGCGCAGGCCAAGGCCGCCGTCCGGTTCGCCAAGCAGTACGTCCAGGAGCGCACGGTCTTCGGCAAGCCCGTCGCCCACTTCCAGAACACCAAGTTCGAGCTGGCCGCCTGCCAGGCCGAGGTGGACGCCGCCGAGGCCGTCGCCGACCGCGCGACCGAGGCACTGGACGCGGGCGAGCTGACCCCCGCCGAGGCCGCCTCCGCCAAGCTGTTCTGCACCGAGGTCGCCCACCGCGTCATCGACCGCTGCCTCCAGCTGCACGGCGGCTACGGCTACATGAACGAGTACCCGATCGCCCGCCTGTACGCGGACAACCGCGTCAACCGCATCTACGGCGGCACCAGCGAGATCATGAAGTCGATCATTGCGAAGGACATGGGTCTGTAAGGTTCCGGCAATCGCCGGCCAGGAGAAAAGGTGCCATGAACGAGGCACTACAGGGTCTCCTCGATCTGCTCGACCTGGAGCAGATCGAGGAGGACATCTTCCGCGGGCAGTCCCGGTCCGCCGTCGTCCCGCGCGTCTTCGGCGGGCAGGTCGCGGCCCAGGCCCTCGTCGCCGCCGGACGCACGGTCCCCGAGGACCGGCACCCGCACTCCCTGCACGCGTACTTCCTGCGCACCGGTGACCCGGGCGCCCCGATCGTCTACACGGTCGACCGGATGAACGACGGCCGCTCCTTCACCGCCCGCCGGGTCGTCGCGGTGCAGCACGGGCAGCCGATCTTCGCGCTGTCCGCGTCCTTCCAGAAGTACGAGGAAGGCTTCGACCACCAGGAGGCGATGCCGTCCGCCCCCGACCCCGAGACGCTTCCCACCTCGCGGGAGCGGATGAGGGGGTACGGCCACCTGCCCGCGCAGGTCGTCGAGAAGTTCCTGGAGGCACGCGCCGCCGTCGACCTGCGCTACGTCGACGAGCCGCCGTACGGCAGATTCGGCGAGCCGCGTGAGCCGCACTCGCAGGTGTGGTTCCGCACCGACGGCAAGCTCGCCGACGACCCGCTGCTGCACGTCGTGCTGGCGACGTACGTCTCGGACATGACGCTCCTCGACTCCGTGCTGCTCGCGCACGGCCGGGGCGGCTGGGCCGTCGGCGACGTCGTCGGGGCCTCGCTGGACCACGCGATGTGGTTCCACCGCCCGTTCCGCGCCGACGAGTGGCTCCTGTACGACCAGGAGTCCCCGTCGGCGTTCGGCGGCCGTGGCCTCGGCCAGGCCCGCATCTGGACGCAGGACGGCCGCCTCGCCGTCACGGTGATCCAGGAAGGCGTCGTCCGGGCCCCGCGTCCTAGCTGAGGCCGGCCTCCGACAGCAGGTAGGCCGTCATCGGGTCGTAGTGGCGCGGGCTGACCACGTGGTCGTCGAGGGGGACCGTCACCTGGACGGTTCCCTCGGCCTCCGCGATGAACAGGGCCGGGTCGTTGCAGTCGGCGTAGCCGACCGAGTCGACGCCGTGCTGGCCCGCGTAACCCGCCCAGCCGTGGTCGGCGACGACCAGGTCCGGCAGCGGGCGGCCCTCGCGCTCCAGGGTGGTGAGAATGGCCTTCATCGGTTCGCCCGAGTGGGTGTGCCACAGGGTGGCGCCGTGCTCCAGCACCGCGACGTCCGCGAACTGCATGACGTATCCCTCGTCCGTCTGGAGCCCCTCCGGGATCACCACGATCTCGCAGCCCGCGGCGCGCAGCGCGGCCGCCGTGGCGCGGTGGACGTCCAGCAGGCCTCCGGGATGGCCGGTCGCGAAGAGCACCCGCTGGCGGCTGTCCGCCGCCTTGCGCAGCCGGGCCGCGAGGCGCTCCAGCGCGGCGACCGTCAGCTCGGGGTCGATGGTGTCCTGGCCGTGCCGGTGCTCGGCGTCGTCGTTCACGCCGACCCGCTCCGCCATCACCGCGAGGACGTCCTGCTCGTCGGTCCAGCGGTCGCCGAGCTCCAGGCCGAGCCAGAAGTTGCGGACGCCGTTCGACAGTTGGCGGTAGTGGGAGAGGTTGTTCTCTCGCGGGGTGGCGACGTCGCCCGCGATACGGGTCTTCACAAGGTGCTCGACGAGCTCGGCGCGGCTGGGTGTCCCGGATATCGGCATGGCTCTTATTGTGCGGTACCGGCCCGGGCCCGTCCCCGGGGTCCCGCACGCTGGGACGTGGGTCACGCACCCGAGGTCGCCCGGCCGTCACAGCTGCCGCAGCGCGAACCACAGCTCCATCCGTACGTCCGGGTCGTCCAGGTCCACCTCCAGCAGCGCCGCACAGCGGCTGATCCGCTGCCGGACGGTGTTGCGGTGCACCGACAGGGCGACGGCGGTGCGGTCCCAACTGCCGTGCAGGGACAGCCAGGTGCGCAGGGTGTCGGTGAGGGCGGTGTTGCCCGCCACGGGACCCAGCACCGCGCGGGCGTACGCCTGCGCCTCGCCGCCCGGCACCAGGTCCGCCAGTGCGGGCCGGCCGCCGTGCCGCACCAGTGCCGTACGGGTGGCGCGGGCGCGGGCCAGCGCACGGGCCGCCTGGGTGTCGGCGGCCGGCCACTCGCGCGGGCCGGCGGAGGCGCTGACGCCCAGGGTCCAGCCGGGTTGCGGGGCCGGTTCGTGTTCGGCGGGCACCAGCACGCGTACGACGTCCCGGGCGAGGTCCACCAGGGGCGAGCCCAGGGCCGCGCCGAGCGCCGAGGCGGCGACCGGGTCGGGGGCGTGCGTGTCGGGCCGCCCGTGGACGACCAGCCACCGTTCGGCGCCGAGCAGCGGAGCGACCGCCTCCGGATCGGCCCCGAGCAGCAGCCGCACCAGCGCCGAGGAGCGCGCCGCGCCGGCGCCGCTGTGGTGCTCGCCGGTGAGGAGGGAGAGCAGCACGGAGGCGACGGAGGCGATCGCGTGATCGGCGGGTTCACGGCGCGGGGCGGCGATCCCGAGCACGAACCCCTGCCCGGCGCCGAGGGCGTAGGCGGAGAGGTGGGTGCCGGTCACGGTGTCGGTGGCGGAGGAGGGGGCGGGGCGGGAGGCGGCTGACGCCGGGGCCGTACGTGGCGGGCCGGGGGTGGTGGCAGGGGTGGGGCGGGTGGTGCCGGTGATCGGTCGTGCGGGGCCTGGGGCAGGTGTGGCAGGTGTGGCAGGTGTGACCGGTGTGGCCGGGGGCGTGGGGAGCGGGGCGCCCGTGATCGGTGGCGAGGGGCTCGTCGGGAGTGCGGCGGGAGGCGGGGTGGTGCGCGGGGCGCCGGGCTGTGGGGGACGGGTGGTTGCGGCTGTGGGCGCCGAGGCCGTCCGTGTGGTTGCGGCTGTGGGCGCCGAGGCCGTCCGTGTGGGGGTGGGCCCCGGCACGGCTCCCCGGCCCTCGCCCGGCGGCGGGCGGTCCCCGACCGGGCGTACCACCCCCGCCAGTTCCTCCAGCGCTCGTCGTGCCTCGGCCGACGGTGGTCTGCCCGCGGTGGCGATCCGGGCGCCGTCGGAGCCGTACAGGACCGTCCAGCCGCCCACCCGCTGCGACAGCTGGCGCAGCACCGACGGGACGGGGTCCGGACGGGCGGCGGCCGTGGCGAGGCCCTGCTGGGCCTCCGTCACCCGGCGCAGTTCGTCGAGCCGGGCGCGGGCGATCAGCTGCCAGACGGCGCGGGCGACACCGGAGAAGGTGGTCCGGGGCGGGACCTCCAGCAGGGGCAGGCCGTGCGCCTGGCACGCCTCGACCAGCGCCCGCGGCACCGTGTCGTGCACCGGGGCCACCCCGAAGCCGAGGGCCGCGCCGCCCGCCGCGACGATCCGTGAGACGTAGGCGTCGAAGTACGTCCCCGGCGCGGCCGGCGGAATGTGCACCCCGGCCGAGAGGAGCAGCTCGCCGCCCAGCAGATACGGGTACGGATCGGACATCTCCGAGGTGTGCGCCCCGTGCAGCACGATTCCCGGGCCCGACGGTCCGGCGATCTGGCGCAGGGCGAGATCCTCCCTGGCCAGCAGAGCGGAAAGGGGCACGGGAGGAGTGGGCGGGAGGGCCGGCGTCTCGGACATGGTGTGTGCGTTTCCTCCAGTCCGTTCCGTACGAATGGATGAAACGTACACTTCGCAGTCGCTTTCCAGCCACCTAAGGTCGGTCCAGACCGGCAGCCGGGGGTACGGGCGGATGTCCCCGCGCCGTCACACCGGACGACCCCCATCTGCACGACACGCCACCGAGAGTGCGCGAAGGAGGGCCCCATGGCCGTCGACTACCTCGTGATCGTCGTCTATCTGGCCGGCATGCTGGCCATGGGCTGGTGGGGCATGCGCCGCGCCAAGTCCAAGAGCGAGTTCCTGGTGGCAGGCCGCCGCCTGGGCCCGGCCATGTACTCCGGCACCATGGCGGCGATCGTCCTCGGCGGTGCCTCCACCATCGGCGGCGTGGGCCTCGGCTACCAGTACGGCCTCTCCGGCGCCTGGATGGTCTTCACCATCGGCCTCGGCCTGCTGGCGCTGTCGATCTTCTTCTCCGCCCGGATCGCCCGCCTGAAGGTCTACACCGTCTCCGAGATGCTGGACCTGCGCTACGGCGGCCGGGCGGGCGTGATCTCCGGCGTCGTCATGTGGGCGTACACCCTGATGCTCGCGGTGACCTCGACCATCGCGTACGCCACGATCTTCGACGTCCTCTTCGACATGAACCGCACCCTCGCGATCGTCCTCGGCGGCTCGATCGTCGTCGCCTACTCGACGCTGGGCGGCATGTGGTCGATCACGCTGACCGACATGGTGCAGTTCGTGGTCAAGACGATCGGCGTGCTGCTGCTCCTGCTGCCGATCGCGGTCGTCAAGGCCGGCGGCTTCAGCGAGATGAAGGCCAAGCTGCCCACCGAGTACTTCGACCCGCTGGGCATCGGCGGCGAGACGATCTTCACCTACGTCCTGATCTACACGTTCGGCATGCTGATCGGTCAGGACATCTGGCAGCGCGTCTTCACGGCCCGCAACGACACGACGGCGAAGTGGGGCGGCACCGTCGCCGGCACCTACTGCCTGGTCTACGCCCTCGCCGGCGCCGTCATCGGCACCGCGGCCAAGGTGCTCTACCCGAACCTGGCCAGCGCGGACGACGCCTTCGCGACGATCGTCAAGGACGAACTCCCCATCGGCGTGCGGGGACTGGTGCTCGCCGCGGCGCTCGCGGCGGTGATGTCCACGTCCTCCGGTGCGCTGATCGCCTGCGCCACCGTCGCCAACAACGACATCTGGTCGCGGCTGCGGGGCCTGGTGCGCCCGTCGGAGCAGGAGCACGACGAGGTCAAGGGCAACCGCGTCTTCATCCTGCTCATGGGCGTCGCCGTGATCCTCACGGCCATCGCGCTCAACGACGTCGTGCAGGCGCTGACCGTGGCGTACAACCTGCTCGTCGGCGGCCTGCTGGTGCCGATCCTCGGCGGACTGCTCTGGAGGCGCGGCACGGTCCAGGGCGCGCTCGCGGGCGTCGGGGTCGGCGGCATCTCCGTGGTGGTCCTCATGGCCACCCACGGCATCCTCGCCAACGAGCCGGTCTACTACGGCCTGCTGGCCTCCCTCGCCGCCTACGTGATCGTCTCGCTGGCCACCCCGGCCACGGACGCCGCCGTGCTCGCCGCCTGGCGGGAGCGGCTCGCCGGGCGGTCGCCCGAGCCCCGGTCCGAGCACGCCCCGGCCCACCAGTAGAGTCGTACGACAAGTAGTGCAAGCAGCGCATGTCGTCCATGCGGTGCATACGCGATGAAGCGTGAGAGAGAAGGCAATTCCCGATGAGCAGCAACGAGACGCCGACACCCCGCGGCCCCGTCGACTCGTCCCGCGTCCCGCGGTACGCCGGCCCCGCGACCTTCGCCCGGCTGCCCCGCCTCGACGAGGTCGGCACCGCCGACGTCGCCGTCGTGGGCGTGCCGTTCGACTCGGGCGTCTCGTACCGGCCGGGCGCCCGCTTCGGCGGCAACGCGATCCGTGAGGCGTCCCGGCTGCTGCGGCCCTACAACCCGGCGCAGGACGCCTCCCCGTTCGCCCTCGCCCAGGTCGCGGACGGCGGCGACATCGCCGTGAACCCCTTCAACATCAACGAGGCCGTCGAGACCGTCGAGGCGGCCGCCGACGACCTGCTCGGCACCGGCGCCCGCCTGATGACGCTGGGCGGCGACCACACCATCGCCCTTCCGCTGCTCCGCTCGGTGGCCCGGAAGCACGGCCCGGTGGCGCTGCTGCACTTCGACGCCCACCTCGACACGTGGGACACCTACTTCGGCGCCGAGTACACGCACGGCACGCCGTTCCGCCGCGCGGTGGAGGAGGGCATCCTCGACACCTCGGCGCTCTCCCACGTCGGTACCCGCGGCCCGCTGTACGGCAAGCAGGACCTCACCGACGACGAGAAGATGGGCTTCGGCATCGTCACCTCCGCGGACGTCTACCGCCGCGGCGCCGACGAGGTCGCCGACCAGCTGCGCCAGCGCATCGGCGACCGCCCGCTGTACATCTCCATCGACATCGACTGCCTCGACCCGGCGCACGCGCCCGGCACGGGCACCCCCGAGGCCGGCGGCATGACCTCCCGCGAGCTGCTGGAGATCCTGCGGGGGCTGGCATCCTGCAACCTGGTGTCGGCCGACGTCGTCGAGGTGGCCCCCGCGTACGACCACGCGGAGATCACGTCCGTGGCGGCCTCCCACACGGCGTACGAACTGACCACGATCATGTCCCGACAGATTGCCGAGGCGCGCGCGAAGTGACTCACGACCACGACCTGGTACTCCGCCCGACGGCCGCGCAGACCTCGGCGGCCCTGAACCCGCCGCCCGGGCGCAACGGCGGGGACCTGGTCGTGGAGACGCTGGCCGGGCTCGGCGCGACGACGGTCTTCGGCCTGCCCGGTCAGCACGCGCTCGGCATGTTCGACGCCCTGCGGCGGTCAGACCTGCGGTACATCGGGCTGCGGGTGGAGAACAACGCCGGTTTCGCGGCCGACGCGTACGGCAGGATCACCGGCGAGGCGGCACCGCTGCTGCTGTCGACGGGCCCGGGTGCGCTGACCTCGCTGGCCGCGCTCCAGGAGGCGGCGGCGGCCTCGGCGCCCGTGCTGGCGATCAGCAGCCAGATCCCGACGGCGGGCCTCGGCGGCGGCCGGCACGGCTATCTGCACGAACTGCCCGATCAGTCCGCCTCGTTCCGGGGCGTGGTGAAGTCGGTCCACACCGTGCGCGCCCAGTCCCAGATCCCCTCCGCCGTCGCCGCGGCCTGGAAGTCGGCGCTGACCGCCCCGCACGGCCCGGTGTGGGTGGAGATCCCGCAGGACGTGCTGCTCGCCGAGACGTCCGTGCCGGTGGTGACCGGCGGCGACGCCTTCCCCGAGGAGCTGCCGCCGCGCCCCGAACTCACGGCCGTGGCGGCCCACCTGCTCTCGAACGCGGCCCGCCCGGCGATCATCGCGGGCGGCGGGGTCGTCCGGGCCGACGCGTCGAAGAAGCTCCGTCAGCTCGCGGAGACGCTCGCGGCGCCGGTCGTCACGACGCCCGGCGGCAAGGGCGCCTTCCCCTGGACACACCCGCTGTCGTTGCAGTCGTGGATCGAGGACCGGCACACCACCGACTTCCTGGAGGACGCGGACGTCCTCCTCGTCGTCGGCTCCGGCCTCGGTGAACTCTCCTCCAACTACCACACGTTCAAGCCGCGCGGCCGGGTGATCCAGGTCGAGGCCGACCTCGGCAAGCTGGAGTCCAACCACCCCGCGCTGGGCATCCACGCGGACGCGCGCCTCGCCCTGCAGGCGCTGCTGGAGACGGTGACGGAGCGGCAGGACCCGGCGGCGCCGCGGCGCGTGCGCGAGGTCCTCACGAAGGTCGCCGACCGCATCGCCTCCCAGGAACTCACCCTGGAACAGGACGTGCTGGCGTCCGTCCGCCGGGCGCTGCCGGCCGACTCCCCGTCCTTCTGGGACATGACGATCCTCGCGTACTGGGCCTGGTCGGCCTTCGACGCCAAGGGCCCCAACACCATGCACTCCGCCCAGGGCGCCGGCGGCCTCGGCTACGGCTTCCCGGCGGCGCTGGGCGCGGCGGCCGCCGATCCGACCCGCCCGGTGCTCGCGGTGTCGGGCGACGGCGGCGCGCTGTACTCGATCGCCGAGCTGGCGACCGCCCGGCAGTACGACCTGAACGTCACCTGGCTGATCGTCGACGACGGGGGTTACGGCATCCTGCGCGAGTACATGACCGACGCCTTCGGCCGGCCCACGGCGACGGAACTGACCCGTCCCGACTATGCGGCGCTCGCGGAGTCCTTCGGCGTCCCGGGAACCCGCACGACACCGGAGAACCTGGAGGCCGACCTGACGAAGGCACTGGCGTCCCCGGGCCCGTCGGTGGTCGTCCTCCCGGCGGTCCTGCGCATGTTCGCCCCCACGCACCTGGCCTGACCCACGGACGCCGCCCCACCGGCAACCCCCTGCCGACCGGCGCGCCGGTCGGCCGGTTCGGTGCGGCTTCTCTTCCGGCCCTCGGCGTCCTCGCCGGGGCGGCCGGGCCGGTCGTCGACGGGGTCGTCCTGGTCGTCATAGGAATCCTGACGGCCACCGGCGTCGCCGAGGTCGCGTGAGCACGGACGCGGGGTTCCCGTCGTGACGGGGGGTTCCCGTCATGACGGGGGCCGACGGCTACGGGCGTCGCCGGGATCGGTCGGCTCCGCGAGATACCGCCTCCCCGGGACCGGGTGGCCCCGGAGGCGCGGTGGCTGGGCCTGGTGCGGGCGGCCGCGTCAGTGGGCCCGGATCAGCAGGCGCCGGGGCCGACGCCGTCGATGCGGCCGCCGAAGTCGCCGAGGTAGCGGGAGCGCCAGTCGCCGTTGAAGACGTCGCGCTTCTCGACCGGGCTCCAGTTGATGAAGCAGGCGCGGGTGCTCGCCACGGCCGAGCCGACATGGTCGTGCAGGCGGGGCGGCATGTCGCGATAGCCGCTGCGGGCCGTCCATTCCCAGTAGTCGCCGCGGAAGCCCTCCCCGCTCCAGAAGCAGACCGACCCGTCGGGGCAGGCGGGCGGTGCGGCGGCCTCGGCGGCGGCAGCGCCGTGGGACGGCAGGACGAGGGCGGTCAGCGCGAGCGCGGCGGCGGCGGACCAGGAACGAAGCTTCATGAGGCTCCTCGGACGGCTGTGGTGCGCCCCGGCGGGGTTGCCGGGACACGCCGCCATCGTCCCGAGGGGGTCCGCGGCATGCCCGGCCGCCGGGGCCGCACACCACCTCATGGGAGGAATCGGAGGCACTGACCGGGGAACGCGCAGCCATCGGTTCGCCTCCCCTCGCTCCGCGGCGGCCCGTGGCCCTCCGGCCGCCCCCGAGCGCGCGCGGACATGTGTTCATGGGAACGCACGTACAACCTTCGGTCACCCATTCGGGTCAGAACCGGCATGACTTCCCTCAGACCTCGGCGTACGAGACTGCTCGCCGCAGCCCTCGGTGCCGGACTTCTCGTCCCGGTCGTCGCCGCCGCGTCCCCCGCCGCCGCCGCGCCCGCGCCCACCGTCAGCTGCACCTCCGCCAAGGCGGGTCTCGCCGCCAAGCTGAAGAAGGACATCACGGCCGCCCTCGCTAACCGCAAGGGCACCGTCGCCGTCGGCCTCTACGACCGCACCACCAAGACGACCTGCACCCTGCGGTCGACCACCGCCTACGACTCGGCCAGTGTCGTCAAGGTCACCGTGCTCGCCGCGCTGCTGTGGGACGCGAAGAAGCACGGCCGCTATCTCACCGCCCGTGAGACCTCCCTCGCCACGGCCATGATCACCAAGTCGGACAACGCGGCGACCAGCACGCTCTGGCGGCAGCTGGGTCTGACGAAGATCAAGGGCTTTCTGTCCGCCGCCGGGATGACGCAGACCAAGCCCGGCGCCGACGGCTACTGGGGCCTGACCCGGATCACCGTCACCGACGAGCAGAAGCTGCTCAAGCTCGTCACCGCCAAGAACACCGTGCTCAGCGACAACTCCCGCGCCTACATCCTGAAGCTGATGGGCCAGGTGGTCTCCTCCCAGCGCTGGGGGACGCCCTACGGGGTGCCGTCCGGGGTCTCCGTCGCCGTCAAGAACGGCTGGCTGCAGCGGGCCACCTACGGCTGGCGGGTGCACAGCGTCGGGGCCTTCAAGGGCCGTGGCCACGACTACATGATCACCGTGCTCACCCACGGCAACAGCACCATGAACTACGGCGTCGCCACCATCCAGGGCGTGGCCAAGGTCGTCCACAAGGACCTCGCCGCGTCCTGACCGGACCTCGCGATCATCCCGGCGGGATGAAATCGGGGCCCGTCCGTGTTGGTGCCTTCCGGTAGATCAGGACGATCGGCAGGATCAGGACCGGAGGGCACCGGCGTGGGACCGCAACGGGGATGGGCACGACGGCTGTGGGGCTACGCCTGGCGCTATCGGAAGGACGTGGTCCTGGCCCTCGGCTCCTCCCTGGCCGGCATGGCCGTCATGGCCCTCGTCCCCCTGATCACCAAGGTGATCATCGACGACGTGGTCGGTGACCGTACCCGCGCCATGACCCCCTGGGCCGGCGCGCTCATCGGTGCCGCGCTGCTCGTCTACGTCCTCACCTACATCCGCCGCTACTACGGCGGCCGGGTCGCCCTGGACGTCCAGCACGACCTGCGCACGGACATGTACGACACGATCACCCGGCTCGACGGGCGCCGCCAGGACGAGCTGTCCACGGGCCAGGTCGTCGGGCGGGCCACCAGCGACCTCCAGCTGATCCAGGGCCTGCTCTTCATGCTCCCGATGACCATCGGGAACCTCCTGCTCTTCGTCATCTCCCTGGTGATCATGGCGTGGCTGTCACCGCCGCTCACCCTGGTGGCGCTGGCCGTCGCCCCGGCCCTGTGGTTCATCGCCAAGCGCAGTCGCAGCAAGCTGCACCCCGCCACCTGGTACGCCCAGGCCCAGGCCGCCGCCGTCGCGGGTGTCGTCGACGGCGCCGTCACCGGCGTACGCGTGGTGAAGGGGTTCGGGCAGGAGGAGCAGGAGACCGGCAAGCTCAGAGAGGTCGGCAGGAAGCTGTTCGCGGGGCGCCTGCGCACCATCCGTCTGAACTCCAGGTACACCCCCGCCCTCCAGGCGGTCCCCGCCCTCGGCCAGGTCGCGATGCTCGCCCTCGGTGGCTGGCTGGCCGTGCGCGGCCACATCACGCTCGGCACCTTCGTCGCCTTCTCCACCTACCTCGCCCAGCTCGTCGGCCCGGTCCGGATGCTCGCCGTGGTCCTCACCGTCGCCCAGCAGGCCCGGGCCGGGACCGAACGCGTCCTGGAGCTGATCGACACCCAGCCGTCGTTGCGGGACGGGACCCACGACCTCCCCGCCGACGCCCCCGCCACCGTCGAGTTCGACGACGTCTCCTTCGGCTACGACGCCGGCAAGCCGGTGCTCGACGGCCTCAGCTTCGAGATCCGCCCCGGTGAGACCCTCGCGGTCGTCGGCTCCTCCGGCTCCGGGAAGTCGACGGTCTCCCTCCTCCTGCCGCGCTTCTACGACGTCGGCCGCGGCGCCGTCCTGATCGGCGGCCACGACGTCCGCGAACTCACCCTCGACTCGCTCAGGGCCGCGATCGGCCTGGTCCCCGAGGACTCGTTCCTCTTCTCGGACACGGTCCGCAACAACATCGCCTACGGGCACCCGGACGCCACCGACGCCCAGATCGAGGTCGCCGCCCGCGCCTCCCAGGCGGACCGCTTCATCCGGGAACTCCCGCACGGGTACGACACCACGGTCGGCGAGCACGGACTGACCCTCTCCGGCGGCCAGCGCCAGCGCATCGCGCTGGCCCGCGCCCTGCTCACCGACCCGCGTCTGCTCGTCCTCGACGACGCCACCTCCGCCGTCGACGCCCAGGTCGAGCACGAGATCCACGAGGCGCTGAGGCACGTGATGGAGGGCCGCACGACCCTGCTCATCGCCCACCGGCGCTCCACGCTCAACCTCGCCGACCGCATCGCCGTCCTGGACGCCGGCCGGCTCGCCGACATCGGCACCCACGACGAGCTCCAGAAACGCTCGGCCCTCTACCGGCGCCTGCTCACCGACCCCGACGAACTCGGTGCCGTCTCCCCGGGCCACGCCCTGCCCGCCGCGCCCCCGGAGGACACCTCCGTCCGTGAGGAGCTGGACGCCGAGTTCGACGCCGAACGCGGGGTCACGCCCCACCTGTGGACGGGTGACCGCGAGCCCAAGGACGCCGCCCTCGCCGGCACCCCCGCCACCCCGGAGCTGCTCGCCCAGGTCGACGCCCTGCCCCCGGCCACCGAGACCCCCGGCGTCGACGAGGCCCGTGCCGTGCGGCCCGAGCGCTCCTACGGGCTGAAGCGGCTGCTGCGGGGCTTCGGCGCGCCCCTGCTGATCAGTCTCGGCCTGGTGGCCGTCGACGCGGGCATGGGCCTGCTGCTGCCCGTGCTGATCCGGCACGGCATCGACAGCGGTGTCACCAAGGTCGCCATCGGTGCCGTCTGGGCGGCCTCGCTGCTCGCCCTGTTCGCCGTCCTCGCCCAGTGGGTCGCGCAGATCGCCGAGACCCGGATGACCGGCCGCACCGGTGAACGGGTGCTCTACTCGCTGCGGTTGAAGATCTTCGCCCAGCTCCAGCGGCTCGGACTCGACTACTACGAGCGCGAGTTGACGGGCCGGATCATGACCCGGATGACGACGGACGTGGACGCCCTGTCGACGTTCCTCCAGACGGGCCTCGTCACGGCCTTCGTCTCCGTGGTCACCTTCTTCGGGATCATGGTCGCCCTGCTGGTGATCGACGTCCAGCTCGCGTTCGTCGTCTTCGCCACGCTCCCGCCGCTGATCATCGCCACGTTCTTCTTCCGCAGGGCCAGTGTGAAGGCCTACGAGCTCGCCCGTGAGCGGGTCTCGACGGTCAACGCCGACCTCCAGGAAACCGTCTCCGGGCTGCGGATCGTGCAGGCGTTCCGGCGCGAGGGGGACGGCGGGCGACGGTTCGCCGAGCGCAGCGACAGCTACCGGCAGGCCCGCATACGCGGTCAGTGGCTGATCTCCGTCTACTTCCCCTTCGTGCAGTTCCTGTCGTCGGTCGCCGCGGCGGCCGTGCTCTACGCGGGCGCGGGGCGGGTGGAGGCGGCCACCCTCACCACGGGCGCGCTGGTGGCCTACCTGCTCTACATCGACCTGTTCTTCGCCCCCGTCCAGCAGCTCTCCCAGGTCTTCGACGGCTACCAGCAGGCGTCCGTCTCGCTCGGCCGGATCCAGGAGCTGCTGCGGGAGCCGACGTCGACGAAGTCCGCCGACGAACCCCGCGAAGTCCTGTCCCTGCGGGGCGACATCGCCTTCGAGGACGTGCACTTCTCCTACGGCGACGAGGAGGAGGCCCTCAGCGGCATCGACCTCACCGTCCCCGCCGGGCAGACCGTGGCGTTCGTCGGCGAGACCGGCGCGGGCAAGTCGACGCTGGTGAAGCTGGTGGCGCGGTTCTACGACCCGACCGGCGGCCGGGTCACCGTCGACGGCGCCGATCTGCGGGACCTCGACATCACCTCGTACCGGCACCGCCTGGGCGTCGTGCCGCAGGAGGCGTACCTCTTCCCCGGGACCGTGCGTGACGCCATCGCCTACGGCCGCCCGGACGCCACCGACGCCGCGGTGGAGGCGGCGGCCCGCGCGGTCGGGGCGCACGAGATGATCGCGACCCTGGAGGGCGGTTACCTCCACGAGGTCGCCGAGCGGGGCCGCAACCTCTCCGCCGGCCAGCGCCAGCTGATCGCGCTCGCTCGCGCCGAACTGGTCGACCCGGACGTCCTGCTCCTGGACGAGGCGACGGCCGCGCTGGACCTGGCGACCGAGGCACAGGTCAACCAGGCGACGGACCGGCTGACCGGCCGCCGTACGACGCTCGTCGTCGCGCACCGGCTGACCACCGCCGCGCGCGCGGACCGGGTCGTGGTGATGGACCACGGCCGGGTGGTGGAGGACGGCACGCACGAGGAACTGCTCGGCCGCGGCGGCAGATACGCGGCCCTGTGGCGCACCTTCATCGGCGAGGAGGCCCCGGCGGTGGCCTGACGGACTCCGGCCGGTCGTCCCGAAGCCCGGGGAGCCCGCCCGCGGGGAGCGTAGGCGTCCGGGAACCGCGCAACCATCCGGCGTACGTCGTGCGTCCGTACATCCGTACGTCGATCCGAGGGGCGCGGAGGGGACGACTGTGGACACGGGTGCGATACGACGGCGGATGGGGCTCGGCGTGGCCCTGCTGACCGCGTCCGGACTGCTGGCGCTCGCCGCCCCGGCGGACGCGCGGGCGGCGGCGGGGTCGGCGTCGGCGTGCGCCGGACGCAAGGTCAGGACCCTGCCGTTCGCCACCGGCGCCGTGCACGTCTACAAGCGCGGGGGGTACGTGTGCGCCGTCACGCTCCCGGAGGACCCCGGTCCCAGGCGCTCGATGTCCGTCAGCGTGCAGGCGCGCGGCAACCGCCCGGTCGTCGACAGGGGCCGCTACTCGCACCGCGCGGGACCGGTGACCGTGCACGCCGGGCAGCGCTGCGTGTGGGTGAAGGGGGCGGTCGGCCAGGAGTCGGTCAGCTCCGGCTGGATACTGTGCTGACCTGCTGATTCACGAACCGCCCTGGTGCACAGGTGTGTTGCTCCGATAGCTTCCGGCGCACATCTGTTCTTACAGGGAGGGTGCATGCGCAAGGCGCTCAGATGGCTGCTCGCGCTCACCGTGCTCATAGGCACGCTGAGCACGGCGGGGGCGGCCACCGCGGCCCAGCCGGAGGCCACCGACATCAAGGACCGGTTGCTCTCCATACCCGGCATGAGCCTGATCGAGGAGAAGCCGTACCCCGGCTACCGCTTCTTCGTGCTCAACTACGCACAGCCGGTCGACCACCGCAAGCCCTCCAAGGGCACGTTCCAGCAGCGGATCACCGTGCTGCACAAGGACGTCTCGCGGCCGACGGTCTTCTACACCGGTGGCTACAACGTCTCCACCACCCCGAGCCGCCGTGAGCCGACCCAGATCGTGGACGGCAACCAGGTCTCCATGGAGTACCGCTTCTTCACGCCGTCCCGGCCCAGCCCGGCCGACTGGACCAAGCTGGACATCTGGCAGGCCGCCAGCGACCAGCACCGCATCTTCACGGCGCTGAAGCGGATCTACTCCAAGAACTGGATCTCCACGGGCGGTTCGAAGGGCGGCATGACCGCCACCTACTACGAGCGCTTCTACCCCCGTGACATGGACGGCGTCGTCGCCTACGTCGCCCCCAACGACGTCGTGAACGACGAGGACAAGGCGTACGACCGCTTCTTCGCCGGCGTCGGCACCAAGGAGTGCCGCGACCGGCTCAACGGGGTGCAGCGCGAGGCCCTGGTCCGCCGGGAGCCGCTGGAGCAGCGGTACCAGGCGTACGCGGCCGAGAACGGCTACACCTTCGACACCGTGGGCAACCTCGACAAGGCGTACGAGGCGACCGTCCTCGACTACGTCTGGGGCTTCTGGCAGTACAGCCTGCTGTCCGACTGCGGCACCATCCCGGCGGACGCGAAGAACGCGACCGACGAGGAGATCTGGAACTCCATCGACACGATCGCCGGGTTCTCCTTCTACACCGACCAGGGCCTGGAGCCGTACACGCCGTACTACTACCAGGCGGGCACGCAGCTCGGCGCGCCGACGATCGTCTTCCCGCACATCGAGAAGAAGTACGTCCGCTACGGCTACCTGCCGCCCCGGTACTTCGTGCCGCGCTCGATCCCGATGAAGTTCCGGGCAGGCGCCATGGAGGACGTCGACAGCTGGGTCCGCCACCACGCGCGGCACATGCTGTTCGTCTACGGCGAGAACGACCCGTGGGGCGCCGAGCGGTTCCGCCTCGGCAAGGGCGCGCACGACTCCTACGTCTTCACCGCCCCCGGCGCCAACCACGGCGCCAACGTCGCCGGTCTGCGGGCCGAGCAGAAGGCGCTGGCCACCGCCAGGATCCTGCAGTGGGCCGGGGTCGCGTCCACCGCGGTGGCGGCCGACCCGGCGGCGGCCAAGCCGCTGGCGACGTACGACGCCCGGCTGGACAAGCGGGGCGCGGAGCGCACCCTGCGTCCGTGACGCCGGGGGCCGTGCCCACCCGTCACTGACGGGCGGGCACGGCCCGCGTGCGCGGGGGTGCGTGGCCGTACCGCGCACCCCCGTCCGGTCGACGCCTAGTACGACAACCCGTGCCCGACCGGGTACAGCACACGAGCCGGATCGTCCGCCCGCTGCACCGGCACCGGCAGCTTGCCGCGCGGCCGCACCTTGCCGGCGATGACCCGCGCCGCCGCCCGCACTTCGACGTCCGTCCACGAGTAGGACGCCAGGTACCCCCGGACGCCGGGCAGCTGGGCCACGTCGTACGGATTGCGCACGGCCACCGCGACGACCGGCTTCCCGGTCGCCAGCAACCGCTCGACCAGCGTCTTCTGCGCGCTGGTCGCCGTGACGTTGTACGTCCCCACGACCACCGCGTCCACGTCCTGGGCCGCCGCGACCGCACGGTCCACGACCGCCGCCGAGGGCGCCGTACCGGTGGACAACGCGGTGACGGTGAAGCCGAGTTCGGTCAGCGCGGTGGCGAGGACGCCGGTGGGCGGGCCCGTCGTGCCGGACGGCGAGGCCGGGTCGGCGCCGACCACGAGCAGCCGGGGGTGCTCGCGCCGGGACAGCGGCAGCAGGTCGCCCTCGTTGACCAGCAGGGTCGTCGTCCGCTCGGCGATCCGGTCGGCCTCCTTGAGATGGGCCCGGGTGCCGACCGCGCGGTCGACGCCCCGCGCGCTGACGTAGGGCGACTCGAAGAGCCCCAGCTTCGCCTTCAGCCGCAGCACCCGCAGGATCGATTCGTCGAGCCGCTCCTCGGTGAGTTCCCCGTCCTGTACGGCCTTCAGGACCGCGTTCCAGGCGACGTCCAGCTTGGGCGGGTTCAAGAGCTGGTCCACGCCCGCCTTCAGCGCCAGCACCGGCACCCGGTCGTCGCCGTACTTGGTGCGGACGCCCTCCATGCCGAGCGAGTCGGTGACCACGACACCGTCGTAGCCCAGTTCCTCGCGCAGGATGCCGGTGAGGATCGGGCGGGAGAGCGTGGCCGGGTCACCGGAGGAGTCCAGCGCCGGGACCATGATGTGCGCCGTCATGATGGAGTCGATGCCGGCCTCGATCGCCGCCCGGAACGGAGGCGCGTCGATCCTGCCCCACTCCTCGCGGGTGTGCTCGATGACCGGGAAGCCGTAGTGGCTGTCCACCTCGGTGTCGCCGTGGCCGGGGAAGTGCTTGGCGGTCGCGGCGACGTCCGCGCGCTGGTACCCGGTGACCTCCGCCGCGACCAGGTCCGCCACCGCGTCCGGGTCGGCGCCGAAGGACCGTACGCCGATGACCGGGTTGGCGGGGTTGACGTTGACGTCGGCGACGGGGGCGTAGTCCTGCCGGATGCCCATCGCGCGCAGTTCCTCCCCGGCGATCCGGCCGAGGGTGCGGGCGTCGGCGCGCGAACCCCCGGCGCCGAGGGCCATCGCGCCCGGGAAGAGCGTCGCGGGCCTGCCCACGCGGGCCACTATCCCGTGCTCCTGGTCCGTGGAGACCAGCACCGGCAGCCCGCGGGGGAGGTCGAGGGAGGCCTTCTGGATGCCGTTCGACAGGTCCGCGATCTGGTGCGGGGTACGGGTGTTGTGGGCCCAGGTGAAGTAGATGATGCCGCCGAGGCGGTACTTGGCGAGCAGTTCGGCCGCCGTGCGGACGCCGAGTTCGCTGAGGTTGGCGTCGATGTCGGCCTGGTCGGGGGCGGTGGCGGAGTGGCCGTAGACACGGGAGACGAAGAGCTGGCCGACCTTCTCCTCCAGGCTCATCCGGGAGATGAGCCGCTGGAGGTGCTTGTCGTCGGCCGCCTGCGCGGTGCTCTGCCCGACCGTCAGGGCGGCGGTGACACCGGCGGTGGCGGCGAGAACCGTTCGTCTGGAGGGGGCGGCAGCGGGGTTTCCTGCGCTTGGCGTGCTGGTGTGGTGCACGTGCGCTCCTTCCGGAGGAGATCGCTGAAGGAAACTTCCAAAGGGCCACCAATATCCGGGAAGTTTCTGCCGGTCAAGGGGACGCACAGTCCCGCATTCCGAGGGACCGCCATCGGCGCAGGAGGAGGCGCGCCGACGGGGTCATCTGTCTCGGGTCAGCCCAGTCGCTTCGTGCCGAGCGAGGTTGCGCCGCCCCCTCACTGTCCGAGATCTGCAAACCTATGACGTCCTGGTGGGCGATGCCCCGTACCCGTTCATAACAGCGAATGCTGGAAGGGTTGCAGGCCTCTGCGGACGGCGACGGTGTCGCGGTGGTCGTCAGGCAGACACACCAGGAGCACGGATAGGTACCGCACGATCGAGTGGGGTGACGCCCGTGCCTGATCCCTCCGTTGTGTGGGCGGTAGCCGAAAGGTTCGGGAACCGGGACGACCTGCTGCGCACGCAGGACAGGGTGGTGCGCCCGGAGGAACTGGTGCCAGCGATCCTCCAGCCTGCTGGAAGGACCTGCGGAGGGATCGGACGCTCCATGGCTGCCGTACGCGCGGCGGACCTCGCTGCATCTGCTGGAGACATTGCTGAGCGAGTCCATGGCCGGCAGCCCGGACCGGGTGATGTTCACTGAGGCGGAATCGGGACTGGACGAGCTCTTCAACCCACCACGGACCCGGCTGGCTTGTTCGGCCATCCCTACCGGGCCAGTCCCAGCCAGGGCCGCGTGCGCTGGTGCGCCCGAACCGACACGCTCTGGGTCTTCGCTCGACGGGCGGAGCAACTCGCTGTCATTGCAGAGGAAATGCCGGTCGCTTGGGAATTCCTCGCAGAGCTCCGCCATCCCGGCCAGTCCTCTGCGACGTCCGTACCGCTTCCTCGACCGCCGGGGGGCGGGCCGTGCCCCTGCGCCAGAGGCGTAGAGCTGCTTGGCGGGAAATGATCTCGGCAGGTCGATGCAAGTCGCAGCCCCGCGTCGCACGGGCAGCCGTCCACGGCGTAGAGCCGCGGGCAGGAGGCAAGTGCCTGCCCGTCGCCGGCGCCTGGCGTCCGGCTCCCGACCGCGGCTGATCCCAACCCGAGCCCATGATCGCGTCGACACTCTCGTGGGCAAAGTGCGCTTCAGGGCGGGACAGGAGATCGATCAGTCGGTGGCTTTGGGGTGTCCGGTGCCTGCGTAAGTGATCCAGGCGGTGCGGTTGGCGTCGTCGACGAGGTACCAGATGCGGCCTCCGCCGGTGACCTCGTACTGCCACTGTTCCAGCGTCTGTCCCTTCCAGACCGTGGAGCCGAGTCTGCCCTTGAGGCGGTGGTGGCGCTGGGGGTCATCGGTGGCGCGCGGGGCGGATCGAACTTTGTCGAAGGCGCGGCGCAGGTTGCCTGCGGCGTGGCGGGAGAGGTGGTCCCAGCCGTGGGCCGCATCGGTGTTGGCGAAGCGCAGGTCGAATTCGCATTCGAGGGGAGGAGGGGCCGCGCGGTCACCACGCTTGGGAGTCACGCGGAGGGTTCACCTTCAGGCGTGGGGACAGCGCCGAGGTCGCCGTCGGGCTCGCGGGTGAGGATGGCGTGCAGGGCCGGGTCGGCGTAGATCTCGGCGCTGTGTCGCCATTGGGCCAGCAGGAGGGCGATGGGCGCGAGGTTCTCCAGTGCGGCGGCCCCGCGGGCGGTGTCCACGAGCTCGCCGAGCATCGCCTCGATGTCGTCCTCGGGAAGGAAGACCGACCATGGCAGAGCCTCGGGCAGGACCTGGCGGAGCGCGGCCGTGTTCTCGGTCCGGACCAGTCCGGCGAGTAGGCGGGCGGTGAAGTCGACCACGGTGGAGTCCTGCTCCAGCTGATCGGCGCGAATGAGCGCCAGATCCCCCGCGTCGCGTCGACGCAGGCGCAGTGCGCGGACCCCCTCCAGGCGCCGGGCGGTGGCGACGGGGTGGTGAAGCAGCTCGCTGAAGGGTACGTCCTCGTAGGCCGACGTCATGACATCCACAGTAGCTCGGATGTCTTGGGGCGGGTAGTCGCGCTGGTGGGCGCCCGCTGGGCAAAGGGGATCACCATGGATGTCGGCATACCCTCAGAGACGCCGTTGACCTGCTGAACGCTCGAGTGCGGCGGAATCCTGGGGTGGAGTGGGCGATCGAGGTGTATTCGTGGTCAAGTCGGGTGTCCCGACGCAACGCCGGGTGACGGTGGACTGGGCCGAGGCGCTGACCGGGTTCGACGCATGGCGGCCGTTGCATCTGCTGCGGCGGATCGGGCCGGTCGTCCAGGGGGTCTGCCTGGACCGTACGACGTCCGGCGACGGCTACATGCCGACGGCGCATGTACATGCGCTGACACGGCGGTTTCCGGTCGTCTCCCTCGCGCTGGGGCAGCGTCTGGAGGGTGCCTCGGGGCAGCAGGAGACTGTGGTCTTCGCGCGCCACGAGAGTGAGTACCAGGCGGCGGTCGACGCCCTGAGCCGGCAGAGCCGCCTGACTCTGCTTCAGGCCCCTCCGTCGTTGGAAGAGGTTGTCAGGGCCTACCATGCGGCGGCTTCCGCGCGCCATGACAAGGGCTTGCCCCCAGCCCCTCTGGAAATGGAGGACAGCGTGCTCGTCGTCGCTGCCGCCGGGCGGCCGGATCTCGTGCGGGACGGGCTGGCGCTCGCACGTGAGTTGGCCGACCGGTGGCCGAAGTCCCGGCTGCCGCTCGACTGGCCCGGTGCGCAGGAATGGCTGGAAGGCCTGCGGGCCAAAGCCGCGGATCCCGCCGCCCTGCTGGCGACGGTCGACCAGCAGATCGTCCAGCACAAGCTCACCGGCGTCCGGGACGGGCTCGTGCTGTGACGGGCTTTCGAGGGTTCAGCGGTCCGAGACCCCGGGCCAGTGGGCCTGCAAGGAGCGGACCGTTTCCGCGATCGCGGGGCGGCGGGACGCGCCCTCGCGCCAGAGGGCGTAGAGGTGGCGGACGGGGAGGGGGTCCAAGGGGACCTGGGCCACGCCGTCCGGGAGGGGGCCCCGGCCCAGGCGGGGGATGAGGGCCACGCCGAGGCCCGCCGCGACCAGCGCGACCAGCGTCGGGTTCTCCTCCGCCGTGTGGACGATGTCCGGCTCGTGACCGACCGAGCGCAGGGTGCGCAGCAGCCAGTCGTGGCAGACCCGTCCGGGCGGCTGGCACACCCAGCGCTGGCCGCCCAACTCCGCGCGGCGTACGGCCGTTCGGGACGCGAAGGGGTGGTCCGCGGGGACCAGCAGGTCGCACAGGTCGTCACCGATCAACGCCTGTTCGACGCCGGCGGGGGCGGGCAGCGGCGCGATGTCCCAGTCGTGGGCGACCACCAGGTCCACGGCGCCTTTGGCGACCAGGTCGACCGACAGATGGGGGTCGACCTCCCTCAGGCGGGCGTCCAGGGCCGGGTGGCGCTTCGCGAGGTCGGCGAGGACCGGGGGCAGCAGTCCCCGCGCCGCCGACGGGAACGCCGCCACCGTCAGCCGCCCGGCCGGCAGCCCCCGCCGCTCCTCCAGATCCGTCTCCGCCCGCTCCATGATCGCCAGCAATTCGGCCGCGGTGGCGACGAGTTGGTGTGCCTCGTCGGTCAGACGCACCCCCCGCCCCTCCCGCTCGAGCAGCACCGTCCGCGTCTCCCGCTCCAGCTTCGCGATCTGCTGGGACACGGCCGACGGGGTGTAGCCGAGGGCCACGGCGGCCGCTCCGACCGTGCCGTGCACGGAGACGGCGTGCAGGGCCCGCAGTCGTGGGAGATCCAGCATCGCCCTCTCCTGATGGATTAGCCTCGCTTCATCCAATCATGCAGCAATCATCGCTGGTGCTACATGGTCCTCGCCGGTGATCCTCGACGTATGCGACCCGCCCACCTCCTGCTCGCCGTCCTCGTCGCCGCCGTCTGGGGCGTCAACTTCACCGTCATCGAGATCGGTCTCGACCACTTCCCGCCCCTGCTCTTCTCCGCCCTGCGCTTCCTGGTGGCGGCGGTCCCCGCCGTCTTCCTCGTCGGTCGCCCGAAGGTGGCCTGGAAATGGATCGTGGCGGTGGGACTGGTCCTCGGGGTCGCCAAGTTCGGGCTGCTGTTCGTGGGGATGGACGCCGGGATGCCGGCCGGTCTGTCGTCGCTGGTGCTCCAGGTGCAGGCGGTGTTCACCGCGCTCATCGCCTTCGTGGCCCTCGGCGAACGACCCACCGCCGTCAGGGCGGCGGGCATGCTCGTGGCCCTCGCCGGCATCGGTGTCGCCGCCGTCGACGAAGGCACCTCCGGCCCGCTCACCGCCTTCGCGCTCGTCATCGCGGCCGCCGCCTGCTGGGGCGCCTCCAACGTCCTCACCCGCAAGGCCGCGCCCCCGGACGCCCTCAACTTCATGGTGTGGGTCAGCACCGTCCCGGTCCTGCCCCTCCTCGCCCTCTCCCTGCTCCTGGAGGGCCCGACCCGCGACTACGAGGCCCTGCGCGCCCTCGACTGGCAGGGCGCCGGCACCGTCGTCTACGTCGCCTGGATCACCACCGTCTTCGGGTTCGGCGCCTGGGGCTGGCTGCTGCGCCGCCACCCGGCCTCCACCGTCGCGCCCTTCTCGCTGCTGGTCCCGGCCTTCGGGATGACCTCCGCGGCGGTGTTCCTCGGCGAGTCGATGACACCCCTGCGCTGGTGCGCGGCGGCGCTGCTGGTGGGCGGGGTGGCCCTCACCTCGGTGACGCCCCGGCGATCTTTGGAGGTCCATCCCGTGGACGACGCGGCGCTCCGGGTGGACGTGGGCCGATCATGAACGCATGCCCGCAGTCGACATTCCCGGTTCCACGTCCCTGACCGCCCGCGCCCTGTTCCTCGCGGCGGCGGCGGACGGCGTCACCACGCTGCGCCGGCCGCTCCGGTCGGACGACACCGAGGGCTTCGCGGAAGGCCTCGTCCGCCTCGGGTACCGGGTCGGCCGCACCCCCGACATCTGGCAGATCGACGGCCGCCCGCAAGGCCCCTCGGTCGCCGAGGCCGACGTCTTCTGCCGCGACGGCGCGACCACGGCCCGCTTCCTGCCCGCGCTGGCCGCCACCGGCCACGGCACCTACCGCTTCGACGCCTCCCCGCAGCTGCGCCGCCGCACTCTGCTGCCCCTGACCCGCGCCCTGCGCGACCTCGGCGTCGACCTGCGCCACGAGGAGGCGGAGGGCCACCTCCCGCTCACCGTGCGGGCGGCCGGGGTCGACGGCGGCGAGGTGACGCTGGACGCCGGCCAGTCCTCCGAGTACCTCACGGCCCTGCTCCTGCTCGGCCCGCTGACCCGGCGCGGGTTGCGCGTCGAGGTCACCGACCTGGTGTCCGCCCCGTACGTCGACATGACGCGCGCGATGATGCGGGCGTTCGGTGTGGAGGTGCGCCGCGAGGGCGACGTCTTCGTCGTGCCGTCCGGTGGTTACCGCGCCACGACGTACGCGATCGAACCGGACGCCGCCACGGCGAGCTGCTTCTTCGCGGCCGCCGCGCTGACCGGGGGCGAGGTGACCGTTCCCGGCCTCGGCGAGGGCGCGCTCCAGGGCGACCTGGCCTTCGTGGACGTTCTGCGCCGGATGGGCGCGCGGGTGGAGGTCGGCGCGGACCGCACCACGGTCCGGGGCACCGGCCGTCTCGACGGACTCACGGTCGCGATGCGGGACATCTCCGACACCATGCCCACCCTGGCCGCGATCGCCCCCTTCGCCTCGGGGCCGGTGCGCATCGAGGACGTGGCGAACACCCGCGTGCAGGAGTGCGACCGCCTGGAGGGCTGCGCGGAGAACCTGCGGCGGCTCGGGGTGGAGGTCGCCACCGGCCCCGACTGGATCGAGATCAGGCCGGGCCGGCCGGCGCCCGCCGACATCAAGACGTACGGCGACCACCGGATCGTCATGTCCTTCGCGGTGACCGGCCTGCGGGTGCCGGGGATCACGTACGACGACCCGGGCTGCGTACGGAAGACCTTCCCCGGCTTCCACGAGGCGTTCGCGGCGCTGCGCGGTCGTCTGCCCGGCTGACGTCGGCGCGAGCCGGGGCGGCGGCCCACGCCATCCGGCCGTTCAGGCCGAGTCGTTGAGCAGGCGCGCCAGGTGCTCGCGGCCCGCGTCCAGCAGCCCCGGGAGCGGGGCCGCGTCCTCGTACCAGCGCTTCTCGTACTCCCAGCACAGCCAGCCGTCCCAGCCCTGCCGGGAGAGCAGCTCCACGGTCTCGGCGAGCGGGAGCACCCCGGCGCCCAGCGGCAGCGGGGCCGTGTCCTCGGTGGAGGCGATGTCCTTGACCTGGACGTAGCCGAGGTGCGGGGAGAGGGCCGCGTACGACTCCGAGGGCTGCTCGCCGCCACGCCAGGTGTGCATGACGTCCCACAGGGCGCCGACCTGACGGTGGCCGACCAGGCCCAGGATCCGCATCGCGTCGGCGCCCGTGCGGTGCGAGTCATGGGTCTCCACGAGGATGCGCACCCCCACGTCGCCCGCGTATTCGGCCGCCGTGCCCAGGCGGCGGGCGGCGGTCGCGTCGGCCTCCTCGGGACTCTGCTCCGCCGTACCGCCGGGGAAGACCCGGACGTAGGGCGCGCCCAGGTCGTGGGCCAGGTCGAGAAGGGCGCGCAGCTCGCCGAGGACGGGCTCGTCGTCACCCGGAGCGGCCACCCGCGTGTACCCGGCGATCCCGAGCGGCGTGATCTCGGCCGCCTTGAACTCGGCCGCGGCATCCGCCCGTTCGGCGGCCCCGATACCGGGATGCACCGGCTCCTCGGGGTGCGCGCGCAGCTCCACGCCGTGGTAGCCGTGCTCGCTCGCGAGTCGCAGGACGTCCGGCAGGGGGAGGCCGGGGACACCGAGGGTGGAGAACGCCAGCTTCATGCCTCCAGCTTCGTACACCTGGGCCCTCCCCGTCACTCGGGTGTCGGCCCGTACCGGTCGGGCCGCCGTCACTCCCGTGGTACCCGCAGCTCCGGGCGCCAGTCCTGGCCGACCAGGTCCTTGCCGAACGACCGGTGCGGTTTCTCGCCGACCGGCACGAATCCGTGCCGCCGGCAGACGCGGCGGGCCGCGGTGAGCACGTCGTTCGTCCCCGGGACGAGGTCGCGGCAGCCGAACCCCCGCGCGAAGTCGACGACCGCCCGCACCAGCCGGTCGCCGACGCCGAGGCCGCGCGCGTCCGGCTCGACCAGGAGCAGCCGCAGCCGGGCGGTGGCGGGCGCCTCGTCCCGTACGCACCTCACGCAGCCCACCGCACGCCCGTCCGGCTCGGCGATCCACACGTGTTCCAGGTGCGGGTCGTGGTCCTGCGCGGAGTCCGCGACGATCCGGGCGACCAGCCCCTCGTGGTCGGCGTTCCAGCCGTGCTCGGCGGCCCCGCCACGGGAGGGAGGGGCGGCCGGGACGGCCGACCCGGATGGTCGACCCGGTCGGAGATGTCCCCGCGTCGAGCGCAGGCCGCCCCCTCGCGTCTAAGCCCCGGCGGCTACTGCTCGGCGGCCCGCCGGTAGACGCACACCTGGACGCCCGCCTCCGAGGCCGTCGTCGAGACCAGCGTGAACGTCGTCTTCGTGCCGTCGTCCGGGAAGATCGACTTCCCGCCGCCCAGCACCACGGGCATGACGATCAGCCGCAGCTCATCGACCAGCCCTTCGCCCAGCAGCGTACGGGCGAGCGTCGGACTGCCCATGACCAGCAGGTTCCCGCCCTCGGTCGCGCTCAGCTCCCGCAGTTCGGCCACGGCCCCGGCACCCGGGACGCGCAGGGTGTTGTCCCAGTCCTTGGCGTCGGCGTCACCGAGGGTGGCGCTGACGACGTACTTCCGGATGGAGTTCATCCGGTCGGCGAAGGGGTCTCCGGCCCGCTCCGGCCACGCCCCGGCCATCGCCTGCCAGGTCCGCCGCCCGAAGAGCAGGGCGTCGGCGCCCTCCAGCGCCGCGTCGAAGGCCCCGCCCACGATCTCCGGGTCGAAGAACGGGTGCGTCCAGCCGCCGTGGGCGAACCCGCCGTCGGTGTCCTCCTGCGGGCCGCCGGGCGCCTGGACGACGCCGTCGAGGCTGATGAACGAGGTGATGACGAGGGGCATGGCTGGCTCCTGTTTCCGGGTGACGAAGACGCTGGAGGAACTGGAGTGAAGACCGCGCTGCGGCCCGGAAGTCATCGCCCGTGCGGCGACCGGTTCGGTTCAGTTCACGACGGGTGGCCTGCCTTGCGTCCACACCGGCCGTACCGCCATCCGGCTGAACCGCCAGCCGTCCGGCGTACGCCGCACCTCGGCGTCGAACCGCCCCCCGACGGTGAACAGGCTCCCGTCCTCGTGGACATGGGTCATATGGGCGTTCCACGAGACGTCGGCCCGCTCGCCCTCGGCGTCGACGAGGATCCCGGACGCCATGTGCTGCGTCCGTACGAACCGCTCCACCGCCAACTGCCCGACCGCCGCCAGGCCCTCGGCGGCGCCGACGGGTGTCTCCATCCGTACGTCCTCGGTGGCGAGGCCGCCCATCCAGCCCGGGGCGAACTCGCGGGCGTCCAAGGCCCGGAAGAGGCGGTGGACGAGGACGGGGACGAGGGTGTGGACGTCCTGGGACGCGTGGTGATCGCTCATGCGACGAGCGTCGTACGTCAACCGCGCTTGAGGTCAAGCGCGGCCCCCCGCGTCCCGCGACCGGCGCGGCCCGGTGGCGGGAGTGCGCGGATTGCTGCTGTCTTGACGAAGGAAGGGCAGAGGTCCGGGCCAGGTGGGGCGGACGTCTGCGTGCGGGAGGACGGACGGAGAGCGAGAGACGATGCGGCAGAAGCGCGAGCGCCTCGGGACACCCCGGGCCGCCGGTGTCGCCGGGGTCCTGTTCGCGCTCCTGATGGCCGCGGCGATCATCCTGGTGCGCCTCGCCCTGCCCGGCGGGGCCGACGGCACCGAGGTCACCGTCGACGCCGGGCAGCGCGGCGCGGTGCAGACGGCGCTGGAGCTCCTGCCGTTCGCCGGGATCTCCTTCCTGTGGTTCATGGGAGCGCTGCGCGAGCAGGCGGGCGCGGGGGAGGACCGTTTCGTGTCCACCGTGTTCCTGGGCAGCGGACTGGTCTTCGTCGCCATGCTGTTCGGCTGCGGGGCGGCGGCCGGGACCGTGCTCGACGACGGTCAGCCGCCCTCGGCGTTCGGCCGCCACTACGCCTACACCCTGCTCACCACGTACGGGCTGCGCATGGCCGCGGTGTTCGTCTTCACGGCGTCGACCATCGGCCGCCGGCTCGGAGTCTGGCCGGGCCCGCTCATCGTGCTGGGCTATGCGGTGGGGCTGGTGCTGCTGGTGGTGGGAGCGGACATGCCCTGGTCGGAGCTGGTGTTCCCGGGCTGGGCGCTGATCGTCAGCCTGCACATCCTGGTGGGCCACCGCCCCACCGACCGACCCACCCCTGCGGGGTCCTGAGGAGCGCTGGGCTGTGTGGAGCCGCCGGGTCCTGAGGAGCGCTGGGCTGTGTGGAGCCGCCGGGTCCTGAGGAGCGCTGGGCTGTGTGGAGCCGCCGGGTCCCGAGGAGCGCCGGGCTGTGTGGAGCCGCCGGGTCCTGTGGAGTCCGCTGCGCTTCGACGGGTCGCCGGGCTCGGCAGGCGCGTCGGGTCGGCGGGAGTCCGGCCGGCGTCGGTGGAGACGGAATGCGCGGTGCCCGACGATCCGCGGACGTTTCACGTGTAGCCGGGCCTTCAGGAGTGGGCCGCGTTCACTCCGACGGACCTCTCTCGTCGCCGTACCCCAGGGGTGGGCCGAGGATGGGCGCACGGGGGACCGGGCCGTCGGAGAGGACACATCCCGTGGTGAGGCTTGTCGTCGACCTGAACCGCTGTCAGGGATACGCGCAGTGCGCGTTCCTCGCGCCCGAAGTCTTCGTCATGCACGGCGACGAGGGACTGCTCTACCACCCCGAGGCGGACGAGGCGCAGCGCGACGGACTCGCGCGGGCCGCGGCCGCCTGCCCCGTCCAGGCCATCCTCGTCGACGAGGTCGACGTCCCCCGTCGGGGCGGTGACCGATGACCGCTGACAGCGCTCTGGAAGCCTTCCGGCGCGAGGGCCGTGTGGTCGTCGTCGGCGCCTCGCTGGCGGGCCTGCGGGGCGCGGAGACCCTGCGCGAGAAGGGCTTCACCGGCTCCCTGACGATCATCGGTGACGAACCCCACGAGCCGTACGACCGGCCCCCGCTGTCCAAGCAGGTGCTGCTGGGCATGACCACCGCCGACCGCACCGCACTGCCCAGGCGCCGCGACCTCGACGCGACCTGGCGGCTCGGCGTCCCGGCCACCGGACTGGACATGGCCGCCCGTCGGGTGCGGCTCGGCGACGGCGACGAGGTGCCCTACGACCGGCTGCTGATCGCCACCGGGGTACGGGCGCGGCCCTGGCCCCGCGAGGCCGAGGCGGAACTCGACGGTGTCTTCGTGCTGCGCACCCGCGACGACGCCGCCCGGCTGGAGCGCCGGCTGGCGGCGGGGCCCAAGCGGGTGTTCGTGATCGGCGCCGGGTTCACCGGCTCGGAGATCGCCTCCGCCTGCCGCGAGCGCGGCATCGCCGTCACCGTCGCCGAACGCGGCGGGGCGCCCCTGGTCGGCGCGCTCGGCGGGGTGGTGGGCGCGGTCGCCGCCGAACTCCAGCAGGAGCACGGCGTGGACCTGCGGTGCGGGGTCATGGTGACCGCGCTGGAGGGCGACGCCTCGTGCCGGGTGCGGGCCGCGCACCTGTCCGACGGGTCCACCGTCGAGACCGACCTGGTGGTCGTCTGTCTGGGCGCCACCCGCAACACCGAGTGGCTCGCCGGGTCGGGGCTCGGGGCGGGCCCGCGCGGTATCGCCTGCGACGCCGGCTGCCGTGCCTTCGACATCCGCGGCATCGTCACCGACGACATCTACGTCGCCGGAGACGTCGCGCGGTCCCCGCACGCCCTGTTCGGCTACCAGTTCCTGTCGCTGGAGCACTGGGGCAACGCCGTCCGCCAGGCCGAGATCGCGGCGCACAACATGCTCAGCGAGAGCGCCGACCGGCTGCCCCACCTGTGGGTGCCGGCCTTCTGGTCCTCGCAGTTCGGCGTGAACATCAAGTCGGTCGGGGTGCCGTCGCTGGGCACCGAGATCCTCGTCTCGCAGGGCTCGCTCACCGACCGGCGGTTCGTCGGTGTCTACGGCTACCAGGGGCGGGTGATCGGCGCGGTCGCCTTCGACCACGCCCGGTGGCTGCCGTTCTACCAGGAGCTGATCGAGACCACCGCGCCGTTCCCGCCGCCGTTCCCCACGATCGGCCGGAGCCCGGGACAGCGTCCGACGGACGCGGACTTCCCCGACCCGTCGGTGCCCACGCACGGCCCCACGGTGACCCTCAGCGGATACTCGCCGGCCGACCGCCGGATGACGTTCACCCCCGCGCACTGACCCGCCCGGCCCCGAGGACGCACGATGACGCCATCGCCGTTGCACCAGATCCTGGACTACTCGAACCGCGCCGACCCGTACCCCCTCTACGAGGAGCTGCGTAAGACGCCCGTCCTCCACCAGGACGACGGGCCGTACGTCGTCAGCACCTACTACGAGATCCGCAGCCTCCTGCACGACCCCCGCATCAGCTCCGACGCGCGCAACCTGGCCTCCGCGTCGCACGATCCGCTCGCCGAGTCGTCGTCCGAGCCGGGCGACGGGGTGCTGCCGCCGAGCTTCCTGCGGCTCGACCCGCCCGAGCACGACCGGCTGCGGCGGATGACGAACCGGCCCTTCGGCCCGCCGCACTCCCCGCACCGGGTCGACGGAATGCGCGAGGAACTGCACGGCATCGTCTCCGGACTGGTCGACGGCATCGCCGACCCCGGCCGGATCGACCTGGTCGAGGAGTTCTCGTACCCGTTCCCGGTCACCGTGATCTGCCGCATCCTCGGAGTGCCGCGCGAGGACGAGCCGCGCTTCCACGGCTGGGCGGACACCATCGCCGCGAGCCTGGACCCCGATCCGGACGCGGACCCCGCCGACCGCGGCAAGTCCTCGCACGAGGCCCGTATGCAGCTCGGCATGTACCTGGCCGGGCTGATCGAGGAGCGCCGCAAGCACCCCAGGAACGACATGATCTCCGCGCTGGCGTCGGCCGAGGGCCCGGACGGCGCGATGACGACGATGGAACTGCTCAGCACCGCGGCCCTGCTGCTGATCGCGGGGCACGAGACCACCGTCAACCTCGTCACCAACGGCATGCTGACCCTGCTGCGCAACCCGGACGTCCTGCGACGGCTGCGGGACGAACCGCGCCTCGCCGTGCCGATCGTGGAGGAGCTGCTGCGCTTCGAGCCGCCGGTGCAACTGGTGCCGCAGCGCACCACCGTCGCCGACATCGAGATCGGCGGCGTCACCATCCCCAAGGGCGCCTCGCTGTGGCTGGTGCTGGCGTCGGGCAACCGCGACCCGCGGCGGTTCGAGAACCCGGACCGTTTCGACCCGGACCGCGGGGACATTCAGCACCTCGGCTTCGGCAGCGGCATCCACAGCTGCTTCGGCGCACCGCTGGCGCGTCTGGAGGCCCAGCTGGCCCTGGCGGAACTGGCCCGTCGCCTGGAGAACCCCCGCCTGCTGGAGGACCCGCCCCCGTACCGCCGGAACGCCGTCCTGCGCGGCCCGCGTCACCTGCCCATCGCCTGCGACGGGATCCGGCCCTGAGGACGAGCACGGAGAAGGGTGACTGTACCTACTAGTATGTACGGCGTCGGTCCGCGGGCCCCGTGTCCACGGCCGTCCCCTGTCCGCAGCCGCCCGCCGGGAGTTGACCCGTGCCCCTCGTCCGCATCGACGCCCTGGCCTCCCGCCCCGGCCGCCTCGAAGCCCTCGGCCGGGCCGTCCACGAGGCCCTGATCGAGACCCTCGGCATCCCCCCGGACGACCATTTCCAGATCCTGACCGCGCACGACGGCACGAGCGGCACGCTCCGGTACGGCGCCTACCTGGACGTCGCGCGCGACGAGGGCATTGTCTACGTCGCGATCACCCTGCGCGCCGGGCGCACCCCGGAGCAGAAGCGCGCCCTGTACCGCCGTATCGCCGAACTCGCCGAGGAGTACGCGGGCACGGAGCCGCGCAACGTCTTCGTCGCCCTGACCGAGAACGGGCCGGCCGACTGGTCGCTGGGGAACGGGGAGGCGCAGTACGCGGGGGCGTGAACCCCGCCCCTCAACCGCGCGGCGCCCCCGTGGAGCCGCGCACCATCAACTCCCCCCGCACCGTGGCGATCCCGCCCGGCGGTGGCTCCTCGCGGCCCATGGCGATCCGCCCCGCCCGCGCCCCCGCCTCCGCCAGCGGCAGCCGTACCGTCGTCAGCGCGGGCACCGCGTCGATGCTGAACGGCAGGTCGTCGAACCCGGCGACCGAGACGTCCTCCGGTATCCGCCGTCCCGTCTCCCGCAGCGCCGCGCACGCCCCCAGCGCGACGGAGTCGTTCGCGGCGACCACGGCGGTGAGGGACGGGTCGCGGCGCAGCAGCTCCAGCGTGGCCTCGTAGCCGGACCGGCGGTCGTAGCGGCCGTGGACCGTCCGGCGCGGGTCGTCCGGGATGCCGGCCGCCTCCAGTGCGGCCCGGTGTCCCTCCAGCCGGTGCCGGGTCGTGGTCCGCTCCTCGGGGCCGGCGATGTAGCCGAGCCTGCGGTGCCCGAGCCCGATCAGATGCTCCGTCAACTGCCGCCCGCCGCCGCGGTTCTCGAAGGTCAGCGCCACCGCCTGGGTCTGTGGGGCCGGCGGCCGCCCGCACAGCACGACCCGCGTGCCGGCCTCGGCCAGTCTGCGCAGCTTCGCCGACATCGCCGTCACGTGCGCGGCGTCCTCCACAGCGCCACCGGTGAGCACGACGGCGGCGGCGCGCTGGCGTTGCAGCAGGGTCAGATAGGTCAGCTCGCGCTCGGGGGAGCCCCCCGTGTTGCAGACGACCGCGAGCCGCTCCCCGCCGGCTCTGCCGCCCGGACCGCCGATCTCCGACTGGATCGCGCTCGCCATGACCCCGAAGAAGGGGTCGGCGATGTCGTTGACCAGGATGCCGACCAGGTCGGAGGTGGCGGCGGCGAGCGCGCTGGCGGGACCGTTGAGGACGTAGTCCAGCTCGTCGACCGCCTTGAGCACCCGCTCGCGGGTGGACGCGGCCACCGGGTAGTTGCCGTTCAGCACGCGCGACACCGTCGCGGGCGAGACCTGGGCGCGGGCAGCCACGTCCGCCAGGGTCACCGTCATCTCGTCGTCCTCCGGTAGCGCAGCCTGTGATTCCCCGCCTGGAATCGTCCGGGTTGACCCTAAGGCCACCGCCTCGATTGTTCGCCCCCTCGAACAACTCAAGACGGTCACACCCTTGTCCGAACCCCTGCTCAGAGGCTAGCTTCTGCATGTAGAAAGCGCTTGCTGCATGCTCAGTGCCCACTGCTCACAGCGAGAGGGAACCACGTGAACCGCAAGACGGTGCGCATCGCCATGAACGGCGTGACCGGGCGCATGGGTCATCGCCAGCATCTCGTCCGCTCTCTGCTGGCCCTCCGTGAACAAGGCGGTCTCGACCTCGGCGACGGCACCGTGCTGTGGCCCGAGCCCGTCCTCGTCGGGCGCCGCGAGCACGCCCTGCGGGCACTCGCCGACCGGCACGGCCTGGAGCACGTCTCCACGGACGTCGACGCGGTCCTCGCCGACCCGGCCGTCGACATCTACTTCGACGCCCAGGTCACCTCCGCCCGCGAGGAGGCACTCCGCAAGGCGATCGCGGCAGGCAAGCACGTCTACACCGAGAAGCCGACCGCCACCGGACTCGCCGGCGCCCTGGAACTGGCCCGCCTCGCCAAGGACGCCGGCATCAAGCACGGCGTCGTCCAGGACAAGCTGTTCCTGCCCGGCCTGCTCAAGCTGAAGCGGCTCGTCGACGGCGGCTTCTTCGGCCAGGTCCTGTCCGTGCGCGGCGAGTTCGGCTACTGGGTCTTCGAGGGCGACTGGCAGTCCCCCCAGCGCCCCTCCTGGAACTACCGCGCCGAGGACGGCGGCGGCATCGTCGTCGACATGTTCCCGCACTGGGAGTACGTCCTGCACGAGCTCTTCGGCCGGGTGACCTCCGTCCAGGCCGTCGCCACCACCCACGTCCCGCAGCGCTTCGACGAGAACGGCAAGCCCTACGACGCCACCGCCGACGACGCCGCCTACGGCATCTTCGAGCTGGACGGCGGCGCCATCGCCCAGATCAACTCCTCCTGGACGGTCCGCGTCCACCGCGACGAACTGGTCGAGTTCCAGGTGGACGGCACCCACGGCTCGGCGGTCGCGGGACTGCGCAACTGCCGTGTCCAGCACCGCGCCGCCACCCCCAAACCGATCTGGAACCCGGACCTCCCGGCCACCTACGCCTTCCGCGACCAGTGGCAGGAGGTGCCGGACAACGGTGAGTTCGAGAACGGGTTCAAGGCGCAGTGGGAACTGTTCCTGCGCCACGTCTACGCCGACGCCCCCTACCACTGGGACCTGCTCGCCGGCGCCCGCGGCGTTCAGCTCGCCGAACTGGGCCTGCGGTCCTCGGCCGAGGGCCGACGCCTCGACGTACCGGAGATCACGCTGTGACCCTCCGGCTGCCCGACGCCCACGGCGGCCTGCGGACCTACGAACCCCGCTCCGAGCCCCTGGCGTTCACCCCCGGCGCGGACCTCTCCTCCCGTACGGTCCTCGCCGCCGCGCACGTCGTCGCCGACCCGTTCGCCGACGTCAGCCCGGACTCGCCCGCCGCGATCGACTGGGACGCCACGCTCGCCTTCCGCCGTCATTTGTGGTCGCACGGGCTGGGCGTCGCCGAGGCGATGGACACCGCCCAGCGGGGGATGGGCCTGGACTGGGCGGGCGCGGCCGAACTGATCCGCAGGTCGGCGGCGGAGGCGAAGGCGGTCGGCGGCCGAGTCGCCTGCGGTGTGGGGACGGACCAGATCACCTCGGGCGGCCTCGCCGAGGTACGCGCGGCCTACGAGGAGCAACTCGCGCTGGTCGAGGCGTGCGGCGCCCGGCCGATCCTCATGGCGTCCCGGGCCCTCACCGCCGCCGCGCGGGGCCCCGAGGACTACCTGGAGGTGTACGGCCACCTGCTGCGCCAGTCCGCCGAGCCGGTGATCCTGCACTGGCTGGGCCCGATGTTCGACCCGGCGCTGGCGGGCTACTGGGGCTCCGCCGACCTCGACGCGGCCACCCGCACTCTCCTGGACGTGATCGCCGCCCACCCCGGCAAGGTCGACGGCGTCAAGGTCTCCCTGCTGGACGCCGGGCGCGAGATCGACCTGCGCCGCCGGCTCCCGGAGGGCGTCCGCTGCTACACCGGCGACGACTTCCACTACCCCGAGCTGATCGCGGGCGACGACCAGGGGTTCAGCCACGCCCTGCTCGGCATCTTCGACCCGCTCGGTCCGGCGGCGGCGCAGGCGGTGCGCGTCCTGGACACCGGGGACGTCACGGGCTTCCGCGCCCTCCTCGACCCCACCGTCGCACTGTCCCGCCACCTGTTCCAGGCGCCCACCCGGTTCTACAAGACCGGAGTGGTCCTGCTGGCCTGGCTGGCGGGCCACCAGACCCACTTCACGATGGTCGGCGGCCTCCAGTCGGCGCGTTCCCTCCCGCACCTCGCCCGCGCCTACGAACTCGCCGACGGGCTGGGCCTGTTCCCCGACCCGAAGCGGGCCGAGGAGCGGATGCGGACCCTGCTCGCGATGTACGGGGTGACGCAGTGAGCGGCGCGCTGGAGCGTTTCAGCATCAACCAGATGACGGTGCGGCAGCTCGCCCTGCCCGAACTGGTCGCGGCCTGCGTGGAACTGGGGGTCCCCTCCGTGGGCCTGTGGCGCGAGCCGGTGCAGTCGTACGGCGTGGAGGCGAGCGCCGCACTGGTGCGGGACGCGGGCCTGACGGTGACGACGCTGTGCCGGGGCGGCTTCCTCACCGCGAGCGACCCCGGGGAGCGGGCCCGTGCCCTCGCCGACAACCGCCGCGCCGTCGACGAGGCGGCGACGCTCGGCACGACGACCCTGGTCCTGGTCTCGGGCGGCCTGCCGCCGGGGTCGAAGGACCTGCACGGTGCCCGGCAGCGCGTCGCCGACGCCCTGGCCGAACTGGGCCCCTACGCGCAGCGGCACGGCGTCCGCCTCGCCATCGAGCCGCTCCACCCGATGTACGCCGCCGACCGCTGCGTGGTCTCCACCCTCGCGCAGGCTCTCGACCTCGCCGAGCGCTTCCCCGCGCACCAGGTCGGCGTCGCCGTGGACACCTACCACATCTGGTGGGACGACACGGCGCCGCGGCAGATCGCCCGCGCGGGGGCCGGCGGCCGCATCCACACCTTCCAACTCGCGGACTGGACGACCCCGTTGCCCGAGGGCGTCCTCAACGGCCGCGGCCAGATCGGCGACGGCTCGATCGACATGCGGGAGTGGAAGGGCTACGTCGAGGCGGCCGGGTACACCGGTCCGATCGAGGTCGAGCTCTTCAACGAGCCGCTGTGGGCCCGGGACGGCCGGGAGGCCCTGGCGGAGACGGCGGAGCGGTTCGTACGCCATGTGCTCCCGCCGCCCGAGGACGCCGTGACGCCGTGACGCCGTGCCGCCGTGCCGCCGTGCCGCCGAAGGGGACCGGGAGGGCGGCCCGGTCCCCGTCGGCGTGTCAGTCGTCGAAGGCGGCGCTGAACATGCCGGGCTCGTAGGAGCCGCCCGGCTGGTGCACGATCACCGCGAGCCGGTTGGCCGCGTTGATCAGGGCGACCAGCGCGACCAACGCGGCCAGCTGGTCGTCGTCGTAGTGCTTGCGCGCAAGGGCCCACGTCTCGTCGGACACGCCCGGCGCGGCGTCGGCGAGGCGGGTGCCCTCCTCGGCGAGCGCCAGCGCGGCCTGCTCGGCCTCGGTGAACACGGTCGACTCGCGCCAGGCGGCGACCAGGTGCAGCCGGACCGCGGACTCACCGGCCGCCGTGGCCTCCTTGGTGTGCATGTCGATGCAGTGCCCGCAGCCGTTGATCTGGCTGGCCCGCAGGGACACGAGCTCCTGCGTGGACCTCGGCAGCGTCGACCGGTGGATCAGCAGGCCCGCACCGGCGAACCGCTTGGCGAACCTGGCGGCGAGCTGGTTCTCGAACAGGTTGAATCGAACGTCCATGACCTCGTCCTCACTCGGGTGGCGTTGCGGACGGACACGAGATGCCGGCGGGCCTGCCCCTGTGACGCGACCTCGCTGTGACGTGGGCCACGGGGCGGCGATGTCACGGATCGGCCCGGGGCGGCGTCTCGTGCGCGAGGACCTTCGTGGGCGAACCGACAGGAGCAGCCGGTGGACAGCGAACGCACCGAGGAAACGGCCCGGCGGACGGCGGGCGAGGGACGCACGGACCCCGCCACCGAGGCGTTCGTCGCCCACCGCAACCTGCTCTTCACGGTCGCCTACGAGATGCTCGGCTCGGCCGCCGACGCGGAGGACGTCCTCCAGGAGACCTGGCTGCGATGGGCCGGCGTCGACCTCGCCACCGTGCGGGACCGGCGCGCGTACCTGGTCCGGATCACCACCCGCCAGGCACTGAGCCGACTGCGCACCCTGGGCCGCCGCAAGGAGTCCTACGTCGGCTCATGGCTGCCCGAGCCGCTGCTGACCGCGCCGGACGTGGCCGAGGACGTCGAACTCGCCGACAGCGTCTCGATGGCGATGCTGCTGGTGATGGAGACGCTGACGCCCACCGAACGCGCGGTGTTCGTGCTGCGCGAGGTCTTCGACCTCGGGTACGACGAGATCGCCGAAGCCGTCGACAAGACCCCGGCGACGGTCCGGCAGGTCGCCCACCGGGCACGGGCCCACGTCGCGGCCCGCCGGCCCCGCGGCGCCGTCTCGCGGACCGAGACCCGCGAGGCGCTGGACGCGTTCCGGCGGGCGGTGGAGACCGGCGACCTGCAGGGCCTGCTCGACATCCTCGCCCCGGACGTCGTCCTCGTGGGCGACGGCGGCGGGGTCAAGCAGGCGATCCTGCGGCCCGTCGTCGGGGCCGACAAGGTGGCCCGCCTGATGATCGGCGGGCTGAGCCGGGTGCCGGGGCCGGCACGGCTGCGGCCGACGGAGGTCAACGGCCGTCCGGCGTTGTTCCTCCAGCTCGACGACGAGATCGACACCGTCGTGGCGGTGCGCATCGACGACGGACTGATCACCGGACTCTACGCCGTGCGCAACCCGGAGAAGCTGTCGCGCATGGACCGGGAGACCGCCCTGCGCCGCTGAGACCGGGACCGCACGGGCGCCCCGCGGAGACCCCGGCAAGAAAATCCCGCCCCCGCGTGGCTCCCCGGCCTTCGCGGGTCGTATGAGGAGTCAGGGCTTCCATGGGGGGAATCCGGGGGGATCCGGGGGGATCGCGGGGTTCTGACGGGAGGGGAAAGCCGAGGGGGCCGGTCCGTCGACCGGCCCCCTCCACGCGTGCCAGGCGGCCCGCCCCGTGCTCAGAAGAACACCCCGCAGCGCAACAGCACGTTCGCGTACGGCGTCGCCTCCCCGGTGCGTACGACCAATCGCGCGCCCCCCGACAGCTCCTTGAGGCGCTCGTGGGAGACGAGGCCGAGCTTCGGGAAGTGCGCCTCCAGCAGCGCGGCCACCGCCGGATTGGCTCCCCGTACCTCCGTCGCCGCGGTCGCGCCCTCCACGACCAGCTCGTCCAGCAGCCCGTCGAGCACCTCGGCGAACGAGGGCACCCCGGCCCGGAAGGCCAGGTCGACGACGCGCGGGCCCGCCGGTATCGGCATCCCGGCGTCGCACACCAGCACCCCGTCCCCGTGCCCCAACTCGGCGAGCGCGCCCGCGAGATGACGGTTGAGAATCCCGGCCCTCTTCACAGCGCGGCCACCTCGTCCGCAGTGGGGTACGACTCCTGCGCCCCCGGCTTCGTCACGGCCGCCGCCCCGACCCGGGCCGCGTAGGCCGCCGCCTGCGCCAGGTCGTCGCCCTGGCCCAGCCGCCAGGCCAGCGCCGCCGTGAAGGCGTCGCCCGCACCGGTCGTGTCGACCGCCTCGACCCGCACCGACGGCACCTGCGCCACTCCCTCCGCGGACGCCACCAGCGCCCCCCGCGCGCCCAGCGTCACGACCACCGAACGCGGCCCGCGCGCCAGCAGGATCCGCGCCCAGCCGGCGGGGTCGTCGCCGACCAGGGCGTCCCCGAGGATCACCTTGGCCTCGTGCTCGTTCACGATCAGCGGGTCGCACGCCGCCAGCACCTCGGCGGGCAGCGGGCGCGGCGGCGAGGGGTTGAGCACGAAGCGGCTGCCGGGCGCCATGCTCCGGACCGCCTCCACGACCGTCTCCAGCGGGATCTCCAGCTGCGCCGAGACGACCCGCGAGGCGTGGAACAGGCTTCCCGCCGCCCGTACGTCGTCGGGCCTGAGCCGTCCGTTCGCCCCCGGTGACACCACGATGCTGTTGTCGCCGGACGGGTCCACGGTGATCAGCGCGACGCCGGTCGGGGCACCGCCGGCCAGCACGCCGACCGTGTCGACGCCGGCGGCCCGCTGCGAGTCGAGCAGCATCCGGCCATACGCGTCGTCACCGACCCGGGCCAGCAGGGCCGTCCGGGCCCCCAGCCGGGCGGCCGCGACCGCCTGGTTGGCGCCCTTGCCGCCCGGGTGGACGGCCAAATCGGACCCGAGCACCGTCTCCCCGGCGCCGGGCCGCCGCTCGACGCCGATCACCAGGTCGGCGTTGGCCGACCCGACGACCAGGAGGTCGTAGTCGTACATGAAGGTCTCCCTGATCCCCGTACCTGCTGAGTGACGTGACTGCCCTGCGTGACGTGTGACGTGTGACGTGAGACGGACGCGGGGGCCGGGGCCTGGCCGGCCCCGGCCCCCGGCCGTCAGCCGCCGAAGCCGGCCACGTTCTCCTTCGTGATCACCTTCACCGGCACCTTCACCGTCGCACTCACCTTCTCGCCCTCGGCCGCCCGCAGGGCGTTGTCCACGGCGATCCGGCCGAGTTCCTTCGGCTGCTGGGCCACCGAGGCGAACAGTGTCCCGTTCTCGACCGCTTTCAGCCCGTCCGGCGTGCCGTCGAATCCGACGACCTGGACCGACTTGCCGGCCTTCGAACCCAGCGCCTTGATCGCGCCCAGCGCCATCTCGTCGTTCTCCGCGAACACACCCTTGATGTCGGGATGCGCCTGGAGCAGGTTCGTCATCACGTCGAGGCCCTTGGTGCGGTCGAAGTCGGCCGGCTGCTTGGCGACCACCTTGATGCCCGGGTAGTCCTTCAGCCCCTCGGCGAAGCCCGCACCGCGTTCCCGGCTCGCGGAGGTGCCGGCCTGGCCCTGGAGGATCACGATCGTGCCGCTGCCGCCGAGCTTCTCGGCGAGCGCCTTGGCGCCCAGCTGACCGCCCTCGACGTTGTCGGACGCCACGAGAGCGGCCGTCTCTGCCTTGTTGACGCCCCGGTCGACGGCGACGACGGGGATGTCGGCCTTGTTGGCGGCCCGCACCGACGGGCCGGCCGCGTCCGAGTCCACCGGGTTGACGACGATCGAGGAGACACCCTCGCTGGTGAAGTTCTGCAACTGGTTGGCCTGTTGCGAGGCGTCGTTCTGCGCGTCGGTGACGGTGAGGTCTACCCCGAGCTTCTTCGCCTCGGCCTCGGCGCCCGCCCGGATCTGCACGAAGAAGGGGTTGTTGAGCGTGGACAGCGACAGCCCGACCTTCTTCTGCGTGCCGGAGGACCCGGTGTGCAGCAGCGAGGTCGCCGCGACCACCGCCACCGCGATCACGGCGGCCAGCAGATAGGTGATCGCCTGCTTGCGCTTGTCGCCGCCTCCACCGGCACCGACCGGGGTCGAGCCCGCCTTGCGCCGCACGGTGTCGAGCAGCACGGCCAGCGCGATCACCACACCGATGACGACCTGCTGCCAGAAGGCTGACACGGACAGCAGGTTGAGGCCGTTGCGCAGCACCGCGAGGATCAGCGCGCCGATCAGCGTGCCGGACGCCTTGCCGGTACCGCCCGCGAGTGAGGCACCGCCGATGACGACCGCCGCGATGGCGTCCAGCTCGTAGCCCTGCGCGGCCTGCGGCTGCGCGGAGGACAGCCGGGAGGCGAGCACGATGCCCGCGGCGGCCGCGAACAGGCCGGACAGCGCGTAGATGGCGAGCTTCTGCTTCTTCACCCGCAGACCCGACAGCCGGGCCGCCTCCTCGTTGCCGCCGATCGCGTACATCGACCGCCCGAGGTAGGTCCGGGCGAGCACGAACGCCGTGATCAGACCCATGACGATCATCACCAGCACGGGCACCGGCAGCCAGCCGCCGAGCGTGTCACCGAGGTGCGAGACCGAGTCCGGGAACGCGATGGGCGAGCCCTGCGAGATGACCAGCGACAGACCGCGCGCCACCGACAGCATGGCGAGCGTCGCGATGAACGGCGGCAGTTTGCCGTACGAGATCAGGAAGCCGTTGACGAGACCGCAGGCGATACCCGTGGCGACGGCCAGCAGCACCGCCAGCACGACCGGCACGCCCTCGCTGGTGGCGCTCCAGGCCAGCACGGTGGCCGACAGCGCCGCGACCGAACCCACCGACAGGTCGATGCCCGCCGAGACGATCACGAAGGTGACGCCGAAGGCGAGGATCGCGGTGACGGCGGCCTGGACGCCGATGTTGAGCAGGTTGTCGGCGGTCAGGAAGTCCCCGGACAGCGCCGACAGCGCGATGACGAGGACGATGAGCGCGGTGAGCGCCCCGTTGTCGAGCAGCAGCCGGCGCAGTCCGCCGGGGCCGGAGGCGCCACCCGCGCCCGCGGAGCTCTTGAGCGTGTCAGTGGCCACGGGAGGCCTCCGTTCCATCGGTGTCGGTGTCGGTGTCGGTGTTGCCGGGTGTGCTGACGGCGAGGGCCATCACGGAGTCCTGGGTCGCCTCGGCCGCGGGGAGTTCGCCGGCGATCCGCCCCTGCGCCATCACCAGCACCCGGTCGCTCATGCCGAGCACCTCGGGCAGATCGCTGGAGATCATCAGCACGGCGGCGCCGGCGGCCGTCAGTTCGTTGACGAGCTGGTAGATCTCGACCTTGGCGCCGACGTCGATACCGCGCGTCGGCTCGTCGAGGATCAGCACCTTGGTGTCCGCCAGCAGCCACTTGCCGATGACGACCTTCTGCTGGTTGCCGCCGGACAGGGTCCGCACGTGCTGCCCGAGGCCGGCCATCCGCACCCCGAGCTGCCGGGCGATCCGCGCGGCGGACTCGTGCTGCCCCTTGAGGTCGACCAGTCCGCCCCGGGTGGCCGAGCGCAGGGTCACGAGCCCGAGGTTCTCCTCGACGGAGGCGTCCAGCACCAGCCCCTGCCCCTTGCGGTCCTCGGGCACCAGCCCGATCCCGGCGGCCATGGCGGCGCCGACGTCATGGCGCCGCACGGCCGCGCCGGCGACCTTCACGGCTCCCTGGTCGTAGGGATCGGCACCGAACACGGCCCGTACGACCTCCGTACGGCCCGCCCCGACGAGCCCCGCGATCCCGACGACCTCACCGGCCCGCACCTCGAAGCTCACGTCGTGGAAGACGCCGTCCCGGGTGAGGCCCTCGACGGTCAGCAGCGCGGCGCCGGCATCGGGGCGCTCGCGCGGGTACTGCTGCTCGATGGACCGCCCCACCATCAGGCGTACGAGCTCGTCCTCACCGGTGGAGGCGGGCACCTGCCCGACGCTCTTCCCGTCCCGGATCACCGTCACGCGGTCCCCGAGAGCGGCGATCTCCTCCAGGTGGTGCGTGATGAACACGACCCCGACCCCGTCCGCGCGCAGCTGCCGCACGATGGCGAACAGCTTCTCCACCTCCTCGGTGGTCAGGACGGCGGTCGGCTCGTCCATGATCAGCACGCGCGCGTCGAGACTGAGCGCCTTGGCGATCTCGACCATCTGGAGCCGGGCGATGCCCAGTTCGCGCACCCGGGCACGGGGGGACACCCGCACACCCACGCGCGCGAGCAGCGCCTCGGCGTCGGCCTCCATCCGCTTGCGGTCGATCACCCCGAAGCGGCGGGGCTGCCGCCCGAGGAAGATGTTCTCCGCGACGGACAGGTCCGGAACGAGGTTGAACTCCTGGTAGATGGTGGCGATCCCGAGGCGCTCGGAGTCCTGCGCACCGTCGATGCGCACCTCCTCACCGCCCACGAGGATCCGCCCGGCGTCGGGCGTGTAGGCACCGGAGAGCATCTTGATCAGCGTGCTCTTGCCGGCACCGTTCTCACCGAGCAGCACATGCACCTCCCCGCGGCGCAGATCGAAGTCGACGCCGTCGAGCGCCACCACGCCGGGGAAGGTCTTGCGGATGCCCTCGATACGCAGCAACTCATGCGGGTCGCTCACGACGTACTCCTTCGTACGGGGACTGAGGGGGGCTGAGGGGGGGAGGGGGACTGAGGGGGGCTGAGGGGGCCCTCGTCCGTGGGGGAGGGGGGCGCGAGGGGAACGTCAGGTGGGGGAGAGCGGTCCGGTGCCCGGCCCGCCGCACGACCGGCGTACGACCAGACGGGCAGGGAGGGTGACGGACTCGCCGGGCCGCCCCTCGATCCGGGAGACCAGCGCGCGCACGGCGGCACGCCCCAGCTCGCCGGTGGGCTGGGCGACGGCGGTGATCGGTGGATCGGTGTGCACGAACCACCGGATGTCGTCGAAGGCGGCGAGCGCGAGGTCGTCGGGCACCCGCAGCCCCCGCGCGCGTACGGCGTCCAGCGCGCCGAGGGCCATCAGGTTGTCGGCCGCGAAGACGACCTCGGGCGGCTCGGGCAGGTCGAGGAAGCCCTCGGTGACCCGGCGCCCGCTGTCGGCCTGGAAGTCGCCCTGGCCTATGTAGGCGTCCGGGAGGTCCAGCCCGTAGGCGCCGAGGGCCTCACGGAAGGCGTCCACACGTTCGCGCCCGGTCGTGGTCGCCGCCGGCCCCGCGATGATCGCGAGCCGCCGGTGCCCGAGGCCGTGGAGGTGGGCGACGAGGTCGCGCACGGCGGCCCCTCCGTCCGCCCGCACCACGGGCACGTCGACGCCCGGGATCCACCGGTCCACGAAGACCATCGGGGTGCCCGCGCGCACGGCGTCCAGCATCAGCGGGGAGCCGCCGTCGGTCGGGGACACGAGGAGGCCGTCGATACGGCGGTCCAGCAGGTTCCGTACGTGGTGGTCCTGGAGGTCGGGCCGCTCGTCGGCGTTCCCGATGATCACGCTGTAGCCCAGCGCCCTGGCCTCTTCCTCGACGGAGCGGGCCAGCTCGGTGAAGTAGGGGTTCATCACGTCGCTGATGACCAGGCCGAGGGTGTGGGTCTGATCGGTGCGCAGGGACCGGGCGACGGCGTTCGGGCGGTAGCCCAGCGTCTCGACGGCGGCCAGCACCCGCGTGCGGGCGTCCGCGCTGACCGATGGATGGTCGTTCAGCACCCGCGAGACCGTGGCGACGGACACGCCTGCCGCGGCGGCCACGTCCTTGATGCTCGCCATTGCCGGTCCACCTCCTCGTGGTCATGGAATCGATTACATCGATGGGCGTAGAGGTGATTGGAATCGATTACACGGGTGGCTGGCAAGGGTGGTCGCGGCGACCGACGCCGGATCGTTATATTCCGCCGTTGTAGCCGGGCTGTGACGCAATGCGGTTGCAGATGCGACGGACGGTGAACGACCATGGAAGGACGCAAGAGCATGGCCACGTCAGGACACGAGATGGGGGAGGCGAGTTCTGCATGAAGTTCGACATGGGTGCGCAGACGCTGTCGTCGTTGATGCGTGATTCGCGGGGTTCGAGTGACGATCTGGGGACGTTGATCCGTCAGTTGGTGCAGGCGGCGCAGCCGTTGGAGGGGAAGTTCAACGGTACGGGTCGGGCGATGTTCGATCAGTTCAAGGCGCG
>NZ_JBVKBE010000022.1:0-96124 GCF_055657325.1 Streptomyces sp. NPDC107562 | reverse complement strand
AGCGGGATCCCGCCGAACAGCACCCGCATGTCCTCGACCGAGTCGACCGCCACACCGACCTTGCCCACCTCGCCGTGCGCCAGCGGCGCGTCCGAATCATGGCCCATCTGGGTCGGCAGATCGAAGGCGACCGACAGACCGGTGGTGCCGTGCGCGATCAACTGCCGGTAACGGGCATTGGACTCCGCCGCCGTACCGAACCCCGCATACTGCCGCATCGTCCACGGACGACCCGTGTACATCGACGGGTAGACCCCCCGCGTGAAGGGATACCCGCCCGGCTCGCCCAGCTTCTCGGCCGGATCCCATCCCTGCAGGACATCAGGCCCGTGGACCGGCTCGATGGGCAGGCCGGACTCCGAATCGCGCACGGCTGCACTCCTTCACGTCTGCCACGTCGTCCCGACGATAGGCAGCGGGCCGTTCCGTGCGTACCCCTAGTCCCCCCTCAAGCGGCCGGGCCGGACGGCCGCCCGACGGGCTGATCCATAGGGGATCTTCAGGGGTGTCCGGGGAACGCGACCCGACGAAGAATCGTGGCGGGACGAGAGGAGACCCATGAGTAGCGTCACCCACGATTCCTCCGCCATAGCGATGAGCTCCGTACGGCTGGAGGGCGGTCCGAGCGGGTTGTCCGGGACGGTCGAGCTCACCGAACTGGACGAGGTGATCTTCTCGGAGGAGAAGATCAAGATCCGTTACGGCAACGGATACGAACACTACGAGACCGTCCGCCCGGCGCCGGCGAGCACCGGCGGCGGTGCGGAGGCCGAGCACAGGACCTTCCGGTGGGTCGGCCGCACCAAGATCGCCGAGTAGGCGGAACATCCTTCGGAGTCACCCCGGAGGGCCGGGCCCGGGGATCCCGGTGGATCGGCCCGCACGCCCGCGCCTGGCGGGTCCGGCCCTGCCGTCCGCGGCTTCAGCTGCCTTCGGCCTCATCGGGGGGCGCGGCGGCTCCAGCGCGGTCCGGCCGGCCTCATGCCGTCACCTCCGCCGCCTCCGGGACCTCCTCCCCCGTACCCTCCGCGAACTGTGTCCGATACAGCTCCGCGTACCGTCCACCCACCGCGAGCAGGGCCTCGTGCGTGCCCCGTTCGACGACCCGGCCGCCTTCAAGGACGAGGATCAGGTCGGCGTTGCGGACCGTGGACAGGCGGTGGGCGATGACGAGGGCGGTGCGGCCCTGGAGGGCCTCGGTGAGGGCCTCCTGCACGGCCGCCTCCGAGGTGTTGTCGAGGTGGGCCGTGGCCTCGTCGAGGATCACCACGCGCTGACGGGCGAGCAGGAGGCGGGCGATGGTCATGCGCTGGCGCTCACCGCCGGACAGGCGGTAGCCGCGTTCGCCGACGACGGTGTCGAGGCCGTCCGGCAGGGCCCGGACGAGCGTGTCCAGGCGGGCCCGGCGCAGGGCGTCCCACAGGTCGCCCTCGCTCGCCGTGGGACGGGCCAGCAGCAGGTTGGCCCGGACCGTGTCGTGGAACAGGTGGCCGTCCTGGGTGACCATGCCGACGGTGGCGCGCAGGGAGCCCGCGGTCAGTTCGCGGACGTCGACGCCGCCGACCCGCACGGCGCCCCCGTCCACGTCGTACAGGCGCGGCAGCAGTTGCGCGATCGTCGACTTGCCCGCGCCCGAGGAGCCGACCAGGGCGACGGTGCGGCCGGGGTCGGCACGGAAGGAGACGCCGTGCAGGACCTCGGCTCCGCCCCGGCTGTCGAGGGCGGCGACCTCCTCCAGGGAGGCGAGGGAGACCTTGTCGGCGGAGGGGTAGCCGAAGCGGACGCCCTCGAACTCGACCGACACCGGTCCTTCGGGCACCTCGACGGCGTCCGGCGCGTCCTCGATGAGCGGCTGGAGGTCGAGCACCTCGAAGACCCGCTCGAAGCTGACGAGGGCGCTCATCACCTCGACGCGCGCCCCGGCGAGCGCCGTGAGGGGCGCGTACAGGCGGGTCAGCAGCAGGGCGAGGGCCACGACCGCGCCGGGTTCCATGCTGCCGCTCAGGGCGAACCAGCCGCCGAGGCCGTAGACCAGCGCGAGCGCGAGCGCCGACACCAGGGTCAGCGCGGTGATGAAGGCGGACTGCGCGGTCGCCGTACGGATGCCGATGTCGGCGACCCGGCGGGCCCGGACCGCGAACTCCGCGGACTCCTCCTCCGGCCGGCCGAAGAGCTTGACGAGGGTGGCGCCGGGCGCGGAGAAGCGCTCCGTCATCCGGGTGCCCATCGCCGCGTTCAGCGTCGCCGCCTCCCGCTGCATCCCGGCCATCCGGCTGCCCATCCGCCGGGCGGGGATCACGAACACCGGCAGCAGCACCAGCGCGAGCAGGGTGACCTGCCAGGACAGGGTGAGCATGACGGCGAGGGTGAGCACCAGCGTGACGAGGTTGCTGACCACGCCGGAGAGCGTGTTGCTGAACGCCCGCTGGGCGCCGATCACGTCGTTGTTGAGGCGGCTGACGAGCGCTCCGGTGCGGGTGCGGGTGAAGAACGCGACCGGCATGCGCTGCACATGGTCGAACACCGCCCTGCGCAGATCGAGGATGAGGCCCTCCCCGAGCGCCGCCGAGAGCCTGCGGCCGAGGATGCCGAGGGCCGCCTCCACCACCGCGATGAGCGCGATCAGCAGGGCGAGCCGTACGACGGTCCGCTCGTCGCCGTTCGTGACGATCGCGTCGACGACCTGCCCGGCGAGGATCGGGGTCGCGACGGCGAGCAGCGCGGTCGCGACGCCGAGCAGCACGAACAGCGCGATCCGTGAGCGGTGCGGGCGGGCGAAGGCGGCGATCCGGCGGAGGGTGGCGGGGGCGAAGGCGCGGCGTTCGTCTGTGGCGTTCATGACGCTGTACAACTGCGTCCACGCCGTGGTCTCCATACTCATGCGAGCGAACCTAGGACCTCGACCAAGCTTGAGGTCAAGTGCCCCGCGCCGGTCGCCGGAGAGATCGTTGTCGGCCGAATCCCCGCACGTAATCCCCTGGTCCCGCTTCCGCAACCCGCAGTTGGGGCGGTGCGGAAAACCTCTCGAAGTGTGACAACGGCAGAACGGCAACCCTCGGGACGGCGCCCCCGGCGCGTCCCTTACCGGCTCGTCCTGGGCCTGATCCCGCTCGCCTTCGTGGCGTACCTCGCGGTGCGGCACCGCGACGTACTCGCCGAGGGCTTCCATCATCTGGCGACGGCCAAGTGGCCCTGGCTGCTGGCCGCGGGCGGTGCCACCTGCCTGACCTGGGTCGCCATGGCGGTGACCCGGCAGGGTGCGGTCGTCGAGCGGCTGCCGGGGTTCCGGCTGCTCGCCACGCAGGTCGCGGCGATGGCCGCCAACCACATGCTGCCGACGGGGCTGGGCTCCAGCGCGGTCAATCTGCGGTTCATGACGGTGTGCGGGCTGCCGCTGGCCCGCTCCTCGGCCGCGGTCGCGCTCTATCTGCTCGCCGAGAGCATCGCCCGGGTCGGGATGCTGGCCGTGCTGCTGATCGCCTTCCCCGGCGCGCTGCGGCTCGGCACGCTGCTGCCGGAGAACGTGGTCGGCCCGCTGCTGTTCGTGCTGGGCGCGGTCGCCGTCTTGGCGGCGGCGGTGCTGCTTCTCGTGGGACGGCTGCGCAGGGCCGTGTTCTCGTTCGTGCGCACGGCGCTGGGTGAGGCCCGCTCGGTGCACACCCGCCCGTCGCGGGCGCTGGCGCTGTGGGGCGGTTCCCTGGCGTTCCCCGCGTTGCAGGCGGCCGGTCTGGTCGCGGTGGGGCTGGCGCTGGGCCTGGAGATACCGCTGTGGCACATCGTCGTCGCCTATCTGGCCGCGACGGTCGCCGTCGCCGTGGTGCCCACGCCGGGTGGGCTCGGCTCGGTCGAGGCGGCGCTGATCGTGGCGCTGGTCGCGGCGGGCAGCCCGGCCGCGGTGGCGACGGCGGTGGTCCTGGCGTACCGCGTGATCACGGTGTGGCTGCCGCTGCTGCCGGGGGCGCTGACGCTGGGCGCGCTCGTACGGCTGAAGGTGATCTGAGGCCGGTCCCGGCCAGTAGCGTGCTGACCTTCGACGACACGAAGCCGCAACGAAGGGGGCACCACCATGCCGGTCCGCGTCGAGCGTCAAGGGCACGTCACCACGGTCATTCTCTCCCGCCCCGAGGCCCGCAACGCCGTGGACGGCCCCACGGCGGCCGAACTCGCGCTCGCCTTCCGTGAGTTCGAGGCGGACGACGAGGCGCGGGTGGCGGTGCTGTGGGGTGAGGGCGGCACGTTCTGCGCGGGGGCGGACCTGAAGGCGATCGGCACCGGGCGCGGCAACCGGGTCGCCGAGGACGGTGACGGTCCCATGGGACCGACCCGGATGCGGCTGACCAAGCCGGTCGTCGCGGCCGTGGCGGGGCACGCGGTCGCGGGCGGCCTGGAACTGGCGCTCTGGTGCGATCTGCGGGTCGCCGAGGAGGACGCCGTGTTCGGGGTGTTCTGCCGCCGGTGGGGCGTCCCGCTGATCGACGGCGGCACGGTACGGCTGCCCCGGCTGATCGGCACCGGCCGCGCCCTGGACATGATCCTCACCGGTCGGCCGGTGCCGGCTCGCGAGGCCTACGACATCGGGCTCGCCAACCGCGTGGTGCCGACCGGCCGGGCCCGCGCCGAGGCCGAGGAACTGGCCGCCGCCCTCGCCCGCTTCCCGCAGGCCTGCCTGCGCGCCGACCGCGCCTCGGTGTGGGAGCAGGACGGCCTCGACGAACCGGAGGCGATGCGCGGGGAGCTCCGGCACGGCATGGGCGTCCTGCCGGCGGCGTCGGAGGGCGCGTCCCGCTTCACGGCGGGAGCCGGACGACACGGCTCGTTCACGGCCGACTGAGCCCGAAGTCCACGCGTGCCACGGCGGCCCGCCGCCCCCGCATGAGCCGCGCCCGTCCGCCCCGCAACCGGCCGGACAGAACCGCCCCGACCTGCACGGGCCGCGCGGTGGCACGGGTCGGTCACGGGCCGGTGAGGGCCAGGGCGGTCAGGACGGCGGTGGCCGCGCGTGTGCCCTCGTGGGCCACGGCCGGCGCGCGTCGCACGACGTGCACGGCGTTGCCGACGGCGAACACACCGGGGCGCGAGGTGCGCCAGTCGCCGTCGACGGCGGGGCCGCGCGTGGCGGTGTCCAGGACGATGCCGCCGCGCCGGGCGAGCTCGTTGTCGGGGACGAAGTCGCCGGTGAACACCACGGTGTCGCAGGCCAGTACCGCCGTACGGCCGTCGCGGTGGCGTACGCGGACGCCGGACAGGCGGCCGTGGCCGAGGACTTCGGTCACGCTCGTGCCGGTGAGCAGCGGGACGCCCCCGCGCAGCCGGGTGTCGAGGGCGCGGACGCGTGAGGTGGGTGCGGCCGGCAGGTCGGTGACCATCGCGACCACGCGGGCGCCGGCCGCCCGCACGGTCGCGGCGGCCGCGTAGGAGACGTCCTCCGCGCCGACGACCACGGCCCGGGTGCCGATCCGCTGCCCGTAGAGGTGGACCGCCTGCTGGAGTTCACCCGTGGTCCAGACGCCGGCCGGGCGGGTGCCGGGCACCAGGCGGGCGGCACGGGGGCGTTCGCGGGCACCGGTGGCCAGCACGATCGCGCGCGCGGCGATCTCCTCGGGGCCGTGCGGGCCGACCGTCGCCAGGGTCCGCGGTCCCACCCAGTCCAGGGCGCTGACACCGGTGCGCACGACCGCTCCGGCGCGTACGGCGGCGGCGGTGAGCAGCCGTGCGTATCGGGGGCCGGTCAGGGGGCGCAGCCAGGTGCCGAAGCCGCCGTGCGCGCAGTGCCGAGGCACCCCGCCCGCCGCGCGTTCCCGGTCGAGCACCTCCACCCGGCCAGCCCCGGCGGCGGCCAGCCGCGCGGCGGTGGCGAGCCCGGCGGGGCCCGCGCCGATCACCAGTACGTCGACCTGGCGCGGCCCGGTCATGACCGGCCCTGTTCGAACAGCTGCCGTACCGCCGCGCCGCAGTGGAAGCCCTGGCACCGGCCCGCCCGGGCGCGGGTGCGGCGGCGCAGTCCGTCGAGGGTGCGCGGCGGGATCGTGCTGGTGAGGGCGTCGCGGATCTCGCCCTGCGAGACCCGCTCGCAGTGGCAGACGAGGGTGCCGTACTGCGGGTCGGCCGCGATGAGTTCGGGGCGCTGGTAGGGGCGGGGGAAGGCCTCGCCGAGGTTCGGCATGCGCACCGGCTCCAGCTTCCGGGCCGGTCCCGGGTCGAGGCCGGCCCGCTTGAGCAGGCCGGTGACATGGGCCGCGATCGCGAGGGACGCCGTCAGGCCGGTGGAGCGGATGCCGCCGACGGTGACGTACGCCTGGCCGGGGTGGGCGCGGACGCGGTAGTCGTCCTGCCCGGTGGCGGCGCGCAGGCCGGCGTAGACGGCGGTGAACTCCTCGTCGAGCAGTGCGGGGAGGATGCGGCGGCCGTGGGCGCGCAGGGCGGCGAGCCCGTCGGCTGTGGTGCCGGTGGCCCGTTTGTCGTCCAGGTCCTCGGCGGTGGGGCCGAGCAGGACGTTGCCGTGGACGGTGGGGGCGACGAGGACGCCCTTGCCGAGCGCGGTGGGGACGGGCAGCAGGATGTGGCGGACGAGGGCGCGGGCGAACGTGTCGAAGACGATGAGCTGGCCGCGGCGCGGGGTGACCGTGAAGTCGTGGTGCCCGAGCCGGGCGTCGAGCGTGTCGGCGTGCAGTCCGGCCGCGTTCACCAGCCAGCGGGCCCGCAGGGTGCCCGCCCTGGTCTCCAGCACATGGACGCCGTCGTGCCGGCCGGCCGCCTCCACCCGGGTGTCGAGGTGCAGTTCGACTCCGTGCCGGACGGCCTGGGTGGCGTACGCCAGGGTCGTCGTCCAGGGGCAGATGACGGACTCGCCGGGTACGTGCAGGGCGCCGAGCGCGCCGGGGCCCAGGTGGGGTTCGCGCGCGTACAGTTCGGCGGGGTCGAGTTCCCGGGTGGTGCGGTGGTCGTTGGCCTCGGCCTTGGCGGCGAGGCCGGGCAGCGCGGCGAGCTGTTCCTCGTCCCAGGCGACGAGCAGGGCGCCGACGGGCTCGACGGGGATGCCGGACTCGGCGGCGTAGGCGGCGAGCAGCCGGGCGCCCTCGCGCACCAGCCGCGCCTCCAGCGTTCCGGGCACGGCGTCGAAACCGGTGTGCAGGATCGCGGTGTTGGCCTTGGAGCTGCCCTGACCGACGTCGTCCTCGGCTTCGACGAGGGCGACGCGCAGCCGGGGGTGGCGGGCGAGTTCGCGGGCGATCGCGCTGCCGACGACACCGGCGCCGACGACCGCCACGTCGTACACCGGGGTCATGCGGGCGCCTCATCGAGCAGGGCGGCGACGGCACGGCGGAAGGCGGCGAGGCGTTCTGCGGCCTCGTCGGCGCCGATGCGGGGCTCGTGGACGGCGGCGGGCTTCCAGTCGGGCAGGGCGTCCGCCACGGTCAGTCCCGGCTCCGCGCCCAGCCGGGCGAGCGCGCCGACGCCGACGGCGGTCGCGTCGGGCAGCGCGGACACCTCCACGGGACGTTGCAGCAGGTCGGCCTGGGTCTGCATGAGGAGCGCCGAGCGGGTCAGACCGCCGTCGACGCGCAGTGCCCCGAGCGGCGCGCCGAGGTCCTGCTCCGCCGCGTCGGTGAGGGCGACGACCTGGGCGGCGATGCCCTCGCACAGGGCGCGGACCAGATGGCCGGGTCCGGTGTCGAGGCCGAGTCCGGTGAGCGAGCCGCGCAGGTCGCCGCGCCACCAGGGGGCGGCGAGCCCGGCGAGGGCGGGCACGAAGGTGACCCCGCCGCTGTCGGGGACCGTGGCGCCGACGGGGTCGAGGTCGGCGGCGCCCTTCAGCACACCGAGGTCGGTGAGCCAGCGGACGGCGGAGGCGGCGGTGTAGACCTGCCCGTCGAGGCAGTAGCCGGTGTCCGCGGCGAGCCGCCAGGCCACGCAGCTGACCAGTCCGGAGCCCCCGCGCCGGGGGGTGTCGCCGGTGTGCGCGAGGAGGAACGCGCCGGTGCCGTAGGTGCACTTGGCGCCGCCCGGTCCCGTGATGTGCTGGGCGAGCAGCGCGGCCTGCTGGTCGACGGCCAGGCCGGTGAGCGGGATCTCGGCGCCGAAGACGGTGGTGGTGCCGACGTGGCCGGCGTTGTCGACGACCTCGGGGAGCCGTTCGCCGGACAGGCCGTACAGGTCCAGGGCGCGCGGTGACCACCGGGCGTGGTCGAGGTCGAGCAGCTGGGTGCGGCCGGCGGTGGCGGCGTCGGTGACGAAGGCGCCGGTGAGGCGGTGCACGAGCCAGGCGTCGCTGGTGGTGACGACGCCCTCGCGGGTGAGGTGCCGTCGTATCCAGGCCATCTTCGGGGCGGCGAAGTACGGGTCGAGCGGCAGGCCGGTGAGGTGCCTCAGCTCCTCGCCGTGCGGCGCGAGTTCGGCGCAGACGGTGTCGGCCCGGCGGTCCTGCCAGACGAGCGCGTCGGTCAGCGGGCGGCCGGTCGCCGGATCCCAGGCGAGCACGGTCTCGCCCTGGTTGGCCAGGCCCAGGGCGACGACGGGTTCGCCGGCTTCGGCGAGGGCGCGGTGGCCGGCCTCGACCACCGAGTCGTACAGCTCGGCGGGGTCGACCTCGACCAGGCCGCCGGGCAGCGGGCGGGGGCGCACGGCGGCGAACCCGGTGCCGAGCACGCCGCGTTCGGGGCAGATCACCAGGGCCTTGGTGCCGGACGTGCCCTGGTCGACGGCGAGCACCGGACCTGTCATCGAGCCCCCTCCGGCTCCTCAGGCGATCACGGTGCGACAGCCTGCCGTCGGCCGCGGCGTCGCGTCAAGCGTCTCTGACGGTCAGTCAGCTCACATGGTGAACAGGTGACACGAGGAAGCCGGGGTGGATCGGCGATCCGTGCGGAGATGCGGAAGCTCCGCCTCTATAGTGACGGCCGACCGGACGTGACCTTGTCAACCGCCGCTCGGGGGAGCCCTGTTGTTACTCCAGCCCGCCGTTCCCGTCCACCCGCACCAGGGGACGGGCGGATGATGGCCAGAGACGGAGCACGACCCGCCTACGACCCCGCGGGACCCGACACCGCGCTGCGCACGGTCCTCCAGGAGGTGCGCACGGGACGCTGGATGTCGATGCGCACGCTGCTCGCCGAGACCTCGTCGTGGTGGCAGTGGACGCAGCGCACGCAGGTCCTCGCGGCGGCGGCCGCGGGCACCGACGTGGTGCGGGCCTGGCTCACCGAGGAACCGGACAGCGTCCCGGCCGTGGTGATGCGGGCCCGGGTGGCGGTGGAGCGCGCGCTGCGGGCCGCCCGCGGGGACCACCGCCGTACCCAGGAACTGTGGCACGAGGCCTGGCGGGCCGCCGGCGCCGCGGCCCGCGCGAGCCCGCACGACCCGGTGCCCTGGGTGTGCCTGCTGGCGCTGGCCCGGCTGGACGGGGAGCAGCGCTGGGACGAGCACCGGGTCGCCGCGCCGGAGCCGATGCTGCCGCCGGGGCCGTGGGGGCTGCTCACGGAGGCCGGCAGGCGTGATCCGTACAACCGCGAGGCCCACCACCGCATGCTCCAGTTCCTGTTCGGGCGGGCAGCCACCGGTCGGCTCGCGGAGGCCGTCGGCTTCGCCCAGTGGGCCGCCGACGGGGCGCCGCCGGGCTCGGCGCTGCACGTCCTGCCGCTGTACGTGCGGGTCGAGCGCTACCGGCGGGCCGGCGGCAACGACGCCGCCCTCGATCTGCACTGGGTCGCCGAGGACGCGACCCGGGAGGCCCGCCGGGCGTTCCACTCCTGGTTCGAGCTAACCACCGTCGCCGAGCGCACCGCGCTCGACCTGAACCACCTCGCCCACGGGCTGTGGGGTGCCCTCCAGTTCCCGGAGGCGGCCCGGGTGTTCGACGCGATCGGCCCGTACTACGCGCCCCTGCCGTGGGCCCACCGCACGACGGACCCGTCCGACCACGCCGGCGCCGTGGAGGTCTTCCTCCAGGCCCGCAGCCGCTCGACGGCCCATCGCCCCTGATCCCCTCTCCCCTCGAAGGATGCGCATGTCCCGCAACGCCCTTCCGCCGCAGGACGAGGAACAGCGCCTGCGCGAACTCGGCTACAAGCCCGTCCTGGCCCGCCGTATGGGAGGCTTCGGCAACTTCGCGATCAGCTTCTCGGTGATCTCGATCCTGTCCGGCTGCATGACCCTGTACGGCTTCGGCATGGGCGCCGGCGGTCCCGCGGTGATGCTGTGGGGCTGGGCCGGGGTCGGCCTGTTCGTGCTGTGCGTGGGCCTCGCGTTGGCGGAGGTGACGAGCGCGTACCCCACCTCCGGCGCCCTCTACTACATGGCCGACCGGCTCGGTGGCCGGCGCTGGGGCTGGTACACGGGCTGGCTGAATCTGCTCGGCCTGCTCGGCGCGATCGCCGGCATCGACTACGGGGCCGCGCTGTTCACCGGCGCCTTCCTGAACCTCCAGTGGGGATTCACGCCCACGCCCGAGAAGACGATGCTGATCTTCGTGGTGATCCTGCTGCTGCACGCCACGCTGAACCTGTTCGGCGTCCGTCTGGTCAGCGTGCTCAACTCGATCAGCGTGTGGTGGCACCTCGCCGGAGTCGCGCTCATCGTCGGCGCGTTGGCGATCGTCCCCGACGACCACCGGTCGCCGTCCTTCGTCTTCACCGAGTTCGTCAACGAGACCGGCTGGGAGAACCCGGTCTACGTCGCCGCGATCGGCCTGCTGCTCGCGCAGTACACGTTCTCCGGCTACGACGCCTCCGCGCACCTGTCCGAGGAGACCTCCAACGCCTCGGTGTCGGCGGCACGCGGCATCGTCCGGGCCATCTGGGTGTCGTGGATCGCCGGCTTCGTATTGCTGGCCGGACTGACGTTCGCCATCCAGGACTACGCCGCGACCCGGGACAGCGAGACCGGGGTGCCGCCCGCCCAGATCCTGCTCGACGGCCTCGGCACGGACGGCGCCAGTGCGCTGCTGCTGGTCGTGATCGTCGCCCAGTTGTTCTGCGGCAACGCGGAGGTCACCGCGGCCAGCCGGATGGTGTTCGCGTTCAGCCGGGACGGGGCGCTGCCCGGCTCGGCGCTGTGGCGCAAGGTCAGCAACCGCACCCGGACCCCGGTGGCCGCCGTCTGGCTGGCGGTGGGCGTCGCCTGCCTGCTCGCCCTGCCCTCCCTCTATTCGGCGACGGCCTACGGCGCGGTCACCGCCATCAACGTCATCGGGATCACCCCCGCCTACGTCATCCCGGTGTACCTCCGGCTGCGCGCCGGGGACCGGTTCGAGCCCGGACCCTGGAACCTGGGCCGGTGGAGCAGGCCGATCGGCTGGATCGCGGTCGGGTGGGTGGCCTGCGTCACCGTGCTGTTCTGCCTGCCGCAGTCCTCGCCGGTGACGGTCGACACGATGAACTACGCGTCCGTCGCCCTCGTCGTCGTACTCGTCCTCGCCACCGCGTGGTGGTACGTCGCCCGCCGTTCGTACGGGACACCGAGCACGGCGGCCTACGGATCGGACCGTGAACAGGCGGAAATGGCCGAGGGCGTCATCTGAGCCGCGGGGTCCGGCCGCCGCTCCCGGTACGAACTGGCGTGCCGGATACGGCAGGATGAGCGGGCGCGCCACCCCGTCGCAGGGGAGGGCGCGCTCGCACATCCCGTCTTCGAGCAGGTGACTACGTGACGCGACCTCACATCCGGTATGCCGCCCCTCGTTTCCCCGGAGGTGACCGATGACCCGGGCGCTGACCATGCACGACCTGATGCTCGCCGGCATCGCCCTCGTGGCCGGCCTGCTGGCGGCGTTCCTGCTGCGCATGCTGCTGCGCTGGCTGGGCAAGCACGCGCTGCGGACCCGCTGGGGCGGCGACGACGTCATCGTGGACGCCCTGCGGACCGTGGTGCCGTGGGGAGCGGTCGTCGGCGGCGCGGCGGTGGCCGGAGGGGTGCTGCCGCTGACGCGGACGGTCCAGCACCACGTCAACCAGTCGCTGACGGTGCTGTTCATTCTCGTCGTGTCGGTCTCCGCGGCACGGGCGGTCGCCGCCCTGGTGCGTTCGGTCGCCCAGTCCCGTTCCGGGGTCGCCGCCTCGGCGTCGATCTTCGTGAACATCACCCGGGTCGTGGTGTTGGCGATCGGCTTCCTGGTGATGCTCCAGACGCTGGGCATCTCCATAGCACCGCTGCTGACCGCCCTGGGCGTCGGCGGCCTGGCCGTCGCGCTGGCCCTTCAGGACACCCTCGCGAACCTCTTCGCGGGCATCCACATCCTCGCCTCGAAGACCGTCCAGCCCGGCGACTACATCCGGCTGAGCAGCGGCGAGGAGGGCTACGTCACGGACATCAACTGGCGGCAGACCACCATCCGCAACCTCTCCAACAACCTGGTCATCATCCCCAACGGGCAGCTCGCGGGGACGAACATGACCAACTACAACCGGCCCGAGGAGCAGCTGACTATCCTCCTCCAGGCGGGCGTGGCGTACGACAGCGACCTGGAGCAGGTCGAGCGGGTGACCATGGAGGTCATCGCCGAGGTGATGAACGAGATCGACGGCGCGGTCCCGGAGCACGAGCCGGCGGTCCGCTTCCACACCTTCGGCGACTCCCGGATCGGGTTCACGATCATCCTGGGCGTCGGCGAGTTCAGCGACCAGTACCGGATCAAGCACGAGTTCATCAAGCGGCTGCACCAGCGGTACCGGGCCGAGGGCATCCGCATTCCGGTCCCCGCGCGCAGGGTGTTGCTGGAGCCGGGCCCGGGGGCGATACCGCAGCAGCGGGGTGTCGTGGACACGGACGACGTGGCGGGCCTGCGCCTCGACTGAGCGGGGGACGGCCAGAAGGGGGCCGGGCGTGCTCGACACGCCCGGTGACCTGCTCCTTCTCACCGGGCGGGGCCGCCTTGCGCAGGGGCGGTCAGCCACCGGGGCGGCGGGCGGGGAGCCGGATGCCCATCATCACGCGGACCCCTGTCGAGCGGTGCCCCGGCACGAGATATCTTGATGTCGAGCAATGTTGCAGACGTGGAGCGGAGCACCCGGTGACTGACTCGACCATCATCTATACGCACACTGACGAGGCCCCCGCCCTGGCGACGTATTCCTTCCTGCCGGTGGTCCGGGCGTACGCCTCGCAGGCGGGTGTCCCCGTGGAGACGCGGGACATCTCGCTGGCCGGCCGCATCATCGCCGTGTTCCCGGAGTACCTCACCGAGGACCAGCGCATCCCGGACGCCCTGGCCGAGCTGGGCGAGCTGGCCAAGACGCCCGCGGCCAACATCATCAAGCTGCCGAACATCTCGGCGTCCATCCCGCAGCTGAAGGCCGCGGTCGCCGAGCTCCAGGGCCAGGGCTACGCGCTGCCGGACTACCCGGACGACCCGAAGACCGACGAGGAGCGCGAGATCCGCGCCCGCTACGACAAGGTCAAGGGCTCCGCGGTCAACCCGGTCCTGCGTGAGGGCAACTCCGACCGTCGCGCCCCCGCCTCGGTCAAGAACTACGCCAAGACCCACCCGCACCGCATGGGCGCCTGGACCGGCGAGTCCAAGACGAACGTGGCGACCATGGGCGTGGACGACTTCCGCTCCACCGAGAAGTCCGTCGTCATCCCCGAGGACGGCACCCTGCGGATCGAGCTCAAGGGCGACGACGGCTCCACCACCGTCCTGCGCGAGTCCGTGCCGGTCCTCGCCGGCGAGGTCGTCGACGCCTCCGTGATGCGCGTCGGCGCGCTGCGCGAGTTCCTGACCGCGCAGGTCGCCCGGGCGAAGGCGGAGGGCGTGCTGTTCTCCGTGCACCTGAAGGCCACGATGATGAAGGTCTCCGACCCGATCATCTTCGGTCACGTGGTGCGCGCCTTCTTCCCGAAGACCTTCGCCCGGTACGGGGACAAGCTCGCCGCGGCCGGCCTCACCCCGAACGACGGTCTCGGTGGCATCTACAAGGGCCTGGAGGCCCTGGCCGAGGGCGCCGAGATCAAGGCGTCCTTCGACGCCGAGCTCGCCGAGGGCCCGGCGCTGGCGATGGTCGACTCCGACAAGGGCATCACCAACCTGCACGTGCCGTCCGACGTCATCGTCGACGCGTCCATGCCGGCCATGATCCGCACCTCCGGCCACATGTGGGGCCCGGACGGCCAGGAGGCCGACACCCTCGCGGTGCTCCCGGACTCCTCGTACTCCGGCGTCTACCAGGCCGTGCTCGACGACTGCCGCGCCCACGGCGCCTACGACCCGTCGACGATGGGCTCCGTCCCGAACGTCGGCCTCATGGCGCAGAAGGCCGAGGAGTACGGCAGCCACGACAAGACCTTCGAGATCCCCACCACCGGCACGGTCCGCCTGGTCGACGCGGCCGGCAACGCCGTGATCGAGCAGACCGTCTCGGCCGGTGACATCTTCCGCGCCTGCCAGACCAAGGACGCGCCGATCAAGGACTGGGTGAAGCTCGCCGTCACCCGTGCCCGCGCCACCGGCGACCCGGCGGTGTTCTGGCTGGACGCCACCCGCGCCCACGACGCCAACCTCATCGAGAAGGTCGACGCGTACCTGGCCGAGCACGACACCGAGGGCCTGGACATCCGCGTCCTGGCCCCCGTCGAGGCCACCAAGCTGTCGGTGGAGCGCATCCGCCGCGGCGAGAACACCATCTCGGTCACCGGCAACGTGCTGCGCGACTACCTCACCGACCTGTTCCCGATCCTGGAGCTGGGCACCAGCGCCAAGATGCTGTCGGTCGTCCCGCTGATGGCGGGAGGCGGCCTGTTCGAGACGGGCGCCGGCGGCTCCGCGCCGAAGCACGTCCAGCAGCTGGTCAAGGAGAACTACCTGCGTTGGGACTCGCTGGGCGAGTTCTTCGCGCTGGTCCCGTCCCTGGAGCAGTACGCGAAGGTCACCGGCAACGCCCGCGCCCAGGTCCTGGCGGACACCCTGGACCGGGCCACGGCGACCTTCCTCGACGAGGACAAGTCCCCGACCCGTCGCGTCGGCGGCATCGACAACCGCGGCAGCCACTTCTACCTGTCCCTGTACTGGGCGCAGGAGCTGGCGAAGCAGACCGACGACGCCGAGCTCGCGAAGGCCTTCGCGCCGCTCGCCGAGACGCTCACCGCGAACGAGCAGAAGATCGTGGACGAGCTGATCGCCGCGCAGGGCAAGCCCGCCGAGATCGGCGGCTACTACCAGCCCGACCCGGCCAAGGCCGCGACGGTCATGCGGCCGTCCGCCACCTGGAACGAGGTGCTCGGCTCCCTGAGCTGACGCCCCGGCCCCCAGGGCCACCCGTCCGCGTCCTCGCCCCGACCGGTGCACCGTCCGGCCGGGGCGAGGACGTGTCCGGGGCACTGTGGCACCGTGGTCGTGCCCTGTGCCGCCGACCGTCCCGGAGCCGCCCGTGACCAGCCCTTCGCCGTCGTCCCACGAGCTGCTGCCCGGGGCCGGCGACTCACCCGTGATCCTGCATGTGCCGCACTCCGCACGCGCGATACCCCGGGAGGTACGGAAGGGGATCGTGCTGGACGACCGGGCGCTGGAGCGGGAGCTGGACCACATCACGGACGCGCACACCGAGCGCCTCGCTCTGGAGGCGGCCGGCTCCGCCCGGGTCAGGCCCTGGTGCTTCGTCAATCGGCTGTCCCGGCTGGTCGTGGACCCGGAACGCTTTCCGGACGAGCGCGAGGAGATGCTCTCGGTCGGGATGGGCGCCGTGTACACGAGGACCACGCACCTGGGCGCGCTGCGGGACGCGGGCTTCGACGCCGAGCCGCTCGTCGAGCGGTTCTTCCGTCCCTACGCGCGGGCGATGACCGAGGCCGTCGCCGGGCGGCTGGCCGCGACCGGGCGAGCCGTGATCATCGACGTGCACTCCTATCCGAGCGTCCGGCTGCCCTACGAGCTCCACGGGGAGGGGCCGCGGCCCGCCGTCTGTCTGGGTACCGATTCCTTCCACACCCCGCCGGCGCTGCTCGCGACGGCCCGGGAGGCGTTCACCGGGGCCGGGGAGGTCGGCCTCGACTCCCCCTTCAGCGGGACGTACGTGCCCCTCGGATACCACGGGAGCGAGCCGCGGGTGTCCGCCCTGATGGTCGAGATCCGCCGCGACACCTACATGACCGAGCCCGGCGGCCCGGCGGGGCCGGGGCTGCCCCGGCTCGCCGCGGCGCTGGCACGCCTGGTGGACGGCCTGTCCCCCTGACCACCCGATGGGGTGCCCCGGCGCGACAGCCGGGCATCCGGCGGTGACGGTGGGGGCATGAGGGAGCAGACGACCACGGCGGCCGGGCGGCCGATGCCCCCGGTCCGTGCCTGGCCGACGCCCGACCTGGACGGCCTGCGGTTCGACCCGGTGCTGGAGGACCTCATGGCCGAGGGCCCCCTGACCCGTGTCCGGCTGCCGTACGGCGAGGGATGGGCCTGGCTGGCGACCCGCCACGAGGACGTGAAGGCGATCACCAACGACCCGCGCTTCAGCCGCGCCGAGCTGACCCGGCGCGAGGTCACCCGGATGGCCCCGCACTTCGCGCCCCGGCCCGGTTCCCTGGCCTTCGCCGACCAGCCCGACCACCACCGGCTGCGCAAGGCGGTCGCGAACGCCTTCACCGTCGCCGCGACGCGGCGACTGCGGCCGCGGGCTCAGCAACTCCTCGACGAACTGGTGGACGACGTCGTACGCGAGGGGCCCCCGGCCGATCTGGTCGGGCGGGTACTGGAACCGTTCCCGATCGCCGTGATCAGCGAGGTGATGGGGGTGCCCGCCGAGGATCGGGAGCGGGTGCACGCCTGGACCCGGCAGATCACCTCCACCTCGGGCGGCGCCGAGGCCGCGGAGCGGGCCAAGCAGGGGCTGTACGGGTGGATCGCCGAGGCCGTCCGGGCCCGCGGCGACAGCGACGGGCAGGACGTGTACTCCCTGATCGCCGCCGCCGTGGCTCGCGGGCAGATCCAGGAGGCCGAGGCGGTCGGGCTCGCCGGACCGCTCCAGATCGGCGGCGAGGCCGTCACCCACAACTGCGGCCAGATCCTGTACGTGCTGTTGACCCGCCCCGACCTCATGCGGCGGATGCGGGAGCGCCCCGAGGCCCGTGGTCCGCTCCTGGACGAGTTGCTGCGCTACGTCCCGCACCGCAGCTCCGTGGGCCTGGCCCGGGTCGCCCTGGAGGACGTCGCACTGCACGGCACGCTCATCCGGGCGGGCGAAGCGGTCCACGTCTCCTATCTGGCCGCCAACCGCGACCCGGACGTCTTCCCCGGCCCGCACCGCGTCGACGCCGCCCGCGACCCCAACCCCCATCTGTCCTTCGGCAACGGACCGCACCACTGCACCGGCGCCGCCCTCGCCCGTACGCAGACCGAACTGCTCGTCGCCACCCTGCTCCAGCGGCTGCCCGGGCTGCGGCTCGCCGTCCCCGCCCACCACGTCTCGTGGCGGCGCGGGACCATGATCCGGGGCCCACTGGACCTGGCCTGCACCTGGTGAGGAGCAGGGCGGACAGAGGGCCCGGATCCGGCCCTAGGCGCGCAGCCACTCCGTGACGACGACGTCCCCGCCCGCCCGCAACCGCAGCGCGAACGGACCGGAAGGCGGCACGTCGCCGGCGAAGCGGCCCATCGCGTCGGCGGTCAGGGTGTCCGGCGCGGCCGGCTGCGGGCCGCCCAGTACCTCGATCCTGGCCGGCTGCGGCGGCAGCAGCTGCCCCATCAGGCCGTGGGAGGTCACCTCGACGTCGACGGTCAGGTCACCGCTGCGGAAGGTCAGCATCCGCGGCGCGTCCGTCACCCCCCGCACAGGAATGGCGTCGACCAGCGAGTCGAAGGTCAGCTCGGCCAGCCGGGCGTCCATGTCGTGCAGCGCGAAGGCTTCCACGGCGATCCGGCGCAGCTCGGCCGGCACCGGGTCCAGGACGGCCGCGGCTCCCCTGAGCTCCTCCTCCAGCGAGCCGCAGTCGAACTCGTCGTCGTGCAGGTCGCCTTCGATCTCGTCGAAGTCGTTCTCGTCGCTGGTGTTCACGATGCTCCCCGTGCGTCGAGTCGGGCCCGCAGCCGGCGCAGACAGCGCTGGCGCAGCGGCCCGATGCTGCCCACCGCGATTCCCAGGGCGGCGGACACCTCCTGGTAGCTGGGCGGCGGCGAGGCCATCAGGACGCGCAGCAACTGCCGGCAGCGCTCCCCCAGTTCCTCGAACTCCTGCCACAGCCGCCGGACGCGCTCGCTCTGGGCGGCCGCCTCCTCCGAGTCGATCACCGTCTGCTCGGGTGTGCGGTCCTCGCTGACCCGGTCCAGCAGCTGCGGATCGTCGGTCGGTGTCATCCGGCGCAGGCTCTTGAGCACTTTCAGGCTCTCGTGGCGCGCGGTGCTCGCGAGCCAGGCCCCCGCCTTCTGCGGTTCCCGGATGCGGCCCAGGTGCTGGGCGAAGCGGAACCAGACGGTCTGGTAGACCTCGTGGGCGTCGGCGTCGGAGAGCCGGTGGGCGCGCACCACCGACCACACCAGCGGGCTCAGCCCCTCCACCAGCGCTTTCCATGCCGCCGCGTCGCCGTCGACGGCGGACTGGACGAGCGCGCCGACATCTGCACGGTCCACGGCCCCACCCCTCGTGTACGGCATGTCATCGTACGCCGTGGCGGGGACCGTCAGCGCACTCACGCTCCGGGGCCGGCGGTCCCGACCGGCCCGGGGCGCCAGGTCGGCGGGAGCAGGGCCGGCACGACGGCGCCGCGCACCTCCGCGAACTCGGTGTTGGCGGCGAGCAGTTGCTGCCGGGCGGCACGCGGGTCGGTCTCCTTGTGCGACACCATGTGCGAGGCGACGAGGCCGGCCACCACGGGGGTGGCGAAGGAGGTTCCGCTCCAGTTCGCGAGCCCCTCGAACATCACCCGGTCCGGATCGCCCGGGTCGCTCTGCGCGTCGCTGAGCACCCCGGTGTGCCGGGGGGACTGGCAGGTGCAGGCGTAGCCGAAGCCGTAGCGGCAGGACTCGTAGGTGGAGTGCTGATAGATGTACGGGACGGGCTTGGTGAAGCCGGTCAGGGCGCTCGTGAGGCGCTCGCCCGGGGCGTAGACCTTCACCCAGCCGCCGTGGTTGCTGAAGCAGGCGCCGAACTCGCCGTCGCTGCGCAGCGCGCCGACCGACAGCACGGAACTCGCGTACTCCGGCAGGTCGGCGTAGGCGGCGGGCCAGAACGGGGTGGCGCTGCCGTTGTTGCCGGCGGCGGCGACGAGCAGGGTGCGCCGGGTGCGCAGTTCCTCCATGAACGCCTGGACGCCGAGCAGTCCGTCGGTGCGGCCGTTGGAGGTGCCGGCGGAGAGGCTGATGATGTCGGGCCAGCCGTCGTCGACGGCCTCGAAGAGCTTGTCCCCGAACTCGGACTCCAGGATGGCGCCCGCGTCGTTCAGGCTGTTGCGCACGGTGAGTTCGGTGTTCGGCGCGACGGCGGCGACGAGGCCGCCGATGAACGTGCCGTGCCCGACGTACTGCTGGAGCACGCCGTCGTCGTCGCACTCCTGGATCTGGTGGTCGCCCTGGGCGCGGGCCAGCAGGGGGTAGGAGCGGTGGTCCCGCATCAGCCCGGTGTCGATCACCAGGACGCCGACGGCGGTGTCCGGGTCGTAGAGGCCCTCTGCGGGCGCGGGGTTGGGCTGCTCGGTGGGCTGGGCGGGCACGGGCTCGTCGCCGGGGCAGGCGTTCACCGCGATGTGCACCACGTGGTTGCGGCTGATCAGCCTGCGTCCCGCGCGCCCCTCCGCGGTGCGCAGCGCGCGCAGGGCGCTCGCGACCTCGCGGTCCGCGCCGCCCTCGCCCTGTCCGGGGTCGCCGACCTGGATACGGGTGATGCCGGAGCGGTTGGTCTCGGGGCCCGCCCGGCGCACGCTCTCCCCGACGAGGCCGGCGGTCTCGGTGAAGTGGGCGCGCACGACGTCCTCGACCACACGGGCCTCCTCGCCGTCCCGGGCGAGCACGACCCCCTTCTCGTACATGAACTCGGCGGAGTCGTCCGGGCCCATCGCCAGGGGGACGTCCGGCATCGAGCGCTGGATCTGGTCGAACTGCTCGCGGAATCGCTGTGGTGCCATGGCGTGTCCTCCCACTGGGGCGTTGCGTCGACAACTAGAGCGGACGGGCCGCTGATTGATACAGAGACAAACCTGTGTGGCATGGTTCCGGGGCCACTACCATCCGAGGGGTGACAGCGGGAAGCGACACGGTTCTCGAACTGCTGCCGATGGTGTTCGCCGCTCCGAACGACGCGCTGGCGGGTGCGGAACGGGTGCTCGGTACCGATCCGTCGCCGTTGCACGCCTCCGTCGCCCATCAGGTGATCGGTATCTGGCAGCGGGACTTCGGCGATCTGCGGATCGCCCTGGACCATCTGCGCCGGGCCCGCGATCTGGCGGCGCGCGCGGAGTCGGCCGAGCGGGAGGCGGACGTCCTCGGCACGCTCGGTGTGGCGCTGGTGCACGCGGGCCGCACCCGGCAGGGGCTCGCCGCCTTCGAGCGGGGCGTGCTGCGCGGTTCGGGGCACACGCGCGCGCGGGTGCTGTACCGGCGGGCCTACGTGTGGTGGGTGCTGGGCCATCACCGGGAGGCGCTGGAGGACGTACGCCGGGCGATTCCCGTGCTGCGGCAGGCGCAGGACGTGATCTGGACGGCGCGGGCGCTGACGCTGCGGGCGACCGTGCATCTGGCGCTCGGCTCGGTGGAGCGCGCCGACGCCGACTTCACTGCCGCCGAGCGGCTGTGGGACACCACGGGCCAGGAGCACGACAAGGCCGACGCGGTGGAGAGCCGGGGGCTGGCCGCGTTCCGGTCCGGTGACATCCCGGCGGCGCTGCGGCTGCTGGACGAGGCGCAGGAGCGGTACGCCAAGCTCGGCACGCCGTCCTTCATGCTCGACATCCGGCGCTGCGAGGTGCTGATGGCGGCCGGGCTGGCCAAGGAGGCGCTGACCGAGGCGGACGCGGCAATAGGGGTGCTGGACGGCATCGGCGGCCAGTCGACCCGCAAGGCGGAACTTCTGCTGGTCGCCGCCCGCGCGGCCCGGCTGGCCGGTGATCCGCACACGGCGATCGCGCGCGCGGCGCTGGCCGTGCGGCTGTTCGCGGCGCAGCGGCGCACCTGGTGGGAGACGCACGCCCGGCTGGTGCTGATCGAGGCTCGGGTGGCCGCCGGGCGCCGTTCGGGCCGGCTGGTCGCGGACGCCGCGGCGGTGGCCGACCGGCTGGCCGCGTTCGGGGCGCCGGCCGCGCCGGAGGCCTCGCTGCTCGCGGGCCGGATCGCGCTGGGCCTGGGCTGGCGCACGGACGCGGAACGGCATCTCGCGGTCGCCGCGCGCAGCAGGCACACGGGGCCGTCGCACGCGCGGATGACCGGCTGGGCGGCGCAGGCCCTGCGCGCGCGGGCCGCCGGTTCGAGCCGCGGGGTACTGGAGGCCTGCCGCCGGGGGCTCGACGTGCTGGACGACCACCGGATGACGCTCGGCGCCTCAGAGTTGCGGGCGCGCGCCACCGAGCAGGGAGCGGAGCTGGCCGCGCTCGCGCAGCAGGCCAGCCTCGCCGCCGGGGGCCCGCGACGGCTGCTGATGTGGAGCGAGCGGTGGCGGGCGACGGTGCTGTCCGCGCCGCCCACCCGGCCGCCCGCCGACCCCGCGCTGGTGCGCTCGCTGACCGCGTTCCGGGAGATCGCCGCGCGCGCCGAGGCAGCCCGCATGGAGGGCCGGCCGGTGCCGGCGCTGGAGCGTGAGCAGCGGCGCCTGGAGCGGGAGGTCCGCTCGCGCACCCTGCACATGCGGGGCGACTCGCCCGGCGACGGGGACCGGTTCGACGTGGGCCGCCTGCTGGCGCGGCTGGGCGGCACACGGCTGGTGGAACTCGCCGTGCTCGACGGGCGCGTGCAGGTGCTGCTGTGCGGTCAGGGGCGGGTGCGGCGGTTCGAGGCGGGCTTGCTCACGGAGGCCGAGGCCGAGGCCGAGTACGTACAGGCCGGGCTGCGGCGGCTGGCCCACCCCGGCGCCGAGGGGCGGCTGCCGGTGGTGGAGGCGGCGGGACGGCGGCTGGAGGAACTGCTGCTCGGGCCGGCCGCCGCGCACCTGGGGCCCGGGCCGGTCGTGGTCGTGCCGCCCGCCCGGCTGCACCGGGTGCCGTGGGCGCTGCTGCCGTCGCTGCGGGAGCGGGTGGTCAGCGTGTCGCCGTCGGCCGGCAGCTGGCTGCGGGCCCGGGAGACCGAACCACCGCCGGGCGGGCGGCACGTGCTGGTCCGGGGGCCGGGGCTGGCGACGGGGGGCGCGGAGGTGCCCGAGGTCGCCGACCGGTACGGCAGGCCGACCGTGCTGGAGCACGACGAGGCGCGCGTCCCGCGGGTGCTGGAGGAGCTCGACGGGGCGGCGCTCGCGCATATCGCCGCGCACGGCACCTTCCGCGCGGACAGCCCGCTGTTCTCCGCGCTGCGGATGGCGGACGGGCCGCTCATCGTGCACGACTTCGAACGCCTGGACCGCAGTCCGTACCGCATCATCCTCTCCAGCTGCGACACCGCACGCCTCGCGTCGGTCGGCGCGGACGAACTGCTGGGCCTGGTCACCGCGTTGCTCCCGCTGGGCACGGCGGGCGTCGTCGCGAGCAGCGCGCCCGTCAACGACGCCGCCGTCGTCCCCCTGATGCTCGCCCTGCACAAGGGCCTCGCCACCGGCCTCTCCCTGGCCGAGGCCCTTCGCGACGCCCGCGCCGCGCTGCCGGACGACGCCGTCCACCAGGCGACGGGGTGGGCGTTCACGGCGTTCGGCGCGGCCTGACGGGTCCGCGCGACCACGACGTGCTGATCCGGACGGCGGCCCTACGCCGGCTGCGCGTCGGGCATCTCCACCAGGCAGGGGAGGGCGGCCCGGTCACCGGTGCCGAGGCGGACGTAGGCGCTGTAGAGGTGGTTGCCGACCGTGCGGACGGAGAGGGTGAGCTGTTCGGCGATCTCGCGGTTGCTGAGGCCGGCCGCGGCGAGGGTGACGATCTGGCGTTGCCGGGCGGTGAGTTCGCCGAGGGCGAGGCCGGACAGGGCAGGGGTGCGCGCTCCCTGGCAGCGCCGGGACAGGGCCACGGCGCGGGTGCGTGAGGTGCGGGCGGCGCGCGGGTCGCGGTGCGCGCGTACCGCCTGGGCGTGCGCCTCGGCGGCGAACAGCAGGAACCCGCGCTCCTCCAGGCGTACGGCAGCCCGGTCCAGCGCCGGCCCGTCGCCCCGGGCGAGTGCGTCGGCGTGGTCGGCGAAGACTCCCCGCAGCCGGCCGGCGACGCGCTCCGGCGCTCCGAGGCGTACGGCGTCGTAGGCGCTGTCCGCCTCGGCCGCGGCCAGCGCCCGGTCGAGGTCGCCGCGCGCCGCCGCCGTCCACACGGCCACGGCTCCGCTCAGCTCGGTCGCCGCCGCGGCGGGCACCTCGCCCGACTGGGCGGTGGCGAGGGCGAGTTCGGCGCGGCAGGAGACGTCGTCCGCGGCGCCGCGCAGCCCTTCCCGGGCCCACGCCCCGGCTTCCCGCAGCCGGCCGCGCAACCGTGCCAGCCGCGCCCGCAGCGCGGCGTACCCGGGCGGCACCGGAAGGCCCTCGGCCACCAGCCACTCCCCCACGGCCGTGGCGGGTCGCCGTACGTCGGACTGCACGACGTCGCGCATCAGCGCGGCCTGTTCCGCGGCGAGGGCGGCCTCGCAGCGGTCCGGGGCGCCCGCCAGCCGCCGGGTGCGCAGCCTGCCCGCGACGGCGCGCAGGGCGGGACCGAGCAGCGGGTGGGCCGGCCGGACGGCGCCCTCGTCGTCGATGCGGACCAGGCCGTCGTGTTCGAGCCGTTCGAGGATGCCGAGGTCGAGGCCGTGCATGGGCAGCGCGAGGGGTTCGGCGAAGGCGAGGCGGTCGAGGGTCTCGCGCTCGTCGGGTGCCGTGCGGTCCAGGGCGGGGGCGATCCTGCCGAGGACGGCCGCGGTGACCGGCACCGGCCCGCGCCATTCCCGTTCGTCCGTGCCCTCGACGCGGCCGAGGTGGCCCCCGTCGCGCAGCGCGCCGACCAGGTCGCGCAGGAGCCGCAGGTCGCCCTGGCACAGGTGGCGCAGGCGGTTCGCGGTCAGCGGCTCCAGCGGGGCGCCCGCGCTCGCGGTGATCAGGTGCACGCTCTCCTCGGCGGGCAGCGGTTCCAGGGGGAGCCGGGGCAGCAGTTCGCCGGTCCACAGCCGGGAGACCGCGGCGGGCAGGGGCGCGCCGTCGTCGGCGACGACCAGCAGGCGGGTGCGGCCGTGCAGGGCGAGCTGGTGGAGCAGGGCGGCGGAGGCGTCGTCGAGCAGGTGCGCGTCGTCGACCAGCAACAGCCGGGTTCCGGAGAGCAGTTGCACCGCCCGGTGCAGTGTGGCCCCCTCGGGCAGCAGGGGGGCGAACGCGGCGAAGGGGATGTCCCGGGTCTCGGGCGTCCCGGCGGCCCTGGCACAGTCGGCGCCCCGGACCGCCTCGGTGGCCAGGCGGGTCTTGCCGCACCCGGCGGGGCCGGTCACGACGATGCCGGGCCGGCCGGCGGTCAGTGAGCGGCGCACGAGTTCCAGCTCGTCCTCCCGCCCGGTGAACGGCCAGGGCAACTCCAGGGTCCTCGCGTCCTGTTCGTAAGTCGTCACATGAGCATGAGTGCCCCTACTCAGTCCTGATACAGGGCGACTTGAGTAGTCCCCGACTCAGGCGCCCCGGGCCGGTCCGGCGGCAGTCTGTGCGCATGCCCGGACGCTACTGCTCCCTCGCGCAGGCGTCGGCCCCCGTCTTCGCACCGGGGCTGACCGCCGAGCGGCTGGGTGCGCTCGCCGGCGGGCACCGGATGTGGGTCAACGGCACGGTGCTGCACTACTACTTCTTCACCGGCGACGCCGACGGCTCCGTGATCCCCGTGCCGGGGACCGGGGAGACGCGGCGGGTGTCGTGGGGCGGCGCCAAGGAGCAGCAGGACGTCGTCCGTGAGTGCCTCGCGGAGTGGCAGGGCCTCGGCATCGGACTGACGTTCACGGAGGTCGAGGACCGGACGGAGGCCGAACTGCGGATCGGTTTCCAGCCGGGCGACGGCTCGTGGTCGACGGTGGGCAGGGACGCGCTCCGGGCCGGGCGGAACGACCGCACGATGAACTTCGGCTGGGACCTGACCGAGCCCGGGGAGCGCGGGACGGCGCTGCACGAGATCGGGCACGCGCTCGGGATGCTGCACGAGCACCAGAGCCCGTTCGCCGGCATCCACTGGGACGACGAGGCCGTCTACGACGAGCTGGCGGGCCCGCCCAACCACTGGAACCGCGACCGGACCTTCTTCAACATCTTGCGCAAGCTCGACCCGGACGAGGTCAACGGCTCCGTCTGGGACCCGCATTCGATCATGGAGTACGCGTTCTCGTCGGGACTGATCCTGGAACCCGAGCAGTTCCGCGCGGGGCTGCACCCGCCCGGCACGCTCTCCGGCCTCGACAAGGAGTTCGTCCTGCGCTGGTACCCGCCGTCCGGCTCCGCGCGGCCGCCCGCGCTGGTGCCGTTCCGTTCGGCGCCGCTCGGTCTGCGGCCCGGCGAGCAGGCCGACTTCGTCGTCGAGCCGCCGCAGACCCGCACGTACACCGTGGGCACCTTCGGCGACAGCGACACCGTCGTCGTGGTCTTCGAGGAGCGGGACGGCGAACCCCGCTACCTGGGGGGCCAGGACGACGGAGGCACCCCCGGCAACGCCACTGTCCGGACCCGGCTCGTCAAGGGCCGCCGCTACTTCGTCCGTGTGCGCCTGTACTCCTCGTGGGGTCCGGGCGAGACGGCGGTCATGTGCTGGTGACCGCACCGCCCCACGCACACGGACGCCTGGACCACAGTCCGGCACCGGGGGAGCGGTCGGGGTCCGTCACCTTCGGGGGAGGGTGACGGGCTCCGACCACGCCATCACGTGGGCGGACGTACGCGTGCCCGGTCGGACGGCGCCGGCCGGGCCTCGGCACACGCGGGACGGGTACCCGTCAGGGGACACAGTCCCGTACCGAGGAGATCCCATGCGTTCGCCCCGGCAGACCGCCGGTCTGTACACCCGCGGAGACACCGCCCTGCTGCTCTCCGGGGGCTACGCCACGCTCGTCGTCGGCGTCGCCGCCTGGCTGGGCGCGCTGGTCGCGGCGGGTGAGCCCGGCTTCGGCGGGATCTGGCTGATCGCCCTGACCCTGCCCGTCTCGATCCCCCTGCTGGCGATACCCGCCTCACCGGAGGGCTTCGTCCTGCTGCTGACCGCCGGGGGCCTGGCCCAGGCCTGGGTCCTGTGGCGGCTGCTGCGCGGCAGGCGCACCGCGTGAACACACGAAGGGCCTTCGCCGGCTCCCACCGGCGAAGGCCCTGTTCGCACCGTCGGGACGACAGGATTTGAACCTGCGACCCCTTGACCCCCAGTCAAGTGCGCTACCAAGCTGCGCCACGTCCCGGTGCGTCGGCACCCGGAGAACCGGGTGAACACGCAGGTAAACCCTACCCCATGCGACACGGGAGCTCGTTCACCCGCCGGACGCCGGGGCTTCGCGCCAACACGCGCCCGCGGCCTGCGGCCGAGCGCCCCGATCAGGCCCTGTAGAGGGCCGAGAGCAGTTCGATCACCGCCGGGGCGGCCGGATGCGGGTCGTCGCGCCACCAGGCCAGCCGTACGGCGACGGGTTCGGCGTCCCGGACCGGGCGGTACACGACGCCGGGGCGCCGGTACTGGTGCGCGGTGGACTCGGCGGTGACGCCGACGCACCGGCCGGTGGCGATCACGGTGAGCCAGTCGTCGACGTCGTGGGTGTCCTCCGTCTCCGGCCGGGCGTCCGGGGGCCACAACTCGGGCGTGGTGGTGCCGGTACGGCGGTCGATCAGGAGCCTGCGCCCGGCCAGCTCGGCCAGCCGCACGGTGCGGCGGCGGGCCAGCGGGTCGTCGGCGGCCAGCGCGCACAGCCGGCGCTCCAGCCCGACGATGGCGGAGTCGAAGCGCCGTTCGTCCAGCGCCCACCGCACCACCGCGAGGTCGCAGCTGCCCTCCAGCAGACCGGCCGTGGGCGAGTTGGCCCGCACCAGGTGCAGCTCGGTCTCGGGGCGTGCGGCGTCCCAGCGGCGCTGGAAGGGCAGCGTGTGCCGGCCGAGGGCGGCCCAGGCGTAGCCGATCCGGAGCCGGACGTGCCCGGAGGTGGCCTCGCCGACCAGGTCGTCGACCTCCGCCAGCACCCGGCGGGCGTGCGCCAGTACGCGCAGCCCGGTGGCCGTGGGCGCCACCTCGCGGGAGGTCCGCCGCAACAGCCGTACGCCGAGGGCGCGTTCGAGGGACGCCAGGGTGCGGGAGACCGCGGCCTGGGAGACGCCGAGGGCGTGGGCCGCGTCCGTGAAGGTGCCCGCGTCGACGATCGCGACGAGACAGCGCAGCTGGCGGAGTTCCACATCCATGCGTCCAGCGTATAGACGGAGCGGTTCATTCATTTTGCGCATGCGTTCCTCGGGCGCACGATCGGAGCATGGAAACCGCTCCCGCACGCGCGCTGCCGACGCGTCCCGGCACAGCCCGGCCGGCCCCGGGACGACTGGCCGGGGCGGTCACGATGGTCGGCAGCGGACTGTCCAACCAGGTGGGCGCGGCCCTCGGCGCGCTCGCCTTCCCGGTCGTCGGACCCGTCGGTGTCGTCGCGGTACGCCAGTACGTGGCCGCCGCCGTGCTGCTGACCGTGGGCAGACCGCGCCTGCGGGAGTTCACCTGGAGCCAGTGGTGGCCGGTGCTGCTGCTCGCGGTGGTCTTCGGCACGATGAACCTCAGCCTCTACACCGCCGTCGAGCGGGTCGGCCTGGGGCTGGCGGTGACCCTGGAGTTCCTGGGACCGCTGGTGATCGCCCTGGTCGCGGCGCGGCGCCGGCTGGACGCGTGCTGTGCGGTGATCGCGGCGGCGGGCGTGGTGGTCCTGATGCGCCCTCAGCCGTCGGCGGACTACGCCGGGATGGGCTTCGGCCTGCTGGCGGCCGGCTGCTGGGCGGCGTACATCCTGCTCAACCGCACGGTCGGCAGGCGGCTGCCCGGGGCGCAGGGCTCCGCGGCGGCGGCCGGGGTGTCCGCGCTGCTGTTCCTGCCGGTGGGCGTGGTGGTGGCGCTGCGCACTCCGCCGACCGTGACGGCACTGGCGTGCGCGGTGGCGGCGGGGGTGCTCGCGTCCGCCGTGCCCTACCTGGCCGACATGTTCACCCTGCGCCGGGTGCCGGCCCAGACGTTCGGCCTGTTCATGAGCGTCAACCCGGTGCTCGCGGCGGTGGTCGGCCAGGTCGTCCTCGATCAGGGCCTGGGTCTCGCCGAGTGGTCGGCCATCGGCGCGGTCGTGGCGGCCAACGCGCTCAGCATGCTCGTGCGCGGGTGACGCGCCCCGTCCGCCCGCGCCGCCGTGCGCTCCCGCGACGAACTGTCCGCCCACGGGCGCCCCTACCGCACACCCTGTCTGCTCCGGAGCGACGTCCGCGCTGGTTAGGGTCGCCCCATGGATCACAGCTTCGCTCGTCACCTCGCCGACGCCGAGCTCGAACCGGAGCCGCTCGACCCGGCACAGATCGTGTCCGGGACGCCCGAGGTGACCGGGAAGGTCGTCTGGGAATCGCGCGACGGGCGCCGGATCCGCGGCGTCTGGCAGATCACGCCAGGGGTGGTCACCGACACCGAGGCCGACGAGATGTTCGTGGTGATCAGCGGGTCGGCGACGATCGAGGTCGCCGGTGGGCCCACCCTGCGCGTCGGCCCCGGCGACATGGCGGTGCTGCGCGAGGGCGACCGGACGACGTGGACGGTGCACGAGACGCTGCGCAAGGCGTACGCGATCGATCTGTGAGGCGGCCGCGGGCCCGGGCCGCTCCCCGCGCCCGGTGGACGTTGACAGCGGGGAGAGGGGCCACTGATCGTGGCCCGGACAGGAACCGAACTGGTCCAAGGAGGGGCGCTGTCATGGTGAGCACGCTCGGTGTCGCCGTCGTCGGTTTCGGCTGGATGGGCCGGGTGCACACCCAGGCGTACGCCCGCCTGCCGCACCACTATCCGCACCTCGCCCTGCGGCCGGAACTGGTGACCGTCGCCGAGGAGGTGCCCGGCCGGGCCGAGCAGGCCGCCCGGCAGTTCGGGTTCGCCTCGGCCACCCGCGACTGGCGCGAGGTCGCCGCCGACCCCCGGGTCCAGGCGGTCAGCATCACCGCGCCGAACTTCCTGCACCGCGAGATCGGCGTCGCGATGGCGCAGGCCGGCAAGCACATCTGGATCGAGAAGCCGGTCGGCCTCACGGCCGAGGACGCCCGTGCGGTCGCCGACGCGGTGACCGCGGCCGGAGTGCAGGGCGCGGTCGGCTTCAACTACCGCAACGCGCCCGCCGTGGAGACCGCCCGCGAGCTGATCACCACCGGTGAACTGGGCACCGTCACCCACGCCCGGATCCGGCTGTTCAGCGACTACGCGGCACATCCGGAATCCGCCCTGACCTGGCGTTACGAGCGGGAGCGCGGCGGCAGCGGAGTACTCGGCGACCTGGCCTCGCACGGGGCCGACCTGGCCCGCTTCCTGCTCGGCGACATCACGTCGCTCACCGCCGACACGGCCGTCTTCATCCCCGAGCGGGCCCGTCCCACCGGCGCCACCGCCGGCCACTCCCGTGCCACCGGCGGCGCACTCGGGCCGGTCGAGAACGAGGACTACGTGAACTGCCTGCTCCGCTTCGCCTCGGGGGCCCGGGGCGTCCTGGAGGCGTGCCGGGTCTCGGTCGGCGAGCAGAACAACTACGGCTTCGAGGTGCACGGCACCAAGGGCGCGGTGTTCTGGGACTTCCGGCGCATGAACGAGCTGGCGGTCAGCCGGGGCACCGCCTACCAGGACCAGCCGGTGAGCACCGTGTACGTCGGCCCGGGCCAGGGCGAGTTCGCCGCCTTCCAGCCGGGCGCCGCCAACGCCATGGGCTACGACGACCTGAAGGTCGTCGAGGCGTACCGCTTCCTGCGCTCCGTCGCCGAGGGCACCCCCTACGGGGCCACGCCGGCGGACGCCGTGCGCAGTGCCGTGGTGCTCGACGCGATGGTCCGGTCCGCGCAGAGCGGCGCCTGGGTGGCCGTCGACGCGGCCGGCTGACCGGAGCGGTCAGCGCACCCTGCGGCCGGCCCGCGCGGTCCACACCCTGGCCGGGATCAGGACCAGCCACCACAGCATGGCCTGCGGTCCGACCAGCGCGGCCAGCGGGACGGTGACCACGAAGACGACGACCGTCACGACGGGATCGAGCAGGTCGCGCCCGCTGCCCACGTCGGTGGCGGCGCCGTCGCGCAGCCAGGGGCGCCTGGCCACCAGGACGGACATCGCGAGGTGGGTGGCGCCGAGCGCGGCGACCGCCGCTCCGTAGATCGCGGCCGAGGCCGGTTCCCCGCCGTAGTCGGCGAGCAGCCGGGTGGGGAAGGGCAGCAGGGCCGCGATGCCCAGGCCGAGCAGGGACAGCGAGACGAGCCCGCTGTCCACCTGCCGGACCGGGCCGAAGATCCTGCGGTGGTCGCGCCAGAAGCCGCCGAGCACCGCCACGCTGAGCGCGTAGGCCCCGAAGTCGGGGATCAGCTCGTACAACGCGTCCTGGTACTGCGCGGAGTCGAGGCCCCGGGGCACGGACAGGTCCAGGACCAGCAGGGTGATGGCGATGGCGAACACGCCGTCGGCGAGCGCCACCACCCGCTCGGGTCCGCCGGCCGGGATCGATTTCCCCATGCGCAGGACGTTAGGGAGCCGCGGCCCGGCGCGCGGGGATACACGCCCGGTCCGCGCCGGGCGGCCCGCCGACGTCACACGGCCGCCACCCCGGGCGGCATGTTGAAGGGCGTGACCACCTGTATCGCGGACGGCAGTGTGGGTCCGGCGGGCGGGAGCGCGCCGTGTGCGCGCATCACCAGATGGCAGGCCTCGCGCAGGTCCTGGCGCAGGTCGTGGTGGAGCACGGCCGACAGGTGGTGGTCGCGCAGCAGCCGGGTGTTGTCGTGGTCGAGGTCGTGCGCGACGAACACCGCGCACGGGCGGCCCAGGTCGGCGAAGGCGCGCACGGTGGCGATGTTGCCGCCGCCGATCGAGTAGACCGCGCGGATCTCCGGGTCGCGTACGAGGGCGGCACGGACGAGGTCGTACTGCGTGGCGTCCAGTCCCTGGCCCTCGGCGATCTCGACCAGGGCGCGTTCGGGGTGACGTGCGCGCATCGCGCTCCTGAAGCCCATCTCCCGCTCCTCCTCGTTGCGGAAGAACCCGCTGCTGAGGCTGGTGAGCACGTTGCCGGGCCCGTCGCCGAGCCACTGGCCCATGAGGTACGCCGCGGTGGCGCCCGCCGCGCGGTTGTCGATGCCGACGTAACCGAGGCGGGCGCTGGCGGGCAGGTCCGTGACCAGGGTGACCACCGGGATGCCGGCCGCGACGAGCCGGCCCACGGCGGCGGTGACCTCGGGGACGTCGGGGGCCTTGAGGACCACGCCCTGGGATCCGCGCCGGGCGATCCGGTCGAGGGTGCGCACCTGCTCCGCCACGGGGCCGGTCTCGCGGAAGTGGAAGCGCGAGCGCACGACGGCCGGGTGCAGGGACGGCAGCTCCGCCTCCAGGGCGGAGCGCACCGCGGTGGTGAACCGCTCGGGCGCCTGCATCACGATGTCGATCATGAAGGTGCGCCCGACGAGCCGGACCTGGGTGCGCTGCCGGTCCAGGTCGGCTATGGCGCTGCGCACGTCCCGGGCGGTGCTGTCGCGCACGCCGCCCCGCCCGTTGAGGACCCGGTCGACGGTGGCCTCGCTCAAGCCGGCCTGACGTGCGATCTCCCGGATCGGGAAGGGGTGGCCCACGGACGGCTCCTTGAGGGGTTTTTGATGGGTCGCTGTTGGTTGTTCGAGGGGTTTGTACTGACAAGAATGACAGCACTGTGCCATCCCGTCACCGAGGGGACGCCGATGTCCTTCACCTCCATGCACCGCGGTGCCCGGCCGACCGAGCGGGACTGCGACCTCACCGACGGCCCCGGGGTCGTGATCCTGCGGGGCGCCTCGGCCGGTCCGGCGTGGTCACCGGTTCGGTGATCGACGGGGACCGGAACGTCCCTTGCGGACTCGACTGACCCGCCTTCACCCTCGTACGCCTTCCGCACCACAAGGAGCCACACCCTCATGCGTATCGGAATCCTGGGCCTCGGCCGCATCGGTGCCTTCCACGCCGAAACCCTCTCCGGACTCGACGTGGTCGAGTCGCTCGTCGTCTCCGACCCATTCGCGGAGGCCGCCAAGTCGGCCGCCGAGCGGTTCGGGGCGGAGGTCGCCGATTCGCCCGAGGCGGTGCTGGCCGCGGGGGTCGACGGGGTGGTGATCGCCGCGGCGACCGACGCCCACCCCGGCCTCGTCCTGGCGGCGGTGGAGGCGGGCGTGCCCGTGTTCTGCGAGAAGCCCGTCGCCCGCACCATGACCGAGGGCGTGGCGGTGCTGCGGGCCGTCGAGGGCCGTGACGTGCCGGTGCAGATCGGCTACAACCGGCGCTTCGACGCCGGCTTCGTGGCCGCGCGGGACGCCGTCCTCGCCGGTGAGCTCGGCACGCTGCACACCGTGCGGTCGACGACCCTGGACCCGGCGCCGCCGCCGGCCGCGTACGTCGCCGCCTCCGGAGGCATCTTCCGCGACTGCTCCGTGCACGACTTCGACATCATCCGCTGGGTGACGGGCCGCGAGGTGAGCGAGGTGTACGCCGTCGGGGGCAACCGGGGCGCGCGGTACATCGCGGAGGCGGGCGACGCCGACACCACGGGCGCGCTGCTCACGCTGGACGACGGCACGATCGCCGTGGTCTCCAACAGCCGCCACAACGGCCGGGGTTACGACGTGCGCATGGAGCTGCACGGCTTCGAGGACTCCATCGCGGTCGGCCTGGAGGACAAGCTGCCGCTGCGGTCGGTGGAGCCGGGCGTGACCTTCCCGGCGGGCTCCCCGCACGACTTCTTCATGGACCGCTTCACCGCCGCCTACCGTGCCGAACTCAGCGCCTTCACCGAGGTCGTCGCGGGCAGCCGGCCCTCGCCGTGCACCGTCGCGGACGCGCTGGAGGCGGGCTGGATCGCGGAAGCCTGCACGCTGTCGCTGAAGGAGCACCGGCCGGTCCGTGTCGAGGAGGTGCGCGGCGCCTGAATCAGTGGTGGAACCCCGGCTGCGCCGACACATGGGCCGTCGGCCCCTCCCGCAGGTGGTCGACGGCGGCGCGCAGGTCGCTCGCGAGCAGCGCGATCTTGTCGTAACTGGTGCCGTGCCGGACCAGGACGCGCTGCACGACGGTCTCCTCCCGGCCCGACGCGAGCGGATACGCCGGTACCTGCCAGCCGCGGCGGCGCAACTGGTCGGTGACGTCGTACAGCGTGAAGGGCGCCGTGTCGGGCTCGGTCAGCGTCCAGGTGGTCGCGGGCAGGGCGCCCTGGCCGTCGTAGAGGACGGTGAACGGACCCATCGTGGCGACCTGTTCGGCCAGCATCCCGGCCGTCCTGGCGCAGGCGCCGTGCACCTTGGCGTAGCCGTCGCGGCCCAGGCGCAGCATGTTGTAGTACTGGGCGACCACTTCGCCGCCGGGGCGGGAGAAGTTCAGGGCGAAGGTGGGCATGTCGCCGCCGAGGTAGGAGACGCGGAAGACCAGGTCCTCGGGAAGCAGTTCGGGTGAGCGCCAGACCACCCAGCCGACGCCCAGCGGCGCCATGCCGTACTTGTGGCCCGAGACGTTGACGGAGGCGACGCGGGGCAGCCGGAAGTCCCACATCAGCTCGGGCTGGAGGAACGGGGCGACGAAGCCGCCGCTGGCCGCGTCGACGTGCACGGGGATGTCGAGACCGGTGTCCGCGTGGATGCGGTCGAGCTCCGCGGCGATCTCGGCGACCGGCTCGTAGACGCAGGTGTAGGTGACGCCGAGGATGGCCACCACGCCGATCGTGTTCTCGTCGACGTACTCGCGCAGTTGGTGCGCGCGCAGTCCCAGCGCGTCCTTCTCCAGGGGGACCTGGCGCAGCTCCACGTCGAAGTAGCGGGCGAACTTCTCCCAGCAGACCTGGACCGGCCCGACGACCAGGTTGGGGCGGTCGGTGGGCTTGCCCTCGGCGCGGCGGCGTTCGCGCCAGCGCCACTTCAGGGCGAGTCCCCCGAGCATGCCGGCCTCGCTTGAGCCGGTGGTGGAGCAGCCGACGGTGGTGGCGCCGTCCGGGGCGTTCCACAGGTCGGCGAGCATGTGGACGCAGCGGTCCTCGATCGCCGCGGTCTGCGGGTACTCGTCCTTGTCGACCATGTTCTTGCCGAGGCACTCGTCCATCAGCTGGTGCACCTCGGGCTCCGCCCAGGTGGTGCAGAAGGTCGCCAGGTTCTGCGAGGCGTTGCCGTCGAGGCTCAGCTCGTCGTGGATCAGGGCGCGCACGGCGCGGGCGTCGGAGACGCCGTCGGGCATCCGGTACTTCGGCAGCGCCCGCTCACTGATGGGCAGGGTGTAGACGTCTTCCTCGGGGCCCGGCTCCGGGCGGCTGGTCTTGTGCAGGGCCATCGGGTCGAACCCCCGGGTCGTGGGACGTCTCGCGGGCGGGCCACGCGTACCGGCGCGGCTCACCGAGGGACAGCGACTCGCACCCCGGTTGCCACCCTCCGTCGGCAATCTCGCACACCACCCGCCCCGACGCCCGCCGAGCGCACCCGAACGACGGCACGCGGACCTCCGCCGGTCGCCGCGAGCACGCAGACGACGACCGGCAGCCCCTGCCGGACACCCCGTGCGTCCAAACCGGGACGCGGGTGCGCGCGGTGACTGGCGGGGGTGTGTCTGCCGTCGTTCAGGTCGCGGACAGCACCATTCGCCGTGCGAAGTTGCGGTAGCCCAGGCGTTCGAAGGCGGCGGCCATCGGGTGGTTGGCGAGGTCGGTGTCCGCCCGGACGAGGTCGGCGCCCGCCTCCTCGGCGAGGATGCGGGTGGTCTCGGCGAGCAGGTCGTCGACGTAGCCGTGGCCGCGCTGCTCGGGCAGGACGCCGAGGTAGCCGACGACGTGCGAGGCGCTGTTGCGGGAGGGCAGCGCGAAGCCGGCCGGGCGGCCGTCGGCGTCCTCGGCCACCCGCCACCAGGTGCGCTCGCCCGGCATCACGTCACGGTAGAACGCGACGTCGGCGCGGGCCTGCGCCTGGGCTCCCACGGCGGCGGCCTCGGTGCGCGACGCGGCGTCCAGCGTGCCGTCGAGCACCCGGCGGAACAGGTCGACGAAGACCTCGTCGTCGGACTCGGGGCGGAAGCGGAGCTGGCGGGGCGGCGCGGGGACGCCGCGGTCGGGGGTCCACTCGTAGCGCAGCCGTTCGACGGCCGTGGTGAGGCCGGCGCGCCCGGCCGCCTCCTGCCGCCAGCCGAGGGCGGCGGCGGCGTCCGGACGCTCCCGCCAGTCGGCGGGGAGCAGGAGGTGGCACTCCGGAGGGGTCCCCGCGAAGGCGGCGTGGGCGGCGTCGAGGAGCCCGGCGACCACGTCGGTGCGGGCGGGCGACGCCACGGCGTTGAGGGTGTCGAGCGCGCCCGGCCGCTCCTGGCCCGGCTTGCCCCACCACACCGCGACGGCGTGCAGCTCACCGGCGTCCTCGGCGACCCACGTCCACTCCGGCCGGTACTCGCCCGTGGCGAGCCTCTCCTGGAAGACGTCCGCGTCCGCCCAGACGCCCACCTCACCGGCGGGCAGCAGCGCGAGGACGCGGTCGAGGTCGGACTCGGCCAGGGTGCGGTGGATCACGAAGCCTCCAGGGTCGGCGCGGGTGTGCGCCATTTTGGCGTGCCCATGAGCACGACCGGCAACCGGTTTGTCACTCCGGTGCGTAGACGCGGTGCGACGCCGGGGCCTACGGTCCCGGGGCAGCCAAGCCCTGGAGTGCCGGATGCGCCGTAGCGCCTCGCCCCTCTCCCTGGTCCTGCTGGGCCTGGGTGTCTTCCTGCTCGTGCTCGCGCCGATGCTGGTGTGGTACGTCAAGCCCCGCGCGGCCGTGACCCCCGTCGACATCGACGTGACCGCCGTCTACAAGGGCACGGGCAGCTATTTCGACGTCGCGGAGACCGAGACGCTCCACGACCGGCCCGTCACCGTCACCCAGCGGGTGCGCGGCGACGTCGGCGACAGCGAACGCAGCGGCCGCGCCGTGTGGGACGTGGTGACCACGGTCGACACGGAGAAGTCGCTGCCCGCGGCCGACCCGCACGACGCGCTGGACTTCTCCACCGCCCGCTGGGTCACCGACCGCAGGAGCAACCGGCCCGCGCACTGCTGCCAGGAGCAGCCGTACCACGAGGGCGAGGCCTACCTGAAGTTCCCGTTCGACGTGCAGAAGCGCTCCTACCGCTGGTGGGACAGCCAGCTCGGCTCGGCGGTCACCCTCTCCTACCGGGGCACCGAGAAGGTCCGCGGCTACCAGGGGTACGTCTTCACGGGCACCGTGCCGCCCACGAGGATCGGCACCCGGCAGGTCCCGGGCGCCCTCGTCGGACGGCCCGGGGCCTCGCAGGTGTTCGCCGAGGAGTGGTACTCCAACCACGGCATCAAGCTGGTGGTCGATCAGCCCACGGGCCGCGTCCTGTACGCCCAGCTGGGCCCCCGCCAGACCCTGCGCGCCCCCGGCGGCGACAAGGACGCCGTGGTCCTGCTGGACGTGGAGAGGCTCAGCCACACCCCGGCCACGCAGGAGTTCGCGGTCGACAAGGCGAAGGCCGACGGCGCCCGGCTGCGCGCGGTCGGCCGCACGGTCCCGATCGGCGCGGCCGCCGCCGGGTTCGTCCTCGCGGCGGTGGGCGGGGTGCTGGTGGTACGGGGACGGAGGCGGCCCGCCGACGAGCGGTGACCCACCGCCCGCAGGCCGGGACACGGGAGCGACAGGCCGGCCCGCAGCCCGAGACCGCGGCGTGACCCACCCGCCCGCAGGCCTCGACCGGTGGGCCGTCACCCACCCGCCCACAGACCGGAACCGGGAGGTGACCCGCCCCGCGGACCGGAACCGGGGGCGTGACATGTCCCGCTCGCGGGCCGCCTCCGTGATCTGTCAGGCGCCGCAGGACCGCAGGAACTTGCGGGTGCGCACCGCGATCGGAAGCGGCTTGTCCGGCTCGCACGGGTACATGTCCTGCTCGACGATCGCGAACAGGTCCACGCCCAGCTTCTGGGCGGCCGTGAGCACCGGCCCCAGCTCCGGCACGCCGGACGGCGGCTCGCACATCACCCCGCGCTGCACGGCCGGCCCGAACGGCACCTCGTTCGCGACGACGTCGGCGAGGATCTCCGGGTCGACCTGCTTGAGGTGCAGATAACCGATGCGCTCGCCGTACGTCTCGATCAGCTTGACGCTGTCGCCTCCGCAGTAGGCGTAGTGCCCGGTGTCCAGGCAGAGCTGCACCAGCCCGGAGTCGGTGGAGTCGAGGAAGCGCTCGACGTGCGCCTCGGTGTCGATGTGGGTGTCGGCGTGCGGGTGCACGACGATGTCGAGGCCGTAGGTCTCCTTGACCTCGTGCCCGAGGCGCTCCATGCCCTTGGTCAGGTGCGCCCACTGCTCACCCGTCAGCTCCGGCGCCTCCAGGATCTCGGCGGTCTTGTCGTCCCGCCAGAACGACGGGATGACCACGAGGTGCCGGGCGCCCATGGCCTGGGTGAGGGCGGCGACCTCGCTGACGTGCTCCCAGGTGGACTCCCAGACGGACGGGCCACGGTGCAGCCCGGTGAAGACGGTGCCGGCCGAGACCTTCAGGCCGCGGCGGTCCACCTCGTCGGTGAGCCGGGCCGGGTCGGTCGGGAGATAGCCGTAGGGGCCCAGCTCGATCCAGGAGTATCCGGCCTCGGTGACCTCGTCCAGGAAGCGTTCCCAGGGCACCTGCTGGGGGTCGTCGGGGAACCAGACGCCCCAGGAGTCCGGCGCCGAGCCGACCCGGATGCGGTCGAGGGCGGGGGTGTCGGCCATGTCAGGTGGTCCCTTCGGAAGAGGTGGCCGGAGCGGCGGCGGGCGCGGGAGTTTCCTTGACGGAAGCTTCCTTGGCGGGAGTCTCCCTGGAGGGAGCCTCCTTGGCGGGCGGCCCCGACAGGTCCTCCGCCTCGGGGAGCCCCTCCACGTCGACCCCCCGCACCTGCGCCAGTTCGTGCTTGAGGGCGGCGAGTTCGGTGCCGCCGGCCATGTGGTTGGTCAGCTCCTCCAGGCTCACCTCGCTGCGGTCGGCACTCAGTTCGAGGGTGCCGAGGCGCAGCACGCTGAAGTGGTCGCCGACCATGTACGCGTGATGGGGATTGTGGGTGATGAAGATGACGCCGAGGCCACGGTCGCGGGCGGCGGCGATGTACTTCAGGACCACGCCGGACTGCTTGACGCCGAGGGCGGCCGTCGGCTCGTCCAGGATCAGCACGCGGGCGCCGAAGTGCACGGCACGGGCGATGGCGACGCACTGGCGCTGGCCGCCGGACAGCGTGCCGATGGGCTGCTCCAGGTCGTCGAGGACGATGCCCATGTTGCGCAGTTCCTCGTCGGCGGTCCGCTTCATGCGGGCGATGTCCAGGCGGCGCAGCGGCCAGGGCCCCTTGGTGAGCTCGGAGCCGAGGAAGAAGTTGCGCCAGACGGGCATCAGCGGGACCGTCGCGAGGTCCTGGTAGACGGCTGCGATGCCCTTGTCGAGCGCCTCGCGGGGGGTGGCGAACCGCACCGGCTCGCCGTCCACGAGGAACTCGCCCTCGGTGTGCTGGTGCAGCCCGGAGACGATCTTGATGAGGGTGGACTTGCCCGCGCCGTTGTCGCCGAGGACGCAGGTCACCTTGCCGGGGTGGACCGCGAGGTCGACGCCGTGCAGCGCGCGGATGTTGCCGTAGGACTTGCCGGCGCCGCGCAGTTCGACGAGGGCTCCGGGGCCGTGGGTCGCGGCGTCCTGGAGCGCTGCCTGGGGGGTGGTGGTCATGGCGGTCACCTCCGGGTCGCGGTGCGCTGCACCCACAGATTGATGAGGACGGCACCGAGCAGCATCACACCGAGGAACGCCTTGAACCAGTCGGGGTTCCAGCCCGCGTAGACGATGCCCTGCTGGACCATGCCGAACATGAAGGCGCCGAAGACCGGGCCGATGGCGGAACCGTGGCCACCGGTCAGGAGGCAGCCGCCGATGACGGCCGCGGCGATGTAGAGCAGTTCCTGGCCCACACCCTCGCCGGACTGCACGGTGTTGAAGGAGAACAGTTGGTGCATGCCGACGAACCAGGCGCCGAACCCGACCAGCATGAACAGGGTGATCTTGGTGAAGGTCACCGGGACGCCGACCGCGCGGGCGCTCTCCTTGTTGCCGCCGACGGCGAAGATCCAGTTGCCGTACTTGGTGCGCAGCAGCACCCAGGTGGCCAGGGCCGCGAACACGAGCCACCAGACCACGGTGATCTTCACCTGGACGCCGCCGACGTCGAAGGACGAGGCGAACAGCGCCCTGGCCTGCTCGAAGCCGTCCATGGTGCTGATGTCGTCGGTGGCGACGTTGCCGGTGACCATCTTGGTCACGGCGAGGTTCACGCCCTGGAGGATCATGAACGTGCCGAGGGTGACCAGGAAGCTCGGCAACCCCGTCTTCACCAGCACCCAGCCGTTGAACGCCCCGATGCCGACCGAGACCACGAGGGCGACGAGCACACCCGTCCAGACGTTCACGGTCAGCTGGTAGCTGAGCATGGCGGCGGTGAGCGCCGAGGTGATCACGGCGACGCCCGCCGACAGGTCGAACTCGCCACCGATCATCAGCAGGGCCACGGGCAGCGCCATGATGCCGATGGTGGACGCCTGGTAGAGGACCGTGGCCATGGAGCCGCCCTGGCGCAGCGAGGGCGCGGCGATCAGGAAGAAGACGAACACGGCCGCCGCCCCGAGGAAGACGCCCACCTCGGGCCGGGCGAGCAGCCGCATCACCAGCGGCCGTTGCCTGGTGCGTCCGTCGGCCGGCCGGTCGCCGGGCTCCGGCGGTGTCGCCACCGCCGGCGCGGCCTGCTGGGCCATGGACATCACCGGGTCCCCTTCGCGGCGAACCCGGCGATCCGCTCGACGTTGGCCTTGTCGACGAAGGCCGGCCCGGTCAGCACGGGCTGCTCACCGCCGCCGCTGTAGTTGCCGTTGTTCTTGTAGAGCCACAGCCCGTCGACCGCCAGGTACCCCTGGAGGTAGGGCTGCTGGTCGACGGCGAACTGGATGTCACCGCGCTCGATGGCACCGGTCAGGTCCTTGTTGAGGTCGAAGGTGGCGATCTTGGCCTTGCTGCCCGCCTCGGACACCGACTGCACGGCGGTCATCGCGAAGGGGGCGCCGAGGGCCACGACGTAGTCGATGGCGCCGTCCTGCTTGAGCTTGGCGGTGATGGTGGACTTCACGGAGGGCATGTCGGTGCCGTTGACGTTCAGGACCTCCGTGGTGCCCTCGAACGTCTGCTTCACCCCGTCGCAGCGCTGTGTGAGGCCGACGTTGCCCTGCTCCTGGATGACGCAGACGGCCTTCTTCGCGCCCTCCTCGTTGAGCCGCTTGCCGAGCGCCTCGCCGGCCACGTTCTCGTCCTGCCCGAAGAACTCCATCAGGCCGAGTTGCTTCCAGTCGCTCAGCCCGGAGTTGAGGCCGACGACCGGTATCCCGGCCTGCTCGGCCTTGCCGAGGACGCCCTTGAGCGCGTCCGGCTTGGCGAGGGTGACGGCGATGCCGTCGACCTTCTGGTCGATGGCGTTCTGGACCAGGTTGGCCTGGTTGCCGGCGTTGGGGTCGGCGGAGTAGACGAGCTTGACGTTGTCCTTGGCGGCGGCGGCCTCGGCGCCCTTGCGCACGATGTCCCAGAAGGTGTCGCCGGGCGCCTGGTGGGTGACCAGGGCGATCGTCATCCGGGGCGTGGTGGCCTTGCCCGCCGAGGCGCCGTCCGCTCCCTCCTCGGCCTTCTTGCCGCCGGAGCTGCTGGAGCAGCCGGCGAGGACCAGGGCCGAGGCCGCTGCCAGGGCCAGGGCGGAGGTGATTCTGCGAGAGCGGTCCATCTTTCCAGCACCTCACTGTGCGATGGGGGAAAGGCTGTTGTTGGCACGGGATCAAATCCCCTGGCGCGCCCAGTGTCAATACTTTGTTAAGACATCATTTCACAAGCAGGTCCTAATGTTAGAACAAACTGCTACGGTGTGGGCCGGGAGGGACGCCATGACCAGTACTGTCTCCGGGCTCGCCGCCGTGCACTTCGTGCTCGACCGCACCAGCCCCGTGCCGCTGTACCACCAGCTCGCCCAGCAACTGGAGGCGGCCGTCGAGGGCGGTGTCCTCGCTCCGGGCGACCAGCTGGGCAACGAGATCGACCTGTCGGTCCGCCTCGGCCTGTCCCGGCCCACGGTCCGTCAGGCCATCCAGTCCCTGGTCGACAAGGGGCTGCTCGTCCGCCGCCGCGGCGTGGGCACCCAGGTCGTGCACAGCAAGGTCAGGCGCCCGCTGGAGCTGAGCAGCCTCTACGACGATCTGGAGGCGGCCGGACAGCAGCCCACCACGCGAGTGCTGCGCAACGAGACGGTACCGGCCGCCGCCGACGTCGCGGCCGCGCTCGCCGTGCCCGAGGGCGGCGAGGTCGTCGTCCTCGAACGGCTCCGCCTCACCCACGGCAGCCCCGTGGCGTTCCTGTGCAACTACCTGCCCGCGGGCCTGCTTCCACTGGACACCGCCCGCCTGGAGACGACCGGCCTCTACCGCATGCTGCGCGCCACCGGCGTCAGCCTGCACAGCGCCCGCCAGACCATCGGCGCCCGCGGCGCCACCGACCAGGAGGCCGCACGCCTCGACGAGCACCGGGGCGCGGCCCTGCTCACCATGCAGCGCACGGCCTACGACGACACCGGCCGTGCCGTGGAGTACGGGACGCACGTCTACCGCGCGTCCCGCTACGCCTTCGACTTCCAGCTCCTGGTCCGGCCCTGACCTCGGTGCGCGGCGGCCGGCTCCCCGGCGAGGCAGCACCGGCTACCGCTTGGCGAACGGCCCTTCCAGGGCGGCCCATTGCAACAGCATGATGGTCTTGGCGTCGGCGATCTCGCCGGTGCGGATCATCTCCAGGGCCCTGCTGAAGGGCAGTTCGAGGATCTCGATGTCCTCGCCCTCCTCGTCGAGCCCGCCGCCCTCGTGGGTGCGGGTCGACGGCCCGTAGGCGGCCGCGTAGAAGCTGACGCGCTCGGTGACCGAGCCGGGGCTCATGTAGATGTCGAAGACGTGCTGGACGGCGTCGATGGTGTGCCCGGTCTCCTCGGTCACCTCACGCCGCACGGCCTCCTCCGGGTGCTCGTCCTCGTCGTCGAGCAGCCCGCCGGGCGTCTCGATCAGCATGCCGTCGGGGTGTCCGTTCACGTACACCGGGAAGCGGAACTGGCGGGTGAGCAGCACGGTCTCGCGGGCGGCGTCGTACAGCAGCATCGTGGCGCCGTTGCCCCGGTCATGCGTCTCGCGCTCCTGGGTGCTCCAGCTGCCGTCGGCGTGGCGGAAGTCGAAGGTGGTCGTGCGCTCCACGTACCAGTGGCTGGACAGCAGTTTCACGTCCCGCACGCGCACGCGCGGGTTGCCGGTCAGGTCGCGGCCGGTCCGGTCGAGCCCGGTGCGGCCACGACGGTCGGGGGTGTCGACGCCCGCGGTCACCGGGCACCGCCCGGACGGAAGGGGAGGAACTCGTCGGTCATGTTCCCGCTTGTATCATCCGGCGCCGTGCGCCGACGGAAAAGGGGCCATCGAAACGATGACCCCTCGCCGAACCGTCGGGACGACAGGATTTGAACCTGCGACCCCTTGACCCCCAGTCAAGTGCGCTACCAAGCTGCGCCACGTCCCGGTGCGCCTCGCCGCGGAGAACCGCGTGATCGCGCGCTCAGTACTTTACCCCACACCCCCGGACGCGCCGAAGCGGGACCGCAGGCGCGACAATCGCCGTATGGGCACCACACCGGAGGGACGGCGGGCCGGCGCACGGGACCGCGACAGCGAGGGCCGCGCCCGCAACGCACGGCCACGAGACGGGCTCGGACGGCCCCTGCCCTACGACGAGGCGGGCGTGGCCCGGCAGCCCGAGGGGGTGGTGCGGACGCCGCCGGAGACGGTCGCCGAGGCACAGGCCCTGCTCGACGCGGGCAAGCCCTTCCACGCGCACGAGGTCTTCGAGGACGCCTGGAAGTCGGGCCCTGTCGAGGAACGCGCCCTGTGGCGCGGCCTCGCCCAACTGGCGGTGGGCCTCACCCACGCCGCCCGCGGCAACACCACGGGCGGGGCCCGGCTGCTGCGCCGCGGCGCGGGCGCGATCGAGGAATGGGCGGCCGGCACGGGTCAGGGCCGGCCCCACGACCTGGACCTGCCGGGGCTGGCCCGGTGGGCGCGGACGCTGGCGGACGACGTGGAGCGCGGGGTGACGGTGGACGCGGGCACCCGGGCCCCGGCGCTCCGCGCGAGCTGAAGCGCCGCGGGAGGCGGTGGGATCGCCGGCGGTGGGGTGCGGCAGACTCGGGGCGTGCGAAAGATTCATGTCATCGGTATCGGCGCGGGCGACCCCGACCAGCTCACCCTCCAGGCGGTCCGGGCGCTGCGGAGCACGGACGTGTTCTTCCTGCTCGACAAGGGCGAGGTGAAGTCCGACCTCACCCGGCTGCGCAAGGACATGCTCGACGCACACCTGCCGCGGGGCACCTACCGCCTCGTCGAGGCACGTGACCCGGACCGGGACCGCAGCGCGGGCGGCGCGGCCTACTCCCCGGCCGTCGGGGACTGGCGCAGCGCCCGCGCCGGGATCTACGAGCGGCTGATCGCCGAGGAGTTGGGCGCTGACGAGTGCGGGGCCTTCCTGGTGTGGGGCGACCCCGCGCTGTACGACAGCACGCTCGGAATCCTTCAGGAGGTCCGCACCCGCGCCTCGGTCGACTTCGACTACGACGTCGTGCCCGGCATCAGCAGCGTCTCGGCGCTGGTGGCCCGGCACCGCACGGGCCTGAACCGGGTCGCCCGCCCGGTACAGATCACCACGGGCCGGCGGCTCGCCGAGGGGTTCCCCGAGGGAGTCGACGACGTGGTCGTGATGCTCGACGCCCACCAGACCTTCCGGCAGTACGCCGACCAGGACATCGACATCTACTGGGGCGCCTACATCGGCACACCGGACGAGATCCTCGCCTCCGGCCCGCTCGCGGAGGCGGCACCCCGCATCGAACGGCTGCGGGCCGAGGCGCGGGAGCGCAAGGGCTGGATCATGGACACCTATCTGCTGCGCCGTAACCCGCACGCCGAATAGGCGGCACCGGGCCCGCGAAGCCGACGCCCGCGGCCGCCCCTCAAAGCGACGGGAGCGCACCGTCGTACCGCCACGGCGGCTTTCTTGCGCTGCGCGCTGGCGGCGCTTCGGCTGCCGGACACCGCAGCGTCATACCGGGAGGGCACGTTTCGCCCGTCCCCACCTGTCTCGCCTTGCATCCGTCCGCCCCGCTGCTTTCGGGCGCGATGCGGAAGGACGACGAACGCCGTGTCCCTCGCTCCGCCGGCCGCCGCTCTCCCCAGCGCGCTCGCCACCGCCGCCCCCGTCCGCTCCCCCTCCGCCGCACGCCTCTCCCGCCTGACCCGTCACGGCCTCACCGCCCTGCCGCTGCTGCTCATCGGCGGCTGGGCCCTCGTCGACTGGCCCTCGGTGCGCGACGGTGCCGCCCGGCTCGCCGCCGCCGACCCCGGCTGGCTGCTCGCGGCCCTGTTCTTCACCTGCCTCGGCTGGCCGGCCGCCGCGCTGGTACGGCAGGGCGCCATCCCCGAGCGGCTGCCGCCGGGGCTGCTGATCGCCTCGCAGTTCGCCGCCGGCACCGCGAACCACGTCCTCCCCGCCAGCATCGGCGCCCACGCGGTGACCCTGCGCTTCCTCCAGAGCCAGGGCATATCGCTGGCCCGGGGCACCGCCTCCCTCGCGCTGTACTCCCTGGTCAAGCCGGTCGCGAAGACGGCGGTGCTGATCGTCTTCCTGGTCGCCTTCCCCGGCATGCTGCACCTCGGCGAACTCGTCCCCGACGACAGCACCCTCCTGCTGGTCGCCGCCGGCGTCGGCGTCGCCTGCGTCCTGGCCGGCTGTCTGCTGGCCGTCGTCCCCGCCCTGCGCCGCCCGGCGGTCTGCTTCCTGCGCACCGCCCTGACCGACGCCCGCGTCCTGCACACCCGGCCCGCCCGCGTCCTCGCCCTGTGGGGCGGTGCGGCCGCCACGCCGCTGCTCCAGGGCAGCGTGATCGCCACCGTCGGCTTCTCGCTCGGGCTGGAGCTGTCCTGGGCACAGGTCGTCTTCGCGCTGCTGATCGCCAGCACGGCGGTCGGTGCCGTGCCCGCGCCGGGCGGTATCGGGCCGGTCGACGCGGCCCTGGTGTTCACCATGGCCGCGTTCGGCGCACCGGTGGGCCTGGCGACCGCGACCGTCATCGCCTACCGCGTGCTTACGGTGTGGGTGCCGCTGCTGCCGGGGGCACTGGTGCTGTCGGCATTGGTGCACCGCAAGATCCTCTGACTCCGGACAGGCCCTACCCGCCCCCGAGCCACGCCAGGGCGCCCGGCACGTCGGGTACGGCCGCCGCGCCCGGCGGCAGCGGCGGACGGCGTACGACGACGACGGGAACCCCGAGTTCCCGGGCCGCCGTGAGCTTGGCTGCCGTCGCCGCTCCCCCGCTGTCCTTGGTGACGACCACCTCGATCCGGTGCTCCCGCAACAGCGCCAGCTCGCCGGCGACGGTGAACGGGCCGCGGGCGAGGAGGAGTTCGACGTCCGGGGGCATCGGCGGCGCGGGCGGTTCCACGGACCGTACGACGAAGTGCTGCCCCGTCAGCCCGGCGAAGGCGGCGAGGCCCAGCCGACCGGTGGTGAGGAACACCCGGCGGCCCAGCCGCGGCAGCACCGCCGCGGCATCGTCCAGCGAGGCGACCGGATGCCAGTCGTCCCCCGGTCCCGGCCGCCAGCCGGGGCGGCGCAGCACGACGGCCGGTACGCCGCAGCGTGCGGCCGCGCGGACCGCGTTCGCGGTGATCGCCTCGGCGAAGGGGTGTGTGGCGTCGACGACGGCGGACACGTCGTGGGCGCGCAGCCACGCGGCCAGCCCCTCGGCGCCGCCGAACCCCCCGATCCGCACGTCGCCGTCGACGGCCCCCGGCCGCGACACGCGTCCCGCCAGCGAGGTGGTGACCCGGGTCCCCGTACGGGCCGTCAGCGTGGCGGCGAGTTCGCGGGCCTCGGTGGTGCCGCCGAGGATCAGCACGTGAGGGGACATGCCGTCGAGCGTACGAGGTCCTCGGCACCGGCCGGCCCCTCGTCCCGTCCAGTGGCTGCCGCACACCCTGGTGGCTATCGTCCGGACATGGACCCGGTGCGCGCCGTGCTGATCGACATCGACGGTGTCCTCACCGTCTCGTGGCGCCCGCTGCCCGGCGCGGTCGAGGCGTTGCGGGCGATCCGGGACGCCGGGCTGCCGGTCGCGCTCGTGACCAACACGACGTCACGCACACGCGCGTCACTCGCCGCGACGCTGGCGGAGGCCGGCTTTCCGGTGACGGCGCGGGACGTCCTGACCGCACCGGCCGCGACTGCCGCGTATCTCGCCGAGCACTTCCCGGGGGCGCGATGCCTGCTGCTGAACAGCGGGGACGTCGCCGAGGACCTGGAGGGCGTGCGGCTGGTGCCCGGCGACGCGGACGCCGGAGCGGAGGCGGTGGACGTCGTGGTGGTGGGGGGCGCCGGGCCGGAGTTCACGTACCCGGCGCTCAACCGGGTCTTCGGGCACCTTCAGCGCGGGGCACGGCTCGTGGCCGTGCACCGCAATCTGTACTGGCGCACGGAGGGCGGCCCACAGCTCGACACCGGGGCGTACCTCGCCGGGCTGGAGCGGGCCGCCGGCACCGAGGCCGTGGTGACCGGCAAGCCGTCGGCCGCGTTCTTCGAGGCGGCGCTCGACCGGCTCGGTGTGCGCGCGCAGGAGGCCCTGATGGTGGGCGACGACATCGAGTCCGACGTCCTCGGAGCGCAGCGGGCCGGGGTGACCGGGGTGCTGGTGCGGACCGGGAAGTACCTGCCGCAGACCCACCGGGCGGCCGACGGCACGCCCGACCACGTACTCGACTCCTTCGCCGACGTCCCGCCCCTGCTGGGACTCGGCCGACGGCCCTAGCGCAAGAGCAGTTGCAGCCCGCCCAGCACCGTCGCGGCGATCACGAGTTGCTCGAACAGCCGCTGGTCGATCCGGTTCACGGCCCATTTACCGAGGACGGCGCCGGGCACCACGAAGCCGACGAGCGCGGCGTCCAGCAGCAGCGACCGGCCGTCGATCAGCCCGAGCCCCGCGCTGAAGGGCACCTTGGACACGTTGACGATCAGGAAGAAGAACGCGGAAGTGCCCAGGAAGCCCAGCTTCCGGAACCCCGCCGAGAGCAGATACATCGACATCACCGGGCCACCCGCGTTGGCGACCATCGTGGTGAAACCGCCGAGGACGCCGTAGGACCGTGCCTTGATGCGGCCCGGTCTGCTGCTCACCGAGTCCGGCTCCTCGCCCGTCGCCTCGCCCGCCCGGCGGCGCCACATCGTCACGCCCGCCATCAGCAGCAGGATCGCCCCGATCGAGGTCCGTACGATCTCGTCGTCGGCCCACACCAGGAACAGCGTGCCGAGCACGACACCCGCCGCGACCGCCGGGAAGAGCCGCCACAGCGTGGGCCAGTGGGCGTGCCGCCGGTAGGTGAGGACCGCGAGCACGTCCCCGGCGATGAGGATCGGCAGCAGCACCCCGGTGGAGGCGCGGGCGGGCAGCACCGCCGCGAAGACGGCGAGGCTGACCGTGTTGGCCCCGCTCACGGCGGTCTTGGAGAAGCCGACCAGGAGCGCGGCGAAGGCGAGGGCGGCGAACTCCCAGCCGGTGATGTGCCAGAGCGTCATCGTGTCCATGCGGACACCGATGCTATGCCCATGCAACTGGCCTCGGTAAGGCGCGTCCCACCGCGCGGAACGGCGCCCTCCCCGGGCGGACCCCGAGGGAGGGGCGGCCGCTAGGCCCGCTCCACCAGCACGGCGCTGCCCTGTCCCACGCCCACGCACATCGTGGCCAGCCCGCGTCCCGCGCCGGTGCGGCGCATCCGGTGCAGGAGGGTGGTGAGGATGCGGGCGCCCGAGCAGCCGAGCGGGTGGCCGAGGGCGATGGCGCCGCCGCTCGGGTTGACCAGCTCCGGGTCGATGCCGAGCCGGTCCACGCAGGCGAGGGCCTGCGCGGCGAACGCCTCGTTGAACTCGGCCTCCTCGATGTCGCCGATGCTCCAGCCGGCGCGCTCCAGCACCTTCCGCGTGGCGGGGACCGGGCCGATGCCCATCACGTCCGGGTGGACGCCGGCCGAGCCCCCGGCGACGTAGCGGCCCATGGACTCCAGCCCCAGTTCGTCGAGCGCCTCCTCGCTGACCAGCAGGAGTCCCGCGGCACCGTCGTTCATGGGGGAGGCGTTGCCCGCGGTCACCGTGCCGCCCTGGCGGAACACGGGCTTCAGCCGCGCCAGCTTCTCGTACGACGTGTCCTCTCGGACGCATTCGTCGCTGTCGACCACGACGCCGTCGGGGCGGTGCACCGGCAGGAGTTCGTCGTCGAAGTGGCCGTTCTTGCGGGCGTCGGCGGCCAGCCGGTGGCTGCGCAGCGCGAACTCGTCCTGGCGTTCGCGCGGGACCCCGTACCGCTCGGCGACCTCCTCCGCGGTCTCCCCCATGGACAGCAGGCCGTGCAGTTCCTTCATCGCCGGGTTGACCAGCCGCCAGCCGAGGCGGGTGTCGACGGTCTCCATGCGGTGCGGCAGGGCGTCGTCGGGGCGGGGCAGCACGAAGGGGGCGCGGCTCATGGACTCGGAGCCGCCCGCGATCACGATGTCGGCCTCGCCGGCGGCGACGGTGCGGGCCGCGAGGGTGATCGCCTCCAGGCCGGAGGCGCACAGACGGTTGACGGTGGCGCCGGGGACCGACTCGGGCAGGCCGGCGAGCAGGGCGGCCATCCGGGCGACGTTGCGGTTGTCCTCGCCGGCCTGGTTGGCGGCGCCCCAGTAGACGTCGTCGACACGGGCGGGGTCGAGCGCCGGCACCTCGGCGACGAGGGCGCGTACGACCGCCGCGGCGAGGTCGTCGGGACGCACCGGGGAGAGGGCTCCGCGCAGCTTGCCGATGGGGGTGCGGCGGGCGGCCGCGAAATGGACGGGACGCACGACAGGACTCCTGACCGGGAGCTGGGTCGGCAGCCCCGAAAGTTAATTAGCACCGCTAGTTTTAAACCATAGCCCCCGTTGCACCGCCCTGGGAAGATCCGGGCAGGCCTTCACCGACGCCGTCTGGGGGATCCATGGCCGACACCCGCACCCACGTCCTCACCGGCACCCGGGGCACGATCACCGCCCGGGAGTGGCCGCACCCCGCCCCCTCGTTCGTCACCCTCCTCTCGCACGGCTACGGCGAGCACCTCGGCCGGTACGAGGGCGTGGCCGAGACGCTGCGGGCGCACGGGGCCGCCGTCCTCGGCCCGGACCACATGGGCCACGGCAGGTCTTCGGGCGAGCGCGTGCTGATCGAGGACTTCGAGGACGTGGTCACCGACCTGCACTCGGTCGCCGAACTGGCCCGGGCGGCCCACCCGGGCCTGCCGCTCGTGCTGATCGGCCACTCCATGGGCGGCCTGATCGCGGCGCGGTACGCCCAGCGCCACGGCGACCACCTGTCCGCGCTCGTGCTGTCCGGGCCCGTGATCGGCGCCTGGGAGACGCCCGGGCGGCTGCTCGCCCACGACGAGATCCCCGACGTCCCCGTCAGCCCGGCCGCCCTCTCGCGCGACCCCGCCGTGGGGGCCGCCTACGCCGCCGACCCGCTCGTCCGGCACGGCCCGATGAAGCGGCCCACGCTGGAGGCCCTCGCCCGCACGCTCAAGGACGTGGCCGAGGGCGGTGAAGTGACCGGACTGCCCGTGCTGTGGCTGCACGGCGACGACGACCGACTGGTGCCGGTCGCCGGGAGCCGGGTCGGCGTGGCGCGGCTCAGTGGGGGCGAGCTGACCGAGCGGATCTATCCGGGCGCCCGTGACGAGGTGTTCCTGGAGACGAACAGGGCCGAGGTCCTCGCCGACCTGACCAGGTTCCTTGACAGGGTGCTCGCACGCTGAGACATGCCCGTTTGCACCGGTTCGCCCGGGGCACCCGCGCCCGCATGGAGTGGTTGCGGCGAGCCGCCTGCGTGGACGAGGACCCCGAGTTGTTCTTCCCCGTGGGCACGACGGGACCGGCACTGAGGGACATCGCGGCCGCCAAGCGCGTCTGCGCCCGGTGCACGGTGATCAGCCAGTGTCTGCATTACGCGCTGAACAGCGGGCAGACGTCGGGCGTGTGGGGCGGGACCGGCGAGCACGAACGCGCCGAACTGCTCCGTACATCGAGGACCAGGGACGACATGAGAGGGAGAAACGCACCATGACCGTCGTGAGGAGCACCCTTCCCGACGACGCCCGGCGCGTCGCCACCGACGCGCTCCAGGAGACCCTGGTGGACCTGCTCGGACTGTCACTGACCGGCAAGCAGGCGCACTGGAACATCGTGGGACCCCGGTTCCGCTCGATCCACCTCCAGCTCGACGAGGTGGTCTCGGCCGCCCGTGGCTTCGCCGACACGGTGGCGGAGCGCTCCGCGGCGCTCGGCACCTCGCCCGACGGCCGCCCGGAGACCGTCGCCGCCCGTTTCTCGCTGCCCGGCCCCAAGGAGGGCTGGCTGCGCGACAACGAGGTCGTCCAGGTGATGGTGGAGGCGCTGGAGGGGGCGATCGGCGGGCTGCGGTCGCGGATCGAGGCGACCGAGAAGGCCGACCCGGTCACGCAGGACCTGCTCATCTCCATCACCGCGGAGCTGGAGAAGCAGCGGTGGATGTTCGAGGCGGAGAACGCCCCGCGCGAGTGACCACCGCCCGGCATCCCGCTACGAAGGAAGGGCAGCCATGACCGACGCCCTCGAACGCGACGCGCTGTGGGAGGACTTCCACCGCGCGGTGAACATGACCTCGCAGGAACTGGCGGCCTGGCTGCAGGTCCGCGAGGCCGACGAGCAGGCGGAGCCGCCGCCGGAGCGGGCCGGCGTCCCCACCGGGCAGCACGTGCTCGCGATCCTGCAGAAGCGTCGCACCGATCTCACCGAAGAGGACATCGAGGTGATGTACGACGTGGTGGACGCGGTCGACGCCCAGGCCGGCGGGGAGAGCGAGCCCGAGCCCGGCCGGACGCGCCGGCGGCACCAGCTCATGACGCTGGGCCACGACCCGTCGAGACCATGAGCGACGCGCGGAGCGTCGTGCGCGCGCTGCTGGACGCGCACGGGCGGACGTACGCCGAGGAGGCGGGCATCCGGCTGCGGGACACCCCGCAGCCGCTGTACCGCCTCCAGGTGCTGTCCCTGCTGCTCAGCGCCCGGATCCGGGCCTCGGTCGCGGTCGCGACGGCCCGGGCGCTGCACGAGGCGGGCCTGCGCGACCCCCGGCGGACGGCCGGGGCGACCTGGCAGGACCGGGTGGACGCCCTCGGCAGGGGCGGCTACCGGCGCTACGACGAGCGCACCGCCACCCAGCTCGGTGCCGGGGCGACGCTGCTCACCGAACGGTGGGGCGGCGATCTGCGGCGGCTGCGCGAGGAGGCCGGCGGCGAGGTTCCCGAACTGCGCCGGCTGCTCCAGGAGATCCCCGGCGTGGGCCCCGCGGGCGCCGACATCTTTCTGCGCGAGGCCCAGCGCGTCTGGCCCGAGGCCGCTCCGTACCTGGACGCCAAGGCGCTGTCCGGGGCGGAGCGGCTCGGCCTGCCGAAGGACCCCGCCCGGCTGGTCGAACTCGCCGGTGACGCCGAACCCGCCGTGCTCGCGGCGGCGCTGGTGCGGGCGGCACTGGACAAGGACGTCGCCGAGGACAGCCTCCGCCGCGCCGCCTGACCCCAGGGGCGCGGCGGCGCGGCGCCGTCACACGGTGCGGGCGAGGCGGTCGGCGAGCAGTTTGGCGAAGCGCGCCGGGTCGGCCAGGTCGCCGCCCTCCGCGAGCAGGGCCGTGCCGTACAGCAGCTCGGCCGTCTCGGCCAGTTCCGCGTCCGCGCCGCGCTCCTCGTAGGCCGACCGGAGACCGCCGACCAGCGGGTGCTCCGGGTTCAGCTCCAGGATGCGCTTGACCTGCGGGAGGTCCTGGCCCATCGCCCGGTACATCCGCTCCAGGGCCGGGGTGATGCCGTCCGCGTCGTTGACCAGGCACGCCGGGGAACTGGTCAGGCGCGTCGTCAGCCGGACCTCCTTCACCTCGTCGAGCGTCTCGTTCAGCCAGGCCAGCAGGGTCGCGTAGGCGCCCGACCGCTCCTCGGTGACCTCCTGCTCGGCGGGCAGGTCGACCGCGCCCCGCGCGACCGAGCGGAACTCCTTGCCGTCGTGCTGCCGCACCGCCTCGACCCAGATCTCGTCGACGGGGTCGGTGAGCAGCAGGACCTCGTACTCCTTGGCCCTGAAGGCCTCCAGGTGCGGGGAGTTCTCGATCTGGGCCCGGCTCTCGCCGGTCATGAAGTAGATCTTGTCCTGGCCGTCCTTCATCCGGGCGGCGTACTCGGCCAGAGTGGTGGGCTCGTCGCCGGCGGTGGAGGCGAAGGACGCGATGCCGAGGATGGCGCCGTGGTCCTCGGCCGGATCGAGGAGCCCCTCCTTGACGACGGCACCGAACTCCCGCCAGAACGTGCGGTACTTGTCGGCGTCCTTGCGCATGAGGTCCTTGACCGTCGACAGGACCTTCTTGGCGAGGCGGCGGCGGATCAGCTGGATGTGCCGGTCCTGCTGGAGGATCTCGCGGGAGACGTTCAGCGACAGGTCGGCGGCGTCCACCACTCCCTTGACGAAGCGCAGATGGCCCGGCAGCAGCTCACGGCTGTCGTCCATGATGAACACGCGCTTGACGTAGAGCTGGATGCCGTGGCGGGCGTCGCGCTGGAAGAGGTCGTGCGGAGCGCGCGCCGGGACGAAGAGCAGGGCCTCGTACTCGAAGGTGCCCTCCGCGCGCATCTGGATGATCTCCAGGGGCGCCGACCAGTCGTGGCTGATGTGCCGGTAGAACTCCTGGTACTCCTCGTCCTCGACCTCGGACCGCGGGCGGGACCAGAGCGCCTTCATCGAGTTGAGGGTCTCGTCGCCCAGGCGGATGGGGAACGAGATGAAGTCCGAGTACCGCTTGACGATCTCCCGGATCTTCGCTTCCTCGGCATAGTCGTGGAGGGCGTCCTCCTCGTCCGCGGGTCGCAGGTGGAGGGTGACCGAGGTGCCCTCCGGCACGTCCTCGACGGTCTCGACGGTGTACGTGCCGTCGCCGTCCGACTCCCAGCGCACGCCCGTCGCCTCGCCGGCCCTGCGGGTGAGCAGGCGGACCTTGTCGGCGACCATGAAGACGGAGTAGAAGCCGACGCCGAACTGGCCGATCAGCTCGGCGGAGTCCCTGTTCTCCTTGCTCTCCCTGAGCCTGCGCAGCGTCTCTGCCGTGCCGGACCGGGCGATGGTGCCGATGAGCCCCACCACGTCCTCGCGCGTCATGCCGATGCCGTTGTCCCGGACGGTCAGCGTGCGCGCGTCCTTGTCCGCCTCGACGGCGATGTGCGGGTCCTCGGCCCGCAGACCGTCGTCGGTGAGAGCGGCGAGGCGCCGTTTGTCCAGGGCGTCGGACGCGTTGGAGATCAGTTCACGCAGGAAGATGTCCTTGTTCGAGTAGATCGAGTGGACCATCAACTGCAGGAGCTGCCGCGCTTCGGCCTGGAACTCCAGCGTCTCGGTGCTCATCGCGTCCCTTCTCCGTTCGGGTGGTGCGGGCGTACGGGGCCAGGGAAATCTGACACACCGGCAGCGGGGCACACAAGCGCGTCCGGCGCGACGCGCGGCTACCCGAGACGGCTCAGCGCCGCCGACACCAGGGTCTGCACCCCGGGCAGGAGCACCGAGAGGTCCGGCGCGAAGAGCGGGCTGTGGTTGCCGGGCACGTTGCCCAGCCGTTCCAGCAGCGCCTCCCCCGGCGCCGCCTCCCACACCTCGGCCGGCGTCGTCGTGACGTACCAGTAGTCGTACGGCACTCCCCGCGGCGCCAGCAGGGAGAAGTCCTCGCTGCCCATCGCGGGGCCGAAGGCGAACACCGTGTGCGCGCCGAACAGTTCGCGGTGCACGGCGGCGATCTCCTCGTCGAGGGCGGCGTCGTTGACGGTGTTGGGATACCCGGGGCGGACGTCGATCGCGGGCGGGCGCGGGCAGCCGGCGGCCTGGCACTCGCCGGTGACGATGCGGTGCACGGCGGCCAGGACGCGCTCGCGCACCTCGGGGTCCTGGGTGCGCAGGTTCAGTGCGAGCCGGGCCTCGGCGGGGATGATGTTGGCCTGCGTCCCGGCGTGGAACTGCCCGACGGTCAGCACCGCCGAGTGCGCCGCCGCGACCTCGCGGGACACCACCGACTGGAGCCGGGTGACGATGTACGCGCCCGTCACCAGCGGGTCGACGGTCGACTCGGGGCGTGAGCCGTGGCCGCCGACGCCGTGCACGACGACGTCGACGTCATCGGAGGCCGACATGATCAGGCCAGGGGTGTGCGGGTAGAACCCGGCGGGGCCGGGCGCGGCGTGCTGCCCGAAGAGCACGTCGGGGCGGGGGAAGCGGGTGTGCACCCCGTCCGCGACCATCGCCGACGCGCCGCCGCCGGCCTCCTCGGCGGGCTGCCCGACCACCACGACCGTGCCCGACCAGGCCGCCCGGCCGGCCGCGAGCGCCTCGGCGGCACCGATCAGCCAGGTCACGTGGAGATCGTGCCCGCAGGCGTGCATCACACCGTCGACGGTGGAGGCGTGGGCGAGCCCGGTCGCCTCGGGCACGGGCAGCGCGTCCATGTCGCCGCGCAGCCAGACGACCGGGCCGTCCCCATTGGCCAGCACCCCGACGACGCCGGTGCGGCCGACGCCTTCCGTCACCTCGTAGCCCGCGGCACGCAGCCGGCCGGCCAGCTTGGCGGCGGTGCGATGTTCCTGGAAGGCGAGTTCGGGGTGGCGGTGCAGATCGCGGTAGAGGTCCTCCAGTTCGTCGCGCTTGAGGCCGGCGGTGAGTTCGAGGGCGAGGCGGGCTGCGGCGGCGGGTTCGCTCATGGCTGCTTCGTTCTCCTCCGACAGGGGCACGCTCGCCCACGGGGTCACGTGCGGGGTTGCTGAGGCCTGTGACGGCCATCCTGCCGCCTGCCGCGGAGCCGGGCCATCCGTACGGGTGATCATGAGCATCACGCCGCTGCCGGTACGCTGTGGCAGCTGCGGCAAACCCTCCACCTCACCCGCACCGGCGGTGAGTTACGGCCTGCGGCGCCGAGACTTCACACAGCATGAGGATGAATCACAGGTGCTCATAGCGGGCCGGTACCAGCTGCAGGATCCGATCGGGCGCGGTGCGATGGGAGAGGTCTGGCGGGCGTACGACGAGACGCTCGGCAGACGGGTCGCCGTCAAGCTGCTGCTGCCCCAGGACTCCGACCCCACCGCCGCCTCGCGCTTCCGCCTGGAGGCGCAGACCGCCGGACGGCTGCATCACCCGTACGTGGTGGGCGTGCTGGACTTCGGTACGTACGAGGACCGGCTGTTCCTCGTGATGGAGCTGGTCGACGGCGACAGCCTCGCCGGTCTGCTCGCGCAGGCGGGCCCGCAGCCTGCCGCGCGCGTGGCGCAGATGGCCTCGCAGGCGGCGGCCGGCCTGGCCGCGGCCCACCAGCAGGGCATCGTGCACCGCGACATCAAGCCGGCCAACCTGCTGCTGGACGCGGACGGCACCCTCAAGATCGGCGACTTCGGCATCGCCCGGTTCCTCGACGACCCGGCCGCCGCGCTCACCGCCACCGGACAGATCGTCGGCACCAGCCTCTACCTCGCCCCGGAACGCGCGCTCGGCCGCCCGGCGGGGCCGGCCAGCGACGTGTACTCGCTGGGCTGCGTGCTGTACCAGCTGCTCACCGGGCGTCCACCGTTCCAGGCGGACACCCCGATCGCCATCCTCCACCAGCATCTGGACGCCAGTCCGGTGCCGCCGCGGCAGCTCGGCGCCGAACTCCCGCCCGCCTTCGAGAGCTACCTGCTGGGTCTGCTGGCCAAGGAGCCGGAGCACCGGCCCGACGCGACCCAGGTCGCCGACTGGTTCGCGGCCGGCGCCTGGCAGGGCCGCCCCGAGCCACTGCCCGCCACGGCGCCGGTGCCCGCGCCCTCCCCGTCGCCGCCGGTCGGCGGGACGGGACCCGCGACGACGTACATGCTGCCGTCCTCGACCAGGACCTCGTCCCGGCGTCGCGGCCGGCCGGCGGCCCGCAGCGGGCTGCTGCAGCCCCGCATGCTGGGGGCCGCCGCCGCGCTGGCCCTGTTCCTGGCGGCGGTGGCCGCCGGCATGCTGTGGTTCTCGCCCGACGACACGGCGACCGAGGGCTCCCGCACGGACTCCCCCGGCGGCACACCCACGGCCTCCGTCGGCACGATCACGACGGGCGGCGCCCCCGCGTCGGACCCGTCCTCACCGTCGGTGGGCTCCGCCGCACCGGCGGCCGAGACGTCCCCGTCCCCCGTCGCGACCGGGACGCGGGACAGGTCCGACAAGGAGCGGCACGACCGGCGACGTGACGGGGACGACGGCGGCGACGGCGAGAGGGACGGCGACGAGGGGGAAGACGGGGAGGACTGACGTCCCGCGCGCGCCCGGAACACGGCGTGCGGGGCTCCGGTGCCCCCGTCCGTCCCGGGCGTGCGGCACCGGAGCCCCGCGGCTCCCCACGGCCATGATGGCCGGGCCCACCGACCCCGCGCATTGCCGTGTTCCGGCAGAGTTGACTACCCTCCCGATGCCGCATGCCGTCAAGAAAACGGCAAAAGGACGTCAGGACGGCGTCGAAGAGGCGGGCGGGACGGGGCGGAGTGAGCGTGACGGCGAAGGAGGACGGCTACCTGCGGGGCTACGCCGACATGCTGACGGCGGTCTCGGCCACCGGGCGCCGCCCGACCCGCGACGAGCTGGAGGAGCGCCGCGCCCTCGGGGAACGGGCCGCGGAGGCCGGGCACAACCTGCGTGCACTGGTGCGTCAGCACCTCGACGCCACACGCGCCTGGTGGCCCGGCGCGCCCGCCACGGCCGACAGCGTGCTGGCCGCGGTCGCCCAGGCGGTGGACGCCTTCGCCGAGGGCTACGAGCGGGCGCAGCACCTGGCGGTACGTCAGGAGGAGGCGGCACGCCGGGAGTTCATCGACGACCTGCTCTACGGACGCAGTGACCTCGGGCGGCTGGCGGAACGGGCCGAGCGGTTCGGGCTGGTGCTGTCCGGGGCGCACGCGGTCGCGGTCGCCGAGGGCCCCGAGGCCTACGCGGACACCCACCCGGTGACCCGCCGTGTGGAGACCGCCCTGATAGCCCGCTTCGGCGACCGGCGCATCCTGCTGGCCACCAAGAACGGGCAGCTGATCTGCATCGCGCCTGGCGACCAGGACGAGGTGCTCGCCTTCTTCGCCGAACAGGCCCACGCCGCGACGGGGGCCGGGCGGGTGGCCGTCGGACGGCCGCAGCCCGGCGCGGGCGGCGTGGTCCACTCGTACGAGGAGGCCCTCAGCACGCTGCAACTGGCCGAGCGCCTCGCGCTCGACGACCCGGTGGTGCGCGCCGCGGAACTGCTGGTCTATCCGGTGCTCACCCGGGACCGGCAGGCCATGGCGGACCTGGTGCGAAGCGTTCTGGGCCCGCTGCGCGGCGCCCGGGGCGGCGCCGAGCCGCTGCTGCGGACGCTGGAGGTGTACTTCGACGCGGGCTGCGTCGCGGCCGAGGCGGCGCGGCGGCTCGCGCTCAGCGTGCGCGCCCTGACCTACCGCCTGGAGCGCATCCACGAGCTGACCGGCGCCAACCCGGCCGGTCCGATGCACCGTTACACGCTCCAGACGGCCGTGATCGGCGCCCGGCTGCTGGACTGGCCCGCCCAGGAACTCTGAGGCCCCGGGCGGGCCGCCGCCGTGCCGCTCAGCCGGTGATCTCGACCTTCTCGGCCGCGCCGTCCCGCCGGGTGACACCCTTCAGCGGCTCGGCGAGGTCGACGCCGGTGGTGGCGCCGGCGAGTCGGAGCAGGACCTCGCCGAAGCCGCGGTCCGGGATCGGGGTCACGACGCTGCCGGAGCTGCCCACGAGGTCCTCGCCGCGCGGCGCGACGGCCGACCGGTCCGACATCAGGGCGCGGCTGAGCCGGTACGTCAGCCGGGCCGTGCCCACGCCGCACAGGGCGCCGCATCCGGCGGCGAGGGCCGGCCCGGCCCCCGTCACCCCGGTGGCGAGAACTCCGCCGAAGCCGGTCGCCGCCAGGAAAGCGGCGACGACCGGCAACGACAGCCACCCGTCGAGGACACCGTCCGGCGCGCCGTCGAGCGCGCCCTCCACGACCCCGTCGAGCACCGGCGCCGGAGCGAGCAGCACGACCCCCGTGATGCCGAGTTCCAGGAACCAGGCCCTGCGTGCCGCCCCCGTCCCGCCCCTCGCCGGTCTCCCCGTTGACGAGATCCTGACACGCGGCGTCGCGGGGTTTCACTGCCGGATTCCGGCAATCTTTACGCCTTCTTGATGCCGACGTCCGGAATCTCCGGCAGGCCCAGCAGGCGGGTGAGCGTGCGGAGCACCCCGTTGTCCGTGTTGGCCGGTGCCAGGTGGCGGGCGCGCCGCACGACCTGCGGATGGGCGTTGGCCATGGCGTAGGACCACTCGGCCGTGTCGAGCATCTCCAGGTCGTTGAGGTAGTCGCCGAACACCACGGTCTGCGCGGGCGTGATGCCGAGTTCCCGCTGGAGGCGGCGGACGGCGGCGCCCTTGTTCGCGGTGCGGTTCATGAGGTCGACCCAGTGCGCGCCGGAGACGACGACCTGGTGGGTGGCGCCGAAGCGGGCGAGGGCGGGGGCGGTGACGCGTTCCACGGGGCCGAAGTCGTGGAGGGCGACCTTGAGGACGTCGTCGTCGACCGCGGTGACGTCGTCGACGACGCGGTGCTCGACGTAGTACTTGCCGACCTCCGCCAGGAAGGGCGCGTCGGCCCGTTCGACATAGGCGGAGCGCTTGCCGCAGACGACGGCGCCGACGTCGGCGCCGTCCGTCGCGAGCCGCCGTACCTCCTGGACGACGTCCGTGACGACGGCGGGAGCCAGGGTGTCGGAGCTGAGTTCCACGCCGTCGCGCACGACGTAGGTGCCGTTCTCGGCGATGAACACCATGCCCTCGGCGGCCGGGGCGAACTCCCGTGCCAGCGTGGCGTACTGGCGGCCGCTCGCCGGGCTGAACAGCACCCCGCGCTCCTTCAGCCGCTCCAGCACCTCCCACAGTCCGGCCGGGACGCGCTTGTCGTCGTCCAGCAGCGTGCCGTCCATGTCGGTGACGACGAGGCGGATGTCGGCCGGGCCGGGCGGCGGGGCGGCGGAGGTGGTGGGCAGGGTCGCGTGGGAGTGGGGCATGTCCTGTTTCCTGGGGCGCCCGGCCGCTGCCCTGGGGTGCTCGGTCGCGCGCCGCTCGTCGTTCCGGGTGCGGCCGTCAACCCTACCCAGCATCCTCCTCCGTACGAGTGAGACCCCGGTCCTCCGGTTCGCCCACGGGCCGATCTTGGACGCGGCACAATGGCCGCGACCGCGGTACCGGCGAGGAGAGGAAGAGACGTGAGCGAGGCTCCCACCCCGGCGGAGGGATCGGCACGCCTGAACACCGGTGTGGCGCACAACGCACGGGTCTGGAACTACTGGATCGGCGGCAAGGACAACTACGAGGTCGACCACCAGGTCGGCGACCACGTCGCCTCGATGTTCCCGCTGGTCCGGGACATCGCGCGGGCGGACCGCGAGTTCCTCGGCCGGGCGGTGTCGTTCCTGGCCGGTGAGCGCGGGGTGCGCCAGTTCCTGGACATCGGCACGGGGCTGCCGACGGCGGACAACACCCACGAGATCGCGCAGCGCATCGCGTCCGAGTCGCGGATCGTGTACGTCGACAACGACCCCATCGTGCTGATACACGCGCGAACCCTGCTGACCGGCACCTCCGACGGCGTCACCGATTACATCGACGCCGACGTGCGCGACCCGGACACCATCCTCGAGCGGGCCGCACGCACCCTGGACTTCACGCGCCCCGTCGCGGTGATGATGCTCGGCATCCTCAACTTCGTGCTGGACACCGACGAGGCGCGGGAGATCGCGCGCCGGGTCATGGCCGCCGTCCCCTCGGGCAGTTATCTGGTCATGACGCATCCCACGCACGACGCGGAGCTGGGCGGCGAGGGCCAGATCCCGGCCATGAAGTTCTGGAACGAGAACGCCACCCCGCCGGTCACCGCGCGCAGCGGCGCCGAGATCGCCGCGTTCCTCGACGGGCTGGAGATGCTCGAACCGGGCCTGGTCTCGTGCTCGGCCTGGCGCGCCGAACTGCAGGCCCCCGTCGTGGTACCGCAGTACGGCGCGGTGGCCGTGAAACCCTGACTCCGGTGGCGACCCGCCCGTCGCACCCGTCGAGGAGGACGTATGACGACACTTGCCGACCCGGTCCCCGGTGGCCGCCCCGGTGAGACGGAGCGGGCCCACGCGCTGAGCGGCGAGCTCTCCTCGCGGGGTGTGCACGGGATCGTCCTGTCGTACGTCGACACGGCCGGCATCGGCCGCGTCAAGGGCATCCCGACGGCGCGGCTCCCGGACGCCTCGGCCTGGGGCGTGGGGATGTCACCGGTGTTCGACACCTTCCTCGCGAACGACGCGATCGTCAGCACCGACGTGCTCGGCTCGCCGGACGGTGATCTGCGGCTCTACCCCGACCTGGACCAGCTGACCGTGCTCGCCGCGCAGCCCGGCTGGGCCTGGGCGCCGGTGGACCGGATCACCCAGGACGGCGAGTCGCACCCGGCCTGCGCCCGCACGTTCCTGCGCCGGGTCGTCGACCGCGCGGCCCGGGAGCACGGCGTCACCTTCCGGGCGGCGGTGGAGGTCGAGTGGGCGGTCGGACTCGGGTCGGCGCCCGGCGGCGAGTTCGTCCCGGCGGTGTCGGGACCGGCGTACGGGGCCACCCGGCAGGTGGAGCTGAGCGACTTGACCGCCGATCTGCTGGCCGCGTGCGCCGCGCAGGGGATGGACGTGGAGCAGGTCCACCCCGAGTACGCGGCCGGGCAGTTCGAGGTCTCGGTGCGGGCGCTGGACCCGGTGGCCGCGGCCGACCGGAGCGTGCTGCTGCGGCAGACCATCCGCGCGGTGGCGGCCCGGCACGGTCTGCGCGCCTCCTTCGCGCCGGCCGTGTCCGGCGAGGGCGTCGGCAACGGCGGCCATCTGCACCTCTCCGCCTGGCGCGACGGCGTCAACCTGCACTCCGGCGGCACCGGCCGGCACGGCATGACGGCCGGTGCCGAGTCCTTCGCGGCCGGGATCCTCGGTCATCTTCCGGGCCTGCTGGCGGTGACCGCCCCGAGCCCGGCGAGCTATCTGCGGCTCAGGCCGGCCCAGTGGGCCGGCGTGTTCACGGCATGGGGCCTGGAGACCCGGGAGACCGCGCTGCGCCTCGTCACGGGCACCGCGGGCCTGCGCGAGCAGGCCGCGAACCTGGAGGTGAAGCCCGTGGACCTGGCCGCCAACCCCTATCTGGCCCTCGGCTGTGTCGTCGCCGCCGGACTGGACGGCATGGCGACGGGGGCCACGCTGCCGGAGCGGACCACCGGCGACCCGGCCCGGCTCGACGCGCGGGAGGCGGCGGAGCGGGGGGTGCGCCGGCTGCCGGAGTCGCTGGAGGAGGCCGTCGCCGCGTTCCGCCGCGACGACGCCGTGCGGGCCGCCCTCGGACCGGTGCTGGCCGACGCGGTGATCGCCGTACGGCTCGGGGAGGTCGCCGCTGTGGCCGGACTGGACGACGCGCGGGTGGCCGCGGCCTACCGCTGGGTGTACTGACGTGGGCGCCGCCGGGCCGGTCGCCGAGGCGCTGGACGCGCTGTCCCTCGTGGACCACCACTGCCACGGCGTCGTCACCGCGGGGCTGGACCTGCCGGGCTTCGCGTCACTGCTCACCGAGGGTGAGGCCTGGCCGGGCGTCTCACCCTTCGACACCCCCGCGGGCGTCGCCGTCCGGCGCCACTGCGCGCCCGTGCTGGACCTGCCGCGGCACGCCCCGGCCGAGGACTACGTGGCCCGCCGGGCGGCCCTCGGCGCGGAGGAGGTGAACCGGCGGTTCCTGTCCGCCGCCGGGACCGACGTCTTCTGCGTCGACACCGGATACGCCCCGGAGCACCTGACCACGCCGGAACAGCTGGCCCGGCTCGCCGGCACCGGAGCCCGCGCGCACGAGGTCGTGCGGCTGGAGACGGTCGCGGAGGCGGTACTGGCGGCCGGGGTCGAACCGGACGCGTACGCGCGCACGGTCGAGGCGGCGGCGTGGGAGGCGGTGGACCGGCCCGGTGTGGTGGCGGTGAAGTCGGTGGCCGCCTACCGCACGGGCTTCGACCTGGATCCGGCCCGCCCCACCGAGGCCGAGATCACCGAGGCCGTCCGGCGCCGCCCACCGCACGGCGGCCGGCTGGACGACCCGGTGCTCGTACGGCACCTGCTGTGGACGGCCGTCGGCCTCGGGCTCCCTCTCCAACTCCACACCGGCTTCGGGGACAACGACGTCCGGCTGCACCGCTGCGACCCCACCCACCTGACCGACTGGCTGCACCTGACGTCCGGCACGATCCCGGTGATGCTCCTGCACTGCTGGCCCTACCAGCGCCAGGCCGCCTATCTCTGCGCCGTGTTCGAGCAGGTGTACCTCGACGTCGGCCTCACCCTGCACCACGTGGGTCCGGGACGGGCCGGCGCGGTGCTGGCCGAAGCGACGGAGATCACGCCGTTCCGCAAACTGCTGTACAGCTCCGACGCCTACGGTGTGGCGGAGTTCCACCTGTTGGGTGCCCTGGCCTTCCGGCGGGGGCTGGCCGAGCTGCTCCAGGAGCGGGTGGACGCGGACGAGCTGAGCCTGCCCGACGCGCTGCGCCTCCTGCGGTGGGCGGGACGGGACAACGCCCACCGGGTCTACCGGTTTTCCGACGACACCTGAAAGTATGATCAAGCAATGTCTGACATGACCGAGACCACGCCCGGTTGGCTGTCCTCCGACGAGCTGGAGATGGCGCGCGCCCGCATGCCGATCCTGTACGTCGAGGCGGTGCCGGTACGCGTCGACGACAGCGGTGAAGTCACCAGCATCGGCCTGCTGCTGCGCATCGGACCGGACGGGACGGTCAGTCGCACCCTTGTCTCCGGCCGGGTCCTGCACCACGAGCGGGTCCGGGACGCCCTGTTGCGGCACCTGGAGAAGGACCTCGGCCCGGTGGCGCTGCCCCGGATCCCGGCCTCCCTCCAGCCCTTCACGGTCGCCGAGTACTTCCCGACCCAGGGCATCACGCCGTACCACGACCCGCGCCAGCACGCGGTGTCCCTCGCCTACGTGGTGCCGGTCACCGGCGACTGCAGGCCCCGCCAGGACGCGCTGGACCTGGAGTGGTTCGAACCCCACGAGGCGGCCTCGCTGGCACTCCAGAGCGAGATGCCTGGCGGGCACGGGGTGCTGCTCAAGCAGGCACTGGCCCATGTGGGGCTGACGTTCTGACCGCCCGAAGGGCGCCGGTTCGCAGCCGGCGCCCTCGCGTCGGTCAGGCGACCAGCACGGCCGGCCGGTCGGCCGCCGCCAGCAGGTCGACGAGCGTGGCCCGGGCCCGGTTCACCCGGGAGCGGACGGTGCCGACGGGACAGCCGCTGAGCACCGCCGCCTCCGCGTAGGGCAGGCCCAGCAACTGGGTGAGCACGAACGCCTCCCGCCGTTCCTCGGGCAGCGCGGCCAGCAGGTCGAGCAGCGCGATGCCGTCGTCGAAGCCGGGCAGGTCGCGCGGCTGGGCCAGCTCCACGGCCAGCCGCCAGTCCGGTACGTCGCACAGGCGGGGCCGGGCCGCGGCGTAGCGGTAGCTGTCGATCACGGCACGCCGCGCGATCGACAGCAGCCAGGCCCGCGCCGAGGAGCGCCCCTCGAACCGGTGCAGGCTGCCGAGCGCCCGCAGGAAGGTGTCCTGGGCCAGGTCGTCCACGGCCTGGGGGTCGCCGCACAGATGGGCGACGTAGCGCAGGACGTCGCGGTGCAGGGCGCGCACGAAGCGGTCGACCGCCGCCGGATCACCGGTGCGGGCGGCCAGCGCCCATGCCGTTATCGAGTCGTCGGCGGATCCGGCGTGGGGCGCGCCGGTTTCGTCGTCGGTGGTGCCGTGGTCCTCGGTTCTCTCGGGTACGTCGGGCAGGGCAGGAGTGATCACCTGGTGTCCTTGTCGGCCGTCCAGGACCCGCACGGCGGCGCGTGGGCGCGCGTGCGGTGCGGGATCCGGGGAGTGGGGAGCCGGCCGTACGGCGCCTCGCGTGGCCACGGAGGCCCGCGCGGGCGTACGGCCATGGCCCGAGGCGCACAGGGGCTGCCTCGGGCAAGGGCCGGTCGCGAGAGGGGTGTCGCCGTCCGGATGACGGCGGCGCGGCGTCCGGGCGTCGCGCGGCGGACACCACGTTCGCGACAGGTCCTGGCGGCTGTCGTCAGACAGCGCTCCCCAGGGGTGGCCCCCGAGAGGTGATCGCGTGGACGAGCAGGAGCCGGCGCGGTGACCGTGCCGACCTGCGGCGCCCCGGGCGGGGGCGCGGGGGGTGCGGCGGCGCGGGCACGGCCAGCGGCAGCCGCAGCGGCGCCGCCAGCCATCCGGCCACCGCACGCAGGAGGCGGAACGCGACGCGCTCGCCGTACGCGAGCCACAGGCCGCACAGCAGTGCCGCCAGCAGGTGGGCGGCGAGCATGCCGAACGAGGACGAGCCGTCCATGACGTGGCCTACGGGCCCGCCCCGGGTCACGTCCATGGCGTCCATGCCGTGGGTGTGCGAGGAGCCCATGGGCATCCCGGCCATGTGCCCGGCGTCCATGGGCATCGCCGTCATGTCGTGCCCCGCGCCGCCCGCCCGTGTCTGCGGCGCGGTCCCCGCGGTCGTGGACTGGGCGAGGGAGAACGCGGAGTGCAGTGCCGTCTGGACGGTGACGACGACGGTCACGATCAGCGGCAGCCCGCGCTCCCGGCCCGCCAGCCCCAGGCCCACGGCACCGGCCGCGGCGGCGCCGGCGGCCAGTGCCCACCAGGGCACCCGACTGCCGGACATCAGCGCGTGCCCCAGGGCGGCGAGCAGCACGCAGACGGCCGCGAACACCGCGGCCCGAACCGTGCGGGAGCACCACCCAACAGTCATGTCGGCGTTCATCCTTGCATCCGGCGCGCGGTCGTCAACGGTGGGTACGGAATCGGGTGGTGTCGGTGACTCAATCCGAGACGGATGAGACAGACCACACGGATATGCCGTGGCATCCTCGAAAGGTGCTCCTTCCCGGTCCCGCCGTCGCACCCGAGCCGATATCCCCCGATCCGCCCGGTTCCACGCCCCGCCCGCTGCTCACCCAGTCGTGGCTGGATCTGGCCTTCCTGCACTGGGCCGCCGACCCGGCGGACGTGGCACCGCTGCTGCCGGCCGGCTGCGTCCCGGACACCCTGGACGGGGTGACGTACGTCGGTCTCGTGGCGTTCCGGATGCACCGGGTCGGCTGGCTGCGGCTGCCGGGCGTGCCGTATCTCGGGAGCTTCCCGGAGACCAACGTCCGGCTCTACACGGTCGACGGCGAGGGCCGCCGCGGCGTGGTCTTCCGCTCGCTGGACGCCTCCCGTCTGCTGCCGGTGGCGATCGGCCGGTCCGTGTTCCGGCTCCCCTATGTGTGGTCGAGGATGACCGTGTCCCGGGACGGCGACGTCCTGACGTACGCCAGTTCGCGGCGGCTGCCCGGCCCCCGCGGCGCCTCCAGCCGGATCACCCTGCGCGTCGGCGAGCCGGTGGCCGAGCCCACCGGGTCCGAGCACTTCGTGACCGCCCGCTGGGGCATGCCGACCACACTCCTCGGACGCCCCGTGCACCTCCCGAACACCCACCCGCGCTGGCCCCTGCACCGCGCCGAACTGCTGAAGTGCGAGGAGGACCTGGTGGCCGCGGCGGGCCTCGCGGCGCCGGTGGGCGAACCGGCGAGCGTCCTGTACTCACCGGGAGTGCCGGTGCGCTTCGGCCGCCCCGCCCGCCGACACGCCTGACGGCCGGCTACGTGCCGCCCGGCACCACCACCACCGCCGAGGTCTCGACCCTGCCGCTGTGCTCGAAGTACAGCGTGAACGGCACGACGTCGCCCACGTGCCAGCCCGGGCCCGCCCGCAGGGTCACGTCCACGCCGAGCGGCGTCATCGACAGGTCGCCGCCCGCGGGCACGGGGGCGGAGCCGACGGCGGCGCGGTAGGCGGCCCCGCCCTCGGTCATACGGTGCCGGCTGAGCGTGGGTGCCCGGCCGTCCTCGTCGGAGGCCACCGCGACCAGGCGGTCCTCCGCTCCCCCGGAGTTGGTGATGTCGAAGAACGCCGCCGTGTCCTCGGTGTCGCCGAACGGCAGGAAGACCCGGCCGGGCGCCACCTCGATCCGGGGCGGGCTGCCCGCCCCGCCGGTGTCGACCCAGGCGGTCAGCGCGCCGAGGGCGACCACGCAGGCCGCGACCGGGGCGAGGGCGGTGAGCAGGGTGTCGGCGGCAAGCGGTCGGCTCATCGCGCGGCCCTCCGTCCCCGCCCCGGCTGCCAGGTGCGCAGCCGCAGGCTGTTCCCGACGACCAGCAGCGAGCTGACGGACATCGCCGCCGCGGCGAGCATCGGGGTGAGCAGCCCGACCATGGCCAGCGGCAGCGTCACCGCGTTGTAGCCGAAGGCCCAGACCAGGTTGGCGCGGATCGTGGCCAGGGTGCGCCGGGCCAGCCGTACCGCGTCCGCAAGGGCCTCGATGTCCCCGCGCACCAGCGTCACGTCGGCCGCCCCGATGGCCACGTCCGTGCCGCCCCCCATCGCGATGCCGAGGTCGGCGCCGGCCAGCGCGGCGGCGTCGTTGACCCCGTCGCCGACCACCGCGACCCGGCGTCCGTCCGCCCGCAGCCTCCGCACCAGGTCGGTCTTGCCCTCCGGGGTGCGGCGGGCGTGCACCTCGCCGATGCCGAGGGCCGCCGCGACGGCGCGCGCGGGTGCCTCGGCGTCGCCACTGGCGAGCACGGGTTCGATGCCGAGGCGGCGCAGGCGTTCCACCGCGCGGTAACTGCCCAGCCGTACGACGTCCCCGATCTCCAGGACCGCCGTGGGTGTCCCGTCCACCCGGACGAGAACCGGCGTCCGCGCGGCTTCGTGGGCCGCCTGCCGCGCCTCGGCCAGCTCCGCGGGCAACTCGCCCTCGCAGACCCCGACTTCGACGAGCCGGCCCTCGACCCGACCCCGCACCCCGCGGCCGGCCTCGGCGAAGAAATCCCGCACGTCGGCCACCGGCCGGCCCGCGCAGGCGGCGATCGCCCGCCCCAGCGGATGTTCGGACCCCTGTTCCACGGCGCCGGCCAGCCGCAGCACGGCGTCCCGGCCCGGTCCGCCGGGCGGCGTGGTGACCCGGGCGACGGTCATCTGCCCGGTGGTGAGCGTGCCGGTCTTGTCCAGGACGACGGTGTCGATGTGCCGCAGCCCCTCCAGCGCCCGCGGGCCGGTGACCAGCACGCCGAGCTGGGCACCGCGCCCGGTGGCGGCCATCAGGGCGGTGGGGGTGGCGAGGCCCAGCGCGCACGGGCAGGCGACGACCAGGACGGCGACGGACGCGGTGATCGCGGCCTGTGGATCGGCCCCGGCGCCCAGCCAGAACCCGAGCACGGTCACGGCGAGCGTCAGCACCACCGGCACGAACACCCCGGCCACGGTGTCGGCGAGCCGTTGCGCCTTCGCCTTGCCCGCCTGCGCCTCCGTCACCATCGCGGTGATGCGGGCGAGTTGGGTGTCCGCCCCGACGGCGCCGGCCCGGACGAGCAGCAGCCCGCCGGCGTTGACCGCGCCGCCGACCACCGCGGTACCGGGGCCGACCTCGACGGGTTCGCTCTCCCCGGTGACCAGGGCGAGGTCCACGGCGGAACTGCCCTCGACGACCTCGCCGTCGGTGGCGATCCGCTCTCCGGGACGCACGACGAAGATCTGCCCCACCGTCAGTTGTTCGACGGCGACGAGCCGTTCGCCGCCGTCCTCCTCCCGTACCGACACCTCCTTCGCGGCCAGGCGCGCCAGCGAGCGCAGCGCCGCACCGGTGCCGCGCCTCGCGCGCGCCTCCAGCACACGGCCCGCCAGCACGAACAGCGGTACGGCGACGGCCGCTTCGAGATAGAGGTGCGCGACGCCGTCGGAGGCGGACGGCACCAGGCTGAACGGCATCCGCATACCGGGCGTGCCGGCCCCGCCGAGGAAGAGCGCGTACGCCGACCACGCGAACGAGGCCAGGACGCCGAGCGAGACCAGGGTGTCCATGGTCGACGCCGCGTGCCGCAGCCCCCGCGCGGCCCGCACGTGGAACGGCCACGCTCCCCAGACGACGACCGGCGCCGTCAGGACGAAGCAGAGCCACTGCCAGTTGCGGAACTGCAGGGCCGGCACCATCGACAGCACGAGCACGGGCACCGCGAGCAGCGCCGTCACCGTCAGCCGGCCGAGCTCGGAGTCGTTCCCGGCGTCCGCCTCCCCGGCCCGCGACGGCGTGGGCAGGGCGGCGGTGTAGCCGGCCCGCTCGACCGTGGCGACGAGTTCCTCGGGGCGGACGGCCGTCGGGTGGGTCACCCGGGCCCGGCCGGTGGCCAGGTTGACGGTGGCGGTGACGCCGTCGAGGCGGGCCAGCCGTTTCTCGACCCGTCGCACGCAGGCCGCGCAGGTCATTCCGCCCACGGTGAGGTCGGTCGTCGTCAGGGCCGGCGCCGGCCTGGTCGTCACGGGGTGTGGCCTTCGGTGTGGTCGCCGTGCGTGCCGGTGCGGGGGTCCGTCCCGGTGGCGCCGCCGTCCGGGCGGTGCATGCCGGGGGCGACCGGGCCGACGGCCGATCCGACGGCGTAGGCCACCACGAACACGAGGGCGAGCAGCAGCAGGAAGCCGCCGAGGGCGGGCGGGGGAAGCAGGTCCTTGAGCGCCTTCGGGGCGCGGCGGGCGGGTGGTCGGGGGTCGTGCATCACCGGTCTCCAGATCACGTCGCACGGCGTCACTCGGTTCGCGCCGTGCCGGAACAGGAGTCGGGGACGGGACCCGTGGAGTTCCACACCACCGGTGTGGGGTAGGTCACACTGTGCGATCACCCGGTTACGGTAGGGCGCGCAACGAGCATCGCTTCTTCCCCTTTTGAGGTGTTTCACCATGGTCCTGAGTATCCGCAACCAACTGCCCGGCACCGTCACCGCCATCACCCCCGGCGAGGTGATGGCCACCGTCGGAGTGCGTCTCGACGGCGGTCAGGACCTCACCGCGGCGATCACCGTGGACGCGGTGCGGGACCTGGCGCTGGCCGAGGGCGCCGCCGTGCGCGCCCTCGTCAAGTCCACCGAGGTCTCCCTCGCCACGGGTTCGGTGGACGGACTGTCCATCCGCAACCGGCTGCGCGGCACGGTGGTGTCGGTCGGCACGGGGGGCGCGATGGCCTCCGTCAAGGTGGCGGTGGAGGGCGCCGAGCTGACCTCCGCGATCACCAAGGACGCGGTCGAGGACCTCGGCATCGCGCCGGGCTCTCCCGTGGTCGCCCTGATCAAGGCGACGGAGGTGTCCCTGGCGGCGGGGTGACGCCCGGCGCGTCGCCGTACTCGTCGGGGAGGCGCATCGCCGGCCCGCCGACCTGCAGGCCGAGGGGCACCGCGCGGCCCTTCGGCTCCTCCCAGGCCTCCTGGCGGCCGAGCGCGGTCAGATCCAGGTAGTTGTCGCCGTTGTGGAACTCCTCGAGGCCCCGGCCGAACGTGGAGTAGGTGTGGAAGATCTCGTCGCCGACCCGGAGGAAGGCGCTGATGCCGGGGTAGTCGCCGCGCCAGCCCACCTCCCACGGCTGGCCGGCCTCGGCGAGCTCGGCCTCCGTGCGGTAGTCGAGCAGCACCGGGGCCACCCGGTCGTCGAGCGTGACGTGGAAGTCGTAGTTGAAGTCGCTGCCGGCGGCGGAGTACCAGGGGAACGTCCAGCCCATCCGGTCCCGGAACGCCGCGATCCTGTCGTACGGCACCCGGGACACCGCCGCCAGGGAGGTGCCGCGCACATGCAGCTGGCGCAGCCGGGCGGGGATCTGGTCGGCGGCGGAGGAACAGCTGGGGCAGCCGTGCTCGCGGGGCCGCTCGCTGCCGTCGGCGTCGGTGTCGTACTCCCACATGAAGTGGTGCACGACCAGCTGGGGCCGCCCCTCGAACAGGTCCGCGAGCCCGACCGTGCCGTCCGGGCCCTCGAAGGTGTACGGCTTGTCGACGCGGACCATCGGCAGCCTGCGCCGCCGGGCGTTGACCCGGTCACGGGCGCGCGTCAGCTCCTTCTCCGTGGCCAGCAGCTCCTTGCGCGCCCGCAGCCACTCCTCGCGGGACACCACCTCGGGCAGCTCGGTCATGGTCATCACCTCTCGGCGGTCCGGACGACGGCGTCGGTCACCATGCTTCTCCCCCACGACCCCGCCCACCACCGCGCCCGGCCGGCACAGCCGGGGCGCCGACGGACACGGCCCTTGATTTAACCCTTCGTTTTCTTGAACCGTTCGTGTTTGGCGCGATAGGTTCGCCCCCATGACCGCCTCCCGGAAACCGACCACCGCCGAGGAGCTGCGCGGTGCCGGCCTGCGGGTGACGGCAGCCCGCGTCGCTCTGCTCGAGACCGTCCGGGCCGGTGACCACCTGGGCGTCGAGGCGATCGCCTCCGGGGTCCGCGAGCGGGTGGGCCACATATCCGTGCAAGCGGTGTACGAGGCCCTGCACGCGCTGACCGCGGCACGCCTTGTCCGCCGTATCGAACCGGCGGGCAGCCCGGCCCGCTACGAGGGCCGTGTCGGCGACAACCACCATCACCTCGTGTGCCGGTCCTGCGGCACGGTCACCGACGTCGAGTGCGCGACCGGCCAGGCCCCCTGCCTGACCGCGTCGGACGACCACGGCTTCTCGGTCGACGAGGCCGAGGTCATCTACTGGGGCCTGTGCCCCGCCTGTTCCACCCGTAGTTCCTGAGCACCGTGATCCACGTCCCGAAGAAGGATGCCCATGGCTGAGAACCCGGATGCAATCGTCACCGAACCCAAGACGGAGGGCACTGGGGGCTGCCCGGTCGCGCACGGGCGCGCCGCGCACCCCACGCAGGGGGGTGGCAACCGCCAGTGGTGGCCGGAGCGCCTCAACCTGAAGATCCTCGCGAAGAACCCCGCCGTGTCCAACCCGCTCGGTGCGGACTTCGACTACGCCGAGGCGTTCAAGGCCCTGGACCTGGCGGCCGTCAAACGGGACCTCGCCGAGGTGCTCACGACCTCGCAGGACTGGTGGCCCGCCGACTTCGGACACTACGGTCCGCTGATCATCCGGATGGCGTGGCACAGCGCGGGCACCTACCGCATCAGCGACGGCCGCGGCGGCGCCGGCGCCGGTCAGCAGCGCTTCGCGCCGCTGAACAGCTGGCCGGACAACGCCAACCTGGACAAGGCCCGCCGTCTGCTGTGGCCGGTGAAGAAGAAGTACGGCCAGAGCATCTCCTGGGCCGACCTGATGATCCTCGCCGGCAACGTGGCCCTGGAGACGATGGGCTTTACGACCTTCGGCTTCGGCGGCGGCCGCGCGGACGTCTGGGAGCCGGAGGAGGACGTCTACTGGGGCCCCGAGACCACCTGGCTCGACGACCAGCGCTACAGCGGTGACCGGGAGCTGGAGAACCCCCTCGGCGCGGTCCAGATGGGCCTCATCTACGTCAACCCCGAGGGCCCCAACGGCAACCCCGACCCGGTGGCCGCGGCCCGCGACATCCGTGAGACGTTCCGCCGGATGGCGATGAACGACGAGGAGACCGTCGCCCTCATCGCCGGTGGCCACACCTTCGGCAAGACCCACGGCGCCGGCCCCGCGGACCACGTCGGCAACGACCCCGAGGCCGCCTCCATGGAGGAGCAGGGCCTCGGCTGGAAGAACACCTACGGCACGGGCAAGGGCGGTGACACCATCACCTCCGGCCTGGAGGTCACCTGGACCGCCACGCCCATCCAGTGGAGCAACGGCTTCTTCAAGAACCTCTTCGAGTTCGAGTACGAGCTGACGGAGTCCCCGGCCGGCGCCAAGCAGTGGGTCGCCAAGAACGCCGAGGCGATCATCCCGGACGCGCACGACCCGTCGAAGAAGCACCTGCCGACGATGCTCACCACCGACCTGTCGCTGCGCTTCGACCCGATCTACGAGCCCATCTCCCGCCGCTTCTACGAGAACCCGGCGGAGTTCGCGGACGCCTTCGCGCGCGCCTGGTACAAGCTGACGCACCGCGACATGGGCCCGAAGTCGCACTACCTCGGCTCCGAGGTGCCCGCCGAGACCCTGCTGTGGCAGGACCCGCTGCCCGAGGCCCAGGGCGAGGTCGTCGGCGCCGAGGAGATCGCGGCCCTCAGGGCCAAGCTCCTCGACTCCGGTCTGACCGTCGCGCAACTGGTCGGCACGGCGTGGGCCTCGGCCTCGACGTTCCGCGGCAGCGACAAGCGCGGCGGCGCCAACGGCGGCCGGATCCGCCTGGAGCCGCAGCGCGGCTGGGAGGCCAACGACCCCGACCAGCTCGCCACGGTCCTGCGCACCCTGGAGAACGTCCAGCAGGAGTTCAACGCGGGCTCCGCGAAGAAGGTCTCCCTGGCCGACCTGATCGTCCTCGGCGGCTGCGTGGGCGTGGAGAAGGCCGCCAAGGCCGCGGGCCACGACATCGAGGTGCCCTTCACCCCGGGTCGTGTCGACGCGACGGACGAGCACACGGACGCCGAGTCGTTCGCCGCGCTGGAGCCGACCTCGGACGGCTTCCGCAACTACCTCGGCAAGGGCAACCGCCTGCCGGCCGAGTACCTGCTGCTGGACCGGGCGAACCTGCTGACGCTGAGCGCGCCCGAGATGACGGCGCTCGTGGGTGGTCTGCGCGTGCTCGGCGCCAACTCGCAGCAGTCCAAGCACGGCGTCCTCACCGAGACGCCGGGCACCCTGACGAACGACTTCTTCGTCAACCTGCTCGACCTGGGTGTGACGTGGAGGTCCACGTCCGAGGACCAGACCACGTTCGAGGGCGTCGACGCCGCCACGGGCGAGGTCAAGTGGACCGGCACCCGCGCCGACCTCGTCTTCGGCTCCAACTCCGAGCTGCGCGCGGTCGCCGAGGTCTACGCGAGCGACGACGCGAAGGAGAAGTTCGTGACGGACTTCGTCGCCGCGTGGGACAAGGTCATGAACCTGGACCGGTTCGACCTGGTCTGATCCGACCCGAGTCGGCCATGAGGCCGTCCGGTCCGGCACCCCGGTGCCGGACCGGACGGCCTCGGCCGTTCCCGCACACACGAGAAGGGCCGCCTCCTCAGCTCTCTGAGAAGACGGCCTCCGACCTGCGGTGAAGCTGGTCGGGACGACAGGATTTGAACCTGCGACCCCTTGACCCCCAGTCAAGTGCGCTACCAAGCTGCGCCACGTCCCGGTGCGGTCTGACCTGGGGTTTCCCCCGGGCGAACGCGCAGGGCAACAATACCGCACTCGGGTCGGTGGTCGCGCACCGGTTTTCAGGCCCGCCGCGGCGCGGGCCTGGCCGCCGGCGCCCGGGTGCGGCGGGTGTCGACACGCTCCAGATCGCGTATCGCGGGCACCGCGAGCAGGGCGAACACGACGACGAAGCTCATCGCGCCGGCGACGAGCAGCACCAGGTCCGCGCCGAGGGCCGCCGCGGCCGGCCCCGCTAGGGCCTGGCCGACGGGCAGCATCGCGAGCGAGCCGGCCACGTCGTAGGCGTGGATGCGGTTGAGGACGGCGGGCTGGACCTGGGTCTGCACGCTGGTCGCCCACATGACGCCCCAGAACGACATCCCGGCCCCGGCGACGGCCGCGCCGGCCGCCATCGCCGGCACGTCGAGTCCGAGGCCGACGGTCGCCGGGAAACCCGCGAAGCCGAACAGGGCGACGGCCCCGGCCCGCAGCATCCGGCGCGGGCGCAGCCGCAGGGCGAGGAGGCCGCCGACGACGGTACCGGCGCCGAGGGCGGAGTTGACCAGGCCGTAGGCGCCCGGCCCGTGTTCCCGGACCACCTCCGTCGCCACCAGCGGCACGGTCGGGCCGAAGACCGCGATCATGTACAGGCACCAGACGGCGATGACGCCCCACAGCCAGGTCCGCGCCCTGAACTCCCGCCAGCCCTCCACGAGATCGGCCCTGAAGGCACTGGCCCCTCGCCCGGCGGCCCGGATGCCCGGCACCGGCGGGGGCAGCCGCAGCAACAGCAGACACAGGGCGCTGACCGCGTACGTGGCGGCGTGCGCGGCGAAGACCCCGCCCGCCGACGCGAGGCCGACCAGCACGCCCGCCACGGCGGGACCGGCGAGCTGGGCCGAGGACTCGGCGATGCGGATCGCGCCGTTGGCGCCCTGGATGTCGGAGGCGAGCCGGGGCACCATGCTCGCGACGCCGGGCTGGAAGACGGCGCTCGCGATGCCGTTGACGACGCCGATCGCGCAGATCTCCCAGAGCACGACACGGTCCGCGAGGAAGAGGGCGGCGGTGAGGGCCTGCGTGCCCAGCCGCACCACGTCGGCCCAGATCATCAGCTTGCGGGTGCTGAACCGGTCGGCGACGACCCCGCCGAAGACGACCAGCGCGGCGAACGCCCCGGCGGTCGCGGCCATGGCCAGGCCGACCGCGCCGGCGCCGTACCCGTGCTGGAGGAGGCCCGCGGCGAGCGCCACCGGGAGCATGGTGTCGCCGAGCCGGGCCACGGCACGCGCGACGAAGAACAGCGCGAAGTCCCGCGACCAGACGGGCGGCACCACCGCACCGCCACAGCCCTCGCCCTCGTCCGCACGACCCCCCGCACGGCCCACGCCGTCCTCGCCCGAACCGTCCTTCTCCCCCGCGTCGGCAACGTTGTCCGGCGTTCCGCCCATCCCCCGCGCTCCCCTCCCACGTCCCACGCCACCCCGGCCCCCCGCGGATCATGCCACCCCGCACCGACGGCCCGGAGGCGGTTTCACCCCCCGGACGGCAGCCCCAGTTCCGGGTGGGCCTCCAGCAGCCGGGGCGGCGCGGCCTGCCGCCAGGAGTCGGCGAGGATGTCCCGCAGCTCGTCCTCGTCCTCCAGCGCGGACAGCCGCGCCCGCACCCAGGCGAACTGCGCCTCGTGGTCGGCGATCCAGAACTTCCCCGGCTCGGCCAGGACCAGTTCGTCGCGCTCCTCCTTGGGGCAGCGCACGGCGAGGGAGGTCTCCTCCTCCGGGAGCGTGGCGAACATCTTGCCCGCCACCCGGAAGGTGGGCATGCTCCAGGCGATCTTCTCCGCCGTGTCCGGAAGGGACAGGGCGATACGGCGTACGTCTTCGGCGTCCGGCATGAGACGCAAGGTAGCGCCTGCCACCGACAGTCACCCGGTGGGAGCGTGCGCTCCGACCTGCTTGTAGTAGACGGTCGTCGGCCGCAGCACGCCCGCCGGGCTCGCCGCGTAGCCGGGGATCGCGCCGAGCGGCGTCCAGCCCGCCGCCCGGTACAGCCGCTCGGCGGGGCTGTCGGTCTCGGTGTCCAGGTGGAGGAGCGTGACGCCGGACGCGACGGCCGCCCGCTCGGCGGTGTCGAGGAGCCCGCGCCCGAGGCCTCGCCCCCGCGCCTCGCGGCCCACCATGAGCTTGACCAGTTCCGCCCGGTGCCTGCTGTTGGGCTTGTCCGCGAAGGCCAGGCTCACCGTCCCGGCCACCCGCGTCCCCTCGCGGGCCGCCCAGACGGCGAGCTCACCCGCGGCCACGCCCCTCGCCCGCCCCCGCCACCAGGCCAGGGCCTCGGCCCCGTCGAGCGTCGCGAGAAAACCCACCGAGGCGCCACTGTGCACGGTCTCGACCAGCAGGTCAGCCAATTCCTGTGCGTGTGCCCGCACTTGGGCCGCGTTCAGCCGTTCCACGATCACGGGAGCACCACCGCCAGGACATACCGCGCCGCCACGTCGCCGGCGCACCGGAACCGCGTGGGCCCCCACACCCGCAACCGCAGCGCGTCCCCCGCCGCGAGCCGGTGCTCGACGTCCCGCACGGTCACCGCGAGGTCTCCTTCCAGCACCCAGATGTGCTGTTCCAGGCCCGGTACGGGCGGCCGGTCGTAGGCGAGGTCGGCGCCGACCGCGAGCCGCCCCTCCACCAGTTCGCCGCGCAGCCCGGCGTGCGGCGGCGACACGGAGCGGCGGACGAATCCGGAGGCCCGGTCCTCCCAGACCGGCTGGTCGGCGGCCCGCAACAGCAGCGCGGACTCGCCTTCGACCTCGCTCAGCAACTGGGACATCGTGCGCCCGTAGACGGCGCACAGCCGGTTCAGCACGGCCGCCGTGGGGCTGATCTCGGCGCGCTCCGCGCGCGACAGGGTCGACCGGCTCACTCCGCTGCGCTGCGCCAGCTCCCCCAGGGACAGGCCGTGCTCGGCCCTCAGCTCGGCCAGCCGCGCGCCGAGCCGGGTGTCGACGTCACGCGCGACACCGGGTTCCTCGTGTCTCATATCCGGGACGCTATCCCAGATATGAGACAGCGGTGTTACAGGAACCTCACGCCCGTCCTGTTCAGGTGGCCCGCCCGGCCTCCTCCAGCGCCTCCAGCACCGGCCGGATCAGCGGATGCTCCTCCGCGCCCCGGCGTATCGCGGCGAAGACCCGGCGGGTGGGGGCCTCCCCGTCCACCGGGCGCACGAGGACACCGGTCAGGTCCGTCCCGCGCAGCGCGGAGCGCGGTACGAGGGCCACTCCCGCGTCCGCGGCAGCCAGGGCCACCACCGCGCGGAAGTCGTCCGAGGAGTGCTCGAAGCGGGGCTGGAACCCCGCCGCCTCACAGGCCAGCACCACCACGTCATGGCAGGGATTGCCGGGGTAGGGGCCGACCCACGCGTCCTTGGCCAGCTCCGCCAGCGGCACCTCACCGGTGTCCGCGAGCCGGTGGCTGACGGGCACCACCGCGTCGAAGGGCTCGGCGTACAGCGGGACGTGCGCCAGGCGCGGATCGTCGGCCGGCGGAGCGCCGCGGTACTCCACGGCGACCGCTACGTCGACCTGCCGGTCCAGCACCATGGGCAGGCTGGCGTCCCCCTCGGCGTCCCGGACGCGGATGCTGATGCCGGGCGCGGTCCGCGCGAGGCGGGCCACGGCCGGCGCGACGACCTCGGCGATACCGGTCGCGAAGGAGGCGACGCTGACCGTGCCGGCGTCACCCGAGCTGTAGGCCGCGAGCTCCGCCTCCGCCCGCTCCAGCTGGGCGAGGACCGCGTTGGTGTGGCTGAGCAGGATCTCGCCGGCCGGGGTGAGCCGCACCCCTTTGGCCCCCCGCTCCACCAGCCGGTGTCCCGTCTCCTGCTCCAGTGCCGTGAGCTGCTGGGACACCGCGGAGGGGGTGAGATACAGCGCGGCGGCCGCCGCCGTCACGGTGCGGTGGTCGGCCACCGCACGGAGGATGTGGAGCCGCCGCGCCTCGATCATGGCACCGATTGTCTCAAACCGGTGGTGTGTGCAGGTCGCCCCGTACGGGGTCAGGCGTCCAGCTCCGCCCGCGCCGCCACGAACGCGTCCACCGCGCGGTTCACGTCCTCGGTCGAGTGCGCCGCGGAGAGCTGGACGCGGATGCGCGCCTGCCCCTGCGGCACCACCGGGTACGAGAAGCCGATCACGTACACACCCCGCTCCAGCAGCAGCTCCGCCATCCGGCCGGCCCGGGAGGCGTCGCCGATCATCACCGGCGCGATCGCGTGGTCGCCGGGCAGGACGTCGAAGCCCTCCTCGGTCATCCGGCGCCGGAACAGCGCGGTGTTCGCGGTGAGCCGCTCCCGCAGATCGTCCGCCGACTCCAGCAGGTCGAGCACCTTCAGCGAGGCGGCGGCGATCACCGGGGCGAGGGTGTTCGAGAAGAGGTACGGCCGGGAGCGCTGGCGCAGCAGCGCGACGATCTCGGCGCGGGCGGCGACGTAGCCGCCCGAGGCGCCGCCGAGCGCCTTGCCCAGCGTGCCGGTGATGATGTCGACCCGGTCCATCACGCCGTGCAGCTCGGGGGTGCCGCGCCCGCCGGGGCCGACGAAGCCGACGGCGTGCGAGTCGTCGACCATGACCATCGCGTCGTAGCGGTCGGCGAGGTCGCAGATCTCGTTCAGCGGCGCCACATAGCCGTCCATGGAGAAGACGCCGTCGGTGACGATCAGCTTGCGGCGCGCGCCGCCCTCGCCGGCCTCCTTCAGCTGCCGCTCCAGGTCCGCCATGTCGCGGTTGGCGTAGCGGAAGCGGCGGGCCTTGGACAGCCGGATGCCGTCGATGATCGAGGCGTGGTTGAGGGCGTCGGAGATCACCGCGTCCTCGGCGCCGAGCAGGGTCTCGAAGACACCGCCGTTGGCGTCGAAGCAGGAGGAGTACAGGATCGTGTCCTCCTGCCCGAGGAACGCCGACAGCCGTGCCTCCAGCTCCTTGTGCACCTCCTGGGTGCCGCAGATGAACCGGACGGACGCCATGCCGTAGCCCCAGCGGTCCAGGGCCGCGTGGGCGGCGGCGATCACCTCGGGGTGGTCGGCGAGGCCGAGGTAGTTGTTGGCGCAGAAGTTCAGCACCTCGCCCGGCCGTCCGCCCGCGGAGACGTTGACGGTCGCGGACTGCGGGGTGTCGATGACGCGTTCGGGCTTGTGCAGACCGGCGGCGCGGATCTCGTCGAGGGTGGCGCGCAGGTCGTCGCGCACGGAGTCGAACATGACGGGGTCTCCTAGAAGGTGCTGTCGGGGTTACGCGGTCCAGTCGAGGATGACCTTGCCGCCGCGGCCGCTCGCCGCGTCGGCGAACGCCGCCTCGAAGTCGCGGTAGCCGTACCGGCCGGTGATCACGGGCGCCAGGTCGAGGCCGCCTTCCAGCAGCACCGACATGGCGTACCAGGTCTCGAACATCTCCCGGCCGTAGATGCCCTTGATGGTGATCATCGAGGTGACGATCCGGGCCCAGTCGACCGGGAACTCCTGCGCGGGCAGGCCGAGCATCGCGATCCGGCCGCCGTGGGTCATGTTCGCGATCATGTCCTGGAGCGCCTCGGCGCGGCCGGACATCTCCAGGCCGATGTCGAAGCCCTCCCGCAGGCCGAGGGCACGCTGCCCGTCCGCGATCGTGGACTCGCGCACGTTAAGGGCGAGACTGGCACCGATCTTGCGGGCCAGCTCCAGCCGCTCCTCGCTGACGTCCGTGACGACGACGTTGCGGGCACCCGCGTGCCGGGCCACGGCGGCGGCCATCAGCCCGATCGGGCCGGCCCCGGTGATCAGCACGTCCTCGCCGACCAGCGGGAACGACAGCGCGGTGTGCACGGCGTTGCCGAACGGGTCGAAGATGGCCGCGACGTCGAGGTCCACCGGCACGCGGTGCACCCACACGTTGGTCGCCGGCAGCACGACGTACTCGGCGAAGGCGCCGTCGCGTCCGACCCCGAGCCCGACGGTCGCCCGGCACAGGTGGCGGCGGCCGGCCAGGCAGTTGCGGCACTTGCCGCACACGAGATGGCCCTCGCCGCTGACCCGGTCGCCGGACTTGATCTCGCTGACGTCCCGGCCGGTGCCGACCACCTCGCCGACGAACTCGTGCCCGAGCACCAGCGGGGTGCTGATGGTCTGCTGCGCCCAGCCGTCCCACGAGTGGATGTGCAGATCGGTGCCGCAGATCCCGGTGCGCAGCACCTTGATCAGTACGTCGCCGGGGCCGACCTCGGGCTCCGGGACCTCCATGAGCCGCAGCCCTGGCTCCGCCTTGTCCTTGACCAGTGCCTTCACCGCTGGGGCTCCTGTGGGTGAGATCCCTGCCGCGGGCATGCCGAAGAAGCCCCCGGACGGGGAGAGAAGTGGAATCGCACAGCAATCTGCCGTACGCCGCCGTCCTGGTCCATCGAGGATTTCTTAACCGCCGTCGCAGCTTTCCTTCACGCCACCGCGCGACGTTCACCTGGTCAGAGCAGAGGTCCGCCGCTCAGGGGCCCTTCGAGCCGTACGACGAGATCCGCGGCCGTCGCCTTGATGGTCTCCAGACCGGAGCGCCCCCAGGGGCGCGGGGAGACATCGGCGACGCAGACGGTGCCGAGCACCATGCCCGTGGTGTCGATGAGCGGCGCGCCGAGGTAGGAGTGGATGCCGAACTCGTCGACGACCGGATTGCCCGCGAACCGCGGGTAGTCGCGGACGTCCTCCAGCACCAGCGCCTTGTGCCGGACCACCACGTGGGGGCAGAAACCGTGGTCGCGGGGGAGGAAGCGGCCCAGCACGGGGCGGGTTCCGTCCTCCTTCACGACGAGCCCGACGTCGGGCACGTGCAGGCCCGCGAAGAACTGGCCCTTCTCGCCGAGGAAGTTGACCATCGCGTACGGCGCACCGGTCAGGGACGCCAGATGGCCAGCGAAGGCGTCGAGGGCGGGCTCCGGACGGTCCCCCAGGCCCAGTTGAAGCAGTCGCCGCGTGCGCGCGGGTGCCTCCTTGTCCTCGGGGGTGAGCAGCAGCCGACCGGCCGGGCGCGGCGGGTCGTACCTCATGTCCGGGTCCCGTCGCAGTGGGCGTGTGTCATGTGCGGCTCCGGTGCGGTGTGGGCGGCTGTCACATGTGGGCGCCGTGGCTGGGCGCGGGGGTGACGGGCGCGTGGGCGATGAGGTGGCGGACGAGGGTGAGCAGGGTCTGGACGCCGGACGCGGAGATGCGGGCGTCGCAGCGGACGACGGGGACCTCGGGGTGCAGGTCGATGGCGGCACGCACCTCCTCGGGGTCGTAGCGGTGGCCGCCGTCGAACTCGTTGACGGCGACGATGAATCCGAGGCCGCGCTCCTCGAAGAAGTCGACGGCCGCGAAGCACTCCTCCAGCCGCCGGGTGTCGGCGAGGATCACCGCGCCGAGGGCGCCCTCGCACAGTTCGTCCCACATGAACCAGAAGCGCTCCTGGCCGGGCGTGCCGAACAGGTACAGGACGTGTTCCGGGTCGAGGGTGATGCGGCCGAAGTCCATGGCCACCGTCGTCTCGACCTTGTTCTCGATGCCGTCGAGGTTGTCGGTGGCGGCGCTGACGGTGGTGAGCAGTTCCTCCGTGCTGAGCGGCGCGATCTCGCTGACGGCGCCGACGAAGGTGGTCTTGCCGACACCGAAGCCGCCCGCGACCAGGATCTTGAGCGCGGTGGGGAACGGGTCGGCGCCGTAGCCGTCGTCCTGGTCGGAGTGGTCGGAGTGGTCGGAGTGGTCGGAGTAGTCGGCGTAAGGGTCAGAGTTGTCGTCGTAGTCCATCGAGCACTGCCTCCAGAAGGGCCCGGTCCGTGGGGTTGTGGTGGAACTCGGGGGGCTTGGTGGTGAGGACCCCGCAGTCGACGAGGTCCGACAGCAGCACCTTGGTGACCACCGCCGGCAACATGAGGTGCGCGGCGACCTCGGCGACCGATACGGGCGCCCGGCACAGGTCGAGGGCCTGCGTGTGTTCGGGGCCGAGATAGCCGAGGGGGGTGGCTCCGGTGGCCATCACCTGCGAGATGAGGTCGAGGGCGACGGAGGGGCGGGTACGGCCGTTGCTGACCGTGAAGGGGCGCACCAGCCGTCCGGCCGCCTCGTCGAGCCATGGCCCGTCGCCGGCCGCCGTCACGCTCAAGGCCTCATCGCCGGGGGTTCGACGGACTGCTGCCGGGGAGCGGTCACCAGGTAGGGGCGGACGCTCTTGACCAGCATGGCCATCTCGTAGCCGAGCACGGCGGCGTCGGCCTCACGGCCGGCCAGCACGGCCAGACAGGTGCCGGAGCCGGCGGTGGTGACGAACAGCAGCGTCGAGTCGAGCTCCACGACGACCTGGCGGACGTCACCGCCGTCGCCGAACCGGACCCCGGCACTGCGGCCCAGGGAGTACAGGCCGGAGGCCAGGGCCGCCATGTGGTCGGCGCTGTCGGGGTCGAGGCCGTGGACCGACTTCACGAGTCCGTCGCAGGAGAGGAGCACCGCGCTGCTGGTGTGCGGTACGCGCTGTACGAGGCCGCTCATCAGCCAGTCGAGATCGGATACATGGCCGGTGGGGGCATCGGTCGCCATGGTGGATCGACTCCTTGGGATACGAAGGTCTGCGGGCGCGCCCGTGGGTGCGCCGGCGGTCATTGCGGTGGGGGTGGTGACGGCGGCGGCAGCTGCGGTCATCCGGCTGGTCCGCTCCCGTCGTGCCGGGCGGGGTGGTCCGGGGGCGTACGGACGGCCTCCCACTGCGGGGGCTCGTCCTGGTGCGCGCGCACGTCCATGTGCGGTACGGCCATGGGGAGTTGCGTCACCACGGGGGGACCGTCCGGTCGGCGGCCGTCCGGCGGCGAGACGGCCGCCGCAGGAGTCCCGGAGTCCGGGTACGAGGCCCCCGGTTCCGCGGGCCCCGGTTCCAGGCGGGCGGGCTCCGTCGGGGTGTGGTCCGGGGGCGCGGGGGTGTCGACGTGCGGGGTGTCCGGGCGGGCCGGTGCCGCGTGGCCGGGATCTGCCTGGTGCTGGGCCTCCGCGAGGCCGATGCCGCGCTGGAACGCCGCCATCAGACCGGGGTCGTGACCGACCGGGTCCTCCGCGTCCTGACGGGGTGCCGGGCCCCCGCGCAGCTGGGGCACGATGTGCTCCTGGGCACGGCGACGGGGCAGCGTGGGCTTGCCCATCGTGCCGCGGACGGTGCCGGTGCGCGGGGCGAGCGGCGCGGCGGCGTGTTCCTCGACGGTCGGCCGGTCGCCGGGGCGGATGCCGGGTACGGCCTCGGCCGGGTTGGGCCGCTGCTCGTGGGTGCCGCGGACCGGCAGGGGCGAGGGGGCGGGCGGCGGGGCGGCGGGAGCAGGCCGGGGCGCGGGGTCGGGCGCGGGCCGCCGGGAGCGCGGTGGCGCCACGGGCGGTGCCGGCCGGGCGGCCTCGGGTGCGGGACGGGGCGTGGACCGGGGTGCGGGATGGGGCACGGGCTGGGGGTGCTGCTGGGGCGGCGGGGCGGGGCGGTCGGCGTCGGGCCGGCTGCCGAGCAGCGCCTGCGGCACGACGAGGACGGCCTGGACACCGCCGTAGATGTTGCTCTGCAGCCGCACCGTGATCCCGTGCCGCCGGGCCAGTTGGGAGACCACGAACAACCCGATCCGGCCGTCCGCGAGCAGGCGGGCCACATTGACCTGGTCGGGGTCGGTGAGCAGGGCGTTCATCTTGTTCTGCTCGTCGACGGGCATGCCGAGTCCGCGGTCCTCGACCTCCACGGCGAGACCCGAGGTGACAAGGTTGGCGCGCAGCAGCACCTGGGTGTGCGGGGCCGAGAACACCGTGGCGTTCTCGACCAGTTCGGCCAGCAGATGGATCACGTCGGCGACCGCGTGGCCGCGCAGGGTGCCATCGATCGGCGGCACGAGTCGCACCCGCGAGTACTGCTCGACCTCGGCGATGGCCGAGCGCAGCACCTCGGTCATGGAGACCGGGTTGCTCCACTGGCGCCGGGAGACGGCCCCGCCGAGCACGGCGAGGTTCTCGGCGTGGCGGCGGATGCGGGTCGCGAGGTGGTCGACATGGAAGAGGCCCTTGAGCAGGTCGGGGTCCTCGATCTCGTTCTCCAGGTCGTCCAGGATCGCGATCTCGCGGTGCACCAGCGACTGGAGGCGCCGGGCGAGGTTGACGAAGACCTCCAGCTTCTGTTCGCTGCCGGCCTGGCTGGAGAGCTGGGCGGCCTGCACGACGGCGGTGACGGCGCCGTCGTGCGCGCGGGCCAGGTCGGCGGCGAGCAGCTCGAAGTCGTCGGCGTCCTCGGGCGGGCCGCCGCGCGGCTTGCGCTGCGGAGGCAGCTCGCCGCGGCGCAACGCCTCGACGAGGGTGAGCAGATCGGCCTCCCGGCGGGCGCTGCTGCGGCGCAGCGCGCCGACGCGGTCGTGCACCGCCCGGGCGGCGCGGCCGGCGGCGATCACGGCGATCCCGATGCCGGCGAGCGTCACACAGACCGCGCAGGCGAGAACGGCCCACAGGGTGAGGCTGGTGCGGGCGCCCGTGGAGCGGACGGTGAACAGCACCGCCGCGCAGGCGCTGAGCGCGACCGCGAGCGGGGGCAGTACGGCCAGCCGCAGCAGCTGGGGCCGTATGTGGGCCTCGGGCAGCGAGGGAGCGGTGTGGGCGACCGGCCGTCCGTGCCGCCCGCCCTCGCGGCGGTCTGCGCGTGCGGCCGGTGCGCGGAGGTGTGACATCGGGCGTCCTCGTACTGGTCCAGCGGTCGGAAGCCGGGGCGGGCCCGGTCGGCGTGACACGGGCATGCGTCGGCTCGGTGCCGGCCGACGACGGCGAGAGGAATGCGGCCGTGCGTCGCCCGACGGACACTCACAGTAGTCGGCAACGCATCATGTGCGGTGGGCAGTTGACAAAGTCCTACGGCCCGCGTCCCGCTCTGGTATGAGGCCTCGTACGACAGACCGATAAGCGCGCCCCGACAAGGACATCGATGCCGTCATGGATCGATCCGACCTGGTCGGAAGCGGTCAGGAAACGCCGGACCGCGAGGCACGCCGCCGACACGGAAGAAGGCCGGGGCGATGAGCCCCGGCCCCGCCGGTGTGCCGGTCCCCGACCGGAGGACGGCGATCCGCGACCGCCGCGAGAACGAGATCCCTACCGCTCGCCCGCGAGGTCGAGGTCGCCCTTGGCGGACGGCGCGGCGCCGGTGTCCCGGCCCCGCAGCCAGTGCCGGGCGACGGGCGCCGTGACCGTGCGCCACCAGGGGTCCACCGGGAGGTCCCCGGCCGGCTCGAAGGGCTCGCCGGGCCGGGGCAGCGCCACCGCCGCTCCGGCCTCCTCGGCCGCGTCCTTCGTCCACTCGCCGGGCTCGGCGTAGGGGTGCGGGGCGAGGTTGAAGGTCCCCCAGTGGATGGGGAGCAGCACTCCCGCCGAGGCGTCGCCGCCCTGCAGGTCCAGATGCGCGCGGACGCCCTCCTCGGGAGTCATGTGGATGTCCGGCCAGTACTGGCTGTACGCGCCGATCTGGATCATCGTGGCGTCGAACGGGCCGTGGTCGGCGCCGATGTCCCGGAAGCCCTCGAAGTAGCCGGTGTCACCGCTGTGGAACAACCGGTGGCTCTCCCCCGCGACGACCCAGGACGCCCAGAGCGTGTGCTGGGTGTTGCGCAGGCCGCGGCCGCAGAAGTGGCGGGCCGGGGTGGCGGTCAGCGTGAGCCCGCCGACCTTGGTCGACTCCTGCCAGTCCAGCTCGCGCAGCCGGTCGGCGGACACGCCCCAGTGCTCCAGGTGGGCGCCGACGCCGAGCGGCACGGCGAACAGCGTGTCCGTGCCGGCCAGCGCCTTGATCGTGGGCAGGTCCAGGTGGTCGTAGTGGTCGTGCGAGATGACCACCACGTCGACCGGGCCGAGCGCGGTCAGGGGCAGCGGCGCCGCGTGCAGCCGCCGGGGCCCGGCGAAGGCGAACGGCGAGCAGCGCTCGCCCCAGACGGGGTCGAAGAGCACCCGCTGCCCGTCGATCTCCGCGAGGACGCTGGAGTGACCCAGCCAGGTCAGCCGCAGGCCCGAGGCGGGCGGTCGCGCGAGGTCCGCCGCTGTCGTGGGGTACACCGGCATGGCGCCGTACGGGGTGCGGCGGTTACGGGCGTCCTTGTCGAAGTAGGTCTTCGCGAAGTCGAGCGTCGAACCCGAGGGCCGGATCCGTGAGGGCCCTCCGGGGTTCTGGAAGACGCCGTCCTTGAAGTGGGGCGATCTGCGGATGCGCGCCATGCGCTCGCCGCTCGGCTCCACGCCGAAGGCCGCGGGCCGCAGCGCGCGGAGCCCGGAGCTCAGGGAACGGGAACCGGCCACGGTACCTCCAGGTGGAATCGGTGGAAGCTCCATTATGGTCCGCCCCACCGACACCATCGGCCGCCCGCCCCCCATACTGACTCGTGATTCAGTACGCGTGTTCGCGCGCGAACCGGGAACAGCCGCCGCCACAAGGAGCTTCCGTGACCGCCCCCCTTCTCTCGCTCACCTGGACCGACCACGTCACCGGCCGCCGGGGCTTCCTGGTCGTCGACCGTCTGGTGCGAGGGGTCGCCAGCGGCGGGCTGCGGATGCGCCCGGGCTGCACCCTGGAGGAGGTCACCGGGCTGGCGCGCGGAATGACCGTGAAGGAGGCCCTGCACTACGACCCCGAGGCCCGCTACGTCCCCCTCGGCGGTGCCAAGGGCGGCATCGACTGCGATCCCCGGGACCCGGCGGCGTGCGGGCTGCTGGTGCGGTACCTGCGGGCCGTGCGGCCCTACGTCGAGAGCGTCTGGACCACCGGCGAGGACCTCGGCCTGACACAGGACCTGGTGGACCGGGCCGCCGCCGAGGTGGGGCTGGTCTCGTCGATCCAGGCGGTGTACCCGCTGCTGGACGACGAGGCGGCGGCGCGGCGGCGCCTCGCCGAGGCGTTCGCGGTGGCGGTGGACGGGATCGGGCTGGGCGAGCTGGTCGGTGGCTGCGGGGTCGCGGAGTCGGTGCTCGCGGCCCTGGACCGGGCCGAGGTGCCCTGGGCGGGCACCCGGGTGGCCGTGCAGGGCATGGGCACCATGGGCGGCGCCACGGCACGCTTCCTCACGCGCGCGGGCCTCAGGGTCGTGGCCGTCGCCGACGTCCGGGGCACGATCGCCAATCCGGCGGGTCTCGACGTCGAGGCGCTGCTCGCCGCGCGCGACGCGTACGGCACGGTCGACCGCGCGGCGCTGCGGCCCGGGGACCAGGAACTTCCCGGCGACGCCTGGCCGGCCACCGACGCCGAGGTGCTGGTGCCCGCCGCCGTGTCGTACGCGATCGGCCCCGCGGAGCAGGACCGGATCACCGCCCGCTGGATCGTCGAGGCCGCCAACATGCCCGTCCTGCCCGAGGCGGAGAAACAGCTCACCGCGCGCGGGGTGACGGTCCTGCCCGACGTGGTGGTCAACTCGGGGACGAACGCGTGGTGGTGGTGGACGCTGTTCGGCGACATCGGCGCGGACGCGCAGGAGGCCTTCGCCCACACACGGCGCTCGATGCGCGCCCTGACCGACCTGGTGCTGGCCCGTGCGGAGGCCGACGGGAGCACGCCGCGTGCCGCCGCGCACGCCCTCGCCGGGGAGCGGCTGTCGCTGCTGACGGAGCGCTTCGGGTCGTACCGCTGACCTGAAGGTCACCGCGCGGCCACCGTTCGGACGTGGCCCGTTAGGGTGACCCGGTGGCGAGAGTGCGGTTGAGCGTGGCGGAACGGCGCGAGGAGTTGTTGCGTGCCGCCGTGGAACAGATCGAGGAGCGGGGCGTGGCGGCGGTGCGGATCGCCGACGTGGCGTCCGCGCTCGGCGTGAGCAACGCGCTGGTGCTGTACCACTTCTCCACCAAGGAGAAGCTGGTCGCCGCCGCGTTCGCGTACGCGGCCGAGGACGATCTCGCCCACCTCGCCAAGCTGCTCGGCCGGCGCACGACGGCCCAGCGCAGGCTGCGGGCCGCGGTGCGCTGGTACGCGCCGACGGGACCGGCCAAGGGCTGGCGGCTGTGGATCGAGGGCTGGGCGGCGGCGCTGCGCGAGCCGGCGCTGCGGGAGGTCACCCAGGACCTCGACAGGCGCTGGAAGGCGGCCATCGCCGAGGTCATCGCCGAAGGTGTGGCGGCGGGCGAGTTCCGCTGCCCCGACCCCATGGGCGCGGCACTGCGCCTGACGGCCCTGCTCGACGGGCTCGCCGTGCAGATCACGTCGTACGCGGGAGCCGTGTCCCGCGCGCGTGCGCAGGAGTGGGTGGACGAAGCGCTGGCGCGGGAACTCGGCCTGACGGGGATGCCGGCGGCTCAACAGCGCTGAGCCGCCGACCGGTTCGTCACCTTCACGACATAGGCAACATGAGTGCCATATGCGGCATACGCGGCATTGTCACGCCCTCACGCCACGGAAGCGATCCACGTCCTGATGTCGTCCGGCGACAGCACACCCTTGGCGATGACATGGTCGCCCGACGACTCGCCGCGCAGCCGTCGGCCGATCCACGGCACCAGGTACTCACGCGCCCAGTGGACGTCGTCCCGGCGCACGTCGAGGGCACCGCGCGGCGGAAGCGGCGGCCACGGCTGCTCCGGGTCGGCGGGGACGGCCAGGCGCAGGGCCTGCCCGGCGCGCAGCGCCACGCGGGTGTGCCCTTCGGGCGACAGGTGCAGCCGGTCGTGGTCCCAGGCGCGCCGGTCCTGCACGGACTTGAGCGACCACAGGTCGAGCACGGGACAGCCGTACCGGTCGGCGATGGCGCGCACATGGCCGTTGTAGGTGGCGATCTTGCCGCGCAGATGCCGCAGGAGGGGAACGCCGCGGGTGTCGAAGCCGGTGGTCACGAGGACGGTGCCCACGGTGGCGGTCAGCGCGGCGACCCCGCGCTCGAAGCGCTCCGCCACGTCGTCGGGGTCGGTGCCGGGACGGATGATGTCGTTGCCGCCGGCGCTGAACGAGACCAGGTCCGGGGCGAGTTCCGCGGCCCTCGGGACCTGCTCCGCCACGATCTGGTCGAGCAGCCTGCCGCGCACGGCGAGGTTGGTGTACTGGAAGTCGCCCTCGGCCCGGCGGTCCGCGAGCAGTACGGCGAAACGGTCGGCCCAGCCGACGAACGCCCCGTCCGGGCCGGGGTCGCCGACGCCCTCGGTGAAGCTGTCCCCCACCGCCACGTACGACCCGATCACTGATGTGCTGTCACTCTTCGAATCGTCTGCCACGTCGGGACATGATTCCTGTTCGAATGTGACCTACGCGACCGTAGGCAGGGGTTGACGGACGGTGAGAAAGGCCACGGCCAAAGGATTGGTCAACTCCGGAATAAGGCCGGTGCGCCCGACGGCGGGTACGCCGAAGGCCGGACCCCGGAAGCGGGGTCCGGCCTTCGGCCGGTGTGCGAGGCGGGCGTCAGCCGACCGTCACGCCCTTGGAGGCGAGGTAGGCGACCGGGTCGACGTCCGAGCCGTAGTCCGGGGTGGTGCGGATCTCGAAGTGCAGGTGCGGGCCGGTGGAGTTGCCGGTGGAGCCCGACAGGCCTATCTGCTGGCCCCCGGTCACGCTCTGACCGCTGGAGACGGACAGCGAGGAGAGGTGGGCGTACTGGGCGTAGAAGCCGTCGGCGAGCTTGATGACGACCTGGTTGCCGTAGGAACCGGCCCAGCCCGCGGAGACGACCGTGCCCGCGCCCACGGACTTGAGCGGCGTGCCGCTCGCGGCAGCGAAGTCGACACCCGTGTGGTAGCCGCTGGCCCACATGCTGCCCGCCACGCGGTAGGCGGTGCCGACGCCGGCGCCGTCCACGGGGGCGGAGAAGCCGCCGGCGGCCGGGGCCTCGGCGGCGGCGGGCTCGGGCGCCTCCGCCTCCGCCGCGGGCTCAGAGCTCTCGGAGCTCTCGGAGCTCTCGGAGGACGGTGACGCGGTGGCCGCCGAGGAATCGGCCGCGGAGGAACCGGAGGACGACGAGGCCGGCTCGTCGGCGCCCGACTCGGCCCGCTCGCCGATCGTGAGCTTCAGACCGGGGTGGATGAGCGAGGGGTTCTCGCCGACCGCCTCCCGGTTGTCCTCGTAGAGCCGCTGCCAGCCACCGTTGACATCCTGCTCGTCGGCGATCTTCGCGAGGTAGTCGCCCACCCGCACGGAGTACGTCCGGGCGCCCGACTTCTGCGCGGCGGCCTGCTTCTCGGCGGACTGCTTCTCGGCGACCTGCTGCCGAACGGCCGTCTGCTGGGCCGGGATCGACGAGACGGCCTTCTCCGCGGCGGACTGGACCGGGGCGGCGTGGGCGCCGGCGGCCCCCATCAGCGGCAGGGCGAGCGCGGCGCCACCGGTTCCGGCGACGGCGATGGAGCGGGTGAAGCGCTGGGTCTTCGGACGGCGGTGCTTACCCTTCGCGGGCATGGCGAATTCCTCTCCGGCGCCTGCGAGGTGAGCTGTCGGGTGCGGACTGGAGATGTCCGGCCGCGTGGGGACGCGGCTGTACCCCAAGCCGTTCCGGAGACCGGAACAGGCAGTTGTACCTGTGGGTCCCCCGCTCCTGCCGAACACGGGTGGGTTAGCGCGGGCACCGGGCGGCGGCAGGATTCGGCGTCCGTCCGGATCGGGTGGAACGTAAGCGACCGAGACGCAACGGGACAAGCAAGAGGTTTCACCGGAACGCCGTTTTCGTGATCCGTTCGCCCGATTTCCGGTCACACTCCGTGCAGTGGGGCGCATGTGCATTCCGTAAACGCCCTTGAAGGCATGTGAATTACGTGAGCATGACGAGCGACGCTCGGTCACGAATATGACGCTGCTCACGTGACACTGCTCCAGGCTTCCCCATTCCAGAGCGAGTTGGAGCGAATTTCGTTATTGAGACAGAAGGTACAGAAAGGACATACGAGGCGTGTCGCCGCTGGATCGCGTGTCGTATCGTCAAGGCGTGCCCGTCGACGAGTCGCGCCGGCGGGGTGGATGGGAGGGAGCCCCCGTGACGCAGCAGGTGCCGTCGACCGAGCCCGAACTGGCCGGAGTGCGCAACTTCCGTGACGTGGGCGGGCTGCCGACGGTGGACGGACGCCGGGTGCGGCAGGGAGTGCTGTTCCGCAGCGGCCACCTCGCGCACGCCACCGCACAGGACGCCGTGTTCCTGGCCTCCCTGGAGCTGCACACGATCTTCGACTTCCGCAACGCCGCAGACCAGAAGCTGGAGGGCCCGGACGTGGAGCTGCCGGGCGTGCGCAACGTGAACCTGCCGCTGACGGACCCCGCGGACGGCGCCGAGTTCTGGAAGATGGTCCGGGACGGCGATCTGGAGCAGCTGCGCGAGGTCCTGTCCGACGGCAAGGCGGCGGACCGGATGATCACCTCGTACCGCGCGATCGTCACGGAGCGCACCGCCGAGCACTCCCAGGTGCTGCACGCCCTCGCCGAGGACAGCGTCCCCGCGCTGATGCACTGCGCCGCGGGCAAGGACCGCGCCGGCCTGTCGATCGCCGTCACGCTGCTCGCGGTGGGCGTGGAGCGCGAGGCGATCCTCGCCGACTACCTGGAGTCCAACGCCAAGCACCGCCGCTACAAGGTGCACCGGGGCGGCAGCTCCGCCTCCGCCTACTCCCCGGAGGTCATGGAGCTGCTCAGCCCGCTCTTCGACGCGCGCGCCGAGTATCTGACGGCCGCGTTCGAGACCATCGAGGCGACCTGGGGCGACGTCGACACCTATCTGGCGCAGGGGCTCGGCGTCACCCCCGGGACCCGGGAGCGACTGCGCGAGCGCCTGCTCGACTGACTCCTACTTCACCCCCGCCCCCTACTTCGCCCCGACCTCGAACAGCAGATAGAGGAAGCCGGCGAAGAGGTGTCCCGCCACGATGTAGATGACGAACCGGACCCAGATGCCGCGGGGAATCTTCCCCTCGATGTCACTCATGGCGTGTCTCCCGTGATAGGGCCGAGGCACAGCACGGCCGTGGGGCTCTGCAGCAGGGTGTGGACGAAGAGGAGGTCGACCCCGCCCGGGTCCTGGGCGGCGATGCGGTGCGGGGTCAGTGAGTCGAAATGGGCGCTGTCGCCCGGTTCGAGGGGGTGCGCGGCGTCCCCGAGGCGCAGCAGCAGCCGGCCCGTGAGGACGTAGAGCCATTCCTCACCGGGGTGCACCCGGACGATGTCGCCCTGCGAGCCGTACGGCACGTGCACGCGCAGGGCCTGCATGCCGCGGCCGGGGGCGCCGGCCTGCCAGTACGTCCAGCCGCCCGCGCCGCTGGGCTCCATGTCGGCGGCGCGCACGACGGCGTCCCGGTCGGGGACCGTCTCGCCCAGCAGCTCCGAGACGGTCGTACTGTAGACACGGGCGAGCGCCAGCAGCATCGGCAGCGAGGGCTGGCGCTGTCCGGTCTCCAGCCGCGACAGATGGGCGGGTGACAGTCCGGCCGCACGGGCGGCGGCCTCCAGAGTGAGGGAGGCCCGGCGGCGCAGGTCGCGGAGCTGCGGGGCGACGACCGGCAGCGCACCGGCCGCTTCTGCCCCGGTCTCCGGGGAGGAGTTCATGGCTCCATTGAGCCGGATTCTTGCCCCTGGGGCAAATTACTTGCCTCAGAGGCAAAAACCTCAAGTTCGTCGGCCCGCCGCAGCGGAGCCCCCGGCGTCAGCGGTGGGCCACCGCCTGCTTCACCAGCGTCCTGCCGAAGTCCCACACCAGCCCGCCGCCGCTGTGCGCGTCGTCCATCACCTCCGTGAAGGCCGCCACGAACCGGTCGACCTCGGGCTCCCCGATGATCAGCGGCGGAATCAGCTTGATCACCTCCAGATGGTCGCCGGAGACCTGGGTCAGGATGCGGTGCCGCTGGAGCAGCGGGACGACGACCATCTGCGCGAAGAGTCCCTTGCGGGCCGCCTGGAGCATGGTCCAGCGGCTGCGCAGCTTCAGCGACCGGGGCCGGCCGAACTCGATGCCGATCATGAGCCCCCGGCCGCGCACGTCCGCGAGCAGCTCGTACTTGTCGACCAGTGCGGCGAGCCGGGACCTGAGCAGTTCCCCGGTGGTCCGGACGCCCGCGACGACCTGCTCGCTCTCCATGACGGACAGCACCGCGAGCCCGGCCGCCATGGCCTGTGCGTTGGAGCCGAAGCTGGCCGAGTGGACCAGCACCCGGTCCATCGACGAGTAGACCTTCTTGAAGATCCAGTCCTTGCCGAGCGTGGCGCCCACCGGCACATAGCCTCCGGAGAGCGCCTTCGCCACGCAGACCAGGTCCGGCTCGACGCCCTCCTCGTGCTGGTAGGCGTAGAAGTCGCCGGTGCGCCCGAGGCCCGTCTGCACCTCGTCGGCGATGAGCAGCGCCTTGTGCCGGTGCAGCAGGTCCTGGGCGGCCCGCAGGTAGCCGGGCGGGGCCTCGTGCACGCCCTTGCCCTGGATCGGCTCCACGATCAGCGCGGCGACGTCGCCCTTCTTCAGCTCGCGTGCCAGGGCGTCGAGGTCGCCCAGCGGGACGGCCGTGTCGGGGAGCAGCGGGGCGAAGCCGTCGCGGAATCCCGCCTCGCCGTTCACGGACAGCGAGCCGGTGGTCAGGCCGTGGAAGGCGTGCGCGCAGTACAGGACCCTGGGCCTGCCGGTCACGAACCGGGCGAACTTCAGCGCGGTCTCCACCGCCTCCGTCCCGCTGTTGCCGAAGAACACCCGGTCCAGGTGGGGGCTGTGCGCCAGCAGCCGCTCGGCGAGCAGGCCGGGCAGCGGCTGGCAGTCGAACCGGGTGAGGTCGGCGAGCTGCGCGTCCAGGACGTCGTGCAACGCCTTGCGCACGACGGGGTGGTGACGGCCGAGGCCCATCACCCCGAAGCCCGCGAGCATGTCGAGGTAGTCGTTGCCCTCGGCGTCCCAGAAGTGGGCGCCCTCGGCCCGCTCGTAGACCTTGTCGAAGCCGATGGTGTGCAGCATGCGCGGCAACTGGTGGTTGAGGTACCGGGCGTGCAGCTCGTAGCGCTCGGCCCCCCGTTCGGCCAGCAGCGCGCCGAGGTCGAACGTGCCGCCGGGCGCGGGCTCCGGCGAGGGCGAGGCGGGTTCCGCGGTGGTCATGGGTGGTTCTCCTTGGACAGCGTTTCCCCGGCGGCGGTCGCCTTGGAGGACTGCTCCGGCACCGGTACGACGGCCCCCCTGGTGGGCTTCCGCGGTGCGGACCGCTCCTGGCGTACGGCCGGGCTCGCGCCGATCCGCCCGGCGATCTCGACCGGCGTGAGGCCGATGTCGGCGAGGACCTCGCTCCGCTTGGCGTGCGCCAGGAACTGCTCGGGGATGCCGAACCGCCGCACCGGCACGTCCACGTCGGCATCGCCCAGCGCCAGCGCCACGGCGGCACCGACCCCGGCCGCCCGGCTGTTGTCCTCGACCACTGCCACCAGCCGGTGCTCCGCGGCGAGGCCGGGCAGCGCCGGATCCACAGGCTTGACCCACCGCGGGTCCACCACCGTGCAGCCGATCCCCCGGGCCTCGAGCAGCTCGGCGGCCTGCAGGCACACCGGCGCCATCACACCGACCGCGACGAGCAGCACCTCGGGGGCCTCGGCCCGGTGCAGCACGTCGATGCCGCCCACCCGGTCGATCGCGGGGACGCACGGCCCCACGGACTCCTTCGGGAACCGCACCAGCGTGGGCGCGTCGTCGACGGCGACCGCCTCGCGCAGCTGCGCCCGCAGCTGGTCGGCGTCGCGCGGGGCGGCGATCCGCAGCCCGGGCACGACCTGGAGGACCGACATGTCCCACATCCCGTTGTGGGAGGCCCCGTCGACCCCGGTCACCCCGGCCCGGTCCAGGACGAAGGTCACCCCGCAGCGGTGCAGCGCCACGTCCATCAGGAGCTGGTCGAAGGCGCGGTTGAGGAACGTGGCGTAGACCGCGACGACCGGGTGCAGTCCGCCGGTGGCGAGACCGGCCGCGGAGACGGCGGCGTGCTGCTCCGCGATCCCGACGTCCCAGACGCGGTCGGGAAACCGCTGGGCGAACGCGCCGAGGCCCACCGGGTGCAGCATGGCCGCCGTGATCGCGACGACGTCCTCGCGCTCCTCGGCGATCCGCACGATCTCCTCCCCGAACACCGAGGTCCAGGAGGGCCCGCCCGCGGGCGCCAGCGGCTCGCAGGTCAGCGGGTCCATCACGCCGACGGTGTGGAAGTGGTCCTCCTCGTGCGCGAGGGCCGGTCCGTAGCCGCGGCCCTTCTCGGTGCGGCAGTGCACCAGCACCGGCCCGTGGAAGCGTTTCGCGCGTCTGAGCGCCGACTCGACGGCCCCCACGTCGTGCCCGTCGATCGGGCCGACGTACTTCAGACCGAGGTCCTCGAACATGCCCTGGGGCGCGAACGCGTCCTTGAAGCCCTTCTTGGCGCCGTGCAGCGCCTCGTAGAGGGTGTGCCCGACGATCGGCGTGCCCTGGAGCACGTCCTTGCCCCAGGCGAGCACCCTCTCGTACGAGTCCGTGGTGCGCAGCGCCGCCAGATGGTCGGCGAGGCCGCCGATGGTGGGGGCGTACGAGCGCTCGTTGTCGTTGACGACGATGATCAGAGGACGGTTCTTGGCGGCCGCGATGTTGTTCAGCGCCTCCCAGGCCATCCCTCCGGTCAGCGCGCCGTCGCCGATGACCGCGACGACATGGCCCTTCTCCCCCTGCACCTGACGCGCCTTGGCGAGCCCGTCGGCCCAGCCGAGCGCGGTGGAGGCGTGCGAGTTCTCGATGACGTCGTGCTCGGACTCCTCCCGCGAGGGATACCCGGACAGGCCGCCCTTCCCGCGCAGTTTGGAGAAGTCCTGACGCCCGGTCAGCAGCTTGTGCACATAGCTCTGGTGGCCGGTGTCCCACAGGATGCGGTCGACCGGCGACTCGAAGACCCGGTGCAGCGCGAGGGACAGTTCCACCACGCCCAGGTTGGGCCCCAGGTGGCCGCCGGTCCTCGCGACCGCGTGCACCAGGAACTCCCTGATCTCTTCGGACAGTTCGCCAAGTTGCGCCTCGGACAGCGCCTTCAGGTCGCGTGGTCCCCGGATGCTCTCCAGAATCGTCACGCTCGGGCCCCCTCTCGGTCCGTGCCTCGTGTCAGCTCACAGTCACTGCCGGTTTCCCCGTGCCGGCCAAGTCGTCCTTCGCCGCCCCGTCCCGCTCCATCCGGTCGGCGATCTTCATGGCCTCCTCGATCAGCGTCTCGACGATCTTCGACTCCGGGACGGTCTTGATGACCTCGCCCTTGACAAAGATCTGGCCCTTGCCGTTGCCGGAAGCGACGCCGAGGTCCGCCTCGCGGGCCTCGCCGGGACCGTTGACGACACAGCCCATCACCGCGACGCGGAGCGGCACCTCCATGCCCTCCAGCCCCGCGGTCACCTCTTCGGCGAGCTTGTAGACGTCGACCTGGGCGCGGCCGCAGGAGGGACAGGAGACGATCTCCAGACCGCGCTCCTTGAGGTTGAGCGACTCCAGGATCTGGATGCCGACCTTGACCTCCTCGGCGGGCGGGGCCGACAGCGA
>NZ_JBVKBE010000021.1:0-120981 GCF_055657325.1 Streptomyces sp. NPDC107562 | reverse complement strand
GTGATCTCATCCGCACGCGCCTTGAACTGATCGAACATCGCCCGACCCGTACCGTTGAACTTCCCCTCCAACGGCTGCGCCGCCTGCACCAACTGACGGATCAACGTCCCGAGATCGTCGCTGGAACCCCGCGAATCACGCATCAACGACGACAGCGTCTGCGCACCCATGTCGAACTTCATACCGAACTCGCTCCCCCATCCGTGTCCTGGTTGCCCGTTGTCCCATCGTACGTATCTCATCTCTACCAACCCCCCGATCGCTCACGCAATCGAGAGGAGGCGGCAGTTACAGAGGAGGCACAAAGCCATGACCGACCGTGGGAGCGGGCGGTCAGTGGGCGGCGGACTGGGCCGTCGGGCCCTCGCGGCAGATCAGCAGGAGGGCGCGGTCGTCGTTGACGTCCTTCGCGACCGCCTCGATGAGATGCCAGGCGGCGCCCTGGAAGCCGGCGGAGACATAGCGGTCCGCCTCGCCGGTGAGGCGGTCGATGCCTTCGACGATGTCGCGGTCAGAGGTCTCGACCAGGCCGTCGGTGAAGAGCATCAGCACGTCGCCCGCCCGCAGTGAGCCCTTCACGGGGTCGAACTGGGCGCCGTCGTAGACCCCCAGCAGCGGACCCTCGGCGGCCTTCTCCTCCCAGCGGCCGCTGCCCGCGCTGAGTTGCATGCCGGGCGGATGGCCCGCGGAGTACAGCTCGTAGTCGCCGGTGTCGAGGTCGAGGACGAGGTGGATGGAGGTGGCGAAGCCCTCCTGCCAGTCCTGGCGCAGCAGATAGCCGTTCGCGGCGGGGAGGAAGGCGTGCGGGGGCAGGCTGCCGAGCAGACCGCCGAAGGCGCCCGAGAGCAGCAGGGCGCGCGAGCCGGCGTCCATGCCCTTGCCGGAGACGTCGGTGAGGACGACCTCCAGGGTGCGGCCGCCGTTGGTGCGCGCCGCCACCACGAAGTCGCCCGAGAAGGACTGGCCGCCCGCCGGCCGCAGCGCCATCTCACGGTGCCAGCCCTGCGGCAGCTTGGGCAGCTTGCTCTGCACCCGGATGCGTTCGCGCAGGTCGAACAGCATCGTGCCGCCCCGCCGCCAGGGCACGCCGACGCGGCTGCGGAACTGGGCGATCAGCAGGCCGAAGAAGCCGCACGCCGCGACGACGAGGACGACCCCGGGCGTCACCCGCGAGGGGCCCTCCGTGTAGGGGCCGAGCTGTATCGACTCCACGATGAGGGCCGTGGCGGCCGCCGCGTACAGGCCGAGCAGGCTGGCCGGGCGCAGCAGCAGGCCCCCGGCCACGATCGGCAGGACCAGGACGGCCGGTGAGCACCACACCGAGTTGGCGAGCGTACCGGCGGTGATGAGGGGAATGGTGAGCAGCAGACCGGCCAGCGCGACCCAGTCGGAACCGTCGCCGCGGAAGTAGTCGACGGCGCTTCTGCGCAGGCCGACGCGGACCCGGTGCCAGCGCATCTTCAACCGGGCCGTGAACGTCTCGGCCGCCGTGAGCGGCTCTCGTCCTGCTGCCATTAGTTCGGGACCCTATCCATCGGACCAGCCGCTTGGCACGGGAGGTCCTGCTTGTCCCCCGTCCGGGGCTCGACTCCACAGTGAACTTCACCGGGGGCCGGCCCGCCCCCCTCCCGGTGAAGTCGGAAGAAATTCCCTCGCCGGTCCGGCGGCGCCCTGGTAGGCATGGCTCCATGGCAACCGACTTCCTGCCCGGTGCGGACACCGGGCCGCGAGTGCTGCGTCCGGACGACTGGGATCGCTGGTACGACACGCTGATCCGCGCCTTCGGCGGGGTGCCGGAGTCCCCCGAGGAGCAGGAGCTGTGGAACGCGCTCACCGAGACCGACCGTTCGCTGGGTGTCTGGGAGGACGGCGCCTGCGTGGGGACGGCGGGGGCGTTCTCGTTCGGGCTGACCGTGCCCGGCGGGGCCTCGGTGCCCACGGCGGGCGTGACGATGGTCGCGGTGGCGGCCACGCACCGCCGCCGCGGTGTGCTGACGTCCATGATGCGGCGGCAGTTGGACGACGTACGGTCCTGGGGCGAGCCGCTGGCGGCGCTCACCGCGTCCGAGCCGGCGATCTACGGCCGGTTCGGGTACGGCGCCGCGACCTTCGGGCTCGGCGCGGAGATCGACACCGTCCGGGTACGACTGTCGGTGCCGGCCGCCGCCGATGACGTACGGCTGCGGTACGCGGCGCCCGCCGACGTCCTCGACGTGTGCGAGTCGGTCTACGCACGGCTGGTGCCGTCGCGGCCCGGGATGCTGGCGCGGCCGCCCGGGTGGGAGCGGCTGGGGGTGCTGGACCCGGAGAGCGAGCGGGACGGGGCGTCGCCGTTGCAGTGTGTCGTCGCCGAGCGGGACGGCGAGGTCACGGGGTACGCGCGGTACCGGGTCAAGCTCGGGTGGGGGGAGGCCGGGCACGACGGCACGGTGGTGCTGCAGAGCCTGGCGGGCCTCGATCCGGCGACGGAGGGCGCGCTGTGGCGGTTCCTGTTCGGGATCGACCTGACGACGACGCTGTCCGTGCGGGGGCGGCCGGCCGACGAGGGCTGGCAGTACCAGGTGTCCGACCTGCGGCGGTGCCGGACGCGGTCGCGGGACGCGCTGTACCTGCGGCTGGTGGACGTCGGGGCGGCGCTGGCGGCCCGTACCTATCGGACGCCGGTGGACGTCGTGTTCGAGGTGGCGGACGACTTCTGCCCCTGGAACGCGGGGCGCTGGCGGCTGTCGGGGGACGCCAAGGGCGCGTCGTGTGCGCGGACGACCGACGCGGCCGACCTCGCCCTGTCGGTACGGGAACTGGGGGCCGCGTATCTCGGTGGGGTGAGCCTCGGCGCGCTGGCGGCGGCCGGGCGGGTGCGGGAGCTTCGGGCCGGGGCGCTCGCGGAGGCCGCGGTGGGGTTCGGGAGCACCGTGGCGCCCTGGCTGCCGCACGGTTTCTGAGGGCCGGGGGCCCGGATCAGCCGCGCTGGCAGCCGGGGCACCAGAAGAGGTTGCGGGCGGCGAGGCCGGCGGTGCGGATCTCCGCGCCGCAGATGTGGCAGGGCCGCCGGTCCCGGCGGTAGACGTAGACCTCTCCGCCGTGGTCGTCGACGCGGGGCGGGCGGCCCATGGCCTCGGGGGTGTGCTCGGGGCGGACCGTGTCGATGCGGTTGTCGCGCACGCCCTCGCGCATCAGGTCGGCGAGGTCGCTCCAGATCGCGTCCCACTCGGCGGGCGTGATGTCCCGTCCCGCGCGGTACGGGTCGATCCGGTGCCGGAAGAGGACCTCGGCGCGGTAGACGTTGCCGACTCCCGCGATGACCTTCTGGTCCATCAGGAGGGCGGCGATCGTGCTGCGGCTGCGGGAGATCCGCCGGTAGGCGGCGTCGGGGTCGGCGTCGGCGCGGAGCGGGTCGGGGCCGAGGCGGTCGTGTATCGCCCGCTTCTCCTCGTCGGTGACGAGGGCGCAGGTGGTCGGACCGCGCAGGTCGACGTACCCGGTGTCGCCCGCGAGGCGCAGGCGGACGGTGTCGGTGGGCGGCGGGGCCGGGGCGTCGCCGAAGGCGACCTTGCCGAACAGGCCCAGGTGGATGTGGACCCAGTCGGCGGCACGGAAGCGCAGGAAGAGGTGCTTGCCGTGGGCCTCGGTGGCCGTCAGGACCGCCCCGTCCAGGAGGTCCGCGGCGTCGGAGAACTTGCCCTGGGGGCTGGTGACCCGCGGGGCCGTGCCCGAGAAGCGGGCGGCGTAGTCGTGCGCCAGCCGGTGAATCGTGTGCCCCTCTGGCACGGTCCGCGGTTCCTTCCAGCCCCTGGGGGGCGCTCCCGTCCTGCCGCCTGCTGAGGCCTGCTGTGTCAGTCCTGCTGCGGGTGGTGCGCCGGGATCGGCGGGAGCTCACGTGTGTCCTCGTACGCGGCGAGCATCGCGATACGGCGGGCGTGGCGCTCCTCGCCGGTGAACGGCGTGTTCAGGAACGTCTCGGCGAGCTTCGTCGCCTCGTCCCGGGAGTGCATGCGGGCGCCGATGGAGATCACGTTGGCGTCGTTGTGCTCGCGGCCGAGCGCGGCCGTCTCCTCGCTCCAGGCGAGCACGGCGCGGACGCCCTTGACCTTGTTCGCGGCGATCTGCTCGCCGTTGCCCGAGCCGCCGATCACGATGCCGAGGGCGCCGGGGTCGGCGACGGTGCGCTCGGCGGCGCGCAGGCAGAACGGCGGGTAGTCGTCCTGGGCGTCGTAGACGTGAGGGCCGCAGTCGACGGGCTCATGGCCGGCCTCCTTGAGCCACTCGACGAGGTGGTTCTTCAGTTCGAAACCGGCATGGTCGGAGCCGAGGTACACGCGCATGGGACGAGTGTGACATGCGCCGGGCGGGGCAGCAGGGCCGGGTGGCGGGACCGAAAAATGTGAGCAACGCCACCGAACCTCAGGAAATCCTCAAGTAACGATCCGGAATCAAAGGTTCAAGAATCCGTTCACCTCAGATTCACTGGTCCGACTCGTACGCCGCTCGTACGGGGAATTGCTCACCCGGCGCAAAGGAAATCCGTCCCATGACTTCGCAGCCGACCCTGACGAAGGCCGGAAGCGGCCCCGGAGGCCACGGCGGAACCGGCGATCCCGGTTCCGGATCAGGTCTCCAGGCAGGGCTCAAGAACCGTCACCTGTCGATGATCGCCATCGGCGGCGTCATCGGCGCCGGACTCTTCGTGGGGTCCTCCTCCGGTATCGCCACCGCCGGTCCCGGCATCCTTCTCTCCTACGCTCTCGTCGGCACGCTCGTGGTGCTGGTGATGCGCATGCTCGGTGAGATGTCGGCGGCCAACCCGACCTCGGGTTCGTTCTCCGCACACGCCGACCGCGCGCTCGGCAGCTGGGCCGGGTTCTCCATCGGCTGGCTGTACTGGTTCTTCTGGGTGGTCGTACTGGCGGTCGAGGCGACCGCCGGCGCGGTGATCCTGGAGGGCTGGATCCCGGCCGTCCCGCAGTGGGCCTGGGCCCTGATCGTGATGGTGGTGCTGACCGCCACCAACCTCGTCTCCGTCGGTTCGTACGGCGAGTTCGAGTTCTGGTTCGCGGGGATCAAGGTCGTCGCGATCGCCGCGTTCATCGTCATCGGCGGACTGGCCGTCTTCGGCCTGCTCCCGGGCGTGGACAGCGACCAGGCCGGACTGGCGAACCTGACCGACCACGGCGGCTTCCTGCCCAACGGACCAGGCGCGATCCTCACCGGTGTGCTGCTCGTCGTCTTCTCCTTCATGGGCAGCGAGATCGCCACCCTGGCCGCCGGCGAGTCCGAGAACCCGCAGCAGGCCGTCACCAAGGCCACCAACAGCATCATCTGGCGTGTCGCCGTGTTCTACCTCGGCTCGATCTTCGTCGTGGTGACCCTGCTCCCGTGGGACAGCAAGTCCATCGCCGACGACGGCTCGTACGTCGCCGCGCTGAACTCCCTCGGCATCCCGCAGGCCGGTCAGATCATGAACTTCATCGTGCTGACCTCGGTGCTGTCCTGTCTCAACTCGGGCCTCTACACCGCCTCCCGCATGGCCTTCTCGCTCGGCCGGCGCGGTGACGCGCCCAAGTCCTTCGCCCGGACGACCGGCCGGGGTGTGCCGCGGACGGCGATCCTCGTCTCCGTCGTCTTCGGCTTCGTGGCCGTGTTCTTCAACTACAAGTTCCCGGACTCGGTCTTCCTCTTCCTGGTCAACTCCTCCGGTGCCGTCGCCCTGTTCGTCTGGCTGGTGATCTGCTTCTCCCAGCTGCGGATGCGCAAGATCATCCAGCGCGAGGCCCCCGAGAAGCTGGTCGTGCGGATGTGGCTGTACCCGTACCTGACCTGGGCCACCGCCGCGCTGATCGTCTTCGTACTCGGCTACATGCTGACCGACACCGAACACGACGGACGCAAGACCGTGCTGCTGTCGCTGCTCGTCGCCGCACTGGTGCTCGCCGTCGCCGTGGTCCGGCAGCGGTTCAGCACCCGCAAGGCCGTCGAGGGCGTCGAGGCCGACGCGCGGCCCGCCGAGGTGCGCGACTAGGCGCCGCCCCTCCGAAGAGCTTCACGCCGCGTGCCCCCTCACAGCGGCGTGAAGCTCTTTTTCACGTCCTCGTAGACCGCGAGCGCGCCGTCCTCCACGGCCGGCTGGTACCAGGTGTTGATCTGGTACGACTTCCCGCGCGCGTCGAAGCCCAGCAGCCGGGCGTGCCAGGGGACGCCCTCCAGCGTGAAGGTGTACTCCCAGACCACCGCCGGATGGCCGCGGAACGTGGTCTCCTCCAGCCGGATCTTGCGGTAGTCCCGCCCCTGGTGGGCGTTGCGTTCCGAGGTGCGCCAGCTGTCCATGAGGTCCCCCCGGGCCAGCGAGGACTTGGCGACCAGTTCCTGGGTGCCCTCGGGTGCGGTGTAGTGCACCTCCGCTCCCGTCTTCACGTCCCGCCGCCAGCCCTCGGGCGTGACCCACGCGTACCCGCCGGCCTCCACGCGGGCGCCCGGGGCCAGGCTCGGCGGCCGGGACGTGCCGGCGACCGTGGGCGAGGGGGAGGCGGCGTCGGAGGGGCGGGCCGCCCCGGTGCCGGAGGAGCCGGCCGGCGCCGACACCGACGGCCTGCCGTCCACCCGGGTGCCGTCCGGCGCCCGCGCCGTCGTCGCCCAGACGATCCCGGCCACCACGGCGGCCGTGAGGACACCGGCCGCAGCGGCCGCCGCCGTCCGCGTCGTACGGCGTCCAGAAGGCCCGGACGGCAGCGCGGGTCCCGGCGGTTCGCCGCCCGGCGGTGGCCCCACCGCGCCGGACGCCGGGCGCCGCTCGGTCACGGCCTGCGACCGCGCCAGGGAGACGCCGCCTCCCGGCCGGGTCCGCTCGCGCGGCGGGGGCTCCACCGACGCCGGCGCCGGCTGCTCCCGCGACGGCACCGGTTCCGCCACCACGAGGGTCGGTGTGGGCCCCGGCGCCACCTCGCGCAGCGCCGCCTCCAACGCGTCGAGGCCCGGCCGGACCTCCGGCTCCTTGCGCAGCAGCGCGCTCAGCACCTCCGCCAACGGACCTGCGGAAGGCGGGAGTTCGGGCTCCTCGTAGAGGACCGCGTGGAGTGTCGCCAGCGTGGTGTCGCGGGAGAAGGGGGACCGACCCGCCAGTGCCGCCGACAGCGTGGCCCCGAGCGACCAGACGTCCGACGGTGGCCCCTGCGGACGCCCGGAGATCCGCTCGGGAGCCATGTAGTCGGGCGAACCGACCAGCATCCCGGCCATGGTCAGCGCCTTGGCGTCCTGGATCGCCGCGATACCGAAGTCGGTGAGCACGACCCGGCGGGCGGCCGCCTCGACGAGGACGTTGCCCGGCTTGATGTCCCGGTGCAGCACCCCGCGCGCGTGCACCTCGCGCAGCGCCTCCACCAGCCCGAGCCCGATCCGCGCCGTCTCGCCGGGACCGAGCGGTCCGTCCTCGTCCATGATCCGTTCCAGGGAGCGCCCGGCCACCAGTTCCATGACGATCCACAGGCGTTCGCCCTCGTCCACGACGTCGTAGACCCGGACGACGTGGGGATGGTCGATACGGGCGGTGGCCCGCGCCTCGCGCAGCGTGCGTTCGCGGCGGGTTCGGGCGTCCTCGGCGTCCAGGCCGTCGATGCGCATTTCCTTGACCGCGACCGGCCGGTCGAGCATTTCGTCGGCGGCTCGCCACACCCGCCCCATTCCCCCCTGCCCGATGCTTTCGGCCAACCGATAGCGCCCTGCCACCAGTAACCCCGGAACACCGGAACTTCGCGTATTTCCCGGCAATTTGCCGCACCCCCCTCAACCATGCACCAACAGTCACACGTCGGGCCGTACCAGCATAGTGCGGAGAAATCTTGTGGTACCTCTTCAAGTACTGCGAATTCAGGCGCAGGCAAGGGGGACGAACATGCGTTCACGTCTGAGGGTGACCATCACCGGATCACTGGCAGCGGCATCCTTTTCGGCCGTGCTGATCCTTTCCGGCACGGCCGGGGCGGACGACCAGGGGCCGGGAAGCGACAAGGGGGGAAAGGCCGTGGACAAGGCGCCCGCGGGGGTGGAACTGACCACGCTGCTGCCCGAGAAGATCTCGGTCCGCAACGATGCGGAGGACACGGCGATCACCGCCACGGTGAAGAACGGGGGGACGCGGGACAGCGGTCCGATCAGGCTTCTGGTCGTCGGTTTCGACGGGCTGACGGTCACGAACGTCGAGGGCTGCTCGGCGATTTCGCGCGGCGACCTGCCGGAGGGTTCCAACAGCGGTTTCGCCTGCGCGCTGGACGATCTGGCGGCGGGTGCGTCGAAGTCGTACGACGTCGACGCGACCTACGACCTGAACAGCACCGGGAAGATCTGTCTGCCCGTCCAGAGCGGCGACGGCGGCCAGACGTTCTGGCAGCAGGGGCCGGTCCCGTTCGGGACGACGAATCCGTCGCCGAACGCCCCGGCCACCCCCCTGCTGCTCGGCACCGACAACAAGCCGGCGGCACCGGCCGGCGACGAACTGCCCAGGACCGGCCCGGCCCGTGACCTCCTCCCACTCGCCGCGGCCGGCGCCGCACTGATCGCAGCAGGCGTCGCGGGCCTGCGACGCTCCCACCACCGCCCCACCTGACACCCACAAAAAAACCCGGGCCCGGGAACCCCGGGCCCGGGAACACCCGCGCCTGGTAATGCCCGGCGAAGACACACGGCCCCGAAAACGCGCGCGACCGGACCCAGCAGACGCGCGACGCCGAGAACGCGCGGGCTCGCACACACACGGCGCCGGAAACGCGCGCCCGTGAACACCCAAGGCCGGGAACGCGCAGGGCCTCGGATGCGCGACGCTCGGAACACGCGGGCCGCACGCACGCGGCCCCGTAAGCGCGCACGACCGGAAAGCGCGGCTTCGCGAGCCCGGAAACGAAGGGTCCGCGAGCCGGTGACGCCGCGGCGGAAACGTGCGGGGCCGGGAAGGCGATGTCGCCCTCCCGGCCCCGCCCCGCAGGGAGTCAGTGCCTGTCGATGAGCTTCCAGGTGGTCGGCAGCAGGCCCATCGCGAGGGCCGCCTTCAGGGCGTCGCCGATCAGGAACGGCGTGAGACCGGCCGCGATCGCGGCGGAGGCGGACATGCCGGTGGCGAAGGCCAGGTACGGGACGCCGACGGCGTAGATGATCGCCTCGCCCAGCAGCATCGCGCCCGCCGTACGCCACGGCGAGCGGTCGGCACCGCGGCGGGCGAGCGCGCCCACGACGGTGGCGGCCAGCAGCAGGCCGATGACGTAACCGAAGGACGGGGCGGCCGCGCCGGAGCCGCCCTCCGCGAACCACGGCATCCCGGCCACACCGGCGAGCGCGTACAGCGCGAGCGAGAGGAAGCCGCGGCCGGCGCCGAGCGCGGTGCCGACGAGCAGCGCGGCGAAGGTCTGGCCGGTGACCGGCACCGGGCTGCCCGGGATCGGCACGGCGATCTGGGCGGCGAGCCCGGTGAGCACGGCGCCACCGACGACGAGCGCGACGTCGCGGACGCGGGTGGAGACACCGCCCTGCCCGGCCGAGGCCGACAGCTTGTAAAGGGGGATCAGGTCGGCGAGGACCTGGCCCGGGCGGGCGGGGGCGGCAGCGCTGCTCATGGGGACTCCGCGAGTGAGGGCGGTTCGGGACACCGTGACGCTAACCCAGGGCACCGGGTGCCACCACCGTCACCGCCCGACAAAGGGACGCGCGTGCCGGTGGTGGGCTCCTTACAAAGAGTGGTGATTACACGTGCGGCGGCGTGATACCGGTCACTGAGGTGGAGCCCTGTGGCTCACCGATCGGGGCTGGGGACGGCTCTGTAGGGTCTCGCCAAATGGGCAGCCCCAGGGGAATCACTGACCCGGCCTTTACACTCCGTGTGATTGTCCCTCTTATCCCCTCACGTACTGGACGAGCCGCGCCCATGTCCCGCACCACCCCCGTTCAGGCTCCGCCCGAGGCGGACGCGTCCCTGTCCCACGGACTCAAGCAGCGACACCTGTCGATGATCGCCCTGGGCGGCGTGATCGGCGCCGGCCTGTTCGTCGGCTCCGGCGCGGGTATCGCCGCCGCCGGTCCCTCGATCGTCGTCGCCTATGTCATCTCCGGCCTCCTGGTGATGCTGGTGATGCGGATGCTGGGCGAGATGTCGGCGGCCCATCCGTCGTCGGGCTCCTTCTCCGCCCACGCCGAGCGGGCGATCGGACCGTGGGCCGGTTTCACCGTGGGCTGGGCGTTCTGGGTCCTGCTGTGCACGGCCGTCGGACTGGAGGGCATCGGTGCCGCGAAGATCGTCAGCGGCTGGCTGCCGGGCACGCCGGAGTGGGCGTGGGTGGCCCTGTTCATGCTGGTGTTCTGCGGCGCGAACCTCGCGGCCGTGAAGAACTTCGGCGAGTTCGAGTTCTGGTTCGCGGCGCTGAAGGTCGGCGCGATCACGCTGTTCCTGGTGCTCGGGGTACTGGCGATCGCGGGCGTCCTGCCCGGCACCGACTCTCCCGGCACCAGCAACCTGACCGACTTCATGCCCGGCGGCGGTGAGGGGCTGGTGATCGGCCTGCTCGCCTCGGTGTTCGCGTACGGCGGCCTGGAGACGGTCACCATCGCGGCGGCCGAGTCGGAGGACCCGGTCAAGGGCGTGGCGAGCGCGGTCCGCACGGCGATGTGGCGTATCGCGCTGTTCTACGTCGGCTCGATGGCGGTCGTCGTCACCCTCGTGCCGTGGGACTCCCAGGAGGTCGTGGAGAGCGGCCCGTACGTCGCCACCCTGGACCGGCTCGGCATCCCGGGCGCCGGTCAACTGATGAACGTGGTCGTGCTGGTGGCGCTGCTGAGCGCGATGAACGCCAACATCTACGGCGCCTCGCGCATCGGCTACTCGCTGGTGCGACGAGGCCAGGGACCGAAGGCGCTCGGCCGGGTGTCCGGCGGTGTGCCGCGGAACGCGGTGCTGGCGTCCTGCGTCTTCGGCTTCGTGTGCGTGGTGCTCAGCTACTGGCGGCCCGACGACGTCTTCCCCTGGCTGCTGAACATGATCGGCGCGGTGATCCTGGTCGTCTGGATCTTCATCGCCGTCTCGCAGCTGCGGTTGCGCCGCCGGCTGGAGCGGGAGGCGCCGGGGAAGCTCGTCGTGCGGATGTGGGCGTTCCCGGTGCTGACCTGGGTGGCGCTGGCGGGCATGGTGGCGATCTTCGTCCTGATGGCCCGGGAGCCGGACACCCGGGTGCAGCTCTACTCGACGGGCGCCATGACGCTCGTGCTGGCGGCGATCGGCTACGGCTGGCAGCGGGCGCGCGCCCGGAGCTGACGCCACGGCACCCCGAAAGGCCCCCACGTGCACGCGTGGGGGCCTTCTTCTTGCTAGGTTGTAGTTGCAAGCTAGTTGCAATAAGAGGTCGGAGGGGACCCCTGATGCCCGTCTACACGCTGCCTGAACTGCCGTACGACTACTCCGCACTCGCCCCCGTGATCAGCCCGGAGATCATCGAGCTGCACCACGACAAGCACCACGCGGCGTACGTGAAGGGCGCGAACGACACCCTGGAGCAGCTCGCCGAGGCGCGCGACAAGGAGTCGTGGGGCTCGATCAACGGCCTGGAGAAGAGCCTCGCCTTCCACCTCTCCGGACACATCCTGCACTCGATCTACTGGCACAACATGACCGGAGACGGCGGCGGCGAGCCCCTGGAGACGGACGGCGTCGGCGAACTGGCGGCCGCGATCGCCGAGTCCTTCGGCTCCTTCGCGCACTTCAAGGCACAGCTGTCCAAGGCGGCGGCCACGACCCAGGGTTCCGGCTGGGGCGTCCTCGCACACGAGCCGCTGAGCGGCCGGCTGATCGTCGAGCAGGTCTACGACCACCAGGGCAACGTCGGCCAGGGCGCCACGCCGATCCTCGTCTTCGACGCCTGGGAGCACGCCTTCTACCTGCAGTACAAGAACCAGAAGGTCGACTTCGTCGAGGCCATGTGGAAGGTCGTCAACTGGCAGGACGTGGCCAGGCGCTACGAGGCGGCCCGCTCCCGCGCGGACGTCCTGCTGCTGGCCCCCTGAGGCCCCGCTGATCGTCCTGCCTCGTGATCGTCTTCTCACCTTTCACGTCGGCAGGCGGATGGACGGAAGCCCCCGCGAGGACGTGACTCGCGGGGGCTTTCGGTACCCGGCGTTCCGGGTCATCGTGGCGGGATGCCGATGGAGAGGACCCTGCCCTGCTGGACCTGCGGCGCCGACCAGCCGCACCGGCAGGTCAAGGACGACCGTGAACGCGACGTGATCCGAGAACTCGAAGGCCTCCCGCCCCGCGCGTACGTGGACCACTACTGGGTCTGCGTCAGCACCGAGCGGGACTGCCGCAACATCCGCACCGGCCACTCGTGGCGACCACTGCGTCCGCCCCGGAAGATGCCGCCCGAGCCCACCGACCCCGGGAAAGCTAGAGGTTGCTGAAGTCCGGGCCCTTGGTGCGGGTGCGCTTGAGCTCGTAGAAGCCCGGCACCGAGGCCACGGCGAGGGTGCCGTCCCAGAGGCGGGCGGCCTCCTCGCCCTGGGGGGCGGGGGTGACGACCGGACCGAAGAAGGCGACCTGCTCGCCACCGGGGCCGGGGACCGCGATCACGGGCGTGCCGACCTCCTGGCCGACCTTGTCGATGCCCTCCTGGTGCGAGGCGCGCAACTCGGGCTCGTAGGGGGTGGCGTCCCAGTGCTCCATCAGGGAGTCGGGCAGGCCCACCTCCTTGAGGGCGGCGGCGACCGCCTCCTTCTCCGGGCCCTGTCCCTGGTTGTGGATGCGGGTGCCGAGCGCGGTGTAGAGGTCGCCGAGCACCTCGGGGCCGTGCTCCTGCCGCGCCGCGATGACCACGCGCACCGGGCCCCACGCCTTGGTGGTGAGCATCTCGCGGTACTCCTCGGGCACGTCCTTGTCCTCGTTCAGCACGGCGAGGCTCATCAGGTGCCAGCGGACCTCGATGTCGCGGACCTTCTCCACCTCCAGCACCCACCGGGAGGTCATCCAGGCCCAGGGGCACAGGGGATCGAACCAGAAGTCGACGGGCGTTTTGTCGGACATGTCTCTCCTCATGAGGAAGTGAATCTCCCGGGGAACTCCCGCACGAACACCGCCGCGCCCCGGACCATTCCCGGCTGCCCCCGGTCAGCACCGCATGGGAGGATCGGTGCTGTTCAGCGACGTCCGACGAACCCGCGTCCGACGAATCCGAGGGAGAGCCGCCCGTGCCCGGTGAGAATCTGACCCGCGACGAGGCCCGGGAGCGGGCCGCCCTGCTGTCGGTCGACGGGTACGACGTGTCGCTCGACGTGCGCTCCGCGCTCGGCGAGGCGTCCGGCGAGACGTCCGGCGACGGGCCGCGGACCTTCCGCTCCGTCACCACGATCAGGTTCCGCTGCGCCGAGCCGGGCGCGGCGAGCTTCGCGGACCTGATCGCGCCGCACGTCACCGCGGTCTCGCTGAACGGCCGGGACCTCGACCCGAGCGAGGTCTTCGACGGCTCCCGGATCCAGTTGGAGGACCTCGCCGCCGACAACGAGCTGATCGTCGACGCGCTGTGCGCCTACTCCCGTACCGGCGAGGGCCTGCACCGCTTCGTCGACCCGGAGGACGGCGAGGTGTACCTGTACACCCAGTACGAGCCCGCCGACGCCCGTCGGGTCTTCGCCGGCTTCGAGCAGCCCGACCTCAAGGCACCCTTCCGCTTCGAGGTGCGGGCGCCGGAGGGCTGGACGGTGTGGAGCAACGGGGCCGGGCAACTCGCCGACGGCGTCTGGCGGTTCGCCGAGACCAAGCCGATCGCCACGTACATCACGTGCATCACGGCGGGGCCGTACCACTACGTCACGGACTCCTACACCCGCGAGTTCGAGGACGGCACGGCGCTGGAGATCCCGCTCGGCGCGCTGTGCCGCAAGGGCCTGGCGCCCTACTTCGACACCGACGAGATCTTCCGGATCACCAAGCAGGGCCTGGACTTCTTCCACGACCACTTCGACTACCCGTACCCGTTCGGGAAGTACGACCAGGCCTTCGTGCCCGAGTACAACCTCGGCGGAATGGAGAACCCGGGTCTCGTGACCTTCCAGGAGGAGTACCTCTTCCGCGGGAAGGTCACGCAGACCTCGTACGAGCACCGCGCCACGGTGATCCTGCACGAGATGGCGCACATGTGGTTCGGCGACCTGGTCACCATGGAGTGGTGGGACGACCTGTGGCTGAAGGAGTCGTTCGCCGACTTCATGGGCTCCTTCTCGCTGGTCCGCGCCACCCGCTTCACCGACGGCTGGATCGCCTTCGCCAACCGCCGCAAGTCGTGGGCCTACCGCGCCGACCAGCTCCCCTCCACGCACCCCGTGACCGCCGACATCCGCGACCTTCAGGACGCGAAGCTGAACTTCGACGGCATCACGTACGCCAAGGGCGCGAGCGTCCTCAAGCAGCTCATGGCGTACGTCGGCGAGGAGGCGTTCCTGGAGGGCGCGCGGCGCTACTTCAAGCGGCACGCCTACGGCAACACGCGCCTCGGCGATCTGCTGTCCATCCTGGAGGAGACCAGCGGGCGGGACATGGCCGCCTGGTCGCGGGCCTGGCTCCAGACCGCCGGCGTCAACTCCCTCACCCCGCAGGTGCTGCTGGACGCGCGGGGCCGCGTCGCGGAGCTGGCGGTGGTGCAGGAGGCACCCGAGTCGCACCCCCAACTGCGCCCGCACCGGGTACGGATCGGGCTGTACCGGCGTACGGCGGGCGGGACGCTGGAGCGGTACGCCGGCCACGAGGTGGACGTCGACGGACCGCGCACGGTCGTGCCGGGGCCGGTGGGCGCCGAGGCGCCGGAGCTGGTCCTGGTCAACGACGACGACCTCACGTACTGCAAGATCCGCTTCGACGAGACCTCGCTCGCCACGCTCAAGGAGGCGCTGGGCGAGCTGACCGACCCGCTGGCCCGGGCCCTGTGCTGGTCGGCGCTGTGGAACATGACCCGCGACGCGCTGCTGCCCACGCGGGACTTCGCCGACCTGGTGCTGCGGTTCGCCGGACGCGAGTCGGACATCGGCGTGCTGCAGATGCTGCACGCCTGGGCGGAGTCGGCGCTGATCCACTACGCGGCGCCGAAGTGGCGGGCCACCGGCGAGGAGCTGCTCGCGCAGGGCGCGCTGCGGGAGCTGCGGGCGGCCGCACCCGGCAGTGAGCAGCAGCTGGCCTGGGCGCGCTTCTACGCGTCGGTGGCGTCCGGCGGGGAGCACCTCGGCCTGCTCCAGGGGCTGCTGGACGGCACGGAGCTGATCGACGGGCTGGTGGTCGACCAGGAGCTGCGCTGGGCGTTCCTGGAGCCGCTGGCCGCGCACGGGGCCGCCGACGAGGAGGTGCTGGCCGCGGAGCTGGCCCGGGACGACACCGCGTCCGGCAGGCGCCGGCAGGTCCGCTGCCTCGCCGCCCGCCCCTCCGCTGCGGTCAAGGCCCAGGCCTGGGCGCAGGTGGTGGAGTCGGACGCGCTGTCCAACGCGCTCGTCGAGGCGACGATCGCGGGCTTCGCCCAGCCGTCCCGGCGCGACCTGCTGGAGCCCTACGCCGACAAGTACTTCGCGGTGATCGAGCGGGTGTGGCGGGAGCGGTCGATCCAGATCGCGATGCACGTGGTGCGGGGGATGTTCCCCGGGCTGCGTGCGAGCGAGGAGACGTTGGCGGCCGCGGACGCCTGGCTGGCCGCCCACGAGGACGCCGCGCCGGCGCTGCGCCGCCTGGTCCTGGAGGCCCGGGACGACCTGGCACGGGCCCTGCGGGCACAGGCGTGCGACACGGCGGCGGGCGGCTGACCATAGCTTTGGCCTGAGCTTGGGCCGTTGGTCACCGTTACGAAATTCAGGCAAGAACAGCCGTAACCCCTGGTCCGCACCCGAACGGACCAGGGGTTTTCGTCGCCTTCTCGGCATCCGAACATGCGTCCTTTAGTGCGAGCTTGTCGGGATTTGTCGACGGCCGTGTAACAGCGGTTAACGGGCGGATCAGGCACGGGAATCTCCGGGTCATGAACCACAACACCCCGCTCTCCCCCCGCCCCCTGCACCACCTGTCCGACGGCCGCCGCCGTGTCATGACGACCGCTCAGCTGCGGGCGCACGGCGTCTCCACCGCCGAGACCAACGAGCAGTGCAAGTCCGGCGGCCCCTGGCAGGAACTCCTCCCCGGCGTCTACCTGCTGCACCCCGGCCCGCCGACCAGCGAGGAGCGGCTGCACGCGGTGCTGATGTACGCGGCCCGCGAGCGCTCCCCCGGGGTGCCGGTCCAGCCCGGCGCCGACGACGAGCAACGCCCGCCCTACCCGGAGGCGATGATCACCGGTCTCGCCGCGCTCAACCTGCACGGCTTCGCCGCCGTCCCCCCACTGCCCTCCCTTGACCACATCGACGTGCTGGTCCCCCGGCTGCGCCGACTGCGTTCGACGGGCTGCGCCCGCCTGTCGCGCACCTCCGCGCTGCCCACACCGCAGTACCGCACGGGCCTGCCGGTCGCGCCGGTGCCCCGGGCCCTGGCCGACGCGGTGGCCGACCTCACGGACGCGGGCGCGGTACGGCGGCTGCTCACCGAGGCGGTGCGCGGTGGGCACTGCGAACCGGCGGCGGTCGTGCGGGAGCTGAACCAGGCGAGGCTGCTGAGCCGCCCGCATGTCGTGGACGCCGTCGACTCGCTGCTCGCGGAGGGGCGGGCGATGGCGGAGGACCGGCTGTACCGCATGGTGCGGGAGTTCGGCCTGCCCGACCCGGTGTGGAACGTCGACCTGCGCCTGCCCGGTGGGCCGCACCTGGGCGGCCTGGACGCCTACTGGCCGGAGCACGCCGTGGCGGTGGAGCTGGACACCCGGGCACCCCGCCAGGGGGACCGGCAGGAGGACGACGCCCTGTGGTCGGAGTACGCCCGCAAGCGTGAACACCTGGAGCGGCTGGGCATCACGGTCGTGTACATCACGCCCAGGAAGCTGCGGGACGCGAGGGAGCAGCAGGCGACGGTCGTGCGCACGGCGCTGATGGCGTCGGCGGACCGGGACCCGGCGGCGTATGTGGTGGTGCTGCCCCGGTAGTGACGGACCGGGGCAGGCATCAGGAGGGGAGGGGAGGGGCCGTACGGCGGCGACGCCGTACGGCCCCTCCTCATGTCCGGGCGCGGCGGAGCGGGTCAGCGCGTCCCGAGGCGCGTCGCGCCGCGGGCGTCGCCGCAGAACTCCGCCTCGACGACCGCGTCGGTGTCGCCCGCCCAGTCGCCGTTGAAGTTGAGGGCGAGGGAGTGCCGGGCGTCGGGGGTGGTGACCGCCTCGGACGACGAGCCGTGTATGCCGCCGCCGTGGCCCCAGACGTGGACACCGCAGGACAGCTTCCGCTCCATCAGGCCGAGTCCGTAGCCGTCGTTCGGGGCGCCGTCGATCTCCACCGTCGTCTTCATGGCCTTCAGCTGCCCCGGCGGCAGCAGCTCGCCGCCGAGCAGCGCCCGGTAGAAGCGGTTCAGGTCCGAGGAGTCGGAGATCATCTCACCGGCCGCGTACGCCAGGGAGGGGTTCAGCCTCGTGACGTCGTACGTCGGCCCGGTCGTCGTCGGCGCCAGCTTGCCGTAGGCACGGCTGCTGGGCTGCGGAAGCGCGGCCCGCATGCCCGGCACCGACGTGGCGTGCAGGTGCAGCGGCTCGATGATCCGGTCGCGGATCTCCGCGCCGTAGGGACGTCCGGTCGCCTTCTCGATCACCATGCCGGCGAGGACGTAGTTGGTGTTGGAGTAGCCCCAGGACGTGCCCGGCGCGAACTCGGGCCGGTGCCCCATCGCGATCGCCACCAGCTCGGCCGGCCTCTTCGTGTCGTAGCGGTGCGCGAAGAAGCCGGCCTTCAGGAAGTACGTACGGCCGAACTCCTCGTCCGAGGTGTAGTCGTTGATGCCGCTGGTGTGGTTCAGCAGCCGGCGCAGGGTGATCTTCCGCCCGTCGTGGCCGTTGCCTCGCACCGTGCCCGGCAGCCACCGCTCCACCGTGTCGTCCAGCGACAGCCGGCCCTCCGCCTCCAGCTGGAGCAGCACCGTCGCCACGAACGTCTTGGTGATGCTGCCCACCCGGTACCGGTCGGACGCCGAACGCGGCTCGCCGGTGCGCAGGTTGCCCACGCCCTCGGTCGCCCGCCATGTGCGGTGCCCGTCCTTCACCGTCGCCGTGGCACCGGGCACGCCCTCCCGCACGGCGGCCCGCAGCGCCTCGCGGGTGGCGTCGTGGCCGCCGCCGGGGGCCGCCAGGGCCGCGCCGGCCAGGGCCGCCGACAGCGCCACGGCCGTCGCCGCCACCAGGGTCACTCGTACGCTCATGTCTTCCCCCATCCGATCCCCTCGGATCCTTCGTGGATCACAGCACAGTCGGGGGAAGAAACCATGAGCACCCCGTGAAGGTTGCCGAAGTGCGTCCAGGTTGAGTGGGTTTCGGCCTTTCCTCTCCCGAGGGCCACGCCGGCCCTCCAGGACCTGCTCCTATCCCAGGTCGACGCGCCCCGCGGCCGGACGTTCCCGCCACAGCCGCAGACCCAGATCGACCAGGCCGATACGCCGCAGGGCGGGAACGGCGTCGAGCGCGTGCCAGGCGGCCATGTCGGTGGAGCCGCCGATCTCGTGGCGCAGTTCGCCGCCGGCCACCGTCCCCTCGTACACGAGGCGCACGCCGTGGTGGTCGGTCGCCCGGCGGAAGCGGGGGCCCGGGAAGGTGCGGTGCAGGGAGTGGACGCCGAGGATGCCGGTGACCTCGATGCGGTAGCCGGTCTCCTCGCGCACCTCCCGGCGGACGGTGTCGTAGGGGTCCTCGCCGTGCTCCATGCCGCCGCCGGGCAGCACCCACTCCGGTGTCCCGTCGGGTGCCGGGGAGCGGGCGAGCAGCACCTGGCCGTCGCGGACGCATATGGCGTAGGCCGCCACCCTCAACTTCTTGCGCACGAGGGGACGCTATCCCGCCTCACCGGGAATGCCGCCCGCCACCCGAAATGTTCCGCTCGCCCCCTGTACCCCTCGATGCGCATCGCGGGTTTTCCCCATTCATCCATTTCGATGCGGTCAACCCTCGCCAAAGCACCCACCGTTGCGTAAGGCTGAGCGGTCGTCCGGGACGGTGTTCCGGACTGTCTCGTTCCTTAACCAACAAGGGATGCCGATGTCACTCAGCCCCCAGAGCGAACCGATACCGGGCGCGAGACGCGTGGCCCGGATCGCCGTGGCCGCCGGCCTTGTCGCCGCGCTGGCCGCGGCCGGGCCGATACCCGTGGCGCTCGCCGCGGACCAGGCGCCCGCGGCCGCCGACCCCGGAGCGAAGTCCGCGCACGAAAAGCTCGGTTCCGGCGACGCGGAACTGCTCGCCGAGGCCAAGGCCGACGGCGCCAAGACCGTCACCATGATGGTCGCCACCGCGCCCGGCGGCACCGAGCAGGTCGCCGAGCAGCTCGACTCCGTCGACGGCGGCCTCGTGGGCCGTACGTACGACAGGCTGGGCTACGTCCGGGCCACCGTCCCCACCGGCAAAGCGGACGCGGCCATCGCCGCCGCCGCCAAGCTGTCCTCCGTGCACGGCATCGACCTGCGCGAGGAGATACCCCTGGACGACCCGCGGCCGAACGCGGGCACCACGCAGGGCGGCAAGGCCGCCGGCAGCTACCCCGCGCCGGGGAGGAACACCCCGGCCGAGAACCCGTACAACCCGTCCTTCGAGACCGGCGCCGTCGACTTCGTCGCGGACCACCCGAAGGCGGACGGCCGCGGTGTCACCATCGGCATCCTCGACTCGGGCGTGGACCTCGGCCACCCGGCGCTGCAGAAGACCACGACCGGTGAGCGCAAGATCGTCGACTGGGTGACCGCCACGGACCCGGTCGTCGACGGCGACGGCACCTGGCGCCGGATGACCACCTCGGTCAGCGGCCCCACGTTCGCCATCACCACGCCCACGCTCGGCACCGAGACGTTCAAGGCGCCCGAGGGCTCGTACAAGTTCAACTACTTCTCCGAGTCGGCCACCACCGGCGGCGACATGGCCGGTGACCTGAACCGCGACGGCGACACCACGGACGTCTGGGGCGTCCTGTACGACGCCGCCTCCGGCACCGCGCGCGTCGACCTGGACGACGACCTCGACTTCACCGACGACGCCGCGATGAAGCCGTACAAGGACGGCTTCCAGATCGGGTACTTCGGCACGGACGACCCGGCGACCGCGATCGCCGAGCGGATCCCGTTCGTGGTCGAGATCCGCAAGGACGTCGTCTACAACGCGGCCGGCGCCAAGGCCGACTACGTCAGCATCGGCGTCATCGAGGGCTCGCACGGCTCGCACGTGGCCGGCATCACCGCCGCCAACGGCCTGTTCGGCGGCCGGATGAACGGTGCTGCCCCCGGCGCCAAGCTGGTCTCCTCCCGGGCCTGCACCTGGTCGGGCGGCTGCACCAACGTGGCCCTCACCGAAGGCATGATCGACCTGGTCGTCAACCGGGGCGTCGACATCGTCAACATGTCGATCGGCGGCCTCCCGGCGCTCAACGACGGCAACAACGCGCGCGCCGAGCTGTACACGCGCCTGATCGACGAGTACGGCGTCCAGCTGGTGATCTCCGCGGGCAACTCCGGCCCCGGCGCCAACACCATCGGCGACCCGTCGCTGGCCGACAAGGTGATCTCGGTCGGTGCGACCGTCTCCAAGGAGACCTGGGCCGCCAACTACGGCTCGGCCGTGGAGAAGCGGTACGCCATGATGCCGTTCTCCTCGCGCGGCCCGCGTGAGGACGGCGGCTTCACGCCGACGCTCTCCGCGCCCGGCGCCGCGATCAACACCACGCAGACCTGGTCGCCCGGCGGCCCGGTCGCCGAGGCCGGCTACAGCCTGCCGCCCGGCTACTCCATGCTCCAGGGCACCTCGATGGCCTCTCCGCAGGCGACCGGAGCCGCGGCGCTGCTGCTGTCCGCCGCGCAGCAGAAGGGCATCGACCTCACCCCGGCGACCCTGCGCACGGCACTGACCTCGACCGCCGACCACATCAAGGGTGTGCAGGCGTACGAGGAGGGCGCCGGCCTGATCAACATCCCGGACGCCTGGGACTCGATCCGTGACGACGCCACCGCGCACACCTACGAGGTCAAGGCGCCGGTCGACACCGCGATCGACCAGTTCCTCAAGACCCCGGGCTTCGGCACCGGCCTCTACGACCGTGAGGGCGGCCTGAAGGCCGGCCAGAAGAAGACGTACGACGTCACCATCACCCGTACGTCCGGTCCCGCCACGGCGGTCCGGCACGAGCTGCACTTCGAGAACAACACGGGCGGCACCTTCCGCATCGTCGGCGACGACGTGGTGAGGCTCCCGCTGAACCAGCCGGTCACCGTCAAGGTGCAGGCCGCTCCGAAGTCCGCAGGGCTGAAGAGCGCGATCCTGGAGCTCGACGACCCGCGCACCGAGGGCATCGACAAGCTGGTCCTCCACACCGTCGTCGTCGCGCAGCCGCTGAAGTACAGCTACTCCGCGTCCGGTTCGGTGCAGCGCAACAGCACCACCTCGTACTTCGTGACCGTGCCCGAGGGCGCCAAGTCGCTGGAGGTCGCGATCGGCGGGCTGAGGAGCGGGAGCCAGACCCGGTTCATCGCCATCCACCCCTACGGCGTCCCGTCCGACCCGACGTCGACGATCAACTGCTACCCGAACTACTCGAACCCGGCCAACACCTGCCGTCCGGACGTGCGCTCGTACGCCGACCCGCAGCCGGGAGTCTGGGAGATCGAAGTCGAGTCGCGCCGTACGTCGCCGCTGCTCGACAACCCGTACAAGCTGGACGTCACCGTGCTCGGCGCGGCCTTCGACCCGGAGACCGTGACCGTGCCCGAGGCCAAGGTCGGCGTGCCGGCCACCGCCTCCTGGAAGGTGACCAACGGCTACGCCGCCATCGACGGCAAGCTGGTCGGCGGGCCGCTCGGCTCGTCCAAGACCACCCGCCCGACGATCGCGCAGGGCCAGACGCAGACCAGCACGGTCGAGGTGCCCGCGGGCGCCACCTCGCTGGACGTCGCCATCGGCGGTGTCTCGGACGCGGCGGCCGACCTGGACCTGACGGTCTACGACAGCACCGGTGCGGTCGTCGGCCAGGCCGCCGACGGCGACTCGGAGGAGCAGGTGACCATCGCCTCCCCGAAGGCCGGCACCTACACCGTCGAGGTCGTCGGCTACGCCGTGCCGGCCGGCTCCACCGCGTACGACTACCGGGACGTCTTCTTCTCCGCCGCCCTCGGCAGCGTGAGCGTGGACGGCTCGGCTCCGGTCAAGCTCGGCACGGGCGCGTCGGCGACCGTCACCGGCGACGTCGTGGCCACCGCCGCCGCCCCCGAGGGACGCGAGTTCTTCGGTCAGGTGCAGCTGGTCAACGCCCGCGGCACCGCGGCGGGCATCGGCAACGTGAAGATCGAGAAGGTCACGCCGTAGCACGTCGGTAGGCCGAGGGGCGGGCGTCCGTGCGGGCGCCCGCCCTTCTGCTATCCGCAGGGTGTCGTGGCCGCCTGCGGCAGCGTCTCGGTGAGCAGCGGGCGTTGACCGGCGATGGCCGCTTCGCCGACGAGCCAGAAGTCGGGGGACGCGCTGCCTCGGCGGATGACGACGAGTGCCTGGCCGCCCTCGTCGAGGCCGGCGCTGGTGGGGATCGCGAACGTGACCTCGGCGTCGCCGTCCGCCGGTTTCCAGGAGCGGGTCACGTCGAGGGTGACGCGTTCCTCGGCGGTGCCGGGGACGGGCCGGGCCTTCGTCACCTCGCCCTCGACGACCAGGCGGGCGCAGGCCAGATACTCGGCCGAGCCGAGCGGGCCCGCCGTCTTGGCGTCGGACTCGGCGCTGTCGGCGGCCGCCCCGGCCGTCTCGTCCGCGCCACCGCCCGCCTGGACGAGCAGCCACCCGAGGCCCGCCACCATCGCCCCGGCGGCCGCGATTCCGGCCGCGCCGAGGACGAGCGCGAAGGAGCGCCGACGCCGCGGGCGCGTCCGGACGGGCGCCGGGACCGGCGCGGATCGTTCCGGCTCCGCCGCCAGCGCCGCGCCGAGGATTCCCAGCTGTTCGCGCAGCAGCGCCACGTCCGCGGCCGCCGACCGGTGCGCGGCCATGAAGGCGCCGTCGGCGCGGGCCGCCTCGGTCAGCGGCTCGTCGGTGAGGACGGCCATCAGCGGGTCGACGGGGAAGGATCCGCCGTCGCGGCCGCCGTCGCCGCCGTGTTCGACGCTCACCTCACACCACCTCGTCCTCGTGCAGGCGGGCGCGCAGTGCCCGGACCGCCGTGTGCAGCCTGCTCTTGACCGTGCCCTCCGGGACGCCGAGCTCCTCGGCGATGGACCGCACCGGCAGGTCGGCGTAGAACCGCAGGACGAGGACCTGACGCTGCGCGTCGGGCAGTTCGTCCAGGCCCTGGGCGACGGCGAGGGACAGCAGGCTGGTGTCCTCGCCGGAGGGGTGCGCCGGCTGGCGCAGCGAGGCCAGGCGCTCCCCGATCCGCTCCTGCCGGCGCTTGGCGCGGTGCCAGTCCATGGCGAGGTTGGAGGCGACCACCGCCGCCCACGCCGAGACGTCCCGCGGTGCCTCGTGGCCGCTCGCGGCCCGCTCCAGCAGCCGCAGGCGTACCTGCTGCACCCCGTCCGGCAGGTCCGCCTGCGGCACCCCGCCGAGCGCGAGCACCGCCCGCACCCGGCGCTCCTGGGCCGCGTCCAAGGGATCGCCGACGTCACCGTGCCCGTCGCCCCCCTGGCCGCGGCGCGCCCTTCCGCGCAGCACAGCCACCCCTCTCCTTGCCGCGTTTCCCTTAAGACGCCCGGACGGGCCGGAACGTTCGATCCGATTTCGGGGCAGGCATCAGTGGCGTAGGTCATAGAGGCCCCGTCCCACCAGGCGGGCACAAGCCCAAAGGATTGGACACAGGGGCCCGGGTGCCCCGCATGATGGAAAGGCCCCGGTCAGGGCAGGGGCGCCCGCAAACCACGCAAAGGAGTCGTCGTGAGGGTCGGAATCGTCGGAGCCACCGGTCAGGTCGGCACGGTCATGCGCAGGATCCTCACGGAGCGCGACTTCCCGGTGACGGAACTGCGGCTGTTCGCCTCGGCGCGCTCGGCGGGAACGGTCCTGGACGGGGTCACGGTGGAGGACGCGGCCACGGCCGACTACACCGGCCTGGACATCGTCCTGTTCTCCGCGGGCGGCTCGACCTCCAAGGCGCTGGCCGAGAAGGTCGCCGGGCAGGGCGCGGTCGTGATCGACAACTCCTCCGCCTGGCGCCGGGACCCGGAGGTGCCCCTGGTGGTGTCCGAGGTGAACCCGCACGCGATCGCGAGCCGCCCCAAGGGCATCATCGCCAACCCGAACTGCACGACGATGGCCGCGATGCCGGTGCTGAAGCCGCTGCACGAGGAGGCGGGCCTCGAAGCGCTCGTCGTCGCCACCTACCAGGCGGTGTCCGGCTCCGGTCTCGCCGGTGTGGACGAGCTGTTCGAGCAGGTCAAGAAGGTCGGCGAGGACGCGCCGAAGCTGACGCACGACGGCTCCGCGGCGCAGTTCCCGGCGCCGGACAAGTACGTCGCCCCGATCGCGTACAACGTGCTGCCGATGGCCGGCACGGTCGTGGACGACGGCCTGAACGAGACCGACGAGGAGCAGAAGCTCCGCAACGAGTCCCGCAAGATCCTGGAGATCCCCGCCCTGAAGGTCTCCGGCACCTGTGTCCGCGTCCCGGTCTTCACCGGTCACTCGCTCCAGATCAACGCCCGTTTCGCCCGCCCGATCAGCGCCGAGCGCGCCAAGGAGCTGCTCGCCGGCGCCCCCGGCGTGGCCCTCTCCGAGGTCCCGACCCCGCTCCAGGCGGCCGGTCAGGACCCGTCGTACGTCGGCCGCATCCGCGAGGACGAGACGGTCGACCACGGCATCGCCCTGTTCGTCTCCAGCGACAACCTGCGCAAGGGTGCCGCGCTGAACGCGGTGCAGATCGCGGAGCTGGTGGCGGCGGAGCTGTCCGCCAAGGCCGCCGGCTGAGTCCTCCGCGCCGACGGGCCCCAGGGCCCTACGGCCTGCGGACCTCGTAGAGGAAGCAGCCGTGCTCGACGGCCCGGACATGGACGAGTGCCACCTCCGGGTCGTCGAACGCGTGCGTGAGCGCCGCCTCGAAGTCGTCCTCGACCAGCCGGCCGCCCAGGATGCGCCCCGCGGCCGAGTAGCGGCGCAGCGTGCGGTGCGCGTTCGTGAAGGGCAGGTCGCCGTCGCCCCGCGGCCCCCCGCATTCCCCCGCATGGATGAAGACGGGGCCCTGTTCGTCGTAGGCCCCCGGATCGGCGCCCGTCGCCGCCGCCCAGCGGCGCAGCGGCGCGTACGAGACCAGGGCGATCGGCTCGCCGGGCGCGCTGCGGCGCAGGCAGCAGCGCAGCGGCGCCCCGCCTTCCTCGTCCGTCACGAAGGTCGTCCCCCGCCCCGCGTCGTCGGTGGCGCGCAGCTCCTTGAGGACCGGCTCGTCGATGGCGCGTGCTCTGTACGTCGTCATGGCCCCAGGTTCGCGTGTCGCCGCCCCGCCCACCGGCGGGAAACGGACATCGCCATCCGCGCAGGTCGCGTGGAAGGATGGCGCCACCGACACATGACGAGGAGATGACCGCGTGCCTGGCACAAACCTGACTCGCGAAGAGGCGCAGCAGCGGGCGAAGCTGCTGACCGTTGACTCGTACGAGATCGATCTCGACCTGTCCGGGGCGCAGGGTGGGGGCACCTCCCGCTCGAGCGAAGCCGAGAGTGGGGGAGGCACCTTCCGGTCCGTGACCACGGTCCGCTTCGATGTCGCCGAGACCGGCGGCGAGTCCTTCATCGACCTGGTGGCGCCGACCGTCCATGAGGTCACCCTCAACGGCGACCCGCTCGACGCCGACGCGGTCTTCAAGGACTCGCGGATCGCCCTGACCGGCCTGCTGGAGGGCCGGAACGTACTGCGCGTCACGGCCGACTGCGCGTACACCAACACCGGCGAGGGCCTGCACAGGTTCGTCGACCCGGTGGACGACCAGGCCTACCTCTACACCCAGTTCGAGGTGCCGGACGCCCGCCGCGTGTTCGCGTCCTTCGAGCAGCCGGACCTGAAGGCGACCTTCCAGTTCACCGTGCGGGCGCCCGAGGGCTGGACCGTCATCTCCAACTCGCCCACGCCCGAACCCCAGGACAACGTCTGGGTCTTCGCGCCCACGCCGCGCATCTCGACGTACATCACGGCCCTGATCGCCGGCCCCTACCACAGCGTGCACAGCGTGTACGAGAAGGACGGCCGGTCCGTCCCGCTCGGCATCTACTGCCGGCCCTCGCTCGCCGAGCACCTCGACTCGGACGCGATCTTCGAGGTCACGCGGCAGGGCTTCGACTGGTTCCAGGAGAAGTTCGACCACGCCTACCCGTTCGAGAAGTACGACCAGCTGTTCGTGCCGGAGTTCAACGCGGGCGCGATGGAGAACGCGGGCGCGGTGACCATCCGCGACCAGTACGTCTTCCGCTCGAAGGTCACGGACGCGGCGTACGAGGTGCGCGCCGAGACCATCCTGCACGAGCTGGCGCACATGTGGTTCGGCGACCTGGTCACCATGGAGTGGTGGAACGACCTGTGGCTGAACGAGTCGTTCGCCACGTACACGTCCATCGCCTGCCAGGCGGCCGCGCCGGGATCGCGCTGGCCGCACGCGTGGACGACGTTCGCCAACTCCATGAAGACCTGGGCGTACCGCCAGGACCAGCTACCGTCCACGCACCCGATCATGGCCGAGATCAACGACCTCGACGACGTGCTGGTCAACTTCGACGGCATCACGTACGCCAAGGGCGCCTCGGTGCTCAAGCAGCTCGTCGCCTACGTCGGTGAGGACGAGTTCTTCCGCGGCGTGCAGGCCTACTTCCAGCGGCACGCCTACGGCAACACCCGCCTGAGCGACCTGCTGACCGCCCTGGAGGAGACCTCGGGGCGGGACCTGAAGACCTGGTCGCGCAAGTGGCTGGAGACCGCCGGGATCAACGTCCTGCGCCCCGAGATCGAGACGGACGCCGACGGTGTCGTCACGTCCTTCGCGATCCGCCAGGAGGCGCCCGCGCTGCCCGCGGGCGCGAAGGGCGAGCCGACGCTGCGTCCGCACCGGATCGCGGTGGGCCTGTACTCGATGGACCACGACGCGGGGAAGCTGGTCCGTGAGGAGCGCGTCGAGCTGGACGTCGACGGCGACCTGACGGCCGTACCGCAGCTGGTCGGCCGGGCGCTGCCGGACGTCGTGCTGCTGAACGACGACGACCTGTCGTACGCCAAGGTCCGCCTCGACGAGCGGTCGCTGGCGTTCGTCACGGAGCACCTCGGCGACTTCGAGTCGTCGCTGCCACGGGCGCTGTGCTGGGCGTCGGCGTGGGACATGACGCGCGACGCGGAGCTCCCCACCCGCGACTACCTCTCCCTCGTCCTGTCCGGCATCGGCAAGGAGTCGGACATCGGCGTCGTGCAGTCGCTGCAGCGGCAGGTGAAGCTGGCGATCGACCTGTACGCCGACCCGGCCGCCCGCGAGATGCTGCTGACCCGCTGGACGGACGCCACGCTGGCGCACCTGCGCGCCGCCGAGCCGGGCGGCGACCACCAGCTGGCCTGGGCGCGCGCCTTCGCGGCGACCGCCCGCACCCCCGAGCAGCTCGATCTGCTGGAGGCACTGCTCGACGGCGCCCAGACGGTGCAGGGACTGGTCGTGGACACCGAGCTGCGCTGGGCGTTCGTCCAGCGGCTCGCGGCCGTGGGCCGCTTCGACGAGGCGGAGATCGCGGACGAGTATGAGCGCGACAGGACGGCGGCGGGTGAGCGCCACGCCGGCACCGCCCGTGCCGCCCGCCCGACGCCGGAGGCCAAGGCGGAGGCCTGGGCGTCGGTCGTCGAGTCCGACAAGCTGCCGAACGCCGTGCAGGAGGCGGTGATCGGCGGCTTCGTCCAGACCGACCAGCGCGAGGTGCTCGCGCCCTACGCCGACAGGTACTTCGAGGCGCTGAAGGGCGTCTGGGACTCCCGCTCCCACGAGATGGCCCAGCAGATCGCGGTCGGTCTGTACCCGACGGTGCAGGTCTCCGAGGAGACCCTCGCCAAGACCGACGCGTGGCTGTCGGCCGCGGAGCCGGGCGCCGCGCTGCGGCGGCTGGTGTCGGAGTCGCGCGCGGGCGTCGAACGGGCCCTGCGGGCCCAGGCGGCGGACGCCGCGGCGGCCCAGGGCTAGGGTCCACCCCGCCCGCCACGCGGTCCGAGGGGCGCCCTGCGAGCTCGGCTCGGGGGCGCCCCTCGGCGTGCGGCGGGATAGCCTGGAGATCATGGGGGACTGGGAGACGCGCCCGGCGTCGACGGCGGACGTCGAGGCGGTGGCCGAGTTGCGGGCCCTGGTGCTGCGGTCGGATCTGGAGCGGCTCGGTCGGTACGACGAGCGGCGCGTACGGCAGCGGCTGCGGGACGGGTTCATGCCGGAGCACACCTGGGTGATCGAGGTCGGCGGCACGTTCGCGGGCTGCGTGTCCCTGCGCCCGGCCGGTGACGTCCACTGGCTGGAGCACTTCTACCTGGCCCCGCGCCTCCAGGGCGCCGGCATCGGCGGGGCGGTGCTGCGCGCCCTGCTGGAGCGCGCCGACCGCGACGGTCGGCGGATCCGCCTGAACGTCCTCCAGGGCAGCCCGGCGCGACGCCTGTACGAGCGCCACGGGTTCACGCCGGAGACGGAGGACGCGGTGGACGTGTTCATGGTCCGCGAGCCCCGCCCGGACCCGGCGATGCGGGGGCGGCGGAGCGCCGGGCGAGCCGCTCCCGCCCACTTCTTGCAGCCGCGGGACCCCGCGCGGATACTCCCCCCATGACCCCGCTCCCCGACCCCTCCCCCGGAGACGCGGTCGACGCGATCGTCGCCCAGTGGGCCGCCGTACGGCCCGATCTGGACACCAGGGGGATCGAGGTCTTCGGCCGCGTCCACCGGCTGGCGCGCACGATGGACGACCGGATGGAGAAGGCGTACGCACGCTTCGGCGTCTCACGCGGCGAGTTCGACGTGCTGGCCGCCCTGCGGCGCTCGGGCGAGCCCTACACCCTCTCGCCCCGTCGGCTCTCGGCCACGCTGATGCTCACCACCGGCGGTATGACCGGCCGTCTGGACAAGCTGGAGCGAGCCGGACTGCTACGCCGCCTGCCTGACCCGCACGATCGGCGGGCCCTCCAGGTGACCCTCACCGAACAGGGCCTCCACCTCGTCGAGGAGGCGTCGCGGGCGGGACTCGCCGTCCAGGCGGAGGCCCTCGCGGCCCTCACCCCCGGGCAGGTCGGCCAACTCGCCGACCTGCTACGGAAGCTGCTCTCGACGGACGCGTGAGCGGGGCGGGCGGAGTCGGCCCTCAGGCCTGGGCGTCGGCCCGCGTCGTGATGTTGGAGCTGGTCGTGTCCCGCTGCTTGTGGGACTTGTCCAGGACCATGACGAGGCCCGCGATCACTCCGAAGATCGCGAGCGGGGCGAACACGAACCAGCCCAGCGTCTCGATGACGCTCAGGCCCGTGCCGGGGTCGTCGCCGTCGTCACGCGTCAGCGCGAGCGCGGGGGACGACATGAGCAGCATCATCAGCGTCGTACCGGCGGCCAGGGCGCCGGCGCGCAGGGCGTTCTTCTTGTCCACGGTGCCAAAAGTATCGAACCCCGGGGGCGGCCGCGCGTCCGGGGTGCCGTAAGGGGTCCGGCGCCGCGAGGCCGAGGTGCCCGAAGGCGCCCGGCCGGCGACGGACGAGAACATCACGGGGCGGCCCAACCCGGCGGTCCCCCACCGCCCGGGCAACCCGACGGTGGACTCGTACCACCGCCTGATGCCGGGCGTCGAGGCGCCCGCCCCGGTGCCGTTCCGCGCCGCCCCTGACCCCACGGCACGCCGCCGGTAAGCCCTGCCGCGCCCTCACACCCTCGCGGTCTGCGCCCCGCGCACGACCCGCGTGCCCCCACGCCCGCCACGGCCCGTATGCCGGCCCCTCAGCCTCGCCCACACACCCGCCACGGCCGCCCGTGTGCCCGGGCCCCCCACACACCCGCCACGGCCCGTCGGCCTTCCGGCCACGCCCGCACACCCGCCACGACCCGTGGTGTGCCAGCCCCCGGCCTCGCCCGCACACCCGCCACGGCCCGTGTGCCAGCCCCCGGCCTCGGTCTCACGAGCCCCCCTCGTCCCGCCGTGCCGCCTCGTTCGCCTCCTCCCGTAGGACCTCCATCAGGGAGCGCAGCCGGGGCGAGGACGCCAGGACCTCCAGGGTCACCGGGCGGCCGGACGCGTCGGCGATCGGCAGGCGCCAGTTCGGATACTCGTCCCACGTCCCCGGCAGGTTCTGCGGACGCCGGTCCCCCACCCCGTCCGGCAGCCACACGCCGATCATCCGGGCGGGCGTGCGCAGCAGATAGCGGTGCACGGCCTGCACCTCGGCCTCCTCCGCGCCCGCGCCGAGACCGCCACCGGTGCCGCGCAGCAGTCCCAGCCGGGTGAGGAGGGCGAGCCACTCCCCCGTGTCGGCGGCGGCCCGCGCGCGCTCCACGTCCAGGGGGGCGCCGAGGAGGCCGAGCCGGTCACGGAGTTCCACGTGGTCGCCGGTGAGCCGGGCCGCGGTGGGCGGCAGGTCGTGGGTGGTGGCGGTGGCCAGGCAGTCGGCGCGCCAGCTGTCCGGCGGCAACGGCCGGCCGTCGCCTTCCCAGTCCCGCTCGAACCACAGCACCGACGTGCCGAACACCCCCCGCTCGCGCAGCGCTTCCCTGACGCCTTCCTCGACCGTGCCGAGATCCTCACCGATCACCATCGCCCCGGCCCGCGAGGCCTCCAGCACCAGGACGGCGAGCATGGCCTCCGCGTCGTAGCGGACGTACGTCCCCTCCGTCGGCGGCAGTCCCACCGGCACCCACCACAGCCGGAACAGGCCCATCACATGGTCGATGCGCAGGGCGCCCGCGTAGCGGAACAGTCCGCGCAGCAGCCCCCGGAACGGCGCGTATCCGGACTCGGCCAGCCGGTCCGGGCGCCAGGGCGGCAGACCCCAGTCCTGGCCCCGGGAGTTGAAGGCGTCCGGCGGGGCGCCCACGGACATCCCGGCGGCGAAGTACCGCTGCTGCGCCCAGGCGTCGGCGCCCCCGGGATGCACGCCGACCGCGAGGTCGTGCACGATCCCGACCGGCATCCCCGCCTCCCGCGCGGTGCGCTGGGCGGCGACCAGCTGGGCGTCGGTGAGCCAGGCGAGGCGGCAGTGGAAGTCGACGCGGTGCATCAACTCCCGTCGCGCACGCGCGGTTTCGGGCGAGCGGGGGTCCCGCAGCCCGGCGGGCCAGGTGTGCCACTCGGGGCCGTGCACCTCGGCCAGCGCGCACCAGGTGGCGTGGTCCTCCAGGGCCTCGCCCTCCTCGGCGAGGTAGTCGCAGTAGGCGGCGCGCCTGCCGGGGCCGAGGGGCACCTCCCCCACCAGCTCCAGCGCCTCCCGCTTCAGCTCCCACACCGCGTCCCGGTCGATCAGCGCGTCCTTCTCCAGCACCAACTCGCGCAGCCTGTCCGCCCGTTCGGCGAGCGAGCGCACGCGCTCGCGGTCGTCGGCGTGGGCGTACTCGGGAACGGCCTCGACGCGCAGGTGCACCGGGTCGGGGAAGCGCCGGGAGGAGGGGCGGTACGGGGAGGGGTCGGTGGGGACGCCGGGGACGGCCGCGTGCAGGGGGTTGACCTGGATGAATCCGGCGCCCAGCGAGCGGCCGGCCCAGGCGGTGAGTTCGTCGAGGTCGCCGAGGTCGCCCATGCCCCAGGAGCGCCGCGACAGCAGGGAGTACAGCTGGACCAGCAGTCCGTACGACCGGGCCGCCGGTGTGGGCAGCCGGGACGGGGCGGCGATCAGATGGGCGTGGGCGGTCCGCCCGTCGGGCGCGGCCGCGGTGAGGCGGTGGACGCCGGGCGGGAGGTGTGCGGCGGCGTCACGGGTCTCGCCCTGCTCGGTCTCGACCCGCAGCCGGGTGCCCTCGGGCAGCGCGGCGAGGGCGGCCGGCGCGGCGCCGCCCCAGCTCACGACGGTCGGCGGGAGCAGCCGCTCGCGTAGTTCCGCGCGGCGGGCGGCGAGCGCGGCCCGGGTGGCCTCGGGCGTGCTCGCGTCGACCCCGAGCGCGGCGAGGGTCCCGATGAGCGCGGCGGCCGAGGCGGCGACCGTGCGGTGCGGGGCGGGGCTGTAGGAGGGGGCGACACCGTGGGACTCGGCGAGCCGGCACAGGTCCTCGTCGGGGACGTCGGCCGGCCGGGGCGCGCTCACCCGCGGCCTCGCGCGGCCGGCGTCGGGATGGCGGTCATCCATGGCCTCGCGGGATCAGCGTCGTCCGGGATGCGGTCATTCACAACCTCGCGGGATCGGCGTCCGAGGAGCGGTCGTGTGCAGTTGTGTCGGCGTCCGGGCCGTGGCCCGTCACGGCCTCGTGAAGTCGGCGTCGGGGGCGGCGAGCGGAGGCTCGCTGGTGAGGGGTTCGGCGTCGGGCAGCGGAGGTTCGCTGGTCAGCGGGGCCTCGGTGCAGGCACCCTCGGCGCTGAAGGCGCACACATGTGCGAGATCCGGGCCGGCCGGAGAGGCCTTAGCCGGATCACGGTCGGCGGGCGGCGCCGCCTGCCGCGGGAACGGCGTGCGTTTGGAACGGTGCGTGTCCCCGGGCGGAGGGGTGCGTTTGGAGCGTGCACCCGCCTCTGCGCGCGGCTTGTCGTCGCGGCGGGGCCGGTCGTCGGAGAGAGCGGACAGCAGAAGGTGCGCCGATGCGGCCACGAAAGCCTCCTCGTCGATACGAATGGTCATCGCAGCCCTACCCAGTGAGCGCGATGCCAGACGTCCCCCCGCCGAAGAAGGCCCTCCTCCTCACGCTCCGCACGCAAGCACTTCCCCTGGGTCCCGCCGGACCCGTCCACGACGGCCACCTTTCGGGACCGGGGTGGAAAGGTCTGTCCCCGGTCCCGTGCGGGCATCCCGCGCCAGGAGATGCGAAAGCCCGGATCCTCAGGCGGGAATGCCCTCGATCCGGGCCAAGGCGTCGTCCGCGCCGTACGGCTGCAAGTACGGCAACCAGCGCGGATCCCGGTGGCCGGTCCCGATGATGCGCCAGGCCAGGCCGGTAGGTGGGGCGGGTTTGTGGCGCAGCCGCCAGCCGATCTCGCCGAGGTGGCGGTCGGCCTTCACGTGGTTGCAGCGGCGACAGGACGCCACCACGTTGTCCCAGACGTGCTTGCCCCCGCGGCTGCGCGGGATGACGTGGTCGACGCTGGTTGCGACGCCACCGCAGTACATGCACCGGCCCCCGTCGCGGGCGAAGAGCGCCCGGCGGGTGAGAGGAACGGGCCCCCGATAGGGAACCCGGACGAATCGCTTGAGCCGGACCACGCTGGGTGCGGGGACTGTGACGGTCGCGCTGTGCAGATAGGCGCCGGACTCCTCGAGGCATACGGCCTTGTTCTCGAGGACGAGGATGAGCGCGCGGCGGAGCGGTACGACGCCGAGTGGCTCGTACGACGCGTTGAGGACCAGGACATGCGGCACGGATGCCTCCTTGTACGCCGGCGGCGCGTGGCTCGCGCCGGGACGATCTGCAGTCAGTCTCCCCTCATGCCTGGTGAAAGCGCCACCATGTCCCGGTAACGGGCTGGGAGTGTTTTCGACCACATCGGCTTCCTCCCCAGGCTCCCGACCATTTCCTCCCCCCTCCTCGCCGAACTGTTCGCCTCACCTGCTGTTCGTCTGATCTGTACATCCCCCGGGTGACACCGTCTCTCCCTCGAACTGCGCAACGATCCCCACACGATGCCCCGATAGTGTGGTTCCTCCGCCCGTCCGGTGACCTGTTCGTGACCTTGGACCTGACCGCCGTACCGGGGGGCGGGCCGTTGTGCCACCTGGAGGTACCCCCGTGTCGTCCTTGCCCGCCCTACTGGCCGCCGGACCGTCACCGTCACCGTCCCCGTCGGAGACGGCACCCTCCGTGCCCACCTTGCAGGACGCCCAGCAGCGCGCCACGAACGCGGCCGGCTGGGTGGAGCAGAACTGGTCCACGTGGCTCGCGATCGGCCTGCGGGTGCTGCTGATCGTGGTGATCGCGGCGGTGCTGCGGGTGGCGGTGCGGCGGGCGATCACCAAGCTGATAGACCGCATGAACCGCACCGCCCAGTCCGTGGACGGCACGGCGATCGGCGGCCTGCTGGTGAACGTGGAGCGCCGCCGCCAGCGGTCCCAGGCGATCGGCTCGGTGCTGCGCTCGGTGGCGAGCTTCGTCATCCTCGGCACCGCGGCCCTGATGATCCTCTCCACGTTCCAGATCAATCTGGCGCCCCTGCTGGCCTCCGCGGGTGTGGCGGGTGTGGCGATCGGCTTCGGCGCGCGCAACCTGGTGACGGACTTCCTCTCCGGCGTGTTCATGATCCTTGAGGACCAGTACGGCGTCGGCGACTCGATCGACGCCGGTGTCGCCTCGGGCGAGGTCATCGAGGTGGGCCTGCGCGTGACGAAGCTGCGCGGCGACAACGGGGAGATCTGGTACGTCCGCAACGGCGAGGTCAAGCGGGTCGGCAACCTCTCCCAGGGCTGGGCCACGGCCGGCGTGGACGTCACCGTGCGCCCCTCCGAGGACCTCGACCGCGTCAAGGCCGTGCTCGGCGAGGTCGGCGAGGCGATGAGCAAGGAGGACCCCTGGAACGAGATGCTCTGGGGCCCGATCGAGATCCTCGGCCTGGACAGCGTCCTGCTCGACTCGATGGTCGTGCGCGTCTCCGCCAAGACCATGCCCGGCAAGGCCCTCACGATCGAGCGCGAACTGCGCTGGCGCATCAAGCGCCGCTTCGACCAGGAGGGCATCCGCATCGTCGGCGGACTGCCCCTCCAGCACGAGGAGAGCCCCGTGGCGGACCCGACGGCGGGCATGGCGGCCCCGTCGGTGTACGCCAACACCGCCTCTCCGCAGGCGGCCGCCGCGTCCCCGATAGCGCCGCCGACGAGCACCACGAAGTAGCCCGCGCGGCCCGCGGCCGGGAGGACCGGCCACCGTGGCAGAGGAACGCCCCCAGGTAACGACTCCGTTGCCTGGGGGCGTTCCTCTTGACGCCCGGTTTACGGCGGGCCTACGTTCCCTCCCAGCGAATAGGAAACCTTCCTAACAGTGGCGGATGGACGCGACGTCCCGGCCGCTGCCAAGCTGAGCGGCCGAAAGGCAGGTGTCGACGCCATGGCAGGAACCGCGGGAACCCCGGGCACCCCCCGCGTGCTGCGGGCCATGAACGACCGCGCCGCGCTGGACCTGCTCCTGGAGCACGGCCCGCTCTCCCGCACCCGGATCGGCAAGCTCACCGGCCTGTCCAAGCCGACCGCCTCGCAGCTGCTGGCCCGGCTGGAGGCCGCGGGGCTGGTGCTGGTGACCGGCACCAGCGAGGGCCGCCCCGGACCGAACGCCCAGCTCTACGCCGTCAACCCGGCCGCCGCCCACGCCGCCGGCCTCGACGTCACCCCCGAGCGTGTCCTCGCCGCCGTCGCCGACATCACCGGCCGCACGGTCGGCCGTCACGAGGTCGCCACCCCCGGCAGACGGCCGACCCAGCCCGTCGTCCGCCAGGTCGCCGACGCCCTCGACGGCGCCGTGAAGGCCGCGGGTCTGACCAGGGCAGACGTCCACCGGCTCGTCATCGGCACGCCCGGCGCCTTCGACCCGAACACCGGCCGACTGCGCTACGCCTCGCACCTGCCGGGCTGGCACTCCCCGACGCTCCTCGACGAACTCGCCGCGGCGCTGCCGATGCCGGTGGAGTACGAGAACGACGTCAACCTCGTCGCCGTCGCCGAGCAGCGGCTCGGCGCCGCCCAGGGGCACGCCGACTTCGTGCTGCTGTGGAACGAGGGCGGCCTCGGCGCCGCCCTGGTCCTCGGCGGCAGGCTGCACCGCGGCTGGACGGGCGGTGCCGGCGAGGTCGGCTTCCTGCCCGTCCCGGGCGCGCCCCTGGTCCGCCAGGTCACCAAGGCCAACAGCGGCGGCTACCAGGAGCTGGCCGGCTCCCAGGCCCTCCCCGCGCTCGCCCGTGACCTCGGCGTCCCCGACGTCCCGTCCGGCCCGTACACCGAGGCCGCCGCCGCGCTGCTGGCGCGCGCGGCCGAGCGGTACGGCGACCCGGGCCAGGGCGCCGCCCCGTCCGACCCCCACGCGGGGCGCCGTACCCGGCGCGCCGAGACCGGAGCCGGCCGCCCCACGGCCCCGGCGGGCGACGGCCCCGAGGGCGGCGAGGGCACCGGACCCGGGACCGAAGACCCCCACCGCCGTCTCCTGCACACCTACGCCACACATCTCGCCACAGGTCTCGCCTCTCTCGTCTCCGTCCTCGACCCCGAGCTCGTCGTCCTCAGCGGCACCTCCCTCACGTCCGGCGGCGAGACCCTGCGCGCCCTGGTGCAGGCCGAGCTGGCGGAGCTGGCGGCGGCCCGGCCCCGGCTCGTCCTCGGGGACGTACGCGACCATCCCGTCCTGCGCGGCGCCCTGGAGAGCGCCCTCGCCACCACCCGCGACGAGGTCTTCGACACCTCGCGCTGAGCAGCACACCCGACCCGGCCCCATCCCCGTCCCCTGCCCTGGGAGGCCTCGCCATGCCCGGAAAGTCCCGAAAAGCGGCCACGCACGTCACCGTCTCCATAGCCCTCACCGCCGCCACCGCCCTCCTCGCGACCGCGTGCACCGGCCAGGCGTCCTCCGGCGCGGACGACGATCCCTCCCAGGCCACCACCCTCACCTTCTGGCACGCCTGGAGCGCCCCCTCCGAGGTCGCGGCCGTGAAGGCGCTGATCGCCGGTTTCGAGAAGGCACACCCCCAAATCGACGTGAAGATCGTCGGCAACATGACCGACGACAAGATCAACCAGGCCCTGCGGGCGGGCGGCAGCAACGCCCCGGACGTGATCTCCTCCTTCACCACCAACAACGTCGGCAGGTTCTGCACCTCGGGCGCGCTGGTCGACCTCAACCCGTTCTTCGAGAAGTCGGACGTCGACCCGGAGAAGACGTTCCCGAAGGCGATGAACGAGTACACCCAGTTCGAGGGCAACCGCTGTGCGGTCCCGCTGCTCGGCGACGCCTACGGGCTCTACTACAACAAGACGGCCTTCGAGAAGGCCGGCGTCAAGACCCCGCCGAAGACCTGGTCCGAGTTCGAGACCGTGGCGAAGAAGCTGACCGTCCCGCAGGGCGACTCCTACAAGCAGCTCGGCTTCATGCCGAACTACCACGGCTGGGAGACCACCACCGAGCACTACCTCGGCCAGTTCTCGCCCACGTACTTCGACAGCGACGGCAAGTCCAACGTCGCCAAGGACCCGGCGTTCGCGGCCGCGTTCACCCTCCAGAAGCGACTCGTGGACGCCCTCGGCGGCTACCGCAAGCTGGAGAAGTACCGCGCCGGCCTCGGCGACGAGTGGGGCCCGAAGCACCCCTTCCACACCGGCCAGGTCGCCATGCAGCTCGACGGCGAGTGGCGCCTGGGCATGGCCCTGGACGCCGAGCCCGGCTTCGAGATCGGCGTCGCCCCGCTGCCCGTGCCCGACGACCAGGCCGACCAGTACGGCAAGGGCTACCTCAGCGGCACCATCGCCGGCATCGCCGCCACCAGCGAGAAGCGGAACGCGGCCTGGGAACTGGTGCGTTACATGACCACCGACACGGACGCGGTCGTGAACTTCTCCAACGACATCCACAACGTCCCCTCCACCATCGACGCCCTGAAGTCGCCCAAGCTGAAGTACGACCCGCGCTTCAAGACGTTCCTGGAGATCGCCGCGAACCCGAACTCGACGACCACGCCCGCCTCCGTCAACGGCGGTGTGTACCTGACGACGATCCAGGAGTTCGGCTACGACTACGAGAGCGGCAAGGCGACCGATCTGAAGGCGGGCCTCGCGAAGACCGCCCAGCAGATCGACACGGACATCGCCCAGGCGAAGTAGGGCGCACCCATGAGCACCCTGGCGGCCAAGCACCGCAGATCCACGCTGCGCACGCTGGCCTTCCTGTCCCCCTGGCTGATCGGCTTCTCGGTCTTCTTCGCCTATCCGCTGCTCTCGACGCTCTACTTCTCGTTCATGCGCTACGACGGCTTCCGGCCGCCGACCTGGAGCGGCACGCAGAACTGGACGTACGTCTTCGAGCACTACCCGCTGTTCTGGCCGGCCCTGCGCAACACCCTGTGGCTGGTGCTGGTCATGGTCGCCCTGCGGGTCGTCTTCGGGCTCGGCGTCGGTCTGCTCATCACGAAGATCAAGACCGGCACGGGTGTCTTCCGCACCCTGTTCTACCTGCCCTACCTCGCCCCGCCCGTGGCCGCCACCATGGCCTTCGCCTTCCTCCTCAACCCCGGCACCGGGCCGGTCAACTCGATCCTGGAGGGAGCCGGCATCCCGGCCCCCGGCTGGTTCGCCGACCCCGACTGGTCCAAGCCCGCGCTCACCCTGCTCGCCCTTTGGGGCGTCGGCGACCTCATGGTCATCTTCATGGCCGCCCTGCTCGACGTCCCGAGGGAGCAGTACGAGGCGGCGGAGCTGGACGGCGCGTCGGCGTGGCAGCGGTTCCGGTTCGTGACGCTGCCGAACATCTCGCCGATCGTGATGTTCGCGGTGGTCACGGGCGTCATCCAGACCATGCAGTACTACACGCAGCCGCTGGTCGCCGGAAAGGTCGCGTCGGGCGTGATCCAGGGCGCGGGCACCCAGTTCGAGCCCGGCTACCCGGAGAAGTCGACGCTCACCCTCCCCCAGCTCGTCTACAACCTCGGCTTCCAGCGCTTCGACTACGGAGCGGCGTGCGTGGTGGCTCTGGTCCTGTTCGCCCTGTCGATGGCGTTCACCGCACTGCTGATGCGGCGCCGGGGCGGTCTCATCCAGGCAGGTGACTGATGACCCACGTACTCGACAAGCCGGTGGTCGCGAGCGCGCCCGTGGCACGGCGGCGGGCCCTGCTCGAATGGATCGCCGTCCACGCGCTCGGCCTCGCCGCCGCCCTGTTCTTCACGCTCCCCTTCGTGTTCGTGCTGCTGACCTCGCTGATGAGCGACAGTCAGGCGCTGAGCCGCGATCTGATCCCGGACACCTGGGAATGGGGCAACTACCAGCGGGTGTTCGACACCCCGGGCTTCCTGACCTGGTGGCGCAACACCCTGCTCTACGCCGGTCTGGGCACCGTCCTGACCGTGGTGTCGTCGATCCCGGTGGCGTACGCGCTGGCCAAGTTCCGCTTCCGGGGCCGCCGGCTGTCGCTGATGCTGGTCATCTCGATGATGATGCTGCCGCCCCAGGTCGTCGTCATCCCGATGTACCTGTTCTGGGCGAAGCAGCTGGACCTCTCCGGCACCCTGTGGCCGCTGCTGATCCCGATGGCGTTCGGCGACGCGTTCTCCATCTTCCTGCTGCGCCAGTTCCTCATGACGATCCCGGACGAGTACCTGGACGCGGCGCGGGTCGACGGCTGCGGGGAACTCAGGACGCTGCTGAGGGTCGTCCTGCCGATGGCGAGACCGGGCGTGGCCGCCGTGGCCCTTTTCCAGTTCTTCTACGCGTGGAACGACTACTTCGGCCCCCAGATCTACGCGTCCGAGAACCCGGGCGCCTGGACGCTGTCCTACGGGCTGGAGTCGTTCAAGGGCGCGCACCACACCGACTGGAACCTCACCATGGCCGCGACCGTGCTGGTCATGGCCCCCGTGATCCTCGTGTTCTTCTTCGCCCAGAAGGCGTTCGTCGAGGGCGTCACGCTCACCGGAGTGAAGGGTTGACTGGACGTATGAAACTCACCGTGGTCGGCGGCGGCTCGACCTACACCCCCGAACTCGTGGACGGCTTCGCCCGTCTGAGGGACACCCTGCCCGTCGAGGAGCTGGTGCTCGTCGACCCGGCGGCCGACCGGCTGGAGCTGGTGGGCGGCCTGGCCCGGCGGATCCTCGCCCGGCAGGGGCACGGCGGCCGGGTGGTGACGACCTCGGACCTGGACGCCGGTGTCGAGGGCGCCGACGCGGTGCTGCTCCAGCTGCGCGTCGGCGGGCAGGCGGCCCGACGGCAGGACGAGACCTGGCCGCTGGAGTGCGGCTGCATCGGCCAGGAGACCACCGGCGCGGGCGGCCTGGCGAAGGCCCTGCGCACGGTGCCGGTGGTGCTCGACATCGCCGAACGGGTACGGCGGACCAACCCGGACGCCTGGATCATCGACTTCACCAACCCGGTCGGCATCGTGACCCGCGCCCTGCTCCAGGCCGGGCACAAGGCGGTCGGGCTGTGCAACGTGGCGATCGGCCTGCAGCGCAAGTTCGCGGCGCTGCTCGGGCTCACCCCGGCCGACGTCCACCTCGACCACGTGGGCCTGAACCACCTCACCTGGGAGACCGGCGTCCGCGTGGGCGGCGCCGGGGGCGAGGACGTGCTGCCCAAGCTGCTGACGGAGCACGGCGACACGATCGCCGCCGACCTGCGCCTGCCACGTGACCTGCTGGACCGTCTCGGCGTGGTCCCGTCGTACTACCTGCGCTACTACTACGCGCACGACGAGGTCGTACGGGAACTGCGCACCAAGCCGTCGCGGGCCGAGGAAGTGGCGGCCATGGAGCGCGAGTTGCTGCGGATGTACGCCGATCCGGCACTCGACGAGAAGCCGGAGCTGCTGGCCGCGCGGGGCGGCGCCTTCTACTCGGAGGCAGCCGTGGACCTGGCGGCGGCGCTGCTGGGCGGCGCCGGCAGCCCGCACCAGGTGGTGAACACCTACAACCGGGGCACGCTGCCCTTCCTGCCCGACGACGCGGTGATCGAGGTGCAGGCGGCGGTCGGCTCGCTCGGCGGCCCGCAGCCCCTGCCGGTCGCCACCGTGGACCCGCTGTACGCGGGCCTGATGGCGAGTGTGACGGCGTACGAGGACCTCGCCCTGGACGCGGCCCTGCGCGGCGGCCGGGAGCGGGTGTTCAGGGCGCTCCTCGCCCATCCCCTCATCGGCCAGTACGAGTTCGCCGGCGCCCTCACCGACCAGCTGATCGCACTCAACCGGGAGCATCTCGCGTGGGCCTGACCGCACGTGTCCTCGCCGTCGACGCCGGCAACAGCAAGACGGACGTCGCCGTGGTGGCGGAGGACGGGAGGGTGCTCGCGACCGCGCGGGGCGGTGGCTTCCGGCCGCCGGTGGTCGGGGTCGAGGCGGCCACCGACGTCCTCGCGGAGGTGGTGGAGCGGGTCTTCGCCGAGGCCGGCGTCACCTCCGTCACGCATGTCTCCGCCTGTCTCGCCAACGCCGACTTCCCCGTGGAGGAGGAGCGGTTGACCGAGGCGCTGCACGCGCGCGCGTGGGGCGCCACCGTGGACGTCCGCAACGACACCTTCGCGATCCTGCGGGCCGGGGTGACCGAGCCGCGCGGCGTCGCCGTGGTCTGCGGGGCGGGCATCAACTGCGTCGGCATGCGGCCCGACGGGCGCAGCGCGCGGTTCCCGGCGATCGGGCGGGTCTCCGGGGACTGGGGCGGGGGCTGGGGCATGGCCGAGGAGGCCCTCTACCACGCCGCCCGCGCGGAGGACGGACGCGGGGGGCCGACCGAGCTGGCACGCACCCTGCCGGCGCACTTCGGGCTCGACTCCATGTACGCGCTGATCGAGGCGCTGCACCTGGAGCGGGTGCCGCCCGGCCGCCGGCACGAGCTCGCGCCGGTGCTCTTCGCCACGGCCGCCGACGGCGACCCGGTCGCCCGCGCCCTCGTCGACCGGCTCGCCGAGGAGGTCGTGAGCATGGCGACGGTCGCCCTGTCCCGGCTGGACCTGCTGCACGAGGAGACGCCGGTGCTGCTGGGGGGCAGCGTGCTGGCGGCCCGGCATCCCCAACTCGACGACGGGGTCCGCGATCTGCTCGCGGCGCGGGCTCCGAAGGCGGTGCCCCGGGTGGTGACGGCGAGTCCGGTCCTCGGCGCGGCACTGCTGGGACTGGACCGGCTGGGGGTGGTGACGGCCGAGGCACGGGAGCGGGTGCGGGCCCACTTCGAGGACTGAGGGGCGCGCGCGGGGGCGCGCGGTGTCACCGCCTGCACGGGAACCGAACCGATTCCACCGGCGTATTCATGGGCAGGGGGTGCTGCGGGCATCGGGATCCAGCAAGATCCACGCAAGGCCGGTGCGGATGCCGGTCCCGGCAGCGATACTTGCGGCGACGGATGACCACGGGGGAGGTCAGGAGTGACACAACCGCCCAGGAGCAGCGCGGCGCCACCTGCGCCGGGCGTGCCCACCCTGCCCACGGTGCCGCCGCAACAGCCCACTCCCACGCGCCCCGCGCCCGCAGGGGTGCCCGACGCCGTCGCCCCGCCCCGGCGCACGGCCTTCGCGGAGGGCGTGGACCGGCTGCGCGCCACCGCGGCCACCGAGCCGGGGCGGCTGCGCATCATCGGTGCGGTCCTCGCCCTGCTGGTCGTCGCCTTCGGCGCGGTCTCCGCCTGGCAGGCCACCGACCGCGCGGCCGCCGCCGACGGCGTGCTCCACAAGAGCCAGCCCCTCAGCTCCGCCGCGGCCGACATCTACCGCTCCCTGGCCGACGCCAACACGGCCGCCTCCAGCGGCTTCTTGGCCGGCGGCCAGGAGACCAAGGAATCCCGCGAGCGCTACGAGAAGGACATCCGCACGGCGGCGGAGAAGCTCGTCCTGGCCGCCGGCAGCTCCGATCCGCACTCCCGTTCGGCGCAGACGATCGCGAAGCTCAACCGGCTCCTGCCGGAGTACAAGGGCCTGATCGAGCGCGCCCGCGCCAACAACCGCCAGGGCTACCCGCTCGGCGGGGCCTACCTGCGCTACGCCAACGACACGATGCAGACCGAGATGCTTCCGGCGGCCGAGGACCTCTACACGTCGGAGAACGAGCGGCTGCGCGGCGACTACGCGCACGCCACGCCCTACCCCTGGGCGGCGATCGCGCTCGGCCTGATCGCCCTGGCCGCCCTCGCCTGGGCGCAGCACCGCTCGTATGCGCGGACCAACCGGGTCCTGAACCACGGCCTGGTCGCCGCGACGGCCGCCACGACGGTGGTGCTGCTGTGGCTGGTCGTCGGCCACAGCGTGGCCCGCGCCGGCCTCGACGACTCCTACGACCACGGCGTGCGCTCCCTGAACGTCCTGCACGACGCCCGCATCGCCTCCCTGAAGGCCCGCGGCAACGAGAACCTCACCCTGGTCAGCCGGGGCGCGGAGACGGTCGAGGTGGGCGGCGAGTTCAAGGACAGGTTCGACGTGGCCTTCCAGGCCTCGATGAAGGACCTCGCCGCCGGTCTCACCGCCGCCGCGGACCTCGCCGACGACGAGGCGGGCGAGCGGCCCGTGCGGACCGCCGCGGGGAGCATGGACGTGTGGAAGCAGCGGCACCAGCAGGCCCGCGACGCCGACGACGCGGGGGACTACCAGGCGGCGCTCAGCAAGATCATCGGTGACCGGGGCGACGAACCGACCGGCGAGTGCTTCGACAGCGTCGACCGCAGCCTGGAGACTGCCCTGAAGCACGAGAAGCTGGAGTTCGAACGGGCCGCGGGCGACGGCCGGGACGCGATGACCGGTCTGCCGGCCGGTGCGGCCCTGCTCGCCGTGCTGGGCGCGGCGGGCGCGCTGCTGGGCATCGGCCGCAGGCTTTCGGAGTACCGGTGAAAGGGGGCGTGACGATGCATGCACGACGTTTGCGGGCCAGCCTGAAAGGCTGGGGCGGCGTGGGCGCCATGGCGGTCGTCTGCGCCCTCGCGGTGGTCTTCGCGCTGCTGCTGCCGCACACGCAGCAGGCGGGCGACGCCGGCGCGGGCCTCGGTGGCCCGGGCGTGGCCGACGGCCGGCAGGCGAAGGCCGAGACGTGCGTGAACCCCCAGGACCGCAGCCTGTCCCCGTCGAGCGCCGAGGGCGAGACGATCGCGGCCGTCAAGCAGCGCGGCTACGTCTCGGTCGGCGTGGACCAGAACAGCTTCCGCTGGGGCTACCGCGACCCCAACTCCGCCGCCCGTGACGTCGAGTTGGAGGGCTTCGACATCGATCTGGCCCGCCGGATAGCGCAGGAGCTGCTCGGCGACCCGGACCGCATCCGGTTCAAGGCCATCCCCACCAACCAGCGCGTCCCCGCGATCCAGAGCGGCCAGGTCGACATGGTGGTGCGCACCATGACCATCACGTGCTCCCGGCTGGAGGACGTCGCCTTCTCGGCGCCGTACTTCCTCACCGGCCAGCAGGTCCTCGCCCCCAACTCCTCGACGATCAAGGGCTACGACGACACCCTCGCCGGCAAGCGGATCTGCTCGGCGACGGGTTCGACGGCGTACGACAACCTGGCGGCGGACCGGAAGTCCGGCAAGCTGCCCGCCTCCGCCGACATCTCCACCACCGTGCCCAACCAGCTCGACTGCCTGGTCCGGCTCCAACTCGGCGAGGTGGACGCGGTGGTGACGGACAGCGCGCTCGCCGCCAGCCAGGCGGCGCAGGACCCGACGGTGGAGCTGAAGGGCGAGCGGTTCACCACGGAGTACTACGGCGTGGCGATGAAGAAGGACGCCGACGATCTGGTACGCCGGGTCAACCGCATACTGGCCGACTACCGCACGGACGGCGGTTGGAAGGCCTCGTACGACAAGTGGCTGTCCCCGACGCTGGGTAGGGACTCCGAGTCGGCGACCCCGCCGACGCCGCGCTACAGGTGACCGGCACGCAGTGACCGACAGCACAGACCAGCAGACGAGAGGTGATCGATGGGCGTCACGGGAGCCTCCGGTCCGGTGATGGACCGGGACGAGGTGGACCGTGCGCTGGCGCGGCTCGGCGCGGAGCACGAGGCGATCGAGACCTCGCTGTTCGCCCTCCAGGACCACGCGGGCCGTCGGCTCCTCGAAGGCGCCGAGCTCACCGGCACGACCGAGGCGCGCTGGGCGGCCACGGAGGCGTCGGTCTCGCTGCTGTGGGCGTACTTCGACGCCTACAGCGACGCGCTGCGCTCCGCCCGCGAGATCCGCGCCCGGCGCCGCTGGTCCAGCCGCGAGGACCTGGTGGACCTGACCGAACTGCTGCGCGGCGAGTCGGTCACGGTCGCGGGCGGCGCCGCCGCGGTGGCGAACGCGCCGACGCTGCACGGCGCGGGCCGACTGAGCGAGAGCTTCACCCTGGTCACGCTGGTGGAACGGATGAACGACCTGTACGCCAGGTCGCTGGACATGGTCGTGGCCTGCGACGCCGTCTGGTCGGCGCTGCCCGCCCGGATCGATTTACTCGCCGCCGAACTCCAGCGCACCCGCAAGCTGGCGCACTCCGTCGGCGTACGCCCCGGCGAGCACCCCGCCGGGGACGACCTGGAGCGCATCACCCGCACCCTGACGCGGCTGCGCGAGCAGGTGGTGTCCGACCCGTTGTCGTACTGGCAGCGCGCGGAGGGCAGTTCGGCACCCGGGGGCGGCCGGCCGGACACCACGGTGTACGACCGGGAGGCGCGCGCCCTGGAGGAGGTGCGCCGGGAGATCGACGCCGTGCTGGCCGTCCGCAAGGACGCCGAGCAGCGGCTCGTGAAGCTGCGGGACGTGCTCTCGCGCGCGGACCGCACCCTCGCCGAGGCGCGCACCGCCCGCGGCGAGGTGCTGGCGAAGATCGCCGCCACCGAGGTGCCGGTGGTCAGCGGCCCGCCGACCGTGCTGCAGGAGCAGCTCGCGACGGCCGCCGAGTACCGCAGGCACGCCCAGTGGCACCGGCTGTCCCCGCTCCTGGAGTCCCTGGAGCAGAAGGCGGAGGACGAACTGCTGCGGGCGCGCGAGTCGCTGACCGCGGTCACCGCGCCGCTCGCGGTCCGCGCCGAGCTGCGGGGCCGCCTGGACGCGTACAAGGCGAAGATCGCCCGGCACGGCCTGGCGGAGGATCCGCTGCTGATGGAGCGGTACGACGCGGCCCGCCGCATGCTGTGGAGCGCGCCCTGCGATCTGCGGGTCGCCGAGCAGGCCGTGCTGCGCTTCCAGCACGCGGCGGCCGAGGTGCTCGGCACCGCGCCACGGGTGCCTCAGCAGGGCGGCCCGCAGGAGTTCCGGGACCGCAGGGGGGAGCCGTCCTCATGAGTCAGGCACAGCGGAACTGCCAGCGTCCGGGCTGCGAGGGCGGCTACGAGGACGTCGGCGGCGGCGAGCTCTACTGCGACACCTGCGGCCTGGCGCCGGTGGTGTCCGCGAACGGCATGGTCGGTTCCGCGCCGACCGGCGTCACCGGCGGCGGCAAGGGCGCGGCGGGAAGCGGCGGTTCCCGCTCCACCTCCCGCGGCAGCTCCCGTACGTCGTCCCAGTCGTCGCAGTCGTCGAAGTCCCGCCGTTCGGTCTCGGGGCGGCTCTCCCGCTCGCTGTCGGGCAGCTCCTCCCACCGCTCGGTGTCGGTGCGCAGCTCCGGCTCCACGTCCGGTTCCTCGACCCGGGGGCGGCTGGGAGCGGGCCTGGTGCAGGTGCCGCAGGTGCCGCGGCCCGACCCGCGCTCGATGGTGCTGGAGAACCCCGAGGTGCCGGAGCGCAAGCGGTTCTGCTCCCGCTCGGACTGCGGGGCGCCAGTGGGCCGCGCCCGCGGCGAGCGCCCCGGGCGCACGGAGGGCTTCTGCACCAAGTGCGGCCACCCGTACTCGTTCGTGCCGAAGCTGGCCTCCGGTGACATCGTGCACGGTCAGTACGAGGTGGCGGGCTGCCTCGCGCACGGCGGGCTGGGCTGGGTCTACCTCGCCGTCGACCGCGCGGTCTCGGACCGCTGGGTGGTGCTCAAGGGCCTGCTGGACACCGGCGACCAGGACGCGATGGCCGCCGCGATCTCCGAGCGGCGCTTCCTCGCGGAGATCGAGCACGCCAACATCGTGCGGATCTACAACTTCGTCGAGCACCTCGACCAGCGCACCGGCTCCCTCGACGGGTACATCGTCATGGAATACGTCGGCGGCAAGTCCCTCAAGGAGATCGCCAACGCCCGCCGTACGCCCGGGGGGCGGCGCGACCCGCTGCCGGTGGAGCAGGCGTGCGCCTACGGCATCGAGGCGCTGGAGGCGCTCGGCCATCTGCACAGCCGCAACCTGCTCTACTGCGACTTCAAGGTCGACAACGCGATCCAGACCGAGGACCAGCTCAAGCTGATCGACATGGGCGCGGTGCGCCGCATGGACGACGACGAGTCGGCGATCTACGGCACGGTCGGCTACCAGGCGCCGGAGGTCGCGGAGGCCGGCCCCTCGGTGGCGTCCGACCTGTACACGGTGGGCCGCACGCTCGCCGTCCTGACCTTCGACTTCCAGGGCTACACGAACGTCTTCGCCGACTCGCTGCCCGACCCCGACAACATCGAGGTCTTCCGGCAGTACGAGTCGTTCTACCGGCTCCTGGTCCGCGCCACCGACCCCGACCCGGCCCGGCGGTTCGCCTCCGCGCAGGAGATGACGGAGCAGCTGACCGGCGTGCTGCGGGAGGTCGTGTCGCTGCAGACGGGCCGGGCGCGGCCCGCCCTGTCGACGTTGTTCGGACCCGAACTGCGGGTGACGGACACGGAGTTGTTCCCCCGGTCGGCCGGCGAGGTGTCGCGGCTGGGGGCGCGCGTGGCGCCCGTCCGCCGGGCCGGGACCGGCGCCGACGCGCCACTCCCGTCCGGTGCCGCCCCACCCGCCCTCACCGGCGCCACCGGCCTCGTCAAGCCCGTCGGCACGGGTGCCGCCGCCCTCGCCCTGGCCGTGCCCCGGGTCGACCCCGCCGACCCGAACGCCGGATTCCTCGCCGGTCTGCTGGCGACCGCGCCGGCCGAGCTGCTCAGCGCGCTCGCCGCCGCTCCCGCGCCCTCCGTGGAGACCCGGCTGCGGCAGATCCGGGCCTGGCTGGAGAACGAGGACCCGGCGGCCGCGCTGGACGCCCTGCGCGCGCTGGAGGAGGAGCGGCCCGACGACTGGCGGGTCGTCTGGTACCGCGGGGTGGCCGCACTGGCCACCGGTGACCACGAGGGCGCCGCCCTCGCCTTCGACGCGATCTACGACGCCTTCCCCGGCGAGACCGCCCCCAAGCTCGCCCTCGGCCTGTGCGCGGAGGTGCTCGGGCAGCTGGACAACGCCGCGGAGTACTACCGGCTGGTGTGGACGACCGACCCGAGCTTCGTGAGCGCCGCCTTCGGCCTGGCCCGGGTGCAGCTCGCCACCGGTGACCGCGGCGGCGCCGTGCGTACCCTGGAGTCGGTGCCGGAGTCGTCCATCCACTACACGGCGGCACGGGTGGCCGCCGTGCGGGCCCGGCTCCGGCAGCGGACGGCCGCCGCCGGCGACGTACCCTTCCTGGAGGATCTGACCGCCGCCGCCGGGCAGGTCGAGGCGCTGGACGCGTACGGTCTGGACCCGACCCGGCGGGAGCAGTTGGCCACGGAAGTGCTCGGCAGTGCCCTGGACTGGATACTCTCCGGGGGCCAGGGTTCCGCACCCCCCACCGCCGGGGGACGGACGCTGCTCGGCAGCGGCCTGGACGAACGCGGGCTGCGCTTCGGCCTGGAGCGTTCGTACCGCACGCTGGCCCGCCTGGCGCGGGGCGGCGAGGAGAGGATCGACCTGGTGGAACGTGCCAACCGTTACCGCCCCCGGACATGGGTGTAGTTGATGTCGCAGATGCCCCAGCTGTCCGCCTGCCCGAGCTGCGAGGAACCGCTCGAGTCGGGTGACCGTTTCTGCGGTGCGTGCGGATACGACCTGTCCGCCGTGCCGCCACGGCCGGACGACAGCCCCACCCTCACCTTGAACGGCTCGGGGGCCGCACAGGCCGCCCCGGACGCCGGCCGGCCCGGCGTGGCCGACCCGGGAGGTCACGGCGCGCCGCCCGCCGCCCCCGCGGCGCCTCCGCCGGCGGACCCGGCCGGCGCCCCCCTGCCGCCGGCCGCCCCCGGCCACTCGGCGACGGGCGTGCGCTTCGACCGGCCCGCGGAGCCCGAGGAGTACCCCCTCCAGGCCCCGGACCCGCGCGTCACCGCCGACCACCCCGCGCCCGCCGATCCCCCGACGGTGTGCGTGGCCTGCCGCACGGGCCACGTCGACCACGACGGCTACTGCGAGAACTGCGGTCACGCCCAGCCACGCGAACGCGACCACATGGAGCAGGAGTCCGGCCCGATGGCCGCGGTCAGCGACCGGGGCCTGCGTCACCACCGCAACGAGGACGCCTTCGGCATCGGCCGCACCGCCCTGCCCGACGGCTCCGAGGCGCTGGTCGCCATCGTGTGCGACGGCGTGTCCTCGGCGACCCGCCCGGACGACGCCTCCCTGGCCGCCTCCCGCGCGGCGAGCGCGTCGCTGCTGGCGGCCCTGCCCCTCGGCACGCACCCGCAGCAGGCCATGCACGACGCGATCGTCGCCGCCTCGCACGCGGTGGACGCGCTGGCCCGCGAACCCGCCACCGCCCGCGAGCACCAGCCGCACCAGAACGCGCCCGCCTGCACCCTGGTCGGCGCCGTGGTCACCGCCGGTCTGCTGGTGGTCGGCTGGGTCGGCGACAGCCGCGTCTACTGGGTGCCCGTGGACCGCGGCGCCCCGGCCGCCCGGCTCACCGAGGACGACTCCTGGGCCGCGCAGATGGTCGCCGCCGGCCTGATGAGCGAGGCCGAGGCGTACGCCGACGAGCGCGCCCACGCCATCACCGGCTGGCTCGGCGCGGACGCCTACGAACTGGAGCCGCACACGGCTTCCTTCAAGCCGGACCGCCCCGGAGTGGTCGTCGTGTGCACGGACGGCCTGTGGAACTACGCGGAGGCGGCCGAGGAGATGGCCGGCGTCCTCCCGCCGGACGCCGCGGTGCGCCCGCTGCACGGCGCGCGGGTGCTCGTCGGGCACGCCCTGGACGGCGGGGGCCACGACAACGTAACAGTGGCCGTCGTGCCGTTCCCGGCCCCGTCGCAGGGGGCAGGATCGGCCTGAGGCCGCGCGCGGAGGCCTGGGAAGGCTCAGCGGACCGGAGGGGACCGGTCCGCGATTCCGTCGTCGCCCCACCTCCCGTGGGGCGTGCAAGGGGGATGCGAACAATGGCCAACTTCTCGAAGTCGACCGTGCCGCAGTTCGCGGTGGACGTGTACCAGAACGAGTACCTCCCGGAGGGCGGCCGGGAGGTCAACGCGATCGTCACGGTGACCGCGACCGGCGGCGGCACCGTCGGAAGCGCCGTCGCGGCACCCCACCTCTACTCGCCGGGGCAGGGACCCTCCGCGGCCGTGGCGATCATGGTCGACTGCTCCGGCTCGATGGACTACCCGCCGACCAAGATGCGCAACGCGCGGGACGCCACGGCCGCCGCGATCGACACCCTGCGCGACGGCGTGCACTTCGCGGTGATCGGCGGCACGCACGTCGCCAAGGAGGTCTATCCGGGGGGCGGCCGGCTCGCCGTCGCCGACGCCACCACCCGCGAACAGGCCAAGCAGGCACTGCGCAAGCTCGCCGCCGGCGGGGGCACGGCGATCGGGACCTGGCTGCGGCTCGCCGACCGTCTGCTGTCGTCGGCGGACGTCGCGATCCGGCACGGCGTCGTGCTCACCGACGGCCGCAACGAGCACGAGTCGCCGCAGGATCTCAGGGCCTCGCTGGAGGCCAGTGCCGGGCGCTTCACCTGCGACGCACGGGGCGTGGGCACCGACTGGGAAGTGAAAGAAGTCACAGGCATCGCCTCCGCGCTGCTCGGCACCGCCGACATCGTCGCCGATCCGGCGGGCCTCGCCGCCGACTTCACGCGGATGATGGAGACGGCGATGGGCAAGGAGGTCGCGGACGTCGCCCTGCGGCTGTGGACCCCGGTCGGCACGACGATCAAGTTCCTCAAGCAAGTCGCCCCCACCGTCGAGGACTTGACCGGACGCCGCACCGAGGCGGGCCCGCGCGCCGGGGACTACCCCACCGGTTCCTGGGGAGACGAGTCCCGTGACTACCACGTCTGCGTCGAGGTCCCGGCCGCGCACCTCGGTCAGGAGATGCTGGCCGCCCGGGTCTCGCTGGTGATCCCGCATCCCGACGGCACCGCCCAGAACCTCGGCGCCCAGGGACTGGTACGGGCCGTGTGGACCGACGACATGGTCGCCTCGACGTCGATCAACCCTCAGGTCGCCCACTACACGGGCCAGGCCGAACTGGCACAGGTCATCCAACAAGGGTTGGACCTGCGCAAATCGGGAGACTTCGATGGCGCAACGGCCAAACTGGGCCGCGCCGTTCAGCTCGCCGGAGCCTCCGGCAACGCCGATACTGCGAAACTCCTTGCGAAGGTGGTGGACGTGGTCGACGCGGCGACAGGTACTGTGCGACTGAAGGCAAGGGTCGCGGAGGCCGACGAGATGACGCTCGAAACTCGGTCGACAAAGACCGTTCGCGTAAAGAAGTGACCTGAAACAAAGCGAGCCCGACCCCCCGGGGTTGGAGAAATCCGGTCCGAACGGCCGGAACAGGAGAGGGGGAAGCGCCGACATGCCGACCTGCCCGAACGGACACCAGTCGGGTTCCGACGACTGGTGCGAGGTCTGCGGTCACCGCATGGCGGGTGCCGTGCCTCCGCCCCCTCCACCGCCCCCAGGCGGCGGCTACGGCTTCCCGCCGCCCGGCGGACCCGGCCCGTCCGGTGGACCGAACGCCGGCGGGCCCGGCGCGCCCTCCGAGCTGTGCCCGCAGTGCCGCACGCCCCGCGAGGGCGGTGCGCCGTTCTGCGAGGAGTGCCGGTGGAACTTCCTCACCAACACCGCGACCTCGTACACCCCGGCGGCGCCGCGCACCTCGGCTCCGCAGTTCCAGCGGCCGTCCGGTCCGCCGCCGTCCTTCGGGGGCGGTGACGCGTACGAGTACCAGAGCTCGCGCCCGTCGCAGATGAACCGCCCGGCCGAGCCGATCCCGCCGTTCGGCGCCGACCCGGGGGGCCCCTCGGGAGCCGGCGGTCCCGGCGGTCCCGGCGGTCCTGGTGGTCCCGGCGGTCCTGGCGGCTTCGGCGGCGAGCGCCCCGGCGGCCCGGGCCCCTCCGGGCCCCCGGCATTCGGCGAGCAGCCGGGCGGGCGTGGGCCCTCCGGCCCGCCGGCGTTCGGCGAGCAGCCCGGCGGGCGTGGGCCGTCAGGTCCCCCGGCGTTCGGCGAGCAGCCCGGCGGGCGTGGGCCGTCAGGTCCCCCGGCGTTCGGCGAGCAGCCCGGCGGCCGTGGGCCGTCAGGTCCCCCGGCGTTCGGCGAGCAACCCGGCGGCCGTGGGCCCTCCGGCCCGCCGGCGTTCGGCGAGCGTCCCGGCGGACCCGGGCCCTCCGCATTCGGCGAGCGCCCCGGCGGACCCGGCCCTTCCGGCCCGCCCCCCTTCGGCGAGGCACCCGGCGGACCCGGCCCCGCGGGTCCCGGCGGCCCCTCCGGCCCTTCTGCTTTCGGCGAGCGCCCTGGCGGACCCGGCCCCTCCGGGCCCTCGGCATTCGGCGAGCAGCCCGGCGGCCGTGGGCCGTCAGGCCCCCCGGCCTTCGGCGAGCGCCCCGGCGGACCTGGCCCTTCCGGCCCGCCCCCCTTCGGCGAGGCGCCCGGCACCCCCGGCCCCTCAGGTCCTTCCGGCCCCTCGGCATTCGGCGAGCGGCCCGGTGGGCCCGGACCCTCCGGCTTCGGAGGCGACCCGTCGCGGCCGGTCCCGCCGCCGCCCGGTCCGACGCCGAACGGTCCCGGCGGTCCGGGTGGTCCCGGCGGTCCCGGTGCGTACCCGGGCGCCCCGCAGGCCTTCCACCAGTCCGGCCCGCCCGCCCCGCCCGCGTTCCCGCAGGAGACGGGCCGGCCGCAGCAGGGTGGCCCGTCCTTCGGCGGCGGTGACGACGACTGGGTGCTCTCCCCGCCCTCCACCGGCCCCGGCGCTCCGGGACAGCCCGGTGGCCCCGGAGGCCCCGGCGGGCAGGGCGGCTACGGCTACCCGCACCCCGGCGCCCACTCCGCGCCCCCGCCCGGTCCCGCCGCTCCGCAACGGCCCATGACGTGGACGGCGACCATCGGTCCCGACCGTGACTACTTCATGGCGATGATGCACCGCTCCGGCCCCGAGGCCGCGGGTCTGAACCTGCCCGCGTACTCCCCGGAGCAGCAGCGCGCCCTCACCGGCAACCAGGTCACCATCGGGCGCCGTCGGCACTCCACCGGCGACACCCCCGACATCGACCTGGCGGTGCCGCCGGAGGACCCGGGCGTCTCGCACCAGCACGCGGTGCTGGTCCAGCAGCCGGACGGCAGCTGGGCGGTCGTCGACCAGAACTCGACGAACGGCACCACGGTCAACGGCGCGGAGGAACCGATCCAGCCGTTCGTGCCGGTGCAGCTCCAGGACGGCGACCGCGTCCACGTCGGCGCCTGGACGACGATCACGATCCGCCGCGGCTGAGCGAGGCCGGGCCGGGTGACGGTTCAGACGGGGAGGGGCCAGGAGTACGGCCCCTCCGGGTCGTCCAGCCACGCCCACTGACGTCCGCCGCCGACGGTGATGCCGTACCGCTCCCGGGCGGGGCGCCCCTCGCGCTCCCACAGGGCGTACGCCTCCCCCGGATCGAGGCTGCCGCGCGTGAGGGCGAGCAGGAACCGGAACAGCTCGCTCTCCCGCCCCCGGCGCGGTACCGCGCCGAGCGGGGGCTGCTGCTCCCGCCCGGGCCGTCCGGTGCCGCGCAGCGGGACGAAGTACGCGGGCGTCTCCAGGAAGTGCCCCTCGGCGTACCCGGCGTCCCGCACGGTCAGCAGGATCAGCCCGGTCGCGAGCGGCGCCAGGATCCGGCCGCCGGGACGGCACTGCGCGAGCCAGGCGGGCGGGATCGACGCGAGGGTGCAGGTCGCGATGATCCGGTCGAAGGGGGCGCGTTCGGGCACCCCGCGCGCCCCGTCGCCGGTGACGACCACCGGACGGTACCCGGCGGCGTCCAGGTGCCGCCGTGCCGACTCCGTGATCTCCGGCTCCAGGTCGACGCTGGTGACCAGGCCGCCGTCGCCGAGCCGGTGCGCGAGCAGCGCCGCGTTGTAGCCGGTGCCCGCGCCGATCTCCAGCACCCGGTCGTCGTCCGCCACCCGCAGCTCGGTCAGCATCAGCGCCATCAGCGAGGGCTGGCTGCTGGAGGAGACCAGTTCCCCGTCCCGCATCCGGGTCGCCAGCGGGGTGTCCTCGTAGGCGCCGCGCACCCAGCGCTCCCGGGCGTCCGGGTCCGGGCTCTCGCCCCAGCGCCGCTCGTGACCTCCCCGGGCGCCGACGTAGTAGTACGGCACGAAGAGGTGCCGGGGAACCGCCGCGAAGGACTCCCGCCAGACGGGGTCCGCGGCCCAGGCCCCGCTCGCGTCGATCTCCCGCACCAACGCGGCCCGCGCCGCGGCGGCGACGGCCTCCAGGTCCTTGTCGAGTGCGTGCGTGCCCATGTGTCCACTGTGCTGCGCATCACAGCGCGAGGCGAGCATCCGGGCCGGGGAGGCGGGTGTCCTGGCCGAACCCGGCCGGTGCCCGTACCAGGCCGGTGCCCGTGCCCGGCCGTTGTCCGTGCCCGGCCGGTGCCTGGTCCTAAGCCTCAGGTCCTCGTCCTTCGCGTCTGAGACGATGGACGGGTGAATGAGATTCGGCGCGGCACGCTTCAGGAGCAGACCTTCTACGAGCAGGTCGGCGGGGAGGAGACCTTCCGCCGCCTGGTCCACCGTTTCTACCAGGGAGTCGCCGAGGACCCGATCCTGCGGCCGATGTACCCCGAGGAGGACCTGGGCCCCGCCGAGGAGCGCTTCACGCTGTTCCTGATCCAGTACTGGGGCGGCCCGACGACGTACAGCGAGAACCGGGGCCACCCCCGCCTGCGCATGCGGCACGCCCCCTTCGCCGTCGACCGGGCCGCGCACGACGCCTGGCTGAAGCACATGCGGGTCGCCGTCGAGGAGCTGGGCCTGTCCGAGGAGCACGAGCACACGCTGTGGAAGTACCTGACGTACGCGGCGGCCTCGATGATCAACACGGCGGGCTGAGCGGGCCCGCCCTCGCGCCTGCGGGCGTCAGCGCACGCTGACGCCCAGCATCCCGAGTCCGGCCTGCCGCACGGCGATCGAGCCGTAGGGCGTGCGCAGTCGCAGCCAGGCGCCCGAGGAGAAGAGCACCGGCTCCTCCGCCCCGGCGGCCGGGCGCAGGAATCCCAGGGACTGGGCGGCGTGCACGGCCCGCACGGGCAGGGGGGTGCCGTCCACGGTCCGGGACCAGATCTCGCGCCCTATCCGGTCGAGTTCGGCCCGCGTACGGCCCTCCGGCGGCAGTTCCTCCGTACGGGAACGGAACTCGCTCACCACGCCGGCGACCACCGCCCGCAGGTTCTTCGCCGCCGGCAGCCCCCGCTCCGGCCGCCAGCCGCCGCGCGGCGGCAGCACCCCGGCCCACGGGGGCCCGGTGACCGCCCGCGGTACGGCCGCCGTGGCGGCCGTCTCGTCCACGGACTCCAGCAGCTCACCGGCGGACACGGTCACGTCGAGGGTGACGTCCAGCCCGTCCTCGTACGGCTTGGCCAGCCGTACCGCCCGGATCGCCAGCACCTCGAAGGACGGCGGCCGGCCGAAGACGGCGAGTGCGGTGCCCGCGGCCTGCAGGCGCACCGCGGCTCCACGGTCGTAGTGGAGCAGCCGGGAGAGGAAAGCGGCGAGATCCGCCGTCTCCCCCTCGTCGGCCAGGTGGAGCACCGTCATGCGGCGACGGCCTCCTCCGCTTCGTCCCGGTAGCTGTCCAGGAACTCGCGTTCCTCCGCGGTGATCCGGCGCGGCCGCTGGGCCTCGAAGTCGAAGGGCACGATCACCGTCGAGGCCCGGACGTAGAGCTGCTCGCCGTCCTTCACCTCGTAGGTGAGGGTGAAGGAGGCGGCCCTGATCTCCGTGACCCACAGCTCGATGTCCACCGGCGCGTGCCGGTGGACGAGCTGCCGCTTGTAGTCGATCTCATGGCGCGCCACCACGGACCCCTGCTGGAACTCCTTGTCCGGGCGGAACAGGAAGTCGATACGGGCTTCCTCCAGGTAGCGGAGGAACACCACGTTGTTGACGTGGCCGTACGCGTCCATGTCCGCCCAGCGCAGTGGGCAGCGGTAGATGTGCCGCAAGAGATCAGCCCCGGGTCAGCTTCTTGTAGGTGGCGCGGTGCGGACGCGCGGCGTCCGGACCCAGGCGCTCGATCTTGTTCTTCTCGTACGACTCGAAGTTGCCCTCGAACCAGAACCACTTGGACTCACCCTCATAGGCGAGGATGTGCGTGGCCACGCGGTCGAGGAACCACCGGTCGTGGGAGACGACCACGGCGCAGCCGGGGAACTCCAGCAGCGCGTTCTCCAGGCTGGAGAGGGTCTCGACGTCGAGGTCGTTGGTCGGCTCGTCGAGGAGCAGCAGGTTGCCGCCCTGCTTCAGGGTGAGCGCGAGGTTGAGGCGGTTGCGCTCACCGCCGGAGAGCACACCGGCCGGCTTCTGCTGGTCCGGGCCCTTGAAGCCGAAGGCGGAGACGTACGCCCGGCTCGGCATCTCGACCTGACCCACATTGATGTAGTCGAGCTCGTCGGAGACGACGGCCCACAGCGTCTTCTTCGGGTCGATGTTCTCGCGGCTCTGGTCGACGTACGAGATCTTGACGGTGTCGCCGACCTTGATCGTGCCGGAGTCGGGGGCCTCCAGGCCCTGGATCATCTTGAAGAGGGTGGTCTTGCCGGCGCCGTTGGGGCCGATGACGCCGACGATGCCGTTACGCGGCAGCGTGAAGCTGAGGTCGTCGATGAGGACCTTGTCGCCGAAGGCCTTGTTGAGGTTGTTGACCTCGACGACGATGCTGCCGAGCCGCGGGCCCGGCGGGATCTGGATCTCCTCGAAGTCCAGCTTCCGCATCTTCTCGGCCTCGGCCGCCATCTCCTCGTAGCGGGCCAGACGCGCCTTGGACTTGGCCTGCCGCCCCTTGGCGTTGGAGCGCACCCACTCCAGCTCTTCCTTGAGGCGCTTGGCGCGCTTGGCGTCCTTCTGCCCCTCGACCTTCAGACGGGTCTGCTTGGTCTCCAGGTAGGTGGAGTAGTTGCCCTCGTAGGGGTAGGCGCGGCCGCGGTCGAGTTCGAGGATCCACTCGGCGACGTTGTCCAGGAAGTACCGGTCGTGGGTGATGGCCACGACGGTGCCCGCGTACTTGGCGAGGTGCTGCTCCAGCCAGTTCACGGACTCGGCGTCGAGGTGGTTGGTGGGCTCGTCGAGGAGCAGCAGGTCGGGCGCCTCCAGCAGCAGCTTGCAGAGCGCGACGCGGCGCTTCTCGCCACCGGAGAGGTTGCTCACGGGCCAGTCGCCGGGCGGGCAGCCCAGGGCGTCCATGGCCTGCTCCAGCTGGGCGTCGAGGTCCCACGCGTTGGCGTGGTCCAGCTCCTCCTGGAGCTTGCCCATCTCGTCGAGCAGCGCGTCCGAGTAGTCGGTCGCCATCTGCTCGGCGATCTCGTTGAACCGGTCGAGCTTGCCCTTGATCTCGGCGACGCCCTCCTGGACGTTCTCCAGGACCGTCTTGTCCTCGGTGAGCGTGGGCTCCTGCATGAGGATGCCGACGCTGTAGCCGGGAGAGATGAAGGCGTCACCGTTGGAGGGCTGCTCCAGCCCGGCCATGATCTTCAGCACGGTCGACTTACCGGCACCGTTCGGACCGACGACGCCGATCTTCGCCCCCGGCAGGAAGTTCAGGGTGACATCGTCGAGGATCACCTTGTCGCCGTGCGCTTTGCGCGCCTTGCGCATGGTGTAAATGAACTCAGCCAAGAGAAACCGTCCGGCAGCTTGAATCTGGCAGTGGGCAGATACACCCCATCTTGCCGCACCGCCACCCCTAGGAGGAAACCCGTTTCCCTTGCCCCCGCTGACCAGCACTTATGCAACCACGAGATCCGCTCATTCACGGAGGAGTCTTGGGAGCCAAGACGGGACTGCTGGTGTACGCCGACGACGACGTACCCATGCTGCTGCGACACGTCGGCACGGCAGAGCTCGAACGGACGGTCGCCTTGATGCGGCGGCTCTACCCCGGCTGGGAGATCGAGGAGTGCGAGGGCTCCACGCTCTGGGACGGCGTGTACCCCCCGAGGGGAACGGCGTACGCGGCCAGCTGGCCTGGCGTGGATGTCATAGGTGATCAGCGGATGATGATCGACGCCCCTTCCCAGTTCCCCGAACACCTCGTGGCGGCAAGCGCCGGCCGACGACTCGTCCTGCACGCCATGCACAGCGTCGTCGACCGACTGACGTTCGCCGTGTGGGAGGACGGTCGCCTGCTCCGCTCCCTGAGCCTGTCGCCGGACAGCGGCATCGTCGAGAACATCGGCGAACCGCTCCCTTTCGAGTTGCCGTACTGGGCCGGAGACCGCCCGGCCGACGTCATCCCCTGGCCGGACGACGACGAAGCACCGTACCCGCTGCCGTTCCACCCTCTGGAGCTGGGCGAAGACGCCCTGCGCGCGCTCTGCGGCTTCATCCAGGAGGGCCGCCCCTACGCGGACGACGTCGACGCGGACAGCATCCGACTGCACGGCTTCCAGGTACGGGACCCGCACGGCCCTGATCCCGCAGAGCTGGAAGCGCGGCTGCGAAGAACCGTACGAGCCATGGGATCGCCACGCGGACACACCTTCGAGCCCGACGGCACACTGGTCGAACGCGACGGCTTCTAGTTCACGACCTCTCTGTCCGACGATCCGCGGCGGTGCGTCGCTTCGGACCGGTGCAGCGCCGCGAGTTCACCGAGGTCGTTACCGACCATGACCTGGGCGAGTCGTCCGGCGACGGCCACGACTTCAGGCCATGAGGCTGTCCGGAGGTACTCCGCATCGGTTTCGTCACGCGCCTCGTCTGCGGCCGCCTCGAGCGCTGCGCCAAGCTCCCGCATGAGCGCGACCTCCTCCTCGGTCCGCAGACTCGTGCCGAGGAAACGCTCGGGTTCCTCGGCGTCGCAGAAGTCGTCGAAGAGCGTGTGGAAGACGTGGTCCAGATTCTCGAACGCCGCCGGGTCAAGCCACACGTCCCGCTGCCAGGGCGGATTGGCCAGAGCCAAGACCGCCGGCACGAGGTTGACGCGGAAGTTGGGCAAGACGCCGGAGTCGGCAACTCTGGCTTCAGTCATGCGGCATCGCGCCTTCCTGGCTGTCCGTCGCCTGCTCGGCAGTCACGAGGTACCCGGCGAAGCTGACGCCTGGGCGACCGTCAACCCAACCGTCCGCCTCCTTGACCGGGACCAACACGGTCGTCCCTGGCACCGGGCGCCGCACGTCGGACGTGCTGCCTGGAGGGACCGCATATCGGCAGTGCACCTCGTTGATGGCCAGCACCCGCAACGAAGTCGACGCGTTGCCCTTCTCCTGGCCGTGATGCTCCTCGCGAAAGTTGATCTCCGCCGCCCGTTCGCGCCCGACGACATCGGCGTAGTCCTCTGGATCGGTCTCCAGCAACTGCCAGGAGACGACGTCGCCTGCCGTGAAGTCCTCTCCACAGCACTGGATCTGCCAGTCATCGACCCAAATCGTCCACGTCATGCCGTCATTGTCCGCCGAGTGATCCGCCCTCACCAGGGCTTATTCCGTGCCCGTACAGACCGACCCGTCGCTCACCCAGGCGACGGCTCGGCTCAGGTCGTGGCCGGTCAGCCCCCGTGGCGCTCGTGGAGCCGCTTCACCTGCTCGACCCAGAAACAGAACCTCTCGTCGGCCGAGGCGCTCGCCGGGAGGAGTTGAAGCTCCTTCGCCAGCTGGTAGAAGCCCGGGCCGGCGTCGTTGGCGTCCAGGTAGGTCACCAGGGCCGAAAGCATCAGCGGCGGGTCCGTGGCGACCGTCTCCTGATCGCGCTGCACGATCAGACCGAGCAGATGCCCCATCGCGGCCCGCTCGTCCGGACGCCCGAAGTCGAAGGCACGACAGCCCGTTCGCCCGGCGAGAGTCACGTTGAGCTCGGTGTACGAGGTGACCTTGCCCAGCTTCGCCCGCTCGACGAGAAAGCGGCGCCCGGCATCCACCAGCTCGTCCCACTCACTGTCCGCACGACCGTATCCAGCCATCCCGCCCCCCGAAGTACGTCGATCGGTGAGATGGAAATTACTGCGGCCCGGTCGACGCCCACAATCGCTCGATGGGTGGATCCTCCAGCTCCGCAGGCCCGACGAGTCGCCTAGGAGACTGGCGCTGCTGATCGGAACAGATGCCGTGGGCTCTGCGGTGCCGTGTCGCCGCGTGGGTCAGGGCTGGTTCTTCCTGCGGACCAGGACCAGTGCCGCGCCGCCGATCACCACCAGGCCGATGGCCACGCCCGCGATCACCGGGGTCGCGCCGGAGCTGCCGGTGGCGGCGAGGTTCACGTCGGCGGAGGTGCTGCCGATCGTCGCCGGGCTCGGCTGGGTGAGGATCTGCGTCGACTCGCCCGCCTCGGAGACCTCGCCCGCCTGGGTGCGGCAGTCGAGGACGCCGGTGAAGCGCTTCTCGTAACCGCCGGGGCCCGTGATCGTGAAGTCGTAGGCCTGGTCCTCCTGGAGGGGCACGCTCACCGTGCGCGTCTCACCGGGCGCGATGGTGTACTGGGCGCCCATCAGCTCAAAGGTGAACGCCTCGTCGCCCTCGTTGATCGCGGCGATGTCCACGGCGCCCTCGGCGCAGTTCTCCGTCGCGGACAGCGCGGGTACGGCGCCCTTCTCCGCCCAGTTCGCACCCGCCGTCGCCGTCACCGTCGACTCGCTCGAACCGGCCAGGATCTGCGTCTGGCTCCTGGTCTCGGAGGCGAAGGCGCGACCGACCGGCACGGTGGTCGACGCCTGCACGGTCAGCTCGGCCGACCCGTCCGCCGTGTCCTCCGGCACCAGGAAGAACAGCTCACTGCCGTCCCGCGCGGTGGTGGCGTCCTTGCCATCCTTGCCGACGACGCGCACTCCCCTCACCGCGGCGTCGGCCGGTGGGGTCACCGTCACGCTCTCCGCGTTGGTGTGCACGGTCACCGGACCGAGCAGTCCACCGGGATGGCCGGAGAGGGCGGGCGGGTCGAGCGTCAGCGACGCCGGGGGTTCCGCCACGTCCAGGGCGCTGCGCTGCAGAAAGTCGGCGAGCTTCTCGGCCTCCGGGTCGACGGCCTCGACGTCCACCCCGTCCGAGTACCGCCAGATGGCCACCTGCGTACCGGCCGCCGCGTCCTGCTCGCTGAGGGCGCCCCGTACGCCCGCCTTCTTCGCCAGCGACGCCAGGTCGTTCACCTGCGGATAGGAGTTCTGCAGGATCCAGCGGATCCGGCCGGCGTCGTCGTTGGCGGCCAGCGAGGTGCCGCTCCAGGGCGTCTCGTGGTACTCGGCGTCCTTCTGCGTGGGGTTGTGGATGTCGACGCAGTACGTCTGCAGCATGCCGCCGCCCTCGACGGACATCTCGAACAGGCCCACCGAGATCTCCAGATCCCCCTCGTCGGAGTGCACTCTCGCCACGCCGTACGTCTTCAAGCCGCCCATGGTCGCGGCCGCTCCGCCCTGGGGCTGCGCGGGCGCGGTGTCGGCGACGGCGGGTCCGGCCGTCACCAGGGCGCCGCCGACAGCGAGTCCGGACGCCAGCGCCACGGCGGCGACACGGGCTGCGCCCCGCCCGCACGCGGACAGTGCGGAGAACGAAGAAAACACAGAATTCCCCTTCGAGCAGGACCCGTTGACGTGGGGGGGTACGGTCCCACCAGCAGAAGCTCAAGCCACAAGAGCCATGTTCGGCATCCTAGGGATGCGGGCGCACCAGGCTTCCCGGTGATCCCGCAGGACCGCGGATCCGAATCGCAATCGTTATCGCCCAGACCTTTTACGAACAGGGCTTATCGACAAATCCACCGAGGTCGAACTCGGTATGTATCCGGCGATAAGCCGCAGTTCGTCACACGACGGCGTCGCACCAGCGGCAGGTCATGTCACCGCCGCGACCTCCTGCCGCCGCGAGGACTCCGCTTCCGCCGTGCCGTCCTCGCTCTCCCCGCCCGGCGGCGTCTCCCACACCGGCTCCGGTGACTGCGGTGAACCGGCCCCCGCGGCATCGCTCTTGACACTGCTCCGCCGGAACGCCGAGGTCCCCCGCGCCAGATCGTGCCCGATCGCCACGGCGTCGATGTCGGCCGAGGTCCAGCTCTGCCCCTCGCGTACGTCCGTGCGTACCTTCAGCCGGCCCTGCACCACGACCGGATCACCCACCCCCAGGGAGGCCGCCGCGTTGGTGGCCAGCTGCCGGTTGGCCCACACCGTGAAGAAGTTGGTGTGGCCGTCCGTCCACATGTTCTTCTCGCGGTCCCAGTACCGGGCCGTCACCGCCAGCCGGAACCGTGCGGACGGGCCGGTGGCCAACTCCCGGTAGACCGGCTGCGTCGCCACGTTCCCCACCGCGCACACCATCGTCTCGTTCATGCTCGTCGCATCCCTCCCCCGCCCGGCCGCTCGCACCGGGCGGACACACCCACGGGCCCGTCCCGTACGGCTGCGTCTGCCGACGGCGGCCGCGCTCTCCGCGTACCGCCACCTTGGCGATGGCCGCACCGATTCGCGTACCGCCACCGTGGCGACGGCCACACCGATTCGCGTACCGCCACCTTGGCGACAGCCGCACTGGTTCGCGTACCGCCGCCGTCGCGGCGACCGCGTCCGTCGTGATCGCCGCGAAGCCAGACTGCCTCCGCCGGAGCGAGCCCGCCGAGCGCTGTTGACGATCCCCGAGCCTGTGGAAAAGTCCGCCACCCGTTCGAGGGACAACCCGCGAGGGCGCACCCGGAAACGCTCTTCCAGGGCACTCGGAAACGCTCTTCCCGGGCACTCGGAAACGCTCTTCCCGGGCGCGCTCCCAGACAGCGCGCCGCGCTACCGCAGCCCTACTTCACCCCCGCCGTGGTCCCCATGACCCGCGCGTACTGCTCCCGCACCTCCCGGTACCGCAGCAACTCCGCGGCCACCGGATCCAGCACCCGAGCCCGCCCACACCCGGCCGCGGCCTCCCGCAGTCGCCGCTCCGCCTCCAGCCCGTACCGCCGGGACGGCCCCCGCGCGGCCAGTTTGCAGCCCCACTCCACGAGCGGGCCGCCGATGATCCCGGACAGCATCAGCAGCACCGGCACCCCGAGATTCGGCGCCATGACCCCGACGATCTGCCCCACCAGCCACAGCCCGCCCACGATCTGCAGCAGCGTCATGGACGCCTGCACCAGCACGGCCGCCGGCCACCACCCCGGCCGGGGCGGCCTCCCCGGCGGCAACCCGGCGCGCGCCGCGAGTTCGTCGAGCGCCTCGGGCAACCCCTGGGACCCGCGCGCGGCGGCCTCCCGCACGGCCTGGGCCCACGGCGCGGGCAGCCCGGCCGACGCCTGGTCGGCCACCGTACGCACCGCCTGCTCCACCCGCTGCCGCGCCGTGGCCTGCTCGTCGGCCTGCGAGCGCAACGGGAGTCGTCCCGTCGGGAGTTCGCTCCGGTCCTGGACCCACCGCCACAGGCGCAGCCAAGGCGTCCCGCACGCGCGGTTGGCATTGCGCAACCAGGCCCGTTCGGCCGCCTCACCGGCGGCGGTCGCGCCCACGGCGTCCGCGAGCCGCGCCGAGAACTCGTCGCGCGCCTGCTCGCTGAGCCCCGTGCGCCGCCGGGTGGCGTAGACCGGCCACAGCCGTGCGGCGGCGGCATCGAGATCGGCGGAGATACGCCGTGCCGCGGCGCCCCGTTCCGTCACGAACTGCCCGAGCACCTCCCGGAGTTCCCCCAAGCCCTCGCCGGTGAGCGCCGACAGCGCGAGCACCGCAGCACCGGGTTCGCCGAACTCCCCCAGCGCGATGCCGTCCTCGTCCAGCAGCCGCCGCAGATCGTCGAGCACCTGGTCGGCCGCCTCCCCAGGGAGCCGGTCGACCTGGTTGAGGACCACGAACATGACCTCCGCGTGCCCGGCCATGGGCCGCAGATAGCGCTCGTGGAGTACGGCGTCGGCGTACTTCTCCGGATCCACCACCCAGATGACCGCGTCCACGAGGTCCAGCAGCCGCTCGGCCTGCTCGCGGTGCTGTACGGCCGCGGAGTCGAGGTCGGGCAGGTCCACCAGGACCAGCCCGCGCAACTGTTCCTCCGCCTCCGGGCTCTGCAACGGGCGCCGGCGCAGCCGCCCCGGGATGCCGAGCCGGTCGATGAGGGTGGCCGCGCCGTCGCTCCAGCTGCACGCGATGGGTGCGCCCGTCGTGGGCCGACGTACGCCGGTCTCCGAGATCGCCACCCCGGCGAGCGCGTTGAACAACTGCGACTTCCCGCTGCCGCTCGCGCCCGCGATCGCGACGACGGTGTGCTGCCCGGAGAGCTTGCGCCGCGCGGCCGCCTCGTCCAGCACCCGGCCCGCCTCGGCCAGCGTCCTGCTGTCGAGCCGGGTGCGGGACAGCCCCACCAGCTCCCGCATCGCGTCCAGCCGCGAGCGCAACGGACCGTCGTACGCCAGCGGCGCCACGCTCTGCGGCCCGGTCGTCCGGGTCGGCACGACGGCGGCCTGCTCGCCACCGGTTCCCTCGGTCACGCGGCGCGCGATGAGCCCGTCGTCCCAGGCGCCCTCGGAGTCCTTGCGACGGGAGGGGACGTCGCGGCGGGTGGTGTCGCTGCGGCTCGGAGGGCCGACGTGGAGAGGCGGACCGGAGCGTCCCGTGGTGCTGTCGGGACGGGCGCCGCCCCGGCTGCCGGCGTCGTCGCGCCGCAGGATGCCGGAACGGCCCTTCGTGTCGTCGCGCCGAAGAATCCCGCCACGCGCCTTGGCCTCGCTTCGTCCTTTGGCGTCGCTACGCCCCCTGGCGCCGCTACGCCCCTTGGTGTCACTCCGTTCCTTGGCGTCGCTACGTCCTTTGGCGTCGCTACGCCCTTTCGTGTGGCCGCGCCCCTTCGCGTCACCCTGCCCCTCCGCGTCGACCCGCCCCTCCGTGCCACCCCGCCCCTTCGTGTCGCCACGTCCGAGCGTGCCGGTACGGCCCTTGGAGTCGTCGCGCGAGGGACCCTCCACGCGCGCGTGCCCCTCGCCCCCCTCCGAGGAGTCGCCGCCCTGCTCTTCCTTCGCCCCGGACTCCCCCGCCTTGCGCAGGGCCCTCCAGGGCCGCCTGAACGCCCCGCTCGCCCAATCCGTCCTCCATGAGGAGTCCTTTTTGGCGGCGGAGGCGTCCTTTTCCTCGTCGTCGTCCTCAGCGGAGCCCTTCGCACCGTTTCCGGAATCGACGCTCTCCTCCGCGGCGCCCTTTCCAAAATCGGCACCCTGAGGGGAGTCCTTTCCGGAATCCCCCATGGGCTCCTTTTCGGATTCCTCCTCCACGGAGTCCCCGTCGGCGGCTTCAGGCTCCTCGAGGGAGGGGTCCTCGGGAGTGGGTTCCGCAGGGTCGGGGCTCGCGGAACCGTGCGCCTCGGAGTCGGGCACTCCAGAGGTACGCCCAGCGGCCTCCCCCTCAGGTGTACGACCCTCGGAGCGAGCACCTTCGGGATCACCGGATTCGGCGTGCCGGACCGTCCACCCAGCGGGCCACCCCGCCATGCGGCCGAACTCGCGCGCGCCCGCCACGCCCGCCGTTTCCGACCCCTCCGGCCCCCCGGACCCACCTTGCCCCTCAGACCTCTCAAGCCCCTCGGGCTCTGTGATCCCGGTCGGCCCTGACAGCCCTGCTGACCCCTGTGGCCCCACTGTCCTCTCAGACCTCGGTGACCCCAGCGACCCCTCAGACCCCAGTGACCCCTCAGACCCCTGCGACCCCTCTGACCCCTGCGACCCCTGCGACCCCTCTGACCCCTTCACCTTCTCCGACCCTTCCGACCTCTCCGGCTTCGGCAGCTTCACCCGTGCCTCCGGCTTCTTCGACCCGTCCGGCCTCTCCGACCCCGTCGGCCTGCCCGCTGCCTCCCGCGCCTCTCGCGCCTCCCGCACCTCCGCCTCCTCCGGCCGCCTCGCCGGCTGCTCGGGATCGGCGTGTTCCGTGTGGTCCTGGTCAGTGACGGCAGTCACCGGTCACCTCTCCTTCTGCAGTACGGACAACGCGGCAATGAGTTCCGCCTGCGGTTCGGGATGGACGTCGAGGGCGTCGAGGGGCGCGAGGCGGCGCTCGCGTTCGTTGTGCATGACCCGGTCCACACAGTCGTTGAGCAACCGCCCGCCCCGGTCCCGCAGCCGCAGCGCCCCGTGCGCTCCGAGGCGTTCGGCCAGGCCCTCGCCCGCGGAACGGGCCCGGCGGCCGCCCAGCAGCGCGGTGACGACGAGGACGGCGACGACCTCCGGATCCGGCGCGATGCCGCGGTCGAGTTTGCGGACCTCTTCCTCCGCGTACTCCTCCAGCTCGCGCCGCCACCGCCGTACCGCCATCCCGATGCGGTGCTCGGCGTTCTCCGTGGACACGTCCCGCTCCGCGAGCTCCGGCGCGGCCGCCGCGGGTTCGCGCCGCCAGGCCTCGTCGACGCGCTCGTCGGCCGCGGTGACGGCGCACAGCAGCAGGGCGCCGAGGCTCTCCACGAGGGTGTCGAGAAGCTCGCCGGCCTTGCAGTCGAGCGGAAAGGCCCGCCAGCGCTTCAGGGCGTCCCCGGCGAGGACGGCACCGGACTGCAGACGCCCTCGCACGCGCGCGTGCTCGCCGTCGTAGGCGAGGTCCACGGCGGAGGTGAGCCGGAGGGCGGCCGCGTACTGGGCGGCGGCCGCGCCGGCCAGCTCGGGCAGCCGGGACTTCAGGGAGGTGAGGACGCCGTACGCCGTACGGGCCATGGTGTGCTGGCGGGTCGCCGGGTCCTGGGCCTGCTGGACGAGCCAGGTGCGCAGCGACGCGACGGCGGTGGCCGGCAACAGGCCGCCGCCCCAGGCGGACTCCGGCAGCTCGGGCACGGTGAAGCGGGGTACGTCGCCGAGGCCGGCCTTGGTGAGCAGGGCGGCGTACTGCCGGGAGACCTCGCCGACCACCTGGTGGGGGACCCGGTCGAGGACGGTGACCAGGGTGGCGTCGTACTCCTTTGCGGTGCGCAGCAGGTGCCACGGGACCGCGTCGGCGTAACGGGCTGCCGTGGTGACCATGACCCAGATGTCGGCGGCGCAGATCAGCTCGGCGGCGAGGGTGCGGTTGTCGGCGACGAGGGAGTCGATGTCGGGGGCGTCGAGGAGGGCGATGCCCCGGGGCAGGGTCTCGGCCGTCTCGATGCGCAGCACGCGGGTGAGGTTGTCGCCGGGGGCCACCGGATCGTCGTCGGGCTCCTGGTGAGGCACCCACACGCGCGCGAGATCGGGCAGTACGCGCATGCCGCTGAACCAGTGATGGTCCTCCGGATGGCAGACGAGTACGGGCGTCCGGGTGGTGGGCCGCAGGACGCCGGCCTCGCTCACCCTGCGGCCGACGAGGGAGTTGACGAGGGTCGACTTGCCGGCCCCCGTGGAGCCCCCCACCACGGCCAGCAAGGGCGCTTCCGGCGCTCTCAGGCGGGGCACCAGGTAGTCGTCGAGCTGGGCGAGCAGTTCGTCGCGGTTGGCACGCGCGCGCGGGGCGCCCGCCAGGGGAAGCGGAAAGCGTGCGGCGGCGACGCGGTCGCGCAGCGCGGAAAGTGCGTCGAGCAGCTGAGGCCGTACGTCCAAGGTCACCACATGCGAAGAATGCCCAATTTTACGTGATATCTGAAGCATATGAGCATGTCTGCGCGCCGACGGAACACAACGGACGGAAGGGGCGACCGGGACACGGGCACAGTCGAGGCATAACGAGTGCACAACACCCGGCGCGCGAGACGCCAAAAGCGATGCACGATTCGTACCTGCCTGCGATTATCAGGACCGCTTCACCGAACCTCCACATCGAGCCACGGAGGCGAAGCAACAGGGTCAAGGATCCGGGAGCCCTATCCTTGTCCCCGGCGACGTCACGGATCGGCCCACACCCGGGCACCCACGACAGAGGCCACACACCCGGCCCCCGTAGCTCAGTGGATAGAGCAGGCGCCTTCTAAGCGCTTGGCCGCAGGTTCGAGTCCTGCCGGGGGCGCCAGTCTCCGCCCTCCTACCCGGGAGGGCTTTTTGCTACCCGCCCCAGGCCCAGGCCATCCGACGCCGACGGCGTGACCCCCGGCTGGTCCGCTAGCGGCGGAGCTGGGCCGCCAGGAACACCGCTGCCACCGAGGGGCGGACCGCGTACGTCGCGCCCGCGCTCCCCTCGGGCGCCTCCCACCAAAAGAACGGGTACCGCCGCCCACTGTTGCCGTGCGCCTTGGCCATCCCCGACAGCACACCCGCCACACGCCGCGCCGGATCACCGTCGTCGGGGCCGCCCAGGACCTTGTCCACCAGTTCCGTGCAGTGGACCCTCCGGCCGGGGTTGCGCAGCAGGTACTCGAACACCCTCAAGGCCTGGGGCGCGAGACCGTCCAGGAACACGGCGGCGCGTTCCACGTCCTCCGGCCCCCAGTCGGGGGCATCGCGGTGACCCTCCGCGCCGGAATGCTCGGCCCACCGCGAATCGGCCTCGGCCAGGTACACCATCGTTCCCGTCGCCCCCCTGCGCCCGCTGTCGAGAGCCCTCATTCTGCCCCGGCCCACGCGCACCGCAAGACTGCTCGTCAGCCGCCGCGGCGTTGATCACTCACGGTGATGAATCGACCGGACCAAAGCAACTCCGGGCCGCCGTCCGCGTTGCTCCGGGTACTCATCAGGAGATCATCAGAAGGGGCCGCCCGGGTCATGCACAACATCAGGCGTCTCTTCACGGCACTGGCCACCGCGGGAGCCGTCCTCCTCGGCACACCGTCCGCCGCGCACGCCGGGGCGATCGGGTCGACTCCCGTGCGCACCTTCCAGTACAGCGTGGGCGGCATGACCATGAAGGTCCCGACCGGGTGCATGTTCACGCATGTCGTCCGAGGCGGCGGCAGGAAGATCACCTACCAGAACGCGGGTGTCGACTGTGCCTTCGTCGCCGCACTCAACAGCGGTTTCTGCAACTGGCGCATCGACTTCACGTACGCCGACACCGACAACCGCGTCTACCGCACCGCACGCGGCAGGACCCACAGCGAGTGCAGGATCGACCCCATGCGGACCAACCCTCCGCAGACCCTGCCTCGTTATGGAAAGGCATGCGCGCGCCTCTTCGTCAACGGTGTGCGTCGTGTGAGTCAGTGCCACCACATCACGAAGTGAGCCGTTCATGATCGAGCAAGGACAGGGGCAGGGCTCGGGCAGGGTGGAGGAGAGGGGACGACAGAGGGTCGGGGCGGTCGCGTTCGTCGTGGGGCTGGTGGGGGGCCTTGCCTTCTTCGGGTTCTTTCCCGGGTTGCCGCACGTCATCGACTGGGGTGCCGTCCTGGTCTCCCTCGCCGTGGGTGCGGCGGCCCGGTGGGGCGGCCTGGCGTGGGCGGCGCGGAGGACGCGGAAGAAGGCCCGAGAGGTGTGAGGCGGCGGCACTCGCTCGAACTCCCGGGACTGCGGGCGGGACCGCCCCGCCCGGGACGCCGGGTCCGCCCGAGCGGCAGCGTTCGTGCGCCCGGCGGCGCCCCCCGCTCGGCAGGGTGAGACACGCCCCCGCGCGTTCGACCGCGGAGCGCCTGTTCACAAAGGGTGATCCGCAGATGATCACCGTTACCCTGCCCGGCCGCCCGCGTTGAACGGTGAGTCGGCGGCACGTCTGCTGCCGCGCTTTCCGAGCAACTAAGGAGAACGTGATGTCACGCATCGCGAAGGCAGCCGGTGTGGCTCTCGGCACGGGTGCCATCGTCCTCAGCGGAGCCGGCCTGGCCATGGCGGACGCGGACGCCCTGGGGGCGGCCGCCGAATCGCCGGGCGTGCTGTCGGGCAACGTCATCCAGGTCCCGGTCAACATCCCGATCAACGTGTGCGGGAACACGGTCGACGTGATCGGGCTGCTGAACCCGGCCTTCGGCAACATCTGCGAGAACAACGGCGACAGCAGCACCAAGGACAAGGCCGTCGACGGCTACGGCAGCTGAGACGCCGTACCCCACGGGGCACTGACGAGCGCACCTCACGAGGTTCCGGTCAGTGCCCCCGAGGTGCCTTCCGTACCTCATGAGCCCCGGCACCCCCGAGCGCCGGGGCTCCTGTGTGTCCGGGCCGGCTCACCCGTACCGGTAGAACCGCCCGTGGTCCTCCAGCTGATCCGGCGTCACGCTCCACGGCGGCATCGCCTGATGGCGCGCCACCACCCGCCCGCGCTGCGCGTCGCCCTGTCCGAGCGGCGCGGCCGGCAGGTAGCGGTGGTTCCGGTGCCGCGCCTGCCAGCGGGACCACAGCAGGTCCACGTAGGCGTGGTGGAGCCAGAAGACCGGATCGTTGACGGAGGCGCCGCCGACCATGACCCCGCCGACCCAGCGGTGCACCCGGTTGTGGTTCTTCCAGGAGACGCTGCCCCGCCCGGCGCCCCACCCCTCCAGCTTGTTCCGGAAGCCCTTCGCGACCGTGGAGTCCCAGGGCGCGGCGTCGTAGACCGGGTCCTTCAGCGCCGTCTCCACGTCACTCCTGGTCGGCAGCGCGATCGGGTCCCGCGCGCGGCCGAGGTCCCGGGTCAGGAACCGCACGTCCGAGACGTTCTCGTTCAGCCTCCAGTTGCCCGCGGCGTACGCGAACGGACCGGTGGTGACCTGCCGGTCGGACCGCCGCCCGTTGCCGCCCAGCAGGTCGGGCGTCCAGGGCACCGAGGTGGTCCCGCGGTCCCGGGTCCAGTCCCAGTACGGCACCGTCACCGACGGATCCAGCCGCTGCAAGGCCCGCTCCAGCTCCAGCAGGAACTGCCGGTGCCAGGGCAGGAAGGAGGGCGCCATGTGGGCCGTACGCAGCCCCCGCTCGCCGTCGGCGACGTAGTACGCGATGTGCATCCGCACGAACTCGTCGTACTCGCCCCGCCGTTTCAGCCCCAGCAGCGCGTCGACGAACCGCCGCTTCTCACCGGGGGTCAGCGTGCTGACGTCCTTACGCGTGTACGCCATGGTGGGCCCCCTCAGTCAGCGGCAGCTGTCCCGTCGTACCCAGTTCGTCGACGGCCGCGCGGGCCGCCTCGCGCGGGGTGGGGTACGAGCAGTAGTGGTCGATCATGCTCAGCCAGGTGCCGTCGGCGCGGCGCATCAGATGCAGCGGGCGGCCGTCCACGGTGACCTGGCCCCCGCTCCCCCGGATCCGCCGGCCCCGGTACGTCTCGTCGAAGGTGTCGCCCAGGAGCTCGCCGGGGTCACAGGCCGGCACCGCCAGCACGGCGGCCGACGCCAGCAGCCCCCGTACGACATCCCGTCGGGTGCCCCGCGCGACGGTCCCCGCCACCCGGACGGCGCCGCGGCGCCGCGGCCCCGCACCCCCCGCGGCCCCCTGTCTCACGGCCCCGCCGCCCCCCGCACCCTCCGCCACTCCGCCGCCGACGACCATCGTGTGCTCCTCCTCCGGTTCGGTTGTCGTACCGGAGTAACCGCGCGGCACCCCCGGCGGTCACCGTAGGGGCCCGGACGGAGCAGGCCCGGACGTCGTCGCCCGGGCCCGGTGGGCCCCTACAGGCCGGGACCCGCCATCAGGTTCGCGCCCGGAACCGTCTGCAACGCCGGGGCCAGCACGCCCACCTGGGGGAGCTTCGTTTCGGGCATGCCGAAGTTCTCGCCGTCGGGCGCGGTGAGCGGGGCGTCCACGTCCAGGCCCGGCGCCGCGGAGCGCAGGTCGGAGGCGGGCGCGGAGACGCCGATGTGGTCGAAGTCGTCACCGAGGGCCCGCGGCACCGGCGCGCGCAGGTCAGCGCCGGGCAGCCCGCCCCTGACCGGCACCTGCGGCAGCACCCGCTCGGGGAGGAAGCGGCCCTCGACGTACCGCGGGCCGTCGGGGACACCCGGCTTGGGCGCCGGGACGTCGGCGGCGATCCGCGGCAGTTCCATACCGAGGGCGGTCTCGGCTCCCTCCAGCGGCACGGGAATGGGGACAGCGGCGGCGGGTGACGCCGCGGCGGCACCGGTCGCGGCGGCCGCCACACACGTGAGCACTGCGGCGAGGGTTCCTCGGGTGGTCGACTTCATCTCGGGTGCGGTCCCTTTCGGAGAATCGGGGGCTGTGCGTGCGTACCGGTCAACGAGCCGGGAAACAGCACCAGCGCACAATTCGCCCGACTGCCGCAGTAGTACGAGATTCAGCTCGTCCAGAAGTCCCACCAGCGCGTCAGAATGAGCATCCCGACGATTCCGAGGTGCAGGGCGACCACCAGCCACGTGAACTCGTCGAAGAACGTCCGCAACCAGCGCGGAACACGCAGGAATTCCTGCCGCACGGTGTACGACGTCACGTACCAGAACAGCGGAATGGTCGCCGCCCAGGCCAGCGCGCACCACAGGCACAGCGCGTTGATCCGGTACAGGGACTCGAACTGGAGCCAGGACACGAATCCCACGCCGAACAGGCAGCCCACGTCGAACGTCAGCCAGTACCAGCGGGGGAAGACCGCGCCGGCCAGCAGGCCGACGCCGACGCAGATCACGACGGCGTAGGCGACCAGCCCCAGCATCGGGTTGGGGAACCCGAAGGCGGCGGCCTGGTCGCTCTCCATGACGCTGCCGCAGGACACCACCGGGTTGAGGCTGCATCCCGGGGTGAAGCCGGGGTCCTCCAGCAGCTTGAACTTGTCCAGGGTGATGACCCACGAGGCCAGCAGCCCGGCCGCTCCGGTGACCACCAGCAGCAGGGCGAAGGCACGGCTCGCGCCGGCGGTCCCGGTCCGGCGCGCGTGCTGCCCGACGCGCGCCATCACTGTCGCAGGCTGCGCGCGGGCAGAAGCAGGTGCGCGGAGGCCTGCACGGTCTCCTCGGACGTGACGAACGCACGCAGCGCGTCCGGGGTCACGGCCTTGCCGACCTGGGCCTCGGGCCAGGGGCGTGCGGTGAACAACAGGTAGGCGTAGCCGCGTTTGGCCACGGCGGCCAGCCAGGCGGGCTGCACGGGGCACTGGGTGTTGAGGCGCGGCATGGTGACGACGGCCTGGCCGGCCACGACGAGCAGGGTGACCGGAAGGCTCGGCCGGGTGCCACCGTCGATCAGGTCGTCGCCGAGGGGCAGTCCGGCGTCGCCCAGCAGCCGCTCGACGGCGGCCCGCGACGCGTCGGGACCGTCGGGGCCGTCGCCCCGGGAGCAGGCGAGGAGATAGGGCATGTCCTTGCCGTCCTCGACCGTTCCGGTCCACGGCATGATGACGAGCGTGCCCAGGTCGGCGGGGTGGAACGGGCGGGCTTCGCCGGCGGTTGTGGTCACCGCGCGACCCTATCCACGGGCCCGGCCGTGCCCGCCCCGTTGTCACCCGGGCGGCCCAGGGCCCCCACGGCGTCCACCCGAACGAGGGACGCCCCCGACACCGCGCGAAAGGGCCGATTCCGGTGGGGAACGGAATCGGCCCTCTCGTGAACTGTCCTGTCGGCGCGCCGCCCGCCCGGAGCGCGCCCCGAGGCCGCGTACCGCGTCCCGGCGGACGTCAGCGCTTGACCGGCAGACCACCCAGCAGCCCGCCCTTGTTCAGGGTGGTGGTGGCGTCCTTCACGGTGCTGAGCGCCGAGTCCTTGTTCTCGGTGTCGAGCGCCCGCGACTGGTGCTTGAGCGGCATGACGTCGATGGGTTCCGCGGTGAGCTTGTTCACGGCGCCGTTGAGGCTGGTGGGCGTGACGTCGGCGGGGTCGTACGCGGCGAACGCGGGGGCGGCGGCACCCGTGGCGACCAGGGACCCGGCAACGACAGCGGCAGCCTTCAGGGACTTCATCGTTTTCCTTTCGTCGGCGACCGGTGTCGCCGCAGGGAATTCTGACGTCGTGCCCAACGATTCCCGAAAGGCGCGGAAACGGCGTTCCGCTTCCTCATATAACAGCCGTTTTCCAGGCCGCCGCGGCGCCCAGGACCGTGGTCCTCAGGAGGCGGACGCCTCCACCGGCAGGCTCGGCAGCGGCAGCCCGGCGGCGGCCAGGAGGTCGGTGAGGAGGTCCAGCAGTCCGGTGATCACGTCCGTGGCCGCCGGGACCACCTCGCCCGCCACGCCGGAGGTCGCCGCGTCGAGCAGCTCGTCGATCAGCTTCTCCAGCTCGCTGATCGTGTCCTCCGTGACGTCGGCGGACGGCATGTCGATGTCGTCCTCGACCGGCGCCGGCAGGGTCGTCGCGGGAACGCTCGTGGCCGGCAGGGTGCTCGCCGGCGTCGGGGCGGCGGGGGTGCCGGGAGCCGATGGGACGGCCGGTGCCGACGGAGCCGCGGGAAGCGAGGGCGCCTGCGGGGTGGACGGCGCCGGCGTGACCGTCGACGGCGTCGTCGCCGACATCTCCGCCATGAACTCCTCGATCGCCTCCTGCACGGAGTCCTCGAGCGCGGTCGCCTGGTCGTCCGTCAGCTGACCTCCCTCGGCGGTGAGGACGGTGTCGAGCAGGTCGGCGACCGGGGCGAACGCGGGGTCGAGACCGGCGAGGTACTCGATCTGGGGAATCAGTTCCTCCGCGCCGGGGACGGGGGTGGAGGTGCGCGACCGGGCCGAGTCGTGGTCCGCCGCCACGGCGACGGGGGCGGCGATGCCGAGGACGAGGGCGGCGCTGAGCGCGGAGGACGCGAGACGCCGTGCGGGCAGACCACGCATGAGCGTTCCTTTCGATGGTGCGTCGGGGACTGCGTCCACCGTGCGAGTGACCGTCACGGCTCGCAACCGGTCAGGCACCCTGCGCGACCCGCCGGGCTCCCGCATCACCGCTGGTGGGACGGTGCGCCGGGCACCGCGGGCCGGACCGTCGCACCCGTGCCCCATTCGTGGCACGACACGACGAACCGGCCGCCCTCCCGTCAGGGAGGGCGGCCGGCCGGGGAGTTGCTGCGACGTCAGTCGTTCTCGCACTCGTTGCCGAACGCCGGGTTCAGCAGGCCGATGATGTCGACCGTGTTGCCGCAGACGTTGACCGGGACGTGCACGGGAACCTGGAGGACGTTGCCCGACAGCACGCCCGGGGAGTGGGCGGCGGCGGCCTGGGCGCCGCTGTCGGCGGCGGCCACGCCGGCGGTGCCGGCCGCCGTGGCGGCGGCGACGGAGGTCAGGACCAGGCCCTTCGCGATACGCGACATGGAGAGGTGCTCCTTGGAGTTGACACAAACATCCGGGCGGATACCCGGCGCTGTGTCAACGCGCGGGCCGCGCCGGAGTTGTGCCACCAATGGGGTGATCTCTGCTCGAAGTGACGTTCACGAATCCGACACACATGCCCGGTTTCAGATGGTTCATGGGGGTAGCGACTAGAGTTGCGGACCGTCCGACGCCCCCATGTAGCCCGCCATTCGAAAGGGCCCCGCGGCCATGCGCAATTCCCCGGGTTCGCTGCTGCGCCGCGCGACGCCGCCGGCCGCGAAGGGGAAGCGGCCGGGCCTCTCCCGCCCCACCCTCCGCGCGTTCCTCGACCGCTCAGGTGTCGGACCGTTCACCTGCAACGGTGATCGCGCCCCCGCCCCGGCGTCACCCTCCGTGTCCGGGGACGCCTTCGCCGATTCCGTCGTGCCCGAGGGCGATGTGCGGAATCCGCCGATCGGCGCAGGGACGGCCGTACGGGTCACGTCGCCCGTGAACACGCTCGGCCACGATGCGGACGTGTTCGGTCCGCCCGGGGGTTTCCGATCAAACGATAACCAGTCGGCCGCCCGCGTCGTTCCCCACCGGGACGCGGCCCGGGCCGGTGTGCTCTTCGTCGCCGCCGACATCCGGCCGTGAGGCGCGTACCCGCCCGTCCAGCGTCATCCGTGAGCGAGGAAACCGCGCAATGCACCAGTCAGCCACCGACCCTCGGCCACGGGTCCTCCACCTCACGCAGCCCGTCGACGGCGGGGTCGCACGCGTGGTCGCGGACCTGACCCGGGCCCAGCTCGCGGCCGGACTCGGGGTCACGGTCGCCTGCCCGGACAGCGGGCTGAGCGACATACTCCGGCGACTGGGCGCGGACGTACGGCCCTGGCAGGCGGCACGCGCGCCGGGGGTGTCGCTCGCCGGCGAGGTACGCCGGCTGCGGCGGCTGGTCCGGGACGTGCGGCCGGATCTGGTGCACGCGCACAGCGCCAAGGCCGGACTGGCCGGGCGTATCGCCGTGCGGGGCCGGATCCCGACGGTGTTCCAGCCGCACGCCTGGTCGTTCGAGGCGGTCGGCGGGACGACGGCCGCGCTGGCGCTGAAGTGGGAGCGGTTCGGGGCGCGGTGGGCGCACCGGACGGTGTGCGTGAGCGAGGCGGAGTGCCGGACCGGGCTGCGGGCCGGGATCCACGCCCGGTGGACGGTCGTACCGAACGGGATCGACACCGAGCACTTCCGTCCGGCCGCCGCCGCCACCGTGCGGGCCTCGCTCCGCGCGGACGTCGCTCCGCGAACGCCGCTGGTGGTCTGCGTGGGGCGGCTGTGCCGGCAGAAGGGGCAGGACGTCCTGCTCGCCGCATGGCCCTCGGTGGTGCGGCGGGTGCCGGGGGCGCGGCTGGCGCTGGTCGGCGACGGACCCGACCGGGAACGGCTGCGCGGGCCCGAGCCGGTTCTGTTCGCCGGGGCGGTCCCCGATGCCGCGCCCTGGTACCAGGCGGCCGACGTCGTCGTGCTGCCGTCGCGCTGGGAGGGCATGGCGCTGGCCCCGCTGGAGGCGATGGCGTGCGGCCGGCCGGTGGTGGCCACGGACGTGGACGGCGCCCGGGAGAGCCTGCCGCCCGGGCACGCACCGCGCTGTCTGGTGCCGCCGGAGGATCCGCCCGCCCTGGCCGACGCGCTCACCGCGCTGCTGCTGGACCCGCCACTGCGCGAAGCGCTCGGCCACGAGGGCCGACGGCACGTACGGGCCGCACACGACGTCCGGCACGCCGCCGGGGCGATGGGGGACGTGTACCGCGCGCTCCTCGGCACCGGGACGCCGGTACCCGCCGCGCCCACCGAGTACAGGGAGTCCATCCACTCGTGACTGCGGAAAGCACTGCGGAAAGCACGGTCCCCTCCCCCGGCGCCCAGCCACGGGACCACGGATTCCCGACCGTCCCGGTCGTGCCCACGCCCGCCAGGGGCGGCGGCGCCGGGTTCCCCTTCCCGGTCCGGCGGCCCGCCGCCCGGAGCGCCTCCCCGGTGCCGCTGTTCGGCGCCGATCTCGGCGCGGCCCTGCTGGGGGCGCTGACGCTCGGCCGGCCCGTCCTGATGGGCCTGCTGGTCGCCGGGGCCGTGCTGGTGCGTCCGCACGGCCCGCCCCGGCGCGGGCAGGGCGTGCTGGACGAACTGCCCACCGTCTGCGGGCGGATCGCGGTGGCCTGGCTGGCGCTCGGCGCGCTGGTCGCCGCGTACACCCCGCAGCACGCGCTACCGGCCGGCCCGCTGGCGCTCGGTCTCGCCGTGCACGCCGTCGCGGGCTGTGCGGGGCGCGCCCTGGTGCACTGGCGGCGCCGCGTCGCGCTGGTGCGCCAGCCGCGCTCCGCGCTGGTCGTCGGGCCCGGCGACACCGCCCAGCGGGTCGCCGCCGCCGTGCTGCGTCACCCCCGGTGCGGGGTACGGCCGGTGGGGATCGTCGCCGACCACGCGGACGGCACCGAGGGACTGCCGGTGCTGACGACCGACGAGGAGGTCCAGCGGGCGCTCATCCAGAACGGCGTCCGGGACGTGCTCGTCGTCCACCCCACCGTGCGCAGCGAGCACGAGCCGCTGCTGCGGGGACTGGCCGAGTCCGGGTGCGCGGTGTGGGAGCTGGACGCGGACTCGCCGTCGTACGAGGCCGGAGAGCAGCTCGCCGGGTACGCGTGCCGGCGGCTGGACCTGGGCGCCGGGCGGCGCACCGACGTCGGCAAGCGGGCGCTGGACATGGTGGTGTCCGGGGCGCTGCTGGTGGCGGTCAGCCCGCTGCTGCTGGTCTGCGCGCTGGCGCTGCGGATCGGCGGCGGGCCCGGCGTGGTGTTCCGTCAGGAGCGGATCGGCAAGGACGGCCGGACCTTCACGCTGCTGAAGCTGCGCACCCACCGCCCGGCCGACGAGCACGAGGCGGCGACCCGCTGGAGCGTGGCCAACGAGCACGACATGCCGTGGTTCTGCCGGTTTCTGCGCCGCACCTCGCTGGACGAGCTGCTCCAGTTGTGGAACGTCTTCCGCGGCGACATGAGCCTGGTCGGACCGCGGCCCGAGCGCCCCTTCTTCGTCACCCAGTTCAGCCAGGCCCACCCCGGCTACGCGGCCCGACACCGCATGCCGGCCGGCATCACCGGGCTCGCCCAGGTCAACGGCCTGCGCGGCGACACCTCGATCGAGGACCGGGCCCGGTTCGACAACGCGTACATCGACAACTGGTCGCTGTGGCAGGACGTCTGCATCCTGCTGCGCACGGCTGCCGCGCTCGTCCGGGCGACGGGGAGCTGAGCGCCGATGAGTCTCGCTGCGCCGGCCGTGCGGACCCGGGCCCTGTCCCCCGTCCTGCCCGTCGTGGCCGTGGTCGTCCTGGTGGGGCTGCCGCTCGCACCGGGAAGCGGCGGCGCCACCCCGGCCGACGCGGTCTCCGCGCTGGTGGTCGGCTTCTGTGTGCTGCGGCTGCTGCGGCAGCGGCGGCGTCCGCTGTCCCGTACGGCCGCCGTGATCCTCGGGCTGCCCGTGGTGGGGCTGGCCGTGGCGGCGACGGGGGCGGTCTCGCCGGAGGCCGGGCTGGCGGGGATGGGCCGCTACCTCCAGGTGTTCGTGCTGGTGCCGGCCGCCGTGCTGCTGCTGATCCGGGACCGGGCGGACTTCCGGCTGCTCACCTGGTCGCTGGTGGCGCTCGCCGGCTGGCAGGGGGCGGTCGGCGTGCACCAGTACGTGACCGGGACCGGCGCCTCCTACCAGGGGCAGCCGATCCGGGCGGTGGGCACCTTCGGGCCGCAGGACGTCATGGGGATGGCGAGCGTGGTGTCGTTCGGGGTGGTGTGCGCGGTCGGGCTCGCGCTCGGACGGGCGCCGCTACGGCAGCGGCTGATCGCCGTCGGCTGCGCTCTGGCGCTGCTGGTGCCGCTCGCGCTGTCCTTCAGCCGGGGCGCGTGGATCGCGACCGCCGTGACGTGCGCGGTGCAGCTGGCGCTGGCCGGGATGCGGCGGGCGCTGCGGGCGGGCGCGATGATCGCCGCGGCCGGGGTGGTCCTGGTCGGCGGCTTCGGGATCGGGACGGCGCTGCTCCAGGAGCGGATCACCAGCATCACTCAGGTGGCCGACGCGCCCGATCAGTCGGTCACCGACCGGTACACCATGTGGGCGGCGGCGACCGGCATGTGGCGCGAACAGCCGCTGACCGGCGTGGGGTTGAAGGGCTTCCCGGAGTACCGGGATGCCCACGCGTCGCTGGCGCTGTCCGCGGCCAGCGACACGGAGGGCGCCGGCGCGGCCTTCCGCAGGCAGCCGCTGCTGTCCCCGCACAACATGTATCTGCTGGTCCTCAGCGAGCAGGGGCTGATCGGGCTGCTGGCCCTCGCCGGGAGCTGGCTCGCGCTGCTGGTGTGCGCGCTGCGGGGGCTCGCCGGGGCCCGGCGCGCGGACGGGCGCGGGCTCGACTGCGCGCTGGTGGCCTGCGGGCTGCTGATCTGGCAGTTGACCGACTTCGCGTACGCCGACATCGGCGGCCCCTCCACCGTGCTGACCGCCCTCTGTCTCGGTCTCGCGGCCTGGTGGGCGCTGGTCGGCGGGCGCGCCGAGGAGACGCCGGCCGAGCACCCCGGCCCTGTCCTCGCCGACGTGCGGCCGAAGGGGGCGCACGCGCGATGAACGTGACGCCTCCCCGCACCCCGGGGGCCGCGCAGCCCACCGTGCCCTCCGCACGGACCGCACCGCCGACCGAGGGCGGCACCGAACCGGCCCCGGCCTCCCGCGGCTTCCTCGCCAAGGCGGCCCTGATCACCGCGGCGCTCTCCGTGGCCGGCGCGCTGCTCGGGCTCGCGCGGGACCAGGCGCTGGCCCGGCTGTTCGGGGCGGGCAGCGAGACGGACGCCTTCCTGGTCGCCTGGACGGTGCCGGAGTTCGCGGCCACCCTGCTGATCGAGGACGGGCTGGCCCTCGTCCTGATCCCGGCGTTCAGCCTGGCGCTGTCCCGGCGTGCGCGGGGCGCGCCCGGTGACCCGGTGCGGGCGCTGGTGGCCACCACCCTGCCCCGGCTCTCGCTCGCCCTGATCACCTCCGGGGGCCTGGTCGTCGTCGGTGCCCCCTTCCTGGTCGGCGCCCTCGCACCCGGCCTCTCCGACCCCGGTCTCGCCGTCGACTGCACCCGGCTCACCGCGACCTGCGTCGTGACCTTCGGGCTCGCCGGGTACTGCAGCGCCGCGCTGCGGGCGCACCGTCGTTTCCTGGCGCCGGCGGCGATCTACGTCGCCTACAACACCGGCATCATCACGACGATGCTCGTGCTCAGCGGGCGGTGGGGGGTACGCTCGGCGGCGCTCGGGGTCGCGGTGGGCGGCTGTCTGATGGTGACGTTGCAACTTCCGGCGCTGTGGCGGCAGTTGCGCGGAAAGAACGCCGGCGGTCCGGCGGAGGAGGGCGGCGAGGCGCAGCGCCGGGTGGGGCTCGCGCTGGTCTGCGCGGTGCTGCTGTTCTCGCTGTGCCGTCAGTCCCAGGTCCTCATCGAGCGGTTCCTCGCCTCGCACCTCGACGCCGGCGCCATCTCGCATCTGAACTACGCCCAGAAGGTGGCGCAGATCCCGATGACGCTGTCGCTGATGCTGGTCACGGTCACCTTCCCGGTGGTCGCGCGGGCCCTGGCCGACGGTGACGGCGAACGGGCCCGCGACCGGGTCGAGCGCGATCTGGCGCTCGCCGCGTGCATCGTCCTGCTCGGTGCCGCGACGGTCGTCGCCTGCGCCCCGCAGATGATCGAACTCCTCTTCCAGCGGGGCGCGTTCACGGCGCGGGACACGGCGGCGACGGCGGACGTCATGCGGGTGTACGCCCTCGGCCTGCTCGGCCAGACCCTGGTCGGCGCCCTGGTCCGCACGTACTTCTCGGACGGCCGCCCGAGCTGGTACCCGCTGGCCGCGATGACGGCGGGCGTCGCCGCGACGGGCGGTATCGGGGCCTGCACGGTGGGGCTGTGGGGGGTGAGCGGCATCGCCGCGGCGAACGCGGCGGGCATCACCCTGACCGCCGGGATGCTGCTCGGCGGCGCACGGGCACGGCGCGGACACCGCGCCCCGAACGGCGACACCCCGCCCGGCGCACCGCCCGCACCCGATGCACCGGCCCCCACCGACGCCGCCACCTCACCCGACTCTCCCGCGCCCACCCGGCCCACCGCCCGCACCGTCGTCCCGCTCCGCCTCAGCCACGTCCTCGCGGACCTGGGCCGGCCGATCGTCGCCGCCGCCGGCGCGACCGTCGCCGGTGCCTTCGCCGCGAGCCGGTTCGAGGCGCCGCTGCCCGGGCTGCTCCTCGGCTGCCTCACCGTCGCCGTGGTCTTCGCGCTGCTCGGCCGGGCGCTGGGCGAGCAGGGCGTCGTGTCCGCACTCCGTTCCGTACGTTCCGTGACCCGGAGGCTTGCCCATGCCCGTTCCCGTTGACGCCGGCACGCGTGCCGTCCGCGCCCCGGCCCCGGTCCCCTGGGTGGCGATGTACCACTCCGTGGGGGACTGCTCGGACGACCCCTACCGCATCACCGTCACGCCCGAGCGCCTGGACCGCCAGCTCGCCTGGCTGCGCCGACGGGGGCTGCGGGGCGTGTCGGTGGCCGAGTTGCTCGCCGCCCGCGCCCGGGGGGAGGACCGCGGCCTGGTCGGGCTGACCTTCGACGACGGGTACGCCGACTTCGTCGACGCCGCCCTGCCGGTGCTGCGTCGGCACGGCTGCGGCGCCACCCTGTTCGTGCTGCCGGGCCGGCTCGGCGGCGACAACGCCTGGGATCCGCTCGGCCCGCGCAAGCGGCTGCTGACCGCCGACGGCATCCGCTCCGCGGCCGAACAGGGCGTCGAGATCGGCTCGCACGGGCTGACGCACGTCGACCTGACCCGGGCGGACGACGTCACGCTGACGGTGGAGACCGTCGAGAGCAGAGCGGCGCTCGCGGAGGTGACCGGTGCTCCGGTCGCCGGCTTCTGCTACCCGTACGGCGCGCTCGACCGGCGGGCCGCCGACGCCGTGCGCGACGCCGGGTACACGTACGCCTGCGCGATCGACCCCGGCCCCCTCACCGGCCCGTACGCCCTGCCCCGGCTGCACATCGGGCAGAACGACACCGCCGTACGCCTGCTGCTGAAGTACCGGCTGCACGGGCTGCGCCGGCGCCCGGTGGAGGGCGTGTGATGAAGGCTCTGCACATCATCACCGGCCTCGGCGTCGGGGGCGCCGAACAGCAACTGCGGCTGCTGCTGCGGCACCTGCCCGTCGACTGCGACGTGGTGACGCTCACCAACCCGGGCCCGATCGCCGCCGGCCTGATGGCCGACGGCGTCTCCGTCATCCACCTCGGCATGTCCGGCAACCGTGACCTCGGTGCCCTGCCCCGCCTCGCCCGCGTCATCCGCTCCGGCGGCTACGACCTGGTGCACACCCACCTCTACCGCGCCTGCGTCTACGGCCGGCTCGCCGCCCGCCTCGCCGGGGTCAGGGCGATCGTCGCGACCGAGCACTCCCTGGGCGAGACCCAGATGGAGGGCCGCCCCCTGACCGCCGGCGTCCGCGGGCTGTACCTGGCCGGTGAGCGCCTCGGCCGTGCCACGGTCGCCGTGTCCCCCACCGTCGCCGCCCGGCTGGAGCGCTGGGGCGTACCCGCCGCCCGGATCGTGGTCGTCCCGAACGGCGTCGACCTCGCCCGGTTCCGCTTCGACCCGGTGCAACGGCTGCGCACCCGCCGGCGGTTCGGTCTGCCGGACACCGCGTTCGTCGTCGGCGCCGTCGGCCGCCTCACCGCCGGCAAGCGCTTCGACGTCGCCGTCCGGGCCCTGGCCCGGCTCCCCGAGGACCACTGGCTGCTGCTGGTCGGCGGCGGCCCCGAGGAGCACATGCTGCGCCGCACCGCGCACGAGGCCGGTGTCGCCGACCGCGTCCTGTTCACAGGTGAGCGCCCCTACGTGCCGGACGGCTCCCCCGGCCCCGACCTGCCGTCCCTGACCGCGGCGATGGACCTGCTGGTCTCCCCCTCCGCCGAGGAGGCGTTCGGGCTCGCCGTGGTCGAGGCGCTGGCGGCCGGGCTGCCCGTCGTGCACGCCTCCTGCCCGGCGATCGAGGACCTGCCCGCGCACACCGCGCCGCACGCCCGCCGGGTGACCGGCGGCGCCGAGGAGTTCGCCCGCGCCGTCGCCGAGGCCCGGGCGGCGGGACCGCGGCCCCGCACGCCCGCCGAGGCCGCCCTGCATTACTGCGTCACCCGCAGCGCCGCACAGCTCATGGATGTCTACGCGACCGCGACCGCCGCCCCGCGTGCGGCGGCACCCTCGTCACCGTCACCCCAGGGAGCCAGTTCGTGATGACCGACAACCCCAGCGGACAGCACCGCCAAGGCGGCCGGCCGGCCCGCGCCGGAAAGCTCCCGCCCTGGAGCCTGCTCGCGGCCGGTGTGGTCGCCGGGGGGCTGCTCGGCGGCGCGTACGGCGAGCTGACCGCGCCCGAGTACACGGCCACCAGTTACGTCGTCGCCGTGCCCGCCGCGAACTCCGACCCGGCTTCCGCGCTGGGCTTCGCGCAGGCGTACGGCCGGGTCGCCACGCAGGTGGCGGTGCTCGGGGACGCGCAGGTGTGGGCGGGCGTGCCGGTGCGCACCCTGCAGGACAGCGTGCGGACGGCGACCTCGCCGGACGCGCCGATGGTCGCGATCACCGCAACCTCCACCCGGCGGGACGTCGCCGCCGACATGGCCAACGCCGTGGCCCGCGCGCTGACCGGGCACGCGGACGACACCTCGGACGCCACCAAGGTGGAGCTCCAGCAGTTCGCCCGCGCCACCAAGCCCGTCGAACCGTCCTCCGCGTCCACCCCGCTCACCGGCCTGGTCGGCGCGAGCGCCGGCGGTCTGCTCGGCGGGCTCGCCCTGCTGGTCCGGCCTCGGCGCGCCCAGGAAGGCACCGGGCCGGCCGCCTCCGTGCCGGGCCCGGCCGTCGCCGTCGACGCGCACCGAGCGCCGTGAAGCCCGCCTACCGCACGGAAGTCGTCACGGACGAGCCCGCCTTCGCCGAGCTCGCTCCGGTCTGGGGCCGGCTGTACGGGCGGTCGCCGCGCGCGACGCCGTTCCAGAGTCACGCCTGGCTGCACTCCTGGTGGCTGTCGTACGGCAGGCCCGGCCGGCTGCGGCTGGTGCTGGTGCACGCGGGCGGTGAACTCGTCGCGGCGGCCCCGCTGATGCGGGTGTCCCGGCCGCTGCCGGCGCTGGTGCCGCTCGGCGGGGCGATCTCCGACTACGCGGACGTCCTGCTCGACGACGGGCACGGCGAGGCGGCGCTGACCGCGCTCACCGAGGGGCTCGCGGCGGCCGCGCGCACCGCGCTGATCGACCTGCGGGAGGTCCGGCCCGGTGCCGCCGCCGAGCAGGTGTACGAGCGATGGGGTGGGCCGCGCCACCGGCTGGACGACTCACCGTGCCTGGAGCTGCCCGCCGTGGTGATCGCGGACCTGATCGGCCGGCTGCCGGCGAAGTCCCAGCAGCGGGCGCGCGCCAAGCTGCGCAAGGTGCACGCGCTGGGCGTGGAGCGCGGTTGCGTCAAACCCGACGAGGTGGAAAGGGCTCTGGGGCGGCTGCTGGAGCTGCACCGGTTGCAGTGGCAGGGCCGGAAGGTGACCTCGGAGCATCTGCTGCCGAGGTTCCGCGAACACCTGGTGCGGGCCGTCGCGGAGATGGTGCGCACCGGGGACGCGGTGGTCACCGAGTTCCGGCTGGCCGGCGAGGTGGTGGCCGTCGATCTGACGCTGATGTCGCGTCGGCTGAGCGGCGGTTACCTGTACGGCGCGCACCCGAGGCTGCGGGAGGACAAGGCGGACGTGGCGGCGATGCTGCTGGAGGCAGGCGCCGAGCAGGCGCACGGCGCGGGGCTCGGCACGCTGAGCCTGCTGCGCGGCGACGAGCCGTACAAGCACCACTGGCGTCCCGAGACCGTCGTCAACCAGCGGCTGCTGCTCGCCCGGCGGCGCACCGCCCCGCTGCTGGCGGCGGCGGTGTGCGGCGCCGGGGCACGTCGCCGGGGCAAGGAACTGGTGCGCCGGCGGGAGGAGCGCGACGGTGGCGGCAGGTCCTGAGCGGGCCTGCCGCCGACGGCGGGCACGCTCAGCGCCCTCGCGACCACCAGTCGAGCCGCATGCACATCTTGCCGCCGAGCCAGTGCTCCACCCAGTCGCCCAGGTCCATGGGCGAGCAGTCACCCGGGTCCGTGGCGGGCGGCGTCGCCGGGGGTGTGACCGACGGCGTGGCCGGAGCGGGCTGCGTCGGTCCCGTGGGCTGCGGGGACGGGGACTGCGGGGACGTGGGCTGCGGCGACGTGCCGTCGGTGCGGCCGGTGAGAAGCGCCCGGTACACCGCGGCGGAGCGCGGATTGTCGTCGCACTGCCAGACGCCGTGCGGGCAGTAGTCGGTCAGGGTGTTGTAGAGCGGCTTGTGCTCGTCCATCCAGGCGAGCATGCGGCGCATGTACTCCGGGTTGTCGCCGTTGCGGAAGAGTCCCCATTCGGGATAGGAGATCTCCTTGCCGTGCGCCTTGGCGAAATCCACGTGGTCCTGGAGCCCGTAACGCTCTTTCACCTGTTCGTCGAAGGAGAGTCCGGCCGGCTGGTCGTACGCGTCCATTCCGATGATGTCGACCGTCGTGTCCCCCGGATAGCACTGCGTCCAGGGAATGGCGTCCCGGCCGCGCGACGGGGTGAAGTCGAACCGGAACTTCTGGCCGGGCACCGACCGCATGGTGGTGACGATCCTGTTCCAGTACTGCTTCCAGGCGTTCGGGTCGGGCCCGCACCGGTGGGTGTACGTGATGCCGTTCATCTCCCAGCCGAGCACGATCACCGTGTCCGGGACCTTCAGCTCGACCAGGCGTTCGGCGAGTTTGCGGTAGTGCTGGTCGAACTGCCCGGCCGCCCCCTGTCGCAGCATTCCGCGCACCTCGGAGTCGCGCGCGCCCTCCTCGTTGCGCTCCATCATGGGGACGTTGAGGACGAACATCCGGTCGGCCTTGGCACGTCGCCAGTCGGCCCACGACTCCAGGAAGCTCGGCGCCCCCTCGATGTTGCTCCACCGGTCGCCCGGCAGATAGGTGTGGCCGACGCGCAGCTCGGAACCGCCCAGCCAGCGGCTGAGCTCGGAGATCCGGGCCACGCCGCGCTCCGCGTAGTGGAGATAGGCCCCGAAGGCGGGGAACTGCTTTCCGGGCGTCGTGGCCGCTGTCGGAGCCGTGGCCGCGGTGGGTGCCGGGGGTGCCGTGGGCGCGGCGGGCGCGGTGGGTGCCGTGGGCGCGGTGGGTGCGGGGGTCGGCGGATCGCCGGTCACCCTCACCCCCAGGCCCAGGGCGAAACCGGGGCCGGTGGCCAGGGCGGCCGACGCGAGAACCGTCGCCGCGAGGCACGCCAGCCGCCGGGGCCGGGCCCGGCGATGCTGTGCGGCCATGCCTGCTCCTCTCTCCACTCCCGTGCGCCGTCCCACAGCTGACGCGTTTTTGGGTGGACGGTGTCCGTGACGCATTTCCTGACGGCTTTCCACAGCCCGTTGTTGACACTCAGTCATATCAGTATGAATTCCGCCAGTGCGCTTGCGGCGTAAGAGTGCCCCGCTCGCCCGCACGGGTGAAACAACCGAAGGAAAAACACCGTGTCGCTGTTCGACACCCGGGTCCCCGTGGTCCTGCTGCGGATCGACCGGAATCCCTTTCACCACGGAACCCTGGGCGCCGTACGCTCGCTCGGCCGGGCGGGCGTCGACGTGCACGTCGTCGCCGACTGCGCCGGAAGTCCGGTCCGCACCTCCCGCTTCGTACGCCGGCTGCACACGCCACCGGGGCCGGACGCGTCCCCCGACGAGATCGCCGAGGTGCTGCGCCGGGTGGCCGCCGGGATCGCGCGGCCGTCCGTGCTGATCCCGATGGACGACGCGGGCGCCATCGCGGTGAGCGGGTTGCACGACGCCCTCACGCCCGCCTATCTGCTCCCCTCGCCGCCCGCCGGACTCCCCGAGCGCGTCGCCGACAAGGCCGAACTGGCGGGCATCTGCGCGTCCCTGGACCTGCCGCACCCCCGCACGCTGGTCCCGGCCACGTCCGAACAGGCCGCGCGGGCCGCTTGGCGCCTCGGACTGCCGGTGGTGGCGAAGTGGAGCCGCCCCTGGCTGCTGCCCACCGGCACCGGCCTGCGCAGCACCGCCCTGGTGCGCTCCACGCAGGAGGCCCGCGACCTGTACGAGCGGTCCGCGGAAGCGGGCAGTCGGCTGCTGCTCCAGGAGTTCCTGCCGCCCGGCCCGGACCGCGACTGGTTCTTCCACGGGTACGCCGACCGGTTCGGCGCCGTCCGCGCGGGCGGCCCCGGCCGCAAACTGCACGCCTGGCCGCGCGCCGCCGGCCTCACGGCGGTCGGCGAGTGGGCGGCGAACACCGAGGTGCGGGCCCTGGCCGAACGGCTCGTCGGCGCACTCGGCTACCGCGGGATCCTGGACCTGGACTTCCGCCGGTGCGGCACGACCGGGCGCTACCACCTGCTCGACTTCAACCCGCGCCCCGGGGCCCAGTTCCGGCTCTTCACCGACACCGCCGGAGTGGATGTCGTACGCGCCCTGCACCTGGACCTGACCCATCGCCCGCTGCCCGACGGCCGGGCGCGGCCGGGACGGGCGTTCGTGGTCGAGAACTACGCCCCGCTGGTCGTGCTCCGCCCCGCGCCCGGCGGCCGGGAACTGGCCTGGCACGCCCGCGACGACCTCGCCCCCGGCCTCGCGATGAGCGCGCTGTGGACCCGCCATGTGCTGCGCAGGCTCCGGACGCGGTTGCGGCCGAAGACGACGGTGGAGGTACGGCCCCGGGTCTCGCTGGTCCGGCAGGCGTCGCCCGCGGAGCCCCGCCCCGCCGACGTGTCCGGCGTCGTCCCCGGTCCGTCCGCGGCCCCCGGCCTCCCGGGAGCCCCCGGTCTCCCGGGCGACGAGAGGGGCGAGACGGCGGTCAGCCGCTGAGGGGCCCGCTCGTACGGGCGCCCCGGGCGACGGTGGTTCGTCGCCCGGGGCGCCCGGAACTACGCGTACCTGGTGCACGGGGTCTCCGGCACCGGGTGTGTCACCTGCGCTGGCCGGCTCGGCCTCGTCGGAAGAGCAGCGCACCGCCCAGGATCATCGCGGCGCCGGCGCCCGAGGCGGCGAGTACGGCCTCGGACCCGGTCTCGGGCAGTGACGGCGGCGGCTTCTCGTCGTCCGGCGGCGGCGGACCGGTGGGGGTCGGCGGCTGGCTCGGGGTCGGCGAGGGCGGCGGTGTGTGGGTCGGGGGCGGAGTGGGGGTCGGGGTGGGGGTCGACGGGGGCGTCGTCGACGGAGGCGGAGGCGTCGTCGGGGTGTCCCCGTAGCCGCCCTCGTCGCCGTAGCCGCTTCCGTAGCCGGTGTCGTCGCCGTAGCCGGTCGTCGCGCCGTAGCCGGTGTCGTCCCCGTAGCCGCTCCCGGACTCGGCACCGTACGCGCCGAGCAGATCGTCCACGAGGGTCGCCGGCATGTCCGCGGACGTCTCCGCGGGCGCTCCCACGGCGGTCTCCGCGGGCGTCGCGGCGGGCGACTCCGGGGCACTCTCGGAGGTCGAGTCGGTGCCCTGTCCGACGGCGACCTCCATGTCCGTGGCCGTGACGCTGCTGTCGGTGGTACCGCCCACGACGGCGCCGTCCTCGGCCACACCGCTCACGGCCGCGCCGTCCTCGGTCGCGCTGCCGTCAGCCGAGGTGTCCTCGGACGCGCTGTCCTCGGTCGCGGTCTCCATGGCGGTGCTGCCCGTGGCGGTGCTGTCGGTGGCGGTGCTGTCCACCGGCGTGCTCTGCGCGGCGGCACTGTCCTCGGGCGCGCCGTACTCGGCCGCGCCGTACTCGGCCGCGCCGTACTCGGCCACGCCGTCCTGCGCGGTGTCCGCCTCGGCCGGGGCGTTCTGGGCCATGGCCATGTCCGCGTAGACCTCGTCGCGCACGTCCTCGTAGAACGCCTCGTGGTCGAACTCCTCGGCGCTCGGGGCCGCCGCCGGTACCTCGGCGGGGGCCGCGACGCTGCTGCCGGGGGCCGCGCCGGGCGAACCCTTGGCCGCCCCGCCCGCCGTCGTGTCGGCGAGGGCGGCGCCGCCGCACAGGGACAGCATGCTCGTCGCGGCGGCAGCCGCGACCATTCCCTTGCTCAGGGTCTGTCGCAATCTCGTTGTCTTCCTGCTCGCAGAAGTGGGGAAGGCCGGCCTTGGCGAAGGATGAAGTCGTCCAAGGCCGGCCGTGGCGCAGCCGAGCGGCTGGTGCGTTACAGCGTCAGTCGTTCTTGCACTGGTTGGCGAACGCCGGGTTCAGCAGCCCGATCACGTTGATGGTGTTGCCGCAGACGTTGACCGGAACGTGCACGGGAATCTGGACCACGTTGCCGGACAGGACACCCGGGGAACCGACAGCGGCACCCTCGGCGCCCGAGTCGGCAAAGGCCGGCGTGGCCATCCCGAGAGCCATGATCGCGCCCGCGACGACAGCAGCGCTCTTCTTCATGAACTTTCCCTTCTCTGCGGTCATGCCTTTTGGACGGCCGAGACCGAGCGAGCACAGCTGTACGGCTCGCACCATGACCTGCAGCCTGCAAACGAGAAATTGACAGACAGAGAAACCGTGGAACGTATAACACCGAGGAATTCACTCGATTGCTCGGTAAATAACTTCTTCCACACGCGCCGCCGGGCGGCCCGCAGGGACTCAGCGGACCGCCCGGACTGCGCGAGTGGGAACTCAGTCGCCGTTCGCCGAAAGGACCGAGAGGTCCTCCAGGATGTGGCTGAGAGCGGCGTCGCGCTTGGTGTTCGTGGAGTTGTCCGCGCACTGCTGCTGCGTGTGGTCGGACAGGACCGGGATGTCCTGGGCCACGACACCGATGGCGGCGGCGACGCCGACGGGGACGTCCTGCACAGCCAGGCACGGCTTGTTCAGCGACCCGTCGACCAGCGAGAGCTGAGGGCTCATGTCGCCCTTGGTCGCCGAGTTGCCGAACGACGACGACGCACCGTTGCCGTTGGCCACGGACGGCCCCGAGTCGTCCCCGACGGCAAGCGCGTGGGGAGCGGCCGCCACCGACATACCGATGACGGAAGCGGCAGCCGCCGCGGCGACCATTGCCTTCTTGAGCACTTCGCGTTCCTTTCCTCGTAGCGACGCATGTCCTACGGCCACATCAACCCGGGCCGGGATGATTGGTTGCGGATGTTCACCCGGTTGGCCCGGCCTCCCGTCCAAACGCCTGATAATCACGGGTGACGACGAACACACAAAGGGCGGGGGCATCGGCCGGGAGAGTGATGCGGAGAAACCGCGAAGTGCCCGTGCAGTTGACCAGAACGCTCCGGTGGACGGGGTTTCCTCAGAAAGGACTGGCCAGTGATCAAGAAGGTTGTTGCCACCGCTGCGATCGCCGCTTCCGTCATGGGTGCCTCGGCCGCCGCGGCCCCGGGTGCCATGGCTGTCGGCGACGACAGCGGCCCGACCGCCGCGAACGGCAACGGCGCGCTGCAGAGCTTCGGGAACTCGTCCACGTACGGGAACATGAGCCCGCAGATGGCGCTGATCCAGGGCTCCTTCAACAAGCCCTGCATCGCCGTGAACGACCTGCCCGTCGGTGCGGGCGCGCTGGTCGGCATCCCGATCAAGGACATCCCGATCCTGTCGGACCACACGCAGCAGCAGTGCGCCGAGAACTCCACCAACGCCAAGCGTGACGGTGCGCTGGCGCACCTGCTGGAGGACGTGTCGATCCTGTCGGCCAACGGCGAGTGACCTAGTGCCGAGGGCGGGCCGCCGAGCATCTCGGCGGCCCGCCCTTTTCGTGTGCCGGGGGCCGTGCGACGGCGGCCCCGGGTCAGCCGCCGGCCGCGTAGAGTTCCTCGATCTCCTTGGCGTACGCCGTCGCCACCGCGTGCCGCCGTACCTTCAGGGACGGGGTGAGCATGCCGTTGTCCTCGGTGAAGTCGCCGTCGACGAGGGCGAAGGCCCGGATCGACTCGGCACGGGAGACGGCCTCGTTCGCGTGGTCGACGGCCTCCTGGACGGCGGCGCGCAGGCGGGGGTCCTGGCGGACGGCGGACAGAGGGGTGTCCGGGGGCATCCCGTGGACGGCCAGCCAGTGGGCGACGGCGTCGGGGTCGAGGGTGATCAGGGCGCCGACGTAGGGGCGGTTGTCGCCGACGACCAGGCACTGGCCGATCGGTGAGCGGCTGCGCAGCCGGTCCTCCAGGATCGCCGGGGAGACGTTCTTGCCGCCGGAGGTGACGAGGATGTCCTTCTTGCGGCCGGTGATGGTGAGGTAGCCGTCCTCGTCGAGGGCGCCGAGGTCGCCGGTGGCGAACCAGCCGCCGGTCAGGACCGCGTCGGTGGCCTCCGGGTTGTTCCAGTAGCCCGCGAAGACGATGCCGCCCCTGATCAGCACCTCGCCGTCGGCGGCGATCCGCACGCCGGTGCCGGGGACGGGCGTGCCGACCGTGCCGGGGCGGGGTGCCAGGGGCGGGACGACGGTGGCCGCGGCGGTGGTCTCGGTCAGGCCGTAGCCCTCGTAGACGACGATGCCGGCCGCGTGGAAGAACAGGTTGAGGTCCCGCTCCAGCGGGGAGCCGCCGCTGATGGCGTAGCGCAGCCGGCCCCCGAGTTCCTTGCGGACACGGCGGTAGACCAGCAGGTCGTACAGCGCCCAGGCGGCGTACAGGCCGGGGCCGGGGCCCTTGCCGGTGCCGAGGAACTTCCTCAGGTACGCCTCCGCGAAGCGTACGGCGATCCGGTCGGCCCGGTCGAAGGAGGCACCGCGGCCGATCTTCTCGGCGGTGGCGCGGCCGGTGTCGTGGATCTTCTCGAACAGGTAGGGGACGCCGACCAGGAAGGTGGGCCGGAACTCCCGCAGCATCGGGCGGAGTTCGTCGGGTCTCACGCTCGGGCAGTGGCCGATCTCGATCCGCGCCAGCAGGCACGCGATCTGGAGGGTCCGGCCGAGGATGTGGGCGAGCGGGAGGAACAGGAGCGTCGAGGCGGTCCGGCGGGTGACCGCCTCGAAGACCGGGTGCAGCAACTCGACGGTGTTCGCGGCCTCCGCGTGCAGGTTGGCGTGGGTCAGGACGCAGCCCTTGGGCCGGCCGGTGGTGCCGGAGGTGTAGCAGATCGTCGCGACCGCGCCGGGGGTCAGGGCGGTACGGCGCTTGGTGACCTCCTCGTCGGGGAGGTTCTCGCCGAGGAGGACCAGGTCGGTGAGGGCGTCGGCGTCGATCTGCCAGATGCGGGGCGCGGGGGCCTGGCCGGCCGTCGCGGTGGTGACGGTCGCCGCGTTCTCGGCGGTCTCGGCAAAGACGTGCCGGGCGCCCGAGTCGCGCACGATCCACTCCACCTGCTGCGCGGACGAGGTGGGGTAGAGGGGGACGGTCCGGCCGCCGGCCGCCCAGACGGCGAAGTCCAGGACCGTCCACTCGTAGCGGGTGCGGGACATGATTGCGACCCGGCCGCCGGGTTCGAGCCCGGCGGCGATCAGTCCCTTGGCGACGGCGGTGACCTCCTGGGCGAGGGCGGCGGCGGTCACCGGCGCCCAGGCGCCGTCGGCCGTCCGGCGCCGCAGCACCACCGCGCCGGGCGCCTCGGCCGCGTTGGCGTACGGGATGTCGGCGATGCTGCCGGCGGTGGGGCGCTGCGCCATCGGCGGGACGTGCGCCTCCCGTACGGTGCCGGTCTCGTCCCTGATCAGCTCGACCTCGGCGCGGGCCGACAGGTCGGTGCGCTGCTTGGCCCGCTTCAGATCCTTGCGTACGCCCATGGCGGCTCCCGCGTTGCCGGTGCACGGTGGTGACGCAAGGTCAACTTACCCGGAAGTAAGGAAAGGTCAATGGGTCGCGTGCCAACCCGCCGCCGGACACCGGGCGTCAGTAGGTGATGCCCCGGGCCTGGTCGATGGCGGTCGCCAGCTGCCGCACCTCCCCGTCCTCGGTGCGCCGGGCCAGGTCGTCGGCGTGCTCGGCCAGCTCGCGCATTCCCGGTGCGCCGGGCAGCGGGCTGTGGCGGGCGTCCTCACCGCGCAGGGCCTCGGCGAAGTAGGCGGCCACCGCCGTGACCTGGAAGCGGGCGGACGCGCCGCGCACCGAGTCGCTGAGCGTCACCGCCTCCAGCCGGCCCGACTCCTCGTGCGGGGCGCGGGTGGCGGGGTCGAGCCAGCGGACGGTGGCCGTGGCGAGGTGGCCGTCGGCGCCGGGCCTGATGCGGACCGCGTACAGGGCGGTGACCGTGTGGCCGGGGCCGACCTCGCCGCCGTCGACACGGTCGTCGCGGAAGTCCTCGTCGGCGACCTCCCGGTTCTCGTAGCCGATCAGACGGAACTGGGAGACCGTCTCCGGGTCGAAGGCGACCTGCGCCTTGGCGTCGCGGGCGGTGAGGTCGACGTGGCGCGGGAGTTCCTCGCAGAACACCTCGCGGGCCTCCTCGGCGGTCGAGACGTACGTCGTGTGGCCGTCGCCCCGGTCGGCGAGGCGTTCCATCAGCTCGTCGCCGTAGTCGCTGCCGACGCCCACGCCGAAGAGGGTGATGCCGTGCTCGCGGCGGGCACCGTCGATGCGCTCCAAGATCGTGTCGGCGTCGGTGTCGCCGGTGTTGGCGAGGGCGTCGGAGACGAGGACGACCCGGTTGGTGGCGCCCTCGCGCAGGCCCTCGACGGCCGTGGCGTACCCGGTCTCCACGCCGTCGCCGAGGTTGGTGGACTGCTGGACCTCCAGGGCGGAGACCGCGTCGCGGATCCGGCCGCGGTTGCCGCCGAGCCGGGTCATCGGCAGCACCGTCTCGGCCTCGTCGCTGAAGGTGACCAGCGCGACCGAGTCGTCGTCGCGGAGCCGGTCGGTCATCACGCCGAGGGACTCCTTGGCGAGGTCCAGCCGGCCGGGCTCGGACATCGAGCCGGAGACGTCGAGGACGAAGGTGAGGGCGGCGGGCGGACGCGCGCCCTCCTGCCGGGCCGGCCGGGTGGCGAGGCCGACGCGGACCAGGGACCAGTCCGCCGCGGCGGTGCGGGCGCCGTCGACCGTCACCGAGAAGCCGTTGCCGTCGGGGCGCTCGTAGTCCTGGCGGAAGCTGTTGACGAACTCCTCCGGACGGATCGTCGACGGGTGCGGCCGGCCGCCCTCGGCGAGGGTGCGGCGGGCGTAACCGTAGGAGGCGGTGTCGACGTCCAGGGCGAAGGTGGAGAGGTAGTCGGGTTCCGGCGCGAACTCGCGGTCCGTGCCGTCCTCGCGCCGCTCCCCGCTCACCTCACCGGAGTCCGGCGCGGGCGGGGCGGGGGCCGGGAACCCGTCGGCCTCCTGCGCCCGGTCGGCCCGGCTGTCGTGTCCGGCGTCCCCCGCGCCGCAGCCGGTCAGGAGCAGACCGCCCGCCGTGGTGAGCGCGAGCAGCGCCCCGCTGAGCCGCCGTGTCCGATAGCGCTTCATCTCGCGTGCCCCCTGTGTCCGTTGACCAGCCCGTCGAACCTCGACGTCAGTGACTGTGACGGCACGGGGGGCCGGAACGTGCGCGACGGAGCGTTGCGCTTGCGTCTCGAAGGGGCTACGGAGCGGGCCCGCCGAGACCGGTGGGTGATCTTCCGGAGACCTACGAGACGACGTCCTTGCGGGCGAAACCGCGGAAGGCCAGCGCGAACAGCACGAGTGCGTAGGTAACGGAGATCGCGGTGCCCTGGATCATGCCGGACCACTGCGGCTCGGGCTGCACGGCGTCCGCCCAGGCGAACTGCCAGTGCGCGGGCAGGAAGTGGCGCCAGTCGCCGAGGGCGGTGACCGCGTCCAGGACGTTGCCGACGATGGTCAGGCCGACCGCGCCGCCGACCGCGCCGAGCGGCGCGTCCGTCCGGGTGGACAGCCAGAACGCCAGTCCGGCGGTGACCAGTTGGGACACGAACAGGTACGCCACGACGACCACGAGCCGCTGCGCCGCCGTGCCCGCCTCCAGTGCTCCGCCGGTGGGTATCTGCAGCGGGCCCCACCCGTAGGCGGCGACGCCGACGGCCAGCGCGACGACCGGCAGCAGCACCATGGCGGCCAGGCTCAGGCCGAGCCCGACGACGAGCTTGGACCACAGCAGCCGGGCGCGGGGCACGGGAGCGGCGAGCAGATAGCGCAGCGAGGACCAGCCGGCCTCCGAGGCGACGGTGTCGCCGCAGAACAGGGCGACCGGGATGACCAGCAGGAAGCCCGCCGACACGAACAGGTTCACCGCGGCGAAGTTGGCCGCCGACGCGGTGGCCGTGTCCATCAGGGTGATCCGGTCGCCGCCGCCGTCCGGCTCGCCGCCGATCGCGAAGGCGACGACCAGGACGAAGGGCAGGACGGCGAGGACGGCGAACATGACCAGCGTGCGGCGCCGCTTGAGCTGGCGGACCAGCTCCACCCGCAGGGGCAGGGTGCGGCCCGCCCGGTAGCCGGACGCGACGTCGGTGAGAGCGGGGGCGCTCATGCGGAACCTCCGATCAGGGTGAGGAACGCGTCCTCCAGGCGGCGGTGCGGGCCGACCGAGGCGACCGGCACCTCAAGCCGGACCAGCTCGGCGACCAGGCGCGGGGCGCTGCCGCCGGCGTCCAGCCGGACCAGCAGTCCGTCGCCGGTCACGACGGCCGAGGCGACGCCCGCCAGGGCGGCGATCTTCTCGGCGACCGGCTCCTCCACGGGGGTACCCGTGCCGACGAGGAGGGTGTCCCCGGAGCCGACGATCTCGCCCACGGGGCCCGCCTGCACGAGCCGGCCCCGGTCCATCACCACGAGATGCGTGCAGGACTGCTCGACCTCCGACAGCAGATGGCTGGAGACGATCACGGTGCGGCCGGCGGCCGCGTACCGGATCATCACCTCGCGCATCTCGCGGATCTGCGGCGGGTCGAGGCCGTTGGTCGGCTCGTCGAGGATGAGCAGGTCGGGAAGGCCCAGCATGGCCTGGGCGATGGCGAGGCGCTGGCGCATGCCCTGCGAGTAGGTGCGCACCGCGCGGGCCAGCGCGTCGCCGAGGCCGGCGATCTCCAGCGCCTCGTCGAGGTGGGCGTCCTCGGCGGGGCGGCCGGTGGCCCGCCAGTACAGCTCCAGGTTCTTCCGGCCGGACAGGTGCGGCAGGAAACCAGCGCCCTCCACGAAGGCGCCGACCCGGGACAGCACGGGTGCGCCGGGGCGGATGGAGTGGCCGAAGACGCGGATCTCGCCGCCGTCCGGCCTGATCAGGCCCATCAGCATCCGCAGGGTGGTGGTCTTGCCCGCGCCGTTCGGGCCGAGCAGGCCGAGCACCTGGCCCTTCTCCACACGGAACGAGAGGTCCTTGACCGCGTACCGGTCCGACGACCGGGCGTACCGCTTGCTCAGGTCGGTGATCAGCAGCGGTACGTCGGACAGCGCGGGGTCGGGCGGCGGCGTGGCGGTGCGGCGGCGGGCGGAGAGCAGCAGCACGAGGGCGACCGCGGCGCCGGTCAGCGGCAGCCACCACACCCAGGCGGGCAGTGGCGTGGCGGGCGCCGTCACCTCGGGGGCCGTCGGCACCGACAGGCCGCCCCTGAGGGAGACGGTGTAGGTCGCGGGGGCCGCCGGGGAGGCGTACGCCAGGTCGGTCGAGGCGAGGACCAGGCGCAGCCGGTGGCCCTTGCCGACCTCGTAGTCGACGGCGGGGAGGGTGAGCGTCACGTCCTTGCCGGCCTTGGCGCCCGTGACCCGCACCGGCGTGACCAGCTGGGAGGGCAGCACCTGCTGACGGCCGTCGGGGCCGACGTCGTAGACCTTGGCGAAGAGGACGGCGTCCGCGCTGCTGGACCTCACATGGACGGTGGCCGTCGGGGATCCGGTGACGCGCAGGTCCTCGGTCAGCGGCGCCGACTCGAACCGCGCGTGCTGGCCCGGGAAGTCGAGCGAGATGCCGACGCCGAGCGCGGAGAGCTGCGCGAGGCCGCCGCCGGCGCCGAGGCCGGGCAGGGCGGAGACGGCGGGCGGTCCGGCGCCGGGCGGGTTGTCGAAGGTCTGCTCGCGTCCGGTGAGGGCCACCGCGCGCCGTCCGCTCCCCAAGCCGGGGTAGGTGTCCGCGCTCGCGCCCCGCAGCAGGGCCTGGCCGTCGGTGGAATCGACGCCTCCGGTGCGGGTGACGCGGAAGGCGGGGCCGGTGGCGGCGCCTTCGTCGCCCTTGAGGTACCGGTCGAACCAGGCCGTGACGCGCTGCTGGACGCGGTCGGTCTCCAGGTCGCCGCCGTCGTGGCCGCCGGCGATCCAGTCGACGTCGACGGGGGCGCCGCCCGCCCGGACGGCCTGGGCGGCCGCGTCGGCCTGGTCGAGCGGGAACAGGGAGTCCGACTGGCCCTGGATCAGCAGGGTCGGTACGTCGATGCGGTCGCCGACGGCCGACGGCGAGCGTTCCTCCAGCAGTGCGCGTGCCGCGGCGTCGGGGGTGCCGGACTCGGCGACCCGCTCGTACATCTCGCACAGCCGGGGCTCGAACTTCGCGCAGCCGCCACCGGAGTTGACGAAGACACCGGCCCACAGCTTCTTGAAGACGCCGTTCGGGAAGAGGGCGTCGGCCAGGTTCCAGTAGGTGATCGCGGGGGCGACGGCGTCGACGCGGTCGTCGTGGCCCGCGGTCAGCAGCGCGATCGCGCCGCCGTAGGAGCCGCCCGCCATGCCGACGCGGGGGTCGCCGGCCTTGTCCAGCGCGACCTGCGGCTGCCCGGCCAGCCAGTCGAGCAGCTTCGAGACGTCGGCGACCTCGCCCTCGGGGTCGTTCAGCCCGATCCTGCCCGTGGAAGCGCCGAAGCCGCGTGCCGACCAGGTCAGCACCGCGTAGCCGTCGCGGGCCAGGTCCTCCGCCTGCTGCCGTACGTCGTCCTTGCTGCCGCCGAAGCCGTGGCCCAGCAGCACCGCGGGGCGGCGGCCGGTGCCGGCGGTGGTGAAGTAGGAGGTGTCGACGCGCACCCCGCCGGCCCCGGGCAGCACCCGGTCGGTGCGGCGTACCGCGGGCGCGTCGTCGTCGGCGACGGCCGTCCACGTACCGGCACCGGCGAGCACGACGACGGCGGCCGCGGCGGCCACCAGCCGTCGTGGCCGCCGCAACAGCCCGCGCAGTCCGGGCGAGCGAAGATCCATGCGTCAACGGTACGCGGCGAACCTGTCGCCCACTGACCGCTCACGGTCTGAACCCGGTGCCCTCCCAGGGGAGTACGGGGCCCGTGCCGCGTACCGCGCTCGCGGTACGCGGCGGCGCGCGTCAGTGGTTGCGCGGGAAGCCCAGGTCCACGCCCGCGGGACCGTCCGCCGGGTCGGGCCAGCGGGTGGTGACGACCTTGCCGCGGGTGTAGAAGTGCGTGCCGTCGTTGCCGTAGATGTGGTGGTCCCCGAAGAGGGAGTCCTTCCAGCCGCCGAAGGAGTGGTAGCCGACGGGAACCGGGATGGGGACGTTCACGCCGACCATGCCGGCCTCGACCTCCAGCTGGAAGCGGCGGGCGGCACCGCCGTCCCGGGTGAAGATCGCGGTGCCGTTGCCGAACGGGGAGGCGTTGATCAGCGCCAGGCCGTCCTCGTAGGTCTCCGCGCGCAGCACGCACAGCACCGGGCCGAAGATCTCGTCCTGGTAGGCCTTCGCCGAGGTCGGCACCTTGTCGAGCAGCGAGATGCCGATCCAGTGACCGTCCTCGAAGCCGTCGACGGTGTAGCCGGTGCCGTCCAGCACGACCTCGCAGCCCTCGGCGGCGGCGCCCTCGACGTAGGAGGCCACCTTGTCGCGGTGCACCTTGGTGATCAGCGGGCCCATTTCGGAGGTCGCGTCGTTGCCGGGGCCGATCTTGATCTTCTCGGCGCGCTCGCGGATCTTCTCCACCAGCTCGTCGCCGATCGCACCGACCGCCACAACGGCCGAGATGGCCATGCAGCGCTCGCCCGCCGAGCCGTACGCCGCCGAGACCGCCGCGTCGGCCGCCGCGTCCAGGTCGGCGTCCGGCAGGACCAGCATGTGGTTCTTGGCGCCGCCGAGTGCCTGGACGCGCTTGCCGTTCGCGGAGGCCGTGGTGTGGATGTAGCGGGCGATCGGGGTGGAGCCGACGAAGGACACCGCCTTGACGTCGGGGTGCTCCAGCAGACGGTCGACGGCGACCTTGTCACCGTGCACGACGTTGAGGACGCCGTCCGGCAGGCCCGCCTCGGTCAGCAGCTCGGCCAGCCGGACGGAGGCCGACGGGTCCTTCTCGGAGGGCTTCAGCACGAAGGTGTTGCCGCACGCGATGGCGAGCGGGAACATCCACATCGGCACCATCGCCGGGAAGTTGAACGGCGTGATGCCCGCGACGACACCGAGCGGCTGGCGCAGCGAGGCCACGTCGACGCGGCTGGCCACCTGGGTCGACAGCTCACCCTTCAGCTGCACGTTGATCCCGCAGGCCAGGTCCACGATCTCCAGGCCGCGCGCCACCTCACCGAGGGCGTCGGAGTGCACCTTGCCGTGCTCGGCGGTGATCAGCTCGGCGATCTCGTCGCGGTGCTCGTCCAGCAGGGCACGGAAGCGGAACAGGATCGTGGTGCGCTGGGCCAGCGAGGACTGGCCCCAGGTCAGGAACGCCTCCTTCGCGGTCGCGACCGCCGCGTCCACCTCGTCGACCGAGGCGAAGGCGACCTTGGTGGTGACCGCGCCGGTCGCCGGGTCCGTGACCGGACCGAACGTGCCCGACGCGCCTTCGGCGGACCTGCCGCCGATCCAGTGGTTGACGATCTTCGTCATGACCGGTTACTCCTTCACAGATGGCGGCGTCGGGTCGAGACGTGCCGTTCGTACAGCTCACGAGCCTTGACCGCGGACGATCGGGTCGCGGTCTCGGCCACAGGTACATCCCACCAGGCCTGTGCCTCGGGCGCGCCCGACACTGTGTCTGCCGTTTCGGTCTCGACGTAGACACATGTGGGAGTGTCCGCGGCCCGCGCCTCGGTGAGCGCCGCGCGCAGGTCCTGCACGGTCCGGGCGCGCAGCACCCGCATGCCGAGGCTCTCGGCGTTGGCGGCCAGGTCCACCGGGAGCGGGGCGCCGGAGTACCTGCCGTCGCCCTCGCGGTAGCGGTAGGCGGTCCCGAAGCGCTCGGCGCCGGTCGCCTCGGAGAGGCCTCCGATGGACGCGTACCCGTGGTTCTGCACCAGCAGCACCTTGATCGCGATGCCCTCCTGCACGGCGGTCACGATCTCCGTCGGGTTCATGAGGTAGGTGCCGTCGCCGACCAGGGCCCACACCGGCCGGTCCGGCGCGGCCAGCCGCACGCCGATCGCGGCCGGGATCTCGTAGCCCATGCAGGAGTAGCCGTACTCCAGGTGGTACTGGTCGGCGGACCGGGCCCGCCACAGCTTGTGCAGGTCGCCCGGCATCGAGCCGGCGGCGTTGATGATCACGTCCGTCTCGTCCACCAGGGCGTCCAGCGCGCCCAGCACCTGTGTCTGGGTCGGGCGCGCGGTGGGTTCGGCGGCCTCGTAGGCGGCGTCGACGCGCCGCTCCCAGCCCGCCTTGTCCTCGGTGTACCGGGTGACGTACGCCTCCGGGACCCGGTGGGCGTGCAGCGCGAGTGCCTCGGTCAGCTCGGCCAGGCCGCTGCGCGCGTCCGCGATCAGGGGCGATCCGGCGAGCTTGTGGCCGTCGTAGGCGGCGATGTTGAGGTTCAGGAACCGGACGCCGGGGTCGGCGAAGAGCGTTCCGGACGCGGTGGTGAAGTCGGTGTAGCGGGTGCCGACGCCGATCACCAGGTCGGCCGTGCGGGCCAGTTCGTCGGCGGTGGCGGTGCCGGTGTGGCCGATGCCGCCGACGTCCTGGGGATGGTCGTAGGGCAGGGAGCCCTTGCCGGCCTGGGTGGAGGCGACCGGGATGCCGGTGGCCTCGGCGAACTCGGCCAGCGCGCTCTCGGCGCGGCTGTGGTGCACTCCGCCGCCGGCGATCAGCAGCGGCCGCCGGGCGGCCCGGATCGTGCGCACGGCCTCGGCGAGCTCGGTCGGGTCCGCGCCCGGCCGGCGCACCGCCCAGACGCGCTCGGCGAAGAACTCCTCGGGCCAGTCGTACGCCTCCGCCTGCACGTCCTGCGGGAGGGCGAGCGTGACCGCGCCCGTCTCGACCGGGTCGGTGAGCACGCGCACGGCCTGGAGCGCCGCCGGGATCAGCGCTTCGGGGCGGGTGACACGGTCGAAGTACCTCGACACCGGGCGCAGGCTGTCGTTGACGGACACGTCGCCGGCGTAGGGCACTTCGAGCTGCTGGAGGACGGGGTCGGCGGGGCGGGCGGCGAAGGTGTCGCCCGGCAGCAGCAGCACCGGCAGGTGGTTGACGGTCGCGAGGGCGGCGCCGGTGACCAGGTTGGTGGCGCCGGGGCCGATGGAGGTGGTCACGGCGTGGGTGGACAGACGGTTCGCCTGGCGGGCGTAGCCGACCGCCGCGTGCACCATGGCCTGCTCGTTGCGGCCCTGGAGGTAGGGCATGTCGTCCGCGTACTCGACCAGCGCCTGGCCGATCCCGGCGACGTTGCCGTGGCCGAAGATGCCCCAGGTGGCGCCGATGAGCCGCTGCCGTGCGCCGTCCCGCTCGGTGTACTGGACGGAGAGGAAGCGTACGAGCGCCTGTGCGACCGTGAGCCTGATGGTCATCGGTAACCCCCTGTGCTGTCGACGTGGTCCGGGTGGAAGCAGATCCGCCACTCCCGGGTTCCGCCCGGTCCCGCCATGACGTTGAGGTAGTACATGTCGTGGCCCGGCTGGGCGATGGACGGCCCGTGCCAGCCGTCGGGGACGAGGACCGCGTCGCCGGTGCGGACCTCGGCGAGCACGTCGGCGCCGCCCTCGCGGGAGGGGAACACCCGCTGGTAGCCGAGGCCGTTCGGGCCGTCGATCTCGAAGTAGTAGATCTCCTCCAGCTCGGACTCCTCGCCCGGCCGGTGCTCGTCGTGCTTGTGCGGCGGGTACGAGGACCAGTTGCCACCGGGGGTGATCACCTCGACGGCGATGAGCTTGTCGCACGTGAAGGCGTCCGCGGAGGCGAAGTTGCGCACCCGGCGGGCGCAGTTGCCGCTGCCGCGCTCCTCGACGGGGACCTCCGGCGCGGGGCCGTAGCGAGCGGGGAGTCGTCGCTCGCACTTCGCTCCTGCCAGGGCGAAGCGGCCTCCCGCGCCGGAGGTGATCTGTGCCTGGGCGTCACGGGGGACGTACGCGAAGTCGGAGACTCCGGCGAAGACGCTCTCCCGGCCCAGCAGGTCGAACACCGCGTCGCCCACGCGCACGGCGCAACCGCCTTGCAGGGGCAGCACGATCCACTCGCTGTCCCCGGTGGTGAAGGTGTGCGTGCCGCCCGCCTCCAGCTCGACGATCCGCAGGCTGCTGTGGGTCCAGCCGGCCAGCTTCGGGTCGATGTCGAGCGCGTAGTACGCGTCGGCGGTGGTGCCCTTCGGGACGTACAACTCGTTGCTCATGCGGCCCTCACAGCAGTCCTACGGCGGTGTCCACGGCGGCGGCCACATCGCCGTCCACCGGGTACAGCAGCGAACGGCCGACCACCAGCCCCCGCACGGTGGGGAGCTGGAGGGCGCCGCGCCACTTCTCGTACGCGCTGTCCTGGTCGTCGCCGACGTCGCCGCCGAGCAGCACGGCGGGCAGCGTCGAGGTCGCCATGACCCGGGCCATGTCGTCGGGGTTCTCGGTGACCGGGACCTTCAGCCAGGTGTACGCCGAACTGCCGCCGAGCCCCGAGGCGATGGCGATGGACCGGGCGACGGCGTCGGCGGACAGGTCGTTGCGCAGCTTGCCGCCGGTGTCACGGCGGCTGATGAACGGCTCGACGAAGACCGGCAGCCGGCGCGCCGCCATGTCGTCGACGGCGCGGGCGGTGGACTCCAGGGTGGTCAGGGAGCCCGGGTCGTCGTAGTCGATGCGCAGCAGCAGCTTGCCGGCGTCGAATCCGAGGCGCTGGATGTCCTCGGGGCGGTGGCCGGTGAAGCGGTCGTCGAGCTCGAAGCGGGCGCCCTGGAGGCCGCCGCGGTTCATCGAGCCCATGACGACCTTGCCGTCCAGGGCGCCGAGCAGCAGCAGGTCGTCGAGGATGTCGGCGGTGGCGAGGACCCCGTCGACGCCGGGGCGGCCGAGCGCGAGGCAGAGGCGTTCGAGCAGGTCGCCGCGGTGGGCCATGGCCATCTTGCGGTCGCCGACACCGAGCGCGCCACGGGCCGGGTGGTCGGCGGCGACGATCATGAGGCGGCCGTCGGCCTCGATCAGCGGGCGCCGGACCCGGCGGGCGGCGGCCTCCGCGATCGCCTCGGGGTGGTGGGTGCGGGTGCGCACGAGGTGCGCGATGTCGACGGTCACCGGGAGGCTCCCGTCCGGTCGGCGGGGGCCGGGGCGGCGGCGCGCACGGCGCCCGCGCTGAGGGCCGCCGCCACCTCGGCCTGGGTCGGCATCGCGGAGGAGCACTCCAGGCGGGAGGCGACGATGGCGCCCGCGGCGTTGGCGTGCCGCATGGTCTTCTCCAGGTCCCAGCCGGCCAGCAGGCCGTGACAGAGCGAACCGCCGAAGGCGTCGCCGGCGCCGAGGCCGTTGAGGACGTCCACCGGCAGCGGCGGGACCTCGACCGACTCGCCCGCGCTGCTGACGGCGAGGACGCCCTTGGGGCCCTGCTTGACGACGGCCACGGAGACCCCGGCGTCGAGCAGTGCCGCGGCCGCCGCGTGCGGTTCGCGCACGCCGGTGGCGATCTCCACCTCGTCGAGATTGCCGACGGCGACGGTGGTGTGCTTCAGGGCCTCGGTGTAGAAGGGGCGGGCCGCGTCCGGGTCCCGCCAGAACATGGGGCGCCAGTCGAGGTCGAAGACCGTGGTGCCGGATCTGTCGCGGTGGGCGAGGGCCGCGAGCGTCGCCGTCCGGCTGGGCTCCTCGCTCAGGCCGGTGCCGGTCACCCAGAAGATGTGCGCCGCGTGAACGGCGTCGAGGTCGAGCTCGTGGGCGTCGATCTCCAGGTCCGGGGCCTTGGGCTGCCGGTAGAAGTACAGCGGGAAGTCGTCCGGCGGGAAGACCTCGCAGAAGGTGACGGGGGTCGGCAGTCCGGGCACCGGGGTGACCCAGCGGTCGTCGACGCCGAAGTCCCGCAGCGCCTCGTGCAGATAGGTGCCGAACGGGTCGTCGCCGGTCCGGGTGATCACCGCGGTACGCCGGCCCAGGCGGGCGGCGGCCACGGCGACGTTGGTCGCGGATCCGCCGAGGAACTTCCCGAAGGACGTCACCTGGGGGAGCGGGACGCCGGTCTGCAGCGGGTAGAGGTCTACGCCAATCCGCCCCATGGTGATCAGGTCGTACGCCATCGAGATCCCTTCGCGTTCCCGTCACGCCTCCGTCGGCGGCTCTCTCCCGGTTTCTAGTCTCCGCGCGGGAGGCCTGTCAATAGTTTGTCCAGACATTCGGACGAGGGGGCCTCGCCAGACGGTGCCGGGCTCGGCGGCGCCCCCATGTCAACGCGCCCCGCCCGGCACCCCAGCGTGCTCCTTTGCTTCACCTCTGTCACAAATGCCACTCCCTTGTCACACATGTCCGGTGTACGCGGGCCGCGTGTCACACCCGTCCCACAGCCGCTGTCCAGTCGTCACTCTCCGTCGTTGGGCGGGCACAGGCTTGGTGATTGATCGCCAGCGCAGCGCCCGGCTCCCCCGGACGGCCGGTCCACGGCCGCCGCCGCGGCACGCGCAGGGAGGTGCACTCATGACCGACCGAAGGCTCTGGTCGTACAAGGAGATCGCGGCCCACATCAAGGTGCAGCCGGACACCGTGCGGTCCTACCGCAAGCACGGGCTGCTGCCCCCGCCCGACCACGTGGAGGGCGGCAAGCCCTACTGGTACGCCGACACCGTCCGCGCCTGGGTCGCCTCCCGGCCCGGCAACCGCGGGCGGCGGACGGAGTGACCGGCCGCCGCCCGTGAGCCGTCCGCCCGGCGAGATATCCGTGGTGCCCCACGTCCGCGTGGGGCACAGTCATGCGCATGAGCTTCTCCGACAAGCCCGTGCTCCGCGGCGAGAGAGCGGTGCTGCGGCCGTTCACGGCGGCCGACGCGGACGCGATGTGGGAGATCCTGAGGGATCCCGAGGTCATCCGCTTCACCTTCGACCCGACCACCGAGGTCACCCTGGAGGGGGTGCGGTCCTGGTACGGCTCCCGGTCCGCGCAGCCCGACCGGCTCGATCTCGCCGTGAGTGACCGTGACACGGGCGAGGTCGTCGGCGAGGTCGTGCTGAACGAGTTTGATCCCCACACCCGCAGCTGCAACTTCCGCACCCTCATCGGCCCGCGCGGTCGCGGCCGGGGCCTCGGCACGGAGGCCACCCGGCTCGTCGTCGGCCATGGCTTCGAGCGACTCGGGCTGCACCGCGTCCACCTGGAGGCGTACGGCGACAACGACCGCGCCCTGCGCGTCTACCGGAAGGTGGGCTTCGTGGTCGAGGGCGTGCGACGGGAGTCCGCTGTGCGGAACGGGGAGTGGGTCGACGAGGTGTTGATGGCGGTCCTCGACCGGGAGTGGGCGGTCCACCGGGGGTATGCCGCCGACACGGCGGCGGTGTAGGGGTGCCGGGAGGCGGGGTCAGCTCCAGGGTTCGATGACCGTCACCCCCGCGCCCGGTGCGCTGCCCAGCGCCGCGAGGGCGGGCGGGGCCGCGGCCAGGGGGATGGTCGCGGTCACGAGGAGGTCGGGGCGCAGGGTGCCCGCCCGGACCGCCGCGAGCATCGGGGGGTAGCTGTGGGCCGCCATGCCGTGGCTGCCGAGCAGCTCCAGCTCCAGGGCCACCGCGCGCGCCATGGGGACCGGCGTGGTGCCCGTGGGCGAGGGGAGCAGGCCGACCTGGATGTGCCGGCCCCGGCGACGCAGGCCGCCCACGGAGGCGGCGCAGGTGGCGGGGGATCCGAGCGCGTCCAGGGAGAGGTGGGCGCCGCCCGCGGTGAGGTCGTGGATCGCGCTCGCCGTGTCCGGCGTGCGGGACGCGTCCACGCACTCCGCCGCGCCGAACGTCCGGGCCAGCTCCAGTGCCCGTGCCGAGATGTCGACCGCGACCACCCTCGCTCCCGAGGCCGCCGCGATCATCACTGCCGACAGGCCCACTCCCCCGCAGCCGTGCACCGCGACCCACTCGCCCGGCGCGACCCGGCCCTGCTGCACGACCGCGCGGAACGCCGTCGCGAACCGGCAGCCGAGGGAGGCCGCCGTCGCGAAGCTCAGGTCCTCGGGGACGGCGACGAGGTTGCCGTCGGCGTGGTCCAGCGCCACGTACTGGGCGAACGAGCCCCAGTGCGTGAAGCCGGGTTGCGTCTGCCGCTCGCACACCTGGCGGTCGCCGGCGGCGCAGGACGGGCAGGTGCCGCAGGCGCAGGCGAACGGAACGGTGACCCGGTCGCCGGGCCGCCAGCGGGTGACCCGTGCGCCGACCTCCGCCACGACACCGGCGAGTTCATGGCCGGGCACGTGGGGCAGCGTGATGTCCGGGTCGTGGCCCTGCCAGCCGTGCCAGTCGCTGCGGCACAGGCCGGTGGCCTCCACCCGCACCACGACCCCGTGCTCGGCGGGTCGCGGATCGGCCACCTCCCGCACCTCGGCGGGTTCCCCGAACCGCTCGAACACCACAGCCCGCATCCGACACCCTCGCCTTCGTCCCCACCACCCGGATCCAGCACCCGGGCACACCGGAGCCCCAACCGACCGGACCTTGACCGCGCGCCCCGTCCTGCTCAGGCATACCCAGCCGTCGGCGATACTCCGCGCACCGCATTGTCAGTACGCCGCGTCCTCGCCCCGGCATGCCTGGCCCACCCGTCTCCCCGGCCCGGCTAACTCCCGGTCGTCACCTTGTCGCGCAGGGGGCCCTGCTTCTCCGTGGGGGCCGGGTTGGGTGTCGGGGGCTGTTCCGTCTCGGTGAGGCCGACGCGGGTGTGCAGTCGGCGCAGGGGTCCAGGTGCCCACCAGGTGGCGCGGCCCGTCAGTCGCATCACGGCCGGGACCAGCAGGCTGCGGACGACCATCGCGTCCATCACGACCGCGAGGGCGATCCCGAGTCCGAGCATCTTGGTGTTGGTGACGCGGGAGGTGCCGATCGCGACCATCACGACGGCCAGGATGACGGCCGCCGCGGTGATCAGGCCGCCGGTGCGCTGCAGGCCGAACCGCACGGCGCGCTCGTGGTCGCCGGAGTGGTCGTACTCCTCCTTGATGCGGGAGAGCAGGAACACGCCGTAGTCCATGGAGAGGCCGAAGGCCACGCAGAACATCAGGACGGGCAGCGTCGTCTCGATGGAGCCGGGGCTGGTGAAGCCGAGGAGGCCGGAGAGGTGGCCGTCCTGGAAGACCCAGACGACGGCCCCGAACATCGCGGTCAGGCTGAGGGCGTTGAGCAGCACGGCCTGGACGGGTATCAGCACGCTGCCGGTGAGGAGGAAGACCAGCAGCAGGGTCACGACGGCGATGCAGGCCAGCGCCCAGGGCAGACGGTCGCCGATGGCGCCCTTGGAGTCGACCAGGACCGCCGCCGTGCCGGTCACGCTCGTCTTGAAGGGGGCCTCGGTCGCGCGCAGTTCGTCCACCAGCCGCTGGGCCGGCTCGTCCACCGCCTCTCCCCTCGGCTGCACCGTGAAGTACGCCGCGTCGCCGTTCACCAGCGGCCCGTCCACCCGGAGCACCTCCGGCAGCACCGCGATCCGCTGCTTGTAGGCCGCGTACTGCGCCTCGGTCGCCGCGCCCTCGGCCAGCACCTCCAGGCCGCCGCCGGGGCTGCCCGGGAAACCGTCCCTGATGTGCTCCTGGACGACGTGGGACTCGGCGCCCGAGGGCAGCTGGCGGTCGTCCGCGGTGCCGAACTTCACGCCCAGGAAGGGCAGTCCCAGCAGGAGCAGCACCGCTGTGGTGCCGAGTGCGAAGTAGGGGGCGCGGCGCATCACCACGGACGCCGTACGACCCCAGGCGCCGCCGCCCACGGGGGCCGGCGCGGGCCGCCTGCCCCGGCGCAGGACGCGGCGCAGGTCGAGCGCGTTCACCCGGTGGCCGAGCAGCACCAGCGCTGCCGGGAGCAGGATCAGCGCGGCTGCCGCGGCCAGCAGGACCACGGCGATTCCGGCGTAGGCGAACGAGCGCAGGAAGTACTGCGGGAAGACCAGCATCGCCGCCAGGGAGACCGCGACCGTCAGCGCGGAGAACAGGACCGTGCGCCCGGCCGTGCGCAGGGTGGTGCCGACGGCCGTCGACGGGTCGGCTCCCGCGGACAGTTCCTCGCGGAAGCGGCGCACGATGAACAGCGCGTAGTCGATGGCCAGGCCGAGGCCGAGGGCCGTGGTGAGGTTCAGCGCGAAGACCGAGACGTCGGTGAACTCCGTGAGCCCGCGCAGCACGGCGTTCGTCCCCAGGATCGCGACGATGCCGATGCCCAGCGGGAGCAGGGCGGCGACCGCGCTGCCGAAGACCGTCACCAGCAGCAGCAGCGTCACCGGCAGGGCGATCAGTTCGGCCCGGGTCAGGTCCTCCTGGATGATCGTCTGCATCTCGTGCTGCACCGCCACCCGGCCGCCGAGCCTGACCTCCAGCGGGCCGTGGGCGCCGCGCAACGCGGGCGCGATGCGCTCCAGGGTCTCGCCCGCGGTCTTCTCGTCGCCGGTGATCCGGGCGGCGATCAGCGCCTCGTGCCCGTCCTCGGCACGCAGGGCCGGCGACTTGGACCGCCAGTAGGAACCGACGCCCACCACGCCCTTCTCGCCGGCCAGGCGTGCGGTGAGGCGCCCGGCCGCCGCGGCCACCTCCGGATCGTCCACCGAGGCCCGGCCGGCGTCCACGAGGAGCAGCAGATTCGGCTGGGAGCCGGGGAACTCGCGCTCCAGGGCCTTCGTCGCGTACGTCGACTGCGCGTCCGGGTCCTCCCAGCCGCCGCTGCCCAGCCGGTCGGCGACACCGCTGCCGGCCAGCACCGCGAGCACGGTCAGCACGAGGGCCGCCAGCAGCGAGAGGCGGGGCCGGGCGGTCACCAGGCGCGTCCAGCGCCCGGGAGGCCTACGGCGCGGTGCTGTGTTGACTTCGGTCATCGTGCGGTGTCCCCTTCACCATGACCCGTTCCGCCTGCCCGGACGTGCTCGGTCAGGGGGCATGGGTCCGCCATGGCCATACACTCGAAAACACGAGAGATCGCTCGCGTTCCACCAGAATGCGAGCGGGCACTCGCGTTTGTCAATCGCGTTCGGAGAGCTGGGGATCACGCGTGCCCGAGAAGACCGAGAAGCCGACCCAGGAGCAGGCGGCGGACACACGGCCGCGCCGGCGGCAGGCGCGCGGCGAGCGCCGCATCGCCCAGTTGCTGGAGGCCGCGGCCTCCGTCTTCTGCACCACCGGGTACACGGCGGCGAGCACCAACGCCATCGCCCGCGAGGCAGGCGTCTCGCCGGGCACGCTCTACCAGTTCTTCCCGAACAAGGAAGCGATCGCGATCGAGCTGGGCGACCGGCTGATGCACGAGATGCGGGAGACCTACGGCGAGGCACTCGCACCCGTCGAGCCCGCGACCCCCCTCACGCAGGCCATCGACTCCACCGTCGACCGGCTCATCGACTTCAACTGCCGCCACCCGGTCTTCTTCGCCCTGATGCACGGCCCGGACATCCCGGGCCGGATCGCCGAGGAGCACGACGCCCTGCACGCGGCCCTGCTGCTGCGCGTGGAGACCCTGCTCACCTCGCTGCTGAGCGACACGTCCCCGGCCGACGTCACCCGCACCGCGCATGTCTGCCTGGGCGTCTACAAGGCCGGCCTGGAGCTGGTGCTGGCCCACCAGGGCGCCGAGCGCGAGGCGTACGTCCGGGAGCTCAAGAACCTGCTGACCCGCTACCTGGAGCCCCTGACCGGCGCTCACACCCCTTGAGCGCCGGGGCACTCCCGCCCGGCGGCGGGCCGCCCCGCACACCCCCTCGCTCCTCCCGGCCGGAATGCGGCACGCGCCGCACACGCATACGGTTCGGACACATCGCTCCACCGGGAGCAGCAGCACAGGAGCACGAGGGACCGCCGTGACCCAGTTCCCGCCACCCGGCGCCCCCCGCGCCCGGATTCCGAGTCCGCAGCAGCCTCCGCCGTCCTACCCCCGCGTCCGGCCCGGCCTGTGGCGGCGCTGCCTGTGGAGCGGGCTGGCGCTCTGGGCGTCGACCGCGCTCGCCGTCCAGGTGAGCGGGAGCTCCGCCCTGCTGCCGACCCTGGCCCTCCTGGGCAGCTTCCTGGTCCCCGTCACCTTCGTGCTGTGGGCCTACGAGCGGCACGGCCGTGACCTGGGCGTCAACGTGATCCTCGGCTGCTTCCTCACCGGCGGGACCCTCGGGGTCCTGGGCGCCGCCCTGACGAAGGACCTGCTGCTGTACCCGTCCCCGCGGATGTTCGCCGTTCTCGGCCTCGCCGAGGAGGCGATGAAGCTGGGCGCCCTGCTGTTCGTCCTGCGCCGGCAGACCCGGATCCGCGGACTGCGGGCCGGGCTCGTGCTGGGCGCGACCGTCGGCCTCGGCTTCGCCGCCATGGAGGGCGTCGGATACGCCTTCCACGCCGCCGCGGGCACCCCGGGCCTCGGCCTCGGGGAGCTGCTGGAGACGGAGATCCTGCGCGGCGTGCCGGCGTCCGTCGGGCAGGGCCTGTGGACGGCGATCGCCGGTGGCGTCCTGCTCGCCTGCCGTCACCCGAACGGGCGCTTCCGCCTCACCGGCACGGTCGCCGCGACCTACCTGGGAGTGGCACTGCTGCACACCCTCGCGGAGTCCACCCATGGCATCGCCGTCTGGCTGGTGGTCCGGCTGACCGGCGGTGAGCCCGGCCGGCGCCTGTTCACGGAGGGCTACATCGCGCACCCCACCGAGGCGCAGCAGCACCTCTTCGCGCTGCTCTCGGTGGGCGGGCTGATCGTCGTGGCACTGCTCGGCCTCGCCTGGGCGAGCGCACTGACCCGCCGCGACCCCTCCTGGAGAAGTACCCCCTAGGGGTATAGTCTTGAGTGTACCCGGGGACCCTCTGGGCCCCGTCCGTCCCATCTGCCTCGACGAGGAGTACGACATGACCGCGCAGACCGACACCACTGGTTCCGTCACCGCCGTCTACAAGGTGAGCGGGATGAGCTGCGGGCACTGTGAAGGCGCCGTCTCCGGCGAGATCTCCCAGTTGCCCGGCGTCAGCTCGGTGAAGGCCGTCGCGGCCGGCGGCGAGGTCACGGTCGTCTCCGCCGCCGCGCTGGACGAGGAGGCCGTCCGCGCGGCCGTCGACGAGGCCGGCTTCGAGCTGGTCGGCCGCGTCTGAGCACGCTCGCCCTCACCGGGCCGTACCGGCGAGCCGTCCCCCGGGGCCGGTCCCGTACGGTCCGGTCCGTCGCATGGAGTCGGAGTCGGAGTCGGACATGAGCAGCACCACCACACGGACCTCCACGGAAACGCCCCCAGGGACCTCCATAGCCAGGCCGGTCTCCGAGGTCGAACTGCTGATCGGCGGCATGACCTGCGCCTCCTGCGCGGCCCGCGTCGAGAAGAAGCTCAACCGGATGGACGGCGTCAGCGCCACGGTGAACTACGCCACGGAGAAGGCCCGGATCAGCTACCCGGCCGGAACCGAGGTCGCCGACCTGATAGCCACCGTCGTGAAGACCGGCTATACCGCCGAGGAACCCACCCCGCCACCACCGGATCCGGACGAGGCGCCCCGGGACCCCGAGCTCGCTCCCCTGCGGCAGCGCCTGATCGTCTCCGCGCTGCTCTCCACCCCCGTCGTCCTCCTCGCGATGATCCCGGCCCTCCAGTTCGACAACTGGCAGTGGCTGTCCCTCACCCTCGCCGCGCCCGTCGTCGTCTGGGGAGCCCTGCCGTTCCACCTGGCCGCCTGGACCAACGCACGGCACGGCGCCGCCACCATGGACACCCTCGTCTCGGTGGGCACGCTGGCCGCGTTCGGCTGGTCCCTGTGGGCGCTGTTCTTCGGCCACGCCGGCATGCCCGGCATGCGCCACCCCTTCGAGTTCACCGTCTCGCGCGCGGACGGCGCCTCGGCGATCTACCTCGAGGTGGCCGCCGGAGTCACCGCCTTCATCCTCCTCGGCCGCTATCTGGAGGCCCGCTCCAAGCGCAGGGCGGGCGCCGCGCTACGGGCCCTGCTGGAGCTCGGCGCGAAGGACGTGGCGGTGCTGCGCGACGGGCACGAGGTGCGCGTGCCGGTGGCCGAACTGGCCGTCGGCGACCGGTTCGTCGTACGCCCAGGAGAGAAGATCGCCACCGACGGCGTCGTCGTGGAGGGCGCCTCCGCGGTCGACGTCGCGATGCTGACCGGTGAGTCGGTGCCGGTGGACGTGACGACCGGGGACACGGTGGCCGGGGCGACCGTGAACGCCGGCGGCAGGCTGGTCGTCGAGGCGACCCGGGTCGGCGCCGAGACGCAGCTCGCGCGGATGGCCCGGCTGGTCGAGGAGGCCCAGAACGGCAAGGCGCAGGTGCAGCGGCTCGCGGACCAGGTCGCGGGGTTCTTCGTCCCCGTCGTGCTGCTGCTGGCGACCGCCACCTTCGGCGTGTGGCTCGGCGCGACCGACGACAGCGTCGGCGCCTTCACCGCGGCCGTCGCCGTCCTGATCATCGCCTGCCCGTGCGCCCTGGGCCTGGCCACCCCGACCGCCCTGATGGTCGGCACGGGGCGCGGCGCGCAGCTGGGCATCCTGATCAAGGGTCCCGAGGTCCTGGAGTCCACGCGCCGGGTGGACACCGTGGTCCTGGACAAGACCGGCACGGTGACGACCGGCCGGATGACCCTCCAGGAGGTGTACGTCGCCGAAGGCGCCGACGAGCGGGAGGTGCTGCGCCTCGCGGGCGCCCTCGAACACGCCTCCGAGCATCCGGTCGCGCGCGCCGTGGCCGCCGGTGCCGCGGCGCGGGTCGGGGAGCTACCGCCGGCCGAGCGGTTCGAGAACGTGCCCGGACGGGGCGTACGCGGCCAGGTGGAGGGCGTCGAGGTGTCCGTGGGGCGCCTGTTCGACGACCTGCCGCAGGAACTGGCGCACGCCCGCGACAAGGCCGAGAGCAGCGGCCGTACGGCCGTCGTGGTCGGCTGGGACGGGGTCGCGCGCGGGGTGCTCGCGGTCGCGGACTCCGTGAAGGAGACCAGTGCGCAGGCCGTGCGTGAGCTGCGCGAGCTCGGGCTCACCCCGGTGCTGCTGACCGGTGACAACCGGCGCGTCGCCGAGACGGTGGCCCAGAGCGTCGGGATCGACCAGGTGATCGCCGAGGTGCTGCCCGAGGACAAGGTCAAGGTCGTACGGCGGTTGCAGGCCGAGGGACGGACGGTCGCCATGGTGGGCGACGGCGTCAACGACGCGGCCGCGCTCGCCACCGCCGACCTGGGGCTGGCGATGGGCACGGGCACCGACGCGGCGATCGAGGCGGGCGACCTGACCCTCGTCCGGGGGGACCTGCGGGCGGCGGCGGACGCGATCCGGCTGTCCCGCCGCACCCTCTCCACCATCAAGGGGAACCTCGTGTGGGCCTTCGGCTACAACCTGGCCGCGCTGCCGCTGGCCGCGGCGGGTCTGCTGAACCCGATGATCGCGGGGGCCGCGATGGCCCTGTCGTCCGTGTTCGTCGTGACGAACAGTCTGCGGCTGCGGGCGTTCCGCTGAGCCGGGAGTTCCACGGAAACGCAGGATCCCCCTTCAGTACGGCGCGAGCCTCACATAAGCTCTTCACAAGGCTCGCGCATCATCCTTACGCTTGGGCCCGGTTCTTCGTACCGGGGCCCTTGCGTATCTAACGGGACATATGCAAGAGACGCAGATCACAGTGGTGTGAACGTAACCATCGAAGGGGTTCGAAGGTCTAAGTTGGCGATGTCAGAGGGCGTCTTGGGGGGCGTCACCTGGCATCTGGGGATGTCTTGGGGGACTTCCTCAGAGATGCGTTGCCGGGACACGTACACCGGGGAGCTTTGAGCGGCCCTCCCAGCGTGCGCTGTCCCGGCAGATCGCAACGGCAAGGCGCACCACGGCAGTACGCACGACGCAGACGGCACGACGCAGTACGCAAGACGCAAGACGCAAGACGCAGCAACAGCGATTCAGGCGCTGGTTTCTCACAGACGCCCGGCCGGATCCCGTGGGGGGAATCCGCACCGGGACATGGGAAGGCGCCCTGGTCGTCGGCCCGTGGGGGGACTGACGCACCAGGGCGCCTTCTGTTATGCCCTTGTGGTCGCGTACGGACAGGCCGCCGCGTACCGCCGCGGAGGCGGCCGCCTGCTGTGCGTCAGGCGGCCGCGGCGGATCAGCGCTCCTCGACCGGAACGAAGTCGCGCTCGACGACGCCCGTGTAGATCTGGCGCGGACGGCCGATACGGGACCCCGGCTCCTTGATCATCTCGTGCCACTGGGCGATCCAGCCCGGCAGCCGGCCGAGGGCGAACAGGACCGTGAACATCTCGGTCGGGAAGCCCATGGCCCGGTAGATCAGACCGGTGTAGAAGTCGACGTTCGGGTAGAGCTTGCGCTCGGTGAAGTAGTCGTCGGAGAGCGCGTGCTCCTCCAGCTTCAGCGCGATGTCCAGCAGCTCGTCGGACTTGCCGAGCGCGGAGAGCACATCGTGCGCGGCGGCCTTGATGATCTGGGCGCGCGGGTCGAAGTTCTTGTAGACCCGGTGGCCGAAGCCCATCAGGCGGACGCCGTCCTCCTTGTTCTTCACCTTGCGGATGAAGGTGTCGACGTCGCCGCCGGAGTCGCGGATGCCCTCCAGCATCTCCAGCACCGACTGGTTGGCGCCGCCGTGCAGCGGGCCCCACAGCGCGTTGATGCCGGCGGAGATCGAGGCGAACATGTTCGCCTGCGAGGAGCCGACCAGGCGGACCGTCGAGGTGGAACAGTTCTGCTCGTGGTCCGCGTGCAGGATCAGCAGCTTGTCCAGCGCGGCGACCACGATCGGGTCGAGCTCGTACTCCTGGGCGGGCACCGAGAAGGTCATGCGCAGGAAGTTCTCGACGTAGCCGAGGTCGTTGCGCGGGTAGACGAACGGGTGTCCGATCGACTTCTTGTACGCGTAGGCCGCGATCGTCGGGAGCTTGGCGAGCAGTCGAATGGTGGAGAGGTTGCGCTGACGCTCGTCGAACGGGTTGTGGCTGTCCTGGTAGAAGGTGGACAGCGCCGAGACGACCGACGACAGCATGGCCATCGGGTGGGCGTCGCGGGGGAAGCCCTTGTAGAAGTTCTTGACGTCCTCGTGCAGCAGGGTGTGCCGCGTGATCTCGTCCTTGAAGCCGGTGAGCTGGTCGACGGTCGGCAGCTCACCGTTGATCAGCAGGTACGCCACCTCCAGGAAGGTGGAGCGCTCGGCCAGCTGCTCGATCGGGTAACCGCGGTACCGGAGGATGCCGGCCTCACCGTCGAGATAGGTGATGGCGGATTTGTAGGCGGCCGTGTTTCCGTAACCGCTGTCCAGGGTCACGAGACCGGTCTGGGCGCGGAGCTTCCCGATGTCGAAGCCCTTGTCCCCGACGGTGCTGTCGATCACCGGGTAGGTGTACTCGCTGCCGTCGTACCGCAGTACTACAGAGTTGTCGCTCACGTCTTCCCTCACCGACGTAGTGCCTCATCTTCGAGGTGCCCTGACTGTCTCTACCATCCCCCATTTGGCTCAGGAGAGTGCACTCGGGGTCGACCATTGGGCTTATCGGCGGCACTCAGTGCCGCCAACCTGCCATCCTGCCCGGTTGATTCCGCTTCCGGAAGTGCTCTGTGACCTTTGCGACTCATTTGATCGATCATTTTTCGGCCGCGGTCCCGCTCAGGGCTCCAGGGTGCCGGAATCGGGTCTCCAGGACCCGGGGGCGAGCCTGAAATCGAGGGCCGTGCAGCGGCGTCCCGCCGACACCGTGCGCACCGCCTGACCGATCGCCTTGCGGGAGCCGACGAGGACGACGAGCCGCTTGGCCCGGGTGACCGCCGTGTAGAGCAGATTGCGTTGCAGCATCATCCAGGCGCCCGTGGTCACCGGGATGACCACCGCCGGATACTCGCTTCCCTGCGACCGGTGGATGGTCACCGCGTAGGCGTGTGCCAGCTCGTCCAGCTCGTCGAAGTCGTAGGGAACCTCCTCGTCCTCGTCCGTCAGCACCGTCAGGCGCTGGTCGACCAGGTCGAGCGCGGTGACCACGCCCACAGTGCCGTTGAAGACACCGTTCTCCCCTTTGTCGTAATTGTTTCTGATCTGGGTCACCTTGTCCCCGACGCGGAACACCCGGCCGCCGAACCGCTTCTCCGGCACGTCGGGGCGGGCTGGAGTGAAGGCCTGCTGGAGGAGCCCGTTGAGCGTGCCCGCGCCGGCGGGTCCCCGGTGCATGGGGGCGAGCACCTGGACGTCGCGGCGGGGGTCCAGCCCGAATCTGGCCGGAACACGACGGGCCGCCACCTCCACCGTGAGCCGCCCGGCGGCCTCCGTGTCGTCCTCGACGAAGAGGAAGAAGTCCTTCATCCCGTCGGTGACCGGGTGGTGCCCGGCATTGATGCGGTGGGCGTTGGTGACCACGCCGGACTGCTGGGCCTGCCGGAAGACGCGGGTGAGCCGGACGGCGGGGATCGGGCTGCCGGGCGCGAGGAGGTCCCGCAGCACCTCGCCCGCGCCGACGCTGGGGAGCTGGTCGACGTCACCGACGAAGAGGAGGTGCGCGCCCGGCGGTACGGCCTTGACGAGCTTGTTGGCGAGCAGCAGGTCCAGCATCGAGGCCTCGTCGACGACCACGAGGTCGGCGTCCAGGGGCCGGTCCTTGTCGTACGCGGCGTCCCCGCCCGGCTTGAGCTCCAGCAGGCGGTGGACGGTGGAGGCCTCGGCCCCGGTGAGTTCGGAGAGCCGTTTGGCGGCACGGCCGGTCGGGGCGGCGAGGACGACCTTGGCCTTCTTGGCGCGGGCCAGCTCCACGATCGAGCGCACCGTGAAGGACTTGCCGCAGCCGGGGCCGCCGGTGAGGACGGCGACCCGCTTCGTCAGCGCCAGCTTGACGGCGGCCTCCTGCTCGGGGGCGAGATCGGCGCCGGTACGGCCCTTCAGCCAGGTCAGCGCCTTGTCCCAGGCGACGTCGTGGAAGCCGGGCATGCGGTCCTGGTCGGTCCGCAGCAGACGCAGGAGCTGGGCGGAGAGGGAGAGTTCGGCGCGGTGGAAGGGGACCAGGTAGACGGCGGTGACGGGCTCGCCGCCGTCGGGGCCGGGCACGGACTCCCGTACGACTCCGGGGTCCTCGCCGTCCTCGGGGGGTGCCGCGAGCTCGGCGAGGCACTCGATGACGAGGCCGGTGTCGACCTGGAGGAGCTTGACGGCGTCGGCGATCAGGCGTTCCTCGGGCAGATAGCAGTGCCCCTGGTCCGTCGACTGCGACAGGGCGTACTGCAGCCCGGCCTTGACGCGCTCCGGGCTGTCGTGCGGGATGCCGACGGACTGCGCGATCTTGTCGGCGGTGAGGAAGCCGATGCCCCAGACGTCGGCGGCGAGGCGATACGGCTGGTTCTTCACGACGGAGATGGAGGCGTCGCCGTACTTCTTGTAGATGCGCACCGCGATGGAGGTGGACACCTCGACGGTCTGGAGGAAGAGCATGACCTCCTTGATCGCCTTCTGTTCGTCCCAGGCGTCGGCGATCTTCTTCGTCCGCTTGGGGCCGAGGCCGGGGACCTCGATGAGGCGCTTGGGCTCCTCCTCGATGATCTTCAGGGTCTCCAGGCCGAAGTGCTGGGTGATGCGGTCGGCGAAGACCGGGCCGATGCCCTTGACGAGGCCGGAGCCGAGGTAGCGGCGGATGCCCTGGACGGTGGCGGGCAGGACGGTCGTGTAGTTCTCCACGGTGAACTGCTTGCCGTACTGCGAGTGGGAGCCCCATCTCCCCTCCATCCGCAGCGACTCACCCACCTGCGCGCCGAGCAGCGCGCCGACGACGGTGAGGAGGTCGCCCGCTCCTCGTCCGGTGTCGACGCGGGCGACCGTCCAGCCGTTCTCCTCGTTGGCGTACGTGATCCGCTCGAGGACGCCTTCGAGCACGGCGAGCCGCCGCTCGCCGGGTGCGGGTGCGGGTGCCGGGGGCGCCTGGTTGGACATGACCCGACGGTACCGGCGGGGTGTGACAGCGGGGGACGAGGGCCGAAAAAGCGGGCTCGGGGCGGCTGCGGCACCTGCTCAGTCGGGCGGGAGCGGTTGACTCCCGCCGGCCTCGAAGAGGTACCGGTACATCTCCGTCGAGTACGCGTAGAGGGTGTTCTCGTCATCGAAGGCGATATCCGTGAGGCCCTCGTACCGGTGGGGTGCGTGAGGGTTGCGGGGCCGAAGACGGAGCCTGATGTCCCGTCCAGCTTCGTGTGCTGGTCCAGGGTCACCTGGAATGCGTTGCCGTCGAAGACGGATCCGCTCAAGTCCGCGGAGCGGAAGTCGACGTTCAGCAGCGACGCGCCCCCGAACCGGGTTCCCCGGCAACTCGCGCCGAACGCGTCGACATCGCAGAGCGACGCCTTCGTCAGGTCGGCGCCGTCGAGCCTCGCATGCCGCAGGACCGCGTCATCAAGGTTGACGCGTACAAGGGAAGCCCCCGTCAGGTCGGCCCCGGTCAGATCGGCGCCCTGTGCGTCCGATCGGTAGAGGTCCGCGCCGATCAGCCGCACATTTCTCAACCTGGCGTCGGTGAACCAGGATTCGGAGAGATCCGTGCGGAAGAAGTCCGCTCCGCTCAGGTCCAGGCCGACCGCGTCCAGGGGGAGTCGGGGTGTCTCTATCGGCGCGTGCCTTCCTCGCCCTGGTGCCAGGTCCTGGTCGGTTGGCCCTGGTCGTCCCAGGTGGCGTCCTCCAGGAGCGTCATCCCGTTCTCGGCGAACACCTGCCTCGCCGCGAGCACGCCGTTCGGATGCCATTCCTTGAACTCGCCCACGGGCAGCCCGTCCCGCACCGTTCCTTCCGAACGCAGGGTGCCGTCCTTGTACCACTCACGCGAAGGCCCGTTCTTGTAACCGTCGGCATAGGTGTCGAGACTGACGAGACTCTCGCCGAGATGCTCGGTCACCTCCCCGGTGAACGGTTCTCCACGGTGATACAGCCGCTCCGAGTCGTCCATGTCCACGTCGGGGTCGTCGATGTCGATCCGCTGCACGGCTGCCATCAGGGAATCCAATTCTCGTCACTCGGCGGGAAGCCGGTGTATCGGCCATGGGTGCTCGGCACGCCTTCGAGCATATGGTTGCAGTTTGCGCAGAAGGGTGCGGGGCGGCCCGGAAGGCCGGTCTCCTTGTGCTTCATGAACGGGAACTCGACGGAAGCCCGCAACTCGGTGAGCGCCTCCGGGCCGTCCGGCAGGCCGCGCTTGGTGCGCTCCCAGAGCAGCTGGTTCGCCGCCTTCACCTCGGCGTGGCCCAGAGGGTGATCCTTGTGCGGCGGCGGGTCGCCGATGGAACCGAACCGTTCCGCGAGTGTCGGGTGCAGCTGCTCGACCGGGATCACGTTGTTGGACCTGCCGTTGATGCCCTCGAAGATCTGACCGGTACGCAGGTCGACCACCGCGCCGACACACTCGCCGGCCTCCTTGCGGGAGAAGGTCTGGGCCTCCTTCGCGTCCCGGTAGGCAGCGCCCCGCTCCCGTGACAAGTCGTCCAGCCACGCGCCGACGGGCCGATCGTCGATGTGCGTGATCAGCTGGGTCTCCGGATCAACCGTGAGCCGGTGTTCCGGAAGGGTGCCGAAGTCCTTGTCGCCGGCACCGGGTGGCGGCAGGGGGCTGTCGTCCTCGACCCTGATCCCTTCGGGCGTCTCGTCCGTGCGCGGGACTTCGGGCTGATGCTCGCCGTGGTTGCCCGGCACGCCGTCCCCGCCGTGGCCGCCAGGGCCCGGATCGTGACGGACGCCGTCGTCGGCATGCCCGTTCGCCGGCGCCGGGTGGTCGTGCGAGGGACCAGGCCCGTCGTGCGGCGGAGGAGGCCCGTCCTGCGGGGTGCCGGAGGAGTGCGTGCCGGAGGGGGGTTCGTGACTCGCGTGCGGACCCCTGCCGAGGTCGTCGGCGTGGCCGCCGGGGAGGTTGTCGGCGTGGCCGCCGGGGAGGTTGTCGGCGTGGCCGCCTGGCAGGTGGTCGGCGCGTCCGCCGGGGAGGTTGTCGGCGGTGTTGCCGGGGAGGTTGTCAGGGGTGCGGCCGAGGTCGCCGAGGTCGCCCAGGTCGCTGCCGAGGTGGAGGTGCTGGGGTGTGTTGTCGGCGGCGTGGACGGCGCCGGCCATGGCGGGTTCGCGGACGGGGCTGTCGACGCGGGGGAGGTCGGCTCCGTCGCGGGGGATGCCGGGCTGGTCGACGATGTCACCGGGGCCGTCGGCGGCTTCCCGGATGACGTTGCCGCTCTCGTCGAGGATGTTGCCCTCGGGGTCGTAGTAGCGGGCCGGGGCGCCGTCCTCGGTGGGCAGCTTGACCGTGCCCTCGGGAAGGGCCGGGGTGTTGTCGGGGAGCTTGACCGCGCCCTCGGGCAGCTCGACCGCGCCCGCCGGGACGGGGGTGCCCTCGGGCAGGCGGACCGCGCCGTTGCCCAGGTCGACCGCGCCCGCCGGGAGCGGGGTGCCCTCGGGCAGCGTGATGGCGCCGCCCTCGGGGATCCTGATGCCGCCCGCCGGGATCGTCGCACCCTCCGGCAGGCGCACGGCGCCCTCGGGCAGGCGCACCGTGCCTTCGGGCAGGGTGATCGCGCCCTCGGGCAGGCGGGGGATCTCGATGTTGCCGACGCCCTTCAGCGCCGCACTGATGTCGCCGATCTTGGACAGGCCGGCGCCGGCGCCCTTGGCGATGTAGGTCATCGGGTCGATGACCTTCGCCGTGGTGCCCAGCACCTTCGCGA
>NZ_JBVKBE010000020.1:107710-121421 GCF_055657325.1 Streptomyces sp. NPDC107562 | reverse complement strand
TCGAGGCCCGTGCCGTCCTGGCCGCCACCCTCTCCCCCACCTGGGGCGTCTACTCGGGCTACGAACTCTGCGAGAACGTCCCCCTGCGCGAGGGCGGCGAGGAGTACCTCCACTCCGAGAAGTACCAGCTCACACCCCGTGACTGGGACGCCCCGCACAGCATCGCCCCGCTCATCACCCGGCTCAACGCGATCCGGCGCGAGCACCGCGCACTGCACGGGATCCGCAACCTCCGCTTCCACCACACGGACAACGACGCGGTCCTCGCGTACAGCAAGCGCGCGGGCTCCGACGTCGTCCTCGTGGTCGTGAACCTCGACCCGCACCACACCCAGGAGGCCACGGTCTCGTTGGACATGCCGCAACTCGGCCTGGACCGGCACGCCTCCGTGTCCGTGCACGACGAACTGACGGGTGAGACCTATCAGTGGGGCAGCACCAACTATGTGCGCCTGGAGCCCGGCCGGGCTCCCGCCCATGTGCTCCATGTCCACAGGCCGCCCGTCTCGCCGCAGAACGGAGGGTCAGCAGCGTCATGACCGTCAACGAGCCCGTGCCGGACACCTTCGAGGACACACCCGCCAAGGACCGGGACCCCGAGTGGTTCAAGCGCGCCGTCTTCTACGAAGTCCTCGTCCGCTCCTTCCAGGACAGCAACGGCGACGGCGTCGGCGACCTCAAGGGCCTGACCGCCAAGCTCGACTACCTGCAGTGGCTCGGCGTCGACTGCCTCTGGCTGCCGCCCTTCTTCCAGTCGCCGCTGCGTGACGGCGGCTACGACGTCTCCGACTACACCGCGGTGCTCCCCGAGTTCGGCGACCTCGCCGACTTCGTGGAGTTCGTCGACGCCGCCCACCAGCGCGGCATGCGCGTCATCATCGACTTCGTCATGAACCACACCAGCGACCAGCACCCGTGGTTCCAGGAGTCCCGCAAGGACCCCGACGGCCCCTACGGCGACTACTACATGTGGGCCGACGACGACAAGCAGTACCAGGACGCCCGCATCATCTTCGTCGACACCGAGGTCTCCAACTGGACCTTCGACCCGGTCCGCAAGCAGTACTTCTTCCACCGCTTCTTCTCCCACCAGCCGGACCTCAACTACGAGAACCCGGCCGTCCAGGAGGAGATCCTGGCCGCCCTGCGCTTCTGGCTCGACCTCGGCATCGACGGATACCGGCTGGACGCCGTGCCCTACCTCTACGCGCAGGAGGGCACCAACTGCGAGAACCTTCCGGCGACGCACCACTTCCTCCAGCGGGTCCGCCGCGAGATCGACGCGCTGTACCCGGACACGGTGCTGCTGGCCGAGGCCAACCAGTGGCCGGAGGACGTGGTCGACTACTTCGGCGACTACGCCGCCGGCGGCGACGAGTGCCACATGGCCTTCCACTTCCCGGTCATGCCGCGCATCTTCATGGCCGTCCGGCGGGAATCGAGGTATCCCGTCTCCGAGATCCTCGCCAAGACCCCCGCCATTCCGACCGGCTGCCAGTGGGGCATCTTCCTGCGCAACCACGACGAGCTCACCCTCGAGATGGTCACCGACGAAGAGCGCGACTACATGTACGCGGAGTACGCCAAGGACCCGCGGATGCGCGCCAACATCGGCATCCGCCGCCGGCTCGCCCCGCTGCTCGACAACGACCGCCATACGATTGAGCTGTTCACCGCCCTGCTGCTCTCGCTTCCCGGCAGCCCGATCCTCTACTACGGCGACGAGATCGGCATGGGCGACAACATCTGGCTCGGCGACCGGGACGCGGTGCGCACGCCGATGCAGTGGACGCCGGACCGCAACGCCGGCTTCTCCACCTGCGACCCCGGCCGGCTCAGCCTCCCCACGATCATGGACCCGGTGTACGGCTACCAGGTCACCAACGTCGAGGCGTCCATGGCGTCGCCCTCGTCGCTGCTGCACTGGACCCGCCGCATGATCGAGATCCGCAAGCAGAACCACGCCTTCGGGCTCGGCTCCTACACCGAACTGCCGTCGTCGAACCCCGCGGTGCTCGCCTTCCTGCGCGAGTACGAGGACGACCTGGTGCTGTGCGTCAGCAACTTCGCCCGGTTCGCCCAGCCGACCGAGCTGGACCTGCGCGAGTTCGCCGGCCGGTATCCCGTCGAGCTGTTCGGCGGGGTGCGCTTCCCCGCCATCGGTGAACTGCCGTACCTGCTGACCCTGGGCGGTCACGGCTTCTACTGGTTCCGGCTCGTCCGAGTCGCATCGCGTATCGGCCGACGACTGTGAGCGTGCGCCGACGAAAGGAGGCGTCACCATGACGAAGACCGCGTCCCTCCTGCCCAGCGACAGTGGGCTCGCCGCGTCCATGACCTCGCTCGACGGGCTGCTGCGCGAGTGGCTGCCCCGGCAGCGCTGGTTCGCCGGCAAGGACCGGCCCGTCACGGACCTTCGCCTGGTGTCGATGACGGAACTGTTCCCGGGCTGTCTGCACCTGCTGGTGCACACCGGCCACGCGGGTGGTCACAGCAGTCTCGCCGGGGTGCCCTCGCCCGGCGGCACGACCCCGCCCGGGGACTGCTACCAGCTGTTCCTCGGCGTCCGGCAGACCCCCTCGCCACGTCTTGGCCGGGCCCTGATCGGTCAGGCGCAGGAAGGGCCGCTGGCCGGGATGACGGTCTACGACGCCCTCCAGGACCTCCGTTCGGCGCAACTGCTGCTGGAGCGCCTGCGTCACCCGGGCACCGCCGGCCCCTTGCGTTTCGAGGCCGATCCGGCCAAGCCGATCCCGGCCGGCCTGGTGCCGCGCGTGCTGGACGCCGAGCAGTCCAACTCCTCGCTGGTGTACGGCGACGAGTTCATCCTGAAGGTCTTCCGGCGCATCCAGCCCGGCGTCAACCCGGACCTGGAGGTGCCGGGCGCGCTGGCCGGGCAGGGCTGCGAGCGGGTGCCCGCGCCGGTGGCCTGGTTCTGCACGGCCGAGCCGCAGGAGGCCACGCTCGGGGTGCTCCAGCCCTTCCTGCGCAACGCCTCCGACGGCTGGACGCTCGCCCTGCACGCGCTCGCCACCGGCAGCGACTTCACCGCCGAGGCGCACGAACTGGGGCAGGCCACGGCCGAGGTGCATCTGGCGCTGGCCGCCGCGTTCACCGCCGGCGGGCGGTCCGAGAACGGGCGCATGGCGGCGGCGATGACCGAGCGCCTCGACGCCGCCGCGCACAGCGTCCCGGCGCTCCGGTCCTTCGTGCCCGGGCTGAGGTCGGCGTTCAGCGCGTTGCTGACGTGCGACGCCGGACCACCCGCTCAGCGCATCCACGGCGATCTGCATCTGGGGCAGGTGCTGCGGGCGGGGCGCGAGTGGTTCGTGATCGACTTCGAGGGCGAACCGTCCCGTCCGCTGGCGGAACGGCGCGGTGCCCAGTCCCCCGTGCGGGACATCGCCGGGATGCTGCGCTCCTTCGACTACGCGGCCCGGCAGCGCCGGCCCTGGCGTCCTCAGTGGGCGCGCCGCTGCCGGGAGGCCTACTGTGCCGGATATGCGGCCCGGGCCGGCTGGGATCCCCGTAAGAAGCACGGACTGCTGCGTGCCTACGAGACGGATCGGGCGGTGTATGAGGTGCTGTACGAGGCCAGGCACCGTCCGGACTGGCTCCCCGTACCCATGGCGGCGATCGAACGACTCGCCGTGAGAGGAGACTGAACGCCGTGGCGCTGCGCGACATCACATCCCCGAAGGCCTCCGGCCCGCTCCCGTCGGTGCGGACACCTGGTGAGTGCGCTCCCGAGCTGGATCCGGCCGACCGCGGGCGCCTGCTGGCGGGCGCTCATCACGACCCGCATGCCCTGCTCGGCGCGCATCCCGTACCGGGCGGTGTCGCGGTGCGGGCGCTGCGGCCGTTCGCCCGCGCGGTGAGCGTGCTGGCCGGCGGGGAGCGCGTCGCGCTGACCTCGGAGGGCGAGGGCCTGTTCTCGGCCGTGCTGCCGTGGCGGACCGTTCCGGAGTACACCCTGCTGGTGGCGTACGAGGAGGGGGAGCACGAGGTCCACGACCCGTACCGGTTCCTGCCCGCGCTCGGCGAGCTCGACCTGCACCTGATCGGGGAGGGCCGGCACGAGCAGCTGTGGCAGGCGCTGGGCGCCGAGCCGATGACCCATCAGGGCGTGTCCGGGACCCGTTTCACGGTGTGGGCGCCGAACGCGCGCGGGGTGCGGCTCGCGGCGGACTTCTGCCACTGGGACGGCACCGCGTTCCCGATGCGCTCGCTGGGCGCCAGCGGGGTGTGGGAGCTGTTCCTGCCGGGCGTGGGCGAGGGCACCCGGTACAAGTTCGAGATCACCTCCCAGTACGGGCACCGGTTCCTGAAGGCCGACCCGATGGCGCGCCGCACGGAGGTGCCTCCGGACACGGCCTCGATCGTGACCGCGTCGCACTACGAGTGGCACGACCAGGACTGGATGGCGCACCGGGGCGACACTCCGGTGCACCGGGCGCCGCTGTCGGTGTACGAGGTGCACCTCGCCTCCTGGCGGCCCGGGCTCGACTACCGTCAGCTCGCCGAGGAGCTGCCGCGGTATGTCAAGGACCTCGGCTTCACGCACGTCGAGCTGATGCCGGTCGCCGAGCACCCGTTCGGCGGCTCCTGGGGCTACCAGGTCACCGGCTTCTACGCGCCGACCTCGCGCCTCGGCACCCCGGACGACTTCCGGTACTTCGTGGACGCCTGCCACCGGGCCGGCCTCGGCGTGATCATGGACTGGGTGCCCGCCCACTTCCCCAAGGACGACTGGGCGCTGGCCCGGTTCGACGGGGACGCGCTGTACGAGCCCGGCAACGCGCAGCGGGCCGAGCACCCGGACTGGGGGACGTACGAGTTCGACTTCGGGCGGACCGAGGTGCGCAACTTCCTCGTCGCCAACGCGACCTACTGGTGCGAGGAGTTCCACATCGACGGGCTGCGGGTGGACGCCGTCGCCTCCATGCTCTACCTCGACTACTCGCGGGACTCCGGGCAGTGGACGCCGAACGTCCACGGTGGCCGGGAGGACCTGGACGCGGTGGCCTTCCTCCAGGAGATGAACGCCACCGTCTACCGGCGCAACCCCGGAGTGGTGACGATCGCCGAGGAGTCCACCGCGTGGGGCGGCGTGACCCGGCCGACCGACAGCGGCGGGCTGGGGTTCGGGCTGAAGTGGAACATGGGCTGGATGCACGACTCGCTCGAGTACATGAGCAAGGAGCCGGTCCACCGCAAGTACCACCACCACGAGATGACCTTCTCGATGATCTACGCGTACAGCGAGAACTACGTCCTGCCCATCTCGCACGACGAGGTCGTCCACGGCAAGCAGGCCCTGGTCAGCAAGATGCCCGGCGACTGGTGGCAGCGGCGCGCCAACCACCGCGCCTACCTCGGCTTCATGTGGGCCCACCCGGGCAAGCAGCTGCTGTTCATGGGCCAGGAGTTCGCGCAGGGCGGCGAGTGGTCCGTGGAGCACGGCCCCGAGTGGTGGCTGCTCGACCCCGGCCACTGCGCCGCGGGCGACCACCGCGGCGTGCAGGACCTGGTGCGCGATCTCAACGCCGGCTACCTGGACACCCCGGCCCTGTGGCAGCGCGACACCGACCCCGGCGGCTTCCAGTGGGTGGAGTGCGACGCGGCCGACGACAACGTCCTCGCCTTCCTGCGCTACGACGAGCAGGGCGTCCCGCTGCTGGCGATCTCCCACTTCTCCCCCGCGGTCCGGCACGACTACCGGCTCGGCGTCCCCGGCGACGTCCCGGCCTGGCGGGAGGTCCTCAACACCGACGCGGCGCGCTACGGCGGCAGCGACATGACCCACCCCGACCCGGTCAAGGCCGAGGCGCAGGAGTCCCACGGCCGCCCCGCGAGCATCCGGCTGACCCTGCCGCCACTGGCCACGGTCTGGCTGCGCCCGGCCTGACGGCGGACCGCACGGCACAGGTGTCCGAGGGGCCTTCCGGGGGCATTCGGAGACGTACGGCGGGTCCCCGCCGTCCCGGAAGGTCGTCGAAAGGCCGTATGACGTGCGCACCGTCGGAGTGGAGGAGGAACTCCTCCTGGTGGACCCGGAGAGCGGGGAACCGCGCGCGCGGTCGGCCGCCGTGCTGGCGCGCGCCGCTCACGACCATGCCGAGGGCTTCGTCTTCGAGAAGGAACTCCATGAGCAGATGCTGGAGTTCAACACCCATCCGCAGTCGCGCATGGCGGAGCTGAGTGCGGAGATCGTGCGGTGCAGGCGGGAGGCGGCGCGCCACGCCGGGGACATCGGTTGCTCGGTGGCGGCGCTCGCCACGTCACCGCTGCCGGTCAAGCCCGCGGTCGGCGCGCACCACCGCTACCAGTGGATGGCGGAGCAGTACGGGATCGCCACCCAGGAGCAGTTGGTCCTCGGCTGCCATGTCCATGTGGCCGTGGACTCCGACGAGGAGGGTGTCGCGGTCGTCGACCGGGTGCGGCCGTGGCTCTCGGTGCTGGCGGCGCTGAGCGCCAACTCACCGTTCTGGCAGGGCAAGGACACCAGTTACAGCAGCTACCGCAGCAGGGTGTGGCAGCGCTGGCCGTCGGCCGGGCCCACCGAGCTGTTCGGCTCGGCGGAGGGCTATCGCCGGCGGGTGGCGGACATGATGGCCACCGAGACCCTCCTGGACGAGGGCATGCTCTACTTCGACGCCCGGCTCTCCCGGAACTACCCCACAGTCGAACTCCGGGTCGCGGACGTCTGTTTGCACGCGGACACCGCCGTCCTGGTCGCCGCCCTGGCCCGTGGTCTGGTCGAGACGGCCGCGCGTGCGTGGCAGGAGGGCCGGGCCCCCGACGAGCACAGTGTGAGCGTGCTGCGCCTCGCGGCCTGGCGGGCCGCCCGCTCCGGTCTCACCGGTGAGCTGCTGCACCCGGCGGGGATGCGGCCCGCGCCCGCCGAGACGGTCGTCCGTGCCCTGCTGGAGCACGTGGGCGACGCGCTCGCCGACAACGGGGATCTGGACCGGGTGAAGGAGTCCTGCGCGGAGCTGCTGCGACGGGGCAACGGGGCGCGGGTGCAACGCGAAGCGCTGCGGCGTACCGGCAGCTTCCGGGACGTCGTACTGGAGTGCGCGCGGCACACCCAGGGTGACGCCGCGCGCCTGAAGTGACGCCCGCCCTCCGGTGGCGTCACGGGACCGGGTGCTCTCAGAGGATCAGCACCAGGCTGTAGACCAGGAAGAAGGCGGCCACCAGCACCACCAGGACGAGGATCATCGTCAGTGGCGCCTTGGCCCAGCCCTTGGTCGGGTTGTGGGTGTCGCGGGGCAGGGCTCCCGGCATGCTGCTCTCCGCGGGCGGGGTCTCCCCCGGCGGCACACCGCCGCCCGGTTCCAGCCCTGTCGAGCGCTCGGGTTCGGGGTCGGGATTGGTGTGACTCATGCCGCCCGAGTCCCCCGAACCGGCCGAGATCATCAGGACGGAAGTCCAGTTCCCGGTTCCTGGCACGAAACGGTCTGACCTGGGCTAGATTCGACCACCGTCGATAACGGTTCTCGTCGGCGGGGTCACAGCCCGTACACGTCAGGAGCAGCGCATGCGCGACTTCGCCCTCGCTCCCCCCGCCGTCTCGTCCCTCACCGGCGGACTGGCCGACAGCCTCTTCGAGACGGCGGCGGCCAATCCGACCCTGCCGTTGATCGCGCGCCGCGGCGGCCCCGCGGCCGCGTGGGAGGAGGTCACGGCGATCGAGTTGCGCGACGAGGTGGTCGACCTGGCCAAGGGGCTGGTCGCGTCCGGGATCTCCCCCGGCCACCGCGTGGCGATCATGGCCCGCACCCGGTACGAGTGGACCGTCCTCAGCCACGCCCTGTGGGCGGTGGGCGCCGAGGTCGTACCGATCTATCCGACCTCCTCGCGCGAGCAGGTCGAGTGGATCCTGCGGGACGCGAACTGCGTGGCCGTGGTCGTCGAGGACGAGCAGGGCGTGATGACCATCGGCCCGGTGTGCGCGCGGCTGCCCGCGCTGCGTCACGTCTGGCAGCTGGACGCCGGCGCGCTGACGGACCTGGCGGCGCGCGGCGAGGTCCTGCCGGCGCTCACGATCGACTCGCTGCGCCGCATCGTGCTGCCGGACTCGACCGCCGTGATCGCCTACACCTCGGGCACCTCGGGCCGCCCCCTGGGCTGCGCGCTGAGCCACCGGGGCATCGCGAGCCCGTGCGACGTCCTGCTGGCGGGATGGGGCCACACGGCGGCACAGCCCGGTGAACAGGCCCGGGTCCTCGCCTTCCTGCCCTTCTCCCATGTGTACGGCCTGATGATCCAGGGCCTGTGCATCCGCGGCGGGCTGCTGATGGCGCACGAGCCGGACCCCGGCGCCGAGTCGCTGGCGGCGGCGCTGCAGTCCTTCCGCCCGACGTACTTCTACGCCGTGCCGTCGGTCTTCGAGAAGATCTACAAGAACTTCCTGCTGGCGTCCCGGGCGGCGGGTCGCGGTGCCCTGTTCGAGCGGGCCGCGGAGACGGCGCGGGCCTTCGCCGCCGCCACCGAGCGGCAGCGGCTCGGCCGGGGTTCGGGGCCCGGGCTGGAACTGCGGATGCAGCACGCGCTGTACGAGCGGACGGTGTACCGCAGGTTGCGTGCGACGCTGGGCGGCCGGGTCCGCCGGGGGACCTCGGGCGGCTCGTCGCTCCACCGCGAACTGTCGCTGTTCTACGAGGGCATCGGCATCTACGTCCACGACGGCTACGGCCTGACCGAGACCAGCGGCGGCGTGACCATGCAGCCGCTGGGCCGGGAGAAGTCGGGGACGGTGGGGCAGGCTCTGCCGGGTACGGAGATCCAGCTGGCCGAGGACGGCGAGATCCTGGTGCGCGGGCCCTCGGTGTTCCAGGGGTACCTCAACGCCGAGGGGGCGACGAGGGCCACGCTGTGGGCCGGCTGGCTGGCCACCGGGGACCTCGGGCGGCTGGACGCCGAGGGCTATCTGACGATCACCGGCCGCAAGAAGGACGTGATCGTCACCAGCAGCGGCAAGAGTGTCGCGCCGGCAGCGCTGGAGCAGCGGCTGCGGATGCATCCACTGATCCACCAGGCGGTCGTCGTGGGCGACGACCGGCCCTGCGTGGGCGCGCTGATCACCCTGGACCCCGACTTCCTGCTGCACTGGCGGGCGTCGCTGGCGTTGCAAGGGGACGCCACCGTCCGGGAGGCGCGTGAGGAGAACGCACTGCGCGAGGAGGTCGGGCGGGCGATCGCCGCGGCCAACAGCGCGGTCTCGCGTCCGGAGTCGATCAGGGTGTTCCGGGTGCTGCCGCAGCCGTTCGACGTGGCGAGCGGGTTGCTGACGCCGTCCATGAAACTGCGGCGGGACGCGATCGTGCGGCACTACGCCGGGGAGATCGACGCCATGTACCAGGCACGTTCGCGCCCGCCGCGGCTCGCCGCTCCGGAGGAGCAGGTCGGCTGGGACGACTCGGACAGCGTGTTCCGGTGAGCCGGCCGTCAGCTGCCGACGTACCAGGAGAATCCTCCGTCGGAGGCGGCCAGGGCCAGCAGCACGCCGAAGATCACCAGGTCCAGGATGCCGAGGACGATTCCGGCCTTGGCCATTCCGGCGCCGCCCTTGGCGGGGGCCTGGCGCATTCCGACGGCACCGAGCACGATCGCTATCGGCCCGAGAATGACGTTGAAGAGGAATATGCCGATGATTCCGCAGGTGAGGCTCGCGATGGCCAGGCCGTTGGTGCGCGAGCCGGGCGACGCGGCGGGATTACTGCCGTAACCGGTCATCACTTTCCCTCCGAGGTGGGGATCGGTGTGGTGTCACGCCCTTTCGGTGACTCCCGGGTGCCCGTCAATTCACGTCACAATCACCTGAGTTGGGCAATTCACTCGGGCCGCGGCCGATCACGGGAAAGGGCGTCTTCGCGGAACCTTTTTGGGACGCGAACAATTTCTTTGCCCCCGCCCGAGGGCTTCCTGCTCCGGGAGGCGGCCAGGCGTTCGCGCCGGCAAGGGCCCGCGCCCGGCGAATCGGGTGCTCCCCTCGGGTGAGACGCGTAGGCCCCATGGGTACGGGAACCCGCACAGTGCGATGCGAGAGACACGAGCGCAGCCTTGCGACCGAAAGGCTGGAAAGGCGACATGGCAACCGAGCCGCGTTGGGACGGAACACTGGCAGGCCAAGGAATTCCGAGCCGGACGGCCGGCTTCCCGGGTGAGCCGCAGGACGTGACCGGGGCGCGCCTGGCCGCGGAGAGTTTTCTCCGTGACCTGGCCCGCACCGCACCGCCCGCCACCCCGGAGTCCTGGCACGACATCCTGCTGGTGGTCACGGAGCTAGCCGCGAATGCGGTGCAGTACGCTCCCGGACCCTTCCATCTGCAGATCAGGCGAACCTACGACGGGGTGCACATCACCGTGCACGACACCAGCACCACACCTCCGGCCCCCCGCCCGTTCCATCCGAACACCGGCGGTGGCGGCATCGGCTGGCATCTGATCCAGACGTTGTGCGACCAGGTCAGCGTGGTCAGCGAAGCCGAGGGCAAGGACATCCACGTGTTCCTGCCCTGGTGAGGCGCTGCGGTGGGCCGGGCCCCGGGCCGAGGGGCTACGCCGGCCGCAGGTGCACCAGGACGCTGATGGTCTTGCCGCCCCCGGGGCGGGGCCCGACGGCGATCTCGCGGGCCAGGCGGATGATCAGGGGCCAGCCGTAGCCGTTGCCGTGGTGGCCGCTCGGCAGGTCCCCGGAGCCGAAGGCCGCGGCGGGGACGACCGCGCTGTGGTCGTGGACCGCGAGACGTACGCCGTCCGCGGTGGGCACCGCCTCGAAGCCGGCCAGCCCGCCACCGTGCCGGATGGCGTTGCTGACCAGCTCCGAGACGACCAGTTGCAGGTCGATCAGATCGCGCTCGTGTGCCGTGCGGGAGACGGAGTTCCACGCGTCGAGGACCACCGACAGGGCATGGGCCCGGGCCTCGGCCGCGCTGCGCACGGGGGCCGAGGGATGTGCGCCGCCGGGCGCAGGCCTGCCGACGTGGACAGGGGCTGCGACATCGGTCTTGTCCATGCGGTGTGGTCTTCCTGGGCTCCGCCCCGCTGCCGGGGGCTGTCGGTCAGGTGGTGGTCGGCTCGCGCGGCGGCAGGTTGCTGTAGTAGTCACCCACCGTCGTCAGGTAGTCCGGGTCGAGGGTCTCACTGTCGGTGCGGAAGCGCGGGGCCTCCTTGACCTCCGCCCGGGTGCAGGACAGCGAGACCAGACGGTGCTCGGTGTCGATGCCCGTCACCAGGCCCACCGGAACCAGGACACTCCTGCCGAACACCCAGACGCCCGTGTCGACCACCAGATGCCGCATGCCGTGCGGGTCCGCCAGCCGGTCCACGTGTCCGAGCGTGCCGTCCGTGGCGTCGACGGTGAACCCCGTGAGGTCCCGCTCCGCGACTTGGCCGGTGCCCGATGCGTACGACCAGATTCTGTCGATGGTCACGCCGATGACTCCTCCTCCTTCGCGCCTGTGCTCCATGGGTCCCACTACCCCCGGTGCCTGTCGGCATTCGGCCGGGCCGGAGACTGCATAGGAGGCCGATACGGGGGTACGCGCGCCTGGCGTCGACCGACATGATGATCGACGTAGTGGAACGACTCAGGGGCGTGCACCGAGTGCGCCGAGCTGGGTGACCAGCCCTGGCAGTCGGCCTTGTGGGAGGTACTCGTGACAATTGCCCAGAACCCGCTGTCCGTCGAGGTCACACTGCCGCGGGAGGATGTCGCCCTGGTACGGGTGGAGGGCTATCTGGACGTCGACACCGCGACCGAGTTCCAGCATCACCTGGCGAACCAGCTGCATCACGGCCGGCGCCACTTCGTGCTGGACGTGTCCGAGGTGCCGTTCATGGACTCGTCGGGGATGAACATCATCCTGCGCATCTACCAGGAGACCCGCCGTAGCGGTGGCAGTGTGCACATCCTCTCGCCCACGCCGCCCGTGCAGCGGGTCCTGGACCTCACCGGGGTCAGCATCACGGTGCCGGTGTCCGGGAGCTTCGAGGACGCGCTGGCCCTGATCGACGGGCAGGAGCGGGCGGAGGCGCAGGACTGAGTCCCGGGGCCGGCACGCCGGTCGTCCCACCCCTTCGTCTTCCTGCCCCGCCCGACTGGCGCAGCCGCCCGTGGCGCGGTGGGATCAAGGGGAGGTGCGAAGCCACGATCCAGGGGCACGCGCATGGCGTCGGGGCAGACCGCCCGGAAGCGCGGAAGGGATGGACATCGTGACACGACCCAGGATCCTGGTGGTGGGCGCGGGCTTCGCCGGAGTGGAGTGCGTACGGCGCCTGGAACGCCGCCTCTCCCCCGACGAGGCCGCCATCACGCTGGTGACGCCGTTCGCCTACCAGCTCTATCTGCCCCTGCTCCCGCAGGTGGCGTCCGGCGTGCTCACGCCCCAGTCCATCGCGCTGTCGCTGCGCCGCAGCAGCAAGTACCGCACGCGGATCCTCCCGGGCGGGGCGATCGGCGTGGACCTGAAGGCCAAGGTCTGCGTCATCCGCACGATCACGGACGAGATCGTCAACGAGCCGTACGACTACATCGTGCTGGCCCCCGGCAGCGTCACGCGCACGTTCCACATCCCGGGGCTCGTCGACAACGCCTTCGGGATGAAGACGCTCGCGGAGGCCGCCTACATCCGCGACCACGTGATCTCGCAGCTGGACCTCGCCGACGCGAGCAGTGATCCGGCCGAGCGGGCCTCGCGGCTCCAGTTCGTCGTGGTGGGTGGCGGTTACGCCGGCACCGAGACGGCGGCCTGTCTGCAGCTTCTGACCTCCAACGCGGTCAAGCGCTACCCCCGGCTGGACCCACGGCTGATCAGGTGGCACCTGATCGACATCGCCCCCCGGCTGATGCCGGAGCTGGGCGAGAAGCTGGGCCGCAGCGCGCAGGAGGTGCTGCGCCGGCGCGGCGTCGAGGTCTCGCTCGGGGTGTCCATCGAGAAGGCGGGCCCGCACGAGGTCACCTTCACGGACGGCCGGGTGGTGCCGACGCGCACGCTGATCTGGACCGCGGGCGTCGTCGCCAGCCCCCTCATCGCGACGCTGGGCGCGGAGACGGTGCGCGGGCGGCTCGCGGTCACCACCTCGATGAATCTGCCGGGACACGACGGGGTGTTCGCGCTCGGCGACGCCGCGGCGGTCCCGGACGAGGCCAAGCACGAGAAGGGGGCGGTCTGCCCGCCCACGGCGCAGCACGCGATGCGGCAGGGCAGGAAGGTCGCCGAGAACGTCATCGCGACGCTGCGCAACCAGCCGATGCAGCCGTACGTCCACAAGGACCTCGGTCTGGTCGTCGACCTCGGCGGCCGCGACGCGGTCTCCAAGCCCCTCGGCGTCGAGCTGCGCGGACTGCCGGCCCAGGCCGTCGCCCGCGGCTACCACTGGTCGGCGCTGCGCACCAACGTCGCCAAGACCCGCGTCATGACCAACTGGCTGCTCAACGCGGTCGCCGGCGACGACTTCGTCCGTACCGGCTTCCAGGCCCGCCGCCCGGCGAAGCTCAAGGACTTCGAGTACACCAACTCCTACCTGACGCCGGAGCAGATCCGGGCGCAGGTGGAGGAGGCGAAGCCGGCGCAGGGTTGACGTCACGCACTCGGGCCCGGGGGGGGGGAGGCGGGGGGGGAGGGGGTGGGGGATGAGAGGGGGGGGGGGGAACGGGGGGGGTTGTGTTTCCTTCCCCCGTGTCCTGGGGTTCTTCTGCTGT
>NZ_JBVKBE010000020.1:0-107700 GCF_055657325.1 Streptomyces sp. NPDC107562 | reverse complement strand
CGGATGCCGCTCGGCATCCGGACGCGGGCCCGAGTGCGTGTACGTGGGCCGTGGTGCCCTTCGCGGGCGCGCGACGGGCCACGACGCGACCGGGCCCCGCGATGTCGCGGGGCCCGGCGCGTGTGGCGGTGGGTCAGTGCGCGGTGGCGCCGGGCTGGTTCGGGCGGTGGCCGAGGGCCTCGTCCCGGACCCGGGCGCAGCTGCGGCTGATGAGGCGGGAGACGTGCATCTGGGAGATGCCGAGCTGGTCCGCGATGCGGCTCTGCGTCATGTCCTCGAAGAAGCGCATGTAGAGGATGGCCCGCTCACGCTCCGGCAGATTGCGCAGGCTCTGCTTCGCGGACTCCCGGTCGACCACCACGTCGAACGAGCCGTCCGGCGCGCCGAGGGTGTCCGCGAGGCTGTAGCCCTCGTCGGCGGAGGAGAGTTCGGCGTCGAGCGAGAGGGTGCTGAAGCTCTCCAGGGCCTCCACCCCCGTGGCGACCTCCTCCTCGGTGAGCCCGGTGTGCGTGGCGATCTCCGCGACGGTGGGCTCCGGCGCGCCCGGGTTCTGGGCCAGCTCCCGGCGGGCGAGCCGCACCTTGTTGCGGAGTTCCTGCACACGCCGCGGCACCCGCAACGCCCACATCCGGTCCCGGAAATGCCGCTTCACCTCTCCGGTGATGGTGGGCACCGCGTAGCTCTCGAAGGCGCCGCGGGCGGGGTCGTACCGGTCGATCGCCTTCACCAGGCCCAGCGCCGCGACCTGCTTGAGGTCCTCGAGGGACTCGCCCCGGTCCCGGAAGCGGCTGGCGATGCGATGGGCCATCGGCAGCCAGGCGGTGGCGAGTTCGTCGCGCAGGGCCTCCCGCTCGGGCCCGTCCTGGAGCTCGTGCAGGCGGGCGAAGAGGTCGGCGGTCGCGGGGGCGTCGTCGTGACGCCGGCGGGGTGTGGCGGGCGAGTTGGCGGAGTCGGGTGTGCCGGGACGGCTTGTCGACATGTCGATGAGCATGCGGAATCGCTCCTGAACGGTCTTTAAGGGACTTCAGGGACTGTCCGCGGGAAGGGTGTCGGCCCCCCGATCACCCGGAGGCCCTCGGAGCGCGTACCGCTCCCCGCTGGCGCGCCTCCGGTCCGAAGCACGAAAATGCGTCTGCCCGGGTGCCGGAGGAACAAACTCCGGGCTGCCGAAGGTCTCTCAGAAAACAGGGACCGCCGCGGTGATGCGCTTGCCGCCGGTCGGCAGATCGGCCACCCGGACGTCGCACGCCAGCCGGCAGACGATCGGCCAGCCGTGCCCGCCGACCCGCCGGCGCCCCCGCTCGTCAAATGGCGCCCTCGTCACCGGCAGCCGGTCGCTGCGATCACTCACCGAGACCCGCACCTCGTGACCGACGACGTCGATCTCGACGCCGGTCACGCCACCGCCGTGCAGGATGGCGTTGGTCGTCAGCTCCGAGGCGACGAGGAGCGCGTCGGTAAGACCTCTCTCGTCGCACGGGGTACCGACGTCCCGGCACCGGCCGGCCACCGCGTGCCGTATCGCCTGCCGCACGTCCGCCGGCCGGCACAGGTCGCTTCCGCAGGCGCGTACCTCGTCAGCCGGTCCGCCTGCGGGTTCGGTCCACCGCTGCGCGCTCACTGCTCAGCTCCCTGGTCGATCGAGTGGTAGAGCAACCACTGGGCCGGAAGGGACGGGGGTCCGTCCGCGCCGCCCTCATAGGTCGGCTCACCCCCTCGCGGCACACCAAACCCGTCATCCGGCCATCGATCACGGACACGGGGGTATGTGGACAACATGACCGATGTGGTGGACTCAGACGAGCTGTTGCGGCGTATCCAGCGCGGCAGGGCCTGCGCGGAGCAGGAGGAGCGCGCGTGGCGGGCGCGCAGCGAGGCCCTCGAACCGACCGACCCGGCCGGAGCCCGGGAGGCCGCCGTACGGCGGCTGACCTACGAGGCGGTGCTCAGGGTCCTGGACGAGATCCTGACCCCCGGCCGCCACGCCGAGGTGGGCTGACAGGCACCGGGGTGCCCCGATTACCGGCCGGGGCGTCGGGAACCCGGCCCCCATGTCCCTCGATCACACCCGAGCACCCGTATTGGAAGCCCTCGCCGACTACCGGCGCACCGGGCGGCTGTCGTTCACTCCGCCCGGCCACAAGCAGGCCCGCGGCGCCGACCCGGCCGTGCGGGAGGTGCTGGGGGACGCGGTGTTCCTCGGGGACGTTCTGGCGTCGGGCGGTCTGGACGACCGGCTGGAACGGGGCCGCGTGCTGGAACGGGCCGAGCAGCTGATGGCCGACGCGGTCCACGCCGAGCACACGTTCTTCACCACGTGCGGGAGTTCCCTGTCCGTGAAGGCCGCGATGCTGGCGGTGGCCGGTCCGCACGAGAAGCTCCTGATCGGGCGGGACGCCCACAAGTCCGTGGTCTCGGGCCTGATCCTGTCCGGCATCGAACCGGTGTGGGTCGATCCGCGCTGGGACGCCGAGCGGCATCTGGCCCACCCTCCGTCGGCCGACGACTTCGACCGGGCGTTCGCCGCGCATCCGGACGCCAAGGGCGCGCTGGTCACCAGTCCCACGCCGTACGGCGGTTGCGCGGATCTGCGGGCCGTCGCGGAGGTCTGCCACCGGCGGTCGCTCCCGCTGATCGTGGACGAGGCGTGGGGCGCGCACCTGCCGTTCCACCCGGATCTGCCGTCGTGGGCGATGGACGCGGGCGCCGACATCTGTGTGACGAGCATCCACAAGATGGGCAGCGGCCTGGAGCAGGGTTCCGTCTTCCATCTGCGGGGCGATCTGGTGCCGCCCGAGCTGCTGAAGCTGCGCGCCGGGCTGCTCAGCACGACCAGCCCGTCGGTGCTGATCTACGCCGGGCTCGACGGCTGGCGCCGCCAGATGGCGTTGCGCGGGCACGAGCTGATGGGCGCCACGTTGGACCTCGCGGTGGACCTCCGGGCCGCCGTCGAGGCGATCGACGGTCTGCATGTCGAGGACCGTGCCGACTTCTGCGGGCCCGGCCTCGCCGACGACTTCGACCCGCTGCCCGTGGTCATCGACGTCCAAGGGCTCGGGATCACCGGGTTCCAGGCCGCCGACTGGCTGCGCGAGCGGCGCGCCGTGGACGCCCATCTGACCGACCACCGCCGTATCGGCGCACAACTGACCCACGGCGACGACGCGGGCACGACCGGCGAACTGCTCTGCGCGCTCAAGGACCTGGCGGCCGCGGCACCGGATCTGGGCCCCGCGCCCCGGGTCGACGTACCGTCGCCGGCCGGGCTGCGGCTCGCGCAGGTGGCCCTGCCGCGCGACGCCTTCTTCGGCCCCACGGAGGACGTGCCGGTGTCCGAGGCGGCGGGGCGGGTCGCCGCCGAGATGATCACGCCGTATCCGCCCGGCATCCCGGCCGTGCTGCCCGGTGAACGCCTCGACGAGCCGGTGCTGCGCTATCTGCGCACCGGCCTGGCGGCGGGCATGAACCTGCCTGATCCCAGCGACCCCGGCCTGGAGACGATTCGCGTGACGGCGCAGCGGTGAGCTCGCGTGAAACGGGTCACGTGACCCGCTTGTGAGGCGGTGGCACGGCCCGCGATGGTTTATCGTTCATACATGTGGTGACGGGGTCGAGGGCCTCCTCCTCCGGACATCACCCCCTACGGCCCTGGCTGGCCTCCCCCGTCCAGCCAGGGCTTTTCCATGCCCCGAGGTGCTCCGGTCGCCCGCAGCGGCTGAAATGGGCATAGACAGAGCACCGGTCCTTTCCGTCGGCGAGGAGCTTTGCGCCATGACCAAAGCGACGAAACTGCTGACCGCCCTGCCCCCGCCCCAGCGACAGCGCCTGATGACGCTGGCGAAAGAGGTGTCCTTCCCCGAGGACGCCCGCATCTTCGAGGCCGGCGGCGCCGCCGACCGCTTCTGGGTGATCCGCTCGGGGGCCGTCTCCCTCGACCAGCAGGTGACGTCGGCGCAGCGGGTGACCGTCGCCAGCCTCGGCGCGGGCGATCTGCTGGGCTGGTCGTGGCTGTTCCCGCCGCATCGATGGGACTTCGGCGCGGAGGCCTTCAGCCAGGTCCGCGCCTACGAGTTCGAGGCGGGGCCGGTGCTGGAGCTGTGCGAGCAGGACCCGCAGCTCGGCATGTCCCTGGTACGGATCGTCGCCGAGATCCTCGCGCACCGGCTGGAGACGACCCGCGGGCAGCTCATGGAGCAGTACACCCTGCGGCGGCGCGGCGGCAGATAGCACCACGCCACCGCGTCGCACGGCCCTCAGACGCGGTAGCGCCGCAGGTCCGGTACGACCGCCGCCAGCGCCAGCATCACCACGACGACCAGCACACCCCCGCCCACCACGGCCGTGCGGGCGCCGAAGGCCGAACCCGCCGTGCCGTGCAGGACGTCGGCGAGCCGGGGGCCGCCCGCGACGACGACCGTGAAGACGCCCTGCATGCGGCCGCGCATCTCGTCGGTCGCGGCGGACAGCAGGATCGCGCCGCGGAACACCATCGAGACCATGTCGGCCACGCCGGCGACGGCCAGGAACGCCACCGCGACCCACAGACCGGTGCTCAGCCCGGACCCGGCGACGGCCAGACCCCAGGCGACCACCGCCCCGATCACCATCCAGCCGTGCCGGCGGACCCGGGAGAAGGTGCCGGAGAACAGGCCGCCCGCCACCGCGCCGATCGGGATGGCCGCGAACAGCAGGCCGAGGGCGAGGCCCTCGCCCCAGGGGGCGTACGTCTCGGCGGCGAGCTGCGGGAACAGGGCGCGGGGCATGCCGAACACCATCGCGACGATGTCGGCCAGGAAGGACAGCAGCAGCACCTTGTGCCGGGCGATGTAGCGGAAGCCGGCCACGACCTCGCGCACCCCGGCACGCCGCGCCACCGCGCTCGCGAGCGGCGGCAGCGCGGGCAGCCGCAGCACCGCCCAGACGGCGACGCACAGCGCGAGGGCGTCGATGAGATACAGCTCGGGCAGGCCGATGACGGGGATGAGCGCCCCGGCGAGCAGCGGCCCGGCGACGAGCCCGATCTGCATGACGGTCGAGCCGAGGGCGCTCGCGGCGGCCAGTTCGTGCTCCGGGACCAGTCGGGCGATCGAGGCGCTGCGGGCCGGCGCGTTCAGGCCGAAGAAGGCCTGCTGGAGGGCGAGCAGGACCATCAGCACGGCAACCGAGTCGAGGTCGGCGACCGCCTGGATCCAGAACAGCACGGAGGTGCCGGCGATACCGGTGTTGGTGATCAGCAGCAGCTTGCGGCGATCCATGGTGTCGGCGACGGCGCCGCCCCACAGGGCGAACACCACCAGCGGCAGCAGGCCGGCGAAGCTCGCGTAGCCGACCCAGGCGGAGGAGCCGGTGATGTCGTAGATCTGCTTCGGTACGGCGACCGCGGTGAGCTGGCTGCCGACCGCGGTGACGACGGTCGATGCCCAGAGCCGGCGGTAGGCGGGGCGGCGCAGGGGGCGGGTGTCCATCGCCCAGCGCCGCCAGCCGCCGCGGGACGGCTTCGCGGAGGCGGGATCGTCCGCGGGGTGCTCGGTGCTGCTCTCGCTGGTGTCCACGCGCTTCCCGGTTGCTCGGTACATCTTTCGAATCCGGGGATCACTATCGCAGGCCCGTGTGAGCGCTCACGTCCGGGTGGGCGTGCCCTCGTTCCGCCGCCCGGCCGGGCCGGCCGGGTCCGCGGACTCAGCCGCCGGCGACGAGGGTGACGCCGAGGACGATCATCGTGGCGGCGACCAGTCCGTCGAGCACGCGCCAGGCCGCCGGCCTGGCGAGCCAGCGGCCGAGCAGCCGGGCGCCGAAGCCGAGCGCGGCGAACCAGCAGAGGCTGGCGGTGACGGCACCGATCCCGAACGTCCACCGCAGCGGCCCCCGGTCGGCGGCGAGCGAGCCCAGCAGGAAGACGGTGTCGAGGTAGACATGGGGGTTGAGCCAGGTCATCGCCAGGCACATGAGCACCGCCCGCCGGCGCGAACCCGCCGTCTCGCCCTCCGTGCGCAGCGCCGCCCCCTGGGGCCGGACGACCCGGCGGGCGGCCAGGACGCCGTAGCAGATCAGGAAGGCGCCGCCGATCCACCCCACGGCGGTCAGCGCGCCCGGCCAGGCCACCACCAGCGCGCCGACCCCACCGACCCCGAGGGCGATCAGGGCGGCGTCGGAGAGCGCGCAGATGCCGACCACGGCGAGGACCGCCTCGCGGCGGACCCCCTGGCGCAGCACGAACGCGTTCTGGGCACCGATGGCGACGATGAGCGAGAGGCCGGTGCCGAATCCGGCGGCCGCGGCGGAGAGAGCTGGGGACATGCTTCGACGCTACGGAGACGATCACCCGGGGTACAGCTAAAGATTCTTACGTATCCTTAGCGCACGTAATGTCGACGGCCTCACGGGCGGGCGCGGTGATGACGGAGCTTCCTCTCGACCAGGTGCGGACCCTCCTGGCGGTCGTGGACGAGGGCACCTTCGAGGCGGCGGCCGCCGCGCTGCACGTGACGCCCTCGGCGGTCAGCCAGCGGGTGAAGGCCCTGGAGCAGCGCACGGGGCGGATCCTGCTGATGCGCACGAAGCCGGTGCGGCCGACGGAGTCCGGCGAGGTCGTCGTGCGGCTGGCGCGCCAGCTGGGCCGTCTGGAGCGGGACGCGCGCGCCGAACTGGGCATGAGCGGCGCCGGCGAGGCGACCCGGGTGTCGGTCGCGGTGAACGCCGACTCGCTGGCCACCTGGTTCCTGCCGGCGCTCACCCGCGTCCCGCAGGAGCTGCGGCTCTGCTTCGAACTGCGCCGCGAGGACCAGGACCACACGGCGGCGCTGCTGCGCGAAGGCCTGGTCATGGCCGCGGTGACCTCGTCGTCGGTGCCCGTGACGGGCTGTTCGGTACGGGCCCTGGGCGTCATGCGGTACATGGCCGCGGCCCGTCCCGACTTCGCCGCCCGGCATCTGGGCGGGCCGCTGCGCGAGACCCTCCCGGACGCGCCGGTCGTGCTCTTCGACCGGCGGGACGACCTCCAGGACGCGTTCGTCCGCCGGCTGCGTCGGGGTGGCGGCGCGAGCGCGGTACGGCACTACGTGCCGACCTCGGACGGCTTCGTCGAGGCCGTGGCGGCGGGCCTCGGCTGGGGGCTGGTCCCCGAGGTCCAGGCCGAGCCGCTGCTGGCCTCCGGCCGCCTGGTCCGGCTCGCGCCGGACCGGGCGGTGGACGTGCCGCTGTACTGGCAGCAGTGGAAGCTGGACTCCCCCGCGCTGGCGACGGTGGCGCGGGCGGTGACGGCGGCGGCGGCGGAGGCACTGCGCCCGCGGTGACCCGGCACGGGCGGGAACCGGCAGGTGCGTCCGATCACGGGTGGCCTCGACCGACACGGGTGGGTCCCGGGCCGGGTTCCGCGATGGCGTCCGCCCGCCCGGCGTACGCTCCCGTCACACCCCTCCCCGTGCGAAAGGCCGCCCGCATGAGTGTCCGAGTCCGACGAGTCTACGAAGCGCCGGAGCCCGAGGACGGCGTACGCGTCCTGGTCGACCGGCTGTGGCCGCGCGGTCTGGCCAAGGACGAGGCCCACGTGGACGAATGGCCCAAGGGGCTCACCCCGTCCACCGAACTACGCCAGTGGTATCACGCGGGCGAAGGCTCCTACGAGGAGTTCGCGCGCCGGTACGAGGCGGAGCTCGCCGAGCCCGAGGCGGCGCGGCTCCTCGACGGGGTGCGCAAGACGGCGGCGGAGGGCACGGTGACGCTGGTGACCGGCTCGAAGAACCTGGAGCAGGGTCACGTCGCCGTGCTGGCCCGCCTTCTGGAGTCCTGAGGAAGGCGGGCCCTCGGCGGGTGTCAGCCGGTCTGCCGGGCGGCCGCCCGCCCCGCCGCGCGGCCCGAGAACAGGCAGCCGCCGAGGAAGGTGCCCTCCAGCGCGTTGTAGCCGTGCACGCCGCCGCCGCCGAAGCCGGCGACCTCGCCCGCCGCGTACAGTCCGTCGATCGGCTGGCCGTCGGCGCGCAGGGCGCGCGAGTCGAGGTCGGTCTGGATGCCGCCGAGCGTCTTGCGGGTCAGCACGTGCAGCTTGACGCCGATCAGGGGGCCGGCCGCCGGGTCGAGGATCCGGTGCGGGGTGGCGACGCGGCCGAGGCGGTCGCCGATGTAGCGGCGCGCGTTGCGGATGCCCTGCACCTGGGCGTCCTTCCCGTAGGGGTTGGCCAACTGGGCGTCGCGGGCCTCGATCTGACGGCGTATCGCGTCGGAGTCGAGCAGCGGCTTGTCGGTGAGGCCGTTCATCTTCTCGACGAGCTGTTCGAGACCGGGGGCCGTCACGAAGTCGGCGCCGTGGCGCAGGAACGCCGCCACCGGGCCGGGCGCGCCCTTGCCGAGGACACGTTCGCGCAGGAAGGCCTTGCGGTCCTTGGCGGTGATGTCGGGATTCTGTTCGGAGCCCGACAGCGCGAACTCCTTCTCGACGATGCGCTGGGTGAGGACGAACCAGGAGTGGTCGTACCCGGCGATGTCCTCGGTGGTGCGCAGGTACTTGAGCGTGCCGAGGGTGTCGTAGCCGGGCAGGCAGGGGTCGGGCAGCCTGCGGCCGAGGGCGTCGAACCACATCGAGGACGGGCCGGGCAGGATGCGGATGCCGTGGCCGGGCCAGATGGGGTCCCAGTTCCGCAGTCCCTCGGTGTAGTGCCACATGCGGTCGCGGTTGACCAGCCGCACGCCCGCCTCGGCACTGATGTCGAGCATGCGTCCGTCGACGTAGGCGGGGACGCCGGTGACCATCTCGGCGGGCGGGGTGCCGAGCCGTTCGGGCCAGTGGCGGCGGACGACGTCGTGGTCGGCGCCGATGCCGCCGGTGGTGACGATCACGGCCTGGGCGGTGAGTTCGAACTCGCCGACCGCGTCACGGCTGGACGCGACGCCGCGCGGGGAGTCGTCCTCGGCGAGCAGCGTGCCGCGTACGCCGCGGGCGGCGCCCTCCTCGACGACCAGTTGGTCTACGCGGTGCCGGTGGTGGAAGGTCAGCAGCCCGTCTCGGGCGGCCTGCTGGGCGTACTTCACGAAGGGTTCGACGACCCCGGTGCCGGTGCCCCAGGCGATGTGGAAGCGGGGTACGGAGTTGCCGTGCCCGTCGGCGCGCAGGTTCCCGCGCTCGGCCCAGCCGACCGTGGGCAGGAACTTGATGCCGTGCCCCTCCAGCCAGGACCGCTTCTCCCCGGCCGCGAACTCGACGTAGGCCCGTGCCCAGCGCACCGCCCACGCGTCCTCGTCCTCGGTCCGGTCGAATCCCGCGCTGCCCTGCCAGTCGCTCCAGGCGAGGTCGAAGGAGTCCTTCACGCCGAGCCGCCGCTGCTCCGGGGTGTCGACGAGGAACAGCCCGCCGAACGACCAGAAGGCCTGGCCCCCGAGGTTGGCGGCGTTCTCCTGGTCGACCAGCGCGACCCGGCGGCCCCGGCTGGTGAGTTCGTGCGCGGCGACCAGACCGGCGAGGCCCGCTCCTACGACGATGACGTCGGCGTCCATGGCGATCGTCCCTTCCTGACACGTCGGGGGGTGTCGCTGCCGTCGGTCAGCAGCGCGGTGAGCAGCTGCTGGAGCCACACGCGCGCGTGCTCGACGTCCTTGTCCAGCAGCAGTTGGGTGGTGACTCCGTCGTACGCGGCGACCACCGCGTGGGCGGCGGCGTCGATGCCGCCCAGCACGGCGGGCAGTCGGGTGTGGGCGGGCACGGCACGCGCGAGCCGTTCGGCGATCGCGCCGCGCAGCCGGGCCCGGTGCTCCAGCAGGGTCTGCGCGACGGCCGCGTCGCGCGCGGCGTGCACCAGGAAGTCCGTCTTGACCAGCAGCCAGTCCAGGTCGAGGAGCAGCACCTCGGAGACCCGGTCGACGGCGGCGGGGACGTCGAGGTCGGGGCCGTCCTCGGCGAGCGCCCCGGAGACCTGCTCGGCGATCAGGTCGGCACGCTGCCGGTAGAGGGCGAAGAACAGCTCGTCCAGGCTGGCGAAGTTCGAGTAGAAGGCACCCCGGCTGTAGCCGGCGGCCTCGCACACCTCCTCGATCGACACCCGCCCGAAGCCCTTGGCGGCGAACACGTCGAACGCGGCGTCCAGGAGGTTGGCGCGGGTGCGGACGCGCCGCCTGGTCACGCGCCCCGCCGTGCGCTCACCGTCCACTCCTGCCCACCTCGCGTCCTTCCGTGTGTCGCCCTCCGCCGTTTTCGATACGCGAATGTATCCGATACATCGGTGTATCCAAAGGGCCCCGACCATCTTGGAACACTTATTCGAATCGGGGTTACGCTGGGAGTCATGACCAGGCACCTCCAGGGATCGCTCTTCGACCAGACCGACGAGGTCAGGCTCGGCCCCCTAGACGGGCTGCGCCGTACCGTGCTCGGCTCGGGCGCCTGGATCGACGTGCTGCCGGGGTGGCTCGCCGGGGCGGACGCCCTCTTCGAACACCTGGCGGCCGAGGTCCCGTGGCGGGCCGAGCGCCGCACCATGTACGACCACGTCGTCGACGTACCCCGGCTGCTGGCGTACTACGGCGCGGGCGACCCGCTGCCGCACCCGGTGCTGGCCGAGGCACGGGAGGCGCTGTCCGGGCACTACGCGGGCGAGCTAGGCGAGCCGTTCGCCACGGCGGGGCTGTGCCACTACCGCGACGGCCGGGACAGCGTGGCCTGGCACGGCGACCGGATCGGGCGCGGGGCCCGGGAGGACACGATGGTCGCGATCCTGTCCGTCGGCGCACCCCGCGACCTGCTGCTGCGCCCGATGCACGGCGGCGGCCGGACCGTGCGGCGCCCGCTCGGGCACGGCGATCTGATCGTGATGGGCGGCTCCTGCCAGCGCACATGGGAGCACTGCGTGCCGAAGTCCACCCGCGCCACCGGGCCGCGGATCAGCATCCAGTACCGCCCCCGCGGAGTGAACTGACCCCGATCTGATTTGCTGTCCCCGTCGGGCGCGAACTCACCAGGCGGGACGATCATGCAGGCAGACGTGCGGGAAGTCGCCGAGGGAATCCACCTCGTACACGGCAGCAACACCAACTGGGTCATCGTCAAGGACGGGGACGCCGTCACCCTGGTCGACACCGGCTACCTCGGGGACCGCCCCATGCTCCTCGACTCGCTCGCGGCGGTGGGCAGCGCGCCCGAGGCCGTGGCGGCGGTGCTGATCACCCACGCCCACAACGACCACCTGGGCTCGGCCGAGTACCTGCGCGCGACGTACGGCACGCCGGTGTACCTGCACGAGGCGGAGGTGCCGCACGCGCGCCGGGAGTTCCTGCACCAGGTCTCCGTGGGCCAGGTGCTGCGCAACGGCTGGCGTCCGGGCGTGCTGCCCTGGGCCGTGCACGCGCTGCGCTCCGGCGGCACCGCCCACCTCCCGGTGGCCTCGCCCGAGCCGTTCCCGGCGGCCGGGCCGCTGGATCTGCCGGGGCGGCCGGTGCCGGTGCACACGCCCGGTCACACCGAGGGACACGCGGTCCTGCATCTGCCGGACGCCGGAGTCGTGATCTCCGGGGACGCGCTGGTCACCGGCCACGCGACGACACGCGTGAAGGGCCCGCAGCTGCTGCCCGACATGTTCCACCGCGAGCGGGTCCGGGCACTGGCCTCACTGGAGCTGATCGAAGGACTGGCGGCCGACGTGCTGCTGCCCGGGCACGGGCCGGTCCACCGGGGATCCGTGCCCGACGCCGCCCGCCGGGCACGGGAACGCGCCCTCTAGGCTCGCGCCATGGCTTTGCAGATCAGCGCCACCAATCCGGAGCACCCGGCACTTCTGCTGGAGCTGCCGTGGCAGCTGCCGCTGGCGGAATGGCCCGAGGAGTACCTCGTGCCGCTGCCGCGCGGCATCTCCCGGCACGTGGTGCGCTACGCCCGCGCGGGCGGCGAGATCGTCGCCGTCAAGGAGCTGGCCGAGCGGCCCGCCCTGCGCGAGTACGAACTCCTGCGCGACCTGGACCGGCTCGGCATCCCCGCCGTGGACGCCCTCGGCGTGGTCACCGGCCGCACGGACGCGGACGGCGGCCCGCTGGAGTCCGTACTGATCACCCGGCACCTCGGCGGCTCGATGCCGTACCGGTCGATGTTCGAGACCACCATGCGCCCGGCGACCATGCACCGGCTGATGGACGCGCTGGCGGTGCTGCTGGTGCGGCTGCACCTGGCCGGCTTCGCGTGGGGCGACTGCTCGCTGTCGAACACCCTCTTCCGCCGGGACGCCGGCGCCTACGCCGCGTACCTCGTCGACGCCGAGACCGGGGAGCTGCACCCCCGGCTCAGCGACGGCCAGCGCGACTACGACCTCGACCTCGCCCGCGTCAACATCAGCGGTGAGCTGCTCGACCTGGAGGCGTCCGGCGCGCTGCACCCCTCGGTCGACGCCATCGCGTTCGGCACGGAGATCTGCGCCCGCTACCACGACCTGTGGCGGGAGCTGACCCGCACCTCCGTCTACCCGGCGGGCAAGTACCACTACATAGAGCGCCGGATACGCCGCCTGAACGACCTGGGTTTCGACGTCGCGGAGATGCAGATCGAGCACTCCTCCAACGGCGACACCGTCATTTTCGTGCCCAAGGTCGTCGACGCGGGCCATCACCAGCGGCAGCTGCTGCGCCTCACCGGTCTCGACACCGAGGAGAACCAGGCCCGCCGGCTGCTGAACGACCTGGAGAGCTGGATGGCCACCCAGGACGACCACGCGCCCGGCGACCCCGGTGCCGCCCGCCCCGAGGTGCTCGCCCACCGCTGGGTGCGGGAGGTGTTCCGGCCGACCGTGCGCGCCGTGCCGAGGGACCTGCGCGGCGCGATGGACTCCGCCGAGCTCTACCACCAGCTCCTCGAACACCGCTGGTACCTCTCGGAGCGGGCCCAGCACGACATCGGTCTCGACACCGCCGTCAAGGACTACGTCGAGAACATCCTGCCGCGGGCCCGGGAGCCGCTGGAGGCACCCGGACCCGAGTGAGTCACCCGGGCGGTACGACCGCCACGGGGCACGGCGCGTGGTGCAGGACGCCGTGCGCCACCGACCCGATCCGGGATCCCACCGCCGTCCGGCGGGCACGGCGGCCGACGACCATCAGCTGGGCGCGTCCCGCGACGGACAGCAGCACCTGCCCCGCGCTGCCCATCTCCACGTGCTCCACCACGTGCACGTCCGGGAACCGCTCCCGCCACGGCTGCACCGCCTCCCGCAGCGCCTTCGCCTCGTACGGCTCCGGCCCGCCCGCCTCGTCCAGCAGCTTCAGCGAGCCGGGGCTGTAGGCGAACACCGGGGGAAGCGTCCAGGCCCGTACCGCCCGCACCGTCGCCCCGCGCGCGGCGGCCGTCTCGAACGCGAACCCGAGGGCATCGGCGCCGTCCTGCGCGTCGCCCTCGTGGCCGACGACGATCTCGCGGCCGTCCACCTCGCTCGTGGCGCGGTCGCCCGAGCGCACCAGCACCACCGGGCAGGACGTCCCGGCGATCACCTGCTGCCCCACGGAGCCGAGCAGGAAGCCCACGACCCGGCCGTGCCCGCGCGACCCCAGCACCAGCATCCGCGACTGGTCCCCCGCGGCGGCCAGCACGTCGGCGGCGTCGCCCTCGACCACGTCGGTGGTCACCTCCAGGCCGGCGTGCCGGCCGCCGACGGTCCGTACGCCCGCGTCCACGGCGTCCCGCACCCACCGCGCCTGCGTCTCGTGGTCGCCCTGGACCGCCTCGTGCGGCTCGAACCGCCAGGCGTGCACCACCCGGAGCGCCGTCCCGCGCCGAACCGCCTCGCGGGCCGCCCAGGCCAGTGCGGCGAGGCTCTCCTCGGATCCGTCGAACCCCGCGGTGATCGGGCGCGTCATCCCGGCTGCCTCCTCGTGTGGCTTTCCCGTCCGTCACGCCCAGTCTTCCCCACGCCCGTCCGCACGAGAGCGGCGAGGGGGAGGCCGGACCGCGCGGTCCCGCCGTCGCCCGCGGCATGCCTGAGCGAACCGGCGCGATCGAACATACGATGGCCGGAGCCGGGTGCGGTGACGAGGGGGACGCCGCGTCCTGATACCGACCGCTCGGGGTGGGAGACGCACGCATGGCAGAGGCCGCCGAGGCAGCGCGGACCGTCATCTTGACCGTGGACGACGATCCGGGAGTCTCCCGTGCGGTGGCACGGGACCTCAGGAGGCGCTACGGCCAGTCGTACCGGATCGTGCGCGCGGAGTCCGGCGAGTCCGCGTTGGACGCGCTGCGCGAGCTGAAACTGCGCGGTGACCTGGTGGCGGTCATCCTCGCCGACTACCGCATGCCGCAGATGAACGGCATCGAGTTCCTGGAACAGGCCCTGGACGTGTACCCGGGTGCGCGCCGGGTGCTGCTGACCGCGTACGCCGACACCAGCGCCGCGATCGACGCGATCAACGTCGTCGATCTCGACCACTACCTCCTCAAGCCGTGGGACCCGCCCGAGGAGAAGCTCTACCCGGTCCTCGACGACCTGCTGGACGCCTGGCGGCGCAGCGACTACCGGCCGGTGCCCAGCACCAAGGTGGTCGGCCACCGCTGGTCGGCGCGCTCGACGGACATCCGCGAGTTCCTGGCCCGCAACCAGGTGCCGTACCGCTGGTACTCGGCCGAGGAGCCCGAGGGGCAGCGGCTGCTGGACGCCGCCGGGGTGGACGGGCAGCGGCTGCCGCTGGTGATCACGCCGGACGGCACGCCGCTGGTGGAGCCGGAGCCCGCCGCACTCGCCGCCCACGTGGGGCTGGCCACGACACCCGACGCCGACTTCTACGACCTGGTCGTCATCGGCGGCGGCCCGGCCGGTCTCGGCGCGGCGGTGTACGGGGCCTCCGAGGGGCTGCGGACGGTGCTCGTCGAGCGGTCGGCGACCGGCGGTCAGGCCGGGCAGAGCTCACGCATCGAGAACTACCTGGGCTTCCCCGACGGAGTCTCCGGCGCGCAGCTCACCGACCGGGCCCGCCGTCAGGCGTCACGGTTCGGCGCGGAGATCCTCACCGCGCGTGAGGTGACGGCGCTGGAGGTCAACGGGGCCGCGCGGGTCGTGCGGTTCTCGGACGGCTCGGAGATCGCCGCGCACAGTGTGATCCTGGCGACCGGTGTGCAGTACCGGCAGCTGGCCGCCCAGGGCTGCGACGAGCTGAACGGCTGCGGGGTGTACTACGGCTCGTCGCTGACCGAGGCCTCCTCCTGCCAGGGCCAGGACGTGTACATCGTGGGCGGCGCCAACTCGGCGGGGCAGGCGGCGATGTACCTGGCCCGGGGCGCCAAGTCGGTGACGCTGCTGGTGCGCGGGCAGTCGCTGACGGCGTCGATGTCGTACTACCTGATCCAGCAGATCGAGCAGGAACCGAACATCTCGGTGCGCTGCGGCACGGTCGTCGAGTCCGCGCACGGCTCCGACCACCTGGAGCAGTTGACGCTGCGCGACACGGCGACGGGCCACACCGAACTCGTCGACGCGCAGTGGCTGTTCGTCTTCATCGGCGCGGCGCCGCTGACCGACTGGCTGGACACCACGGTGCTGCGCGACGAGCGCGGGTTCATCCTGGCCGGGCCCGACCTCACGCCGGACGGGCGGCCGCCGTCGGGCTGGGAGCTGGACCGGCCGCCGTACCACCTCGAGACAAGTGTCCCGGGGGTGTTCGTGGCGGGCGACGCGCGCGCCGAGTCCGCCAAGCGGGTCGCGTCGGCCGTCGGGGAGGGTGCCATGGCCGTCATGCTCGTCCACCGTTATCTGGAGCAGTCATGAGTGGTCGGCAGATGCCGTGCAACCCCCAGGAGATCGGCTCCCTGTTCCTGTTCGAGCGGCTCACGCCCGAGCAGCTCGGACGGCTGTGCGCCGCGGGGCGGGTGGAGCGGTACGAGGCCGGGCCGGTGTACACCGAGGGCGACCCCGCCACCTGCTTCTACGTCATGATCGAGGGCACGGTCGTGCTGTCCCGGCGGGTCGGCGCGGACGACGTCGAGGTCACCCGGACCTCGCAGAGCGGGGTGTACGCCGGCGCCATGCAGGCCTACCTCGGCGACCGGGTGCGGCAGGTGTACAACAACTCGATGCGCGTGACCGAGCCGACGCGCTTCTTCATCCTGCCCGCGGACACCTTCGCGAGCATCATGCAGGAGTGGTTCCCGATGGCGGTCCACCTGCTGGAGGGGCTGTTCTTCGGCTCGAAGACCACCCAGCGGATGATCGGTCAGCGCGAACGGCTGCTGGCGCTCGGCTCGTTGTCGGCCGGGCTCACCCACGAGCTCAACAATCCCGCCGCGGCGGCGGTCCGGGCGACGTCCTCGCTGCGGGAGCGGGTCGCGAAGATGCGGCACAAGCTGCGCGTCATCTCGGCGGGGCCGTATCCTCGCGAGGCGCTCGCCAACCTCATCGAGATCCAGGAGCGCACGGCGGAACGCGTCGCCAAGGCGCCCGCGTTGAGCCCCCTGGAGGCCGCGGACCGTGAGGACGCCGTCGGCGACTGGCTGGAGGAGCACGCCATCCCCGACGGCTGGCGGATCGCGCCCACCTTCGTCCAGGCCGGCCTGGACCTGGACTGGCTCGACCAGATCGCGGCCGCCGTGGACGAGGAGATCCTGCCGGGCGCGATCGGATGGCTCAACTACACGGTCGAGACCGAGTTGCTGATGGACGAGATCCTGGACTCCACGACCCGGATCTCCCACCTGGTGGACGCGGCGAAGCAGTACTCGCAGCTCGACCGCGCCCCCTACCGGATGGCCGATGTGCACGAACTCCTCGACAGCACGCTGCTGATGCTGTCGGCCAAGATCGGCCCGCAGATCAAGGTCGTCAAGGACTACGACCGTACGCTGCCGAAGGTGCCCGCCTATCCGGCCGAGCTGAACCAGGTGTGGACCAACCTGATCGACAACGCCGTCTCCGCGATCAACAGCGACGGCGGTGAAGGGGCGTTGACGGTGCGCACGGCGCGCGACCGCGAGTGCCTGCTGGTGGAGTTCCGCGACACCGGTCCCGGGGTGCCGCCCGAGATCCGGGACCGTATCTTCGACCCCTTCTTCACGACCAAGCCCGTGGGCGAGGGCACCGGGCTCGGCCTCGACATCTCCTGGCGGATCGTGGTCAACAAGCACCACGGCACCCTCCAGGTGGAGTCCGTTCCGGGTGACACCCGGTTCCAGGTACTGCTCCCGCTCACCGCCACCGAGGACGAGACGGCCCCCGAGGAGTCGGCATGACAAGTGACATCAGCGGCATCGACCCGAGCGTCCCGCCCAGCGGGGCGGGCTGCGCGGAGTGCGACGAGGCCGGAGGGTGGTGGTTCCATCTGCGGCGCTGCGCCCAGTGCGGGCACATCGGCTGCTGCGACTCCTCGCCCGCCCAGCACGCCACCGCGCACTACGAGGCCACCGGGCACGCGGTGATGCGCAGCTTCGAACCTGGCGAGCAATGGTTCTGGAACTTCGCGACCGAGGAGGCGTACGACGCCGGGCCCGACCTGGCGCCGCCGGTGTGCCATCCCGCGGACCAGCCGACGCCGGGCCCGGCCGGCCGGGTGCCCGCCGACTGGGCCCGCGCGCTGCGGCAGTGAGGTCCGGCCGCCGGGTCAGTGCGCGCCCCCCGGCGCCCCCGTGCGGGGCCCGGCGGCGCATTCGAGGCTCTTGAGGTCCACGGCGTCGGCGAGCGCCTGCATGCCCTTGTCGTTGGGGTGCAGGTGGTCGCCGTTGTCGAGGAACGGCATCATCCGCTCGGGGTCGTAGGGGTTGCGCAGGATGCGGTCGAAGTCGGTCACCGCGTCGAACGTGCCGCTGTCCCTGAGGAACGCGTTGACCTCCTGGCGTACGGCCTCGGCGGCCGGGTCCCACTCCGACCAGCCCTTGAAGGGCCCCACGGTGGCGCCGACGACGCACTTGCCCGCCGCGTGCGCCCGCTCGGCGAGCTCCCGGTAGCCCTTGATGAGGTCCGCCGCGGTGACGCCGGTGTGGGCCTTGAGGTCGTTGACGCCCTCGAACACGAAGACGGTGCGGACGCCCGGATGGGACAGCACGTCCCGCTCCAGCCGGTTCAGCGCGCTCTGCCCGGCCCCGTCGGCCAGGACCTTGTTGCCCGAGATCCCCTCGTTGGCCACGCCCCGCACCGTCGCCCCGGGCGCCGCCGCGAGCCTGCGGGCGAGGTAGTCGGGCCAGCGGCGGTTCAGGTCGGTGCTGGACTCCCAGCCGTCGGTGATGGAGTCGCCGAGGGCGACCACGGCGCCGGTCGAGGCGCTGGTGCGCACGGTGACGGCGTCGAGGTAGAACCAGGAGCCGATGGTGTCCGTGAAGTGACCGGCGCCCTCCTCGGCCGTGTGGTCGCCCTGTGCCGCGTACGAGGTCTGCATGGCCATGCCGTGGCCGGTCGCGGGACCGGCCGCGTCGGGGCTGTGCAGGCTGATCACGAGGGTCAGGCCGGGAGCTGCCCTGCCGGGCAGCGGATCGCTGAGGACGGTGGCGCCCGCGGGGACGCTGACGGAGCGCGCGCCGCCGAAGGTGATCCGCCGGTTGCTGCCCGGGACCAGCGCGGCACCCGCCCGCTGGACGCCCGCGTGCACACTGTCGAAGGTCACCGGCCGGTCCCCGAAGGCGTTGGAGAGCCGGACGCGCATTTGGTCGCCGCCGACGCTGGTGCGCACGACCAGCCGGTAGCTGCGGTCGGCGACGGCGTCACCGAGCCGGTCGGCGCCGGCTCCCCAGGTGACGACGTCGTGCCGGGCAGGCGCTGCCTGCGCGGCCACCGGGACCTGCGGCACCGACGCCAGCAGCAGGACGCCGATGACGCCTCCCAGGCGTGCCCTGCGGCCGCTCACCGGCCGAGGTCCTTCAGCGTGACGGACTCGCCCGGCTTCAGCGTGACCGTGCGGGAGGTGCTCCCGTACGCCACGGTCGTGCTCCGGCCGCCGACACTGCGCAGCCGGACCGAGGTCGGCCGCCCGTCCCGCCACTGGAGGTCCACGACGAAGCCGCCGCGCGCCGCGACGCCCTTGAGGTGGCCGGACGCGGCCCAGGCCGGGGGCAGGGCCGGGAGGACCTCCAGGTGGCCGGGGCGCGAGTACAGCAGCATCTCGCTCAGGGCGGCCGGGGTGCCGAAGTTGGCGTCGATCTGGAAGATGCCGCGGCCCTGCTCGACCTCGTAGATGTCGAAGAGGTTGAAGGCGGTGCCGTTGGTGCCGCCGGTGGACGGACGCATATTGTTCACAATGAGCTGGTAGGCCTTCTCGGCGTTCTTCAAACGGGCCCAGCACAGCGCGCGCCAGGCGTTGGCCCAGCCGAAGCTGTTCATACCGCGCGCGGTGAGCTGCGCGGTGGCGCCGTCGACGATCTCCTTCGGGGTGGATCCGTCGGGGCGGATGCGGTCGCCCGGGAACAGCCCGACCAGCCCGGACAGGTGCCGGTGGGTCGTCTCGCCCAGGTTGTCCGGCGACATCCACTCCTGCAGCCAGCCCGTCTTCGGGCTCACCTCGGGCAGGTACAGCTTCTTGCGCAGGCCCGCGATCGTGGCGGCGTAGCCGGTGTCCTTCCCCAGCCGGGCGGACGCCTCGCAGAAGTTGCCGAAGAGCGCCCAGACCATCTCCTGGGAGTAGGTGTTGCCCTTGGCGTCCTGCGGGCCGTGCTCGGGCGACCAGTCGCTGTCCGCGATCAGCACTTCTCGGGAGGTGCCCGGCGCGGTGGCGGTCAGCAGCCGCGTCTCCCAGAACTCGCAGGCACCCTTGAGCAGCGGGTAGATCTTCGCCAGGTGGTCGCCGGACTGGGTGTACTCGTAGTGCTCGAACAGGCTGTTGCAGAGCCAGGCGTTGCCTGTGGGGTGCCACCACCAGCCGTTGCCGCCGTACGGGTTGGTGGAGAAGGCCACCGTCCAGCCGGCGATCCGCCCGCTGGAGTTGCGGTAGCGGTTGCGCGGGTCGTTGAAGTGTCTTCGCGTGAGCTCGGTCCAGGACGGGAGCTGGGCGAGACAGTAGTCGGTGAACGCGTCGAAGCAGGAGGACAGTCCGGTGCGGTCGGCCATCCAGTAGTTCATCTGGACGTTGATGTCGGTGTGGTAGTCGCCCATCCAGTCCGGGTCGTTGCCGTCCAGCCACAGTCCCTGGAGGTTCAGGGGGAGACTGGCGCGGGAGCCGGAGATCATCAGATAGCGGCCGTACTGGAGGTAGGCCGCCTCCAGTTCGGGGTCGGGGACGTCGTCGCGGGCGCGCGCCTTCAGCCGCTCCCAGGTGTCCAGCGCGCGCTGCTCGGCGCTCGACTCGCCGAGGGAGAGGTCCAGCCGGCCGTACAGGTCGCGGTAGTCGGCGACATGCGTGCGCAGGAGGGTACCGGCCGAGTGGGCGGCGGCGTCGCGCACCTTCGTCCGGGCCAGCCGCTCGGGGTCGAGGGACGGATCACGGTAGCCCGTGCGGGCGTCGGGCGCGTAGTCGGTGCCCGCGCTGACGACCACCGTGAGTTCCCCGCAGCCGGCGAAGTCGATCCGGGTGCCGTTCACGGCGACCCGGCCGCCGCTGCCGCGTGCGGTCACGGCGGCGCCGTAGCGCAGCCCGTTCGCCAGGGCCGACCCGAAGGACTCCGCGCCCGGCTTCTCGCCGTGGGTGCCGTCCAGGGTGATGGAGCCGGTGTACCGGCCGCCGCCGCTCTGGGTGAAGTGCAGGACGATCACGTCGTCGGGCCGGCTGGCGAAGATCTGCCGCCGGTAGGTGACCCTGGAGCGCACGTACGAGGAGGCCACGACGCCCTGGGCCAGGCCGAGGGAACGGCGGTAGTCGGTGACGGCCGACAGGTCGTGGTCGGGGATGTCGACGGTGAGCCGGGCGAGCAGGGTGAAGGAGCCGAAGTCGGCGCGGCCGTAGGGGAACTGGCCGTCGCCGTCGAGGGTGTCGTTGAGGCCGCCGGTCCACATCGTGGCGTCGGTGAGCAGCAGCAGTTCGCGGCCGGGGTCGTTGCTCGCGAGGGCGCCGATGCGGCCGTTGCCGACGGGCAGGCCCTGCTCGATCATCGAGTGGGCGTCGCCCGGGGCCCGCCACCACAGGGTGTCGCGCGCGGTGCCGGTGGGGAGCGCGGCGTCGGCGGCGGGGCGCCGGGGGGCGGCGGTCGCGGTGAAGGCGGGCAGGCCGGCGAGGGCGGTGGCGAGGCCGACCGTGGTGGCGGCGGAAAGCAGGGTTCTTCTGCTGGGTTCGGACATACGGCGGCTCCGGGTGCGAGGGGGGAGAGGGACCCGGCCGGCGCCGGGTCCCTCGGGCTTCAGAGCGACTTCGGTACGTCGATGCGGTCGATGTCCGGCGCGTAGCCGGTGCCGCTGTCCAGTGTGATCGTGTTGGCGCCCGCCTCGAGCTTCACGGGCACGCTGACGGTGGCGGCGGTTCCCCAGTCGCCGGTGGAGGCGAACTTGTGGCGCACGGCGCCGGCCCCGTTGGCCGAGACGTCGAGGGTGCGCGGGTCACCGCTGACGTGGGCGACCTTGACCTGGTAGGTGCCGGCCTTGGCGACGACCACGTCGTTGAAGGTGAGCTTGCCGCCGAGGTAGAGGTTGCCGACCTTGCGCTCGCCGGAGCAGGCGGAGCAGTCGGCGACGGAGGCGTTGCCACCGAGGGTGTTGGCCTCGGACTCGGCCTCGTAGGCGGTCGTCGTGACGGCGGTGCCGCGCGGGGTGACGGTGAACAGCCGGGAGCCGTGGGCGGGCAGGGCCTCGGTGATGCCGCCCCGGTGCGCGCCCAGGTTCTCGCGGTTCCACAGGTCGCGCACGTCGGCCTTGCCGGTGAAGCCGAGCATGCCCCAGTCGGCGGTGACGGCGGCCGGCGCGTCGCCGAGGTTGAACAGGGCCACGGTGTAGGTGCCGTCGGGGTTCTTCGCCGCCCACACCTGCTGCGGGTCGGACGGCGTGAGGAGCTTCGCGGCCGGCGCGTCGGCCTGGTTGACGGCGATGACCTCGCGGTTGGTCAGCAGGGAGAGACCGTAGGAGTCGAGCCGGGTCAGGTCGTCGCCGCTGAACAGCGGGGACTTGGCGATGGCCCACAGGGTGGCCTGGCTCTGCCGTTCGGCCTTCGTCAGGCCGCCCATCTCGCCGTTGCCGACGACCAGCGCGTCGAGGTCGTTCCAGCCGCCGGGGCCCGCGTGCCGGGACCACGCGGGGGCGTCGTACCAGCGGTCGACGACGCTGTTCTCCCAGGTCGCGAGGGTGTTGCAGTAGCACTCGACATCGGTGTCGATGCGCCAGCCGTTGGAGTACTTCTTCCAGTCCGCGACGTGCCCGATGTCCAGGGACCAGGACAGTTCGAGGTGGATCGGCCGGCCGGCGGCGGCGATGGCCTTCTGCCAGGCGGCGACGTCGGCGACGTTGTCGTAGTTCTCGCCGCTCTTGAAGGAGCCGGGGCCGACGCCGTCGAGCTTGAGGAAGTCGTAGCCCCAGTCGGCGAAGAGCTGTGCCTGGGAGTCGATGTACTTCTGCGCGCAGGGATCGGAGAAGTCGATCTTGTAGGCGCTGTCCCAGCCGTTGGTGGTGCGCAGGTCGTCGTGGACGATGTCGGCGGTGGTGCAGCCCTCGGCGTTCCAGATCGGCACCTTGCCCTCGCCGTACGCCTCCTTCTCCAGGCCGACGGGGAGGTAGATACCGGCCTTGAGCCCCTTGGCGTGGATGTGGTCGGCGACGGCCTTCATGCCGCGGGGGAAGCGGTCCGGGTCGGCCTTCTGGCGGCCGTAGTCGTCGAACCAGGGCTTCCACGCCTTGTCACGCCACCAGCCGGCGTCGATGTTGACGTACTCGTAGCCGTACCGCTTCAGCTTCGAGGCCATGGCGTCCGTCTGCTTCAGGACGTTCGCCTCGGTGAGATAGCTGTAGTCGCCGTCCGGGTTGAGGCCCGGGTACTTCGACGACTGCATGCTCCAGCTCGACCAGCCCATGTAGGGCTTGGCGGCGAGAGCCGGGGCGGTGGTGGCCGCCGCGGCCCGGTCCGGGGCGGTGGTCCTGGCCGGTGACTGGGCCTGGGCCGCGGGGACGGCCGTGGCCAGGCCCGCCGTGAGGGCGAGGACGACGACGGCTCTCAGGCCGCGTGCGGGCAGGACGGAATGCGAGGGTGACCGCATGGGTCGTATCTCCTGGGCTCGGTACAACAGCGGGTGGGTCGGGCTAGTTCTGGTCCGTGGTGATGAAGCTCTGGATCGCCGTCGCGGCCGCGCCGCGTGCCCATTCCTCGAAGGGCAGCGGGCGGGTCCGTACGGTGCATCGGGCGGCCGAGCCGAAGGCGGCGGCCGCGAAGGTGTCGCGGATCTGTTCGGCGAACAGGTCGTAGGCCGCCAGTCCTTCGCCGGAGATGGTCACCAGCTCGGGTCCGAAGAGGTTGGCCACGGTGGCGATGCCGCGGCCGATGGCCTCGCCGGCGCGCGCGTACACCGCCCGGGCCCCGGCGTCGCCCGCGTGGGCGAGGGCCAGGGCCGCGGCGGCGTCGGCGACCTGGACGCCCGTCGCCTCCCTGACCCCCGCGACGATGGCCTCCTCCCCGGCGATGGCCTCGACGCAGCCCCGGTTGCCGCAGTGGCAGGGCGGGCCGGCCGGGTCGATCGCCACGTGCCCGATCTCGCCGGCCACGCCGTGCGCCCCGGCGACGACCCGCCCGTGCACGACGAGACCGCAGCCGATACCCGCGCCGACGGTGACCACGGCGAAGTCGGACAGGCCCACCCCCGCGCCGAACCACTGCTCGGCGACGGTCAGGGCGCGGACGTCGTTGTCGACGGTCACCGGCAACCCGGTGGTCATGGCGGCGAGTTCGGCGAGCGGAACGTCGTGCCACTCCAGGAACGGCGAGTACCGCACGGCACCCGCCGCGCGGTCGACGTCGCCGGAGACCGCGAGTCCGATGCCCCGCACCGGGACGCCGAAGCCGTCCGCCTCCGTGAGCAACTCGCGCACCAGTTCCGCGAACTGCGCCAGGACCGGCTCGGGGTCACGGGCGGGCAGCGGGAGGTGGCGTGCCACCCGGATGCGGCAGCACAGGTCGGTGAGGACGCCGATGAGCTCGTCGCCGGTCACCTTGACCCCGATGAACAGCGCCCGGCCGCCGTCGACCCGCACCGGGTTCGCCGGCCGGCCCAGCGCGCGGCGGGCCTCGGCCTCCTCGTCCACGTCCTCCACCAGATAGCCGGCCTCGATGAGGGGCCGGACCGCCTTGGTCACCGCGGCTGCGGACAGCCCGGTCCGCTCGGCCATCTCGGAACGCGTGAGGGGGCCGTGGGACAGGACGGTGGTGAAGATCTGCGAGGCGGCCGGCGTGGGGACCGGGAACACCTCGGCAGGGGTGGTCGAGGGCATGGCGGGAACCTAGGCGGCTTATTTTCCGCTGTCAATGAAAGAAGCAGGAATCAACAGAAGGTCGAGCTGAGTAGCCATCAGGGTTTCAATTCAAAGCCGGATAGGGCTTCTTGCGGGTCTATCAAAGGCGTCCTCCGGTCCGGGAACCGCCGGCCGTCGGCGTGCGTTCTTCGGCAACGACACCCCTGGACCCTCCATCGCGACGGACACCGACAGGGCGGCAGCATGAGCGAGTTGGTCCCCGGAGGCAACGCACCGCTCCCGGGCGGTGCCGTGACCGTGCGCGTGCCGGGTCCCTTCGACCTGTCCGCACTCGTCACCGACGACGGTCGCAAGGTGCGCGGCGACGGCGATTTCGTCTTCTTCAACCAGCCCGCCGCCCCAGGAGCCGTGCTGCGGGGCGACACGCTCACGGTCGACCCGCGGCGGCTGCGTGCCGGGGCCACGCGCGTGACGGTCGTCGTCAGCCCCGCCGACCCCAGCGTGCCGCTGGGCCGCCTGCCGGTCCCCACGCTCTTCGTCACCGACACGCACGGCCGTCACGTGGCCCGGTTCACTCCCCCACGCCCGGGACAGGAGACGGTGCTGCTGCTCGCCGAGCTGTACCGGCGCGGCGCGGACTGGAAGGTGCGGGCACTCGGGCAGGGGTACGCCGACGGACTGGCGGGCCTGGCGCGCGACTTCGGCGTCGACGTCGCGGACGACGGCGCGCCGTCGGCCCCTTCGGCCCCCTCGGCACCCGTCCCGGCCGGGGCACCGAGCGCCGGGCGTCGGGCCGCCCCGCCCGGCCCGCCGTCCGACGCGGAGGCGCCGGGCTTCCTCCCCCTCGTCAACTCCGCCCGTGCTCGCGCCGGTTCGCCGCCCGTCTCGCTCGACGCGCGCCTGGCCGACGCGGCCCGGCGCCATGCCCTCGCCATGGCCGCCGCCGGCCGGCTCGGCGTGGAGGGCGGCGACGGTGTCGCGGTCCACCAGCGCGTGACCGCCGCCGGATTCGCGTACCTCACGGTCGGCGAACACCTGGTCTCCGGCCCGCGCACCCTCGCCGAGTTCGTCGACCACTGCCTGCGCACCGAGAGCCTGCGCCGCACCCTGCACGAGCCTGCCTTCACCCACGCCGGGCTCGCCTTTGCCGTGGGCGGCCCGTCCGGGGACACGTTCTGGACCGCGCTGTGGGCGACGCCTCTCACGTCGGCCGGTCTCATCCGCGCGAGGGCCGACGTCATCGGCCTCACCAACCACGAGCGCGCCCGCGCCGGCCTGCCGCAACTGACCCCCGACCCGGTGCTGACCAGGGCCGCGCAGGCGCACAGCGACGACATGGTGGCCCGCGGCTTCTACTCCCACACCGCGCCGGACGGCAGTCGCCCCTGGGACCGGGCCGCCGCCGCGGGCTCCGCCCGCCGCTCGATCGGCGAGAACATCGCCTGCGGCCAGCGCTCCCCCGCCGAGGTGGTGACCGGGTGGATGAACAGCCCCGGGCACCGCGCCAACATCCTGGCACCGGGCTTCACGCACATCGGCGTCGGGTTCACGGGCGGCGGCCGGTCGGGCACGTACTGGACGCAGTTGTTCGGCGGCTGAACCGGTTCGGCGGCCGATGTTGGCAGAACGGCATACACCGGACAGGATGCCCGCATGAAGGGTGACCTCTTTTCCAGTGAGCACATGGTCCAGCCCGCGCAGGCGCCGGGCATGACCGTCGAGAACGCCAAGTGCATCAGATACGCCGTCAACGGCGAGATGCTGGCCCGGCAGGGTGCGATGATCGCCTACCGGGGCAACCTCGCCTTCGAGCGCAAGGGCCAGGGCATGGGCGGCATGCTCAAGCGCGCGGTCACGGGTGAGGGGCTGCCCCTCATGGCGGTGCGCGGCCAGGGCGAGGCCTGGTTCGCGAACGAGGCGCAGAACTGCTTCGTCGTCGACGTAGAGCCGGGCGACGAGTTCACGGTCAACGGCCGTAACGTCCTGTGCTTCGACGCCACGTTGTCGTACCGGATCGCCACGGTGAAGGGCGCGGGCATGACCGGCGGCGGCCTGTTCAACAGCGTCTTCAGCGGGCAGGGCAGGCTCGGCCTGGTCTGTGACGGCAGTCCGCTCGTCATCCCGGTCTCGGGGCAGTACCCGGTGTACGTCGACACGGACGCGGTGGTCGGCTGGACCGCCGGGCTGCAGACCTCCCTGCACCGCTCGCAGTCCATCGGCTCGATGCTGCGCGGCGGTTCGGGTGAGGCCGTCCAGCTGATGCTGCAGGGCGAGGGGTACGTCGTCGTGCGGCCCAGCGAGGCCTCGCCCCACAAGGCCCAGCAGCACTGAGCGGACCGGGTCCCGCACGAGTGACGCCCTGGCCCCTGGGCCAGGGCGTCCGGTGCGCCGGGACAAGCCGTCCCGCACTGACGCGACGTCAAAACTGGTCCGCCGGGCGAATAGGCGCCCCGGACGTTGAACACACTCCGTGGCGCCCCGCGTACCTCTGGGAAAGGTGACAGCCAGGCGTTCAGAGGGATGACCATGAGCAAGGCGTACGTCTCCGCACACCACTTGGTCGCCGGGAGGTACCGGCTCCTGGAGACCGTCCATCGCGAGTCGAACCGCGTGTGCTGGTACGGCGAGGACGTCGAGGCCGCCCGCCCCTGCCTGCTGACCCGGGTCGGGCTGCCGGGCGAGCCCGACGGGGATGCCGCGCGCCGGACCGTCGGCCGCATCATGCGCACGTCCGAGACGATGGGACGGCTGTGTCCCGGCCGGGTCGCGGGCGTGATCGACGCGGTCGCGGAGGAGGGCGCGCTGTGGACGGTGACGGAGTGGCTCGGCGGTACACCGCTCGGGGAACTCCTCGCCGGGAACGGCTCGTTCAACTACGTGCGGGCGGCCCGCATCGGGCTGGAACTGCTCGACGTGCTGGAGGTCGCGCACGGCGAGGGCATCACGCACGGCGAGCTGAGCCCGGGGCAGATCCTCGTCCGCGACGACGGGCCGGCGGTCGTCGCGGGCTTCGGGCTGGCGGGCGCGACGCTGGCCCCCCGGCTCACGGCGCTGTCGTACGCCTCGCCGGAGCAGGCCCGCGACGAGCGCATCGGACCCGCCGCCGACCTGTGGGCGCTGGGCGCGATCCTCTACACCATGGTCGAGGGCCGCCCGCCGTTCCGGGAGCGGGAGCGGCCCGAGGCCACGCTGAAGGGCGTGGACCGGCTTCCGCTGCGCACACCGCTGCGTGCCGGGCCCCTCGCCCAGGTGGTGCAGGGCCTGTTGCGCAAGGACGGCCGGGAGCGCCTCACCCGGCCCGTGGTGCGCGAGGCGCTCACCAGGGTGGTCGGCGAGTCCGCCGACGCGGCCCCCTCCCCCGCTCCCGTCCCCCGGCTGCGCCGCGCCTACGCCACCGCCCTGCACGTCACCGACCCGGGATGGAGCAGACGGACCATGGTCGCCGGAACGGCACTGGCCCTCGTCACGGTGGCGGTCGCGGTGCTCGCGGTGATCCGTGACCCGTCCGGCACGGACACGTCCGCCTCCGGCGGCGAGACCCGCCCGCCGGCCTCCGCCGGGGCCCCGGACCCGAACCGGCCGTCCACCCCCGCGCCCCCGCCGACCGCCCCGGCGCCGAGCACGCCGGCCGAGCCGCCCGCCGATGTCGCCCCGTCACCCTCGGCCCCCGCCCTGCCACCGGGCTTTCGCACCTATCGCTCCCCCGAGGGCTTCTCCGTCGCCCTCCCGGAGGGCTGGAAACCCCTGAGCACGACACGCGCGTCCGATCTCGCCTACCGCGTGGTGCTGGGCGCGCCCGGCGACACGCGCACGCTGGCGGTGACGTACAGCGCGCGCGTCGGACCGGACCCGGTCGCGGTCTGGCGCGACGACGTCGAACCGGACCTGCGGCAGACCGCCGGGGACTACCGGCGGATCGGCGACATCCGCGCGACGACCTACCAGGGGCAGGCCGCCGCCGACATGGAGTGGCTGGCCGACGCCGACGGCAGCCGGGTCCGCACCCTCGGCCGGGGCTTCCTCATCGGCGGCGGACGCGGCTACTCACTGCGCTGGACGACCCCGGCCGACGTGTGGGACGACGCGAGCAACCGCCGCGCCCTGGAGACGTTCCTGCGCACCTTCCGGCCGGGCGGGGGCTGAACGCCGCCGGCCGAGATCCACGGGGCCCTGCCCCGTTTCCCCCGGCCGGTCACGGAAACTCGCCCCCTATGGTGCAAATCGGATACACGATGATGACCGAACAGGCCGGTCCCCGCGATCTCGTGGACCACGTGGTGCGGGCCGAGGCAGCCGGTTTCGACTTCTCCGTGACCTCGGACCACTACTTTCCGTGGCTCCGCTCCCAGGGTCACTCGCCGTACGCGTGGAGCGTGCTCGGCGCGGCCGCGCAGGCGACCGAGCGCATCCCGCTGATGACCTACGTGACCTGCCCGACCGTCCGCTACCACCCGGCGGTGGTGGCGCAGAAGGCGGCGACCATGCAGTTGCTGGCCCAGGGCCGTTTCCGGCTGGGGCTCGGGTCGGGCGAGAACCTCAACGAGCATGTCGTGGGGGGCGGCTGGCCGTCCGCCGACGTGCGGCACGAGATGCTGGAGGAGGCCGTCGAGATCATCCGCGCGCTGTTCGCGGGCGGTCATGTGAACCATCACGGCACGCACTTCGACGTGGAGTCGGCCCGGCTGTGGGACCTGCCCGACGAGCCGCCGCCGATAGGCATCGCCGTCTCCGGTGAACAGTCCTGCGCGCTGGCGGGGCGGCTCGCCGACCTCGTCATCGCCACGGAACCGGAGAAAGGGCTGCTGGAGGCCTTCGACCGGCACGGCGGCACCGGCAAGCCGCGCGTGGGCCAGCTGCCGGTCTGCTACGACCCCGACCGCGACACGGCGGTGAAGCGGGCGCACGCGCAGTTCCGCTGGTTCGGCGGCGGCTGGAAGGTCAACGCCGAGCTGCCGCACCCGGACTCCTTCGAGTCGGCGACCCAGTTCGTCACCCAGGACGACGTCGCCGCGTCGATCCCGTGCGGCTCCGACCCGGAGGACTTCGTTGCGGCGGTGCGCCCGTACGCCGAGGCCGGCTTCACGGAGATCGCGCTGGTGCAGATCGGCGGCGACTCGCAGCCGGAGTACCTGGAGTGGTCGGCGAAGACCCTGCTGCCGGCGCTGCGCGACGCCCTCGGCTGAACGTGCTTCCGCCGCTCTCCGCGTCGCACGGCGCGCCGGAGAATCACCCTCAGGACTGAGCATCAGACGCACGACGGGGGTACTAGAGGGTCTCCACGACCGTTCTCCTCGGAGGCCCTCTGGTGAACACCAATGTGCACAAGACCCTGGTCATGCAGCTCCAGGCGGGCACCGCGGACCGCTTTCCCGTGCTCGCCCACCTCGGCTACGAGGCCGACGACCCCTTCGCCGTCACCATGGTGTTCAGCCATGACGGCCATGTCCTTGCCCGGTGGCGGCTGGACCGCGAGATGGTCCTCGACGGGCTGCGGCGGCCCGTCGGCCTCGGCGACGTGCGCTTCCGCCCGGTGTCCACGGGCATGTGGGACGAACTGCGCATGGAGTTCTTCGGCGACGCCCGGTCGGACGGGGAACGCCATCACGCGGTGGTGTTCGCCTGGGCCGCCGCCGTCGACTCCTTCCTGCGCCGCACCCACGAGATCGTCCCGCCCGGGCAGGAGCAGTTCGAGGTGGACGACTTCCTGGCCGAGGTCATCGCCGACGGCTGAGTAGCCGCCGTGAGTAGCCGTACTCATGACCGGGTCCGGCGGCGCCGACACGATGGGGCTCCCACGAAGAGGAGTGCGCCCATGTCCGCTGTCAGTCCCGACCCCCGCCGGATCTCCCCGCTGTCCGCCGCCCGCACCGGCCGGCGCCTGCCCCTGCTGCTCGCCGGACTGGTGACCGTGGCCCTCGCGGTGTCCGCCTGGGAGCCGCACGACCGGGCGACCTGGTTCCTGGAGACGGTGTGGGTGATCGTCGGACTGCCGGTGCTGTTCCTGACCTGGCGGCGGTTCCCGATGACGGGCCTGCTGTGCTGCCTGCTGGCCGCGCACGCGCTGGTCCTGATCGTGGGCGGCCACTACACCTACGCGCAGGTCCCGCTCGGCGACTGGGTGCGCGACACCTTCGGCCTGGACCGCAACCCCTACGACCGCTTCGGTCACCTCATGCAGGGCTTCGTACCGGCCGTCCTGGTACGGGAGTTGCTCGTCCGCACCTCGCCCCTGCGCGGCAGCCGCTGGCTGGCGCCGCTCGTCGTGTGCGCGTGCGTGGCCTTCAGCGCGGTCTTCGAGATGCTGGAGTGGGCGGCGGCCGTGACCGGGGGCGAGGCGGCGGACGCGTTCCTGGCCACACAGGGCGATGTGTGGGACACGCAGTGGGACATGTTCTGCGCCCTGGTGGGCGCCACCGCCTCGCTGCTCCTGCTCAGCCGGTTCCACGACCGGCAGCTGGGCGCACTGACCCGTCAGTGACCCTTGCGGGCCTCAGTGGCTGGAGTTGTTCGTGTGGCGATGCCGGGTCCACAGCGGCAGGGCGAACCAGCACAGCGCGTACCAGAGGGCGATGCCGGCCACGATCCACGGGACGTAGGGGTCGTGGGTCGCCACGCGCAGGATCAGCAGCAGCGCGCACACCATGGTGACGAGCAGCAGGATCAGGCCGACGAAGGTGAGCCGCGAGGCCCAGGCGACCGCCTGCGGCTTCACCCGGCGGCCGGCGACCAGCCGGTGCAGCGACACCGGGCCTATCAGCGCGCCGGTCGCCGCCGCGCCGACGACCACGGTCACGATGTAGATCCTGCGGTCCAGGTCCGAGAGGTCCGCGAAGGTCGGGGTGAAGACCACGGTCAGCAGGAAGCCGAACAGGATCTGGACGCCCATCTGGGCGATCCGGACCTCCTGGATGAGCTCGCCCCACATCCGGTCGGCCCGCTCCTCCTCGGTCTCGTCCCGCCCTCTGTGCCGCTGCACACTGCCTTCCGCGGTCGTCACGGTTCCTCCTGGTCGAGAACGTCCGAAAACTCTTCCCCACCGGGTTCCCCGGGAACGGCGCCGCTACCAGCGAGATTCGACCTGCCCCTTGATGCGCGCGGTGTAGAGGTCCTGGATCGCGCCGAGGGTGTCCTCGGACAGGTCCGGAAGGTGCGCCGAGGCGGCGTTGGCGCGGGCCTGTTCGGCGGAGCGGGCGCCGGGGATCACCGTGGTCACGCCGGGCTGCTGGACGATCCAGCGCAGGGCGAGCTGGGCCGGGGTGCACCCCTCGGGGGCGAGGGCGGCGAACTCGGCCGCGGCCTCGACGCCGGTGGCGTAGTCGACGCCGGAGAAGGTCTCGCCCTGGTCGAAGGACTCGCCGTGCCGGTTGTACGTGCGGTGGTCGTTCTCCGGGAAGACGGTGTCCTTCGTGTACTTGCCGGACAGCAGGCCCGAAGCGAGCGGCACCCGGGCGATGATGCCGACGCCGGCCTCCCGGGCGGCGGGCAGCACCTCACGCAGCGGCTTCATCCGGAACGGGTTGAGGATGATCTGCACGCTCGCCACGTTCGGCCGGGCGATCGCGGTGAGGGCCTCGGCACAGGTCTCCACGCTCACCCCGTACGCGGCGACGCGCTCCTCCTCGACCAGGGTGTCGAGGGCGTCGAAGACCTCGTCCAAGGAGTAGACGGGGGTGGGCGGGCAGTGCAGCTGCACCAGGTCGACGCGGTCGACACCGAGGTTGCGGCGGGAGCGGTCGTTCCAGGCCCGGAAGTTGTCCAGGACGTAGTTCTCGGGGATCTGCTCGACCCGGCGGCCCATCTTGGTCGCGACCAGCACGTGCAGGTCCGGCCGGCTGCTCAGGAACGTGGCGATGGTCTGCTCGCTGCGCCCGTCGCCGTAGACGTCGGCGGTGTCGAAGAACGTCACCCCCGACTCGGCCGCCGCCTCCAGCACCGTGAGGGCTTCCTTGTCGTCGACGTCTCCCCAGTCGGCGCCCAGTTGCCAGGTGCCCAGACCGACGACCGACGCGTGCTGACCCGACCTGCCGAATTCACGTTCTTCCATGGGGATCAGTCTGTCACCTGCCGGTGGCGCGCACGGAGGCGGTCGTCCCGGGCGCCCACCCGCGCATCCCTCACTCACACGAGTGAGGGAACACGGGCGGGCGGACGGTGCACGCCCGAACCGCCCTAGCGTGCACACGTGACCGACGGTTTGACCGAAGAGCCCCCTTTCCCCACCCGGCGCGGCTTCCTGCGTACCGCCGCCGCCCTGTCCGCCGTACCGGCCGTGCTGGTGCCCGATCCGGCAGCCGCCGCGCGGGAGCTGCCCGGATTCCCCGAAGACGTCGACCTGTACCGGACGGCGTACCGGAACTGGACCGGCGAGATCACCGCCACCGGCCTGTGGGCCTGTGCCCCGGACGGGCCGCTACAGGTGGTCGCCGTCGTCAACTGGGCCCGGCGCGAGGGCTGGACTGTCCGCGCCCGGGGCGCCTCGCACGGCTGGTCCCCGCTGACGATCCCGGAGGGGACGCGCCCCGAAGCTCCCGTCCTGCTCGTCGACATGGCCCGGCACCTCACGGGCCTCGCCGTCGACGGACGGACCGCCGTGCGCGCCGGCACCGGCGTCACTATGGAGGCGCTGCTGACCTTTCTGGAGCGGCACGGGCTCGGCCTCACCGCCGTACCGGCGCCCGGCGACCTCACCCTGGGCGGCGTCCTGGCCGTCGACGGACACGGCACGGCCGTGCCGGCCCGGGGCGAGCGGCGGCTGCCCGGGCACACGTACGGCTCGCTGAGCAATCTGGTGCTGTCGCTCACCGCCGTGGTGTGGGACGAGGGCAGCGACGCCTACGTGCTGCGCACCTTCCGGCGCGACGAGCCCGACTGCGCCGCGCTGCTCACCCATCTGGGGCGGGCACTGGTGACGGAGGTGGTGCTGCGGGTGGGGGCCGACACCCCGCTGCGGTGCGTCAGCCGCGTCGACATCCCCGCGGGTGAGCTGTTCGCCGCGCCGGGTTCGGGCGGGCGCACCTTCGAGAGCTTCCTCGACGCCTCCGGGCGGGTGGAGGCGATCTGGTTCGCCTTCACGGAGCGTCCCTGGCTGAAGGTGTGGAGCGTGGCCCCGACGCGGCCGCCGGCCTCACGGCGGGTCTCGGGGCCGTACAACTACCCGTTCTCGGACAGCGTTCCGCGACCGGTGGCGGATCTGGTCGGGCGGATCGTGGCGGAGGGCGCCTGGTCGCTGGCTCCGGTGCTGGGGAACCTCCAGTACGACGTGGCCGCGCTCGGGCTGGCGGCGACGCTGTCCGGGGACATCTGGGGGCCTTCCAAGAACACGCTGCTGTATCTGCGTCCGACCACCCTGCGGGTGCACGCCGACGGCTACGCCGTGCTCACCTCACGGGGGCAGGTGCAGCGGGTGATCCACGAGTTCACCGGTTTCTACCGGGAGCTGCTCGCGTCCTACGCGTCCCGGGGCCGCTTCCCGGTCAACGGCTCGGTGGAGATCCGCGTGACCGGCCTCGACGACCCTGCCGACGCCGAACTGGCGGGCGCCCGCGCCCCGTCGCTGTCCGCGGTGCGGCCGGACGAGGACCGTCCCGAGTGGGACTGCGCGGTCTGGCTGGACGTGCTCACGCTGCCGGGTACGCCGCACGCGGAGTCGTTCCTGCGCGAGCTGGAGCGGTTCCTGCTCGGCGGCTACGACGGCCGGAGCGGCGGCGGGTACGCGCTCGCGCGGGTCGAGTGGTCCAAGGGCTGGGCGTACGCGGACTCCGGCGCGTGGCAGGACGAGGACGTCATCGGCACCGCGGTGCCCGCGTCGTTCGGGGAGGGTGTGTGGGGGCGGGCGGCCGGCGTGCTGGACCGGCTCGACCCGCACCACGTGTTCAGCAACGCCTTCCTGCGGCGGCTGCTGGGCTGAGGGGGACTACTTCAGGGTGCGGCCGTGCGCCGTGCGGGCGAGCCGCGGGCCCAGCCAGCGCTTGAGCCGGCGCAGCGCCTCCAGTTGCCCGGCCGCGCGGTCGAGCCGGTAGTACAACTGCGGCGGGACGTAGGGCAGCAGGGGCGAGTGGCGCTGGCCCAGCAGGGCGAACATGCGCTCCGGCGGCAGGTGGATGTAGCGGGGCAGGTTCTCGTACCACTGGGCGCTGTAGCGTGCGGCGCTCTGCGTGGACAGCAGGGCCGCCTTGCGTTCGCGCTCGTAGCGGGCGAGGGCCTCGGGCAGACGGGCGTGCTCGCGGAGCGCCGCCGCCAGCGCGATGGCGTCCTCCAGGGCGAGCGTGGTGCCGGCGCCGATGGAGTAGTGCGTGGTGTGGGCGGCGTCGCCGACGAGGACGAGGTTGTCGCGGTACCAGGTGCGGTTGGTGAGGGTGCGGAAGTTCAGCCACTGGGCGCCGGGGCGGGCGCAGGAGCGCGAGATGAGCCGGTGGCCGTCGAGGACGACGGCGAAGAGCTTCTCCAGCAGTGCCAGTCCGTCCGCCTCGTCGGCGCCGTCGAGACCGAGGCCGTGGAAGGTCTCGGGGGCGCACTCCACGACGCAGGTGCTGCGCCGGTCGTCGAACGGGTAGCCGTAGCACCAGATCCAGCCGTGCGGGGTCTCGACGAAGGCGAAGGTGAAGGAGTCGAAGACCTTGGTGGTGCCGAGCCAGATGTAGGAGTTCCGGCCCGTCGTCACCTCCGTGCCGAAGTGACCCGCGTGCCGGGTGCGCAGGGCGCTGCCGACACCGTCGGCGGCCACGACCAGGTCGGCGTCGGGCAGCAGGTCCGGGGTGGTCTCACGCTCGTACTCGACGCGGACGCCCAGGGTTCGGGCCCGGTCGGCGAGGATCTCCAGGAACCGGTGCCGGCCGATGCCGAAGCCCTGGTCGCCGGGGTGCCGGGTGGTCAGGTCCCGTACGTGCGCGACGCCCTCGTCCCAGCGGACGGAGTGCGCGTCGAGAGCACGGGCCGACTCGGGGTCGTGCGCGTGGAGGGTGTCGAGCAGCCCGCGCCAGTAGGTGACTCCCCAGCCGTAGGTCGAACCCTCCGGGTCGCGTTCGTGCACGGTGATGTCATGGGACGGGTCCTGCCTCTTGAGCAGGATCGAGAGATACAGGCCGGCGGGCCCGCCACCGACACAGGCGACCTTCACGCACACCCCTAGGAATTACTCAAAGCGATCATTTCGCGACGCAGGGTAGCAGGCGGGTCGCGGTCCGGGCCGCCTCTCGTAAACGCGTCATCTTCCGGGAGTGAGCCAGGCCACGCGGGGTGCGGCGGCCCGCGAAGGATCGCCGCCAAGATCGCGACAAGGGGAAGGAATTCCCCCTTCCGGGCTGTCCCGGCAGCCATGTCGGCAAGATCAGCTTGCTTCAACCTTGCACGAGATATGGCTGCTTGTCCGGATCGGAGCCAACCACACCCGGGCGATTTCTCCCGCTCTCCCACCGGCCGGTAGGCATGCGGGGTCGTCGATCGAACGACCTGCCGAATCAGCCTCATCGAACCCTGGAGGTCCGCATGCCGGAACTCAGCCGTCGCCGCGCGCTCACCGCCGCGGCCGCACTCGCCGCGACCGCCGGCGCCACCGCGGCCGTCACCTCCGGCGCGGCGGCCGACGCCGCCACCGCCACCCCCACGCCCGGGCCGCCGCGAGCGGCCGGGCACGAGCACGGCCACCACTCCCCCGCGCCCTTCGACGAGGTCTACAAGGGTCGCCGCATACAGGGCCACCCGGTCGCCGGGGGCGGTCACGCACATCACGGCGGCGGCTACGCCGTGTTCGTCGACGGCGCGGAACTGCATGTGATGCCGAACGCCGACGGCACCTGGATCAGCGTGGTCAGCCACTACGACCCGGTGGCGACCCCGCGTGCCGCCGCGCGCGCCGCGGTCGACGAGCTCCAGGGCGCCCGGCTCGTTCCGTTCCCCGCCAACTGACCTTCCCCGCACCACATCTGGAGTCTTCGCACATGACCGTCCGCAAGAACCAGGCGAGCCTGTCCACCGACGAGAAGCGGCGCTTCGTCGCCGCCCTCGTGGAACTCAAGCGCAGCGGCCGCTACGACGAGTTCGTCACGACGCACAACGCCTTCATCCTCGGTGACACCGACAACGGCGAGCGCACCGGGCACCGTTCACCGTCCTTCCTGCCCTGGCACCGCAGATTCCTGCTCGAGTTCGAGCGGGCGCTGCAGTCGGTGGACGCGTCGGTGGCGCTGCCCTACTGGGACTGGACCGCCGACCGCTCCGTGCGCTCCTCGCTGTGGGGTCCGGACTTCCTCGGCGGCACCGGGCGGGCCCGGGACGGCCGCGTGTCGGACGGGCCGTTCTCCGAGGCGAGCGGCAACTGGCCGATCAACGTGCGCGTCGACGGCCGGACGTTCCTGCGCCGGTCGCTCGGCAGCGCGGTCCGGGAGCTGCCCACCCGGGCCGAGGTGGACTCGGTCCTCGCCATGGCGACGTACGACATGGCGCCGTGGAACAGCGCCTCGGACGGGTTCCGCAACCACCTGGAGGGCTGGCGGGGGGTCAATCTGCACAACCGGGTGCACGTCTGGGTCGGCGGTCAGATGGGCACCGGCGTCTCCCCGAACGACCCGGTGTTCTGGCTGCACCACGCCTTCGTGGACAAGCTCTGGGCCGAGTGGCGGCGCAGGCACCCGGCGTCCGGCTACCTCCCGGCGGCCGGGACGCCGAACGTGATCGACCTCGACGAGCCCATGAAGCCGTGGAACGACGTCACCCCGGCGGACCTGCTGGACCACACCGCCCACTACACGTTCGACACGGACGCCTAAGGCCTGTCCGGGGGCCCCGGCGGACGGGGAGCGCCGCGCCGGGCAGCGGTCAGTTGCCCGACCCGGACGGCGCTCCCGCCGTGGCCGACCCGTTCACCACGTCCACGTCGCTCGCGCGGACGTAGGCCAGCCGGTGACCGAACTGGATCTCGTAGTACTCGTCGTCGCCCTTGACGACCCGGAAGGCGCTGTCGGAACCCGACTTGTCGACATAGGTACCGGCGACGCGGTCCTGGGTCACGTAGCGCTGACCGGCGAGGAGGCTGTAGGGAAGTGGCGCGTCGTCCGACACCGGCACGTCGTCGGGATAGGCGTCCGGCTCCGGGTAGGCGCGCCCGTACACCGGGATCTCGCTCAGCCCCGCCTTCGGGGTCACCATCCGGCCGGTCGTGCCGATGGCCGTCGGGCGGGTCCTGGGGTTCTTGAACCAGGCCTGGTTGCCCTGGTACCAGATCGCCGTCCAGTCGCCCTTGCGTCCGGCGACCGCGAAGACCTGGCCCGTGGAGACCCGCGACCCCAGGTCGTTGACGTCCTCGGTCGAGGGGTCGCCCTCCGGGCGGCGGCCGGGGTCCTGGATGAGCGGGGCGTCGTCGCGCGGCTCGGTGTGCAGCCGGACGGCGCTGGAACCGTGCGGCGCGCACGGCACGCCGCTGGCCTTGCACCCCGTGAACAGCGGCTTGTGTGTGTCGTAGTCGGGCAGCATGACCACCATGTCGCTGTCCCGTCCCGCCCGGCCGCGCAGCGGGGCGCCGAGCAGGTCGAAGTAGTGCTCCCAGTCCCAGTAGGGGCCCGGGTCGTCGTGCATGTCGGGGATGGTCACGCCCATCGGGGAGGGCACGTTGTCGTGACCGAAGATGTGCTGCCGGTCGAGCGGGACGTCGTACTTCTTGGCCAGGTAGCGCACCAGGCGGGCCGAGGCCTGGTACATCTGCTCGGTGTACCAGGTGTCCGGCTGGGCGAGGATCCCCTCGTGCTCGATGCCGATCGAGCGGGCGTTGACATACTGGCTGCCGGAATGGCGTGCCGCGTCCTTGGTCTTCACGTGCTGGACGACATGGCCGTCGCTGGAGCGGACGGAATAGTGCCACGACACCTCGGTCGGGTCCTGGACCGTCTGGAGCATGGCCGGCAGCGGGCCCTCGGTGTCATGGATGACGATGTACTCGACCTTCTGGTCGTTGGGCCGGTCGGCGGGGTCGAAGTTCCCGTACTCGCCGTCCCCGATCTCCACGTGCGGCGCCCGGACCCAGGAGCAGGACAGCTCCGGCGGGCACTCGATGTCCTTGGGCCGTTTCGGGTCCTGGGGCGGGGCCTTCACGCCGGGGCTCGCGGGGAGGGTGATCTGCTGTCCCGCGTCGGTGGTGCGGCGCGCGCCGCGCCGGATCACGGTGAAGACGTCGCTCGCGAACGTGTTCGCCGACACGGAGTCGCCCATGCCGGGGTAGCGCGCCACCGCCTCCCACCAGTCCGACGGGTCGGCGCTGAGCGGCTTGCCGAGCTCGCGCTGCATCGCCGCCAGCAGTGCCGCGCCGCCTCGCACGTTGGCGGCCGGGTCGGTGCGCAGCTGCTCCACCGGCACCCCGATGAGGCGGGCGGCGCGTTGCAGGTCCGCGGGCTGCAGGGAGCGGCTGCCCCGGCCGGTCTGCTTGCCCGGCCCGGACTGCGGACCCGCGAGGCCGCCCGTTCCCGGCAGCGCGCCCTGGACGTGGGGCCGGTCCACCAGGTGCATCGGGCCGTAGCCGCCGGCGACGCTGGGCGCGCCGAGGTGGGAGTCCCACCGGGACTGCTGGTAGGACACGCCCATCAGCACACTGGGCGGCACGCCGTACTCGGCCGCCGCGGCCGTGAAGACGTCCTGCAGACGGCGGTGCTTCGTCGCGCTGTTCTCGACCTCCGGGCCACTGTCGGAATGCGGCAGGCTCAGCAGCGTGACCAGCAGCGGAACCTGCAGCGCCACCGACGCGGTCACGCAGACGACCCGTCGGCGGCGCCGCCGTACTGCGTCGGGGACACGGGGGGTGGCGGGATCTGTCATTGCAAGGGCCTCCGGTGATGCTCGGCGCTACCACGACAGCGGAGTCGCTCTCCACGTCACCCCTCGTACGCTTCCGTGCCCGGAGCGCCACGTCGCGCCAAGGGTCACCGAGCTGGACCAGCCGCCCGTCACAGGCCACCCGGTCAGCGGCAGTCCGCCCGTCCGGGCGGCGGAAGCCCCGGGCTCCCCCTACCGACGGGTACCGCCCGGCGCCCACGCACCCCGCTCAGTCCTGGACCGGGTCCACCTCCCAGTCGGGGTGCCCCGGCATCGGCGGGGTGCGGTCCCCGTAGAGCCAGGACGTCAGAAACGCCGTCAGATCCTCGCCGGCCACCTCGGACGCGAGCGCGACGAAGTCGCGGGTGCCGGCGACCCGGCCGCGGTACTTCGTCACCCAGGCCCGCTCGATCCTGTCGAAGGTCTCCTCGCCGACCTTCTCCCGCAGGGCGTGGAGCACCAGTGCCGAGCCGTCGTAGCGCATCACCTTGAACAGGGTCTCTTCGGTGGGTTCGGCGGGGGCCCCGTCGTCGTGCCGCCACTGGTCGTGCTGTGCGTACGCCGCCCGCATCGCGTCCTCGAGGGCGACGCCGCCGTGCGCGTCGGAGTAGAGCCGCTCGTAGAAGCGGGCGTGCCCTTCGCTCAGCCACAGGTCGGACCAGCGCCGGATGGCGACGCTGTTGCCGGTCCACTGGTGGGCCAGCTCGTGCACGAGATCGCGTTCGGCGTCGATCCGGTCGCCCAGCAGGGCGGCCTTGGGCACCACGGACAGCGACTGCGTCTCCAGCGCCACCGGCAGATCGGTGTCGCCCACCAGGACGCCGTAGCGACGGAAGGGGTAGCGGCCGAGGCGCTCCTCCAGCCAGGTCAGATGGTCGGACGTCAGTGCGCGATGTTCCTCGGTGTCGGTCACCAGGCCCTCGGGGACCACGTCCCGCACGGGCAGCCCCCGCGGGCCGGTGCGGTCGACGAAGGAGAACTTCCCGATCGCCAGCTGGATCAGCTGGGCCGCGAGCGGATGCTCGGAGTCGTACGTCCACCGGGTCCGGCCGTCCGGACGCCGGACGCGCTCGACGAGCCGGCCGTTGGCCACGGCGCTGAGGCCCGGCGGGGTGGTGATGCGGAAGGTGACCGGGGCCCGCAGGCTGGGGTGGTCGTTCACCGGGAAGATCATCTTGGCGCCGTTGGGCTGCGCGCAGACCACGGTGCCGTCCGGCGTGGGCACCCAGCCGTACGTCTGGATGGCGTCGCCGCGCTCCCGTTGCTGGGTGGGATCGGCGGTGTAGCCGACCCGCACGGTGAAGGCGGCTCCCTTCGGGATCGGCTTCGCCGGGGTCACGACGAGTTCGTCGCCGTCGCGTTCGGTTCCGGCCGCCACGCCGTCGACGGTGACCGTGTGCAGTGTGTTGCCCGCGAAGTCGAGGTTGAAGCGGGACAGTGCCTGGGTGGCGGTGGCGCTGATGGTGGTCCCGGCGGCGAAGGGGGTGCGCGGAGCGCGCCAGTCGAGGTCGAGTGTGTAGCGGCGCACCGTGTAGCCGCCGTTGCCGTCGAGCGGCAGCAGCGGATCGCCCGCTCCCGGCGCCCCGGGAGCGGGGGCGGGGCCCGACGAGGCGCCGGCCGGACCGGCCGCCGGGGTGTCGCGCCGGCCTGTGGGTGACTGATCACCGAAGGGGAAGGTGCCCGTGAGGGCGGCGACGGCGGTGATGCCGACGGCTCCGGTGACCGCGAGGGCGAGCGCCCCGCGGCGCCGGCGCCTCCCGGCCGGTTCCGCCCGAGGGTGCGCGAACGGCCCCTTCACGGGTGCAACCGTCGGACGTCGCGCCAACCGGCAGTCGTGATCGTCATGGGCGCACTATGCCAGCAAGATGTCAGCAAATCTGTTGATATGCGCGCGCCTTCCATCCGTGCGGGCTACAAGGCTCCTCGGAAATGGTTGCAGCGGCACACAGTGACATCCCTCACGTGGCCGTGCCGTATCCACGTGGCGCGGTAGTACATGACCCTCGGGCGATATACGCGGACTTGCCAGCCGGAAACAGACATACAGCACCCGCGAGAGCGTCGGACGGGACCGACTCGCCCCTTTCGCACCACCTGCCCGGCGCACGCACGGCCTTGACGGCGCGTCAGGGACGGCCGTCCGCGCCCTGAGCCGGGTGTGCACACCCGCGCGCCGTGTTCAAGGGCCTTCGGCGCCTACGAGGCCGGGTAGTAGTCATGCTCGTTGCCCCCTCCTCACGCCCCTTTTAACAATGACGGCCCGACAAGGCGTCACCGCAGGTCAGACACAGCGCCCACGCCGTGCCTGCCGCGGAGGCGACCAGCGACGACGACCGAGCGAGGTCCCATGAGGAAGCACCGCAGGAAGACGCGCCATCGGCACATAGCCGTCGCCGCCGTCGCCCTCACCGCACTGGCAGTGCCGTCCGCCGCCATGGCCTGCCTGAACGACGGCAGCGCCCAGGCCGGGGAGACCCCCCGCCCCGACGGGCAGTGGCAGCACTGGAGGAACGCGGCCCATTGGCAGGGAGGGAGCGCCTCCCAAGGCGGCGCCTCGCCCTGGCGCGGCAGCAGCGCACCCCAGGGCACCACGACGCCGGGCACCACGACGCCGGGCACGACGGCGCCCGAGGGTGGCACCCCCGCCGCCACACCGTCCGGCGACTCCGGCGCACCGGCCACGGCGTCCAGCGCCGTGAAGCGCATCGTGACCCTGGTGAACAGCGAGCGCGGCAAGGCCGGTTGCTCCGCGGTGAAGCTGAACGCCAAGCTCACCGACGCGGCACAGGACCACAGCGCCGACATGGCGAGTCACCGGAACATGTCGCACACCGGCTCGGACGGCTCGGACCCGGGCCGGCGCATCACCGCGGCCGGGTACGACTGGCGGACGTACGGCGAGAACGTTGCCTACGGCTACAGCTCCCCCGAGCAGGTCATGGACGGCTGGATGTCCAGCCCCGGGCACAAGAAGAACATTCTGAACTGCGCCTTCAAGGAGATAGGGGTCGGGCTCGCGCAGCCCGGCAACTACTGGACGCAGGACTTCGGCACCGCCCGCTGACGCACCCGCCGGATGCCGCCCCGGGACTGTTCCCGGGGCGGCGTCGCCGTGTCCGGAACAAGCCCATCCCTGCAGTCCCATACGGGTACTTGCACGGCTATGCGCCCTATTTGAACGATTTCAAAAAATAGCCCGTTTCAAGATGCCGCGGTAGGCGCGCGGGACTAACGTCTCTCATGAAAGCCGCAAACCGGGGCACACCCCGGTCGGCTAGGTTCCTGCACAATGAGGACCGCGACCGTAGCGCCACCCGCCTGACACAGTGCGGAAGCTGACAGCGGCGCCGGCGGCCGAGAGGTGCTTCTCCATTCTTGCGGCAACGCACATGACCGTGCCGCTCGCTTCACTGCTGGGTGCGGCCATCCATCTCGTGCTGGGTACTGCGCGAGACGATGGAAGGAAAGGTACAACCATGCGATCACTTCGCGCGAGGCGTCTCATCGCGGCGTCTGCCACCACCGTTCTGATGGCGGGCGGCGCAGCGATCGGCGCAGCGGGCACGGCTTCGGCCGCTGTCCCGACCGGGCACACGTACAGCAACTCCTACGGCAACGACTCGTGGGACGACGACGACGATGACGGGTGGGGCGGCGGATACCGCGGCTACGACAACGACGACGACTGGGGCAACGGCGGCTGGGGCAACGGCGACGGCGACGGCTACGGCAATGGCGGTGGCTACGGCGGCGGCGGTCACGGCGACGGCGGTGGCTACGGTGGCGGCGGTCACGGCGGCGGCGGTCATGGCGGCGGCGGTCACGGTGGCGGCGGCGGTCACGGCGGCGGCGGTGGCGGTGGCCACGGCGGCGGCGGTGGCGGCGGAGGCGGCCACTGACAGTCGTACTGTCCAGGCGATGCGCGGCTCCCTTCGGGGGTCGCGCATCGCGGCGTCACCGCGGTGTCACGCCGAGTCCGCCGTCCGGCACTCCGGGTGGCCCCAGCCCTGGGCGTTCTTGGCGATCTGCTCGCCGGCCGCGTAGGGGCGTCCGCAGACGCAGCGGCCGGGGAACTTCGCCTTGATCGTGCGGGCGGAACCGCCGCCCTTCCGGCCCGCCTTGGCCGCCGCCGGCCGGCGGCGCGCGCCGGTCGGCGGGGTGTCCGGCGAGGCCGGCGGCTCCGGTGAGCCGAGCTCGCTGCCCGCGGCCTCCTGCGCGGACGCGGCCTGGCTCGCGGCCCGGTCGGCGAAGTCGTTCAGCGGGTCGCCGTCGACCTGGTGCGCCGGGACGTAGCGGAACTCGACGGCACGGCCTTCGAGGAGTGCGTCGATGCGCATCACGAGGTCCTGGTTGGCGACCGGCTTGCCGGCGGAGGTCTTCCAGCCGTTGCGCTTCCAGCCGGGCAGCCAGGTGGTGACGGCCTTCATGGCGTACTGGGAGTCCATCCGGATCTCCAGCGGTACGCCCGGGTCCGTCGCCGTCAGCAGGCGCTCCAGCGCGGTCAGTTCGGCGACGTTGTTCGTGGCCCTGCCCAGGGGTCCCGCCTCCCAGCGCGTGGGGGACTCGCTCTCGTCGGCCACGACCCAGGCCCAGCCCGCCGGTCCGGGGTTTCCCTTGGAAGCCCCGTCGCACGCGGCCACCACTCGTTCACGCATGCGTCCGATCATGCCACGAGCGGGCGGGGCCCTTGATCGGGGAGTCGCTCAGGACGGGTCGCTCAGGTCCGGCATCTCCCCCACGGTCGTCTTGGTGTCGATCACCGAGAAGTTCGCGCCCTGCGGATCGCTGAGGGCGGCGAACCGGCCGAACGGACTGTCCGTCGGCCCGTACCGCAGCACTCCGCCGAGCTGGGCGGCCCGGGCGACGGCGTCGTCGCAGTCGGCGACGGCGAAGTAGACGTTGATGTAGTGCGGCACCTCGGGCGGGAACTCCTCGGTCATCCTCATCCGGCCGAGGACGGGCCCGCCCTCCAGGTTGAAAATCCGGAAGTCGACGCCGTCGTCCTCCAGCTGCTGTGCCGTGTACGGGAAGACGGCGCAGAAGAAGGTGTCCGACTTCTCGGGCTCCCGGGTGAACACCTCCGCCCAGCAGTACGCGCCCGGCTGGTCCATCGGCGCCTCGAACCCCTCGTGCGTGCCCGGTTGCCACACACCGAAGACGACACCGCTCGGGTCACGGGCCAGGCACATGCTGCCGAAGTCGCCGACCCCCATCGGATCCATCAGCACCTGACCGCCGTTCTCCCGGATGCGCCCGGCCGTCGCGGCCGCGTCGGGCGAGGCGAAGTACAGGCACCACTGCGACTGGCCCTCCTGGCCGGGCATCGGGGGCACGACGGCGGCGACCGCCTTCCCGCCGGAGTAGGCCTGCGTGTAGTTGCCGAACTCCGACGACTCCTCGCCGAAGGTCCAGCCGAGGACGTCGGCGTAGAAGGTCTTCGCCCCCTCGACGTCGCTGAACATCGCGTCGGCCCAGATGGGGGTTCCCTCGGGTTTTCCGGCCATGGCTGCGGCCCTTCCGGTTCGATGGGGTTGTCCGATTCCTCACGCTAGTCATCGGAAAGTTCGCCTGCGCGCCGAACGTGGGCTTCCGTCCCAGACTGGAGGGGGCTCCCGGTGCACGGGGCCTCGGGCCGGGGACGCGGGGACGTTGCGGAAGGCGGGGCGCGCCATGACGGTGGTGGACACGACGATGCGGGCGTGGTCCGTGGTGACTGCGGGGCCGGTGGGAACGGGCGGACTGCGGCGCCTCGACCGGCCGGTGCCGGTCCCCGCGGAGGACGAGTTGCTCGTGCGGGTGCGGGCCTGCGGGGTGTGCCGCACCGACCTGCACGTCGCCGAGGGAGACCTGCCCGTGCACCGGCCCGGGGTCGTGCCGGGCCACGAGGTGGCCGGGGTGGTGGCCGGCGCCGGTGCCGCGGTGCGCGGCTTCGCGGCCGGGGACCGGGTGGGCGTGGCCTGGCTGCGCCGCACCGACGGCACCTGCGCCTACTGCGCGCGCGGCGCCGAGAACCTGTGCCCGGCCTCGCGGTACACGGGCTGGGACGCGGACGGCGGATACGCCGGGTACACGACCGTACCGGCGGCGTTCGCGCACCGGCTGCCGCCCGGCCTGGACGACGTGGCGGCGGCGCCGCTGCTCTGCGCCGGCATCATCGGCCACCGTGCCCTGCGGCGGGTGTCGCTGCCGCCGGGCGGCCGGCTCGGTCTGTACGGCTTCGGCGGCAGCGCCCATCTGTGCGCGCAGATCGCGATCGCGCAGGGCGCCCGGGTGCATGTCCTCACCCGGGGTGCGGCGGCGCGGCGGCTGGCGCTGGAGCTGGGGGCGGCGTCGGCGCGGGACGTGCGCGAGGCCCCGCCGGAGCCGCTGGACGGCGCGATCCTGTTCGCCCCGGTCGGCAATCTGGTCCCGGTCGCGCTGCGGGCGCTGGACCGGGGCGGGGTGCTGTCCGTCGCCGGGATCCATCTGTCGGACATCCCGCCGCTGCGCTACGAGAGCGAGCTGTTCTACGAGAAGGAACTGCGCAGCGTCACCTCCAACACGCGCGAGGACGCACGCGAGTTCCTGGCGCTGGCGGTGCGGCACGGCGTGCGGGCGACCACGCACGCCTACCCCATGGCGCGGGCCGACCAGGCGCTGGCCGATCTGAAGGCGGGCCGTTTCGACGGGGCGGCGGTGCTGGTGGAGGACGGGTGACCGGCCGCACGGGGCGGCCGGTCCTGGCCGGGCGCGGGTGGGTCAGCGGAACGCGCGCCGGTCGGCGTGCAGGCGGTCCGTCAGCCGGATGGTGATGAACTCGTTGTCGTCGGCCTTGCCCGGCGTGCGGCCGGTCGAGAACGGGAAGTTGTTGTCGTTCAGGACGGCCAGCGTGCGGTCGTCGAGCAGGACGACGTCCTCGATCGTGGTGAACGGGAAGCGGAACGTCTCGCCGAAGCCGCCGAGCCCCTTCGGGTTGGCGATGTCCAGCAGGTCGGCGACGAGCGTCTTGTCCATCACGCCGTCGTGGTCGCGGTCCCGGGTGTCGGCGAGGTAGATCCGCTTGAACTTCGCGTCGTCGCCCTGGCCGCCGTCGCGCTCGATGACCAGGAAACGGTGCCGGTCCACGGCGACGGCGTCGCCGATCGCGTTCGCGGTCGACTCCAGACGGTAGACGAACCGCTTGCCGGTGTAGGCGCGCTCGCGCAGGTCGAACTCGCTGAACCGCAGGTCGCCGGGCGTGTCGCCGGTGACGGTCCCTTCCAGCAGCGGGTAGAGACGCCGGCCGTCGACGGAGCGGACCAGGCCCTCGAAGCCCTTGCTGCTGCCGACGGTCGGCTGCGCGCCGCCGAGGTAGGGGTTCTCCGGGGCCTGTACGCCGTCCAGCGCGACGGGTGCCTGGAGGAGCCGGCCCTTGGCGTCGAAGTGCAGCAGGAACGGGCCGAACTCGTCGCCCATCCAGTAGGTGCCGTCGGCGACCCGCACGATCGACTCGACGTCGAAGTCGGCGCCGGTCAGCTTCCGGTCGGCACGGGTGAGCCCGAACGGCACCTTGCGGTACGGGTCGCTCAGGTCGAAGCCGCCCAGCACCCGCACCTTCCCGGTCCGCACGTCCGGCTTGATGCGGTGGACGCGCAGCAGGTAGTCGGCGCTGTTGGCCTTGTTGCCGTAGCCGTTGTCGGACAGGACGTCGAAGGTGCCGTCGTGCCGGTCGACGACACCGCTGAAACCCTGGACCGGCTGGTGGGCGAACGGCGCCGCGACGCCGTTGATGGGGCCCGCACCGATGAGCGCGCCGGACGGCTCGCTGCCCGGGACGAAGGTCTCGGCGGGCAGCGAGGCGAACCCGGTGAGGGTGGCACGCCCGAAGTCGGCGTGCGCGGGGCCGTTCCCGGCCACCGCAGGGGAGGCAAGCGCCGCGGTCAGAAGGGCGGCGCTGAGCAAGATCGAAGGTCTTCTCATGGCGGGCACCGTAGGGACACCGAATGACCGGTGCGCCAACACGGAGAGACGAATCCGGACACGTGTGCGGTCGCGGTTCCGCTGTCCGGCGCGTGCCTTCCCCCTGCCGCCGGGCTGTGCTTGCCTGGGTGGCCTTGTCGGCGGCGGGGCGGGGGTGCCGGATGGGCGGACGGTGGGTGACGGGGGTGCTGCTGGCAGGTGCCGTGCTGCTCGGCGCCTGTGGCGATCCGGCGTCCGGACCGCAGGCGGCGCGGCCCGCGCCCTCGGCGCCCGGACAGTCGCAGGCCTCGCCACCGGGGCCCTCGGCGCCCGGGACGCCGGGCGCCACCCGGCACAGCGCGCCGCGCGCCCCCGCCAAGGCGCCGACCGTGCTGTATCTCGGGGACTCGCTGGCGACCGAGAACCAGCGGGTGCTCGGCCAGGAACTCCGCCGGGACCTGCGGGCGCACTACACCAGCGCCCCCTACTCCGGCACCACGCTGTGCGACTACCTGGAGGGCACCGGCGAGCGGTCCCTGGTGCCGGACGCGGACAAGGCGGCGGCCTTGGTGCGCGCCGTGCGGCCCGACTTCGTGGTGCTGCAGTTCTGGGGCAACTCCTGGGGCTACACGCCATGCATGGACGGCATCACGTACGACGCCTCCCGCGGCCGCTATCTGGAGCGGTACGCCGCCGACGCGCGGCGGCTGGCCGAGCAGATCGACGCGGCCGGCCGCGACCGCCGGCCACGCGTCGTCTGGGTGCTGCAGGGCCCGGACCCGATCACTCCGGACCGGGTCCGGCGCGTGAATGCCGTGTACCAGGAACGGGCCGCCGCCACCGGCGACCTGGTCGCCGACGCGGGCCGGGCGGTGAGCGCCGCCGGGGCCCGCTACTCCTGGACGCAGTACCTGCCCTGCACCCCCTACGAACGTGCCCGTCCCGACTACTGCACCCAGCCCGGCAGCGACCGCACCGCGCTCCACCGCGACGACGACCACCTGCACTTCTGTCTGGCCCCCACGACGTCCACCCCGAAGCCTTGTCCGGTGCGGTCCCCGGGCGTCGCGCGGATCGCCCGGGAGATCACGCGGGTGGTCGGGGAAGCGGCCCGCTCGCGCTGACGTCCCGCCCTGGGCCCCGCCGCCCCTCGTCGTCCGACGGTCGCCGGCCCGCAAAACCCGTCGACACGGCCCGGCCCGCTCCGGTGGGATGGCCGCCATGTGTGCCGTGAGAATGCATGCGGACGAGGTCGACCTGGACGTGCCCCTGGTCCGGCGGCTGATCGCCGGCCAGTTCCCGCGCTGGGCGGAGCTGCCGCTGCGCCGGCTGGAGTCGTCCGGAACCGACAACGCGATGTTCCGGCTGGGCGACGAGCTGGTCGTACGACTGCCCCGCCGGCCCGGGACCGTGGGGGACGTCCGGCACGAGCTGACCTGGCTGCCCGCACTGGGACCGCACGTTCCGGTGGACACCCCTCGGCCGGCCGGGCGGGGCGAGCCGGGTGCCGGGTTCCCGTTCCCCTGGTCGGTGTACCGCTGGCTGGAGGGGCGCAATCCCGTCGCCGGGGCGCTCGACGAGCCGGACCTGCTCGCCGCGGACCTGGCGGAGTTCGTCACCGCGCTGCGCCGGGTCGACGCCGGGGACGGGCCGCCGAACCGCCGGGGCGTGCCGCTGGCCGCCCGGGACGAGCCGACGCGGGCGGCCGTCGGACAGCTGGCGGGCCGGGTGGACACGGACGCGATGACCACGCTGTGGGAGGAGGCCCTGCGGGCGCCGGAGTACACCGGCCCGCCCGTGTGGGCGCACGGTGACCTCTCCCCCGGGAACGTGCTGGTCCGCGAAGGACGGCTCAGCGGTGTGATCGACTTCGGACTCGCCGGGGTGGGGGACCCCGCCGTCGATCTGATCGTGGCGTGGAACCTGTTGCCCCCGAGGGCGCGGGAGACCTTCCGCGCCCTGGTGGGCGCGGACGACGCCGAGTGGGCGCGCGGGCGGGGCTGGGCGTTGTCGATCTCGCTGATCCAGCTGCCGTACTACTGGGAGACCAATCCGCCGCTCGCCGCGAGCTCACGGCATGTGATCAAGGAGGTCCTGGCCGAGGCGGTGTGAGAGAGCGCCCTCGCGCGGGGCCCCCGCCGCGCTGCCGGCGAGGGCGCCTGCCCCGACACCGCGATCACTCGCCCGCGTGGGCCTTGCGCAGGGCGGCGATGTCGAGCTTGCCCATCGCCATCATGGCCTGGGTGGCACGGGCGGCCTTCTGCGGGTCCGCGTCGGTGATCAGCTCCGTCAGTCCCTCCGGGATCACCTGCCAGGACAGGCCGTACCTGTCCTTCAGCCAGCCGCAGGGGCCGGGCTCGCCGCCGTTCTCGGTGAGCTTGGCCCAGTAGTGGTCGACCTCCGCCTGGTCCGCGCAGAGGATCTGGAAGGAGACCGCCTCGCTGAACGTGAACTGCGGGCCGCCGTTGAGCGCGACGAACTTCTGGCCGTTCGCCGTGAACTCCACGGTCATCACCGAGCCGGCGGGCTGGAAGGCTCCCTCGCCGTAGCGGGCGAGGGAGCCGATGCTGGAGTTCTTGAAGACCGAGACGTAGAAGTGGGCGGCCTCCTCGGCCTGGTCCTCGAACCAGAGACATGTGGTGAATCCGTCGGTGGCCATGGGCACCTCCTGTGCGGGGAACGCGGTCAGCTCTATCGACCGGCGGGGACCGCGAAACTCATCGGTCGCGTCCGGGCTGCTTGCGGGAGCCTGATCCGGACGGCAGGCCTAGCATCGCGACCATGACCACGTCCTCGCCCGCCGACGGCATCCGGCCCTTCCGCCTCGACATCCCGCAGCGTGAGCTCGACGACCTGCACGACCGCCTCGACCGCACCCGGTGGCCCGAGGAGCTGCCCGGCGTCGGCTGGGCGTACGGCGTGCCCGGGGACTACCTGCGCGAGCTCGCCGGGTACTGGCGGCACACCTACGACTGGCGTGCGGCGGAGGCACGACTCAACGAGTGGCCGCAGTTCACCACCACGATCGACGGCGCGAACGTCCACTTCGCGCACGTCCGCTCCCCGGAGCCGGACGCCACGCCGCTGATCGTGACGCACGGCTGGCCCGGCTCCATCGTGGAGTTCTCGGACGTGGTGGGGCCGTTGACCGACCCGGCCGCGCACGGCGGGGATCCCGCCGACGCCTTCCACGTCGTGCTCCCGAGCATCCCCGGCTTCGGGCTGTCCGGGCCGACGCGGGACACCGGCTGGGAGGCGGGCCGGGTCGCCGACGCATGGGCCGAACTGATGAGCCGGCTCGGCTACGAGCGGTTCGGGGCACAGGGCGGTGACTGGGGCGCGGCGATCTCCCGCGAACTGGGCCGTGCCCATCCCGGGCGGGTGCTCGGAGTCCACCTCAACCTGCTGCCGGGCGCCTCGGCGGCGACCGAGCCGACGGGTGAGGAGCTGGCCGGGCTGAGCGCCGAGGAGCGCGAGCAGACGCTCGCCTCGTGGCGCCGCTGGAGCGTGTGGTCGCGGGAGGGCACGGGGTACGCCGCGTTGCAGTCCACCCGGCCGCAGACCCTGTCGTACGCGTTGAGCGATTCGCCCGTCGGTCAGCTCGCCTGGATCGTGGAGAAGTTCCGGGAGTGGACGGACTCCCGGGAGCTGCCCGAGGAGGCCGTCGACCGGGACAGGCTGCTCACCGACGTGATGCTGTACTGGCTGACCGGGACGGCCGGTTCGTCGGCCCGCATCTACTACGAGCGGGCCCACGCGGCCGAGGGTGCGCGCAGGGCCGAGCCACGGCAGCCGTCCACCGCGCCGACCGCCGTCGCCGTGTTCCCGGCCGAGATCCAGATCCCGCTGCGCCACCGGGCCGCCCGCACCGAGAACGTCGTGCGCTGGACGACGTTCGACCGAGGTGGGCACTTCGCGGCGATGGAGCAGCCGGACCTGTTGGTGGACGACGTCCGGGCGTGCTTCCGGCAGCTGCGGGACAAGCAGGGCGGCTGAGCCGGGGCGGCGCCGCCGCGACGGGGCCGCGGCGGGGGCCGCGCGCGCTCGAAGGCGCTCCGCGCCCGTGCCCGGTGCGTGCGCCTCTGCCGTGGGCCGATCTGCCGCGGGCAGAGCGGACCACCACGGGCGGGGCCGCGGGCCGAGAGTGGAGAACGCACCACCCGCTTCCACTCCCACGACCCGAGGAGCGCGCATGTCTCCACGTACCGCCCCGTCACTGCCCCGCGCCGAGGAGGACGGGACGCAGCCCACCCGGTTCGACGACCACCTCGCCGCCCAGCTCCTGGGCCAGCGGATCGTGCTGCTGGGCACCCAGGTCGACGAGGTCTCGGCCAACCGGGTCTGCACCCAGCTGCTCATCCTGTCGGCCGAGGACCCGCGCACCGACATCAGCCTGTTCGTCAACAGTCCCGGCGGCTCGGTGCACGCCGGACTCGCCATCTACGACACCATGCGGATGATCCCCAACGACGTCTCGACGCTGGCGATGGGGTTCGCCGCCAGCATGGGGCAGTTCCTGCTCGGCGTCGGCACGCCGGGCAAGCGGTTCGCGCTCCCGAACGCGCGCATCATGATGCACCAGCCGTCGGCGGGGATCGGCGGCACCACCGCCGACATCGAGATCCAGGCGGACAACCTGGAGTTCACCAAGCGGACCATCGAACGGATCACCGCCGAGCACACCGGGCAGAGCCCCGAGACCATCTCGCGCGACGGCGACCGGGACCGCTGGTTCACGGCCGAGCAGGCACGGGAGTACGGCCTCGTGGACCGGGTCGTGGAGTCGTTCGCCGACATCCGCCCGGCCGACGCACGGCGACGGACGGGGCTGTAGTCATGGGGACGTACACGATTCCGAACGTGGTCGAGCGCACCCCGCGGGGCGAGCGGTCCTACGACGTGTTCAGCCGGCTGCTGTCGGAGCGGATCATCTTCCTCGGCACCGAGATCGACGACGGCGTCGCCAACGTCGTCATCGCGCAGCTGCTGCACCTGGAGTCGGCGGCGCCGGAGAACGAGATCGCGCTCTACATCAACTCCCCCGGCGGATCGTTCACCTCGCTGATGGCGATCTACGACACCATGACGTTCGTGCAGGCGCCGATCTCGACGTTCTGCGTCGGGCAGGCGGCCTCCACGGCGGCCGTGCTGCTGGCCGGCGGGGACCCGGGGCGGCGGTTCGTGCTGGAGCACGCGCGCGTGCTGCTCGGGCAGCCGGCCAGCGGCGGGCAGCAGGGCACGGTGTCGGATCTCGCCCTGCGGGCCAAGGAGATGGTGCGCATCCGCGCGCAGGTCGAGGAGGTGCTCGCCCGGCACACCCACCACGACCTCGCGACCCTGCGCGCCGACATGGACCGCGACAAGGTGTTCACCGCGCCGGAGGCGGTGGCGTACGGGCTCGCCGACGAGGTGCTGAGCCGGCGCCTCGTGCGGGTCTGAGGCGCCGGGGCGGTATCAGGCGGCCAGGCAGAGGCTGTTGCGGGGGGCGGTGGAGGTGGCACGGCCGCGGCTGGGCGTGCGCCGGGTGAGGTCACTGTGCACCCGCGCCAGCAGATCACCCAGGCCGAGCCCGAGGGCGCGGGCCGCGGCCGCGAGCACCTCCGACGAGGCCTCCTTGCGGCCGCGCTCCACCTCCGACAGATAGGGCATCGAGATCCGTGCGGCGTCTGCGACGTCCTTCAACGTCCGCTCCTGGGCGAGGCGCTCGCGCCGCAGCACGTCACCGACGAGGTCGCGCCAGAGCGGCTCCTTGCCCGTCGGTTGCGGGCGCAGCGGGATGACGTGGGCCTCGTCCTGTGTCGTCTGCCTCTTGGGCGCTCGGTTGCTCACCATCTCAGCCTAGGTACACGGCCCGTGAGGGGAAGCCCACGGCGTTCCGCTCTCCGTGGAATCGGACGAAACGGTACGGATCGGGAACACGGGGCCTGGCGGGCGGAGTTGGCCAGGTTCGGGTCACCCGAATCAGGGGGCATGCAAACGGAAAGCCCGGGTACACGCACGAATACGTCGTCGGGTCCCGGATACCCACCGGGCATGACAACAGGTACCACCGAGGACAACAGAAGCCGAAGCGGCAGACGTCGCACCATGACTTTCGTGGGAGAGGTAATGGACACCGCCGTGACCGGGTCGCAGGCACGGGCCGTCGAGGACAGCTCCGTGGCCAGGACGGGTGAGGGGTCAACGCCGGAAGTCGTGGACCCCCGCACCGTGGCTCCACGCGACGCGCGGGAGCTGTCCCGCCAGTTCTTCGCGCGCCTGAACGAGCTCGAGGAAGGCACGCACGACTACCAGTACGCGCGCAACACCCTCATCGAGATGAACATGTCGTTGGTGCGGTTCGCCGCCGGGCGGTTCCGCAACCGCGGCGACGACATGGAGGACATCGTCCAGACGGGGATGATCGGCCTGATCAAGGCCATCGACCGGTTCGAGCTCTCCCGCGAGGTCGAGTTCACTTCGTTCGCGCTGCCGTACATCGTCGGTGAGATCAAGCGGTTCTTCCGCGACACCACCTGGGCCGTGCACGTGCCCCGCCGCCTCCAGGAGCTCCGCGTCGAGCTGGCCAAGGCCCGCGAGGAGCTGGCCAGCCGCCTGGACCGGGACCCCACGGTGGCGGAGCTCGCCACGCTGATGAACCTCTCCGAGAACGAGGTCATCGAAGCCCAGATCGCCGCCAACGGCTACAACTCGGCCTCCCTGGACGCCGCCCTCACCGGCGACGGCCCCGAGAACGGCGAGTCCGTCCTCGCCGACTTCATCGGTGTCGAGGAGCACGGCCTGCGACTCGTCGAGGACTTCCAGTCACTCGCGCCGCTCATGGCCGAACTCGACGAACGTGACCGGCAGATCCTGCACATGCGGTTCGTCGAGGAGGCCACGCAGGCCGAGATCGGCGAGCGGCTCGGCTGCTCCCAGATGCATGTGTCGCGCCTGCTCAAGCGGATCATCGTGCGGCTGCGCCAGGGCATGCTCGGCGAGCTGGGCTGCGCGTGACGCGGTAGTCCCCGGCGGTGAAGCCGCCCTCGACCCACGTCGGGAAACGGACCCGGAGGTGAGTCCCTGGCCACGCGTCAGGGACTCACGCCGTGTCGGCCAGGGGCACCAGCGCGCGCACCCGCTTGCCCACCGGAACCCGCTCGACGGTCACCTCGGCCGCCAGCGCGTGCACGATCTCCAGACCGTGCCGGCCGACGCGGGCCGGGTCGCGCGGGAACCGCCTGGGCAGGGCGGCGCTGCTGTCGTACACGGACACCGCCAGGGCGCTGTCCGTACCCTCCAGCTCCAGGATGTACGGCCCGTTGCTGTGCCGGTCCGCGTTGGTGACCAGTTCGCTCACCACCAGGAGCACCGCGCCCTCGACGCGGTCGTCGATCTCGGCGCACCATTCGGTCCTGAGCTGACCGAGGAAATGGGCGGCCAGGGACCGCGCCTCGGCGATGCATCCCGGCTCGCCCGTGTAGTGCGCCGCCCGCCGTAGTGGCTCCACGGGCACGTCGAAACCAGTCGGTACGACGGCCCCGTCCCCGTGCTCGATCATGCGTGTCTCTCTTCGAAGCCGGCCATGCCGGACGCTGCTGCACCAGTCCTCGTACCCCGACCCGGGCGCCGCAGTCCATAGTGCCGGAGACGTCACACCGCCGGAGCGTTTGCGGGCGATTTGGGGGCGCGTGTACGCCGAGGACGAACGCTCCCCTGCCCCTGCCGCCGAAGAATATGGTCACAATTCCGGCACTCCAGGGCGATTCTCTAGCGAACGCGGACGGACCTCCCGGCGCGCGCCCGGCGCACGCGCTGTCTAGCGTGACGGTGTGAGCGCCCGAACCCCCTCCGATCAGGCACGGGCCCGTCCTGGCTGGGTGCCGGCCGTGGCCGTGGTGCTGGCCGGGCTGGTCGCCATGGGGGTCACCGCCACGCTGGGGCTGTGGGCGGCGGGGGCGGCGGACCTGCCGGACGGGGCGTTTCCCCGGGTGGTCGCGGCGACCCTCGTCACCTCGGTGGGGGGCGTCGTCGAGTTCTCCGGCGACGCCGGGGGCCTCGCCGAGACGACGGCGGGGCTGACCGTGATTCCCCTGTCCGTGACGCTGGCCGGCGCCCTGGTGATCGCCGCCGGCTTCCTGCTGCCCCTGCGTGACCGGGCACCGGCGGGCGACCGGGAGCTGGGCTCCTGGGCGGCGAAGGTCGCGCTGCTGTGGCTGCTCGCTCTGCTCGGTCTCGCCCTCGGGGCCCGGCAGACCTTCCGGATCTCCCTCGGCGAGGGCGCGATCGCCGACATCGGTGATCTGTTCGGCCTCACTCCGCAGGTCGGCTTCGCGACGGACGTACCGCTGTCCCTGTTCTTCGGCCTGCTGTGGCTCGCGGGGGTGCTGGTCCTGGCCCTGCTGGTCTCCCGTGGCACCCCGCTGTCGGGCTGGCTGCTGCGGCTGCGCGAGCCGGCGCGTCCGGTCGCGTACGCGATGGTCGCCCTGCTCCTTGTCCACGTTTTGCTGGGCCTGGTCGTCGGCCTGGTCACCGCGGGGACGCGGGGGCACCCCGCCGAGACCTTCGCGACGCTGCTGCTGGGGCTGCCGAATCTCGCGTGGCTCGGGCTCACCCTGGGTCTGGGTGCCACCTGGGACGGTCGCGTGGAGGGACCGTTCAGCCTGCCGATGCCGCACGTGCTCGATCAGGTGCTGCGCTCCGAGGACGTCCAGGCCCTGAACATCGGCACCCTGTCCAAGCACGACGGGCGGGTGTGGTGGCTGGTGGTCGCGGCGGCGGTGCTGGTGCTGGCGGCGGCGTTCGTGGCGGCGGCTCGCTCACCCGCCGGGGTGCCGCTCTGGCAGCACGCCGTACGGATGGCCGTCGCGCTGGCGCTCACCGTGCTCATGATCTGCCTGGTCGGGCGCGTCTCCGCGTCCTACGGCCTGTCCGTCCTCGGCATCGGCGACCTCGGCGGCGACCTCGCCGGAGAGGTGTTCCTGCGACCACGCGTCTGGGGCGCGCTGGGGCTCGCCGTGCTGTGGGGTCTGGTGACAGGCGCCCTCGGCGCACTGCTGGCCAGAGCGACCCGACGCCGGGGTCCGACGCCCTAGCCCGATCCCGACCACCCTCCTCATCCGGGCCCGGCAACAGCCACTTCGTCAGTGATCGACCACCCATTTTGCTAGCTTTGTACGTATTGGTCGCATTATCGATGAACGTGTTTGCCCAGGGCCCAGGAGCTCGGCGGCCATCCGCAGGTATCTCCGCAGCGCTGGAGAAGCGAGATATGACGATCAACCCCTCGCAGGGAGACGAGACCCAGCCGGCCGGGGTGGTGCACAACACGTTCGCGCTGGTGCGCGCCCTCAGCCAGGCACCCCGTCCCGTCGGTGTCACCGGTCTCGCGTCGGTGGTGGGCATCCCGAAGACGACAGCGCACCGGCTCTTGGAGCAGATGGCCCAGGAAGGCATCGTCGCCCGTCGCGATCACAAGTGGGCGCTGGAACCAGGCTTCACGCATCTGATGCAGTCAGGCCACCGGCTCACGGCCCTGTCGGTCGTCGCACGTCCGCGACTGCACGCCATCGCGCGGGCCACGGGAGCGAGCCTGTTTCTGCACGTCGTCTCCAACGATTTCCTGGAGACCGCGTGTTGCTCATACGGTTCTCAGATCACTGACTTCATGCCGGCCGCAGCACAACGCCTCGCCTCGGTCCATCCGGCCTCCGCGATCTGGCTCGCGCTGGACGCCGGGCAACTCGCCGCCGAATACCAGCAGGTGTACCACCAGTGCAACTGCATCGCGGCACCCGTGCTTCTCCCGTCCGGCGGCACCGCCGTCCTCGCTCTCGCCCGCCCGAAGAACGTCGAGGTCGAGTCCCTGAAACGTCCACTGGACAGGACGGTGTCCCTGATCCTCTCCGACATGCGACGTCTGGAGGGCGAGCCGAGCCGTTCCGCTGACCGGAACAACGGTTGAGCCGCAAATTCCTGCGGGTTTCTCTGGGGTGAACGAACCCTCTTCACCCAGGAGTGACGTCATGACACCTCATCACCCCACGCTGCTGGAGCCGCACACGTCGCCGTCCCTGCATACGGCACCTCATGTCATCGTCCGAGGTGAAGGGGTGAGGGTCTGGGACAGCGAGGGACGCTCGTACCTCGACGGCACCTCCGGAATGCTGTGCACCAATCTCGGTTACAGCCAGCCCCGGTTGGTGCAGGCCGCTGCGCGGCAGATGGCCAAGCTCCCCTTCTTCGCGTCCTACGCCCACCGCACCAACGACGTCACCCTCGCCCTCGCCGAGGATCTCGCTCGGCTGTCGCCGATACCCATGGGGCGTACCTTCTTCGCCAATTCCGGTTCCGAGGCGACCGATTCCGCCATCAAGCTGGCCTGGTACTACCACCGATGCCTGGGCCGTCGGCGCCGCACCAAGATCCTCTCGCAGGAACGGGGCTACCACGGGACCACGGTGGCCGCCGGTTCGGCCACCGGGCTCGACCACGTCCACAAGGGTTTCGGCCTCCCCCTGCCCTCGTTCCTGAAGGTCGCCTGCCCCGACCCGAACGGCCCCCAGGCCGAGGGACTGACGGAGGAACAGTTCGTCGCGCGGCTCGTGAGCGGCCTCGAGCAGCTCATCGAAGCCGAAGGAGCGAGCACGATAGCCGCGTTCATCGCAGAGCCGATCCTCGGCGCGGGTGGGGTGATCATCCCGCCTCCGAGCTACTACCCCCGCGTGCAGGAGGTGCTCGCTCGACACGACATCCTCTTCGTCGCCGACGAGGTCGTGACCGCGTTCGGCCGCACAGGAGCCATGTTCGCCACTACGGAATTCGGCCTGAGCCCTGACCTGATCACCCTTGCCAAGGGCCTCTCCTCCGCGTACGCGCCGATCTCCGCGGTCATGGTGGGACGGCGGGTCGCGGACACCATCGCCGAAGGCTCGGCGACCATCGGCGCCTTCGGTCACGGCTTCACCTACTCGGGGCATCCGCTGGCGTCGGCGGTCGCACGCGAGGCCCTCGCCGTCCTCGTGGACGAGGACCTTCCCGGCCATGTGCGCGACACCGCGCCCCTGCTCCTGAAGGGCCTCGAGAGGCTCCGCGGCGACGCGGTGAGTGACGTCAGGGGACACGGGTTCCTCGCCGCGGTCACTTTCGCCCCGGACGCCGCCGGACGGCCGGCCGCCGGCTGGGCACCGGCCGTCATGGCCAGGGCAGCCGACAACGGCCTCCTGGTACGTGCCACCGGCGACAGCATCGTCTTCGCACCCCCACTGGTCAGCACCGCCGCAGAGATCCAGCTGATGCTCGACCTCTTCGAGAAGTCGTACCGATCGGTGCTCATGGAGACGCGCTTCGCACCTCGATGAGGCGTCCGTGCCCGCTTCTCGTCCACGGCGGCGACACCACACCCCCATTCGTCACCTGCATCCCCGATGAGGCGCCATGTCCGACTACTGCATCACTGAACTGCGGCCCGACGCACGGCCTGATCCCGGTGAATTCGTCCGCGCCGCGATGCGCTGGCACTTCTCTCCCGACACCGGATCGCCCTTCTGGCTGCGGCGGGCCACCGAGCTGCCTTTCGACCCGCTGACGGACGTGCGGGAGTTCGAGGATCTCGCGCTCTTTCCGCAGCTTGTCGACGAACTGCGCGACGTCCGCGTCGAGGACCTGATTCCTCGGGGACTGGGTCCGAACGTCGCCGGGGTCTACGAGAGCGGCGGCACGACGGGCGCCCCGAAGCGGGTGCTCTTCCACCACGGATGGTTCGAATACGCCCTCGAGCGGCTCGCCGAGGCCGTGGAAGCGTGGCGTTTTCCGCGGAACGGCAACTGGCTGCTCGTCGTGCCCACCGGCCCGCACGTGGTCGGGGAGTTCTTCCGGCGGCTGGCCTTCCGACACGGCGCAATCCCCCTCTGCGTCGACATGGATCCGCGCTGGGTGAAGAAGCTCATCGTCCGCGGCGCCGTCACGGAGACCACGGCCTATCTCGACCACCTCGTGGAACAGGCCGTTCACGTCCTGGAGACACAGCACGTCGAAGTGCTGGTGACCACCCCACGCGTGCTGGAGCGGCTGGTGCTCGACGACGCGGTGCTGAAACTCGTACGGCGCAAGATAAGGAGTGTCCTGTGGACCGGGGCGCACATGGACACCGACACCCGCGACCTGCTGCGCACCTATGTGCTGCCCGAAACCGCGCTGATGGGCGCCTACGGCAGCACCATGGTCCTCGGCGCCTCCCCCGAGCGGGCCGGCCTGCCCGACAACGCGCCGTGCGTCTTCGACCCCCCGTCGCCGTACACCTCGTTCCTGGTGGTGGATCCCGCAACCGGCCGGCCGGTCCGCCACGGCGAGCGCGGGCAGGTGGTCACGCACCATGTCAGCCCGTACATGCTGCTGCCCAACAACCTGGAACGGGACACCGCGGTCAGGGTCGAAGGACTCCGCGGGCAGATCGGGGACTCGGTCGCGGACGTCGCACCGCTGGCGGCCTTCGGCGGCGAGATCGTGGTCGAGGGGGTGTACTGATGAACGAGCTCATCCCCCTCGACGCACTCGGCGCCGACGGCCTGTACCGCACGCGTACCCGGCAGAGGGTCCACGACGTGTCCGGCAGCGAGGTCGCCGAACTCACCCTGGTGCCCCGGCTCTTCGTGGCCCGCACGATGTCCGCTCTGCGAAGGGCCCGTTCCCTCCCCGCGGACGAACGGATCGCCGCGCTGGCCCGTACCGCCACGACGTTCACCACTGCCAGGATCGACGGGCACAGCCTCGCCCAGTACCAGGACATCGTGAGCAGGGTCTCCGGCATGGGCATCTCGGCAGTGCGCGCCAGCACCGAGATGATCGCCGAGGCGGCCCGGCTGGCCCGTCACTCCGTTCTGCAGGGGCGGCCGGTCGGCGCTGTCGGCGACTGGTCCGATCGGGCACGCCGCGACACGACCGCGGCATGGACCCGCCGCGGCAACGTCCTCGCCGTGCACGCCGCGGGCAACCATCCCGCCACTCACGCCCTGTGGATGGAGGCGTTGGCGCTCGGCTACAGGGTGGCGCTGCGCCCTTCCGGGCGCGAACCGTTCACTCCCCACCGGCTGGTCGGCGCGCTGCGCGCGTCGGGGTTCGGAGACGACCAGGTGGTCCTGCTGCCCACCGACCATGAGACGGCCGACGAGATCCTGCGTGCGGCGGACCTGGGCATGGTCTACGGCGGCCAGGACGTGGTCGACAAGTACCGGAACGACCCTCACGTTCTGCCCCAGGGGCCGGGACGCTCGAAAATCCTGATCACGGCCGACGTCGACTGGCACGAGCATCTGGACACGATCGTCGACTCGGTGGTCGGTCAGGGTGGGACAGCGTGCACCAACACCACCGCGGTCCTGATCGAGGGGGACCCGGCACCACTGGCGCGGGCCTTGTCCGAGCGGCTCTCGGCCATCCCCAGCCTGCCGCCCCAGGACGAGCGGGCACTGCTTCCGGTGCGACCGGTCCGGTCCGCGCGCGCGGTGGAGGAGCTCCTGCTGAGCAAGGCGGCCGGGACCCGGCCGTGGCTCGGCGGGGACGGTGTCGTCGACGAACTCCCGTCAGGCGGTGCGGTGTTGCGCCCGGCGGTGCACCAGGTGGACCGACCCGACGCCGAGCAGGTCGGCGTCGAGCTGCCCTTCCCGTGCGTGTGGGTGGCGCCCTGGTCGTACGAGGCAGGCACGTCGCCGCTGCGGAACACCTTGGTACTGAACGTGGCCACCCGGGACGAGCGGCTGGTCGAGGACCTGGTGACGGAGCCGACGGTGGCCAACGTGTACCTGGGCCGACGGCCCACCCACTGGTACGCCCCTGGCGTGCCGCACGACGGTTACCTGTCCGACTTCCTCATGCGCACCAAAGCTGTCGTACGGGAGGCCCGCGGCCAGGAGCGGGCGCCGCACCGGGCCGGGCCCGCCGAAGGACCGTCGCAGGGTCGAAGTCGCCGCTCGATCACGACGCACGCGCACGAGTGACCCCCGTCCCATGTCCCATGTCCCATGTCGACTCCATCGTTGCCGGTGGTCGCGCAGCGGGATGACCGGGACCACGAGGCGCCGGGTCGACACGTCACGAAAGCAGGCGGCAGTACAGGGCGTCCGGGGTCCGTGCCGAGCCCAGGCGGCCCGTGTAGGCGATCCCGGCCGCGTACTCGTCGTCCGCGCACTGCCCCTTGTAGCGGCCGACGGCGAAGTCACCGCCCTTGGGAGCCGGTCCTCGGTGGTCGCCGCGGTCGAACCAGACGGTGCGGCCGACCGTGCCGGGCTCGCCCGCCGGGGCCCGCGCGCACAGGGCGGCGGAGACGGCGGAGCCGCGGACGCTGTAGCCGGTGAGCAGGGAACCCTCGGGGCACTGGAGCTTGGTGTAGCCGGACGCCCAGTCCTGGCCGGGGCGGACGTGCCGTTCGTCGACGACCACTTCGTGGGCGCCCGGCCGCCAGGTGAGGCCGGCGTCGGTGCACAGGCCCCGGTTGCCGGTGTGGGCGAGGCCGATCAGACGCTGGCCGTCCGGGCAGACGGCCTTGCGGGCACCCGGGTCGAAGTCGGGCAGGGCGCGCATCCGACGGGAGGCGATGAAGTCGCCGTGGTCGGGGCTGAGCATGGACCAGTCCGCGACCGGTGCCACGTGCCCGGTCCGGCCCTGCGCCCCGATCAGCCGGGCCCAGGCGGCGGCCCGCCAGTCGTCGCCGTCGTAGAGGCCCATCCGGTGTCCGGCCGCGTCCCAGTGGAGCAGCGCCCAGCCGTTGCCGCGGCGGTTCTCGTGCCAGCCGACGAGCGGCCAGTACGCGAAGTCGGCGTCGGTGCGCACGAGGTGGTCGACGAAGTTCTCGAACCAGGCGCGCTGCCGGGTCCCGGTCTCCTCGCGACCGCCGACGCCGAACTCGCTGATCCAGACGGGGGCGGTGAAGTGCTGGTCCGGCTCGCCGGCGACGTAGAACGCCTGGCGGTTCAGGACGGAGATCAGCTCGCTCGGGCTCAGGTCGCGGTAGCGGGGGTCGGTGGTCTCGCCCGTACCGGTCGCCCCGCTGTGGTGGGGGCCGGTGTAGTCGTAGAAGTGGGCCGAGTAGACGAGCTTTCCGGAGTCGACGAGGGTGTGCGAGAGCCGCCGCGCGGGCTCGAGGGTGGGGCGTTCGTGGGCGAAGCCGTCGATGGGGATGCCGGTCCAGTTGATGCCCTCGACGATGATCAGGAGGTCCGGGGCGGCCTCCGTCAGGATGCGGTCGGCGACGCGCTGCGAGGCCGCGAACCAGTCGTGGTGGTCGCCCAGGCCCCAGTTGGGGTCGTCCCAGACGTCGCGGCGCACCTCGTTGTAGAGGTCGACGCCGACGACACGCTTGTTGTCCTGGTAGCGGCGGGCCATGAACAGCCAGTCGTCCTCCCAGGCCGCGGTGGACCGCGAGGCGTTCCAGCGTTCGTTGCCGTCGACTCCGCAGCACCAGCGGGTCGTGTTGGTGTGGTTGTTGAGGATGACGGCGAGGCCGGAGGCGGTCAGTTCGCGGACCACGGTGTCGTAGACCTGGAGCGGTGTCCTGCCGCGGAGGGCGGGATTGGCGGCCACGGCGTCGTCCGTCACGGGCACGGTGTCGTGGATCATCTCGTTGGAGAAGGGCAGCCGGACGCTGTTCAGACCGATCTACTGGAACCCGGCGATGATCTCGGCCAGGGGCGCACGGTCGAGGCCGAGCGGGATCCGCCCGGAGTTCTCGCCGGCGTGGTGGTTGGCGTCGTCGGCCGTGTCGCCCGAGCCGTTCCACGTGCCGCTGGCGCCGTGCCAGTTGTCGGAGCGCAGTTTGAAGCGGTCGCCGTCCGCGTCGACGATCCAGCGTCCGCGCGTGCTCAGGGGAGCCGTCCAGTCGGCGGCGGCCTCGGGCCGAGGGACGGTCGCGGGCGCGGCGGTGGCAGCGGGGCCCTGTACCAGGGGCAGCAGAAGGGCTACGGCGGCCAGTGTGGCCCTGACGACGGCTGCGCGCACGGTCACCCTCCGAACAGTTTTGTCATGGCAGCGTCATCATCGTGGACGGTGCGTCGGCGGTCCAGCCCCCGCAGGGCCGCGGGCCCCGATGGCACGTGTCAGGCGACGGGAACGACGAGGGCCGGAATCGTGCGCTGCATCCGCAGGGCGTCGACGGACTCGGCGAGCAACTCGTACTCCGTGGTGTCGTCACAGGTGGCGATCCTGACCAGCCGCCCGGCCGCCAACTGGTCGGCGATCAGCTCCTGCTGACCCGCGTCGGCGCACCAGGCGCGCAGCACCGACGGCACGTCGGCCACGCCGGAGCCGACCGGGATCAGCGCGTTCGGCGGATACGGCGCGTCACCGGGCTGGGGATCGAGCCGCTCGGCGATCCAGTTGGCGCGATCGCGCAGCCACCACAGCGCGAGTGCCAGAGTGGGTGCCCGGTAGGTGCCGAGCGGTACGCCGATTCTTCGGCCGCCGCAGGTGCCGTACGCCGTTACATGGCACAGGAATTCGTCGTGCACGCTCGCCTCCCCCGTCGCGTTGCCTGCCAGCGGTGATGCCCCGCTTTCGGTGCGGCTCCTGTGCGGTGAAAACAGTCCCTGTACCTTCGAGTATCTTCACTATTGAATCACTGTCACCATGCCTTTCCGGCCACTCTCCTGGCATATTCACCGCCCGTATTGGCCGGAACGCGACGGGTGAGGAGCGCAGGCCGGACGGTACGGATCTTGGCCAGTAGCGGAGCGAGAGCCTCCGCGATGAGTTCTTCCTGTTTACGGGGTCTGATGAGTGAAGCATTTGGCGATCACGACCGGTGGAGGCAGTCATGGGAACGGCCGGAAACGTCGACGCGGAATTCACCGCCGTCCTGCACAAGAGTCCGAGCAAAGGCGGATGGACGTATCTCGTCTGGCCCGAATCCGTCGCTTTCTTCGGCACCCGGGGACTCGTCAAGATCCGCGGCACGATTGACGGCCACCCTTTCCAGAGCTCTTTCATGGCGCTGGGCGACGGCACCCACAAGCTGCCCGTCAAGGCCGAGGTGCGCCGGGCGATCGGCAAGGAGGCGGGCGACACGGTCACGGTGCGTCTTCGGGAGCGGCTCGGCGGGTAGGCCGCGTACGCCGTCCCGGCACGAAGACACCCGTGCCCCGGAGGCGGTGGCTCACCTCCGGGGCACGGGTGGGGAATGCGGCGGGTCAGGCCAGGGCGAGTGCGTCGATGCGGGACAGCTCGTCGGCGTCGAAGTCCAGGTTGCCGATCGCGGCGACGCTGTCCTCCAGCTGCTGCGGGCTGCTCGCGCCGACCAGGGCCGAGGTCACCCGGCCGCCGCGCAGCACCCAGGCGAGCGCCATCTGCGCCAGCGTCTGGCCGCGCGACATGGCGATGTCGTTGAGGCCGCGCAGCCGGTTCACCAGCTCCTCGGTCAGCGCGTCGGACTTCAGGAAGGGGCTGTCGCCCGCGGCCCGCGAGTCCTCCGGGATGCCGTCCAGGTAGCGGCCGGTGAGCAGGCCCTGGTCCAGCGGCGAGTAGGCGATGGAGCCGACCTCCAGCTCGTCCAGGGCGTCCAGCAGGCCCTCCTCCGGAAGCCGCGAGAGCATCGAGTAGCGCGGCTGGTGGATCAGCAGCGGGGTGCCCAGCTCGCCCAGGATGCGGGCGGCCTCGCGGGTCTGCTCAGGCGAGTAGTTGGAGACGCCGACGTAGAGCGCCTTGCCCTGCTGGACCGCCGAGTGCAGGGCGCCCATCGTCTCCTCCAGCGGAGTCTCCGGGTCCGGGCGGTGCGAGTAGAAGATGTCGACGTACTCGAGGCCCATCCGGCTCAGGCTCTGGTCCAGCGAGGACAGCAGGTACTTGCGCGAGCCCCACTCGCCGTACGGACCGGGCCACATCAGGTAGCCCGCCTTGGTGGAGATCACCAGCTCGTCGCGGTACGGCGCGAGGTCCGCCTTGAGCGCCTCACCGAACGCCGACTCGGCGGCGCCGGGCGGCGGGCCGTAGTTGTTGGCCAGGTCGAAGTGGGTGATGCCGAGGTCGAAGGCGCGGCGCAGGATCGCGCGCTGGGTCTGGACCGGCCGGTCGGGGCCGAAGTTGTGCCACAGGCCGAGCGACAGTGCGGGAAGCTTGAGGCCGCTGCGGCCGGTACGCCGGTAGGGCATGTCCGCGTAGCGGTCGGGGTGTGCCGTGTACAACGCGACTCCAGAGGGGTGGGCACGGATGGTTCGGTGGGATCCCACTCTGCCGTGACCTGCGGACAGTGGTCCAACAGAAGAATCCGATGGAATTGAGCGACTAGGCTTCTCAGTCATGGAACTGCGTCATCTCCAGCACTTCGTCGCCGTCGCCGAGGACCAGCACTTCACCCGGGCGGCCGAACGGCTCATGGTGTCCCAGTCGGGACTGTCGGCCTCGATCCGGGCGCTGGAGCGCGAGTTGCAGACCCCGCTGTTCGTGCGGACCACCCGGCGGGTGACGCTCACCCCGGCCGGGCGGGCGCTGCTGGGCGAGGCGGAGCGGATCCTGGCCCAGGTGCGCTCGGCCCACGAGGCGGTGGCCGCGGTGCAGGGCGTGCTGCGCGGCATGCTCGCGCTCGGCACCGAACAGTGCATCGCCGGGGTGAACGTCGCGCGGCTGCTCGCGGCGTTCCGGCACCGGCACCCGGATGTGGAGATCTGCCTGCGGCAGGCCGGCTCCGGAGCGCTGCTGGAGGAGGTCGCCGCGGGGCGCCTGGACCTGGCCTTCGCGGTGCGCACCGAGGACGACACCGAGCAGTTGCGCTCGGTGGCGCTGACCAGTGAGCCGATGACCGTCCTGTGCCATCCCACGCACCGCCTCGCCGCCGCCGGCGCCGCCGTCACGCCGCAGGACCTGGGCGGCGAGGTGTTCGTGGACTTCCATCCCGACTGGGGGCCGCGTCGCGCCACCGACGCCGTCTTCGCCAGGGCGGGGGTCCGGCGGACCGTGGACCTGGAGGTGAACGACGTGCACAGCCTGCTGGACCTGCTGGACGAGAACCTCGGCATCGCGGTCGTGCCGCACCACTTCCGGCACAAACGCGCCTCACTCGCCGCCCTGCCCCTCAAGGGCACCGGCGAGGCCGCGTACGAGACGGTGGCCCTGTTGCCGGCGCCCGAGGCGACGAGTCCGGCCGCCAGGGCCCTGATGTCCCTCCTCGACGATCAGCCCGGCACCTGAACCACCGGCGACGCCCGCCGTCGTGGGGAGCGCGGTGATACGCCATGGTGGGACGTATGCATGCCAAGGACATCCTCAGCGACGGGTACCACCGCATCCAGGAAGAGGTCCACGCCGCCGTCGACGGCCTCACGGCCGACGACCTCAACGCCCTCCCCGGCCCCGGCGCGAACTCCGTCACCTGGCTGATCTGGCACCTCAGCCGCGTCCAGGACGACCACATCGCCGACGCCGCGGGGCTCGACCAGGTCTGGCTCGCCCAGGACTGGGACAAGCGCTTCGCGCTCGGGCTGCCGCGCCACGACACGGGGTACGGGCACGGCGCGGCGCAGGTCGCCAAGGTACGGGTCGACTCCCCCGGCCTGCTGACCGGCTACTACGACGCTGTGCACGCGCAGACCCTCGGCTTCCTGCGCGGGCTGACCGCCAAGGACCTCGAACGCATCGTCGACGAGCGCTGGGACCCCCCGGTCAGCCTCGGTGCCCGGTTGGTGAGCGTCCTGTCCGACGACCTCCAGCACGTCGGCCAGGCCGCCTACGTGAGAGGGCTGCTTCAGGCCTCGTAGCCCGGCAGGATCACGTCGCGCAGGAGGGCGTTGCGCTCGTCGAAGGGTATGAAGGCGCTCTTGACGGCGTTCACGGTGACGGTGCGCAGGTCCTCGACGGTCCAGCCCGCCTCCTCGACCAGCAGGGACATCTCCCGGGTCATGGTCGTGCCCGAGACCAGACGGTTGTCGGTGTTGAGCGTGACGCGGAAGCCGAGGTCCTTGAGCTCCGTGATGGGGTGCTCGGCGATCGAGGTGGCGGCGCCGGTCTGGAGGTTGGAGGTCGGGCACATCTCCAGCGCGATCCGGCGGTCGCGGACCCATCCGGCGAGGCGGCCGAGCTTGCCGTCCACGATGTCGTCGGTGATCCGCACCCCGTGGCCGATGCGCTGCGCGCCGCACGTCTGGAGCGCCTGGTGGATGCTGGGCAGGCCGTGCGCCTCACCGGCGTGGATGGTGAACGGCACGTTCTCCTGGCGCAGGTGCGCGAAGGCGGCCAGGTGGTCGGCGGGCGGGAAGCCGTCCTCGGCGCCGGCGATGTCGAAACCGACGACGCCCGCGTCCCGGAAGGCGACCGCGAGGTCGGCGATCTCCCGGCTCCGGTCGAACATCCGCATCCCGCACAGCAGGGTCCCCACCCGGACCGGGGTACCCGCGGCGGCCGCCTTGGCCATGCCGGCCGCGAGGCCCTCCTGCACGGTCTCGACGACCTCGGGCAGGGTCAGCCCGCCGTCGACCATGAGCTCCGGCGCGTAGCGCACCTCGCCGTACACGACGCCGTCCGCCGCGAGGTCGAGGACGTACTCCTCGGCGGTGCGCAGCAGGCCCTCGCGGGTCTGCATGACCGCGAGGGTGTGCTCGAAGGTGGCGATGTAGCGGACCAGATCGCCGGAGTTGGCGGCGTCGTAGTACCAGGCGGCGAGCGCGTCGGGGTCGGTGGTGGGCAGGGCGTGCCCGATCGCCTCCGCCAGTTCGACGACGGTGGCGGGGCGCAGGCCGCCGTCGAGGTGGTCGTGCAGGACGGCCTTGGGGAGGCGACGGAGGGTCTCGGTGTCTACGCGCGTAGCGTTCATGGTGCGCCTTTCCTGGGCGGAGCGTGCGAAGCGGGGGAGCGTGCAGGGCGGGGCGGTGCGGTCCGGAGCGGCGCCCGGTCAGCCGGCGGGCTGGAGCAGGTCCCACCGGTTGCCGTACAGGTCCTGGAAGACGGCGACCGTGCCGTAGGGCTCGTGCCGCGGCTCCTCCAGGAAGGTCACTCCTGCCGCGAGCGCCCGGGCGTGGTCACGGGCGAAGTCGTCGGTGTGCAGGAAGAAGCCGACCCGGCCTCCGGTCTGGTCGCCCACCCGGACCCGCTGCGCCTCGCCCTTGGCACGGGCGAGCAGCAGAGCGGTACCGGCGCCGTCCGTCCCCGGCTCCACCACGACCCAGCGGGAGCCGTCGGGGCGGGGCGCGTCCTCCACGAGCCGGAAGCCGAGGGCCTCGGTGTAGAAGCGGATGGCCTCGTCGTAGTCGTCGACGACGAGGGTGACCAGGGCGATACGTGCCATCGGGACCTTCCGGGAGGGCTGGTTGACGGGAGAGGTTATACGTAAAACCTCGGCGGCGCCAGTCGCTGCCGGACGGCTCTGCCGAGGGCCGCGCTCACAGTCCTCGGGCCAGCAGGAGGGTGACGTCGTCGGCCGGGGTCGGGGAGGGCAGCGTGCCGATCACCGCCGTGCAGAGCTCCTCCAGCGACGAGGCGCCCAGGGACAGCGCTCGGGCCACCCGGTCCAGGCCCACGTCGATGTCCTGGTGCCGCTCCTCGACGAGCCCGTCGCTGAACAGGGCGAGCACGGTGCCCGCGGGGAGCTCGATCTCGGCGGGCGGGAAGGGCAGCATGCCGACGCCCAGCGGGGGGCCGTGGGGCAGGTCGGGGTAGTGGACGACGCCGTCCGGGCGGGCGACGGCGGGCGGCGGATGTCCGGCCAGGGCCAACGTACAGAGCGAGGTGGCGGGATCGTAGACCGCGTAGACGCAGGTGGCACCCATCGACGGGACACCGGCCCCGGCCTCGACCTCGTCCTCGGTCAGCCGGATGAACGTCCGGTCCAGCCGGGTCAGCAACTCGTCCGGCGGCAGATCGAGGTCGGCGAGCGTGCGGATGGACGTGCGCAGCCGGCCCATGGTCGCCGCGGCGTCGATGCCGTGCCCGACCACGTCGCCCACGACGAGCGCGAGTCGTCCGCGCGGGAGGCCGATGACGTCGTACCAGTCGCCGCCGACGCTGTCCCCGGGCGACGCGGGCAGGTAGCGGGCGGCCACCTCCATGGCGGCTCCGCCGTCCAGGCGGCGCGGCAGCAGACTGCGCTGGAGCGCGAGGGCGAGCGTCCGCTCGCGGGTGTAGCGGCGGGCGTTGTCCAGGCTCAGCGCGGCCCGGGACACCAGTTCCTCGGCCAGCAGTTGATCGGTCTCGTCGAAGGGCGTCGGGTTGTCCGTCCGCACGAACACCGCCACGCCCAGGATCGCGCCCCGGGCCTGGACCGGGACGATCAGCAGGGAGTGCATGTGGAACTCACGGATCTTCGCAGCCCGGTCCGGATCCTGGTCCAGCCAGGTGCCCTCGGAGGTGTCGATCGTGGCGTGCAGCACGGGGCGGCCGGAGGACAGGGCCTCCATGAACGGCGACGTCTCGGGGACGTAGACCACCTCGCCCTCCGACCAGAGGGCCTCGGGGGCGCCCGGGTGGATCGAGGCCCGGCCCGCTCGCCGGAACTTGGGAAGGCTCCCCTGCGAGGGCCCGAACCGGTCCAGCGGCTCCTCGCCGAGCCGTACCGCCTCCGTCAGGTCGACGGTCACGTAGTCGCCGAGCAAGGGCACCGTGAAGTCGGCCAGTTCCTGGGCCGTGCGCATGACGTCGAGCGTGGTCCCGATGCGGGCGCCCGCCTCGCTGACCGTGGCGAGGCGGTTCCCGGCCCACCGCCGGTCCTTGATGACCAGCATCAGCATGCACACACCCAGCGTGCGTCCCGCGGCGTCGTCCAGGCGCACGAAGGAGGCCGAGAACGCACGGTCGCGCGGCCGTCCCGCGGGGGCAGGCGGCCGGTACTCGCGACCGGTGGCGCACGCTCCGGTCTCCAGCACCTGGACGACCACGGCTTCCAGATCGGCTGCGTCGCCGCTCAGGGCCTCGCGGGGCCGGCGTCCCAGCCGCTGGTCGCGGGGGATTCCGTCGATGCCCTCCAGCGCGTCGTTGGCCCAGACGCACCGCAGGTCGCCGTCCCAGACGGCGATCCCGACGGCCGAGTGGGTCAGCAGGGCGCGCAGCGCCTCGGCCGCCTCGCCGCCCACGTCCTCGACCAGGGCGCCCACGGCGTCCGTGCCGTCGGGGTCGCCCGCGCCCGTCACGCCGTTCGGGTCCGGTGCTCCCATAGGTGTATGACCTTCGGCCGGGACGCGACCGGAGCGCCTGCCGCCACGTGGCCGCGGATGCCCGGCGTGCCGCTCACAGCAGGTCCTCGATCGTGATCGGCAGTTTGCGCACCCGGCGCCCGGTGGCGTGGTGCACGGCGTTGGCGATCGCGGCCGCCACGCCGACCTGACCGATCTCGCCGACTCCCTTGACCCCCAGGGGATTGACGATGTCGTCCTCGATCTCGACGAGCTCGACGTCGACGTCGGGGGCGTCCGCGTTGACCGGGACGAGGTACTCGCCGAGGCTCGCGCTGACCCAGCGGCCGGTGTCCGGCTGCATGTGGTTGGCCTCCAGGAGGGCCTGGCCCAGCCCCCAGAGCATGCCGCCCATCAACTGGCTGCGCGCCGTCTTCGCGTTGAGCACCCGGCCGGGCGCGAAGGCACCGGTCATGCGCCGCACCCGGACGAGGCCGAGCTCCGCGTCGACGGCGACCTCGGCGAACTGGGCGCCGAAGGTCATCATCCCGTAGGGGATGTCGTGGGGCGGGTTCCACTGCCCCACCGCCTCGGCGTCCGGCCGGAAGTTGCGTCGCAGCAGATCGCCGTACGACTCGGACGCCGTGCCGGCGGTCATGATCCCGTCCCGGACGACGACGTCGACCGGGTCGGCGCCGTGCAGCGGTGAGCCGGGGTCGCCGACGGCGTTCATGATCAGTTGCCCGCGCAGGGCGGTCGCGGCGCTGTGCACGGCCGCGCTGATCATGCCCGCGCCCGACGATCCCACCGCGGCCGCGATGTTGGGCAGGTCGGTGTCGCCGAACTCGAACCGGCAGCGGTCCACGTTCATCCCGAGGCCCTCCGCGGCGACCTGGGTCATGACGGTGGCGACGCCCGTGCCGAACTCGGGGGTGGCGGCCTGCACGACCGCCGTGCCGTCGGCGTAGAGGCGTGCCCGGGCGCGCTGCGGGTTGGCGAGCGGGGCGACCGGGTAGACCGCGGTGGCCATGCCGGTCCCGATCAGCCAGTTCCCCTCCCGGCGCACACCCGGCCGGGGGTCGCGGTCGGCCCAGCCGAAGCGCCGGGCCCCCCGGTCGTAGCACTCCCTGAGGCCGCCGCTGGACCAGGGCAGGCCCGACATGGCGTCGACGTCGGTGTGGTTGCGCAGCCGCAGCTCGACGGGGTCCAGGCCCAGCTCGTGGGCGAGCTCGTCCATCGCGCACTCCAGCGCGTACATGCCGCTCGCCTCGCCGGGCGCCCGCATGAAGGTGGGGGTCATGGTGTTGGCGCGGAACAGCCGGTACTCGCCCTCGAAGGCGGGACAGGCGTAGATCTGCGAGGAGGTGCCGACGGAGGGTTCGGCCCAGTCGTCGAAGTGGGAGGTCGGCGACAGCTTGTGGTGCCGGATCCCGGTCAGCCTGCCCTCACGCGTCGCACCGAGGGTGATGTGCTGCTCCTGTTCCTCGCGGTGCCCGACGGAGGTGAACATCTGCTCCCGGGTGAGGGCGAGTTTGACGGGCCGGCCGATCTCACGTGCCGCCATCGCGGCGAGCGCCGAGTGGGCGTGGATCATCGCCTTGCACCCGAAGCTGCCGCCGACGTAGTGGCTGATGACCCGGATCTTCGCCATCGGCAGGCCCAGCAGCCGGGACACCGTCATCTGCGTGGCGTTGACCCCCTGCGTGGAGTCGTACAGGAGGAGTTCGTCGCCGTCCCACTGGGCCGTGGTGCAGGAGGGTTCGATCGGGTTGTGGTTGTTCGCGGCGTAGGTGTACGTGCCGTCCACGCGGACGTCGGCGTCCTGGAGGGCGGCCGACACGTCCCCGCGTTCGATACGGCCCGGTATCCAGCCGCCGAAGATCCGCTCGGGTACGTACGACTGGTCCCGGCCCTGGTCGAGGGTGGTGACCGGCGGGGTCTCCTCGTAGGTGACACGCAGCAGCCGCGCCCCGTGCTGGGCCCGTTCCCAGGTGTCGGCGAGGACGATCGCGATCTGCTGGCCCGCGTAGTGCACGGTGTCGTCCTGCATCGGGAAGAAGGTCTGGCCGGGGGCGGCCGTCCCGGCGAGCGAGGGGACGAGGGGCGGCTGCTCGGCGACCTTGGGCAGTGTCCGGTGGGTGAGCACCGCGAGGACGCCTTCCTCGGCGAGCGCGGCGCTCGTGTCGATCTCCGTGACCCGCCCGGCGGCGATGCGGGAGCCGACGACGCACGCGTACGCCATGTCCGGGAGGGGGATCTCGGTGGAGTAGCGCGCGGAGCCGCTGACCTTGGCGAAGCCGTCGACCCGGTCGAGCGGCTGTCCGAGGGCGGACGGGACGGTGGCGGTCATGACGGGCTCCCGGTCCCGGGGCGGGCCGAGGGCCCGTCTCCCGTTCCGTCGCTGAGCGTGTCGAGGGCGCGGACGATCGCGCGCTGGGCGAGTTCGACCTTGAAGGCGTTCAGCGCGGTGGGCCGGGCGGCGTCCATCTCGACACGGCCGGCCAGGGCGAAGTTGTCGCGGTTCAGGGCCGCGCCGATCAGGAAGTCCTCGGCGCGCCGGGCCCGCCAGGGCTTGGTGGCCACCCCGCCGAGGGCCATGCGTACGTCGGCGACGGTGCCGTCCACGACGGACAGCGCGGCCGCGACCGAGACGAGCGCGAACTCGTAGGACTCGCGGTCCCGGACCTTCAGGTAGAGCGAGTGCCGTGCCAGTGGCGCCGGCGGCACCTCGATGGAGGTGATCAACTCACCGTGCTCCATGGGGTGTTCGCGGTGCGGGGAGTCGCCGGGCAGGAGGAAGAAGTCGTCGATCTCGTAGGTCCGCTCACCGTTCGGGCCCAGGGTGTGCACCCGTGCGTCCAGGGCGACCAGCGCCACGGCCACGTCCGAGGGGTGGGTGGCGATGCAGTGTTCGCTGGTGCCGAGCACCGCGTGGCCACGGCTGAAGCCCTCGATCGCCGAGCAGCCCGTCCCCGGGTCACGCTTGTTGCACGCGGACTCGGCGTCGCGGAAGTACGAACAGCGCACGCGTTGCAGCAGGTTGCCCCCCATGGACGCCATGTTGCGCAGTTGCGCGGACGCCCCGAGCTCCAGGGCCTGTGCGACCAGCGGGAAGCGTTCACGTACCACGGGGGCGGCCGCGACCTCGCTCATGCGGGCCAGTGCGCCGATGCGCAGACCGCCTTCCGGGGTGCCTTCGACGGCGGCCAGCGGCAGTTCGTTGATGTCGACGAGCCGTCGGGGGTTCAGCACGTTCTGGCGGAGCAGGTCCACCTCGGTGGTGCCCCCGGCGAGGAAGTCGCTCGTGGGGTCCGCGGTGACGGCGGCGACGGCGGTCGCCGTGTCGGTCGCGCGGAGGTAGGTGATGGGCCGCACGAGGCGCCTCCTACGTCTGGTCGCGGACGGAGCGGATCGCGGCCCGGATGTGCGGATAGGCGGCGCAGCGGCAGATGTTGCCGCTCATCCACTCCTTGATCTCGGCGTCGTCACCGGCGTGTCCCTCCGCGAGCAGCGCGACGGCGGACATGATCTGGCCGGGTGTGCAGTAGCCGCACTGGAAGGCGTCCTGCTCGATGAAGGCCTGCTGCATCGGGTGCGGTTCCCCGTGGGCGGCCAGTCCCTCGACGGTGGTGATCTCGTGGCCCTCGCAGGTCATCGCCAGCGTGAGGCAGGCCAGCACCCGCCGTCCGTCGACCCACACCGTGCAGGCCCCGCAGGTGCCCTGGTCACAGCCCTTCTTCGCACCCGTCAGGTCGAGGCGCTCGCGGAGCGCGTCCAGCAGGCTCACCCGTGGCTCGATGTCCAGGGCGTGCTCGGTGCCGTTGATCGACAGTCGCACCCGGACCGGGCCGGGGCCGCGTTCCACGGGTGCGGTGCCTGTTTCGGTGACGGCCTGGCCGGGTGTGGACATGGGACACCTCCTGAGAAAGCACCCTTCATTCTCGTACGGGCACAGACCGGCTGCAAAAGTTAGATTTGCGGCATGGAACAGCATCTGCTCGCAGCCCGAGAACCGGTGACCGTGGTGTACACCTGGGAGGTGGTGCCCGGCAGGGAGCAGGAGTTCGAGCAGTGGGCGCACGGGCTGGAGCGGGAGGCGGCGGCCTTCCCCGGCCACCGGGGCGTGGTCTGGCTGCGGCCGGAGGGCGACAGCCGTCGCTACCACGCGGTGGTCCGCTTCGCCGACACCCGGAGCCTGGACCGCTGGATGACCTCCCCCGAGCGAGCCAAGTGGCAGGATCGCGTCCAGCCCTTCGGCCGCTCGGCCCACCCGAAGCTCACCACCACCGGCCTGGAGACGTGGTTCAACCTCCCCGGCACCACGGTCAGGCCCCCCGCGCGCTGGAAGATGTCGCTGGTAACGATCCTCGCGGTCTACCCGTTCGCGCTGCTCTACGACGGGCTCTTCGCCGAGTACTTCCGCGACTGGCCGCTGGTGCCCCGCACCCTGGTGTTCCCCGTCGTGCTGGCTCCCCTGCTCACCTACGCGGTCATGCCGCTGCTGAGCCGGCTCCTGCAGGCATGGCTGTACCCGGACAAGCTGGGCGCTTGAGGGCCGAGAGGGGCGGACGGCCCGGGAGGGGGCCGAGCGGCCCCCTCCCGCCTCCGCGGTGACGCTACGACTTCACGAACTCCAGGAGGTCGGGGTTCAGGACCTCCGGATGAGTCGTGAGCATGCCGTGGGGGTAGCCCTCGTACGACTTCAGGGTGCCGTGCGGGAGGAGTTCCGCGGACAGCGGTCCCGCGTCCGCGTAGGGCACGACCTGGTCGTCGGTGCCGTGCGCGACCAGCACCGGGACGTCGATCCGCTTCAGGTCCTCGGTGAAGTCGGTCTCCGAGAAGGCCTTGATGCACTCGTAGTGGGCGTTGGCCGCGCCCATCATCCCCTGCCGCCACCAGTTGTGGACCATGCCGTGGTTGATCTCCACACCGTCCCGGTTGAATCCGTAGAACGGCCCCGAGGGCACATCGAGGTAGAACTGCGAGCGGTTGGCGGCGAGGGCGGCGCGGAACTCGTCGAAGACCTCGATCGGCGTGCCACCGGGGTTGGTGTCCGACTTGACCATGATCGGCGGCACCGCGCCGACCAGCGCGGCCTTCGCCACCCGGCCGGGCTTGGCGCGCGCGACGTAGCGGGCGACCTCTCCGCCGCCGGTCGAGTGGCCGATGTGCACGGCCCCCTGAAGATCGAGCGCGTCGGTCAGCGCCGCGACATCGGCGGCGTAGGTGTCCATCTCGTGGCCCGTCGCGGACTGGCTGGAGCGTCCGTGCCCGCGCCGGTCGTGGGCGATCACGCGGTAGCCGTGGGACAGGAAGAACAGCATCTGGTTGTCCCAGTCGTCGGCACTGAGCGGCCAGCCGTGGTGGAAGACGATCGGCTGCCCGTCCCGCGGACCCCAATCCTTGTAGAAGATGGTCGTGCCGTCGGAGGTGGTGACCGTGCCCATTGCTGATCCTTCCGCTGGAGAGGCCTCGGGAGGCTGAGGCGGCCTGCTCGTGCGACGGACGCCGACGCGCCGTGGGGCAGTCGGCGTCCAGCCGTACGAATGCACCGGACCGGCGGGCCGAGGGCCGCGGCCGAGTCCATGCCAGCCACGTTACGCCCGCCTCCCGGATACCTCATTTCCTGCCGCCGGAGCAGCCCGGGGCACCCGCCCACCGGCATACGCCCTTCCGCCACCCCTGTCGCGCACGGGTGTTACCTGGGGGTAACTCCAGGTGGTTCGATGTGCGGCGCCACTCACCTCTTCACCCCACAGGGAGATCCAGTGACGCTTCCCGCACCGCGCCGCGCCCACGGCGCCGTCGTGCTCGCCTTCTCGCTGGCCGCCGCCGGACTCGCGGGTTCGGCGCCCGCCGCGGCCGCCGAGCAGACCCCGCCGCTGCGGGTGCTGTCGTACAACGTCTTCCTGTTCAGCAAGACCCTCTACCCCCACTGGGGTCAGGACCACCGGGCCGCGCGGATCGCACAGGCGCCCTTTTTCGGCGGCAACGACGTCGTGGTCGTGCAGGAGGCGTTCGACAACTCGTCCTCGGACGCGCTGAAGAGCGCCGCGGCCGCGAGCTATCCGCACCAGACCCCCGTGGTCGGGCGCGGCAGGAGCGGCTGGGACGCGACCGGCGGTGCGTACTCGGCGACGACCCCTGAGGACGGCGGGGTGGCGATCCTCAGCAAGTGGCCGATCCTGCGCAAGGAACAGTGGGTCTACAAGGACGCGTGCGGCGCGGACTGGTGGTCCAACAAGGGCTTCGCCTACGTCGTCCTGGACGTGAACGGCAGCAAGGTGCACGTCCTCGGCACGCACGCCCAGTCCACCGACCCCGGCTGCGACGTGGGCGAGGCGGCGGCGATGCGCAGCCGCCAGTTCCGGGCCGTCGACGCGTTCCTGGACGGCAAGGACATCCCGGCGGGTGAGCAGGTGCTGGTCGCCGGTGACCTGAACGTCGACTCCCGCAGTGCCGAGCACGCCTCGATGCTCACGGACGCCGGGCTGGTGGACGGCACCGCGCGCACGGGCCACCCGTACTCCTTCGACACCGCGGAGAACTCCATCGCGCGGGACCGCTACCCCGACGATCCGCGGGAGGACCTCGACTTCGTCCTCCACCGGGCGGGGCACGCCCGGCCGTCGCTCTGGACGAACGAGGTGGTCGAGGAGCGGAGCGCGCCCTGGACGGTGACGAGCTGGGGTACCGACCACACGTACACCAACCTCTCCGACCACTACCCGGTGCTCGGCCACTGACGCGGCGAGGCGGGCCCCGGGTGACCGGGGCCCGCGCCCGCGGGGACCTACGGGTAGGTGTAGGTGTTCAGGGCGTTCACCGCGGAGGCGGCGTCGCCGAGCTCGTAGCGGTCCACCGCCAGGAAGTTGGGCTTCTTGCGGGCGGCCGGCTGGCAGAAGCGGCGGGCGCGGTCGGCGAGTTTGGTGTTGTCGGTGCGGACCGTGCCGGAGAGCGGGACGTCACGGAAGTGGTTCATCACGAACAGCGGGCGGAAGCCGGGCTCCCCGCGGGTCAGCGGGAGGTTGGTGTGCGCGTCGTACCAGCGGCTGTAGCAGGACCAGTCGGAGGAGCCGAGGCCGGAACCCATCGACCAGTAGTTCTCGACGGTCCACTCCCGCTGGTACATCACGCCGAAGCTGTCCCGGGTCAGTCCCGCGGCCTCGTCGGCGGAGCGGCTGTGGTCCGTGAGGATCAGCAGCCGGTCGTTCGCCGCCACCAGCTCGGCCAGCCGGGGCCAGCCGTTGTCCCGCACGCCGGTGCGGTCGGGACGGTAGAGGATGTCCTCCAGGCCCGTGACGCGCGCGAGTTCGGAGCGCAGGACGCCCGGGTCGACGTAGTCCTCCAGGAAGACCGTGACGAACTGGTCGGGGTGGGCCCGCAGGAAGTCCACGATCCGCTGGAGGTCGACCCACAGGGCGACCGGCCGGCTGACCAGGGTGCAGCTGTTGTGGCAGAGGATCGCGCCGTCGGGGGTCTGGTGGATGTCCAGCATGAAGCCGCGGACGCCGTCGGCCAGTTGCTGGTCGATGCCGCGGGACTGGTTCGGCACGAGGTTCACGAACGGCGGGGCGAAGCCGCCGTCGACGCCGTTGGCGTAGGCGTTGTGCGAGGTGAGGAACGTGACCTGGTCGAGGGTGCGCCGGTCCTGGTCGGGCATGGGGGAGGTGACGGGGGTGACAGGGGTGAGGTACCAGGAGGCGAGGGTGCCCGGGGCGCCGACGGCCAGCGGGACCGGGTAGTTGGCGCCGGCGGGCTTGGGGGCGAGCGTGAGGTGGCGGTCGGTGCCGGGGGCCTTGAGGGTGTACCGGTCGGCGCCCGCGGGCGTGATCTCCCATGCCGCGTCGGCGCTCGCGCAGGCCACGGTGCGCGCCTGCTCGCCCGCGTGGCCGAGGCAGCTGCCGGCGGCGTCGGTGTTCTCGAGGACGTACGAGGTGCCGCTCGGACGGAGGTTCCACTGCTGGCGGTCCTCGTTGCCCTTGGGTCTGTGCTGCTCGACGACGCCCTGGTTGTCGGCCGCGTTGAGGCCGGTGGTGGCGCTCTGCACGTAGTACGTGCCCGGCGCCGGGGCCGCCACGGCGGCCCCGGCCGGGGGTGTGGGGGCCACGACCGCGGCGGCCAGCGCGGCGGTCGTGGCGAGCAGGGCGTGGGGGGTGCGACGCATGACGAATGCCCTTCGTTCGCGGTGCTTTGGTCAGGTGCATGACACCATGCCCCGCGAACCCACGTCAGCAGTACAGGTTGCCGCCCGGTGAAACCCCGAGGATCTGGGTGAACCGCTGGTAGTTGTTCACCCGGCTCTGCACCTGCGCGGGATTCTTGCCGTCGCACTCCAGGGAGCCGTTGATGCTCCGGATGGTGTGCCCGAAGCCGGCGCCGTTGACCATGGCGTTGTGGCCGGTCATGGAACCCGGACCGGACTGGGTGTTCCAGTACCACAGGCCCGTCTTCCAGGCGACGGAGGCGTTGTTCTGCACCATCCAGGGGTCACCCAGCAGGTTCAGGCCGAGCGCGTCGCCCGCGGCCTTGTAGTTGAAGTTCCAGCTCAGCTGGATCGGGCCCCGGCCGTAGTAGGCGGCCTGCCCGGCCGGACAGCCGTACGACTGGCCCCAGTCGCAGTAGTGCGGGTAGTTGGCCTGGTTCTGCTCGACGATGTGGACGAGACCACCGGTCTCGTGACCGACGTTGGCGAGGAAGGCCGCGGCCTCCTGCTTCTTCACGGTGTCGTTGCCCGTGTTGGCGAAGCCGGGGTACGCGCTGAGCGCGGCGGTGAGGCCGCTGTAGGTGTAGAACGAGTTCCGGCCCGGGAACATCTGGTTGAACTGCGCCTCGCTGACCACGAATCCGGCGGCTGACGCGGTGGGGGCCGGCTGCAGGGCCAGGGCTGCGCCCGCGAGGGCGAGCGAGCTCAGGAGTGCGGAGATGCGGATACGACGCCTCGACAAGGTTCGGCTCCTTTGCGGAACACGGCCGCTCCCGGGAAGGACGTCGGGGGCGGCCGTGGTGGGGGGTTGGTCCGCCACTCAACCGCGTTGGTCTGTACCAGTCAAGGGTGTAGACCAGTCAAACGCCCGGGAGCGCCGATGAGATGAGGCGAGCAGACGGCGGACCGGCGCACGGCGCCGGTCCGGCCTGGTGGTTCGTGCTAGCTCTTACGTCCCGTGGTCCGCCCCTGGCGCAGAAAGCGCCGCAACCGGGTCAGCGGCCAGGTGTTGATCACGTCGTCCTTGGTCAGCCAGCCACGCTGTGCCATGCCCACGCCGTAGCGCAGATGGGCGAGATGGAGCACGGAGTGGGCATCGCTGTCGACGGCGAACTTCACCCCGTACCGCTTGGCCCGCAGGATGTGCTCGTCGTTCAGGTCCAGCCGGTCGGGGTGGGAGTTGATCTCCAGGGCCGTGCCGGTGCGCGCGCACGCCTCGAAGAGCGCGTCCAGATCCACGTCGACGCCGGGCCGCCTGCCGATGAGGCGGGTGGTGGGGTGGCCTATGACGTGGACGTACGGGTTCTCGCAGGCCCGCAGGAACCGCCGGGTCATCGCCTCGCGGCTCTGGTTGAAGTGCGAGTGCACCGAGGCCACGCACAGGTCGAAGCCGGCCAGGAAGTCGTCCGGCCAGTCCACGCCGCCGTCGGGGTCGATGTTCAGCTCCACACCGTGCAGCAACCGCATCCCGCCGCGCCCGCCGCGCCGCCCGTACTCCTCGTCGAGCTCCCGGACGCGCTCGCGCTGCGCCAGCATCCGCTCGTCGGTCATGCGCTGCATGAAGAGGTTGGGCGCGTGGTCGGTGATCGCGTAGTAGGCGTGGCCGCGCGCGGCGGCCGCGGCGACCATCTCCTCCAGCGGGGCGAGCCCGTCCGTGAGGTCGGTGTGGGTGTGCAGATCGCCCCGGAGGTCGGACTCCCGCACCAGCTCGGGCAGTTCGCCGCGCGCCCCGGCCTCGATCTCGCCCCGGTCCTCGCGCAGCGCCGGCGGGATCCAGGGCAGCCCGAGGAGCGCGTAGACGTCCTCCTCCTTCTCGGAGACGATCCGCTCCCCGCTCTCGACGTCGAACAGCCCGTACTCGGAGAGCTTGAACCCCTGGTGCACGGCCCGCTCGCGGGTGCGGATGTTGTGGGCCTTGGAGCCCGTGAAGTACTGGAGTGCCGCTCCCCAGGAGTCCGGCGGGACGACCCTGAGGTCGACGGCGAGGCCCTTGGTCGTGCGGATGGACGTCTTGGTCGTGCCGCGCGCGACGACCTCACCGGTCTCGGGCAGTTCGGTGAAGGCCCGCATCAGGGGCTCCGAGTCCTCGGCGGCGACCAGGACGTCGACGTCCCCGATCGTCTCGCGCCCACGGCGCAGCGAACCGGCGTACGCGCACCGCAGGCAGCCCGGCACCTGCGACAGCCGGGCGACGATGCCCTCGGCGACATCCGTGGCGGCGTCGATCAGGACCCGGTCCCCGGAGGAGCGCAACAGCGCGATGCCGTGCAGGATGTTCTCCTCGGTCCTCGGCCCGAAGCCCTTCAGGTCCCGCAGCCGTTCCTCGTGGATCGCCTCGGCCAGTTCCTCGATCGAGGAGATGCCCAGCTGCTCGTGGATCGCCATGGCCTTCTTCGGACCCAGCGTCGGTATCGCGGTCAGCCGCCGCACGCCCGCGGGGATCCTCGCCCGCAGCTCCTCCACCGCCGTGACCCGGCCGGTGCCGAGGTACTCGACGATCTTCTCCGCGATCGACCTGCCGACGCCCGGGATCTCCTGGAGGCCCTTGAGGTCGAGCGTCGACACGTCGGCGTGGTGACCGCCGATCGCCCGGGCGGCCTTCTCGTACACCCGGGCCCGGAACGCGTCTCCCCCGGTGATCGAGATCAGGTCCGCGTACTCCGCGAACAGCGCGGCGACCTCATCGTTGGAACGAGCCACGTCTCCAGGGTAGGCACCACGTCGCGGACCCCGCTCAGCTGAGCGGCCGATCCCCCGGAATCGACATCCCCGGCCACGGCAGCGGAAGATCATGCCATGACCACCCCATCGCACCCGCTCGTCGCCCGCGCCCGGCGGCTGGCGGACGACCTCCTCGCCCCGCGGGCCGCGGTGGTCGACCGCACGGAGGTGCCCGTCGGGCACATCGAGGCGATCAAGCGGTCCGGGCTGCTCGGGCTCGGCGCGCCCGAGGAGTACGGTGGCTCGGCCGCGCCCGCCGCGGTGGCCCGTGCGACGGCGGAGATCCTGGCCGGGGCCTGCTGCTCGACCTGGTTCGTCCAGACGCAGCACCACACGCCGGTCGCGACGCTGGTGAAGGGCGAGGCACCGGTCCGGGAGCGCCTGCTGGGCCCGATGGCCCGCGGCGAGTTGCTCTCGGGCGTCGCCTACGCGCATCTGCGGGCCCACCCCCGTACTCCGGTGCGGGTGGAGCGGGCGCGCGGCGGATGGCGGTTCGAGGGGACCGTGCCCTGGTACACCGGCTGGGGCCTCAACGACGTGATGCTGCTCGCCGGAATCACCGACGGCGGCGAGGCCCTGTTCGCCTTCACCGAGGCGCGGGAACAGCCGGGGCTGCGCCCCTCCCCCCGATGCGGCTCGCGGCGCTCACCGCGGCGCGCACGGTGTCGCTGGAGCTGGACGGGCTGTGGCTGCCCGAGGAGGCGGTCGCCCTGCGCAAGCCGTACGAGCAGTGGGCCGCCGAGGACCGTCCGAAGACGGTGGCCGCCTCCCCCGCAGTGTTCGGCGTCACCGAAGCCGCCCTGAGCCTGCTGGACGACGACGTCGCGGGCCCCCTGCGCGCCCGCCTCTCCGGGATCCGCGACCGGGCCTACGCGCTGGCCGACGAGGCGGCGCCGCACGAGCACCTGGACGAACGGCTCGCGCTCAGGCTGCGGTCGTACGAGGTGATGCGCGCGGCGACCACCGCGGCCGTGGTGTCGGGCGGCGGCCGGTCGATGACGCTGGACGGCACGGCCCAGCGGCTCGCCCGCGAGGCCCTGTTCCTGCTGGTCCAGGGCCAGACCGCCGAGTCACGCCGCGCGCACCTGGACGCCCTGGCCTCCTGAGGCGAACGGCACCCCGGCGCGCTGGGAGGGATCGGGCCGTTCAGCCCGCCGCCGCCAGCAGGGGGGTGCGGCCCAGAGCGGCCGAGAACTGGTCGACCACCTGACCGAGCGCCTCCGCGGCGGCGGGCGCGACGGTGAGGGTGCCGTCGTCGTGCACGGTGATGTCCCTGTCGAGGGTGAACCAGCCCTGCACGATGTGGCCCGCCCCCATGGAGGACAGCACCGGGCGCAACGCGTAGTCGATGGCGAGGACATGGGCGGCCGTGCCGCCGGTCGCGAGCGGCAGCACGGTCTTGCCGGTCAGCGCGTACTGCGGCAGCAGGTCGAGGAGCGCCTTGAGGACGCCGGAGTACGACGCCTTGTACACGGGCGTACCGACCACGACCCCGTCGGCGCGGGCGAACAGCTCGGTGACCCGCAGGATCGCCGGGTGCCGGACGTCGGCGCCGAGCAGGGCCTCGGCGGGGACGGTGCGGATGTCGAGCGGGACGACGTCGTGGCCCTGCGCGGCCAGCCGTCGGTCCAGGTGGCGCAGCAGTCGGTCGGTGCGGGAGGAGGCGGAGGGGCTGCCGGAGACGGACAGTACGGTGGCCATGGATTCTCTTTTCCGGGCGGATCGGGTTCCGGGCGGATCGGGCGGGTCCGGGGCGTCGGGGCCGTGCGGTCGAGCGGGCGGAACTCCGTTGCCCTGCACGACCGGACGGTCATGACCGGGCAGCTACCGGTGCGTGCCCGGGCATACGGGAACTCCCCTCACGCCATGCGGTACGGAAAGGCCGGCCGCACCGCAGCGCGGAACGGGTGCGCCGCACGCACACGAAGGAGACCCAAAGTGCCGGGCAGGCCCAACTGCGCTACGGCAGGGGCGGGGTGGAAGCAGCCGCGGCAGTGATCAGCACGCGGCGCGACAGGAGGCGCTGGAGACGCGTGCGAGGTCGACATGGCGTCGCCGCGTGAGGTCCAGTCGCATCAGCATGCCCTCGATCGTGGCAGCCGCCGGACGGGACCGTCAAGGAACTCCGGGCCGATCTCGCATCGCGGACCAGGGAACATCGCGAGGCGGTGGCGGGAAAGCACCTGAACCGGCTCCGAGATCCGTCGTGTTCGTCCGCCGCCGGTCCGCCGCCGCTCCGGCGCCGCGCGCATCGGGCCGCCTCGAGCCGCTTCGGGCCGCTTCGGGCCGCACCTGTGGCCGGAACCGGTCGACGCGACGCGAGGCTCCGGGCGGCCGGCGGTCAGTCCTCGTCGCGGGCCGGGACCACCACGAGGAACGCGTCCTGCTTCAGATCCATCACCACCGTCGCCGACTCGCCCTCGGCGCGCAGCGCGGCGGCGTACTCCTCCGCCGGCCACGAACCGCGCGGAGCGCCGGCGGGGAAACGCTCCATCACCTTCGCACCCATAGCCGCAGACACCTCCCACGTCCTCCGTCGAGCCCTCGACGGATACGGGCAACTCCCGTACGATTCGCCTGCCCTGGAAGTCCGCGATCATGTACATCGGTCTGCACGGCGCGCGACAGGCGGTGAACGGGCGGGGGTCCGCCGCGGTTCGGGACGGCGCGGGCGTCAGTCGCCGGAGGCCCGGTGCAGGGAGAGTTCCTCGTTCAGCGCCGCCAGGAAGCGCAGCGCCACGCCGAGTTCGGCCTCGGAGAAGCGGGATCGGGCGGCCGCGGTGGCCTCGGCGAGCGGGCGGTAGTACCAGTGGGCCGTCGACGGGGCGGCGGAGGCGTAGCGCAGATGGACGACGCGGCGGTCGGTGCCGCCCCTGACCCGGCGGATGAGGCCCGCGCGCTCCAGGCGCTCCACGCAGGCGGAGACGGATCCGGAGGTGAGTCCGAGGTGCTTGCGCAGGCGCCCCGGCGTCATGGGGCCGTCGGTGTCCAGGATGGCCGCGAGCGCCTGCACGTCGGTGGCGTTCAGGTCGTTGCCCGCCAGTCCGTGGACCAGACGGTTGATCTCGACGTTCATCCGGCGCAGCTGCACGGCGAGGTGCCTGAGGTCGACGCCTCCCGGGGCCCCGGGAGGGCGCCGGTTACCGGGGCCGTGCGCATGATCGGTTCTCTTCACGATGATCAGAGTAGTGACGTCTACACATAAAGGCGAAATAAGAGCAGAATGGACATACGCGGCGCTTACCGCATACCGCACCAGCCGCGGTCTGGCCAGCGAAGTCAGAAGGAGACGAGTCATGGCCAACGTCCAGCCCACCAGAGGTGACATGTCCAGCCACCCCGACGCCTACGAGATGCGGGCCCGCTACGCGCGCATGCTCGGCGGCCGTGATGTGGCACTCGTGGACGGACCGGTGTTCCTGCTCGGTCTGTACTGTGCCGTATCTCCCTGGGTGGTCCACTACGCCACCAGCCAAGCCGCACTCACGACCCACAACCTGATCATCGGGATCGCGATCGGCCTGCTGGCACTCGGGTTCACACGGGCACCCGAACGCATGTACGGCCTCAGTTGGGCCATGTGCGCGCTGGGTGTGTGGATGATCATCTCGCCGTGGATCGTCGGCTCGAACCCGGACGCGGGTGTCGTCTGGAACAACGTCATCATCGGCGCCCTGGCTGTGATCCTGGGCCTGGTGTGCGCCGGTACGGCAGCGAAGAGCGTCCCCAAGCCGTAGGTATCCCCGACAGGAAGGGAGTCGATGAGACAGCAGCGAGGCCGGCCCGCCATGCCTGGCGGACCGGCCGTTTCCGTGGCTGCCGTTTCCGTGGCTGTCGTTTCCGTGCCTGCCGTTTCCGTGCCTGCCGTTTCCGTGCCTGCCGTTTCCGTGGCTCAGGGGCCGGGGACCAGCCAGGGTTCCTGAGGCAGCGGACTGCCGGTCTCCAGCAGCGACTTGAGGTTGGACAGCACGGCCGCCCAGCCGGACGCCGCGTCGGCACGCTCGGCCTCGTCGGCGAGGTCCTCATGGGTGACGGTCAGGCGGACGATGTCACCGTGCGCCCGGATGTCGAAGGTGACGCGCGAACGGCCGGCCCCGTCGTCCTCGCCCCCCTCGTCGCCGGGCGCCGCCCAGGTGGTGACCAGGCGCGTCGGACGCTCGCTCACGGCGACGGTGCCGACCACGTCGGCGACGCCGGAACCGTCCGTGCGCACATGGGCCCAGCGGGAGCCCTGCCGCCAGTCGGAGACGTTGCTGTGCCCCCAGTAGAGGGCGGTGAGGTCGGCGTCGGTGAGCGCGTCCCAGACCTTCTCCGGGGTGCTCTCGATGTAGGTGACGTACACGAACGTGGGCTTGTCGGTCATGGCTTCCTCGGCTTGTCGCTTCACGGCGCCGAGCACGCGCAGGCGCGGGCGCTCGAACTTGTCGATCCACCGCTCCTGGATCTCGTGGAGCGGCACCGGATTCAGGTAGTGCAACTTCGTCCGGCCCCGTCGCACCGTGCTCACCAGGTTGGCGTCCTCCAGGACGGCCAGATGCTGGGTCACCGACTGGCGGGTCATCGCGATGCGCTCGCACAGTTCGCCCAGGGTCTGCCCGTTCTCCTCGTGCAGCCGGTCCAGGAGGCGCATGCGGGTCTCGTCGGACAGGGCCTTGAAGACCCTGTCCATCCGGAAGTCGTCGTCTTCTGATCGCACACTCCACGTTATGCAGGCAATTGCCTGCATGTCAATGTGAGACCGTCCCAGGAGGCGGCGAACCCCCAACGGGGTGTGGACTGGACCCGCCGATGGAACGGACGGCAACAGAGGAACAAACAGAGGGAAGGGGAGATCCCGCATGGTGAGCGAAGCCGAGCTGCCGCATCTGCGCCGCTGTGTCGAGCTGGCGGGCCAGGCACTGGACGCCGGGGACGAGCCGTTCGGCTCGGTGCTGGTCGGCGGGGACGGCTCGGTGCTCGCCGAGGACCGCAACCGGGTGGCCTCGGGCGACCGCACCCGGCATCCGGAGTTCGCACTCGCGCGCTGGGCAGCGGAGCATCTGCCGCCGGAGCAGCGGGCGACGGCGACGGTGTACACGTCCGGTGAGCACTGCCCGATGTGCGCGGCCGCGCACGCCTGGGTGGGTCTCGGACGCATCGTGTACGTGGCGTCCTCGCAGCAGCTCGTCTCATGGCTGGCGGAGCTGGGGGTACCGGCGCCGCCGGTACGGACACTGCCGGTGAACGAGGTGGCGCCGGGCGTCATCGTGGAGGGTCCGGTCCCCGAGCTCACCGATGAGATCCGGGAGTTGCACCACCGCTTCCACCGCGCCCGCTCCTGACACCCCGGGCCCCTCGGCCATGCCACCGAGGGCCGACATCCCGCACGCGCCGAGCGACGACCCGCGACGCAAGTCGCGCCGGGGCGACAGGCGAGCCCGCGGGGCCGGATACCCGCGCCCGAACGGGCCACGTGCCCACGCCGCCGCCTCCTGGGCGGCGGCGTTCGCGGCTGACGCGCCGAGGGCGAGGAACGCGGCGACCTCACGCCCCGGCCCGCCCGGGGGCCAGGCGGGCGCAGCCACCCCTGGACGGGCGACCCCGCGGGGCCGGAGACCCGCGCCCGGACCGGCAGGGGCCCGGGAGCACTCGCGTCCCGGAAGACCACCCGGAGCCGACCGACCGTGGCCGCGCGAGGTCGCCGCCCGGGCCCGCGGGGAGATCCGGGCCAGACCGGACCGGATACGGGCCAGGCAGCGGTCACGCCGCAAAGCCCACCCCTGGGCCGGTCGACGAGCGAGCCCGAGCCCGAGCCCGCACGAAACGCACGCCAGACCGGACCGGCGGTCACACCGCAAAAGCCCACCCCTGGGCCGGCCGACGGGCGAACCCGCGCCCGCAGGAAACACACGCCAGACCGGCCCGGGCGCCGACCACAAGCGACGCTCACGGCCCCAGGGCCCGCCACGGAGCCGCCGGGCCGTCGGCCCGCGGTCTTCATCAGGGCGCGAGGGGGCGCGGGCCCGGTGGTACTCGCCCTCCGGGCCACGGCGGCCTCGGGGCCGGAACGGTCAGCGCACCGCGTCGGGGCGGAAGCGGCGGAACAGGACCGCCCCGCCCAGCACCAGCGCGGAGGCGCCGATCGCCGTCGGCAGGGTCGCGTCCGCGCCCGTCTCCGCGAGGCCGGACGTGGTCGGCTCCGTGACGCGCGGAGGCGTCGGCTTCGGCGCCGGGTGGGCCTTCGGCGGGGTCGACGGTCGCGGCGTCGGCTCCTCGGGGCGGACCGGGCCGCCGCTGTTCTCGGACTCGTTGCCGACGGCCGCGTTGCCGATGCCGACGACGTTCACGCTGTTGCCGGTGACGTTCACCGGCAGATCCACCGGGAGCTGCACCCCGTTGCCGGAGAGCACGCCGGGCGAATCCTTTCCGCTGCCCTCGGCGGACGCGCCCCCGCCCGCCACGGAACCCGAGCCGGATCCCTTCGTGGCGTCGCCGGTGTTGGCGCAGCGGTTGCCCGCGGCGGGGTTCAGCAGCCCCACCACGTTCACGGTGTTCCCGCACACGTTCACCGGGACGTGCACCGGGAGCTGGATGGTGTTGCCGGAGATCAGCCCTGGCGAGCCGACCGCGGCTCCGTCGGCCGCGGAGTCCGCGTACGCCGGAAACGTCACAGCCATCGCGCCGGACGCGGCGGCGACGGCGATCACACCGTTTCGGGTAACCCGTTTCATGGGGTCCCTGCCTTCCAGACGAGGTCACGGGCACTCACCCGCACCGGATAAAACGCAGGTGAACCATCCGAGTTATGGCTTATCCGCCTTTCACCCCACCGAGTGACACGTTTGTCGAACTGGCAGTAAAGCCATCCGAACCCCTGCACACAGTCCGTAACCGAACGTACCGGACGTGTGAGCCGAACAGGTGAGAGCGGCTCCTGACGCCGTACCGGCCCCGGAGGCGGCTGTCGCGAGGGCCGCTTATCGTGGGCGAGGGCGCCGTTCACCGGTCCCCCGCGGGGCCCCTTGGAGGCATCGATGCTGGCCAAGCCGTCACCGCTGCGCGCGGTACGACGCCACTCGGTCGCCGGAGCCATCGGCCTGGCGATGCTGGGCGCCGGCGTGCCGGCGACAGCCACGGACGACTCACAGCCCGACCTGACGCGGTTCTACCGGCAAAAGGTCGTGTGGAAGAAGTGCGAGGGCGGGACGGTCTCCGGCGATCTGCAGTGCGGGAAGGTCACGGTCCCCCTGGACTACGCCCGCCCGGCCGCCGGAACACTCGACCTGGCAGTCGCCCGGTACCGGGCCAGCGGCCACAAGCGCGGCTCGCTGCTGCTGAACTTCGGCGGTCCCGGCGGCCCGGGCGTCAGCGAACTCGCCCACAGCGGTGACGACTTCATGGCCCTGACCGACGGCTACGACGTGGTGAGCTTCGATCCGCGGGGCGTCGGCCGCTCCTCGCCGGTCAGTTGCGGCGACAGCCCCTCCGCCGGCGCGGAGGTCACGGCCGGGACCGACGAGACGCTGCGTGATCCGAACGCGGTGCTGCGGCAGTTGAAGAGGGCGGCCGAGGAGTGCGCCAAGCACTCCGGGCCCGTCATGCCGCACATAGGCACGATCAACGTCTCCCGGGACATGGACGTCATCCGTCAGGCGCTCCGCGACGACAAGCTCAACTTCCTCGGCTTCTCCTACGGATCGCGCCTCGGCGCCGTCTACGCGGCCCAGTTCCCCGACAAGGTGGGCCGCATGGCGCTGGACGGCGTCGACACACTGACGGAGTCGCTCGTGAAGCAGGGCGTGGCGGGCGCCGCGGGGCAGCAGACCGCGCTGGACGACTTCATCGACTGGTGCGTGAAGGACATCGCCTGCCCGTTCGGCCAGGACGCGCGCGTCGCGCGCGAGGAGGTCGTGCGCCTGGTCCGTTCGATGGACGAGGATCCGGTCCCGACCGCGTTCAGCGGCGAGTTCACCGGTCAGGACCTGGTCGGTGCGCTGAGCCAGGCGCTGTACAGCAGAGACATGTGGCCGTCGCTCGAACGCGCGCTGGCCTCGCTGGTGGAGGACGGGGACACCCAGGGCGTCGAGGCCTTCGCCACCGGCGGCCTCGCGGCCGCGGGAGCGCGCCAGGGCCGCCAGGAGGACTCGCCGTCCGCCGAGGGCGGGCTCGTGGACCAGGAGAACGTTCCCCTGGACAACCTCCCGGCCGCGCTGATGGCGGTCAACTGCGCCGACGACCCCGACCGGCCCACGGCCCGGCAGATCACCGGGAACCTCGGCCGGCTGCGGGCCGCGTACGAGGCGGCGTCGCCGGTCTTCGGCCCGTTCCGACTCACCCAGGTCCTGCTGTGCTACGGCCGCCCCAAGGGCACCGATTTCATCCGTGACGAGGTGAAGGACGTCGACGGCCCGAAGATGTTGCTGGTCGGTACCCGCGGCGACCCGGCGACGCCGTACCGCTGGGCCGTCCAGACGGCGAAGCGGCTGGGACCGTCGGCCGTGCTGCTCGACAACAAGGGCGAGGGCCACACCGGTTACATGTCGTCCAAGTGCGTGCGCGGCAAGGTGGACGACTTCCTGCTGTACGGCACCCTGCCGCCGAGCGGTAGCTCCTGCGGTTCCGAGAACGGCGCGGGCGCCTCGCCGTGAGGAGCGCATTGCCCCAAATGCCTGATACGCGAATCGGTCCTATGGTGCTGTCATGGAGCACGCACTCAGTCCCACGACCCTGTCCGAGCTGCGCCGCCCGCGCCCCTACCCGGCGGTCTCCGTGCTGACGCCGACGCACCGCAGGGAGCCGTACAACGCGCAGGACCGGGTCCGGCTGCGCAATGTGGTGTCCGAGGCCAAGAGGCAGCTGGAGGCCGATCCCGCGGTGACCCGGGAACGGCGCGCCGATGTGGCGGCCCAGCTCGACCAGGCACTCGGCGAGGTCGATCTGACCCATTCCGAGGACGGCCTGGTGATCTTCGCCGCCCCTGGTGAGCACCAGGTGTGGTCGCTCGGCCGTTCCGTGCCCGAGCGGGTGGTGCTCTCCGACACCTTCCTCACCCGCAACCTGGTCTCCGCACAGGTGTCCGAGCGGCCGTTCTGGGTGCTGTCGGTCTCCGCCGACCGCGCCACCCTGTGGAACGGCGGCGGGGGGCGCGTCGCCGAGGAGCGCAGCGGGGGCTTCCCGCTCGTCCGCAGGCCGGAGAACTTCGATCCCGAGCGCCTGGAACGCGTCGGCGACATGCCGAGCACCTTCCGCGACGAGGGAACCCGGCACTTCCTGCGGGAGGCCGACACCGCGGTCGGCGCGATCCTGCGGGACCGCCCACGGCCGCTGTACGTGACCGGTGAGCAGGCCGCGCTGTCCTGCCTCGACGAGGTCGGGGACGCCGCGCGGCGGGCCCTGCACATCGCCCACGGCGGACTCGCGCAGGGCACCCCCGAGGCCGTGTGGCAGGCGGTGGGGGCCATCGTCGAGGCCGAGGACCTGCGGACCATCGACACGGTGACCAAGGAACTCGAATCGGCCCGCGGGCGCAAGGAGTTCGCGGCCGGCGTCGACGAGGTCTGGCAGAACGCCCGGGAGGCGCGGGTGCGGCTGCTCGCCGTCGAGGAGAACTACCGCGTGACCGTGCGCGACGACGGCGACCACCTCGTCCCGGCCTCCGGCGGCGATCTCGACGCCCGCGAGGACATCGTGGACGAGATCGTGGAGCAGTGCCTGGAGACCGGCGCCGACGTCCGCTTCGTCCCGGACGGGACCCTGGCCGACGCCGACGGCATCGCGGGGGTGCTGCGCTACTGACGCGCCACTGACGGTGCCCGCGCCCTTGTGCCTACGCTACGCCGGGACATCCGGCGACAAGGGAGGGCGCTCGTGGGTGAGCTGCTGGGCGTGGCGGTGCTGGGCGCGGGACACATGGGAGCCGATCACATACGGAGGCTGGACCGTGTGGTGAGCGGCGCCAGGGTGGCCGCGGTGGCCGACCCGGACCCGGAGCGCGCGAAGGAGGCGGCGGCCGGGATCGACGGGGTCTTCGTGCACGCGGAGGCGGAGGCGGCACTGGACGCGCCCGGCGTCGGCGCCGTACTGGTCGCCTCCCCCGGCCCCGCCCACGAGGAGGCACTGCTCGCGGCCTTCGCCCGCGGTCTGCCGGTGCTGTGCGAGAAGCCCATGGTGCCGGAGTCGGAGGGGGCGCTGCGGGTGGTGGAGGCGGAGGCGCGACTCGGCCGGCGGCTCGCGCAGATCGGCTTCATGCGGCGCTACGACGCCGAGTACCGGCAGCTGAAGTCGTTGCTGGACAGCGGCAGGCTGGGGCGCCCGCTGATGCTGCACTGCGTCCACCGCAACGTCTCCTCGCCCCCGGGCTTCACCAGCGCGATGCTGGTCAACAGCTCGGTCTCGCACGAGATCGACGCGGCGCGCTGGCTGCTCGGCCAGGAGCTGACCGCCGTGACGGTGCTGCGCCCCCGGTCCAGCACGAACGCCCCCGAGGGTCTGCTCGATCCGCAGTTCGTGCTGTTCGAGACGGCGGGCGGCGCCGTGGTCGACGTCGAGGTCTTCGTGAACTGCGGCTTCGGCTACCAGGTGCGCTGCGAGGCCGTCTGCGAGTCGGGCAGCGCCCGGATCGGGGAGGGCCACACCCTGCTGGTCACCGCGGAGGGCGGAGCCCGCGAGGAGGTGCCGCAGGACTACCTCGTACGGTTCGCGGACGCCTACGACCGCCAGGTGCAGGACTGGGTCGACGCCACCCGGCGGGGCCGGGTCACCGGCCCGGGCGCCTGGGACGGCTACGCGGCCTCCGCCGTCGCCGAGGCCGGGGTGCGGGCCCTGGAGGGGGGCGACCGGGTCACCGTCGGCCTCGCCACGCGTCCGGAGCTGTACGCGGGTGACGGCGGCTGACCCGGACGGCACGGCCCGCGGGCCCGGGTCAGACCCCGTCGAACAGCGAGTCCAGCCCCCGATCGAGGGCCGCGCCGACGTCCTCCTGGCCGGCCGCGACGACCGCGTACGTGCGCAGCAGGAAGCGGCGCAGCGCCGAGGTGTCGAACTGGACCAGCGCGAGTCCGCTCGCCGAGTGGAACTCCAGCACCGTGAGGGCCCTGCCGCACGGCCAGATGTGCACGTCGCCGCTGCCCGCCGGTCCCCGCACCCCTTCCTGAAGCAGGGCTCTCGCGAAGGTCCAGCTGAGCGCCTCCCCGTCGAGGCAGGACTCGGGCGGGAAGTCGAAGTGCACCGCGAGGGGGTCGGCGGACAGGTAGCGGAGGGTGACGGGGACGGGAACTTCCCGCTCCTCCGCCGTGATCAGCCGGGCGCGGGCGGGCTGCTGGAGGGTGATGTCCATGCTTCGGTCTCCACTGCGGCGAGAGGGCGGCCGGTTCCATGCCGGTTCTCTTACGAGCGCGGTGCGCCCTCTCACGTACACCTTGGAACATCCATGCGACGAACACTCATTCGGGCGCGACCCGAAAGGGCCGAGAACCCGTCAATTCACGTACGCGCCCTACGACTTGACCGTCACGGCGCCTAGGCTCCGGCTACGCCGCGAGCAGTCCTGGAAGACGCTGGCATATGCCAGAAGCACCACCGTATCGTGTGTTGCCAAATCCCTTACAGGGCGTCGCGCGCTGTGCAACAGTCGTAACGGTCCCACCGCCAGCCTTGTCGTACCGTCCCCGCATCGGAGTGCGTCATGCCGTCCCATCTCTCCGCGGACCGCCCAGCCGCCCCACCGCCAGGACGCGGCACGGTCGAAGCGCTGATATCGCAGGCGCGACGGCTCAAGGGCGACATGGACGCCGTGCGGCGGGACGCGCGCACCGACGACGCCGACCCGCGGGACCGCTGGCAGCGCGCACTCTACGACCTCGCGCTGCACCAACTCAACGACCTCGACGAGCATCTGGCACAGCTGCGCGACGGCCCGCCCCCCGTCACCGGGAGCCCGGAAGCCGCGCGGCCACCGGCAGCGGTCCCCACGGCACGCGGCGAGTCGCTGCTCAGCCGGGTCGGCAGCGCGGAGTGGAACCTGCTCACGGACCACGCCAGTTGGTCCGGGGAGCTGTACGAGATCCTCGGCCGCGACGCCGCCGCTCCCCCGCTCACCCTGGACGAGCTGCCCTCGCTGGTCCTCGACGCGGACCGGCCGCAGCTGACCTCGATGGTCACGGACTGCCTGGTCGACGCCAAGCGCATCGACGGCGAGTTCCGGATCGTACGGCCGGACGGCGAGGTCCGGACCGTGCACATGATGGGCGAGCCCGTGCTCGGCGCCGACGGCGGCACCGCCTCGATGTGGGCGGTGCTGCGCGACGTCAGCGAACTGCGGCGCAGCCAGCGGGCGGTGAGCGAGACCCGTGACTCGCTCCTGCGACCGCCGGACGCCGCACGCACCGAGCACCGGCCGGCGGTCGAGCCGCAGGAGACCGTGCTGCCGCCGTGGCACGGCTCCCTGCGGCTCCCGCGTCCCGGGGGCCCGTACAGCCTGGACCTGGCGGCCCGACGGCTGCCCGCGTCGCCCGGCGAGCCGATCGGCGGCGACTGGTTCGACGCCATGGAACTGCCGGAGGGCGAAACGCTGTTGAGCGTCGGCGACCTCACCGGCCACGGCGTCGCCGTGACGTCGGGCATGGCGATGCTGCTCGGCGCGGTACGCGGCATGGCGATGGCGGGCACCCGGCCCGGCAAGCTGCTGGCGTGGCTGAACCACCTGCTGGACACCACCGTCGAGCCGGTCCTGGGCAGCGCCGTCTGCTGCCGCTACCGCCCCGAGACCCGCACCCTGGTGTGGGCGCAGGCAGGACACCCCGCCCCGCTGCTGTTCCGCAACGGGACGGGGCGCAGGTGGAACGCACCGGACGGCGTCCTGCTCGGCGCGACCTCGGGTGCCGCCTACGGCGAGGCCGAGGAAACCCTCGAAGAGGGCGACCTGGTTCTGCTGCACACCGACGGCCTGGTGCCCGGGAGCAGCGGGACGGACGCGGCGCAGCGCCTCACCGGCCTTGCCCCGCGCTTCGCCGGGGCCCGGACCGCACAGGACTGCGTACGGATGGTCGTGGAGGAGTTCGGCGCGACCGATCGGCAGGACGACGCATGCGTCCTGATCGCCAGGGTCACGTCGGCCGAGCTCACGTCATAGGGCAGCGGGACCTACACCGCCGAACTGGTGCCCCTCCCCTTCTGCTTGGGCAGGGCGAGCTTGATCTCCTCCCGCAGTTGCTGGATCTTCGGGTACTCGGCGTACTGGGCGGTGAGCCGGTACATCTGGCGCAGCCGGTCCCAGGTACGGCGCGAGGAGTTCTGCCCCATGGACATGAGGGCGAGACGGGCGAACCGGTCCGCCTGTTCGGGGTCGTCCGCGATGAAGCAGGCGGACGCCATGGACAGAAAGTCGAAGATCTTGGACCGCTGTTGTGCGTCGACCCGCAGGGCCAGCGCCTTGTCCGCGTAGTGCTGGGCGTGCGCCGCGGCGCCCGGCTCGTGCTCCGCGAGCGTGCGGTAGGCCAGGGCCTGCATGCCGTACAGGTCCGCCTCGTTGAACAACTGCATCCAGCTGGGCGGCGGCACGTCCCCCTTGTCGGAGACGAACAGGTCCTCCGCCCGCCCGAGGGTGCGGCGCATCGCCTGCCCCTTGCCCATCGACGCCTGCGCCCAGGCCTCGACGGTGTGGAACATCGCCTGGGTACGGGGCAGCACCTCCTCCCCCGAGCCGGACGAGGCGAGCTTCATGAGGTCGAGCGCGTCGTCCGGCCGGCCCAGATGCACCATCTGGCGGGCCGCCCGGGAGAGCGCCTCCCCGGCCCGGGGCCGGTCGCCGCCCTCTCTCGCGGCATGGGCGGCGATGACGAAGTACTTCTGGGCCGTGGGCTCCAGGCCGACGTCGTGCGACATCCAGCCCGCGAGGACGGCGAGGTTGGCCGCGACGCCCCACAGGCGCCGTTGCAGATGGGGTGGGTGGCGGTAGGCGAGCATGCCGCCCACCTCGTTGAGCTGGCCCACGACCGCCTTGCGCTGGAGCCCGCCACCGCGGGCCGCGTCCCAGGCACGGAACACCTCGACCGAGCGCTCCAGTTCCTCGATCTCCTGCGACCCGATGGGGGCGGCCTCGTAGCGGTCGAACCCGGCGGGGTCGGCGTGCAGGGGGTCGTCGAAGTGGGGAGCGTCGGCCGCCAGGGCCGGATCGGTGTGCAGCCAGTCGTACATGGCGCTGCTGAGTGCGGATCCCGCGGCGAGCACGGCACCCGCGCCCACCAAGCCGCGTCGGTTGAGCATGAGGTCCATTCCCGTGAATTCGGTGAGGACCGCGGCAGTCCGTTCGGGCGCCCACGGCACACCGTCGGGATGCTCCGCATTCCCGCCGCTCCGCCGTTTCCCCGCACGCCCGTGCCGGACCAGACCAAGGTCCTCCATGGTCACGACACGGCCGAGACGCTCGGTGAACAGAGCCGCCAGCACCCGCGGCACCGGATCGCGCGGGATCTCTCCCGTGTCGATCCACCGCCGCACCCGCGAGGTGTCGGTCGCAAGCTGAGGATGGCCCATGGCCGCCGCCTGCTTGTTGACCAGCCTCGCGAGCTCTCCCTTGGACCAGCCGGCCAGGCCGAACAGGTCCGCCAGGCGGGTGTTGGGTTGTCCGCTCACGTCAAGCCCCCAGGTACTCGGCTGAGTTGACAGTAGCCCGGGGCGAGTTGCCGGGCGACTATTCGCCAGGGTTCGCCAGGGTGCGCCAGATGGTGTGCCACGGGACATCGGGTGTCAGGTAGGAATGCGCCACCCCAACCCGGTCGCCTGCTTGATACGGCTGGTGCATTCCCCAGGGTGCACCCGGGCGGTCGGGCGGGTGGTGCGACGACTTCGCAGGCACACGAAGGGATCTGTTTCGCCCATGTACACAGCATCGTCCTCCGTGTCCGCCCCGCCCCGGCCGCTGCGCCCGCGCCCCGCGGCTCCCGCCTCCTCGAGGCCGGGAGAGCCCCCCCTGCCGGGCGGCGGCGGCCCCTACCTCGCCCCCCCGCGCCCGACGGCCCCCGTGCTCGGCGCGGGCCGGTCGCGACGCCCCGCGGGGCTCGGCACCCCACCGCTCAGCGGCAGACTCGACCTGTCCGGCCCCCAGGGCGCCCAGCTGCGCACCGCGATCGCGTCGGTGCACCGGATCTGCCCGGAGTTCGCCCCGGTGCAGGTGCTGCGGCGCAGCGGCCGGTCCGTGCTGCTGGTCGGCACCACCGGACGCAGTACGGCCGTCGCCAAGTGTTTAGTCGACCAGTCCCCGGCGTGGGCCGAGCGGATCCGCCACGAAATAGCGGCATACCGCTCGTTCGTCCGGCACCGCCCGCCCGTGCGCGCGCCCCGGTTGATCGCGGCGGACCCGGACAACTGCACCCTGGTCATCGAGCGGATGCCGGGACGGGCGGCGGCCCTCCAGCGGCACCCGGTGGAGGCACCGCCGCGCGCGGACATCCGGCAGGCGCTGAGCGCGATCTGCCGGCTGAACGCCTGGCGGCCCCCCGCCGGCACGTTCGACGCGCCGCTGGACTACGCGGCCCGCATCTCCCGTTACCACGAGCTCGGCCTGCTCACCGACCGGGACCTGGGCGACCTGCAGAAGCTGCTGCACGGCATCGCGCTCGCCGCGGGCCGGCAGGGCATGGGCCAGTTCTGTCACGGCGACGCCCTGCTGTCGAACGTCCTGCTCTCACCGGCGGGACCGGTGCTGGTGGACTGGGAGCACGCCGGCTGGTACCTGCCGGGGTACGACCTGGCGACCCTGTGGGCGGTGCTCGGCGACGCGCCGGGCGCGCGGCGGCACATCAGCCAGGTCGCCCAGTCCGCGGGGCCCGCCTCGCGAGACGCGTTCCTGGTCAATCTGATGCTCGTACTGACACGCGAGATCCGTACGTACGAGACGGCCGTGCAGCGTTCGATGCACGACATGGCCCCCGCGGCACCGGGAACGGCCCACCCGGCTGCTGCGCCGTCCGGCGAGGAACAGCGGCTGCTCCTGAGGCGGCTGCACGACGACTGCCAGCTGGCCCGCCGGGCCGTGCGCGCGGCGGTCGGCACTCGCTGAAGGGGGATGACGGTCCGCGGTGTGCCCGGGACAACGGCGCACCGCGGACCTTCGTCGTGCCGGGGCCCGGACAGGCCCCATTGGTGTACTCCACTGACGCCGCGCAGGCCGGTCGGCCGCCGCCGCGAAACTCCCCCCACCCCGCGCTGACCGGGGAAATCGCCGTCCTGGACGCATGATTGACGGATCGTCGGAGAGCCGGTACCACTGTCACGCCCGGTCCCGCACGGCTCATCGCGCTCAACCGTCCCAGGAGGCTGCTTTGCGAGGATTCGCCACCGACCCCCGACGAGCGGCCGGGAAGCGACGGCCGCGCCGCGGCGCCGGCGCCGTCGCCGCCGCGGCGCTCCTGCTGCCGCTGCTCGGCGCGGCCCCGTCCGACGCCGGCCCCGACGACAGCGCGGACGGCCGGTTGCAGCAGGCGTTCGAGCGGGCCGCCGCCGCGTACGACGTGCCGCAGAGCGTGCTGCTCGGTGTCTCCTACCTCCAGTCCCGCTGGGACGCGCACGCCGGTGCGCCCAGCGTGTCCGGCGGCTACGGACCGATGCACCTGACCGACGCCCGTACGGCGCTGGCCACGGCGCCGCATCACAGCGAGGGTTCGGAGGACCCGCGCGGGGACGACGCCCGCCCGGCGCTGCTCCCCGACGCGAAGCTGCCGAAGGACGCCGAACTCCCGGCCCGTCTGCGGACCCTGACGCGGGCCGCCGAGCTGACCGGCATCAGCGCCGAGGACCTGCGCACCGACCCGGCGGCCAACGTGGCGGGCGGCGCGGCGCTGCTGGCCGCCGCGCAGCGGGAGCTCGGCGAGCCGCCCAGCGACGACCCGGCGGACTGGTACGGGGCGGTGGCCCGCTTCTCGGGCGCCGACGACACGGCGACGGCGGCGAGATACGCGGACGACGTGTACGACGTGCTCCGCGCCGGTCTGCAACGGCGCACGGACGCCGGGCAGCGGGTCGGCCTGGCCGCGCAGCCCGGACTCGCCCCCGACACCGCGCCGTTGCGCGGGGCGGGTCTGCGCACGGCGGCCACCGAGGGCACCGAATGCCCGGCGACCGTCTCCTGCGAGTGGATCCCGGCACCGTACGAGGAGTTCGGCGAGGGCGACTACGGCAACCACGACCTGGGCGGGCGTCCGGCCTCGCAGGACATCGACTACATCGTTGTGCACGACACGGAGGGCGCCTGGGAGGGTGTCCTCGACATGGTGCAGGATCCGACCTACGTGTCCTGGAACTACTCGCTGCGCTCCACGGACGGCCACATCGCGCAGCACGTCAAGGCGAAGGACGTGGCCTGGCACGCGGGCAACTGGTACGTGAACGCCAAGTCGGTCGGGCTGGAGCACGAGGGCTTCCTGACCTCTCCGGACGCCTGGTACACGGAGGCGATGTACCGTTCGTCGGCCCGGCTGGTGAAGTACCTCGCCAAGAAGTACGACATCCCGCTGGACCGGCAGCACATCCTCGGCCACGACACCGTGCCCGGCACCACCACGGCGACGATCCCCGGCATGCACACGGACCCGGGCCCGTACTGGGACTGGCGGCACTACTTCCACCTGCTCGGCCGCCCCTTCGGCCCCACCGCGCGCCCGGGCGGCGGCATGGTGACGATCCTGCCTGACTACGCCACGAACCGGCCGGTGTACACGGGCTGCGCCACGGCGGGCGAGCCGTGCGCGACGCACGGTTCGAGCGCGGTGCGGCTGTACTCGGGGCCGGGCGAGACCTACCCGCTGATCAAGGACATCGGTCTGCGGCCGGGCGGCGGCGACTCGACGACCGGCGTCAACGACCTCGGCTCACGGGTCTCCACCGGACAGCAGTACGCGGTGGCCGGACGCGAGGGGCAGTGGACGGCGATCTGGTACCTCGGTCAGAAGGCGTGGTTCCGCAACCCGGTGAAAGCTCCGACGGCGGTGCCCGCCAAGGGCCTGGCCGTCACGCCGAGGAGCGGGCTGGACAGCGTGCCGGTGTACGGCCGCGCCTACCCGGAGGCGTCCGCTTACCCGGCGGGAGTGCCCGTCCAGGCGGTGTCCCCGTTGCCGTACAAGCTGCTCGCGGGGCAGCGGTACGTCGTCGGTGACAAGGTGCCCGGCGAGTACTACTACGCGGTCACCTTCGCCACCGACAGGCATCAGGTGGTCAGGGGTGAGGACATGTACTACGAGATCCAGTTCGGCCACCGGGTCGCGTTCGTCCGGGCGGCCGACGTGAAGCTGTCGTCGTAGCGCCTCAGCCCTGCTGGAAAAGCTCCGCCGGGAGCGGCTTCAGCAGGGCGTACAGGTCGTCGGTGATGGGGCGGTCCCAGGCGGCGATGGTGACGAGGACGTTGTCGCTGCGGTCGAACTGCACGCAGGAGATCCGGCTCTCGGAGAGCTTCAGCCGACGCACGATGAGGAGGTTGTCGCCCTGCATCACCGGCACGTCCTCGGTGCCGGCGACGGTGACCTCCTCGTCGTTCTCCAGGGCCAGCAGCAGCTGGGCCACCTCGAACGGGACCTGGCCCTCGACGACCTCGCGGGCCGGGGAGCCCTCGGGGAGGTTGCCGATGATCATCGCGGGGCCGCGGCCGCCGAAGAGGTCGTAGCGCAGGAAGACGCCCTGGCACGAGCCGTCGGGGGCGGGCAGCAGGCCGGCGCCCAGGTTGCCGGGCCAGTCGCCCGGGTCCATGGCCAGCACGTCGAAGTCGGGCCCGGCGGGGGTGGCGCTGCGGCGGCGGAGGAACGACATGCGGCCATGGTACGTGCCCGCAGGTCGTCGGCGCCGCCGTGTCCTGGAGGGGCGCGGGGAACCGGGCGACGGGCCGCGGCGCGCCGTGGCACGGCCGGCGGAGCGGCTACGCGGGCCGCTTGTGCCGTTCGTGGTGGCGGGCGACCCGGGCCCGGTTGCCGCAGGACGGCTTGCACCACTCCTGACGCGGGTGTTCCTTCAGGAAGTAGCGCACGCAGCGCGGTGCGTGGCAGGCGCGCAGCCGCTGCCGGTCGGGGCCGGCGAGGAAGGCGACCGCGGCCTGCGCGAGCAGCGCGGCCGGCTCGATCTCGCCGTGCGCGGGGTGGTGGCGCACGACGGGTCCGGCGTCGTCGGGCCAGAGCAGGACCGGGACGGTGGGGGTGCGGGCGGCGGCGGCGTTCAGCCGGGCCAGGGCCTCGGCGACGGGCAGCAGACGGGTCGCGTCGGCGGGGCTCGGCGCGGCGGGGCGCACGGCGCGGGCGAACAGGGCCCGGACGGCGGAGCGCACCTCACGGACGGCGGTCAGGGTCGCGGCGTCGGCGGTGTAGGCGGCGGCGTCCGGTACGACGTCGGGGTGGGCGCGCACCCAGGCGGTGAGGCCGTCGGTGCCGGTCAGGTCGTCGGCGACACCGCCGTGCCCGTCGTGCCGGATGGTCAGGGCGAGATCGAGCGCGAGCCGGGCGGCCCGGCTGGTCGGGTCCTGCATGGGCTAATGATACGGGCCACGGTGGCCATTAGCGCGCGGTGCGGCTTTCCTCCGGCGGCGCGGGCGGCACCACGGCGACGGGGCTCGCGGCGTGCAGCAGCACGGCGTGGGTGACGGAGCCCATCATGCGGGCCGGAGCGAGCAGCCGGCGGCGGTGCCGGCCCACGACGACCAGGTCGGCGCCCTGCGAGTGCGCGACGAGCTGGGCGGCGGCGTCGCCCGGCGTCACCCGCGGTTCCGCCCGGACGCCGGGGTGGCGCCTGCGGTAGGGGGCGAGGAAGCCCTCGGCCAGGGTGCGTGTCTCGCTCTCGACGGCCTCCTGGTCGATCCCGGTCGGCAGCAGCTCGCCCGCCGCGCCGGCCCAGAGCTGGAGCGGCCAGGGGAAGGCGGCGACCACCTGGAGGCGGGCCGCGCGCCGGGCGGCCTCCTCGAAGGCGAAGGTGAGTGTCGCGTCGTCCGGGCCGTCGACGTTCAGCCCGACGACCACCCGAGGCCCTGGTTCCTGCGGCGGGGCGTCGGCGACGTCCCGGCCGGGCCGGGGCACCACGACGACCGGGCAGGCGGCGTCCCGGGCCGCGGCGAGGCCGTTGGAGCCGAGCAGCAGACTCGCGAAGCCGCCGCGGCCCCGCGAGCCGAGCACCAACAGCAGGGCGTCGGCGCCCAGTTCGGGCAGAACGGTGGACGGCGTGCCCTCGGGCCCCGCGTACTCCACGTCCGGCGCGCCGGCCACCTGGGCGCGGGCCCGGGCGAGCACCGGATCGTCCTCGGGTTCCGGCAGCCGGACGACGTCGGCGTCGGCGGGCATCCGAACGGCGTACTGCCGCACGTGCACCACCCGCAGCGGGGCACCGCGTCCGCGGGCGGCGTCGAGGGCCCAGTCCAGGGCGCGCAGGCTGTCGTCCGAACCGTCGAACGCCGCGATGACCGGCAGGGTGCTCATGGGTTCCTCACCTCCGGAGTGGCGACCCGCCACGTCCCGGGGCCAGCCTCGCCCAGGCCCGGGCCCCGGGATGCCTCCGGGATCGCGTGTCCGGAAAATCGGGCGGAACGCCTCGCGCACCCGTCGGGTCGCCGGCCCACGCCGGCGAGGCTCAGGTCAGGTCGAACTCGCCCTCCCGGGCACCCGACACGAACGCGCCCCACTCGGCGGGGGTGAAGATCAGGGAGGGGCTCTCCGGGCGGCCGCTGTTGCGCATGGCGATGAAACCCTCGACAAACGCGATCTGGACATCACCCCGGCCCCGGCTGCTGGACTGCCACTCGGCGTTGCTCAGGTCCAGTTCCGGCTTGTCCCAGCCCTTGAGCGGCTGCTGCTGGATGGTGGTCTCGGCCACGTCCTGCTCCTCCCGACTCGTCGTCCGCGGCCAGCCTAGCGATCGGCCCCGAGAGCCGACAGGCCACGTGAGGGGGACCTTTCAGGCGTCCGGCGGCTGCGCTCCCACCAGCCACATGGCGAAGAACTGGGAGCCGCCCCCGTAGGCGTGGCCGAGCACCTTGCGCGCGCCGTCGACCTGGTGGTCGCCCGCCAGCCCGCGCACCTGGAGGGCGGCCTCCGCGAACCGGATCATCCCGGAGGCGCCGATGGGGTTGGTGGACAGCACGCCGCCGGACATGTTGACCGGCAGGTCGCCGTCCAGTTCGGTCACGCCGGACTCGGTGAGCTTCCAGCCCTCGCCCTCGGCGGCGAAGCCGAGGTTCTCCAGCCACATGGGCTCGTACCAGGAGAACGGCACGTAGATCTCGGCTGCGTCGATGTCCCGGCGGGGGTCGGCGATGCCGGCCTGCCGGTAGACGTCGGCGGCGCAGTCCTGCCCGGCACGGGGGGAGACGAAGTCCTTCCCGGCGAAGAGGGTGGGCTCGCTGCGCATCGCGCCGCCGAGCATCCAGGCGGGCGGCCGGGGCGCGCGGGCGGCTCCCGCGCGGTCGGTGAGGATCATGGCGCAGGCGCCGTCCGAGGACGGGCAGGTCTCGGAGTAGCGGATCGGGTCCCAGAGCATCGGCGAGGCCTGGACCTTCTCCAGGGTGATGTCCCGCTCGTGGAGGTGGGCGTAGGGATTTCTCAGGGCGTTGCGCCGGTCCTTGTACGCCACGAGCGAGCCGATCGTGTCGGGCGCGCCGCTGCGCCGCATGTACGCGCGCACGTGCGGGGCGAAGAAGCCGCCCGCCCCGGCGAGCAGCGGCTGCTGGAACGGGATCGGCAGGGACAGCCCCCACATGGCGTTGGACTCGGACTGCTTTTCGAAGGCCAGGGTGAGGACAGTGGTGTGGACGCGGGCGGCCACGAGCTGGGCCGCGACGAGGGCGGTGGAGCCGCCGACCGACCCGGCGGTGTGCACGCGCAGCATCGGCTTGCCGACGGCGCCCAGCGCGTCGGCCAGGTACAGCTCCGGCATCATGACGCCCTCGAAGAAGTCGGGCGCCTTGCCGATGACCACGGCGTCGACGTCGGCCCAGGTCAGCTCGGCGTCGTCGAGGGCCGCTCGGGCCGCCTCCCGGACCAGTCCGGCGAGGGAGACGTCCCGGCGTGCCGCCACGTGCCTGGTCTGGCCCACGCCTGTGACGGCCACTGGTTCCTTGCTCATCGGGGACCCCCTTCGAGTACGGCGACCAGGTTCTGCTGGAGGCAGGGGCCGGAGGTGGCGTGGGCGAGGGCCCGCCGGGAGTCGCCCCGGTGGATGCGGGCCGCCGCCTCGCCGACGCGGATCAGGCCGGCGGCCATGATCGGGTGGGCGGCGAGCGCGCCGCCGGACGGGTTGACGGCCACGTCGTCGCCGAGCCGCAGCGCCTTGCGCAGGACGATCTCCTGCGAGGTGAAGGGCGCGTGCAGTTCGGCGGTGTCGACGGGCCGCAGGAAGGCGCCGGCACGCTCGGCGGCCAGGCGGGTGGAGGGCGAGTCGGTGAGGTCACGGACGCCGAGGCCGTGTGCCTCGATGCGGTGGTCGATGCCGCGGATCCAGGCGGGGTGCGCGCACAGCTCGCGGGCGCGCTCCCCTGCGGCGAGGATCACGGCGGCGGCGCCGTCGCCGATGGGCGGGCAGTCACCGGTGCGCAGCGGCCTCACGACGTGGTCGCCGTGCGGCACCGGGCCGCGCAGCTGGGCGTGGGGGTTGTCCGCGGCCGCGGCGCGGTTGCGGGCGGCCACGGCCGCGAGGGCGGGCTCGTCGGTCTCGCCGGCGTCGATGAGCGCCTGGGCCTGGAGGGCGGCGAGGGCGACGGAGTCGGGCCAGAGCGGGGCGAGGTAGTACGGGTCGAGCTGGCGGGTGAGGACGTCGCGCACGGCTCCGGGCGAGGACTTGCCGTACGCGTAGACGAGGGCGGTGTCCGTCTCGCCGGTGAGCAGCTTGGCCCAGGCCTCGTACAGCGCCCAGGCGCCGTCCATCTCGACGTGCGACTCGGAGATCGGCGGCCAGGCGCCCACGCCGTCCAGGGCGAGCGTGAAGGAGAAGGCGCGGCCGGCGAGGTAGTCGCTGGAGCCGGAGCAGGTGAAGCCGATGTCCGCGGCCTTCAGGCCGGTGCGGTCCAGCACCTCGTGCAGGACCGGCATGACCATCTCGACCTCGGAGAACTCGTCGCTGGTGCGCCGGTGGACGGTCTGCGCGAACGCGACCACGGCGATCTCTCGGGTCACAACAGCTCCTTGTAGGCGTCGTAGTCCGCGTCCGGCTCGCCGGTCGGCCGGTAGTGGTCGGGGTAGCGGGCGTCCTCGGTCCACACGGGTTCGACCCGCAGGCCCATCCGGACCTGGTCGTAGGGGATGCCGCCGATGCGCGCGTGCAGGGCGAGGTCGGCGCCGTCGAGGGCGATGTGGGCGTAGACGTAGGGGACTTCGATGTCGAGGTTCTTGGCCTTGATGTTGACGACGCAGAACGTGGTGACCGTGCCGCGGGGGCCGACCTCGACGCGTTCGGCGGTGGCGACGCCGCAGGTGGGACAGGCGCCGCGGGACGGCACGTACACCTTGCGGCAGGACGGGCAGCGTTCGCCGACGGTCCGCCGGTCCGCGAGCGCCTCGATGTAGGCGGTCTGGGCGCGTCCCGGGCTGTAGCTGTAGTCGAGCCGGGCGTGGGCCACGATGCCGGTGACCGGGTCCTGGAACTCGCCGGTGTGACCGCCCGGCCGTTCGGCCTCGCCGTCGTACGGCTCGAAGCAGGCGATGTCGGTGATGGCGCCGGTGCGTTCCTCGGCCCAGCGGACGCGGACCCGCATGCCGGTGCGGACCGCGTCGGGGCCGGGCGCGTCGAGCGCGTGGAGCAGGGCCGTGTCGGCGCCGTCCAGTCGGACCAGGGCCCAGGCGAAGGCGGTGTCCAGGGGCTGGCCGCGGCGAGGGGCCGGGTTCCAGGCCCACGTGGTGACCGTGCCGGTGGGGGCCACTTCGACGAGGTCGCGCAGCTCCTCGGCCGTCACGGGGTCGTACTCGACCGGTGGGACGAGGGTGCGCCCGTCCTCGGTGCGCACGCCGAGGACGACGCGTTCGCGCAGGCCGGTCAGGAAGGCGCTCTGGACGGGGCCGAGGGAGCGGGTGAACGGGAACTCGACGACCAGGGGGGCTTTGAGGACTTCGGGCATGCCGGGCTCCTTCGACGTCAGGCGCGCTTGTAGTGGGGCGGGCGTTTCTCGGCGAACGCGCGGGCTCCCTCCTTGGCGTCGGCGGTGTCGAAGACCGGCCATCCGCGCCGGAGTTCGGCGGCCAGGCCGTCGGCCTCGGTCATGTCGGCGCTCTCGTACACCGACGCCTTGACGGCCTCGACGGCCAGCGGACCGCAGGCGTTGATCTGTTCGGCGATCTCCAGGGCCTTGGCGAGTGCGGTGTCGTCGGGGACGACGTGGCCGACGAGCCCGATGTCGGCCGCCTCGCGGGCGCCGTAGGGCCGCCCGGTGAGCAGCATCTCCAGGGCGTGGGTGCGGGGGATCTGGCGGGGCAGCCGGACCGTGGAGCCGCCGATCGGGAAGAGCCCGCGCCGGACCTCGAAGAGGCCGAAGGTCGCGGACTCGCCCGCCACCCGGATGTCGGTGCCCTGGAGGATCTCGGTGCCGCCCGCGACGCAGGGGCCCTCGACGGCGGCGATCACCGGCTTGCGGGGCCGGTGGTGGCGCAGCATGGCCTTCCAGTGCAGGTCGGGGTCGGCCTTGAGCCGGTCCCGGTACTGCTCGCCCGCCATGGCCTTGCCCGCCAGGGCCTTGAGGTCCATCCCCGCGCAGAAGGCGCCGCCCGCCCCGGTGAGCACGATGGAGCGGACCGCGTCGTCCTCGTCGGCCTCGGCCCAGCCGTCGTGGAGGCCGACGAGCATCGGCAGCGACAGCGCGTTCCTGGCCTCGGGCCGGTTGAGCGTGAGCACCAGTGTGGCGCCTTCGCGCTGCACGGTGAGGTGTTCGGTCCCACCCATGATCGTCCTCCCCGTCGTCCCCGTCCTGCCGGCCTCGGGCTCGTACGCCGGAACGAGAACAGGTTGCAGCAGGCGCGTCGGGGCTTCAAGAGTTTTCTGACAGTCAGTCAGATTTCTGTCGCGCGGACCCTTCACACTTGTGCCGCCCTTTGCTCTGATGACCGGCAACCGAGGGGCAGCGAGGTCAGGAGGAGCGGTGGAGTACAACCTTGCCGACCTGTTCGAGTCGGTCGTGGACGTGGTGCCGGGCCGCGAGGCGCTGGTGTACCTCGACCACCCCGGCACGGGCGCGGAGCGCCGGCTGACGTACGCCGAGCTCGACGCGGCCGCCAACCGGATCGGTCACCACCTGCTGGAGAGCGGCGTCCGCCCCGGCGAGCACCTCGGACTGCATCTCTACAACGGCGTGGAGTACCTCCAGACCGTGCTCGGCTGCCTCAAGGCGCGGATCGTGCCGGTGAACGTCAACTACCGCTATGTCGAAGAGGAGCTGGTCCATCTCTACCGGGACGCCGATCTGGTGGCCCTGGTCTTCGACGCGGAGTTCACGGACCGGGTGGCGGCGGCACTGCCCAGGACGCCGCAGGTGCGCCACCTGCTGCGGGTGGGAGGCGGAGGTCCGCTCGGGGTGCCGTTCGCGCGGGCCGAGAGCGGCGGTTCACCGGAGCGCGGGTTCCCGGCGCGCTCCGGGGACGACCAGTTCATCATCTACACCGGCGGCACGACGGGGATGCCGAAGGGGGTGATGTGGCGTCAGGAGGATCTGTTCTTCTCGGGCCTCGGCGGCGGGGCGCCGACGGGCGAGCCGGTCAAGGCGCCGCAGGAGCTGGCCGAGCGGGTCGCGGCGGGCGGCTCGGGGATCACGTTCTTCCCGACTCCCCCGCTGATGCACGGCACGTCCACGCTGACGGCGTTCATCGGCTTCGGCTTCGGCCAGCGGGTGGTGCTGCACCGCAAGTTCGTGCCCGACGAGGTGCTGCGGACCATCGAGAAGGAGAGGGTCACCAGCGTCTCCCTGGTCGGCGACGCCATGCTGCGCCCGCTGATCGACGCCCTCTCCGGCCCCCTCAAGGGCACCGACTGCTCCGCCCTGTTCAGCGTGTCGTCGTCCGGCGCGATCATGTCGGAGACTGTCCGGCAGCAGTTCCTGGCCCTGCTGCCGCACGTGATGCTGCTGAACAACTTCGGCTCCTCCGAGTCCGGCTTCAACGGCACGGCGACGGACGACTCCGGGCCCGGGCGGGGCTTTCGCATCCGGGTCAACTCCCGTACCCGGGTGGTCGATCCGGCGACACGCGAGGGGGTGGCCGTGGGCGAGGTGGGCCGGGTCGCCCAGTGCGGCCACGTGCCGCTCGGCTACTACAACGACCCGGCGAAGACCGCGGAGACCTTCTTCGAGAAGGACGGGGAGCGGTGGGTGCTGCTCGGCGACATGGCGACCGTCGACGAGGAGGGCGTGGTCACGGTCCTCGGGCGGGGGTCGCAGTGCATCAACACGGGCGGCGAGAAGGTGTACCCGGAGGAGGTGGAACAGGCCCTCAAGTCCCATCCGGACGTCTACGACGCCCTGGTGGCCGGGGTGCCGGACGCGAAGTGGGGCAACCATGTCGCGGCGGTCGTCCAGCTGCGCGAGGGGGCATCCGAGCCCACCCTGGCGGACATCCGGACCCACTGCCGCGACCGCCTCGCCGGGTACAAGATCCCCCGCCAGCTGATCGTCACGGACACCATCCGCCGCTCCCCCAGCGGCAAGGCGGACTACCGATGGGCCCGGGAGGTGGCCACGGCGGCCGACAGGTCCTAGGGCGTGTCCGCAAAGTCAGGTCAGCCAGAGTCGTAGGCAGGCGAGGGTGACCAGGGCTTGGTAGTGCCGGGCTCGTTTGTCGTAGCGGGT
>NZ_JBVKBE010000019.1:23034-142758 GCF_055657325.1 Streptomyces sp. NPDC107562 | reverse complement strand
ACCCGCTACGACAAACGAGCCCGGCACTACCAAGCCCTGGTCACCCTCGCCTGCCTACGACTCTGGCTGACCTGACTTTGCGGACACGCCCTAGGGCCTGTCCGACGATTCGCGTCGTCGCCCGGAGGGCGGCCGGACGGCGTCAGGTGCGTGCTCCGGGGGTCCCCCCGACCGAAGGCTGGGGGAGTGCCGGGCCCTGACCCGCGTACTGGACGTACGCGGGCGAGGTCTTCGGAGGCCGGTGAGGCCGTACGCGGGACCGGACCGGTCACTCGGGGTCCACCTCCGTCACGACCGTCAGGAGACGGGCCGGGGCCGAGCCGTCGCCCCGGGCGACCCCGAGGGCGACCCAGCGGCCCGTCCCGGTCGCCTCCCATATACGCAGGTCGTCCGCCAGGGCACTGACGCTCGCCCACGGCTCCGGTATCTCCTCGCCGCGTCCGGCGCGCACCCGCAGGGTGAGCATGGCCCACGGCGGTCGCGCGCCCCACCGTGCGTCGAGCCGCTGCGCCATGCCTTCCCGGAACGCCTCGACGTCGTCGATGGCGCGCTCCCCCTGAGCGCAGTCGGGGTCCGCGGCCTCCCACGCCGCCGTCTCCGCCACGTAGTAGCCCGGTCCTCCCCGGCCGACGTCCGACCAGCCGTGCTCCGCCGGGAAGGGGCGGGAGCACAGCCGGTCGATCGTGTCCAGGCACCGCGCGAGGTTCATGACCCCAGTAAACCCGGCGCCACTGACAATTGGCGCTCCGTCAGGCGTCCCGCCGCAGAACGCTCCACGCACCCGCCGCCACCGCCGACGCCGCCCACACGGCGGTCACCGCCAGCCCGGTCCATGGACCGAGGGTGCCCTCCCAGGTCTCCCGCAGGACGATCTGCCCGGCCCGGTCCGGCATGAACTCCACCGCCTCACCCGCCGCGTCGCCGATGACGAACGACACGATCAGGAGGAACGGGACGAGGATGCCGAGCGCCGCGATCCCGCTGCGCAGCAGCGCGGTGAACCCGGCCGCGAACAGGGCCATCAGCATGAGGTATACGCCACCGCCCAGAACGGCGCGTACCTGCGCCCCGGCCGTCGGACCGGCCGCGGCCTCACCCATCGCGCTCCGTCCCGCCACGAGGGACGCGGCCGCCGTGAGCACCCCGACGAGGAGACCCGGTACGGCCACCGCCGTCAACTTGGCCGCGAACCACCGCCCGCGCCGCGGCACGGCGGCCAACGAGGTGCGCAGGGCGCCCCCGTGGAACTCCGCCGAGACGACCGTCGCGCCGAACACGATGGCGGCGATCTGACCGATCAGAAGTCCCGAGAGCGCGTTGGACAGCGGGTCGAACTCCGGGTCGGCGCTGTCGGAGGCGCCGCCCAGCGCGGAGAACGCGGTCGACACGGCGACCAGTACCAGCAGTGTGCCGATCGACGACCGCAGGGTACGGATCTTCAGCCACTCGGCATGGAGGACGGAAGCGAAGGGCATGGTCAGGCCTCCTGGCGCTGGGCGGTGAACTCGGTCTCGGCCGCGGTCAGGTCCAGATAGGCCTGCTCCAGCGTGCCTTCGGCGGCGGCAAGTTCGAGGAGGGGCACCCGTGCCTCGGAGGCGAGGCGGCCGATGTCCTCCACGCGCGCGTGCTCCACGGTCCAGGCGCCGTCCCCGGTCGCGGTGGACGTGTAGCCGTGCCGTCCGAGGGCCTCCTTCAGGGCGGCCGGGTCGGAGGTGCGCACCCGCACCCGGGGGCGCACGCGCGCGTCGATGAACTCCCGCATGGGCAGGTCCGCGAGCAGCCGTCCGCGTCCGAGGACCACGAGGTGGTCGGCGAACACCGCCGTCTCGTGCATCAGATGACTGGAGACCAGGACCGTACGTCCCTCGTCGGCGAGCCGGCGCAGCAGGCCGCGGATCCAGACGATGCCCTCGGGGTCGAGGCCGTTCGACGGTTCGTCCAGCATGACCACCGCGGGGTCGCCGAGCAGCGCCGCCGCGATACCGAGGCGTTGGCGCATGCCCAGCGAGTACGTCCGCACTCGGCGGCGCGCGGCCGGCGCGAGGCCGGTCTCCTCCAGTACCTCGTCCACGCGGCCCACCGGGATGCGGTTCGCGGCCGCCAGGATGCGCAGATGGTCCCGGCCGGTGCGGGACCCGTGGGCGGCGCCCGCGTCGAGCAGGGCACCGACCGTGCGCAGGGGCTCGTGGAGCGTGGCGTAGGGGTGGCCGCCGACCGTGGCGGTCCCGGAGGTGGCCCGGTCGAGGCCGAGGACGAGCCGCAGGGTGGTCGACTTGCCGGCGCCGTTGGGGCCGAGGAAGCCGGTGACACGGCCGGGCCGGACGGTGAAGGTGAGGTGGTCGACGGCGCGTCGGGAGCCGTACTCCTTGGTGAGTTCCTGGACGTGGATGCTGGTCATGGGGCCAGCCTGGACGGTCCGCGCGCCGTCCTCCTCCCCCGCGCGTGGAGATCGTCTCCCCCGCCCGGGGGAGGCGCGTCGTCGGTGCCGGCTGGCACGATGAGGCGATGGGCCGACTGCTGCGCCCCTTGCTGCGGGGGACGACGTACACGCGCTTGCTGCACCTGTGGGTGCCCGTGTTCCTCGTGAGCGTATGGCTCTTCATCGACATGTCGAGGCCCTGGGTGCCCGCGCTGCTGGCGATCCCGGTCGCCATGATCCCGGCGGTGCGGACGGGCGAGGGCGTGCAGGCGCAGCTGCTGCTGGTGCCGGGCGAGCCGGATTCGGGGATCTCCACGGCGCCGTCGGCGACCTGGCAGGACCGGTGGCGGACCGTGGTGTGGCTGGAGCTCCGGCTGGTTCTCGGCGCGGCCGCGGCCTTCGCGACGGTGTGGCTGCCCCTGACCTCGGTCGACATGGTCGCGACCGCGCTCGGGCGCCCGCAGTACGAGGACAACCCGCTGCTGTGGACCTTCGAGCACCCGTGGGTGCACGGGCTCTTGGCGCCCGTGCCGGTGGTCGTGCTGTACGTGGCGGTGCTCGGCCTGGGCCACGTGGCCACGGTGGCCGCGCGCCGTCTCCTGGGCCCCTCCGCGGCCGAGCGGCTGGCCACCCTGGAGGAGCGCACCGAGCAACTCCTCGAACGCACCCGCATCGCGCGCGAGTTGCACGACTCCATCGGTCACGCCCTGACCGTGGCGGTGGTGCAGGCGGGCGCGGCGCGGGCGGCGGGTGATCCGGCGTTCACCGAGCGGGCGCTGGGCGCCATCGAGGAGACCGGGCGGGCCGCCCTGGAAGATCTGGAGCGGGTGCTGGGCGTGCTGCGTGAGGCGGAGCGACCGGCGAGTTCCCGGCCCACCCTCGTGGACGCGGAGCGGCTGCTGGAGTCGGCGCGCGCGTCCGGCGCGACGGTCGACGTGGAGGTGACCGGGCCCGTCGACGCCGTGCCGGGGCCCGTCTCGCGCGAGGGGTACCGGATCCTCCAGGAGTCGCTGACCAACGTCCTGCGGCACGCGGGGGCCGTCCCGGTCCGCGTCCGGATCGAGGTGGCGGACGGCACCCTGGCGCTGGACGTCCGCAATCCGCTGCCCGGGGCGATGCCGGGCCCGGGGCAGGGCAGCGGCCTGCGGGGCATACGCGAGCGCGCGGCCCTGCTCGGCGGGCGGGCCCGCACGGGGCCGGCCGGGGGCGACTGGCGGGTGCGTGCGGAGCTGCCGCTGGGCTGATCTACGCTGGCGGGATGCCGCTCAGCGTTCTCCTTGTCGACGACGAACCGCTCGTCCGGGCGGGCCTGCGGGCCGTGCTGGAGGCGCAGCCCGACATCGAGGTCGCCGGCGAGGCGGCCGACGGGGCGGCGGTGATCCCGCTGGTGCGGCAACTGCGCCCGGACGTGGTCGCGATGGACGTACGGATGCCGCTGCTGGACGGTATCGAGGCCACGCGGGCGGTGCTGCGGACGGTCGAGAAGCCGCCGAAGATCCTGGTGGTGACCACGTTCGAGAACGACGAGTACGTGTACGCCGCGCTGCGGGCCGGTGCCTCCGGGTTCCTGCTGAAGCGGGCCCGGCCGGCCGAGATCGTGCACGCGGTGCGGCTGGTCGCCGAGGGCGAGTCCCTGCTGTTCCCGGCCTCGGTGCGGCAACTGGCGGCGGAGTACGGCGACAGCGGCGGCAATCGCGCGGCCCGGGCGGCGCTGGACCGGGCGCGGCTGACCGAGCGTGAGGCGGAGGTGCTGCGGCTGATGACCCGCGTCCTGTCGAACGCGGAGATCGCCGGGCGCCTGGCCGTCGGTACGGAGACGGTGAAGTCCCACGTCAGTGCCGTGCTGGCGAAACTCGGGGCGCGGGACCGCACCCAAGCGGTGATCACGGCGTACGAGTCGGGGTTCGTCTCGCCCGGCTGATCCATGTCCCCGGCGGATTCGGGGGGCTCTGGCACTCGCCGCTGTCCGCCGGCGCCGAGTACGATCCGGCGAACACGCGCACGAGCTGGGAGGACGGACGTTGGGGCGGCTGACCGGCGGGGATCCCTCGCTGCTGCGAAGGATCAATTCCGCGGTGGTGCTGCACGCGCTGCGTGCCACGGACTGCTCGACGCTCACGGAGATCACCCGAGTCACCGGCCTGTCCCGGCCGACCGTCGAGGGTGTCGTCGAGGGCCTGATCGACGCCGGTCTCGTGGTGGAGCAGGCCGCCGAGGAGGGCGCCGCCCGGCGCCAGGGGCGACCGGCGCGGAGGTTCCGGTTCCGGGCCGAGGCCGGGCACCTGCTGGGGCTGGAGATCGGGCCGCACCGGGTCGCCGCGCTGCTCTCGGGGCTGGACGGGCGGATCGTCGGCGCACAGGCCAAGGACATCGACGAGACCGCGTCCGCCGACGAGCGGCTGGAGCGGCTGCGCACCGCCGTCGCCGAGCTGCTGCGCCGGGCCGGGATCGCGCGGGGCTCGCTGCGGGCCGTCGGGGTGGCGACGCCGGGGATCGTCGAGGCGGACGGGACGGTGCGCCTGGGGACCGCCCTGCCCGGCTGGACGGGGCTGCGGCTCGGGGAGCGGCTGAGCCGTTCCTTCAAGTGCCCGGTGCTGGTGGAGAACGACGCCAACGCGGCGGTGGTCGCCGAGCACTGGAAGGGTTCCGCCATCGAGTCCGACGACGTGGTGTTCGTGCTGGCGGGACTCAGCCCGGGTGCGGGCGCGCTGATCGGCGGACGGCTGCACCGGGGGTTCGGCGGGGCCGCCGGTGAGATCGGCGCGCTGCATCTGCTGGGCCGGGAGGCGACGCCGGAGACGCTGCTGTCCACCACGGACGAACCCTTGCATCCGCTGGACGAGCAGGCGGTCGCCGCGGTCTTCGCGCAGGCCCGCGAGGGGGATCAGCGGGCGACGGCCGCCGTCGAGCGGTTCATCCAGCGGCTCGTGCACGACGTGGCGGCGCTCGCGCTGGCCCTGGACCCGGAACTGGTCGTGATCGGCGGCTGGGCGGCGGGACTGGACGGCGTACTGGATCCGCTGCGGCGGGAGCTGGCGCGCTACTGCCTGCGCCCGCCGAAGGTGACCCTGTCGCTGCTGGGCGAGGCGGCCGTGGCGACCGGGGCGCTGCGGCTGGCCCTGGACCACGTGGAGGAGCAGCTGTTCGCGGTCGAGGGCACGGTGACGGCGCGCCGCTGACCTGCGCCGCGCGGGGGCCGGGGAGCCGTGCGGGCCCGGAGGAGTTCCGGGCCCCTCACGAGGAAGATCGCGCCCCGGTCAGGAGGCCTTGCGCTCGGGGCCCTCGTGGATCTCCACGCCGCCCGAGTCGCCGAAGGTCAGCCGGCAGGTGTCCGCGCGGTACGTCGCGACGGAGACCGCGGCGGTGCGGCCGTCGGCGTGGAAGCGGGTGGTGACGACCAGGACGGGCGCGCCCGGCAGCCGGTCGAGTTCCTTGGCGTCGTCGGCGCGGGCCGAGCCCAGCTCGACGGCACGGTCCTGTCCCTCCAGCTCCAGGCGCCGCAGCTCGCGCAGCACCGCACGCGCGCGTGCCGGTCCGGCCGGGGCGTCGATGGCGGACAGGTCGGGCACCGACGACCCGGCGACGTAGAGCAGTTCCGCGGCGACGGGCTGGCCGTGGGTCGTACGGGTGCGGCGCACGATGTGCACGGGCTCCTCGCGGCCCGTCTCCAGGGCGTCCGCGACCGCGGCCGGCGGGGCGGCGACGACGCAGTCGACCGCCTGCCAGGCGTCGCCCGACCCGCCCGGCCAGTCGTGCTGCTCGGTGCCGACGGCCACCCCCACGCGCGGCGGGGCGACGGTCGTCCCGACGCCGCGGCGGCGCTGGAGTCTGCCTTCGAGTTCCAGCTGTTCCAGGGCTTGGCGGAGCGTGGCGCGGGCGACGCCGAAGCGAGCGGCGAGGTCGCGCTCGTTGGGCAGGATCTCGCCCACCGAGAACTCGGAGTCGAGTGCCTCCGTGAGCACGGTCTTGAGATGCCAGTACTTAGGTTCCGGCACCGATTCCAGCTGCGTGGTCCCCACCCTGTCCTCCGCAATCGCCGTGGATCGGCGGCGTTTTAGCGCCCTTGTTTATTAAAGGTTGTTGTACTTATCTGCGACCATAGGACGACCCCCACCCTTGGTCAAGACCAATCATTGATCGCCCGGGCGCCGCACAGGTGGTGTGCGGCCGAGCGTTCATGGGACGTTCGCACTTCGCCACATACGTGACACAACGACGTCTAGACGGTGGCCAGTGATCGCAGCTTGTCGGGATTGCGCACCACATAGACGGTCTGGACGCGTCCGTCGGCGATGTCCAGCTGGAGCACGACGTCGGGCTCACCGCCGGACACGACGAGGACCGCGGGGCCCCCGTTGAGCTCCAAAAGGCGGAAGGCCGCGTCGGGGATGCCCCTCGCGGCGACACCGGTGAGAAACCGGCCCACGTGGTCGGCGCCCTCCAGCACCCGCAGCGGCGCCTTGGACTTGCCACCGCTGTCGCCGACGAGGCGGACGTCGGGCGCGAGCAGCGCCATGAGGCCGTCGAGATCGCCGCCCCCGGCCGCCGCGAGGAACCGCTCGGTCAGGTCCCGGCGCCGGGCCGGGTCGACGTCGTAGCGCGGGCGCCTCTGCTCGACGTGCCGGCGAGCCCGGCCCGCCAGCTGCCGTACGGCGGGCTCGGCGCGGTCGAGCAGGGCGGCGATGTCGGCATAGGGGTAGCCGAAGGCCTCCCGGAGCACGAAGACCGCCCGCTCCAGCGGCGACAGCGACTCCAGCACGACGAGGACGGCCAAGGAGACGGAGTCGGCGAGGACGGCGCGATCCGCCGTGTCGGGGGCCGTGTCCCCGAACTCGGTGAGGAACGGCTCGGGCAGCCAGGGGCCGACATAGGCCTCGTTGCGGGCCTTGATCTGGCGCAGCCGGTCGAGGGCCAGGCGGGTGGTGACGCGCACCAGGTAGGCGCGGGCGTCGCGCACCTCGGCGCGGTCGGCGCCGGACCAGCGCAGCCAGGCGTCCTGGACCACGTCCTCCGCGTCGGCGACGCGGCCGAGCATGCGGTAGGCGACGCCCAGCAGCAGCGGGCGATGCTCTTCGAAGACCTCGGTCGCACGATCGGCGCTCACCGCCCCATCCCATCCGACCCGGCACATCATGTCCAGGCGGTTTCGCCGTACGCGCACGTGCGGCCGGGCGACGGACGTCCGCAACACCGTGTCCGGGGCGGCAGGTTCGGCCATGCGGTCGAGGCCGACCGGGGGCTACCCGTCGGTAGCCATTGCTGACAAGGTGTCTACACCATGTCCGGCACCGAGTCCTCGACGAGGAGCTGTATGTCCTCCACCGTCTCCTTCACGGTCCCCACCCCGCAGGGCCCGCGCGTCATGAGCCTGGCCCACACGCGCGTGGGGGCCGGTGAACCGCTGGTCCTGCTGCACGGCATCGGCCACCATCGCCAGGTGTGGGACCCGGTCGTCCCCGTCCTGGCCGTCGAGCGGGACGTGATCTGCGTGGACCTGCCGGGGTGCGGGGAGTCCCCGGCCCTTCCGGACGGGCTGACGCACGACCTGCCGACGACGACGGCCGTGCTGGCCGCCCTGTTCGAGGCACTCGGGCTCGAACGGCCGCATGTGGCGGGCAACTCGCTGGGCGGCCTGCTCGCCCTCGAACTCGGCCGGGACGGGCTGGCGCGGTCGGTGACGGCGCTGTCGCCCGCCGGGTTCTGGTCGCAGGCGGAGCGGCGCTACGCCTTCACCGTGCTCACGGCGATGCGGCAGATCGCCCGGCGGATGCCGCCGCCCGTCGTCCAGGCCCTCGCCCGGCCCGCCGTGGGACGCACCCTGCTGACAAGCGCCATCTACGCCCGCCCGGCCCGCCGTTCGCCCGAGGCCGTGGTCGCCGAGACGCTCGCGCTGGCCCGCGCCCAGGGATTCACGGAGACCCTGCGCAGCGGCCGGGACGTGCGGTTCACCGACGACATCACCGGGATCCCGGTGACCGTGGCCTGGGGAAGCCGGGACCGGCTGCTGGTGCCCCGGCAGGGCGTCCGCGCCAAGTACATCCTGCCCAGGGCCCGACTGGTCCGGCTGCCCGGCTGCGGTCACGTCCCGATGAACGACGACCCGGCGCTCGTCGCGCGCGTGCTGCTCGACGGCAGCCGGTCCGCCGCGCGGCAGACTCCCTGAGTCACGTGCAGGGGGCTCGGCGGCCCAGGGCGACGCCGCCGGGCCCCGCTACTGTCCCGTCCATGAAGCCCTCGCAGACCGACGGTGCGCGACACCAGGGCCCCGCCGCGTGGGAGCTGCTGCTGCCCGCCGCCTCGGCGCCCGCACGCGCGCGTGGCCGCTCGCTCCAGGCGGCGCTGCGGGCGGCGGTCCGCTCCGGGCGGCTCGCGCCGGGCACCCGGCTGCCGTCGAGCCGGGACCTCGCGGCAGACCTCGGTGTCTCGCGCGGGCTGGTCACGGAGGCCTACGAGCAGCTGACGGCGGAGGGATATCTGCGCAGCGGCCGGGGCGCGGGGACCTGGGTGGGCGACGCGGCCCGGGACGCCCACCCGCGCGCGCGTGACCTGGCTCCCCGCGCCGCCGCCGCGCGCGCCGACTTCGTGCCGGGGACACCCGACCTGTCGCTGTTCCCGCGCGCCGCCTGGGCCGCCGCACAGCGCCACGTGCTGACGGAACTGCCCCACCACGGCCTCGGCTACCCCGATCCTCGCGGGCTCCCCCGGCTGCGCACCGCCCTGGCCGAGATGCTCGGGCGCCGCAGGGGCGTGGTCGCCGACCCGGAGCGGATCGTGGTCGTCTCCGGCGTGACCCAGGCGACGACGCTGATCGCCCTGGTGCTGCGGGCGCGCGGCACCCGTGCGATCGGTGTCGAGGATCCGGGCAGCCCGCAGCACGCCGGCATGTACGCCTCGGCCGGCGTGAGTTCCGTGCCGCTGCCGCTGGACGGCGAGGGCCTCGCGACGGGTCCCCTGCGGTCGTCCGGGGTGCGTGCCGTGGTGACGACTCCGGCGCACCAGTTCCCGACCGGGATCGCCTACTCGGCCCGGCGCCGGGCCGAACTCCTCGACTGGGCGCGGTCGGTGGACGGCATCGTGCTGGAGGACGACTACGACGGAGACTTCCGCTACGACCGGGCACCGGTGGGCGCCCTTCAGGGCCTCGACCCCGAGCGCGTCGCCTACACGGGGTCGGTCAGCAAGTCCCTCGCGCCCGGACTGCGACTCGGCTGGCTGCTTCTTCCCGAGTGGCTGGCCGACGACGTCATCGCCCGGAAACAGACCCTCGACCTCGGCCATCCCGCCCTCGACCAGGCGGTGTTCGCGCGGTTCCTGGAGCGCGGCGAGTACGACAGCCAGTTGCGGCGCTGCGGGCGCGCGTACCGAGAACGGCGCGACGCCCTGGTGGCGGCGCTCGACGAGCACTTCCCCGGTGCCGAGGTGTCCGGGATCGCCGCGGGACTGCACGTCATCGCGACACTGCCACGACGGTACGGGCCGCAGGAGCGGTTCCTCGCGCGCGTGAGGGCGGCGGGGGTCGCCGTACGGGCGCTGTCGGAGTGCGCCCACACGCCTGCGCGTCTCCCTGGGAACGAGGAGGAGGCGGTGCGGCTCGTCCTCGGGTACGCGCAGGTGCCGCCGGGACGGATCCGGGAGGGGGTGCGGGCGATGGCTGAGGCGGTGAGCGGAGGGTAGGGGGCGCGTCGGGTTGCGGGGGGGGCGCGTCACGAAGCGCGGGCAGCGGGGCAGCGGGGGCGCGTCACGAAGCGCGGGCAGCGGGGCAGCGGGGGCGCGTCACGCAGCGCGGGCATCGGGCCGCGCGGGTGTCGGGTCTCGCCTCCGGTGCCGTCGGTCCCCGTCACGACCGCTCCCCGCACCGGTTCCTGTTCCTGTGCCGCCCGGGGCGTGTTGTTCACTCCCGGTTCGCGTGGGCGCTGCGGGGTCCCAGTAGTTGTGGCATCGCAACTGGCCGGATCCGTCCTGTCCTGGAGGCGCACCCATGTCACACCCACCCCTGCCCGGCCGCCGCAGCGTCCTGCGCGGCTCTCTGGCCGCGTCGGCGGCCCTGACTCTGCCCACCGGACTCGGCGCGGCGCCGGCCCTCGCCCTGTCGGGGCGCCCGGCGGCCGGCTGGGGCGTGCAGACGGGCGACGTGACCACGCACTCCGGACTCGTGTGGGTGCGCTCCGACCGACCGGCCCGGATGATCGTCGAGACCTCCGCCACCGAGTCGTTCCGCAACGCGCGCCGTTGGTACGGCCCGCTGCTCGGCAAGGGAACCGACTTCACCGGCACGACCGCGCTGCGCGGACTGCCGTCCGGCGAGCAGATCCACTACCGCGTGCTGCTGGCCGACCCGGACGACCCGCGCCGTACCGGCGAGCCGGTCGCCGGCACCTTCCGCACGGCCTCCACCCGGCGGCGGGACGGCGTGCGGTTCGTCTGGTCCGGCGACCTCGCCGGGCAGGGCTGGGGCATCAACCCCGAGTTGGGCGGCTACCGCATCTACGACGCGATGGCCGCGCTCGACCCCGACTTCTTCCTGTGCAGCGGCGACAACGTCTACGCCGACGGCCCCCTCACCGAGACGGTGACGCTGCCCGACGGGCGGACCTGGCGGAACATCACCACCGAGGAGAAGGCGAAGGTGGCCGAGACACTGGCGGAGTTCCGCGGCAACTTCCGCTACAACCTCCTGGACGAGAACCTGCGCGCGTTCAACGCCCAGGTCCCCTCGATCATCCAGTGGGACGACCACGAGGTCACGAACAACTGGTACCCGGGCGAGATCCTCACCGACAGCCGGTACACGGAGAAGAACGTCGACGTGCTCGCGGCGCGCGCCCGGCAGGCGTTCTCGGAGTACTTCCCCGTCTCGACGCTGCGCCGCCCGCACGGGCGGGTCCACCGGGTGCAGCACCACGGCCCGCTGCTGGACGTCTTCGTCCTGGACATGCGCACCTACCGGAACGCCAACTCGGCCGACGACCAGACCAGCGACGCCCAGGGCATCCTCGGCCGCGAGCAGTTGGAGTGGCTCAAGCGGGAACTGTCCCGGTCGCGGGCCGTGTGGAAGGTCATCGCCTCCGACATGCCCCTCGGCCTGGTCGTGCCGGACACCGGGGACGGCCGGGCGAACATCGAGGCGGTCGCCCAGGGCGACCCGGGTGTCCCGCTCGGCCGTGAGCTGCAGATCGCGGAGCTGCTGAGGTTCGTCAAGCACCGGCGGATCACCGGCACGGTGTGGCTGACCGCCGACGTGCACTACACGTCGGCCCAGCACTACCAGCCTTCGCGGGCGGCGTTCACGGACTTCGAGCCGTTCTGGGAGTTCGTGTCCGGCCCCCTCAACGCCGGCGCCTTCCCGGCGAACGCCCTGGACGACACCTTCGGTCCGGAGCGGGTGTTCGTGAAAGCTCCCACGACCGCGAACGTCTCCCCCGCCGAGGGCTACCAGTTCTTCGGCGAGGTCGACATCGACGGCGACAGCGCCGAACTGACGGTCCGGCTGCGCGAGCAGGACGGAACCGTGCTGTTCACGAAGGTGCTGCGGCCCGGACGGGTCGGTCAGTAGGTCCGAGGGCTGAAGTCCGAGGTCCGAGGTTCCCGTCCGGGGCGGCGTCTGCCGTACCCTCGTCCGACGTGCCGCGCACCGGCGTCATCCCCCGGTGCGCGGCACTCTCGCGTTCTCCTGCAACTCCCCTGCCTGAGGCGCCTCGTCACAGGTCAGGCCGATTGTCAGTGGTCGCCCCTACGGTTTTTCCATGACGCGATCTTTGCAGGCCGTGGCCTATCGGCGACCCTCCGTGCTGGAGTCCGCGGCGGACGGACAGCGCCTCGGACTGGAGACCTCACGAGGTGCGACACCCTCGGGTGTGCGCGACCATCCGCAGTTCTTCGCGGGCTTTCTGAGCACCCCTCAAGCAGCTGCGGCGGGGCTGCTCGCGGTGGCGGACGTCGCGGCCGCGCGGTACTACCAGCGGCAGCTGCGCGCCTCGCTCGACCCGGTGGTGACGGGCAACGGGGACCGGCTGCGCTTCGAGTCCTTCTCCGGCTGCGGCGGGGTGTACGCGCGCCTGGACGTTCTGGAAGCGGGCCTCGACGGCGACGCGGTGGGGCACGGCACGACCAACGTCGACGTCAACAACCCGCTGCGCGAGGCCCTGTCACGGATCGGTCCGGCCGATCCGCTCCACCTGCGGGTCGGCCCGGACGAACTGGCGGTGACCACGCTGGACGGGCCGGTCGTGGAGAAGAAGGTCCCGCTTCCGGACCGCTGGCTGCGGGGCTTCGCCGAAGCCCAGGTCGTCGCCGCCGGATTCGATCTGCGGGCCGAACTGCCCGCAGCCGAGGCGGTGCGGTTCCTGCGGGCGCTGCCCCGGGGCGGCGGGCGCGGCGTGTCGGCCGGCGCCCGCTGGGTGGTGCCGGCAGGACGCGGGCTGCGGCCGAGCACGAGGGCCGTGCCGGGCGCGGTGTGCCTGCCCGGCCCTGAGCGGCTGATCGCGCTCCAGCGCGTCCTGCGGCACGCGACGTCCCTGCGGGTGTACGGCCCCGGGGTCGGCGGTGACGCCGCCCCCGCCGCCGCGGCCTGGGAGGCCGTCCTGCCGGGCATGCGGCTCACCCTGACGCTGTCACCCGACGCCTCGCGCGGGTTCTCCGGGGAGGGCGGCGTCCTCGACGCGCTGGCGACCGACGAGGCCGCCGAGGACGCCGAGCTGATCGCGGTCCTGCTCGCGTGGGAGCCGCGCGTCGACGTCGGCGGCCTCGCTGCCGCCTCCGGGCTGAGCGCCGGGCGCGTCCGGGCCGCCCTGGTCCGCCTCGGCACCTCGGGGCGCGTCGGGTACGACGTGGCGGAGGCCGCCTACTTCCACCGCGAACTGCCCTACGACGCCGAGCGCGTGGAGCGGCACAACCCGCGTCTGCGGTCCGCCCGTGCGCTGGTGGCGGCGGGCGCGGTCGCCCTGGACGGCGCGGTGGCCACGGTGACGGCGGACGACGGGCACCTGCACCGGGTGCGGGAGCAGGCGGGGGTGCTCAGCTGCAGTTGCCTGTGGTGGGCGAAGTACCGGGGAGGGCGCGGACCGTGCAAACACGCGCTGGCGGTGCGCATGGTGCGGCGCGGGGTCACCGTGGCGCGGGCGGGACAGCCGGAGCGGGTCGACGGGGGTGTGCGATGAGTTCGCTGCTGGAGTTGGTGCGGGCCGGCCGTACGGCCGAGGTGGTGGGCCTGCTCGACGGGCTGACGGATGCCGAACAGCGCGCTTGTCTGCCCGCGTTGCAGGAGCTGCGCAAGGAGCTGCGGACCGCGCCCTGGGAGTCGGCCGCGCGGCGCGCCTACCCCGCGCTGCACGCGGCCGGGGCGGCATGCCAGACAGGTGCGGCCGCGGTGGCGAGCTGGATCGCCGCCGCCGATATGCGCTGGTCCCAGGTCTCGCCGGGAGTGCTGCTGCATGTCCTGGGCGACCGGGAGACGGACTGGCTGGCGGATGTGACGCACCGGTTGGCACAGCGTCCGGTCACCGCGTGGGTGCCGTTCGAGCTCATGGCCGGGCTGGTGCGGCTCTCCGGCTGCCCGGTGCCGACGACCGACGCCTATGTCCGGGGCTGGATCGACCACCTGAACGGCTCGTGGCAGCGCGGGGGCACGCTGCTCGACCGGCTGCGGCGGGACCCCCATCTGCGGGAGCTCGTCACCGCGGTGTTCGAGACCGACGACATCGGCGGCCGGCTGCAGTGGCCGCGTCACGACGGACCGGACAGCTGGATCGGCGCGCTGGCGCAGCTGACCGTGGAGGGGGCCCTCGACCGTGGGGTCACGGTCGACGCGTGTGTGGCCCGGCTGCTGCGCGGTGGCACGGCCGCCGATCAGCGGGCGTTCCTGCGCCTGCTGAAGTGCCTCGCGCTCACCCGGGACGAGGAGCGGGAGCGCAAGGCCGACTTGTCGGCACTGGCCTCGGACGCCACGTCGACGGTGGCCGCCCACGCCCAGTCGGTCCTCGCGGCGCTGGCCCTGGACGGCGGGCTCGCCCCGGGAGAGCTCGCGGAGATGTCCGAGGCGGTGCTGTTCCGCACCGAGCGCAAGCTCGTGCGGGCCCAGCTGGTGCTGCTCGGCAAGGTGCTGACACGCAACGCGTCCGCGGCCGGGGAGCTGCTGCCCGCCGTCGCACAGGCCTTCGGGCACGACGACGCGGACGTCCAGGAACGTGCGCTCAAGCTCGTCGAACGGCACGTGGAAAAGCTCGACTCGGTGCCGGCGCGGGCCGATCTGGCCCTGGCCGCCGAGCAGTTGATCCCCGGTCTGCGCGCCAGAGCGGTCGAGTCGCTGGGCGCGGCACCGGCCGGCCCCGAGCCGTCGGGCTACGAGGAGCTGCTGCCCCCGGCACCGCGGCCGGCGCGCCTGGCCCCCGCCGCCGCGTCCGCCGTGGAACTGGCCGAGGAGGTGGGCGCGGCGCTGGCCTCCGAGCCGGGCGTCACCGATTTCGAGCGGGCCCTGGACGGTCTGGTGCGGCACGCGTACGGGGATCGTGAGGCCCTGTTGTCGGCCCTGGAGCCGGTGGTCGCGCGGCGCTGGTGGAACGGTGCCGACGGGTCCGTCGCGCGCGACGCCTTCGGCCACTCCTACGGCGCCGTCTCCGACGCCGCGAGCGGCCTCGACCTCCTCCTCGCAACGCTGCGCGGCGCGGTCCGCACCGCCACGCTGCACACCCGCGTCCAGCGTGGGTCCGACACCCGGGACTGTGTGCACAGCGCCCTCCTCCGGGCGTTCGAGTGCCGCATGTGGGAGGTGGCGTACCGGATACGGACCGACCCGCTGCCCTTCCTGCTCTCGACCCCGACCTGGAGCACCGGCCTGCTGGAGCCGGCCGACCTGGTCGAACGCCTCGCCACCTACGCCCGGCTGGGCGCCAGGGTCGCGGACGGCGACTTCGCGCAGGCCCTGTTGCGGGTGCGCCGCGGGGACCGGGAGGCGGCCGGTTCGGCGGCCCTGCGTGCGGCGGCTCTCGGCACGGCGGAGGGGACGCGGCTGGCGGCCTGGCTGACCTCCGGTGCACCGGAGACACCCGTGGCCTGGCGGCGGACGTCGGGGCGGCGCGTCCTGGTGGAGCTGGGCGACGTCCTGGAGCTGCAGGAGGACTTCCCGCCGGAGTTCCGCTCCCTGGGCAGGCCCTTCGGCGGCTCCTCGAAGTACCGGTGGTGCTACCACTGGGAGGACGACCTGCGGCAGCACTGGCCGGCCATGCTCCCCGAGCGGCGTGAGCTGGTGGCGGCGCGGCTGCTGCAAGGTCTGTCCGAACTCGCCCTGGACGACTCGCGGGGTGCCGCCGCGGCGCTGCCGCCGCTCGCGGAGTCCGGCGGTCAGGCGGGCGAGGCCCTCCATCTGGGTGTCGCCTACGGGCTCGGGGCCCGGCATCCCGAGGACCGGCTCGCGGCGGTGGACGCGCTGCTGGTGCTGGCCGCGCGCAAGCAGTTGGACGCGGCTCGGCTGGGCGCGGACCTCGGGCAGCTGGTCCGGTGCGGCGCGGTGAAGTCGCAGCGGCTCGCCGAGTCGATGCGCACGGCGGCGGCCACCGGCGCCAACGCCACGACATGGAGCGTCCTCAGCGGGACGCTGCCCGAGCTGCTCGCCGACCTGACGAGCGGCGAGACGTCCACGCCGGCCCGGGGCCTCGGGGAACTGCTGGCGGTGGCGGCCGAGTGCGCCGAACGGTCCGGGGCACGCGGCGAGCTGCCGCACCTGTCCCGGGCGGCGGCCCGGCGCGGCTCCTCACGCCTGGTGTCGCAGGCGCGCCGGCTACGCAGTGCGCTGGGCGAGCGGGTGGCCGCATGACGTAGACGGCCTGGTACCGGGGTGCGGGCGGACACATCCGTCCTCGCAGGTCGTCACCGTCCGACCGCGCACTGATAAAAAGAACAACAAATAGGGCAGATCCACGCTTTACCGATCAGTCACAAAGCGTTCGTGATCACGCAACACCATTCCTTCACAGTGGGTGCATGAGTCGAGACATGTCTGACGTGACACGTACGAAACACGGCCGCCCCGTGCACCACTGGCGACGGGACCTCGTGGAGCTCGCGGCCCTGTTCACCGCCGTCGCGGTGGCGGACGCCGTGGCCGACCTGATCGGCCACGGCCCCGACGGCCCCGCGGTGCTGGTGATCTCCGCGATCGCCCTGCTCGCCACGGCGACGTTCCACACCTGGTGGTCACGCCGCAACGGGCACGCACCGCCGACCAGCGATACCGGCGCCCGGCCGCCCTCCTCGAAGGGGCAGGCCGGGCCGTCCACGCCCACCGCGGCCGCCGCGCGTCCGGAGGCCGGCCGGCCCACGGAGAGCACGCTCTGGCGGATGCGCACCACGGTGAAGGACGAGCCGGGTTCGCTCGCCGCGCTCTGCACGGAGCTGGCCGGGCAGCGGATCGACATCCTGAGCCTGCAGACGCACCCGCTCGGCGACGGCACGGTGGACGAGTTCCTGCTGCGGGCCCCCGCCGGGCTCGCGGCGGCCGAGCTGACGCGGGCGGCGGCGCGGGCGGGCGGCGCGGGCACGTGGATCGAGCGGGCCGACGCCCATGATCTGGTCGACGCCCCGACCCGGGTGCTGGGCCTGGCCACCCGCACGGCTCTGGACGCCGCCGAACTACCGCTCGCGCTGCGGCAGTTGCTGGGCCGGTGCACGATCCGCTCGCTGCCCGCGGCCCCGATGGGCGGCGGTCGCCGCGCGGTGGACGAGGTGCCGGTGGAGGGTGTCCTGGAGGACACCGTGCTGCGACTGCGAGCGCCGGAAGGCGGAGTGATCACCGTGGAGCGGCCGTATCTGCCGTTCACGCCGACCGAGTTCGCGCGGGCGAGGGCGCTGGTGGAGCTGGACGCCCGGCTCGGCCCGCGCGTCCCGCGCAGCCAGGACGTACTGACCCTGCCGCAGGGCAGCGCCATCACCGTGCGCCGGGCCGACACCGGTGATGTCGAGGCCGCGAAGGCGATGCACGAGCGGTGCTCGCCGCGCACCCTGTCGATGCGCTATCACGGCCCGGTCGGGGACGCCGACCGCTACCTCAACCACCTGCTGAGTCCGCGCTACGGACGGACGCTCGCCGTGCAGACCGCCTCGGGCCGGATCGTCGGGCTCGGCCACCTCCTGTGGGACGGTGACGAGACGGAGGTCGCGCTCCTCGTCGAGGACGACTGGCAGCGCCGGGGCATCGGCGCGGAACTGCTCGGCCGCCTGGTGTCCATGGCGGTCGAGGCGGGCTGCGAGAGCGTGTACGCCGTGACGCAGTCGTCCAACACCGGCATGGTCGCTGCGATGCGCGGCCTGGGCCTGCCCCTCGACTACCAGATCGAGGAGGGCACCCTGGTGATCACGGCCCGCCTGGACGCGGCGCCGGTCCGTACGGGTCCGCCGTACGACGGGGAACGGCTCGGCGAGCGGTCCGTGCGCGAATGACCCGACGGTGTCGGTGATCGACGCCTCGGGGACGGTGCGGGACTCACCCGGGCCGTCCCCGAGGCGGGGCCGGGCCGCTCAGGCGTGCCACACCCCCGCCGCCGCCCGGGCGGCGACCGGCTCCTCGCCCAGGGCCGTGTCCAGATCGGCCCACAGGTCCTCGACGTCCTCCAACCCCACCGACATCCGCAGCAGCCGGTCACTGACGCCGGCGCCCCGGCGGTCGTCCGCGTCCACGATGCGGTGGCTGATCGACGCCGGGTGCTGGATGAGGGTGTCGACGCTGCCGAGGCTTACGGCGGGGGTGATCAGACGGACGCCGGCGATGACCTCGTGGGGGTCGCCGTGCACCTCGAAGGCGACCATCGCGCCACCTACGGCCGGATAGTGGACGCGGGCGACGCGCGGGTCGGCGGCAAGCCGCCGGACCAGCTCGGCCGCGTTCGCGGACGCCGCCCGCACCCGCACGGGCAGCGTCGACAGTCCGCGCAGCAGCAGATAGCCGGCGAGCGGATGCAGCACCCCGCCCGTCGCGAACCGCACCTGCCGCAGCCGTCCCGCGAACTCCTCGTCGCAGGCGACGACTCCGGCGAGCACGTCGCCGTGGCCACCGAGGTACTTGGTGGCGCTGTGCAGCACCAGTCGCGCGCCCTGTTCGACGGGGCGCTGCAGGACCGGCGTGGCGAAGGTGTTGTCGACGAGCAGCGGCACCGAACCGCAGGCGTGCGCGGCGGCCCGTAGGTCCACCTCCGCGAGGGTCGGGTTCGCCGGGGACTCGACGAGGACGAGGCCGGTGTCGGGGCGCAGGGCGTCCGCGATGCCGGCGGGGTCGGTCCAGGTGACCTCCGAGCCGAGGAGCCCGGCGGTCAGGAGGTGGTCGCTGCAGCCGTACAGGGGCCGTACGGCGACGACGTGGCGCAGGCCGAGGGAGGCCCGTACGAGCAGGACCGCGCTCAGCGCGGCCATGCCGCTGGCGAAGGCGATGGCGGACTCGGTGCCTTCGAGCCGGGCGAGGGCGGTCTCGAAGCGCGCGACGGTCGGGTTGCCCAGCCGGGCGTAGACCGGCGGGCCGTCCGGTTCGGCGCCGGTGGTGGCGAAGGCGTCGATGCGGGCGGCCTCGGCCCGGCTGTCGTACGAGGGGTACGTGGTGGACAGGTCGATGGGCGGGGCGTGCAGGCCCTGCCGGGCGAGATCGTCCCGCCCGGCGTGCACGGCTTCGGTCGCGAACCGCCTGGCCGGGCCCCCGGCCGACGCCGTCCGCCCGGTGTCTCCTGTGGCAGTGTCCACGCTGTCCAGCGCTCTCATCTCCATGTCCGCAGGGTGAACACCGAACGGGTCGCAGGGGGCGGAACCCGTGCTACGTTCGGCCGGTGGCCGAATCTGTCGTACTGGATCCGGTGGACCTCGATCTGCTGCGGCTGTTGCAGAACGACGCCCGGACGACCTACCGCGATCTCGCCGCCCAGGTGGGCGTGGCACCGTCGACGTGCCTGGACCGGGTGACCCGGCTCCGCCGCGCGGGCGTGATCCTCGGGCATCAGCTGCGGCTGGATCCGGCCAAGTTGGGGCGCGGTCTGCAGGCCCTGCTGTCCGTGCAGGTCAGACCGCACCGACGGGAGCTGGTGCGACCGTTCGTCGAACGGATCCGGGCGCTGCCGGAGTCGCTGACCGTCTTCCACCTCACCGGTCCCGACGACTACCTCGTGCACGTCGCCGTCGCGGACATGGCGGACCTGCAGCGGCTGGTGCTGGACGAGTTCACGGCCCACCGCGAAGTCGCACGCGTCGAGACACGGTTGATATTCCAGCGGTGGGACTGCGGGCCGCTGCTGCCGCCTTCGCCCTCGGCACAATCAGGGTGACGCACAGTGGCCCCTCGTACGAGGATGGCCCCCATGTCAGACACCAAGAGCCCACTTCCCCGAAAGGTCGCCGACGCCTACGTCGACGAGCTCATCGCCCTCGACCCGGTCACCGGTACGTATCTCGGCGTGCAGGAGAGTTCCGGCCGCCTGCCGGATCTGTCGCCCGCGGGCCAGGAAGCGCGCGCCGAGCTGGCGCGGGCGACCCTCGCGAAGCTCGACGAGGCCGAGCGCGCGCCCGGCGCGGACAGTGACATCGAGCGCCGTTGTGCGCGCCTGCTGCGGGAGCGGCTCACCGCCGAGCTCGCCGTGCACGAGGCCGACGAGGGCCTGCGCTCGGTCGGCAACCTGGGGACGATCGTGCACCCGGTGCGCGAGGTGTTCACCGTGACCCCGGCCGACACGGAGGAGGACTGGGCGGCGATCGCGCACCGGCTGCGCGCGGTGCCGGCCGCGCTGGCGGGCTACCGCGAGTCCCTCGCGCTGGGCCTGGAACGCAAGCTGTACGCGGGCCCGCGCCCGACGGCCACCCTCATCGAGCAGCTCGGTGAGTGGGCCGACACGGACGGCGGCGGACGCGGCTGGTTCGAGGACTTCGCCTCGGCCGGTCCCGACGCGCTGCGCGCCGAGCTGGACGAGGCCGCCCGCGGCGCCACCGCGGCCGTGGTGGAGCTGCGCGACTGGATGCGCGACGTGTACGCGCCGACCGTCGAGGGCGCGCCGGCCACGGTGGGCCGGGAGCGGTACGCCCGCTGGTCGCGCTACTTCAACGGCACCGACCTCGACCTGGACGAGGCCTACGCCTACGGCTGGTCGGAGTTCCACCGCATCCTCGGCGAGATGAAGCAGGAGGCCGAGAAGATCCTCCCGGGCGCCCGGACGCCCTGGGAGGCGCTCGCCCACCTCGACGAGCACGGCACGCACATCGAGGGCGTGGACGAGGTCAGGGAATGGCTCCAGGGCCTGATGGACCAGGCGATCCAGGAGCTGGACGGCACGCACTTCGAACTCGCCGAGCGGGTACGCAAGGTGGAGTCCCGTATCGCCCCGCCCGGCAGCGCCGCCGCGCCGTACTACACGCCCCCCTCGGAGGACTTCTCCCGTCCGGGCCGCACCTGGCTCCCGACGATGGGGCAGACCCGGTTCCCTGTCTACGACCTGGTGTCGACCTGGTACCACGAGGGTGTCCCGGGCCATCACCTCCAGCTCGCGCAGTGGGCGCACGTCGCCGATGACCTCTCCCGCTACCAGGCCACCATCGGCGGCGTCAGCGCCAACGCCGAGGGCTGGGCGCTCTACGCGGAGCGGCTGATGGACGAGCTGGGCTTCCTCACCGACGCGGAGCAGCGCCTCGGCTACCTCGACGCGCAGATGATGCGGGCCACCCGCGTCATCGTCGACATCGGCATGCACCTGGAGCTGGAGATCCCGGCGGACTCGCCGTTCCGTCCCGGGGAGCGCTGGACGCCCGAGCTGGCGCAGGAGTTCTTCGGCGCGCACAGCAGCCGCCCGGCGGACTTCGTGGAGAGCGAGCTGACCCGCTACCTGACGATCCCCGGCCAGGCGATCGGCTACAAGCTGGGCGAACGCGCCTGGCTGCTGGGCCGGGAGAAGGCGCGGGAGCGGCACGGCGAGGCGTTCGACCTCAAGGCCTGGCACATGGCCGCCCTCTCCCAGGGGTCCCTGGGGCTGGACGACCTGGTGGACGAGCTGTCCCGGCTCTGAGGCCCGCGGGGCGGACAGTCGCGTCAGCGCCGGAAGCCGCCCTCGGAGTTGATCACCTGGCCCGTGATCCAGTCCGCCTCGTCCGTGGCGAGCCACGCGATGAGGCGGGCCGGGTCGTCGGGCATGCCCCACCGTCCGGCGGGGAAGCGCGCGGCGACGGCGTCGTAGACCTCGCCGGTCAGGTAGTCCGTGTCCACGGGCCCCGGGTTGACGGTGTTCACCGTGACCGCCTGCTCGGCGAGCGTCGTCGCCAGCGAGCGGGTGACGGAGGCGAGGGCGCCCTTCTGGAGGGCGTAGGCGATCTCGTCGGGCATACCGCCCGCGATGTCCTGTCCTGAGGTCATCATCAGCACGCGCCCGCCGGGGGTTCGCGCGGGTAGTTCCCGCCGCAGCCGCGCGTAGGCCTGGACCAGCAGCACGACCGACCGTGTGTCGACCGCCCAGTGCGCGTCGAGCATGTCGGCGTCGATCGCGTCGAGCGGCCCGTCGGATCCGCTGCGGGCGTGGTTGGCGACGAGGATGTCCAACCGTCCGCCGAGCGCCCCGGCGGCGGTGGCGATCAGTTCGGCGGGCGCGGCCGGACCAGCGAGGTCACCGGGCCCGGCCGCGACCCGCGCTTCGGGGTCGCCCGCCGCCGCGCGCACGGAGTCGACGACGTCCTCGATCCGGTCGGCGCCCCAGGGCAGCGCGGCGTCGTGCGGCACGTGGTGATGCAGGTAGACGCTTGCGCCGTGGGCGGCGAGCCGCCGGGCGACGGCATGTCCGATGCCGCCGCGTCGGCTGGCCCCGGTGACCAGGGCACTGCGGCCGCGCAGGGGCAGGGGGTCGCGGCGGAGGTCTTCGGGGGAAGGAGGGGGGAGGAGCGGCATGGTCGACCATGATGCGCGACGGCCACCCGGGACGCACCCGGATTTCGCCACCAGGGTGGCCCCAGGGCGCTCAGCAGCCGCAGTCGCCCGCCGGCGCGGTCAGCGCGTCGGCGTCCTGGCGTTCGGGGCCCTGCCACGTCTCGTACGCGAAGCCCTCCCGGACCCAGTACTCGAAGCCGCCCAGCATCTCCTTGACCTGGTAGCCCAGTTCGGCGAGAGCCAGCGCGGCACGGGTCGCCCCGTTGCATCCGGGGCCCCAGCAATACGTCACCAGCGGCACCGACTTGTCGAGGAGCTGCCCGGCCTGGCCGAGGATCAGCGCGGTCGGAAGGTGGACGGCGCCGGGGATGTGACCCTGGTCCCACGACTCCGTCGAGCGGGAGTCCACGAGCACGAACCCGGGATCGCCGTCGGCCGCGAGCGCGGCGGCCACGTCGGAGACGTCGGCGTGGAAGGCGAGACTCGCGCGGAAGTGGGCGGCCGCCGCGGCCGGGCGGCGGGGGCGACGCGCAGGACGGGGTTGCCGGCGGTCGTGGTGTGGCTCATCGGCAGGGCCTTTCCGAAGCGTGGCGGTGCGGGCCGGGCGGGGCGGGCCCGCCGGTGCGTGCTCGATCTGCCTGAAATGTACGTCCTGTCGTCCCGTTCCCTGAAGGAGAGTTTCCCGGCGTACCCCTTGATCGGCCGGGGATCGCCCTGCTATCCATCGCGGATGACCGCGTTTTCCCCGGACGCCACCGACTGGCGCATCCTCGAAGTCCTCCAGCGTGAGGGCCGTGCCAGTTTCGCCGAGCTGGCGCGGGCCGTCTCGATGTCCGCGAGCGCGGTGACCGAGCGGGTACGGCGGCTGGAGGAGGCGGGCGTCATCCAGGGGTACGCCGCCGTCGTGGACCCCGACCGGCTGGGGCTGCCGATCCTGGCGTTCGTCCGGCTGCGTTATCCGACCGGCAACTACAAGCCGTTCCACGACCTCGTCGCCGCGACCCCGGAGATCCTGGAGGCGCACCACGTGACGGGCGACGACTGTTTCGTCATCAAGGTCGCCGCCCGCTCCATGCGCCACCTGGAGGAGGTGTCGGGCAGGATCGGGGCGCTGGGCTCGGTGACGACGAGCGTCGTCTACTCGTCGCCGCTGCCGAGGCGTCCCCTCGGTCGGTGAGTCCGGCTCAGTCCGTGCCCCGCTGCCGGAGCACCGACCCCGACCTCCCCTTGACGACCTCCAACTGCGCGTGCACGCGCCGCCACAGATCGGCCACGTGGCTCACGATCCCGACGCTGCGGTCCCGCTCGCGCAGGGAGTCGAGCACATCCAGCACCTCGTCCAGCGTCTGGTCGTCGAGGCTGCCGAAGCCCTCGTCGATGAAGAGGGTGTCCAGTCGCACACCGCCCGCCTCGTCGGTGACGACGTCCGCGAGGCCGAGGGCGAGCGCCAGCGAGGCGAAGAAGGTCTCGCCGCCCGACAGTGTCGCCGTGTCCCGCTCCCGTCCGGTCCATGCGTCGACGACGTGCAGGCCGAGGCCGCTGCGCCCGCGTCCGGAGCGGTCGTCGGAGTGGACGAGGGTGTAGCGGCCGGACGACATCCGTTGCAGCCGCGCGGTCGCGGCGGCGGCCACCTGTTCCAGGCGGGCCGCGAGCACGTACGACTCCAGGCGCATCCGGCGTTCGTTCTCGGCGGAGGTGCCGGCCGTGAGAGCGGCGATCCGCGCCACCCGGTCGTACTCCTGACGCAGGGGCGCGAGCCGTCGTACCCCGGCTGCGGCCCGCGCGGAGAGCCGGTCGAGTGCGGCGCAGCGGCGCTCGGCGTCGTCGCGGGCGGAGGCCGCGTCGCGCACCCGCCGGTCGGCGGCCGCGGCGGCCTCCTCGGCCGCGGTGAGGTCGGCGGGCGGCCGTCGGGCGGCCTGCGCGGTGTCGCTCTCGGCGAGTACCGCGCGCACGGCGGCCTCCTCGGCCTGCCGGGCGTCGAACCGCCGTTGCAGCTCGCGGTGCGTGTCGGCGTCCAGCAGCGCGGCGGACGCGGCCCGCGGGGTGTCGAACCCGGCGCGGTAGGCGGCGTCGGCGAGCCGGGCGTCGCTGTCCTTGAGACGCCGGGCGGCGTCCTCGGCGTGCCGTACGGCCTCGGCGGCCGCGGTGAGCCGCGCGGTCAGGCCCTCCAGTTCGGCCGCGCGTGCGGCGACGCTGCCCGCCGAGCCCCGCGCCTGCGCCAGTTCCCCTTCCAGCGAGACCCGTTCGCGGTCGAGGGCGTCGCGGCGCGCCAGCCGGGACGCCGTCCTCAGCTCGGCCTCCCGGCGCGCGGCTGTCCTGCGCTCGTGCTCCTGCTCGGCGCGGCGCAGTTCCTCGCGCTCGGCGTGCAGCGCGGACGCCTCGCGCCGGGCCTGCGTGTGCTGCCGTTCCAGCGTCTCGGCCTCTTCGGCGAGCCGGTCGGTCGGAGTGTCGCCCGCCTCGGCGGTCGCGGCGGCGAGGGCCTCGCGGGCGACGCCCAGCCGCCGTTCGTCCTCGGCGTGCACCTCCTCCGCCCGCCGGGAGGCGGCGAGTGCCCGCTCCTCCGCCGCCCGGTCGACGTGCCCGGCCACCTTCCGTGCCGGGGCGGGGTGTTCGGTGGCTCCGCAGACGGCGCAGGCCTCGCCTTCCCTCAGGCCCGCGGCCAGTTCGGCGGCGATGCCGCTCAGGCGCTGCTCCTTGAGGTCGAGCCAATGGGTACGTGCCGTGAGGGCGCGTCGCCCCGAGGCGAGGGCCTGTTCCTGGGCCCGCTCGGTGTCGGAGGCGAGCTGGTCACGCATCCGTGCGGCACCCAGCCGCCTCTGCACCGGTTCGCGGCGCACGGCGAGTTGCTCGGCCCGGGAGGCCGCCTCCTGGGCGGCGTCGACACGGCCCTGGTGGTCCGCCCGGGTCGCCTCCCATCCGGCGAGCCAGGTCTCGGCCTCGTGCAGCAGGTCCGCGTCGGCGCGCTCCTCCCGGTCGAGCTCGGTGCGCTCCGCGCGGACGTCGGCCAGCCGCCGCTCCGCCCGGCGGGCGGAGTCGAGCCCGCCCAGTTCCTCGGCGGTGCGGCGCGCGGCGGCGGCGAGCCCGGTGGCGCCCTCGTCCGCGAATCCCTCCGGCAGCGCGGCACGCGCGCGGGACTCGGCCGCGGCGGCGGCGCGGTGCTCGACCTCGGCCGACTCCCGCAGTTCGAGCGCGGGCGCGACCGCTTCCGCCTTGCGGCCACGCTCCATGCGCCGCTGGTCGGTCCGGTGCGCCTCGTCCCGTTCGGCCAGCAGCCGGGCCCGCTCCCGGGCGTCCGCGAACCTCCGCTGCAGACGCGCCACTTCGCGTACGTCGTCCAGGGCGCCGGCGGTAGTGGCCCGAGCGGACTCGGCCGCGACTAGACGGCACCGGGCGGCCGTCAGCCGTTCCCTGGCGGTGCTCCGGGCCACCGCGGCAGCCGTCAGCACAGCCTCGGCCAGGCCCGGGTCGCCGGGTGCCAGCTCGGGAAGTTCCATGGCGCCGTCCGCCGCCTGCTGCATGCGGTGGGCGTCGGCGAGCAGTGCGGCGTCGCCCTCGCGCACCTGCGCCTCGGCCGCCCGCCGGCGTTCGGCGAGCCGCTTCTCGACCTCGGCGAAGCGGTGGGTGTCGAAGAGGCGGCCCAGCAGGCGCCCGCGGGCCTCGGCGTCGGCGCGCAGGAACCGCGCGAAGTCGCCCTGCGGCAGCAGGACCACCTGGCAGAACTGCTCCCGGCTCATCCCCAGGAGCTGAGTGATCTCCTCGCCGATCTCCTGGTGGGAGCGGCTGAGGTCCTTCCAGGAGCCGGCCCCGTGCTCGCGCAGCCATGTCTGGGCCTTGTCGAGCGTGGTGCCCGCGCCGCGCTTCTTGGGACGCTCCCAGGGAGGCTGCCGGGTGATCTCCAGGCGGCGTCCGGCGACGGTCAGTTCGAGCGTCACCGACGTGCGTGTGCCGGGCTCCGCGTGATCGCTGCGCAGGGCGGTGCCCTGACCGCTCTGCCGGGCGCCCGGCACCGAGCCGTACAGGGCGTAGCAGACGGCGTCCAGGACGGAGGTCTTGCCCGCCCCGGTCGGCCCGTGCAGCAGGAACAGGCCCGCGGCGGACAGCGCGTCGAAGTCGACGCGCTGCGTCCCGCCGAAGGGGCCGAAGGCGGTGATGTCGAGACGGTGCAGCCTCACCGGGCCACCTCCCGCAAAGTCAGGTCGGCACGGACGGCGTCGAACGCGTCCCGCAGCACGGCCTGTTCGTGCCCGTCGGGTCCCGCGCCGCGCACATGCGCCACGAAGTCCTCGGCGATCTGCTGGTCGCTGCGGTCCGCGAGGCGCCCGGCGTACGACGTCGCGGGCTCGTCGGGGGCCCGCTCGGGGGCGAAGACCAGGCCGAGGGTGTGCGGGAAGCGCTCGGTGAGGCGGGCCATGGGGTCGGACGGCCGGACCGGGTCGGTGAGCGTCGCCTCGACCCAGGCCTGCTCGTGCCGGGCGAGCGCCGGGTCGGCGAGCAGTTCCTCCAGGCGGCCGGCGATCCGGGCGAGCGGCCGTGGCACCGGGCAGTCGACGCGCTCCGCGGTGACGGCGCCCGTCGCGTCGAGGTCGACGAGCCACATGCTCTTGCGGTGCCCGGCCTCCGAGAAGGAGTAGGCCAGCGGGGAACCGGAGTACCGCACGCGCGCGGTGATGGTCTGGCAGCCGTGCAGATGCCCCAGCGCGACGTAGTCCACGCCGTCGAAGACACCGCAGGGCACGGCGGCCACCCCGCCGACGGTGATGTCCCGCTCGCTGTCGCTGGCCTCCCCGCCGGTGACGAAGGCGTGCGCGAGGACGACGGACCGGGTGCCGGGCGCGCGTGCGGCGAGGTCGGCACGGACCCGGTCCATCGCGGCGGCGAGCACCGTCTCGTGGCCGGCCTTCTCCACCGCGAACTCGTCCTTCACCAGGGCGGGTTCGAGATACGGCAGCCCGTAGAAGGCCACGTCGCCGAACGCGTCCCGCAGCACCACCGGGGTGCCGGAGGCCGCCGGGTCGGTACGCAGATGGACGCCCGCGCGTCCGATCAGTCCGGCGCCCACCCCGAGACGGCGGGCGGAGTCGTGGTTGCCCGAGATCATCACCGTCGGCACCCCGAGGCCGGCGAGCCGGTGCAGGGCGTCGTCGAACAGCTCGACCGCGGCCAGCGGCGGCACCGCCCGGTCGTACACGTCTCCCGACACGACCACGGCGTCGACGGCGTGCTCGCGCACGGTCGCGACGAGGTGGTCGATGAACTCGGCCTGGGCGCCGAGCATGCTCACCCGGTGGAACGACCGCCCGAGATGCCAGTCGGAAGTGTGCAGCAGTCTCATGATCCCCGAGACTAACGGCCGGGTCCGACAGCACGGGCGGTTACTCCTGTATCGCCCGTCATGACCGGCTCCACCCCTGTCCGTTACGGGCATTTGACCCGCGTTTACTACGGAAAGCGTGTGAACTAGGCGTCGCCGTACGCCTCTCCGCCCAGCGTGCAGTCCGCGGTCCCCGCGGTCGCGTCCGCGAGCCAGGACCGGAAGGCGTCCACGTCGGCGTCGGGAAGCCCGACCTCGATCGTGACCGCCTCCCCGTAGCGCACGTCCCGCACATCGCGTCCGGTGGCGCGCAGGTCGTTCTGGAGCTTGCCCGCGCGCTGGTGGTCGACGGTCACCGTGACCAGCCGGAAGCGGCGTCTGGTGAGGGTGCCGAGGTCGTCGAGGGCCTCGCCGACCGCGCCTCCGTACGCGCGGATGAGGCCGCCCGCGCCGAGCTTGACCCCGCCGTAGTAGCGGGTGACGACGGCGACGACGTACCGCATGTCGCGGCGCAGCAGCATCTGGAGCATGGGGACACCGGCGGTGCCGCCCGGTTCGCCGTCGTCGCTCGCCTTCTGGATCGCGGCGTCGGCGCCGATGACGTAGGCCCAGCAGTTGTGCGTGGCGTCGGCGTGCTCCTTGCGCACGGCGGCGACGAAGTCCTGCGCCTCCTGCTCGGTGGCGGCCGGGGCGAGGGCGCACAGGAAGCGCGAGCGGTTGACCTCGGTCTCGTGCACGCCCGTGCGGGCGACCGTGCGGTACTCGTCCTGCATCCGGCCAGCCTATGCGCTGCACGCGCGCGCCTCCGCCACGGGCGAGGCGCGCTCCGGCGCCTGCTACTTCCTTCCCCGCGGCACCAGCATCTCCGTCAGCAGCGCCGCCCCGGGCCGCAGGGCGTCCCAGCCGCTGCCGTGCGCGGCCAGCACGGCGACCGCCGAGGTGGGGAACTTCACCCGTACCCGGTCCAGCGTGTCACCGACGGCGTCCCCGGCGAGCGCGAGGACCAGCTCCTCCAGGCCGGGGTTGTGTCCGACGAGGAGCAGCGTCTCCACCTCCGGGGAGACCGCGTGCACCGCGGCGAGCAGCTCGGGCACCTCGGCGCCGTAGAGCGCGTGGTCGTAGCGCACCGGCGCGGGGGTGGCCCACTGGGCCGACGCCAGCTGCCAGGTCTGACGGGCGCGCACGGCGGTGGAGCACAGGGCGAGGTCGGGCAGGCAGTCGCTCTCGGCGAGCACGCGACCGGCGGCGGGCGCGTCCCGGCGCCCCCGGGGCGCGAGCGGCCGCTCGTGGTCGGCGACGTCCGGCGGCCGGGCGGACTTGGCGTGCCGCAGCACGACCAGTCGGCGCAGCGGGCCGCCTCCCGCGCGCGGGATCATGCGGGCGCTCCCAGGTCACGGGTCAGTTCCAGCCCGAGCAGCCGGTCGGCGTAGGCGTACGTCTCGAAGCGTGCGCCGTCCGGCAGGTCGGGGTCGCTCCGCACGTCCCGCAGGACGCGGAGCACCGAGGGCACGTCCAGGTCGTCCTCCCAGGCGGCACGGAGCCGTCCGCGTACCTCCTCGGGGACCGGCCGCGACGGGCGCCGCGCCCAGTCGGCGACGGCCCGGCGCCAGCGGGCGAGCGTGTCGCGTGCCTCGTCGAGGGCCCGGGTGTCCACGCGCGCGGGATCGCCGCGGCGCCGGGAGAGCAGCGCCAGACGCAGCGCCGTGGGATCGTCCCAGGGCGGCGTTCCCGCGGCGTCGCGAACGGGCGCCACCGCGACGCACACCCCGTCCGGGCGCACCCCGCCCTCCCCCACCACATGGATGACCTGCCGCTCCCCGAGCCCCGCCCCGGCGTCGTGGCGGTCCTCGAACGGACGGACCCCGAGGTCGGCGCCGGCCGCCCTGAGTTCCGCGAGGTCGCGCTCCCCGGACAGCAGCCCCCAGACCGGCGTGCCGCCCAGCTCCAGGGCGCGGACCAGCACGTCCGCGACGACCAGGACACGCAGGGCGGTGGGATCGAGGGCGGGGGCGTGGGCCTCGACACACGTCAGCCCCCGCCGGGTCAGGGAGGCGTCGACGGGTTGTCCGGTCCTGGCGTCGATGAGGCGCAGCACGCCAGAGAGCCTAGGCGCGCCGACGGTCGTTCGCACGACGCGCGTTCCGGCCGCATCGGCAGGCCGCCTGCGGGAGACGGGAAGTACGACGGCCGTCCGTGCCCGGGAATCCTGGCGCGGGCTCGTCCGTTGCAGTACGTGACGACGAGGCGACCTGGCCGAAGGAGGCCCCTGGTGTACGGCGACGACGCGACGGTCCGCAGGATTCTCACCGAGCTCGGCGACACCTGGGCGGTGGTGGGCCTGTCGTCGAACCGGTCCCGGCCGGCGTACGGCGTGGCCGAGGTGCTCCAGCGGTTCGGCAAGCGGATCGTGCCGGTGCACCCCAAGGCGGAGACGGTGCACGGCGAGCAGGGCTACGCCTCCCTCGCCGACATCCCCTTCGACGTGGACGTGGTCGACGTGTTCCTCAACGCCGACCTGGCGGGCGCCGTCGCCGACGAGGCGGTCGCCAAGGGAGCGAAGGCGGTCTGGTTCCAGCTCGGTGTCGTCGACGAGGCGGCCTACGACCGCACCCGTGCCGCGGGGCTCGACATGGTGATGGACCGCTGCCCGGCGATCGAGATCAGCGCGCTGCGCTGAAGCCGTCGTGGCGTCTTCCTTCGGGCGCCGCCGCGTCTGAGGCGCTCGCGGCGGCCCCGAGGTCCCGGGCCCGGCCGGCCCCGCACCGACGGTCGGCCGACGTCCACCGGATTCACTGCCCACGCGCCTCCCCGGCCACGGAGTCACCGCCGAGGACCTCCTCGTTCTCGGCGCTGTCCCCGTCCTCCGGGAGGTCGCCATGCGCTGCCTCCGCCTCCTGAGCGGCGTCGCTGCCGTCGCCGTGCTCCTGCTGCCGCTTCCTCTGGGCGAGTTCCTTGGCCATCCTCGCGGAGTACAGCCGCATCTCCGCCTCTGTCCGGTGCTCGAACACTTCTGTCCCCACATCACTCGGCGGCGATCGCCGCGCCTTCCCGGGCTTCCCGCACGTTCAAAGGTGATGACCGGACACCCGGGACTTCTGTGACACGGGCTACGCCGGCCCGGGCGTGCTCGGCATCGGCGCCGGAACCGGTCGGGTCACGTTCATGGGCTTGATGGAATCGCGACCTGGTCGAGCTCCCTCCCGCCCAGTGCCGCACGAGGAATCGGCGAACCGCCGACTTCCGGATTCACCGCATTGCCCCAGAGGGAGATTCGCCCCCTCGTTCATGTCACATGTCACGAACAGGGCCGCTTCCTTGTCCCCATCATGACACCGCGAAAATCTCCGAGAGGAATGCACGATGAAGGTCGTAGTGATCGGTGGCACCGGACTCATCGGCTCGAAGGTGGTGGAGAAGCTGACCGCGCACGGGCACGAGGCGGTCGCGGCCGCGCCCAACACAGGGGTCAACACCCTGACCGGCGAAGGACTGGCCGAGGTACTGAAGGGCGCTTCGGTCGTGATCGACGTCTCCAACTCGCCGTCGTTCGAGGACAGCGCGGCCATGAACTTCTTCCGCGTCTCCACGAGCAACCTCCTCAAGGCCGAGGCCGAGGCCGGCGTCACCCATCACGTCGCGCTGTCCGTGGTCGGCACGGACCGCCTTCAGGCGAGCGGCTACTTCCGGGCCAAGCAGGCCCAGGAGGAGCTGATCGAGGACAGCGGCATCCCGTACTCCATCGTCCACGCCACCCAGTTCTTCGAGTTCATGAAGGGGATCGCGGACATGTCGACCGAGGGCGACACCGTACGTCTGTCCCCGGCGAAGATCCGCCCCATCTGGTCGGACGACGTGGCCACGGCAGTCTGCCGCACCTCGGTCGGCACTCCCCTCAACGCCATGGTGGAGGTCGCGGGGCCCGACACCTTCCAGCTCGACGAGCTCATCCGGCGGGGGCTCGCCGCCAAGAACGACCCCCGCACGGTCGTCACGGACCCGCACGCGCCGTACTCCGGTGCCGAACTGGAGACGAACACGCTCCTCCCGGGTCCGGACGCGCAGATCGCATCCACCAGGTTCACCGACTGGCTTGCGCAGCAGAAGTAGGACAGCGAAAGGTCCCCTGCTCTCGGGCAGGGGACCTTTTTCTTTGGGGTCTTCTCCGGAGGGACGTTCGCCATGCTTCAGGAATGCTCGCCGAGTTCGAGGGAATGCTCGAACTCGGCGGCTCCGTCCCATCCGGTCCCCCGGATATGCGCCGGCCTCAGGGAAGCGGTTCGTCCTTCATCACGGCCGCGTGTTCGCAGACCAGCGCGATCACGAGGGCGGTGGTGCGGTCGAGGAAGCTGCGGCCATCGGGCAGCATGCCCTCGGGGCTGATGTAGCTGTGCGGCCCCAGGTGCGTGGCAGGATCAAGACGGTGCACGGTGAGCTTCCCGGCCCGCCGGGCGCGGTTCCATCCGCTGCTGCGGAACAGGCGCCAGCGCTGCGGGAAGATCCACCTGCCGAGGCGCTCGATCCGGTCACTCGCGCTGGTGAGTTGATGCACATGCTCAGCGTGCGTGAGGTCGTTGGCACCGTTGTGGAACCCACCGAGGGTGATGACCACGACCGGGCCACGTACCTGGGCGTGCAGCTCCTCCACCGCGCCCGTGGCGACCTGGGCTCCGCCGCTGTAACTGAGCAGCACCACGGGAACACCGCTGCCGATCCCGTACCCGGCGAGTCGCAGCTGCGTGGCGATCTGGTGGCCGACAGCCCTGTTGTACAGGGGGCGGTACCGGTGATCGGCGGCGACGAAGACCTGCATCACGTTGTGCAGGAACAGCAGCAGGCCGATGTGCCGGCGCAGCCACGCCCACACCGGCCGGTCGGCCAGCGGGTCGGCCAGCGGAGAGTAGGGCTGCACCTGGCCCAGTACCCGCAGTCGGGGGGCTGCGGCGAGCACGGCACGTACCAGCTGGCCGCCGTCCCGGGTGTCGCGCACGCGCCGCTTCCCGATGCCGTCCAGGTACACCAGGTAGGCGTCCGGCGGCAGGTCGGGATCCGCGCCCCGGGCGTAGGGAACGCCCGCCGGGAGCTGGGACAGCGGCCTGCGCAGGCCGGCGCCGTAGACCATCACCTCGTGACTCGACAGCAGGGCCTCGGCGAGCAGGACAGGCCCGACGGCGATCACCCAGATCAGCAGCGTGTTCATGCGACCTGCTCCAGTGCACGGGGCGTGCTGATCTTCACGACCAGACGCCGAACGGTCTCCACGGCGGCACCTAGCCCGAACCCGGCGAGTGCCACGCACCCGGCGGCACTCCACCAGCCGATCCCGGCCGCCGAGGCCAGAGGATCGGTGAGAGCGGCCCCCACCGCCACGAAGAGCAGCAGATGCAGCAGAGGGCCGAGCATCGGGAACGCGAGGACGGCGGACAGCAGCAGCGGCGCCATCAGGCCTGGGGTCCACTCCAGGCCCCCGCCGGGCAGCGCGGACGACACCACCAGCTCCGCGAGGTTCCACGCTGTCAGTGGCCACAGCGCGAACACGGCGCCCTCGACGAGGCCCGCGGCCAGGAGCGACCCGGCCACGAGGCTTCGCGGCATGCCGGGCCTGCGCGCCAGCAGGGGCAGGATGCGCCCGACGGCCTCGGACAGCCCCGCGAGCAGCAGAAGAACGACGACGACACCCGACACGGTCAGCCTCGCCGCGACGGATCGACGTGAACCGGGTGGCGGTACGGACCGGCGACGTCCATGTGCCGTTCCAGTGCGTCGGCGGCCCGCTGATATCCACCGGCCTTGCGCTGAGCGGCCTTCAGGATCGTCGCCGCCTTCTTGAATCCCGGTTCGCGCAGCAGTCGTCGGGCCATGGCGCCCACCGAGCTCGGGGTGACGTCCGGCGTACGCATCGACAGGCCGGCACCGAGTTCGACGACGCGACGGGCCACCATCGGCTGGTCGGCACCCTGGGGGACCAACAGCAGGGGGACTCCGGCATATAGGGCTTCGTTGACGCTGTTCATCCCGCCGTGGGTGACGAACAGCGCCGCTCGGGACAGCACCTCGGGTTGAGGCACGAAGCGGCACGCGAGCACGTTCGCGGGAAGGGGGCCCAGCGCGTCCGGGTCGGTCTGCCCCGTCGACACGACCACGGTGCCGCCCAGTGAGGCGAGCCCGGTGGCGAAACTGCGCAGCAGCCGCGGACCGTTGAACACCGTGCCCAGCGACGCGTACGACACCGGGCCCCGGAGCCGATCGAGCGGAAAGGAGGGGTCGACGCGACGCGCGCCGATGCTGGGGCCGACAAAGCTGTACGACTCGTCGAACTCGTCGGCGGCAGGCTGGAACTCCCGCGAGGTGTACACAAGGTTGAGCGGCTGACGAATGTTCGCCAGGTCGAGCAGGGGCAGCCCTGAGGTGTCGAAGTGCCGACGCAGTTGCCGCCGCGATCCCAGATAGGCCCGGACCGTGCGCGGCCGGGACCTGACCTCGGCCAAGAGCTCCCAGGAGCCCCGGGTGGGGCTCGGCACATGACTGTTGAACGCGAACGTGGTGAACGACGAGGCGGCCCGGATGCCGAGTTCACGCGCGGCGACCGCCCCCCAGGGACAGGCGCTGTCGTGGACGATCAGGTCGGGCCTGTCGCGCCGGAGCTCGGTGAGCAGGGCGGGCATCCGGCTCAGGGTCTTGCTCGCCAGTGCCTCCGTCCAGGCGAAGGGCGTCGGCTCGGCCGGGAAGGGCTGGTCGCCTCCGGCGTCGACGTGCACCTTCGCACCGGTGCCCGCGATCTCGTCACGGAACGCGCGGTCGGTGAAGTAGGTCACGGCGTGGCCGCGGCGGACGAGTTCGGCCGCGACCGGCAAGGTCGGGTTGATGTGTCCGTGCATGCCGATGTTGAGGAACGCGATGGTACTCACGAGCCTGCCTCCACTGTCGAAGAAGGAGCTGGGCCGCACGAGCCGGTGGATCTCGCGGACGGGTCGTCGACGCGGTACAGGCCCGCGCCGCTGATGTGCAGTCCGTCGAGGAAATCCCCTGCCGAGCGGGACGCGGTGCTGATCAGCCGCCGGGAATGACCGAAGTCCCACGGCGCGGGCCAGGTGTCGATGCCGGTCGGGAGCACGACGGTCGGGATGTGCCGGGCGACCTCGTGCAGGTCGCGTTCGATCTGGTGGTGCAGGAGCAGCAGTCCGGCGCGGGCTGCGACGGCGCCGGCACGCCGGAGCGGGTCGAGGGGACGCAGCGGTGAGCTCTCGGGCCCCGTCGCGGCCACCACGACACTGGCGGCCCCTGCCTGCAGGGCGGCCAGCACCGGGACGTAGGCGACCACTCCCCCGTCGACCAGCGTCCGGCCGTCCCTGTCGACCGGGGGCAGCACTCCTGGGATCGCCGCACTGGCGAGGAGCGCCGACTGGAGGTCCCCCGAGTCGAGGAGCACAGGAGCTCCTGTGGCGAGGTCCATGGCCACCGCGGTGAAGGGGATCGCCAACTGCTCGATCCGCGGCGGGAGTCCGGCCCGGGCGATCAGGCGCCGAAGGCCACGGTCGGTGAAGAGGCTGGCACGCGAGGGGAGATGGCCGAGCGGATACACCTCGCGACGGCGAAGCCCGCTCCAGACGTGGTCCAACCACGGTGCGGCACTCTCGGGGTGGGCGGCCGCGATGGCCCCGTTGAGGGCCCCGACGGACGTCCCGATGATCATGTCCGGCACGAATCCGCGCCGCTCCAGCGCGTATCCCATGCCCACATGCGCCGCGCCGAGCACACCACCGGCGCCCACCACCACGGCCACGGGACGTGGCAGCCCCCACGGGCCGACAGGGTCCGGATTTCCACGTATGGGCGGGGTCATCACTGCGCTCCTCAGGTCGGCAGAGTTCACGCCTGCTCTCACCCCAAGGACCGGGCGTCCGCCGAAGGTGTGACGCGCGTGGGTCACCGACCTGCCGAGGGCCGGCCCGTCGACCGGTCCGCCCAGGAATCCCGCGCGCCGGCACGGAAGTTGACCGCGCGGCAGCGAACCGGGTCCTGCGCTCCGCACCGGGTCGGCACGACGCTGTCACACATCGCCGGCCGACCCGGTCCTACACAGCGTCGGACGCGCTTCCCGCGACGCCGGCTCCGACACCGACGGGTCGAGAGATCAGGACGCCATGCCTCAGTCACCGTACGATTTCAGCGCCTGGTACCGGCCGATGGTCGCGCGCCCCGCTGATGAGGAGCACCGTTCGGCGAGCGCGCTGGAGTTGTTCTTCGATCTCTGTTTCGTGACCGCCGTCGCCCAGGCCTCGTCGGCGTTCGAGCACGAGATCGCCGCGGGCCGCACCGGACATGGTCTGCTCGGCTACGCACTCGTGTTCTTCACGATCTGGTGGGCCTGGATGAACTTCACCTGGTTCGCCTCCGCCTACGACACGAACGACGTCCTCTACCGTCTGCTGACCCTGGTCCAGATCATCGGCGTCCTGATCATGGCAGCAGGAGTCGACGAGGCCCTGGCGCACGGGGACTTCGCCATCATGACGGCGGGTTACGTCGTCATGCGGTTGTCCATGGTCGGCCAGTGGCTGCGCGCCGCGTACACGGACAAGGACCGCCGCCGCTCCGCACTGCGGTACGCCGTGGGCATCCTCGTCCTGCAGATCGGCTGGCTGGCTCGGCTGGCCCCACCGCTCGACGGCGAGTTCACCTCGTTCGTGGTCCTCGCCGGCTGCGAACTCGCGGTGCCGATATGGGCCGAACGTGCCGAGGGCACCACGTGGCACCCCCATCACATCGCCGAGCGATACGGCTTGTTCACCCTGATCGTCCTCGGCGAGTCCGTCATGGCCGCCGGCCTCGCCGTCGGCACCGCCCTCGACTCGGGCAAGGACCTGGACTCCGTCCTGCTCCTGGCGCTGGGCGGGGTGCTGACCGTCTTCGCGCTGTGGTGGCTGTACTTCGCCCAGGACGCACCGCGCCGCCTCAGGACGCAGAAGACGGCGATGCTGTGGGGCTACGGACATTTCGCCGTGTTCGCCGCTGCGGCTGCCGTGGGGGTGGCACTCACCGTCAACGTCGCCCAGGTCACCGGTGAACGTGCTCTCACCGACGTCCAAGCCGCAGCCATGTACACGGTGCCGGTCGCCCTGTTCGTCATCTGCGTGTGGCTGCTGCACCGCAAGGCTGCTCAGGCATCCGCCACGGCGGCCGCCCTTCCGCCTCTGGCAGCTCTTGCCATCCTCGGCGCCACGTTCACCACGCACGCGGTACTGAACACCGGCATCATCGCGTCGCTGCTGATCGCTGCGTCTTCGGTGATCGCCCGAGGCGAGGAACCTCCGCCCTGACCCCCGGGCGGTCGCAGCCGGAACATGTCCGGCCCACGGCCGCGACGCGTCGCATGCCCACCGCTCGCCGCCGGGAAGCAGGTCAGGAGCCCGGCCCGAGCAACGACGGCACGAGGCAGACCTGGTCTTCGGGGACCAGAACCCGCATGAGGCCGTCAAAATCCCCGGTGTCGGCCGCGACCCGGAACGCGGCGGCCAGGCGACGGGGCGGCGCGGCGGGGACCCGTCGCTCACGGCCGGACGCCAGACGAGCCTGCGCCCGGTGGACGACGACCCGCGCGTGGGAATCACTGATGCGCAGCAGCGCGGCGATGTCGGCATAGGGGTAGCCGAAGCCTTTGCGCAGCACGTAGGCGGCCAGCCGATCCGGCGTGAGCCGCGCCGTGAGGAGGGCCAGCGCGGCCTCCACGGCCAGGGCCTGCTCGGCGCTCGCTCCCGGATCCGGCGCGGACCGGTCACCCAGGTCCGCCCACTGCGGCTCGACCAACTCCTCGTGACGGTGCCGCGCGGACCGGACGACGTTGATGGCGAGCCGGGTCGTGGCCGCCACCAGGAACGCGGTCGGATTGTCGATCTTCGCGCGCTGGGTGAGCTGCCAGCGCAGCCAGACCTCCTGGACCACGTCCTCCGCTCCCGTGCCGTCGCCCAGAATGCGGTACGCGATACGGAAGAGCCGTGTGCGCTGGGCCAGGAAGGTGTCGAGGGCGATGCCCATGCCGCACTCGGCCGGTCCTCCGACCTGATGTTGGGTGGGCGGCGTCACTCCCGGGCTGGGCGCGGGCATGGCGAGCTCCTCATCGTGGACGTGCGCCCTTCGGGGGCGGTCGTTCCACCCTGACCCGGGGGCGCCGCCGCCCGCGCCCTTGTTCCCCGTGGTCAAGTCCGTGGAGCCCCGTGGGCTGCCCGTGGGGACCGTGGTCGAGCCTGTGGGGCGCGCTCCACCGCGCACCGGCTGTCAGGCGGTGCGCTCCGTGGTCCCGTCCTGGAGATCGGCGAGATGGGCGTCCACCAGAGCGGCCGGCAGGGCGCGCCTGGAGCTGATGCCGAGCTTCGAGTACACCTTGCGCAGGTGCCACTCCACGGTGTGCGGGCTGATGAACAGCTCCGCGCCGATCTTCGCGTTCGTCATTCCGTCGGCGGCGAGCGTCGCGACCTGGGACTCCTGCGGGGTGAGGGCGCTCGTCGGCCTGTCCTCGCGGACCCGTACGTGCTCGCCGGTGACGAGCAGTTCGCGACGGGCACGCTCGGCGAAGGCCCGGGCGCCCATGCCGTCGAACATCTCGTGGGCCGTACGCAGGTGCTCGCGCGCCGTCGAACGGCGCTGGCTCCGGCGCAGCCACTCGCCGTACAGCAGGTGGGTGCGTGCCACCTCCACGGCCACGCCGCCGCGGCCGAACTCCTCGATGGCGGTCCGGAAGCAGGCGTCGGCCTCCTCGCCGTCCGCGAGGAGCGCCTGGCTGCGGGCGCGGGCACCGCGGGCCCATCCGGAGTGGGCGGCACGGGTGAGTTCGATCAACCGGGCCAGCGAGGCCCGGGCCTGCTGCCGTTCACCGCACCGGGTGGCGGCCTCGACGTGTTCCACCAGAGACAGACTCGTGAAGTTGAATCCGTCGTGATCGATGCCCGTGCGTGCGGCCTCCATGGCCTCCTCGTAGCGTGCCAGGCCGTTGAACAGCACGCCTTGGATGTATCCCATGGCACCCAGCAGGGACACCTCGCCCCGCTGTTCGGCCTGTTGCCTGGTCTCGTCGAGGATGCTCGCCGCGACGTCCGCCTCACCCCGCCACGCGGCCAGCACCAGCGTCCCGTACTGGTGCGGCGCCTGCCCGGTCGCTGCGGCGAGCGCGTCGGCCTCGTCGATCATCCGGGCGGCCTTGGCGAAGTCCCCGTGGTGAATGTGCACCCCGCCGGCATAGACGAGGGCCGACGGCAACGCGCCGAGCGCTCCGATGTCGCGCGCCAGCCGCACCGCCCGGTTCGACAGCGCTTCCCACGCGGGCAGGTCCAACCCGTAGTGGATCAGCGCCTCCAGTGCCACCGGTATGGGCAACAGCCAGCGCACGGCCTCCTCCCGGGTTCCGGGCTCCTCGCGTACGAGCAGGTCCAGCGCGCGGAACAGAGCCAGGAGCCCGGTCTCGTACTCGTCCGTCAAGAGCGCGGCCACCCCGTCGAGGAGGAGATCGGCTGCCGCGGAGCCCGACGGGGGCGCCCCGCAGTCACGCGCCGCGATCGCCACCGCACGGGCACCCGTCGGACCGTGGACCAGGCCGGCGAAGATGGTCGCGCTGATCGCTTCGAGGTACGTCTCCCGTGCCAGCGGTGACCCGCAGTCGGTGAACTGCCTGGCCGCCTCGAGCAGGAGAGGTGCCGCCACGTCGCTGCGACTGCGGGCGAAGAGGATTCTGGCCCGCAGCCTCGCCAGCCGGGCGCGGTCCAGCGTGCTCAGCGGGCACAGTTCGGCCAGCGTGGCGAGTTCCGTGGCACGGTCGGGCGCGGCGGCCGAGAAATGGGCCTCGGCCGCCGCGAGGGCTCGCCGGCCTCGCGGCCACGGGTCGGGCGTCACCTCGGCCGCGCGCGCGAGCAGCACGGCCTCGGCCGCAATGCCGCCGCGCTGACGCGCGCGGTCGGCGGCCTGCTCCAACCCGGCGGCGACTTCCTCGTCCGGCCCGTCGGCCGCTTGGGCGGCATGCCAGGCGCGCCGGTCCGGGTCCACTACGGGGTCCGTGACCTCGGCCAACGCGCGGTGCACCATGCGGCGTTCCTCAGGCCGGGCTCCCCAGTACACGGCGGAACGGACCAGCGGATGCCGGAATCGGACGGACTCTCCGAAGGAGATCAGCCCGGCCGCCTTGGCGGGCGCCGCGTAGGGAACGATGGCGAGCCGGGATGCCGCACCGACCAGCAGGCGTGCGTCACCGACCGGTTCCGCCGCGGCGATCAGCAGCAGCGTCCGGGTAGCCGAAGGCAGCGCGGCGATCCGCCGTGCGAAATCTTGTTCGACGCGGTGCGCGACCGATCCGTGGGGGCTGGGCTGGAACGACGAGTCCAATCCGTACGCCAGCTCCGCGGCGCTGCGACCGCGGGAGAACTCGAGCAGCGCGAGTGGGTTGCCGCCCAGCTCCGACACCCAGCGGTCGCGGACCCGCTTCTCCAGCCGCCCGCCGACGGAGGCCTCCAGAAGCCGGCCGGCCGCGGCGGTGTCAAGGCCTTCGAGGTGGAGGGTCGGCAGGCCGTTCAGGATGGACTCGCCCTCCGGGTCGCGCACGATGAACGCCATGGCGACGGCCTCGGCGAGCAACCGACGGGCCACGAACTCCAAGGTCTGCAAGGACACCTGGTCCAGCCACTGGGCGTCGTCGACCAGAACCAGTATCGGCCGGTTCTCGGACGCCCGGGTGAGGAGGGAGAGCACGGCGAGTCCGACCAGGAACCGGTCGGGCGGGTCTCCGGCGGCCGTGCCGAACGCTACGCGCAGGGCATCGCGCTGCGGTTCCGGCAGGTCGTCCACCTGGCCGAGGAAAGGGGTGCACACCTGGTGCAGGCTCGCGTAGGGCAGCTCCATGTCCGCCTCGTTCCCGTGCGCCCAGGTCACGTCCGCCCGCGACGCCTGCGCGGCCGCGTACTCCAGCAGCACCGACTTGCCGATGCCGGCTTCGCCACGGACCACCAGCAGGTGAGACCTGCCTTCGCCCGAATCGGCCACCAGGTCGTCGAGCGCCGCACACTCACGTTCTCTGCCGACCAGGCGGGGAAGCGGGCTGGGGATCATGCGACGCGGCTCCTCGAAACCTCTGGGAATGCACAGCTCCCACAGCATTGTCAGGACAAGGCTGCCAACGATACGACGGAGAGCGCTCCCCCTGCCCCTGCAAGGGCGGCGGAGGGCTTCATTTCGCGGTAAATTTCCGTAGTTGTCATGAAAGATGCCCGGCCCCTCGCCGTGACGGCCGCGGCAGCACGCGCTGTTGTTATGCTCACCGCATGCAGGGGGCCGGGTGAACAGCGGGGGCGGTCCGGATCAGCTGCGCGGTCGGCGCCGCGAGCGGGACGCGCTGGAGTCACTCGTCTCGGAGGTGGAGGCCGGACGCAGCGCCGCACTGGTCCTGCGGGGTGACCCCGGGATCGGGAAGTCCGCTCTTCTGCATCACCTGGAAGCACGCGTCGCGGGACACCACGTCGCTCGTGGGGCGGGCGCCGAATCGGAGATGGAGTTGCCGTTCGCGGGATTGCACCAATTGTGCGCCCCGTTCCTCGACCGTGTGGACTCCCTTCCTCCTCCGCAACGCGAAGCGCTGGCCACGGCATTCGGGATCAGCGCGGGCCCGCCTCCCGACAGGTTCCTGGTCGGTCTGGCCGTACTCGGTCTCCTGACCGACGTGGCCGCCGAGCGACCGCTGTTCTGCCTCGTGGACGACGCGCAATGGCTCGACCGGGTCTCCGCACAGACCCTGGCGTTCGTGGCGAGGCGGATGCTCGCCGAACCACTGGCCCTGGTCTTCGCCTCGCGCGAGCAGGGGGGACGTGACGAGCTGGCCGGTCTGCCTCAGCTGACGGTCCACGGCCTCGACGACACCGACGCCCGCGCGCTGCTCAGTGCGACAGTCGGCGATCCGATGGAAGAACGGATCCGCGACCGCGTTCTCGCCGAGGCACGTGGCAACCCTCTCGCGCTGCTGGAACTCCCGCACGACCGACTGGACGTGGCCACGGCCGACGTCCTCGACCCGACCGGCCCGGAACCGGTGTCCGGCCGCATCGAGCGCAGCTACCTCGCGCGGGTCCACGCGCTGCCGACGGCGGCCCGGCAGCTGCTGCTCGTCGCCGCCGCCGAACCGGTCGGTGACGTGACGCTGCTCCAGCGCGCCGCGGAGCGACTGGACATCAGTCCGCGCGCGCTCGACCCGGCGGTGGCGGAAGGGCTGCTGGCCGTCGGAGCGCTCGTGCGGTTCAGGCATCCGCTGCTGCGCTCCGCCGTCTACCGGTCCGCCGGGCTCGCGGAGCTCCGGGAGACCCATCGCGTCCTGGCGGAGGTGACCGACCCCGTCCTCGACCCCGACCGTCGTGCCTGGCACCTGGCGCGGGCGACGGTACGACCGGACGAGGCGGTCGCGGGCGAGCTGGAGGCCTCGGCGGAACGGGCGCGGGCCCGCGGCGCCAGAGCGGCGGCGGCCGCCTTCCTCGCGCACGCGGCCGTGCTGACGTCCGACCCGCGGCGCAAGGCGACGCGTGCCCTCGCCGCGGCCCAGGCGAAGATCCGTGCCGGCACTCCCGCCGCGGCAGGCGATCTCCTGACGCTGGCCCGCAGCGGCCGCCTCGACGACCTCGGCCGCGCTCGCGCGGATCTGGTCGAGGCGCAGATCGCCCTCGCCTCCAGCCACAGGGACGAGGCCCTCCCCCTGCTGCTCGCCACCGCGCGTCGCCTGGTGCCACTCGACACCGACTTGGCCCACGAGACCTTCCTCGACACACTGTCGGCCGCCTTGTTCGCCGGGCGCCTCGCCCCGGGCCCGGACGCACGCGAGGCGGCGCCGGTCCAGTACACGTCGTCACCCCCCGCCGGACCGCCGCGCACCGCCGACGCGCTGCTGGACGCCTTGGCCACCCGGCTGGCCGACGGCTACGGCGGCGCGGTGTCCACCTCGCGGCTCATGCTGCGCTCGTTCCGTGGGGAGACCGACCCGGAGAAGATCCTGCGCTGGTCGTGGCTGGCCGCCGCGCTGGCGGCCGAGACCTGGGACGACGAAGCCTGGGCCGAACTGACCGCACGCCACGTACGGACCGCCCGTACCGTCGGAGCACTCACCGAGTTGCCCCTCGCCCTCAACTCGCAGGTCGTCGTCCACACCTGCGCCGGTGAACTGGCTCAGGCGGCCCTGCTCGTGGCGGAGATCGCCCGCCTTCAGGAATCGGTCGGCAGCGGCTTCGTTCCCTACGCGGCCATGGCGCTCGCTGCCTGGCGGGGACGCCCGGACGAAGCGCTCCCTCTGATCAGGGCCAGTGTGGAGGACGCCGTACGGCGCGGTGAGGGCATCGGTGTGGCCATCGCGCGCAGGGCCGAGGCCGTGCTCCACAACGGGCTGGGCCGGTTCGAGGAGGCGTTCGACGCGGCCCGGTCGGCGAGCACACATCCCCAGGACCTGGTCGTGGCCAACTGGGGACTGGTCGAGGTCGTCGAGGCCGCCGTGCGCAGCGGCCGGCGTGACGCGGCCGAGGCCGCGCTGTCCCGGCTCGTCGAGTCCACCGAAGCCACCGGCACGGGCTGGGCGCTGGGCATCCAGGCGCGCTCCCGGGCACTGCTCAGCGAAGGTGCCACGGCCGAGGGGCACTACCGCAGGGCCGTCGAACGGCTGCGACGTACCCGGATCACCACGGAACTGGCCCGGGCCCACCTGGTGTACGGGGAGTGGCTGCGGCAGGAGAACCGTCGGGCGGAGGCCCGGGAGCAACTGCACGAGGCTCACACCCTCTTCAAGCGATTCGGCGCGGACGCCTTCGCGGACCGCGCCGTCCGCGAGTTGCGTGCTGCCGGCGAGACGGTGGCCCCACGCGACGGCCACGCCACGGCGACGCTCACCGACCAGGAGGCCCAGATCGCCCAACTGGCGCGGGACGGGCTCACCAATTCCGAGATCGGGGCCCAGCTGTTCCTCAGTCCCCACACCGTGGAGTGGCATTTGCGGAAGGTGTACGCCAAGCTCGGCATCGCTTCCCGAAGGTCACTGCGCACGGTGCTGTGAGCGCCCTGTCCTGGGCGGACGAAGGGACGGACCGGCCTGCCGCGTCCACGGCGCCGGGTCAGGTCACCTTCGCCATGACGTGGAGGTCGACGGAGCCGATCTCCTTGCGGGAGGCAATGCCCAGCTTCGCGAAGACCTTGCGCAGATGCCATTCGACGGTGTGCGGGCTGAGGAGCAGCCGCGCCGCGATCTCGGGGTTGGTGAACCCGTCCCGGGCAAGCCGAGCGATCTCGAACTCCTTCGCGGTGAGCGCGACCGACGTCGTCCCGGCACGTCCGCGAACCTTCGCCCCCGCGGCCCGCAGTTCCCGTCGCGCGCGCTCCGCGAACGCCTCGGCGCCGGCCTCGCTGAGCATCTCGTAGGCCTCGGTCAGCGGGACGCGGGCGTCCTTGCGTCGCTGTGCGCGGCGCAGCCACTCGCCGTAGCGCAGTCGTGCTCTGGCACCCTCCAGCCGGGTCCGGGCCACGTCGAGCTGCTCGATCGCCTCGCGGTGCAGATCTTCGGCAGCGGGCCCGTCCGCCACCAAGGCACGGGTGGCGGCGGAGATCCCGAGTGCCCAGGGAGTTCTGCAGACCTGGGCCATTTTTTCGAGGATCCGCACCGACTCGGCCGCACGCGCACCCCACCCCAGGTGGGCGGCCGCCTCCACGAGTTCCACCCTGGACTGCAGCGAAAGGCCGAGCTCCTGCGGATTCTCGCAGCCACGCTCCGCGGCGGCGTAGGCCTCCTCGTATCTGCCGAGGCCGTTGTAGAGGACCGCCGCCGCCCACTGCGTGGCCGTCACCACCTTGCCCTCGCCCTGGAGGAGACGGTCGTACGTGACGGCCTCGATCGCCTGCCGGGTCGTGGACTCCCGTCCCTTGAAGGGCTCCACGACGAGCGCCCCGTAATGCGCGAAATAGCTGCTGCCTGTGGCCTCACCGATCGCGTTGGCTTCCACGGCGAGGGAATCGGCGTCATGGAGGTCGCCTGCGAACACACGGTTCGACAGGCGCAGCAGGAGGGCGGAGGGCAGGACGGCGATCTCGCCGTCGCGGCGGGCGCGGTCGACCAGCCGTGCCGACAGCTCGGACCACGCGGCGAAGTCCCACATGCTGTGCGCCATGCGGCACACAAGCGGAAGCCACACCAGTTCGTCCTCCGGTGCGGGCTCATGCCTCCTGAAGGCGGACACGGCGTCGAGTACTGGCGGAGCACCCACCGCGTACCCCTCGGTGATCACCCTGGCGATACCTGTCAGCAGGAGATCCTCGCGGTTCGAGGTCTGGTCGCGGCCCGGCACGCTCAGCACCGCTTCCGCTACGTCGCGGACCCCGCCCGCCGGCAGCCGGCCCGCGGTCAGAGCCGCATAGGTGGCGTCCCGATATACCCCTCGGGCCAGGACGGAATCGTAGGGCTGGAGTTGCCTGGCCGCTTCGAGCAGCAGGGGAAGTCCGGCGCCGGCGCTCGTGGCAGCGGACATGATCTGTCCCCGCAGGAGGGACGCCCGGCCGGTCTCCACCTCGTCGAGCGGGCTCGCTTCCGCCGCGTCGACCAGTGCCCGCGCGACGTCGAACGCACCGGCCCGGTACTTCGCCTGCGCGGCGGCCAGCGCCCTGACCCCCCTGCGTGCGGGATCAGGGGTCAGTTCGGTGGCGCGGCGCAGGAACGCCGCCGCTGCCGTGAGCCCTCCACGCTGGTGCGCCCGGTCCGCGGACGCCACGAGTTCGGCCGCCACCGCCTCGTCCGGCTGCGTCGCCGCACTCGCCAGATGCCATGCGCGGCGTTCGGGTTCGAGACTCCCGTCGATCGAGTCGGCCAGAGCCTGGTGCAGAAGCCGTCGCTCCTCGAAGCCGACGGCGCGCTTCGCCGCCGAGCGCACCAGCGGGTGCCGGAACCGGACCCACGTGCGCAGCGACATGAGACCCGACGTCTCGGCGTGGACGACAGCGGTCTCCACGGCGATCCCCAGGCGCTCGGCGGCCTGCCTCAGCAAGGACACGTCCCCGACCGGCTCGAGGGCGGCCATGCACAGCAACTGCTGGGTCTGCGCGGGCAGGGAGCGGATACGACGGAGGTAACCCGCCTCGATCTGGTTGGACAGGGGCCGGGCAGGGGGGCCTCCGAAGCCGTCGGCCATCTCCATGACGGTCAGGCCCCGGGGTAGTTCGAGCAGGGCCAGCGGGTTTCCGCGGGTCTCGGCGACGATGCGGTCCCGCACCCGCACGTCGAGCGGTCCGGTGATCACGGAGGCGAGGAGCCTGCGGGAATCACGCTCGTCCAGTCCACGGACCGGAAGTTCGGGCAGGTCGGCCAGGATGTCGCGGGGGCCGGACTCGCGGACGGCCAGAACGAGCAGCACCGGTTCGGCGAGCAGTCTGCGGGCGACGAACTCCAGGGTCTGCGAGGACACACGGTCCAGCCACTGCGCGTCGTCGACCACGCATATCAGCGGCTCGTCCCCGACGGCTGCCGAGAGCAGGCTCAGGGTCGCCAGGCCGACCAGGAAACGGGCGGGGGCGTCCCCGACCTGCATACCGAACGCCGTGCGCAGCGCGTTGCGTTGTGGCTCCGGAAGATCGTCGATGTGGGACAGCAGCGGGGCGCACAGCTGGTGCAGTCCGGCGTAGGAGAGCTCCATTTCGGACTGCACACCGGCGGCCCTGACGACGCGGCATCCCGTGGCCTGATCGACCAGGTGGTTCAGCAGCTCGGACTTCCCGATCCCCGCCTCACCGCGCACGACCACGACGCCGCTGCGTCCGGCCCTGGCCCGGGCGAGCAGGTCGTCGAGGGTCCTGCACTCATCGTGTCGTCCGATCAGCCCGGTCCGCGCTGCGCCCCTCACCATGGCCGCCTCCCGGCGGACACGATACCCGGCCGTGAACGGCTGCGACTTCTGCCTCGACCTGCGCACGAAGGACGCCACCGCCCCGGGGGAGGACCAGCGGCGGCTCCACCTGATCACCGGCCGGCCGGCGATCACGCGCCCGGGATGTTCGGCTGAGTCAGCCGCTAAGGCACCCGCGACACACGTCACGCTCAAGGGCGTGGTGCGCGCAGGTGGGCGCGCTCCTTCAGCTCCGCCTCGTCGACCAGCTCCAGCATGGGCTTGCCCGGAGCACACATCATCGTGACGACGAACTCCGTCTGCGCGTCGTCCAGTGCGTTGCCGTCCTGGTAGTGGATGGCGTCGCCGCCCGGCTCCCAGAAGGTGCCACCGGCCTCGACGACACGCTCGGGCTCACCTTCCAGCTCGAAGCGAACGGCGCCCTTGACGACGTAGCCGAACGCCGGGCCGGAATGGCGGTGCGGCGGGGTACCGGGGTCGCCGGGCTCCCACCGCACATGAACGGTCATGGCCGAGGCGCCCTCCGGCACGGTGATCGGCGAGGCGTCCTGGAGCACCTTCGCCGCTCGGGTCCAGCTGGGGCCGTCGTCGCCGCCGGTTCCGTGCCCGTGGTGACCGTGGTGGGTGGTCTGTGACTTCTCCGACACCGAGTCGCACCTTCCGTGAAAGCACCGTGTCCGCGCGGCACGTCATCCGCCGCCACGTGACCGTCGCGGCCATGCGGGCCGCTTGCCCTTGTGACCGGATGCCCGACGTGGATGTGACACCGGCGGCGTCCTCCGCTCCAGGACGTGTCACAGGAATCCGCTCGTGACGGTCTAGCTCTGGTGAAAAGGGCTCGGCCCCCGACGAAGGAGATCCCGATGCGAGTCGTCGTTGTAGGCGCCACCGGCCTGATCGGTTCCAGGACCGTGGCCAGGCTCCGTGACCACGGGGTGGAGGTCGGACGTGCCTCGCGCTCGGAAGGCGTCGACGTGAGCACCGGACAGGGACTGGACCAGGCGTTGCGCGGCGCCGAGGTCGTCGTGGACGTCACGGACGCGCCCTCGCGGGACGAGGGCGTCAGTACGAAGTTCTTCCTCGCCGCGACCGACAATCTCCTCAAGGCCGCCGCCGCGGCGGGCGTCGAGCACTACGTGGCGCTCTCGGTGGTCGGCGCCGACCGCGTCAACTCGGGGTATTTCCGGGCCAAGGCCGCGCAGGAAGGCCTGGCGAGGCGCGCCCCGGTGCCGTACTCCCTGGTGCGCGCCACTCCGTTCTTCGAGTCCGTGGAAGCGACCACGATGACCGGCATCCGGGCCGACGGCGTACACGTGCCGCCGTTGCTGCTGCGCCCGGTCGCGACGGACGACGTGGCGACCGCGGTCGCCCACACCGCGGTGGGGCTGCCCCGCTTCGGCGTGCTGGAGGTGGCCGGACCGGAAGAGCTCCGGCTCGTGGACGCCGCCGCCGAACTGCTCGACGTCCGAGGCCTGCCGGGACCGGTGATCGCCGACGCCCGGGCCCACTTCTTCGGTGCGGTGCCCGAAAATCGGGCCCTGCTTCCCGGCGCTGACGCCCATCTCGGCCACCACCGCTTCACGGACTGGCTCAAGAGCCACCGGTCCAGCAGTCGACGAGGTGCCGCCGATCGTGGTCCACGCCGGTCACCGAGCGATGTGCAGGCGCCGTCCCTCCGACAGGAAAGCTGACATGAGGGATCCCTCCCGGCCGACTGATACCCCGGTGATCAGCGAGCTCGACCAGGTCCCGGACCGCGACGCGGAGGAGACCGCCGAGTGGCGGGCGTCTCTCACTGGGATGTGCATGCCGACGTGTGGTCGGTGACGTCCTGGACGGAACTGCGCCGTGACGCGATGCGTGCCGACGACGCCCGGATGCGCGGCGAGGAGCTCGTTCCGTTCGTCACCCGCGCCCTGGCCGGCGCCCCGGGGCCCGTACTCGCGGTCAGCGACTGGATGCGACAGGTCCCCGACCAGATCAGTCAGTGGGTGGAGCAGGACTACTACTCCCTGGGCACCGACGGCTTCGGTCTGTCCGACACCCGTGACGACGTGCGCCGGTACTTCCGCGTGGACGCCGAGTCCATCGTCGTGACCGCTCTGGACAGGCTCTCCCGGACCGGACGGATCCCCTTCGCGACGGTCGCGCGGGCCCGCGAGCGCTACGGCCTCGACTGACCGGCCGTCGGCCTCCCACGGGGTCCGCGGGCCGGCGTCACGGGGGCGGGCGCTCCTCGGTCATACAGTTGTCAGCCCCCGGACCGCCGAAGTGGGAGTCATGCCGTGACCGATCCGATCCCCTTGCCCGACCTGTCGACGGAGAAGGACTACGACGGCGACGCATTCTCACCCCTCTACACGACGACCGTGACAGTCGACGGCGGCGTTGCCTCGCACGGGCGGGCCTCGGGCCGGGCCCGCTCGTCCGACGGCACCCTCGACCTGGATCTGGGCATGCCCGTCGAGCTGGGCGGTGACGGGCAGGGGACCAACCCCGAGCAGTTGTTCGCCGCCGGCTTCGCGGCGTGCTACCACGGAGCGCTGAGCCTCCTGGCGCGGCAGGAAGCGTTCGACCCCGCGGCCATCTCCGTGTCGGCGACCGTCGCCTTCGGGCGCGATCCCGAGGACGGTGGCTATCTCCTGCATGTCGATCTGGTGGTGCGGTGGCCCGGTGTCGCTCGCGAGGCGGCCACCGGCCTGATGGAGCGGGCCGACGCCCTGTGCCCCTACGCGCGCATGGCATGGAGGGGCACGCCGACCACCATCACACTCGCTCCTTGACCGCTCAGACCGCGGTGTGCGTCATCACGGCACGACGCACTGTCCGCACGCGCACGACTCGGCGCTCTCCTTCCGTCATGCCGCCCCAGATCCCCTCGACGGGCCCGACGTCGACGGCCCACGACAAGCATTGCTCGACCACGGGACAGCGACGGCACACGGCCTTCGCCTCGTCGATCTGTACGGCCGTCCGACCACCGCCGGTGGTGCCTATCGGGAAGAAAAGATCAGGGTCTTCGCCCAGACACAGGCCCCTGGTGCGCCAATCCACGGAATACCTCCTGTGAAGAAAACGGACTCTTCACAAGGAAGGACCGCCCCATCGGCACTTGTGTGACATCGAGGTGGTGCCGACGGCCCGGTCCTCGGAGCCCCACGACACAGACGGTGGGAGACCTGTAACGAACTGTCCGCGCCCTCGGTCTCTTGGAGCGGAGGGGGTCGCGGGACCTCGCAGCAGAGGTACCAGCCCGTCACGTACGGGCGACATGTGATGTTCGGTCGCCTCCGTCAAGACACCGGCCACAGGAATCGGAGACCGAAGGACATGCATCCAGAGGCGTTCACCGCGGAAGGCGACCTGAGCGAGGCCGTCTCCGTCTTCGTGGAGCTCAGACCACGGCTCTTCGGCATCGCCTATCGCGTGCTGGGCAGTGCGGCGGAAGCCGAGGACGTCGTCCAGGAGGTGTGGCTTCGCTGGCAGCGGACGGACCGGTCGGTCGTCCTCAGTCCGGTGGGCTTCCTGTCGAGCACGACCACGCGGCTGGCCATCAACGTGGCCAAGTCCGCCCGGGTCCGCCATGAGTCATACATCGGACCGTGGCTGCCCGAGCCCATCGACACCAGCAGCGACCCGGAGGCCGGCGCCGAACGGGCGGAGGCACTGGAACTGGCCCTGCTCCTGGTGTTGGAGAAGCTTCCCCCGACCGAGCGCGCCGCGTACGTCCTGAGGGAGGCCTTCGACTACTCCTACCCCGAGATCGCCCACATCCTGAGCCTCACTCCCGTCAACGTCCGCAAGATCGTGAGCCGGGCCCGCAAGCATCTCACCGACGACCAGAGGGACAGTGTCGACGTTATCGAGCACCGCAGACTTCTCGACGCGTTCGTCACCGCCGCTCAGCAGGGCGACGTCACCTCGCTGGAGGCACTCCTCACACCCGACGCGGTCAGCCTGTCCGACGGAAACGGCATGCGCGGAGTGGCCCGGATCCCCGTCCTCGGCCGAGCCCGCGTGGCAAGTCTGTCGACCGCCTATCCGCGGTTCTGGCCGACGGTCGAGGTCGAACAGGTCGAGGCCAACGGACGTAGCGGGGTCCTCCTCCACCGGGACGGCCGGCCCGCCACGTTCATGACCGTCGCGGCCACGCACCGGGGCATCCACCAGGTCATGTGGGTCTTCGACCCGAGCAAGATCGCCGCATTCCTCCGCTCCCGCTCCCTCCACACCGACTTCGGCGCCCGCTGACACCGTGGTGCGCCGCGTCAGGCACGAGGGCGGTTCCAGGAATGCAGTTTGTCCGGGTTGAGCACGACCCCGACCTGGGCGACACGGTCCCCGACCAGGACAAAGGTGATCACTGCGGCGACCTGGTCGCCGTAGCGGACGACCAGCCCGGTGCGTCCGTTGACCGGGCGCGCGTGCAGGGTGGTGCGGGGCTGCCGGGCGAGCAGGGTCAGCAGGCTCCGGGCGACGTGATCGCTGCCGGTGACGGGCCTGGTGAGAGCGCGGACCTTGCCGCCGCCGTCGAAGAACGCGGTGACCTCGTCGGCCAGGAGTGACGTCAGACGGTCGGAGTCCGCCTCGACGCACGCCTGCCGCACGGCCTGCGCGATCTCGTGCTGTCGGCGCGGGGACGCGGGCCGTCCGCGCCGGACGCCCGGGCTGTGCCGGGCCCGGTCGGCCGGGTCGGTGCGACCCCGCTCGCCGTCTCCCGCCGCCGCCTGCGCTGCCCCGAAGAGGCTGTTGAGCATGAACGTCGTCTTCTCAGCCGGTGACATCCTGTCCACCGCCTGCCGCAGCACCGCGTCGACCTGGTTCGCCAAGCCGACGTCGTGCGGCACCCGAGCGTGCGCCGGACCGTGGGCGGCTCCGTCGTCGCCGGACGGGGCCAGTCGGGTCAGCGAGATGCTGCCGACGACCTGGGTCAGCCAGGCCCGCGGCACGGCGATCCGCGCCCGCTGGTGATCGGAGAGCCCGTACCACTCCCGGTACGCCTCGTCGGTGACGCGCTCCGCCGAGATGCGGCTGCCCAGCATCCAGTGAGCGACCTCCACGAGATGCCGCCGCTCATCGAGCAATGCCGAAAGCGGCATGGCGTCAACGACGGGTTCCATACGCGCCTTCTCCTTCCCCATGGCCCACGACCGTCGCCACGGCAGCGGCGCACAGAACGTTTATAGCGGTGTCCGGCCGCACAAGCCGCTCCCGCGGTCCCGCCTGCCCCCCGACGGGCTCCTCACACTCGCCCCCCTGAAGGGGATCGCCGTGAGGGGCCACCGTCATAATGCACGCGTGGCCATACCTTCCCCCCACCCCAACTCCCCCGCACCGCACCGTATTCCGGTCGTCGTCGTGGGGGCCGGTCCGGCCGGCCTGACGCTCGGCAACATCCTGCGGGCCGCCTCCGTGGACTGTGTCGTGCTGGAGGTGGAGAGCAGGGAGTTCATCGAACGGCGGCCACGGGCCGGGGTTCTGGAGGAGTGGGCCGTGCGGGGCCTCGAACGACGGGGCCTGACGGGGAACCTGCTGGCGCGGGCGCAGCGGCACACCCAGTGCGAGTTCCGCTTCGCGGGCGGGCGCCACCGGTTGTCGTACGCCGAGCTGACGGGGCAGCACCACTGGATCTATCCGCAGCCGTTGCTGGTGACGGACCTGGTCCGGGAGTACGCCGACGTCCGCGGCGGTGACATCCGCTTCGGCGTGCGCGACGTCCGGCTGCACGACCTGGACACCGACCGGGCGGCGGTGTCGTACCTGTGCCCGCGGACCGGTGAACGCCAGGTGATCCACTGCGACTTCGTGGCGGGCTGCGACGGCGCGCGCGGCGTGACCCGCGGCGCCCTGCCCCCGGAACGGTCCCGCCTCTCGCGCCTCGACTACGGCATCGGCTGGCTGGCGCTGCTCGCCGAGGCGCCGCCGTCCTCCGACTGCGTGGTCTTCGGCATCCATCCCCGCGGCTTCGCCGGGCACATGGCCCGCAGCCCCGAGGTCACCCGGTACTACCTCCAGTGTCCGCCCGGCGACGACCCGGAGAACTGGTCCCACGAGCGGGTCTGGGCCGAACTCCAGGAGCGGATGGGCGCGCGGGACGCCCCACCGCTGACCGAGGGCCGGCTGATCGAGAAGCGGGTGCTCGACATGCACAACTACGTGGTCGAGCCGATGGCGTACGGGCGGCTGTTCCTGGCCGGCGACGCGGCGCATCTGACCGCGCCGATCGCCGCGAAGGGCATGAACCTCGCGTTGCACGACGCGTTCCTGCTGGGCGACGCCCTCGTCGCCCGGCTCACGAAGGGCGACGCGAGCGGTCTGCACGGCTATTCGGCCGCCTGCCTGGCCCGGGTCTGGGACTACCAGGAGTTCTCCCAGTGGCTGTCCGACGTGTACCACGGCACCGCCTCGGGCGATCCGTACCGGGCCGGCACGACTCTCGCCCGTCTGCGCCGCCTGGTCGGCTCACCGGTCGCCGCCTCCGCGTTCGCGGAGCAGTACCTCGGCGTGGACCCCGGGCTCTGAACCCGGCCTCCGGCACGTCGGCCGGTCGTCACCCGTGCTCCGGACGGCCGGTCAGGCGGTGGTCGGCGAGGTTCAGCGCCTCGTCGACGACCCTGCGCAGATGCCCGTCGCGCAGGGAGTAGATCACCCGGCGGCCCTCCTTGCGCGTGGTGACCAGCCCGGCGAGCCGCAGTCGCGCCAGATGCTGGCTGACCGCGGGCCGGGCCGCGCCGCAGGCCTCGGTGAGCGTCGAGACGTCCGCCTCCCCCGTGCTCAGCGCGTGCAGCAGCGCGAGGCGCGTGCGGTCGCCGAGCAGGGCCAGCAGTTCGGCGGCGAGCGCGAACTGCTCCTCGCCGGGGGTGCGCGGATGCGCATCGTGCGCAGATGACAGGTGCATGCGTGCGCTCATACGCACATGATGACGGCCGGGCGCGGGTACGTCCACCACCGAGGCCACCTCGCGCCCGACATGGCCGCGGACCGGAAGGGGATCCCCCGTGAGCGATCGGCACCACCACGCGCACGAGCACCGCACACCCACCGGCCCGTGGCACCGGCTGGGACACCTCCTCACCCCGCACTCCCACGACAGCGCCGAGAAGGTCGACTCCGCCCTGGAGTCCTCGGCCCGCGGGATGCGCGCGCTCTGGGTCTCGCTCGCGGTGCTCGGCGCGACCGCGCTCGCGCAGGCCGTCGTGGTCGTGGCGTCCGGGTCGGTGGCACTGCTCGGCGACACGGTGCACAACGCCGCGGACGCGCTGACGGCCGTACCGCTCGGGATCGCCTTCGTGCTGGGCCGGCGCGCGGCGACCCGGCGTTTCACCTACGGCTACGGGCGCGCCGAGGACCTGGCGGGCATCGTGATCGTGCTGACGATCGCCGCGTCGGCCGCGTTCGCCGGGTGGGCGGCGATCGACCGGCTGCTCGACCCGCGGCCGGTGCAGCAGATCCCGGCGGTCGCCGTGGCGGCCCTGGTCGGTTTCGCGGGCAACGAAGCGGTGGCGCGCTACCGGATCCGCGTCGGCCGCTCGATCGGCTCGGCCGCGCTGGTCGCCGACGGACTGCACGCGCGGACGGACGGATTCACGTCACTGGCCGTGCTGCTGAGCGCGGGCGGCGCGGCCCTCGGCGTGCGACTGGCCGACCCGATCGTGGGACTGGCCATCACCGCGGCGATCGCCCTGGTGCTGCGGGACGCGGCCCGCGAGGTGTTCCGGCGGGTGCTGGACGCCGTCGACCCGGCGCTGGTGGACCGGGCCGAGCAGGCGCTGCGGACGGTGCCCGGCGTGCAGGGGGTGGGCGAGCTGCGACTGCGCTGGATCGGGCACCGGCTGCGGGCCGAGGTGGCCGTGGTGGTGGACGGAGAGGTGACGGTACGGCGGGCCCACGTGATCGCCGTCGAGGCGGAACACGCCCTGCTGCACGCCGTACCGCGCCTCACCGCCGCGCTGGTGCACGCCGATCCGGCGCACACGCCCGGCGAGGCGGACCCTCATCTGCCGCTCGCCCATCACGCCACGGCGTGACCCCCGGTCTCAGGCGGCGCCCAGCCCCTCCAGGACGACCGCGCCCGGCAGTTCCGCGAAGGCCTTGCCGGGCACCAGCAGCTTGCCCCGCCGTCGCCCGCTGCCGACCAGGACGTACGGCAGGTCGATGACGGCCGAGTCGACCAGCAGCGGCCAGCCGGCGGGCAGCCCGACCGGGGTGATGCCCCCGTACTCCATGCCGGTCTCGCCGGTCGCCGTGTCCATCGGCGCGAACGAGGCCTTGCGGGCGCCGAGCTGACGGCGGACGACGCCGTTGACGTCGACGCGGGTGGTGGAGAGCACGACGCAGGCGGCCAGCGTGGTCTCGCCACCGCGCTTGCCCGCGACGACCACGCAGTTCGCGGACTGCTCCAGCAGTTCGCGGCCGTAGTGCTCCACGAAGACCTCGGTGTCGGCCCATTGCGGGTCGGTCTCGACGTAGACGATCTGCTCGGCGGGGACGCTGCCGCGCCAGTGCCGTACGGCGTCGGCGACCGGGCCGATCAGCTCGTCGAGGCAGTCGGGGGCGGGCGTCGCCTGGTCGAAGCGTCCGATGGGTGCGCGCATGGCGGCACGCTAACAGCCGCCGCGCGAGACGTGACCGGGCGTCTCAGTGCACGGGCGGCACCGACACGGCCAGCACCATCTCCATCGGTTCGGCGCCCGTGTTGCCGTACGTGTGCGGCACCCCGGCGTCGAAGGAGGCACTGGCGCCGGCCGGGACGAAGTGGTCGGCGCCGTCGACGGTGAGGGTCAGCTCGCCCGCGGTGACGTGGACGAGTTCGACCGTGCCGGCGGGGTGCGGGTCGGAGGAACTGCTCTCGCCGGGCATCAGCCGCCAGTCCCACAGCTCCAGCGGTCCGGGGGCCTCGGTCCCGGCGAGCAGCCGGTTGTAGCTGCCCGCGTCGGTGTGCCACATGCGGACGGCCTGGTCGGCGGGGACGATCCGGACCTTGGGGCCCTGTTCGTAGTCGAGCAGGGTGGTGATGCTGATGCCGAGCGCGTCACCGATCTTGACGACCGTGCCGAGGCTGGGGTTGGTGCGGGCCTGCTCGATCTGGATCAGCATGCCGCGGCTGACTCCGGCGCGGGCGGCGAGGGTGTCCAGGGTGAAGCCCCGCTCGGCGCGCCAGCGCTTGACGTTCCGGGCCAGCGACTGGGTCAGCAGGTCGAGGTCCGACACGTTCCGTCCATCAGGTGAGCCACCTAAGCCTAGTCAAGCGGTCTAATATTGTGAATGACAGAGTGCAACTCATTGAACTACGGTGTGGTGCACCACATCGTTCACTGAACTGTACTGCGAGGCAACTCCCATGACGGCACTCTTCGCCCTGGCCACCAGCCTCCTGTGGGGTCTGGCCGACTTCGGCGGCGGGCTGCTGACCCGGCGTACGCCCGCGCTGACCGTGGTGGTCGTCTCGCAGTCCGTCGCGGTGGCCGTCCTCGGCGCGATCGTCGTCGCGACCGGCGCCTGGAGCGAGGCGGGACCCCAGCTCTGGTTCGCCGTGGCCGCCGGGCTGGTGGGCCCGGTGGCGATGCTCTCCTTCTACAAGGCCCTCGCCCTCGGCCCGATGGGCGTCGTCTCCCCGCTGGGCTCGCTCGGCGTCGCGGTCCCCGTGGGCGTGGGCCTGGTGCTGGGCGAGCGTCCCGGCCTGTTGCAGGTCGCGGGCATCGCGGTCGCCGTGGTCGGCGTCGTCCTCGCGGGCGGTCCGCAGTTCGGGGGAGCGCCGGTGCAGCGGCAGGCCGTGCTGCTCACCCTGCTCGCGGCGTTCGGCTTCGGCGCGGTGATGGCCCTGATCGCGGAGGCGTCGGCGACGCTCACCGGGCTGTTCCTCGCCCTGTTCGTCCAGCGGGTGACCAACGTGGCCGCGGGCGGCACCGCCCTGTACGTCTCGGTGCGGCGCGGTGCTCCCGCCCTCCCCTCCGAAGGTTTCCCGTGGGGTTCGCTCCCGGCGCTGGCCTTCGTGGGCCTCGCGGACGTGGCGGCCAACGGCACGTACTCGATCGCCGCCCAGCACGGACCGGTCACCGTGGCCGCCGTCCTCGCCTCGCTCTACCCGGTGGTGACGGCCCTGGCCGCACGCGGCTTCCTCAGCGAACGGCTGCGCGCCGTCCAGGCGGCGGGCGCCGGACTGGCCCTCGCCGGCACCCTGCTGCTGGCCACGGGCTGATCGGGCCCACGACTGAAGCGGGCCCGGGCCGCGCACGCCTGCCCGGCGCGTCAGGCCTCCGGCTCCAGTTCGGCCAGTCGTTGCACCGTCTTCTCGTCGAGGGCGGCGAGGGCGCGCAACTCGTCGGGGGTGACGTCGGACGGTATCGGCACGGGCGCCGGTGTGCGCAGCGGCGGCTGCCAGCCCTCGACCGGCGTCCACCGCCGTACGACCCGGGCGGGCGCCCCCGCCACCACCGCGTGGTCGGGCACGTCCCCGCGCACCACCGCACCGGCCGCCACCACCACGTTCCGCCCGATGCGGGCGCCCGGCAGGATCACCGCGCCGGTGCCGATCCAGCAGCCCGGGCCGATCTCCACCGGCTCCATCCGCGGCCACTGCTTGCCGATGGGCTGGTGCGGGTCGTCGTAGGAGTGGTTGGTGGACGTGACGTAGACGTACGGCCCGAAGTAGCAGTCGCTGCCGATGGTGACCGTCGTGTCGGCGATCACATGACTGCCCCGGCCGAGTACCACCCCGTCACCGATGCGCAGGATCGGCTCCGGGCCGAGGTCGAGGTCCGGCATCAGACCGGCCGTCAGGGTGACCTGCTCGCCGACGATGCAGTGGGAGCCCAGATGGATCCAGGGTTCGCCGAAGACCGTGCCGAGCGGGAAGGCGAGCCTGGTACCGGTTCCTATCGCGCCGAAGCGGAACCGACCGGGGTGCTCGGCGGTGACGGACGCCGTGCGCTGCACCCACGCCCAGCCCGCGTGGACGGCCCGCTGCACGTGGCGGCGGCGCCAGGATGAGAACGTGTTCTTGCGCTTCGGCACCCGCTCACGTTACTCAGCGCCGGGTCCGGTCATGAGGGCATGCGCCTGTGATCTTCACCCCACGGCGTGGCGTACGGTTCCCTCGTACCCGACGACGAGGGAGCTGGGAATGACGCACCAGGCACTGATCACCGGCATCGGCGGCAAGGAGCCGAGGGTCGATCAGGAGGCGTTCGTCGCGCCGACGGCCGCCGTGATCGGGGACGTGACGCTGGGCGCCGGCGCGAGTGTCTGGTACGGGGCCGTGCTGCGCGGGGACGTCGAGCGGATCTCCGTGGGCGCGTACAGCAACGTGCAGGACAACTGCACGCTCCACGCCGATCCCGGGTTCCCGGTGCGCGTCGGCGAGCGGGTGTCCATCGGGCACAACGCCGTGGTCCACGGGGCGACCGTCGAGGACGACTGCCTGATCGGGATGGGCGCGACCGTGCTCAACGGCGCGGTGATCGGGGCGGGATCGCTGGTCGCCGCCCAGGCCCTGGTGCCGCAGGGGATGGTGGTGCCGCCGGGGTCACTGGTGGCGGGGGTGCCGGCGAAGGTGCGACGGGAACTGAGTGCCGAGGAGCGGGAGGGCGTGACGCTGAACGGGACGATGTACGCGGAGCTCGGCAAGGTGCACCGGGACGTGCACCACCCCTGAGGTGGTCTACTCCGCGGCGCCGACAGGCTCCGGCTCGGCGGCGGGCCGCGACTCCGTCACCTTCCTGGCCTTGCGCTTCATGATCAGGATCGACGTCAGACCGATCAGGACCGCGAGGACCAGGCCCACCCACGAGAAGCGCTTCAGCCATGCCTCGGCGACGACACCCACGTAGTAGATGACCGCCGTGGTGCCGCCCGCCCAGAGGATGCCGCCGAAGACGTTGGCGATCAGGAACTTCCAGTACGGCATCCGCAGCACGCCCGCGAGCGGGCCCGCGAAGATGCGGAGCAGGGCGACGAACCGGCCGAAGAAGACGGCCCACATGCCCCACTTCTCGAAGGAGCGCTCGGCCGTGGCGATGTGCGCCTCGCTGAAGTGCTTCGGGAACTTCCCGCCGAGCCAGGCGAGCAGCGGCCGGCCGCCCTTGCGGCCGATCGCGTAGCCGATGGAGTCACCGATGATCGCGCCGGCGCTGGCGCACGCGCCGAGGACGAAGGGGTCGATGTCACCGTGCTGGGAGGCGAGCAGCGCCGAGGAGACGAGGATGATCTCGCCCGGCAGCGGGATGCCCAGGCTCTCCAGGCCGATGACCACTCCCACCAGCGCGTAGATGGCGACCGCCGGTACGGTCTCTAGCCACTCCTGGACGTGCACGGCCGGTTCCTCCTGAAGTCGCGCCCTGGGCACGGACGGCGTGTGCCCGGACCTGGGCGCACGCCGCGCAGCCTACCGGGTGCCACCGCCCCACCCGTCCCGGCGTCACGGCCCCTCCCACCGACCTGACGGACCCAGCTCTCGTACCCACCCGGCGGGGTCCAGTTCCGGACCGGACGTGCCAGGTCACCTGAGGTATCCGCACCCGTATGCGATGCCGGGGACGCCTCGTTCCCAGCGGGCTCATCGGCGCACACGATCTTCAACTCGTCGCGCAGGAACTGTCGTCGAACAACAAGAGGGGCCCTCGCGGATCGCCGGGGCCCCTCTCAGGCGCGGAACGTCTCAGCCGTTGGGCCGGAGGGTCCACACCACCGTCATCTCCGTGGTCACCGCCCCGTCCTCACGCCGGATGGCGACCGTCACGGGGAACTCGGGACGCTTGCCCTCGTCGAGTTCGGCCACGACCTCGGCGGCGGGGCGTCCGAGGGTCGCCGTGGCCGTGACGGGGCCCAGGGCGATCTTCTTGAACGCGATCTCGGCATGCACGGGCAGCGGCACGGCCCGCGAGAGCTGGTCGCCGAACGCGGCCAGGACGATCGCGCCGCTGGCCGACTCGCCCAGGGTGAACATGGCGCCCGCGTGCGGCCCGCCGACGTGGTTGCGGTACTCGCTCTGGTCCGGCAGGGCCAGCACGGCCTTCTCCGGAGTGGTCTCCAGGTACTCGAGGTTCAGCGTCCGAACCATCGGCACCGTGGCGGCGAGCAGTTCGCCGATCGACATCTGGTCTGCGCTCATGACCGCATGTTACCCACGAGTAGCTCAGCTTGGCCAGGTCCTCGCGACGATCGTCACGGCGGCGTGACGCATGCGGCGGCGGGGCGGCCGCGGGGAATCCTGAATTGCTACGTCCCTGACAAAGCCCGGTGACCGAATCGTGTCCCTGGCCCTACTAGGGTTACCGCTCATGTGGCCAGGAGAGCAGCCGCCCGGGGGCGAGCAGAACCCGCAAGGACAGAACAACCCGTACCAGCAGCCGGGGTACCAGCAGCCGAATCCGTATCAGCAGGCGGGCTACCAGCAGCCCAACCCCTATGCGCAGCAGCCGCAGTGGGGCACGCCCGCGCCGATGGGGCCGCCGCAGCCGCAGCCCGGCGGCAGCGGCGGCGGCAACCGGACGAAGCTGGTGGCGATCATCGCGGCCTCCGCCGTGGTCCTCACCGCCGCTGTCACGGGCTTCCTGGTTCTCGGCGGCGACAAGGACGACAAGGCCGGCGGCGGCGACAAGCCGAAGACGAGCCGGTCGCCCTCGACGTCCACGGAGCCCAGCGACTCCGCGTCCGGTTCGGACGACAACCCACGGGGCGGCGAGGCCGCGAAGCCGACGATCGACGGCTGGAAGGTCGTCATCAACCCCAAGCGCGGCGTGGCCTTCGACGTGCCGGCGGACTGGGAGGTCGAGTCGCCGGGCGTGACCATCGGCTTCGAGGACGACAAGTCGGACAGCGGTGAACCGCTGATCGTGATGTCGGCGCCGGCGTACTACAAGTCGAAGTGGTGCACGACCGACGAGAACAAGGACGGCCGCACCGAGGACACGCACCTGGCCGCGGTGGGCACCAAGGGGGCCGACGGCGCCAAAGACACCGACGAGGTCGCCATCAACACGGTCCCCTGGTGGGTCTACGGCGGCTACACCCAGCCGGACAAGAAGAGCATGAAGTTCGAGGAGAAGGCCGAGCCCTACACCACCAAGTCGGGCATCGAGGGCAGCATCGCCTGGGCCGAGTCGACGAACACGCCCCAGAAGGGCAAGTGCGCCAGCGACGGCAAGGCGGTCACGTTCGGCTTCAAGAACTCCGTCGGTGACTTCGTGTCGTGGAACTTCTACGGTGCCAAGGGCGTCACGGGCGAGGTGCCCAAGGCGACCATCATGCAGATCCTGAGCACGGTGCGGCTGCACGGCGAGCCCACCGGAGGCTGACGCAGAACCGGTTTGGCAAGTCGGGGGTCGGGCGGTGATAGTCGGCCGGTGAACACCGTCACCGGAGCCTCCCGCCCCCGCAGACCCGCATGGGCGGGACGCAACTACAGCCTGCTGACGGCCTCCGCGGTCGTCACCCACCTCGGCAGCAACGGCGCCCTCGTCGCCGCCGCGTTCGCCGTGCTGGAGGCGGGCGGCGACGGCGGTGACGTGGGCCTCGTGGCGGCGGCCCGCACCCTTCCGCTGGTGCTCTTCCTGCTGATCGGCGGCGCGGTCGCGGACCGTCTGCCCCGGCACCACGTGATGGTCGCCGCCAACGCCCTCAACTGTGTCTCGCAAGGCCTGTTCGCCGTGCTGGTCCTCGCCGGCGAGGCGCAGCTGTGGCACATGATGCTGCTGAGCGCGCTCGGCGGCACCGGACAGGCGTTTTTCAGCCCCGCCGCCGAAGGCATGCTGATGTCCTCCGTGCAGGGCGATCAGGTCAGCCGGGCGTTCGCGGTGTTCCGGATGGCGATGCAGGGCGCGGCGCTGGGCGGTGCGGCCGTCGGTGGCGCGATGGTCGCCGCGATCGGACCGGGCTGGGTGCTCGCCGCGGACGCGGCCGCGTTCGCCGTCGCCGGTGCGCTGCGCGCCTTCCTCGACGTCAGCCACATCCCGCCGCGCGAGCCGGGCGGCGGACTGATCGCGGATCTGCGGGAGGGCTGGCGCGAGGTCGCCGGGCGGCCCTGGCTGTGGGGCGTCGTCGTCCAGTTCTCGATCGCCAACGCGGTGGTGGCGGCCGCCGAGGCGGTCTACGGTCCGCTGGTCGCCCAGGACCATCTGGGCGGAGCCGCGCCCTGGGGTCTGGCCCTGGGCTTCTTCGCGGCGGGCACGGTGGTCGGCGCGCTGCTGATGACCCGCTGGAAACCCCGTCGGCTGCTGCTCGCGGGTACCCTCGGCGTCTTCCCGCTGGCACTGCCGTCCGCGGCGCTGGCGGTGCCGGTGCCGGTCTGGGGCCTGTGCTCCGTGATGTTCGTGACCGGGGTGACCCTGGAGATCTTCGGCGTCTCGTGGATGACGGCCCTGCACCAGGAGATCGCGGAGGACAAGCTCTCCCGCGTGGCGGCCTACGACTGGTTCGGGTCGGTCGCGATGGTTCCGCTGGCGACGGCCATGGCGGGCCCGGCCGAGGTGGCGTTCGGCCGGACGGCGGCCCTGTGGGGCTGTGCGACGCTCGTGGTGGTGGTCACGGCGGCGGTGCTGTGCGTCCCGGACGTGCGGAACCTGCGCCGCCGTACCCATGCGGTGGCCAAGGGCGAGCCGGCCTCAGCCGATGCCGAACGTCCCGTCGGGGGGCTCGGGTGAGGGAACGGCGTCCGCGTCCCCGACCGGGCGGGCGTCACCGATGAACCTCCGGAGCGCGGGCCCGTGTTCGACGCGTGCCGGGAAGACGTCGGCGGCGGTGCGGCGCGCGAGTGCCGCCGTGTCGAGCGGACGGTGCGAGGCGAGCAGCACCGCGTTGCCGAACCTCCGGCCGCGCAGCACGGCCGGCTCGGCGATCAGCGCGAGTTCGGGGAACGCGGTCGCGAACGTGGCGAGCTGGGAGCGGAGGAAGGCGAACGGCGCGGCGTCGGCCAGGTTGGCCGTGTAGACCCCCTCCGGGCGCAACACCCGCTCCACCGCACGGGCGTAGCCGACGGAGGTGAACCCGGCCGGCACCCGTGAGCCACCGAAGACGTCGCCGACGACGACGTCCGCCGAGTCCGCCGGGGCACCCGCGAGCCAGTCCCGGCCGTCCGCGACGTGCACCGCGATCCGGGCACCCTCGGCGACCGGCAGATACGCGCCGACCAGCTCCACCAGCCCCTTGTCGGCCTCCACGACCTCCTGCCGCGAGCCGGGCCGCGTCGCCGCCACGTACCGCGGCAGGGTGAGCGCGCCCCCGCCGAGATGCACGACGTCCAGCGGGGCCCCCGCCGCCGCGAGGCCGTCCAGCACGTGTCCGAGCCGTCGCACGTACTCGAACTCCAGATGCGTCGGCTCGTCCAGGTCGACGTAGGACTGCGGAGCCCCGTCGACGGTCAGCAGCCAGGCCCGCTCCCGGTCGACGTCCGGCATCAGCTTGGCGGTGCCGTGATCGACGACTCGGCTGACAGGTATCGGCTCGCTCACGGCTCCATTGTGCCGGTGCGGGTGACCGGGCCGGTGCGGGGCCGCCTCCTCCACGACGGCCCCGCACCGCTTCGCCCGCCTCAGTCCACGGTCGTCACCGTGCCGGCGCCGACCGTCCGCCCGCCCTCGCGGATCGCGAAGCCGAGGCCGGGCTCCAAGGGCACCTCCCGCCCCAGCTCCACGCGCACGGTCACCGTCTCGCCCGGCCGCGCGACGGCGACCTCACCGAGGTCGATGTCGCCGACCACGTCCGCGGTGCGGATGTAGAACTGCGGCCGGTACCCCGTGGACAGCGGGGTGGTGCGCCCGCCCTCACGCGCCGACAGCACGTACACCTGCGCGGTGAACCGGCGTCGCGGCACCACGCTGTCCGGCGCGGCGACCACGTGCCCTCGCCGCACGGCGTCGCGGGGCACCCCCCGCAGCAGCAACGCCACGTTGTCCCCGGCCTGGGCCTCGTCCATCGGCTTGCCGAAGGTCTCCAGTCCGGTGACGACGGACGACACGCCCGCCCCGAGCACCTCCACCCGGTCACCGACCCGGACCGTGCCGCGCTCCACGGCCCCGGTGACGACCGTGCCGCGCCCGGTGATGGTCAGCACGTTCTCCACCGGCAGCAGGAACGGCGCGTCCAGGTACCGCTCCGGCATCGGCACATACGTGTCCACCGCGTCCAGCAGCGCCTCGACGGACGCGGTCCACCGGGGGTCGCCCTCCAGCGCCCGCAGCCCGGACACCCGCACGACCGGCACGGAGTCGCCCCCGTACCCCTGCCGGGTGAGCAGGTCGCGCACCTCCAGCTCGACGAGGTCGATGAGCTCCTCGTCGCCGGAGTCCGCCTTGTTGAGGGCGACGACGATGTGGTCCACGCCCACCTGCCGGGCGAGCAGCACGTGCTCGGCGGTCTGGGGCATGATCCCGTCGAGCGCGGAGACGACGAGGATCGCGCCGTCGAGCTGCGCCGCGCCGGTGACCATGTTCTTGACGTAGTCGGCGTGGCCGGGCATGTCCACGTGCGCGTAGTGCCGGGTGTCGGTCTCGTACTCGACGTGGGCGATGTTGATGGTGATGCCGCGGGCGGCCTCCTCCGGGGCGCGGTCGATGCGGTCGAAGGGCACGAACGTGCCGGTGCCCCGCTCGGCGAGGACCTTGGTGATGGCGGCCGTCAGGGTGGTCTTGCCGTGGTCGACGTGACCCATGGTGCCGATGTTCAGGTGCGGTTTGGTGCGCACGTAAGCCGTCTTGGGCATGGCGATACCTCGAAGCGTCTCGATGGTGGCTGGGACCCCGGTGACCGGCCGACCCTCCCCCTGCGGGGTCCGCCGGACGTTCCGGGGAGGGTCAGCTTCGGGCGCCGTCGACAGCGGCCTGGAGGATCAGGACGGCAGCCTTCGGGACATCCGCGACCGCGGATGCTGCGAGGTGGAAGGCGTGCCGGAACATGACGTCGATACTCGCCGACGCCGCCCGGCGCGTCGAATGATTTACCGAGATCGACCGATTCGTCGAGACGGAACCCGGTGGGACCGGATCAGGGCCCGACGTTCTTCAGCGCCTCCCGCACCGACAGCGGCGCGAAGCGCCCCCGCTCCCGCGCGAGGAAGTCGCGCACGGCCCCGGGGTCGGTCTTGGCGTACTCGCGCAGGCACCAGCCGATCGCCTTGCGGATGAAGAAGTCGGGATGCCCGGACTGGCGCAGGCAGTAGGAGAAGAGGCGTTCGGTGTCGGTGCGTTCCTTGTAGCGCAGTTGGTGGAGCAGGGCCGTCCGGGCGACCCACAGGTCGTCGTCCGCGATCCAGACGTCCATGTCGGCCTTCAGTCCGGGCTCGGCGGCGACCAGCGGACCCACCACATGGGCGGCGAGCAGGTCGACGGTGTCCCACCACGGGACGGTGGTGACGAGCCGCCGGGCCACCGGCAGGAACCCGGACGAGCAGCGGCCCACGTGCCGGCGCAGGTAGTCGACCGCGAAGTAGTGGAACTCGCGCTCGGGCAACTCCCAGCACCGCAGCGCCACGGCCGCGCAGTCGGCCTCGTCCGGACGGGGCATGCCCTCGACGACCGTGCGGGACAGCGTGCGGCGCACCGGCGTGGCCAGGCCGAGGAAGGGCGCGACATCCTTCATGTACGCCCGCATGGGCGCCGCGCGCGCCGGGTCCGCCGCGCCGGTGTAGGCGGCCGTGAGCCGGGGCACCAGCGTGTCGGCGAGAGAGCTGTGCGGGACACCCGCCGTTCGCGCACCTGTGACGCTCATGAGACGAACCATACGGCGATCACACATATCCGTCGGTTAGGGTCGCCCAATGCTCGATGCCCACACCCGCTCTGGGGGCACCGCACCGGCCTCTCCCCGGGCCACTGCCACCGAACTCGCGGTGACCGCCGCCGAACTCGCCGCCGCCGTGCCCGTCTCCGGCGGCGCGGCGGCCGTCCGTCCCGGCTTCGCCGCGCGCTGCGCGAGACTTCTGCTGTCGCCCTGGGCCCGCTTCTCCGTGCTCGTCGCCCTGCTGGTCGGGGCCGGGGCGGCGGTGCTGCTCTTCGAGCCACAGCGGCTGCTCGCGCACGGCTGGCCGCCCCAGCTCGGCGGCGTCCTCGCGGCGCTCGTCTTCGCGTTCGCCTACGGCCTGATCACGGTGGCCTTCGTGCCGCGACCGCTCCTCAACCTGGCGGCGGGGGCGCTGTTCGGCTCCGAGCTGGGCGTCGCCGCGGCGGTCGCCGGCTCGGTGATCGGCGCCGGGATGGCCTTCGGGCTGGGCCGGTTCCTCGGCCAGGACGCGCTGCGGCCGCTGCTGCGCGGCAAGTTCCTGAAGACCGTCGACCGGCAGTTCAGCCGGCACGGCTTCCGCTCGATGCTGGCGGTGCGCCTGTTCCCGGGCGTGCCGTTCTGGGCCGCGAACTACTGCGCCGCCGTGTCGAAGATGGGCTGGCTGCCCTTCCTGCTCGCGACGGCGCTCGGCTCGCTGCCGAACACCGCCGCCTACGTCGTCGCCGGCGCCCGGGCCTCGACGCCGACGTCCCCGGTGTTCCTGATCGCGATGGCCGCTATCGCCGTTCCGGGACTCGCGGGCGCGGTGGTGGCGTGGCGCAAACGCCACCACCTGCGCGGCTGACGCCCGCTCAGGAGGCCTGCGGGGCCTCCAGGATCATCGCGTTGGCCAGCCCGCCCGCCTCGCACATGGTCTGCAGGGCGTAGCGGGCCCCGCGCTCGCGCATGGCGTGCACGAGCGTGGTGGTCAGCCGGGTGCCGCTCGCGCCCAGCGGATGGCCGAGGGCGATGGCGCCGCCGTGCACGTTGACCTTCGCCAGGTCGGCGCCGGTCTCCTGCTGCCAGGCGAGCACGACACTGGAGAAGGCCTCGTTGACCTCGAACAGGTCGATGTCGTCCAGCGTCAGGTCGGCCCTGCGCAGCACCTTCTCGGTCGCCGGGACGACACCCGTCAGCATCAGCAGCGGGTCGGAGCCGGTGACGGCGAAGCTGTGCAGCCGGGCGAGGGGGCGCAGGCCGAGGCGGGCGGCGGTCTCGCTCGACATGATGAGCACCGCGGAGGCGCCGTCGTTGACGGGGCTGGCGTTGCCCGCGGTGACGTTCCACTCGATCTGCGGGAAGCGCTCGGCGAGGGCGGGGTCGTGGTAGGCGGGCCGGAGGCCGGCCAGGATCTCGGTGGTGCTGCCCGGCCGTACGCACTCGTCGCGCGTCACGCCGTCGATCGGCGTGACCTCGGCGTCGAACAGGCCGCCGTCCCAGGCCGCGGCGGCCTTGTGGTGCGAGGAGACGGCGAAGGCGTCCATCCGCTCGCGCGTCAGGGACCACTTGGCGGCGATCAGTTCGGCGCTGATCCCCTGCGGGAGCAGGCCTTCCGGGTACCGCTCGGCGACGCCGGGCCCGAAGGGGTCCTTGCCGGGCGGGACGTTCGACCACATCGGCACGCGGCTCATGGACTCGACCCCGCAGGCGACCACGATGTCGTACGCGCCCGCCAGCACGCCCTGCGCCGCGAAGTGCACGGCCTGCTGGGAGGAGCCGCACTGCCGGTCGACGGTGGTCGCGGGGACGGTCTCGGGGAAGCCCGCCGACAGCACGGCGTACCGGGTGGTGTTCATGGCCTGCTCGCCGACCTGGTCGACGGTGCCGCCGATGACGTCGTCGATCAGGGCCGGGTCGACGCCGGAGCGCTCGACGAGCGCGCGCAGGGTGTGGGCCAGGAGTTCGACGGGGTGGATGTGCGCGAGCGAGCCGTTCGGCTTGCCCTTGCCCATGGGGGTGCGTACGGCTTCGACGATGACTGCGTCTCGCATGGTGCGGGCCTCCTTGGCCGCCGGAGCGGGCACCGGGTCGATTACCGGTGAGTAGGAATTTCGAACTCACCATAGCCCCGTGGGTTGGAAAATCAAACCCTCGCCTAGACTGGGCGTCATGGCCGCCACCAAGGACCCGCGCCCCTGCTCGATCGCCGACACCCTGGCGCTCGTCGGCGAGAAGTACTCGCTGCTCGTGCTGCGGGAGGCGCTCCTGGGCAACGGCCGCTTCGATCAGCTCGTGCGCAACATCGGCGCCCCGCGCGACATCCTGGCGACCCGGCTGCGCCGCCTGGTCGACGCCGGGATCCTCACCAAGCAGGCGTACAGCGAGCGCCCGCAGCGCTTCGAGTACCGGCCCACCCAGGCGGGCCTCGAACTCCAGCCCGTCCTGCTCACCCTCATGGACTGGGGCGACCGCCATCTGCGCGGGGACGACCGCCCGATGATCCTCGAACACAGCTGCGGCCACGAAGTGGCTCCGCGGGTCACCTGCGGGTCCTGCGGCGAGCCGGTCCGCTCCGGAGACCTGACCCCTCACCCCCGGTCCCCGGGCTGGACCGTCACCGGCCCCGAGGCGGCCTAGCCACGGCCAGGTCAGGGCCTGCTGCGGGCTACTCGCCGGGATAGACGTCGAGCCGTCCGCACATGCCGAACCTCCCGCGCGCCACGGGCTGTTCGGACCTGACGACGGCCGCCGCGAGGTGGGAGACGTCCCCCCGCTCCAGCCGGTCGAGCTGCTCCCCCGTCGCCGTGGCGGCCGACCGGGCGCCCCGCCGCCAGCGCTCGCGCCACTCCGCGAGCCGGGGCCGCACCAGCGCGCCCGCCGCCCGGTGGAACTCGGCCAGCGCCTGCGGGCCGGACGCCCGCAGCGCCCGGTAGCCCTCCAGCGCGAGATCGCGCCTCGCGCGCGCCACGCGCTCCTGCTCGGCGACGGGCGCGTCCACCGGGATCGTGGTGGCGGCGGCGTACGTCCGCGGGTCCGTCAGGTACTCGGGCGGCAGCGTGAGCACCGCGTCCCCCGCCTCCGGCAGCCCGCTGTTCTGCATCAGCACGGTGATGCGCAGGTCGTCGTCGTTGACCAGCCGGTGGATCGTGCCCGGCGAGAACCAGGCGACGGTGCCTGCCGCGAGCGGTGTGACCTCGTACCCGGACGTCGTGAGCGTCTGCACCGCCCCCCGGCCGCCGGTGACGACGTACGCCTCCGAACAGGTCAGATGCAGATGGGGAGTTCCGCCGCACGCCCCGTCAGCCGCCGGCCAGTCGTACACGGACAGGTGCGACACGGCGACACCGCCCGGCAGGCCGGTGAACAGGCCGGGCAGTCCTTCGGTGGTCACCACGGGTGCGCCTCCAGGTACTTGGTGATCTGGTCCCGTTCCCAGGCGCCGTCGGCGACGACGACCCGGTAGCGGCGGGTGAGGGTGGCGCCCGGCGCGAGCTCCAGTTCGTCGTGGAAGGCCCACGAGGGGGCGACCGCGGCGAACGGCTCATTGCGGACGAACCAGTGAGCGGGGTGGGTGCCGCCGGCGCCGCTGTGGTCGTTCTCGGGGGCGTGCGCGAACACCAGCGTGGCGTGGCCGTCGACGCCGTCGTGCTCGCCCGAGTACGCCAGCCAGGGCGCCTGTTCGCCCATCAGGCCCGGCCCCTCGCCGTCCGGCCCGAGGACGCGCCCGTCCCGGAAGGCGCGCGGTCCCCGCCAGAACAGGCCCGTGTAGCCGGCCATCTCGCGCCCCGCGGTGGTCGGGCTCCCGAACAGCAGGGGCTCGTCGCGCCGGTTGGTGACGGCACTGGTCCAGGTGAGCGCCCAGGAACCCGCCGCCGGGTCCACGTCGTGCACCTCGATACGGCGCCGCTCGTCGGCCCACAGCTGTCCGCCCCAGGGGTGCCAGGTGAGCCGCTGCGCGATCACCGCGCGGGTGCCGTTCGAGACGACCTCGTCGAAGCCGGCGTGCGCCATGGACCCCACGCGCTCGGGCAGGGCCAGATAACCCTGCCCGTGCACATAGGTGTTGCCGCCCCACAGGTTCTGGCCGGACAGGTGGGAGGCCGTCATCTGCAGGCCCTTGTGCCAGCGGTGGTCGTTCGGCCGGTAGTCCGTGACGACGGCGCCGCCCAGGGTCCGCACGGGGTGCAGATACGGCTTCGGGGCCTCCCAGGCCGCTTCCGGCCGGTAGACGTACCGGAACAGCTCGACGCCGGCGGTCGGTTCGAGGACCGCGATCCGGTCCCCGTGCGCGTGGACGACGTGCGGTCCTGTCATGCGGGCACCTCCTGATCCGCCGCGGCCCCGCCGGCGACGGGCGCCCAGGCGGGCGCATCTCCGTGCAGCGCCGTGTAGTACGGATCGCCGGGCCCGATCTCGCCCCGGCGGACGGTGGCGTCGGTGAACGCCGACTTGTACAGCGCGGTGACCAGTTCCAGGCTCTTGCGCCCGTCCGGTCCGCTGCTGCGGGGCCGTTCGCCCGCCCGCATGGCGGCGACCAGCTCACGCAGCTGCGCCAGATGCGAACTGGGCACGTCGGCCCCGAAGTCACGCCACCTTTGCGCCTCTTCGGCCGGTACGTCCGGCGCCGGCGTGATCCGCCAGTCGGCGTTGGCGTAGCCGTAGAGGTGGGTGAGTTCGACGGTGGCGCGCTCGCAGTCGACGCGGATGCGGCTCACCTCGTCGGGGCTGAGGACGCTGTTGACGACCGTGGCCAACGCGCCGCTCTCGAAACGGACGAGGGCGGTCGAGACGTCCTCGGTCTCCACGTCGTGCACCAGCCGGCCGGCCATCGCCCGCACCTCGCTCCACGGGCCGAGCAGATCCAGCAGCAGATCCATCTGGTGGATGCCGTGCCCCATGGCGGGCCCGCCGCCCTCCGTCCCCCACCGGCCACGCCACGGCACCGCGTAGTACGCGGCGTCGCGGTACCAGGTGGTCTGGCAGTGCGCCACCAGCGGCCGTCCCATGGCCTGTCCGGCGAGCAGCCGGCGCACGTGGGCGGCGCCCGAGCCGAACCGGTGCTGGAAGACGACGGCCGCGTACGGCCCGCCCGCGGCGCCCTCCGCGGCCTCCACGGCGTCGAAGTCGGCGAGCGCAGGCACGGGCGGCTTCTCGCACCACACCCAGGCACCGGCGCGCAGCGCGGCGACGGTCTGCTCGCGGTGCAGCATGGGCGGCGTGCAGATCGTCACCAGGTCGGGCCGCCGCTCCCGCAGCATCAGCGCCATGTCGGTGTAGGCGTGCGGGATGCCGCCCTGGACGCAGAACGCCTCGACGGCGGCGCGGTCGATGTCGACGGCCGCCACGATCTCCGCGCCGCCCTCCTCCGCGAGCCGGGCGAGCGCCGGGAGATGACAGCCGCGGGCGATGCCGCCGGTGCCGACCACGGCGGCTCTCAGGGGGCGGCCGGCAAGCGGGACGGGGGTCGTCGCGGACGGCGTATCGGCCGCAGGCACCGGAGTCGCGGGTGTGGCCATCTACCTGATCAGCACTCCTCCGGGGTCCTGGGCATGTGGCGAGCACGTGCAGCAAGCGCTTTCCCCGCAGGGCAACGTAGGCCCGGCGCAGCGGCCGGTCAACACCCCCGGCGGAGCACCGCCGATCCCCTGGGAAACCCCTGTGTCCACCGTGTCGGCAGGGGGCGCTACGCTGCCCCTCAACACACCCGATCACCGCGCGCGGGGGCTAGGTGTGTCTCCGTCCGTTCCGCGCTCGGCACTTGGACTCCGTAACTTCATGTCTTGGTTCGAATCACTCATCCTCGGGCTCGTCCAGGGGCTGACCGAATTCCTCCCCGTGTCCTCCAGCGCGCATCTGCGCCTGACCGCCGCCTTCTCGGGGTGGGAGGACCCCGGTGCCGCCTTCACGGCGATCACCCAGATCGGCACCGAGGCGGCCGTGCTGATCTACTTCCGCAAGGACATCGGGCGCATCATCTCGGCCTGGAGCCGGTCCCTCTACGACAAGGCGTGGCGCGGTGACCACGACGCGCGGATGGGCTGGCTGGTGATCGTCGGCTCGATCCCGATCGGTCTGCTCGGCGTGACGCTCAAGGACCAGATCGTCGGCCCGTTCCGCGATCTGCGCATCACGGCCACCATGCTGATCGTCGTCGGCATCATCATGGGCGTGGCCGACCGGATAGCCGCGCGCGACGAGACCGGCGGGCGCCACCGGGCGGCCAGGGAGCGCAAGACGCTCAAGGAACTGGGCGTGCGGGACGGCCTGATCTTCGGCCTCTGCCAGGCCATGGCGCTCGTGCCGGGCGTCTCCCGCTCCGGCGCGACCATCACCGGCGGCCTCTTCATGGGCTTCACCCGCGAGGCGGCGGCCCGCTACTCCTTCCTCCTCGCCATCCCGGCGGTGCTCGCCTCGGGAGGATACGAGCTCAAGGACGCCATGGAGGGCGACCATGTGACCTGGGGACCGACGATCTTCGCCACGGTGATCGCCTTCGTCACCGGATACGCGGTGATCGCCTGGTTCATGAAGTTCATCTCGACCAAGAGCTTCATGCCGTTCGTCTGGTACCGGATCGCGCTCGGCATCGTGATCATCGCCCTGGTGACGTTCGGCGTGCTGAGTCCGCACGCGGCGGAGTCGGCAGGCGGCTGAGACCACGGTCCCCGGGAACTCTCCCGGGGACCGCACTTTTTTCCGCCGTGACCGAACCCATACGGGACGAGTAGCCGCCCGGTAGCGCAGTGTCAGTGCCTACCCCTACGCTTGCTCGCATGTCCCCCGATTCCGTGACCCCTGGTTCAGCGCGCTCCGCTGCCGAGGTGAACGAGCAGATCCGCGCCCTGTGGACGCGCGCGGGCGGCTCGCTGTCGCCGCAGGAGCGCGCGGAGTACGAGCTGCTGGTCGTCGAGTGGGCCGCGGCGATCCGCGATGCGATCATCGAGGCGGCCTGAGGACACGACAGGGGCGGGACCGACGTACATGAGACATCTCAGCGCCGTACCACCGCGCCGTGGCCTGATCATCTTCCTCAACGGCACGTCCAGTTCGGGGAAGTCGAGCATCGCGGCCGAACTGCTGCGGATCCTCGACGAACCCTGCTTCCACATGGCGGCCGACACCTTCCACGCGATGCGCTCCCGCGTCCCCGTGCCGCCGGACGCGCTCGACACCGTCCTGCACCGCACCTGGCAGGGCTACCACCGCGCGGTCGCGGGCATGGCCGCCGCCGGGAACAACGTCGTCATGGACCACATCCTGAGCGCCGACTGGCGGCTCGCCGACTGCCTCTCCCTCTTCGAGCCCGAGGACGTGGTCCTCGTCGGCGTGCGGTGCCCGGTCGACGAGCTGGAGCGGCGCGAGCGGGAGCGCGGCGACCGGCCGCCCGGCCTGGCCGCCGGCCAGCTGAAGCAGGTCCACGCGCACGGCGTCTACGACCTCGAATGCGACACCGCCGCCTCGGACCCCGCCGAATGCGCCCGCCGGATCAAGGACTTCCTGCCGACCCGCCCCACCCCGACGGCCTTCCAGCGCCTGCGCGAGGCCGACTGAGGCATTCCGCGGCGGCATCGGGCGTCACGCCGTCGACGGGGACGCCCCTCGTGTCGTCGTGCGACGGCGTGACCACGGTCGGTTAGGCTCACCCCGCTTCTACAGGTCTCGCTTCACGGAGGGCAGCACGGCGGGGAGCAATCGGGAGCGTCTGTTCCGGACGCTGACGTTCTGGCTGCGGCCCGCCTTCGCGCTGCGGGTCGTCAACCGGTTTCAGAAGATCGTGGGCTTCGACCGCTCCATGGCGCTGGCCTCCAGCGCCCTGACGGCGTTGGTCCCGCTGTCGATCCTCGCGGGCGCCGTCTTCGCGCAGTACGACGCCGCGGAGCAGATCATCAGGCGCTACAACCTCACCGGCGCGAGCGCCACGGCCGTCAGCTCGCTGTTCGCTCCGCCCCAGGGGACCGATGCGAGCGTGGGCGTCTTCGGAGCCGTGTTCCTGACGATCTCGGTGCTGAGTTTCGCGCGGGCCACCCAGCGTCTCTTCGAACAGACATGGGAACTCAAGCCCCTCAGCATGCGCAACACACGCAACGGCCTGTGGTGGATCCTCACGCTCGCGGGCTACGGACTCACCAACCTGCTGCTCTCCGCGTTCTCCGGCTGGGACGTGCTGGGCCTGGCCGTCCTGGTGTGTCAGGTACCGGTGACCGCCGCGTTCCTCGTCTGGAGCGGCTGGATCCTGTCCGCACGGCGGATCGCCTGGCCCGACCTGCTGCCCTTCGGCGTCACCGGCGCCGTTCTGACCGTGGCGTACTCCGTGGCCGTGAAGCTCTACATGCCCCATCTCTTCAACACCTCCGTCGGACGCTACGGGGTGGTCGGCGCCGTCTTCGCGCTGATCTCCGCGCTCTTCGCGGCCATGCTCGTCCTCGTCGTGTCGGCGGCATGGGGACGAGAGGTACGGGACGAACTCGGCCGGATCCGGCACGGCGACCGCCCCTCCGATCACGAGGTCCGCCGGCAGTGGGACGGCGTCGTCGAGCAGACCAGGTCACGGTGGCGCACCGTACGGGAGCACGTCTCCCCTCATCCGTTCAAGGACGCGGACCACTGAGGAGCGCGGTCGGTCCGCGCCGGGCATCACGAGGAGGCGGCACCGGCCGGTACGACCACCGATTACCACGGCACGCCCTCTTGGCGCGGCCCGTCCCGTGCCCAACACTGAGCCGATGACGCAGCGCGTGGAGCTCGCGACCGTGATGGACAGGCTGGCCGTCGACGGTCTGGTCACCGACTACGCCGTGGCGGTGGACGACGGCGACTGGGAGGCGTACCGGAAGCTGTTCACCCCGGACGGGCGGGCGGACTACCGCTCGGCCGGCGGCATCGAGGGGGACGCCGGACAGGTCGCCACCTGGCTTGCCGAGAGCTTGCGGGTGTTCGCCATGCGCCAGCACCTCGTCGTCAACCGCCGGATCCGTTTCGGCGTCCTGGAGCGGGACACCGGGGACACGGCGCGAGTCCAGGCGGACTACGTCAATCCGATGCGCCTGGCCGCGGACGGCGCGGCGGCCCCCGACTTCGTGTGCGGCGGCCGGTACGCCTTCGAGGTCCGGCGCACGGACGACGGCTGGCGGCTGCACGAGGTCGTCGTGCGGGAGAAGTGGCGGCGTATGCCGCAGGGCTCCGGGGTACCTGTGATCGACTGAGTGGCGCTCGCCGTACCGGGATCGCCGACAGCGCGCACACTGGAGCCACGGGGGGGGGAGGGAGGCGCCGTATGAAGACGCCGGGCCGCCGGCTCGACTCCCCGTGGTGGCGCTGCGCGGCCGCCGCGGTGGCGGGCGCACTGCCCATGCTCGCCTTCCCGGGCCCCTCCCTGTGGTGGTTCGCCTTCGTCGCCCTGGTGCCGTGGATCCTGCTGGTCCGTACCGCGCCGACGGGCCGGCGGGCTCTCTACGACGGCTGGTGCGGCGGCTTCGGTTTCATGCTGGCCGTGCACCACTGGCTGCTGCCCAACCTGCATGTCTTCACGTTCGTCATCGCGGCCCTGCTCGGCGCGCTGTGGGCGCCGTGGGGCTGGCTCGTCCGCCGCTTCCTCGGCGGCGTGCCCGCACCACGCCGTATCGCGGCCGCGCTGCTGGTGCTGCCGTCGGGCTGGCTGGCGGTGGAGTTGGTCCGGTCGTGGCAGGGGCTCGGCGGGCCCTGGGGCATGCTGGGCGCCAGCCAGTGGCAGGTGGGACCGGCGCTGCGGCTGGCCTCGGTGGGCGGGGTGTGGCTGCTGAGCCTGCTGCTGGTGGCCGTCAATGTCGCGGTCGCCGTGCTGGTGTCGGTGCGCGCGTCCCGGACCCCGGCGCTGGCCGCCCTGCTCGCCACCGCCGCCGCGACGACCGCGGCCTCGGTCTGGTCGCCCCGCCCGCACGGCGAGGGCGAGGCCCGGGTGGCCGTCGTCCAGCCCGGGGTCGTCCCCGGCCCCGGCCCCCGCTTCGACCGCGAGGAAGACCTCACCCGCCGGCTCGCCGGGCAGGATCCCGACCTGATCGTCTGGGGCGAGAGCAGCGTCGGCTACGACCTCGGCAGCCGGCCCGACCTGGCGGGGCGGGTCGCGGCGCTCTCCCGCGAGACGGGGGCCCCGATCCTGGTCAACGTGGACGCCCGCCGCTCCGACCGGCCCGGGATCTACAAGAGTTCGGTGCTGATCGGCCCGGACGGCCCGACCGGCGACCGCTACGACAAGATGCGGCTCGTCCCGTTCGGCGAGTACGTCCCGCTGCGCTCGCTGTTCGGCTGGGCCACCTCCGTCGGCGAGGCCGCGGCCGAGGACCGCAGGCGCGGCACCGAGCAGGTCGTGATGGACGCCGGGGACGGGCTGCGGATCGGCCCGATGGTCTGCTTCGAGTCGGCCTTCCCCGACATCAGCCGCAGTCTCAACCGCGGCGGCGCCGACGTACTGGTCGCCCAGTCCGCGACCTCGACGTTCCAGCAGAGCTGGGCGCCCGCGCAGCATGCCTCGCTGGCCGCGCTGCGCGCCGCCGAGAGCGGCCGCCCCATGGTGCACGCGACCCTGACCGGCGTCTCCGCCGTGTACGGCCCCGAGGGCCGGCGGATCGGCCCGCCGCTCGGGACGGACGCGAGCGCGGCACAGGTGTACGAGGTGCCGCTGGTCGACGGCCTCACGCCGTACGCCCGCCTCGGCGCCTGGCCGGCGCAGGCCGCCGTGCTGGTGCTGCTCGTCCTGGTGCTCGTCGAGGGCGGGCGGTCGGTCAGGCGGCCGCGCCGGAGCGCTCCTGAACCGACAGGACCACCCGCTCGCACAGTTCGTGAGTCGCCAGCGCGTCCCTGGCGCTGAGCGGCGTGCCCGCCCGCACGGCGTCGAGGAAGCCCAGCACCGCCTGCTCGATGCCGCGCTGCCGGGCCACCGGCACCCAGTCGCCGCGTCGCCGCAGGCTCGGCTGGCCCTTGTGGTCGACGACCTCGGCGAGGTTGCTCACCTGCCGCTTGGTGTCCTGGCCGGAGACCTCCAGGATCTCCTCGGCCGACCCGCTGAGCCGGTTCATCACACCGAGCGCGGTGAACCCGTCGCCGGCGAGCTGGAGCACGACGTGGTGCAGCAGGCCGTCCACGCTGCGGGCGCGCACGGTCACGTCGTCGATCTCGCCCGGCACCAGGAAGCGCAGCGTGTCCACGACGTGGATGAAGTCGTCGAGGATCATCGTGCGGGGCTCCTCGGGGAGCCCGACGCGGTTCTTCTGCAGGATGATCAGCTCGCGCGGGTGGTCGGCGCACTGCACGTAGGCGGGCGCGTGCCGCCGGTTGAAGCCGACGGCGAGACTCACGCCCAGCTCCTCGGCGCGCGTCACCAGCCGCTCGGAGTCGGCGAGTTCGTACGCCAGCGGCTTGTCGACGTACGTCGGGACGCCCGCCTCCAGCAGCCGCGTGACGATCTCGGGGTGCACGAGCGTGGGCGCGTGCACGAAGGCGGCGTCGAGGTCCTGGGCGAGCAGGTCGTCGAGGGTGGCGTGGCGCTGCGCGGGCGGCAGGTGAAGGCTGTCGGCGACGCGGTCCAGCGTGGCGGGCGTCCGGGTCTGCAGATGCAGCTCGACCCCGGGCTGGACCCCGAGCACCGGCAGATACGCCTTCTGCGCGATGTCACCGAGTCCGATGCAGCCGACCTTCACGGGGGCTCCTTCACTGCTTGCCTGCGGGGGTCTGCCGGGAAGCATACGGGGGCCCCGACGCGCGCCGGACGGCGCTACCGCCGAGGCCACGGCCGCCCCCTTGGTGGAACGCCCGGCGTGGGCGAGGATGCGTGGATGACGACGGAGCGCAGCGCACCCGCCCAGGACGCCGATGAACGGACGATGCTGGAGGGCTGGTTGGAGTTCCACCGGCGGACCCTGGCGTGGAAGTGCGAGGGGCTGAGCGACGCACAGCTGCGGACCCCGGCCGTGGAGCCCTCCGAGCTGTCCCTGATGGGGCTGGTGCGCCACATGGCGGAGGTGGAGCGTAGCTGGTTCCGCAAGGTGCTGGTCGGCGACGACCCCGGCCCCCTCTACTACACCGAGGAGGACCGCGACGGCGAGTTCCACCTCACCGAGGCGGACACCTGGGCCGAGGCGTACACCACGTGGCAGGCGGAGATCGAGACCGCCCGCCGCAACGCCGCCGACTTCGCACTGGACGACCTCTCCAAGGGCCGCAGCCGCCACAAGGGCAAGCCGTACAACCTGCGCTGGATCTACACCCACATGATCGAGGAGTACGCCCGCCACAACGGCCACGCGGATCTGATCCGCGAGCGCGTGGACGGCGCGACGGGCGACTAGGGCCCCCTGCTCGCCGCCCGGCCAGGCCCGGACTGGCCGGGCGCGGACGCCTGGACGTCAGCCCGGCAACGTGGGGGCCCTCCCTGCGGGGGCTCACTTCACCCGTCCGGAGCAACCTGCGCTTGTCCACCGGGTTCCGCGGGGCCCGAGCCACCAGAGTGGCGCGGGTGCATCGAACGACGACCACCGCGACGCTGCTCGTCACCGTGGCCCTCAGCGCGGTCTCGGGCTGTGTGACCGTCCAGCGGGGCCCCGCCGCCGTGCCGTCGGCGCCGGCCCCGGGCCCGGACGGCCGGACCGAGCCGCAGATCGTGCAGGCACCGGCCCGCGAGGCCCTGGAGCTGATCGGCCCGTCCCGCCGGCCCGGCACCGCCGCGCCGGAGTCGCACCGCCCCACGGCGCAGCCCCCGGCAGCGCCGGCCCGGCGAGTCCCGTCCCCGCGCGCGCAGTCCCGGTCGCACTCCGACCCGCCGAGCCCGCAGCCGCGCCGCCCACGGCAGCCGCCGGCCACGGTCCCGGACGTCTCGCCCACCCTCGGCACGGACACCGACGTGTGTGCCCTCGGCAGGAAGTACGGCGGCTGGCGCCCGGACAGCCCGGAGGCGGTGATCTGCGAGCAGACCTACGGCCGGTGAGGTCGCGGCCCCGGTGTGGTCCGGCTCACGGGCGCTGCCGAGGCGGTCCCCAGGCGCTCCCGCCCGGCGAACCCCCGTCCCCGAGCCGCAGCTCCATCCGCCCGATGGCCGCCCGCACCCCCTGCCCGTAGGGGTCGTCGGCGAGCGCGTCGGCCGCTCCCCGGGCCCGGCGGAGATGGATACGGGCGGCGTCGGAGCGGCCGAGTTTGATGTAGTCGGCGGCGAGGTTCAGATGCAGGGAGGGATACAGGGCGCGGACCGCGAGGGCGCCCTCGTGGGCCGCGGGGCGGTCGTCGCTCAGCTCCTCCGCGGCGCCCAACGCCCTCAGGTCCCAGGCCAGTTCGTCGCAGGGATCGTCCTGGGCGTCGGCCATGTAGTGGGCCAGCGTGCAGCGGTGCAGCGGGGCGCCGTCCGCGCCGAGCTCCGCCCACAGCTTGAGGAAGCGCTGCCGGGCCTCCTCACGGTCCCCCGCGTGGAACAGCATGACGACCTGCCCGATCCGCGTCATCACGGCATCCGGCGCCGCCTGCTCCTGTTGCTCCGACACCGCGTCCTCCGAGCTCACCGACGTCCCGTCCCCGCCGACGCTAACGGCCACCGGGGGCAATACCGGCGAGGCGGGGCCGACCCGCGACGCCGGCCCGCCCCCTCCGCGCGGGTGTCAGGCCTGGTCGGCGAGGTTCGGGATGCGCCAGTCCACCGGCTCGTGCCCCTGCCGCGCGATCGCCTCGTCGATCTGCGTGAACGGACGCGAGCCGAAGAACTTCTTCGCCGACAGCGGCGAGGGGTGCGCCCCCTTCACCACCACGTGCCGGGTCTCGTCGATCAGCGGCAGCTTCTTCTGCGCGTAGTTCCCCCACAGCACGAACACGGCCGGGTCCGGCCGCTCGGCCACCGCGCGGATCACGGCGTCGGTGAACTTCTCCCAGCCCTTGCCCTTGTGCGAGTTGGCCTCGCCGGCCCGCACCGTCAGCACCGCGTTGAGCAGCAGCACGCCCTGCCGGGCCCAGGGCATCAGATAGCCGTTGTCCGGGACGGGCAGGCCCAGCTCCTGCTGCATCTCCTTGTAGATGTTGCGCAGCGAGGGCGGGGTCTTCACTCCCGGGCGCACCGAGAAGCACAGGCCGTGCCCCTGGCCCTCCCCGTGGTACGGGTCCTGGCCGAGGACCAGGACCTTCACCCGCTCGTAGGGCGTGGCGTCGAGCGCCGCGAAGACCTCCTCACGCGGCGGGTAGACGGGACCGGCAGCCCGCTCCTCCTCCACGAACTCCGTCAGCTCCTTGAAGTAGGGCTTGTGCAGTTCGTCGCCCAGGACCCCGCGCCAGGACTCGGGCAGCATGGCGATGTCGGTCACGTCAACTTCCTTACGGTGTGCGGTCGGTTCCGGAGCACAGAACCTACCGGCGACCACTGACAACGGCCGCCGGGGGCCGCCTCACCAGCTCGTCTTGCGGGAGAGCTCCCACACCATCATGATCGTCGACGGGTCCAGGGCGCGCTCGGCCCCGGAGATCTCCACGCTGGCGGCGACGTACTGCTTGCCCTGCCACAGCGGCAGCAGCCGTACGTCCTGGACGAGGATCTGCTGGGCCTCCTCGAAGTCGGCCTCCACCTGGGCGCGGTCGCTCTCACGGCGGGAGCGGGGCAGCAGCACTCCGGTGATCTTGGGCGCCGCGTACGGCGTACCGAGGGCGTTCTGTTCGCCGACGAAGGGCGCGATGTAGTTGTCGGCGTCCGGGAAGTCGGGGAACCAGCCGCGCCCGAACACCGGGTACTCGCCCTTCTGGTAGCCCTCGACGTAGGTCTTCCAGGGCCGGCTCTTCAGGGTGATCTGGAACAGACCGGAGGCCTCCAACTGCCGCTTGAGCTCCTGGAACAGGACCGCGGTCTCGGAGCCGTAGCGGTCGGTGGTGTACCAGAAGGTGAGCGGGACCGGCTCGTCGATGCCCTCCTCGCTGAGGATCGAGCGCGCCTTGTCCGGATCGGGGTCGCCGTAGTTGTCGAAGAAGCCGGTGGTGTGGCCGGTGAGGCCCTTGGGGACCATCGAGTACAGCGGGTCGACGGTGTCCTTGTAGATCGCGTGGGCGATCCTCGGCCGGTCGACGACCTGGGCGACGGCCTGGCGCACGGCCGCGTTCCCGGCCCACGAGTCCTTCGGGTTGAACACCAGGTAGCTGATGTCGGCGCCCGCGCCCTCGACGAGCTGGAGGGTCTCGTCGGCGTCCCGGCCCTGCAGCGCGACGACGTCGTCCGCGGCGAGGCCGCGATAGGTCACGTCGATGTCCTGGTCGCGCAGCGCCTTGACCATGGCGCCGGACTCCTGGAAGTAACGGATCGTGACCGCATCGTTTCTTCGTTCGGCGAAGCCCTTGTAGCTGCCGTTGCGCACGAGTTCGGCCCGTGCGCCCTCGTCGTAGGAGTCGAGGAGGTACGGCCCCGAGCCGGTCACCCCGCCGTCCTCACGGAGCTTGTCGGCCGGGTAGTCGTCGGGGTCGACGACGGACATGGCGGGGGTGGCGAGCACGAACGGGAAGGTGGCGTCCGGGGTCTTCAGATGGAAGACGACCTCGCGGTCGCCGAGCGCCTGCACCCGCTCCAGGCTGCCCAGCAGCCCGGCGGGTCCGCCCGGCGCGTCGATGGCCAGGATCCGGTCGATGGAGTGCTTGACGGCCTGCGCGTCCAGCGCGTCGCCGTCGGAGAAGGTCAGCCCGCCGCGCAGCTTGCAGCTGTAGACCCGGTTGGTCGCGTCGGCGAACTTGCAGCTCTCGGCGGCGTCCGGCTGAGGCGTGGTGGCGCCGGTGGGGTAGCTCAGCAGCGTCTGGTAGATGTTGCGGAACAGCTCCCAGGAGCCGTCCCAGGAGGCGGCCGGATCCAGCGTGCTGGGGGCGCTGGTGGTCCCCACGACGATCGGGCCCCCCTCGGCGGGCTCGCCGTCCGAGAACAGGCTGCAACCGGCCAACACGGATATGGAAGCGATCGCCGCCACTTGCCGCAGGCCTCGGTTCCGGTTGAACACGCGCACGCTCCTCGATCTGCCGTACCAAGGGTCGGCAGACCCTATCGCAGGCAAACTCGGCCTGAACCATGCTTGCGCGAGCTCATTGATCAGCTTCCACATGACGACGTTGTCATCACCTCGTGGGCCGCCGATCTGTCGACAAGGGCGCCGATTTCGTCAACAAATTCGCGTCGAGCGAGCGTCGTTGACGGAGCCGGCGCCCTCATCCGGAAGGAACCGATCCGGTCAGGTCAGTGGACCCCGGCGTTGAGGTAGATCCCGCCGTCCACGACGAGCGTCTGACCGGTGATCCAGTCCGCCTGCGCCGAGGTGAGGAACGCGGCGGTGCCGCCGATGTCGGAGGGCACACCGAGCCGGCCGAGCGGATAGGCCGACGCGGCCTCCGCCTCCCGGCCCTCGTACAGGGCCTGCGCGAACTTGGTCTTCACCACGGCCGGGGCGATCGCGTTGACCCGCACCTTCGGCGCGTACTCGTGCGCCAGCTGCAGGGTCAGGTTGATCATCGCCGCCTTGCTGATGCCGTACGCGCCGATGAAGGGCGAGGGGGAGAGACCGGCGACGGAGGCGATGTTGACGATGGCCCCGCCGTTCTCCTTCTGCCAGGCGTGCCAGGTCTTCTGGGCGAACCCGAGCGCCGAGACGACGTTGGTCTCGAAGACCTTGCGCGCCACGTTGAGGTCGAGGTCGGCGATCGGCCCGAAGACCGGGTTCGTGCCGGCGTTGTTGACCAGGTAGTCGACCCGGCCGAAGGCCTCCATCGCGCGCTCGACGGCGACGGCCTGGTGGTCGAGGTCGTGGGCCTTGCCCGCGACACCGACGACCCGGTCGGCGCCGAGCTTCTCGACGGCCTCCTTCAGGGCCTCCTCGTTGCGGCCGGTGATGCACACGCGGTCACCCCGTGCCACCAGCGCCTCGGCGACGCCGTAACCGATGCCGCGGCTGCCGCCCGTGACGAGGGCGGCCTTGCCGGAGAGTTCAGGCAGTTCGTTCATGTCCGTGCCCCCTAGTCGAGCGGTCCGCCGGCGACGTACAGCACCTGGCCGGAGACGAATCCGGCCGCCTCGCCCGTGAAGAAGGCGATGGCGTTGGCGATGTCCTCGGGCTCGCCGACGCGCTGGACCGGGATCATGGAGGCGGCGGCCGCCTTGAAGTCGTCGAAGCCCATGCCGACCCGCTCGGCGGTCGCGGCGGTCATGTCGGTGGCGATGAACCCGGGGGCGACGGAGTTGGCGGTGACGCCGAACTTGCCGAGTTCCTTGGCGAGGGTCTTGGTGAAGCCCTGCAGACCGGCCTTGGCGGCGGAGTAGTTGACCTGTCCGCGGTTGCCGAGCGCCGAGGAGGACGAGAGGTTGACGACACGGCCGAAGCCGGCGTCCACCATGTGCTTCTGGCAGGCCTTCGCCATGAGGAAGGCACCGCGCAGGTGCACGTTCATGACGGTGTCCCAGTCGGTGACGCTCATCTTGAACAGCAGGTTGTCGCGGAGCACGCCCGCGTTGTTGACGAGGATCACCGGCGCGCCGAGCTCCTCGGCGATCCGGGCGACGGCCGCCTCGACCTGCGCCTCGTCGGAGACGTCGCAGCCGACGGCGATGGCCTTGCCACCGGCCGCGGTGATCTTCTCCACGGTGTCCTTGCAGGCGGCCTCGTCGAGGTCGAGCACGGCGACCGCGCGGCCCTCGGCGGCCAGGCGTACGGCGGTGGCGGCCCCGATGCCGCGCGCGGCGCCGGTGACGACTGCGACCCGCTGCTCAGTGGTGGACATTGCTGCTTCTCCTCGCCCTTGGGATGCGGCTCCACGGCGCCCAGATCGATGAGCGACCGCTTAGTACCTTCAGCAGCTGTGACGCTAGAAGCCCTGGCACTCGGTGTCAACGGCCCATCGGGTGCATGTGATCCATCACCTCACCAGCAGATCGAGCAGCCGTTCGGCCTCGGCCCCCGGATCGAAGGTCAGCCCGGTGTGCACCGGGCCGGGCTGGACGACCGTGGAACGGGGCGCGATCAGCCAGCGGAAACGCCGCCCGGCGTCGTCGCCCGCCGCCTGTCCCGCCGCCTCGCCGCCACCGCAGACGCGCTCCACCGCGCGCAGCGCCGCCCGCACCCCCGACACGTCCGCGTCCGGGTCGAGGGCCAGCAGCCGCCCCTCGTCGAGGTGGGTGCGGGCCCCGACGTACGCCTTGGCGCGGCAGTACACGAGCACGCCCGCGTTGATGCACTCGCCGCGTTCGACGCGCGGCACGACCCGCAGCAGCGCGTACTCGAAGACGTCCCGGCCGCCGCCCTGTCCGGCCCGGGTGATGTGGCGCTCGCTCACTGGATCCCCTCGATGCGTTCGTGGATGACGGCGGCGCGCGCCAGCAGCGGCCGCGCATAGGCCCCGCGCAGCTCGTCGGGGGTGTCGAAGCCGGGCTCGCCGGTCAGCCAGGCGTCGGGGATCTCGGCGGTGACCTCGGCCAGCAGGTCCTCCGTGACCAGGGGGGCGAGCCCGGCGGCGGCCGCCGCGACGTCCGGCGCGAAGGTGCGCAGCGCGTGGTCGGAGGCGTCGTAGGGGCGGGCGGCGGAGGTGTGCGCCCCGGGCCAGTTGTGGTGCCAGATCATGGTCGCGCCGTGGTCGATGAGCCACAGGTCGCCCTGCCACATGAGCAGGTTGGGGTTGCGCCAGGAGCGGTCGACGTTGTTGACCAGCGCGTCGAACCAGACGATCCGCCCGGCCTCCTCGGGGCTCACCGAGAAGGCGAGGGGGTCGAAGCCGAGCGCGCCGGACAGGAAGTCCATGCCGAGATTGGGCCCGCCGCTGGACCGCAGCAGGTCCTGCACCTGCTGGTCGGGCTCGCCGAGCCCGAGGAGCGGGTCCAGGGAGACGGTCACCAGACGGGGGACGCGCAGGCCGAGCCGGCGGGCTAGCTCACCGCAGACGACCTCGGCGACGAGCGTCTTGCGCCCTTGCCCGGCGCCGGTGAACTTCATCACGTACGTCCCGAAGTCGTCCGCCTCGACGAGCCCCGGCAGCGAGCCGCCCTCACGCAGCGGCGTGATGTAGCGGGTCGCGATGACTTCCTTGAGCATCGCCCCAGGTTACTGTCGTGTTCGGCGTCGTCGGACGCGGCCTGCCGCTACCGCGTAGGGGCCGTTCCCGCCAGATCTCGATCGAGTGAAGTTGGGCCCGGCCGCTGAACTTCGGCCCTCCGTCGGCCGTACTGCTGAACAGATCAGGGATCACCCAGCGCCCGTGGAAGGGAATGCCAGCATGCCCAGCCAATCGCTTCACACCGAGTCGGGTCCGGCCCGCCGCACCGTCATGGCGGCGGCCGGAGCCGCCGGGCTCGCCGTCGCACTGACCGCGTGCGGGTCGGGCGACGAGTCGTCCGGTACCGGCTCCGCCGCCGGAGCGGACTCCGGGGCCGGATCCGACACCGGGGCCGGTGCCGGTGCGGGCACCGCCCTCGCCAAGACCTCCGACATCCCGGAGGGCGGGGGGAAGGTCCTCGGCGACCTGGTGGTCACGCAGCCGACGGCGGGCCAGTACAAGGCGTTCTCCTCCAAGTGCACCCATCAGGGCTGCGCGGTGAAGGACGTCAAGGACGGGGTCATCATCTGCCCCTGTCACAACAGCCACTTCTCCGCCACCGACGGCAGCGTGCAGCAGGGTCCGGCGACCCAGCCGCTGGAGGCCTCGGAGATCGTCGTCTCGGGCGACGAGATCCGCCTCGCCTGAGGGTCAGCGTCGACGCGGCCGTCCGAAGCAGCCGAGCACCTCGTCCGTGGTCGCGACCGTGGCGACCAACGCGAGGGTGTTGCGGATGATCGCGGGGGTGTAGTCGGCGGGCACCCCCGCGACGGCGTCGGACGGCACCACGACCGTGTAGCCGCGGTTCACGGCGTCGAACACCGCGTTGGGCACGGCCACGTTGGCCGAGACGCCGGCGACGACCAGGGTGCGGCACCCGAGGTTGCGCAGCAGCGCGTCGACCTCGGTGCCCTGGATCGGCGACAGGCCGTGCAGGCGCCGTACGACGAAGTCCTCCTCGGCGACCTCGACGGGGGCCGCCACACGCACCGCCGCGGTCCCGGACAGCTGCCGTACGGGCAGCCGCTCGGCGGCAAGGAAGAGGCGGGCGTTGCGGTTGGCGCCGCGCCCGTCGGGGCGGCGTTCGGCGATCGCGTGGATCACCTGGACGCCGCCGCGGTGGGCGGCGGCCACCAGCCGGGCCACGTTGTCGAGGGCGCCCGAGGAGCGGAACTCCTTCGCCAGCTCGGGCAGGGCACTGTCCTGGCCGACCACGCCCTGCTGGCACTCGACGGTGAGGAGCACCGTGGTCGCGGGGTCGAGCAGTTCGCCGAGCTGTGCGTACGACGGCATGGCGCCCCCTGACGGTCGGCGGTGCGGGAGCCGCTGGGATCAGCCACCATTGCACAGCGACGGAAGACGGTCCATGCTTTTCTGACATACCGTCAGATGATTTTCTGGCGGCCGTCGTATCCCGTCCCTTCGAGGGGAAGCCGAGGGAAGCACATGACAGCCACACAGCGCCGGGGCCGGAAGATCATGATGACGCCCGGTGAGCTGGACGCGTTCCTCACCGGCCAGCGCACCTGCCGGGTCGCCACCGTCTCGGCCGACGGGGCACCGCACGTCAGCACACTGTGGTTCGCCTGGGACGGCACGTCGATGTGGCTGTACTCCGTGGTGCGCAGCAAGCGGTGGGCCGACCTGCGCCGCGATCCACGGGTGGCGGTCGTGGTCGACACCGGGGAGGAGTACGACGAACTGCGCGGCGTCGAGCTGTCCGGGACCGTCGAGTTCGTGGGCGAGGCCCCGCGCACCGGCGAGCTGTGCGCCGAACTCGACCTGCCGGAGACTCTGTTCGCCCGCAAGAACTTCGGACTGGAGGAGATGCCGCACGACGGTCGCCACGCGTGGCTACGGCTCACGCCGTCCAAAACGGTCTCCTGGGACTTCCGCAAGCTCGGTTCGCTGTAGCGAGGGCGTGATCGCGGTCGCGCGGGCGTGATCGCTTTCGCTGTAGCGAGGGCGTGATCGCGGTCGCGCGGGCGTGATCGCTTTCGCTGTGGCGAGGGCGCGTTCGCGGTAGCGCGGGCGTGATCGCGGTAGCGAGGGCGCGTTCGCTTTCGCTGTGGCGCGTTCGCTTTCGCTGTGGCGCGAGCGTGTTCGCGGTAGCGCGGGCCTCAGCCGACGCCCTCGCCCGCCGACCGCAGCGCCGCCACCGCCGCCCGGATCGACGGCCGGCGGTCGGCGTCCGCCCGCCAGACGACGTACACATGGCGTCGCACCCGCTGCTTCAGCGGGACGGTGACGACCCCAGCGGGCATGGGGTGGCGGCCCAGCAGCGGGCAGACGCAGACCCCGAGCCCGGCCGCGACGAGCGCGAGCTGGGTGTGGGTCTCGGCGGCACGGTGCCCGAGGATCGGCTCGACGCCACGCGAGCGCAGGGTGAACATCAGCCACTCGTGGCAGAACTCGCCCTGCCCCCAGGTGATCCACTCGTCCTCGGCGAACTCCCCGAGGTCCACCTCGTCCCGGTCGGCGAGCGGATGTCCGACGGGCATCGCCACGTCGGCGGGATCGTCCAGGATCGACGCCTTGACCAGGCCGTCGGGCAGCGCCATCGGCTTGTTGTACCAGTCCAGGACCACCGCCAGGTCCAGGTCGCCGCGCACCACGCCCTGGATCCCGCGCTCCGGCTCCAGCTCGCAGGTGCGCAGCCGCAGCGCGGGGTGGGCGGTGCGCAGGGTGGCGAGCGCGGTGGGGAACAGTCCGCGCGCGGCGGTCGGGAACGCCGCCAGGCGCAGCTCACCGGCGACCTGCCCGCGCTGGGCCTCCAGGTCGGACTGGGCGAGGGCGACCTGCGACAGGATGCGCGTCGCGTGCTGGGCCAGCAGCCGGCCCGCGTCGGTGAGCCGGACCCCCCGGCCGTGCTTGGCCAGCAGCTGCTGGCCGACCTCGCGCTCCAGTTTGGCCAGTTGCTGGGACACGGCCGAGGTGGTGATGTGCAGCCCCTCGGCCGCGCCGCTCACCGAACCGTGCCGGGCGAGCGCGTCGAGGGTACGAAGGCGGTCCAGGCTCAACATGTAAGGGATACTACGAGATACAGCGTGCGAAATCTCGCTTGTTCTACGAGATCGAGTCCCGCATGGTTGCTTCCGTGACCACTGCCACGACCCACGCCACGCAGGGCGCCACGCACGACCCTGTCCGGACCCCCGCCCGCCGCAGGATCGACTGGAGAGTCCGCTTCGCGGCACTCTCCCTGGTCTGGGGCTTCAGCTTTCTGCTCATCAAGGTCGGCACCGACGGCTACGCCCCCTTCCAGGTGACCTTCGGCCGACTGCTGTTCGGCACGGCGGTGCTCGCCGCGGCGATGGCGGCCAAACGCCGGCGACTCCCCCGCGGGGTGCGCACCTGGGCCCGTCTGACGGTCGCCGCGTTCCTGCTGAACGCGCTGCCGTTCTCCCTCTTCGCCTACGCCGAGCTGACCATTCCGTCCACGCTCGCCGGCATCTGCAACGCCACCTCGCCGCTGTGGGGCATGGCCCTGTCGATGGTCGCCCTCTCCGAGGACCGGCCCACCCGGGTCCGGGTCGCCGGTCTTGGCCTGGGCTTCCTCGGGGTGCTGACGGTGCTCGGCGCCTGGCAGGGCTTCACCGGCGTCGATCCCAGGGGCACCGCCCTGGCGCTGCTGGCCTCGCTCAGCTATCCGATCGGCTGGATCTACGTCCGGCGCACACTGGCCGGTTCCGGCGACTCGCACCTGTCGCTGACCGGCGCGCAGTTGCTGCTGGCCGCGCTGCAACTGGCCGTCGTGACACCGCTGTTCACCAGCATGCCGAGCAGTTTCCCGGTGGTGCCGCTGCTGGCTGTCGCGGCCCTGGGCGCCCTGGGCACGGGGCTCGCGGTGCTCATCCAGTACGGACTGGTCGCCGAGGTCGGGCCGACCACCGCCCAGATGGTCACCTACTTCATCCCGGTCATCGCCACCGCCGCGGGCGTCGCGGTCCTCGGCGAGTCCCTGGCATGGTCGACACCGGTGGGGGCGGTGATCGTCCTCGCGGGGGCGGCGTTGACACAGGTGCGGCCCAAGAGCTGAGCCGGGCGCCTGCCACCCGGGGGCCGGTGTCCGGTCGTCCGGTCCTTCGGCGTCCCGATCCGCAGCCGGTTGCCGTCGGGGTCCCGCAGCTCGACCTCCCGGGTCCACGGAGCCGCCTCGACCGGCACGCCGAACTCGGCGGCGCCCTCGTCGACGTCGGTGAGCCGCAGATGGACCAGCGTGTCCGGGCGGGCGTCGCCGGTGTGCTCCGACAGGAACAGGCCCACCGGCCCTCGGGCGACCTCGACGAACGCCGGCCACCCGGGCGCGAAGCGGTGCTCCCACTGCCGGGCGAACCCCAGGCGCTCGTACCGGCGCACCGCCGCGGCGGCGTCGGCCCCGCGCAGGACCGGGATGACGTCCTCGCGCGTGGCGCGATCGTCGCTCATGGGGCCATCCCTCCAGGCACCCCCGCACCCGGCTCACACATGGCTGCGCGCCGGTGCCGGGCGCACGGCGGTGGCGATGGCGTCCGCCAGGGGTTCCGCCTCCGCCTCGGTGAGTGTGGCGACGGTGACCCGGATGCCGGGCGGGGCGTCCATGCGGAAGCGGGCGCCGGGGGCGACGGCCCATCCGGCGTGCAGCAGGCGGGCGACGGCGGCCGTCTCGTCCGGCACCGGGATCCAGACGTTCAGGCCGGTACGCCCGTACGCCGCCACTTCCCGGCGTGCGAGCGCGTCGATGAGCGCGCCCCGGCGCCGTCCGTAGGCCGCCGCGACGGCCGGCGTGTCCACCGCCCCGTGCGCCCACAGATGGGCCACGGCGCGCTGGGTGATCCGGCTGACCCAGCCGGGCCCCAGGCGCTGCCGCCCCCGCACCCGGTCCAGCGTGACCTCGTCACCGGTGAGCACGGCGAGCCTCAGGTCGGGGCCGTACGCCTTGGCCGCCGAGCGGACGAAGGCCCAGTGCCGGGTGACGCCTGCCAAGGGGTGCAGCGGGAGGTCGACGATGCCGTGGCCGTGGTCGTCCTCGATCAGCAGGACCGCGGGGTGGCGGCCGAGCACCGAGCGCAGGGCACGCGCGCGTGCGGCGCTCAGCACGGCACCGGTCGGGTTCTGGGCGCGGTCCGTGACGACCAGCGCCCTGGCACCCGCCGTGAGCGCACGGTCCACCTGGTCGGGCAGCGGGCCCTCGTCGTCGAGGGCGACGGGAAGGGTGCGCAGCCCGAGCGCCGGGACCAGGTCGAGCAGCCCGCCCCACCCGGGATCCTCCGCGGCCACCGCGTCGCCGGGCTTGAGGTGGGCGGCGAGCACCCGCTCGACGGCGTCCAGCGAACCGGAGGTCACCGCGATATGGCCGGCGGGCACTCCCCCGGCGTCCATCCCGGCCCGTGCCAGCCGCGCCAGTTCGGGCTCCACGGGCGTCTCGCCGTACAGCACCGGCGCCCGGCCGGCGGCCTCGGCGAACGCGGCCGCCGGCGACGGCAGCAACGCCGGGTCCGGGTTCCCGGCGGCCATGTCACGCACGCCCTCCGGCACGTCCACCGCGATCTCCTCGCGGCCCGTGGTGGCCGGCCTGTGCCGCACCCGGCTGCCGCGCCGCCCGTCGGTCTCGATGACCCCGCGCTCACGCAGGGTCCGGTAGGCGGCGGCCACGGTGTTCGGGTTCACCCCCAGGCGGGACGCCAACTCCCGCATGGGTGGAAGTAGTTGCCCCGGTACCAGCGCACCCGCCGCCACCGCGCGCTCCACGCTGGCGGAAATCTCCGCGGCACCCCGGCCTTCGATCCGATATTCTCCTAGCACAAAGACAAGTATGCACTAGTGCAATGGAGAGCGCCATGCAGGGGACCCAGGAGACGACGTCGACGGCCGCCTACACCCCGACCGACCGCACCGTCCCCACGCGGTCACCGGAGCGCGCGTCCTACGACAGGGACGCCGTGCACGCGATACTCGACGAGGGGTACGTCTGCCACCTCGGCTTCGTCCGCGACGGCGCGCCGGTGGTCCTGCCGACGCTCTACGCCCGGGTGGGCGAGCGGCTCTACGTGCACGGCTCGACCGGCTCGCGCCCGCTGCGGATGACCGGGCGGCAGGACGGCCCCGGCCTGCCGGTGTGCCTGACGGTCACCCACGTCGACGCGCTGGTCCTGGCCCGCTCGGCCTTCCACCACTCGATCAACTACCGCTCCGTGGTGGTGCACGGCGTCGCCCAGGACGTCACGGATCCCGAGGAGAAGAGGCTGGCCCTCGACGCGCTGGTCGACCATGTGGTGGCGGGCCGGTCGCGCGACTCGCGGCCTGCCAACAAGAAGGAGTTCGCCGCCACCGCCGTCATCCGCCTCGACCTCGACGAGGTCTCCGCGAAGTCCCGCACCGGCGGCGTCAACGACGAGCCCGAGGACCTGGCGCTCCCCCACTGGGCCGGCGTGGTCCCGCTGAGCAAGGGGTACGGCACGCCGGTCCCGGACGCCGCCCTGGCGCCCGGCACCGACCTGCCCGGCTACCTCACCGCGCGCTGACGCGCGCCCCGCGCGCCTCGGCCACCGCCAGGCCCGCGACGGAGCCCAGCATCAACAGGGTGCCGGCGAGGGTGGCGGTGGTGAGCCGCTCGCCGAGCAGGGTGACGGCCAGGACCGCCGCGCTGACCGGCTCCAGCAGCATGATCACGGACACGGTGGCCGACCGTACGACGGCCGCGCCGGCGAAGTAGAGCGCGTAGGCGAGGGCCGTGGGGACCGCCGCGATGTAGACGAGGAGCCACAGCAGCAGGCCGGGCCGCGCCGTGTGCGGCACCAGGCCCTCCGTCAGCGCGAGGGGCAGCAGGCACAGGGTCGTGACCGCGAACGCCCAGACGGTGGTGGCGGAGGCGTCGGCGTCGCCGTTGCGGCCCCAGTACCGGGTGAGCAGGGTCATCGCGCAGTACCCGGCGGCGGAGAGCAGCGCGAGAGCGACACCCCACGGGCGTACGGCGGTGTCGCCGCCGCCGAGCACCAGCACCCCGAGGCCGCCGAGCGCACCCGCGACCGCGAGGACGCCGGCCCGGCCGAGCCGCTCCCCCATCGTCAGCCGCGCGCCGAGCGCGATGAGGACCGGGCCCGCGCCGAGGGTGACGACGGTGGCGACGGCGAGGCCGGTGGCCGAGACGGCGGCGAAGTAGGCCGTCTGGAACACCGCGAGCCCAAGGCCGATGGCGCCGATCCGCAGGGCCTTGCGGGCGAGCGGTTCGGGAGCGGCGGCGACGGCCCGCGGCCGCATCCGCCGGGCGGCGAGCAGCAGGAGCAGGCCGGCCGCGCAGCGCCAGAAGGACAGGGCGACGGAGCCCATGTCGCTGGCGCGGTAGACCAGTGAGGCGGCGGCGCCCGCGGTGCCCCAGGCGGCACCGGCGACGATCAGATACAAGAGGCCTCGCCCGACGGGCAGGCCGGAAACGACAGTGGACACGCGTGTTCTCCGCACGTGCGCAGGAGCGCAGGAGTCAGGGAAGGACCGACGCTCGGCGCGGTCCGGGGACGGCTTCCGCGGGCAGTACCGTCCCGCCCGGCGCGACGGCGCGGGGCGGGGAGGTGCGAGGGGCCCGCCTCAGGCGGCCGGGGGCGGAAGAACGCGTGCGTCCGTGTGCATGATCATCACCCTAGGCGGCCGTGCCCCGGGCGGACAACTCCCTTTCGGCGCCACCGCTCGTCACCGGGTCGGGCGAGCCCTTGGCGGGCGTCGACGACTGTGCGATGAAGGCCCCGGCCAGGACGACCGCACCGCCCACGATCTGCGGCGCGGAGAGGTGCTCCCCCAGCAGCACCCAGGCCAGGACAGTCGCGATGACCGCCTCCAGACACGCCACCACGCCCGCGACCTGCGGGGAGAGCCTGCGCACGGAGAGCACGCCGGTGACGTATGCGACGACGGTCGCGATCAGCACGATCCAGGCGAGCAGCGCCGCGGCCGGGACGGCGGTGCCGTCCATGTGCGCGGAGTGCGCGAGCACCGACCAGTCCATCCCCCAGGGCCGGGCCACGACCGTCAGCACGAGGGCGCCGATCAGGAGACCGTAGGCGATCACGCCCAGCGGATCCGGGGCGTCGTCGCCGGAGTCGCTGCCCTGGTCGGACAGCACGAAGTAGCCGACCTGGCAGCAGGCGGCGCCCAGCGCGAGCAGCAACCCCAGGGCGTCGAAGCCGAGTCCGGACCACACCTCGACGACGCAGGCGAGGCCGCCGACGGCCAGCACGACGCCGAGCGCCGCGGCGCGGGTCACGGGCCGCCGCTGCACGAACCGCACCCAGCCGAGCACCAGGGCGGGTGCGAGGTACTCGACGAGCAGCGCGACGCCGACCGGGATGCGCGATATCGCGGCGAAGTAGCACGCCTGCACACCGGCGACGGCCAGCAGGCCGAATCCGGCGAGCAGCGCGGGGCGGCGGCGCAGCAGCGCGCGATGACGTACGGCGAGCGGCAGCATGACGAGCGCGGCGCCGGCCACCCGCAGCCACACCACGTGCAGCGGGTCCAGGCCCGCCTCGATCAGCGGCTTGGCCGCGACTCCCGAGCCGCCGAAGGCGAGGGCCGACCCGAGCGCGAGAGCGAGGCCGGCACCCTTGCCGCGGCTGCTTCGCGTGCTGACTGACGTGTGCATCCGGACATGATGACAGGCGACGACATGACCGTCACCCCTGATGACTCCTGTCTCACCGGCTGGACTTCGGGCCGCCGCTCAGCAGCCGGCCTCGAAGCCCTCGACGCACTCCCGCGCGCCGTGCTCGATCCGCAGGAACAACTCGGGCGCCTCCACCCCCGCCCGCTCCAGCACCTCCACGGCACGCGAGCGCGGGTCCACGACGATCCCCGCGAGCAGGTCGAGCCCTCGGGCCCGCCCGTCGCCGCGGCGCGCGGCGCGTTCCGCGGCGTACGCCATCGCCGCGGCGGCCAGGGGCGAGCGGCCCGGGACACCGCTCACGACCGGGACGGTGCCGGAGTCCTCGACGGCGGTCTGCCAGCGCAGGCCGTAACCGATGCTGCGCTGCACGAGGTAGCCGAGCAGCCGCGCGAGCTGCGGTTCACTGTCGAAGACGGCACGCACCTCGGGATCGTGCTCCAGGAGCGAGTGCAGCAGATGGGCGGTGTCGACCTGCCGGTCCCCGTCCCGCACGGCCCGCCTGCGGGCACCCGCGACCACCGCCGCCAGCTCGTCGCTGAGAGTGGCATCGTTGTCCACGCCGGGGTGTTCGCCGGACTGCTGCCGGGGGATCGGATGCTGCACACCCTCCACCCCATCAGTCCCCTCCGATCCGGTCATCCCCGGCCAGAACCATTTTCCCGTCCCACGGACAGGGGACATCCCTGGCCGGAATCTCCTCCTTGGGGATGAGATCAGGCTGAAACCGGCCACGTCGCAGGCCGTCCGGTCGCACGCCGTCCCGTCGCACGGCGCGGGCGTCCACATTTCCTGACAGGTCGTCAGTATTGAATGTTGCGGGCCCTGCGGCTACGTTCCGCGACACCGAAGCCCGATACGAAGAGGTGGTCGCATGGCCGAAGTCAGCGCGGAGGCACGCATCGAGGCGCCGGCCGAGAAGGTGTGGGCCCAGCTCACGGACTGGTCCGCCTACGGGGAGTGGAACGCGACCCACACCGACTTCCCCGACGGAGGCCCCACGACCCTGGAGACCGGCGCCACCTTCAAGGAGAACATGCGGCTCATGGGCTTCCCGGCCGAGGTCGAGTGGACCGTCGAGGAGCTGACACCGGCCCGGGTACTGGCGATTCGCGGCAAGGGCCCGATGTCGGTGACCGTCGCCACGCGCTACACCCTGGTCCCCGACGACGACGCGACGACGGTCCGCATCGACGGGGAGTTCACCGGCGCCGCGGTCTCCCTGATGGCGGGCAAGCTCAAGGACTCGGCGACGGCCGCGCTCGACGAGTCGCTGCGGAAACTGGCGGGGCTGGTGACCTGAGGGGCGGCGCGCCTCGGCCCCGACGTACGGCGGAGCGCCCCGCGGATCGTTCCACGGGGCGCCTGTGGTGCCGTAGGGCAGGTGTCAGTCCTCGTCGGCGAGGATCAGATACAGCTTCTTGCGGGCCTCGTTGATGACGGTGAGCGCCTTCTCGCGCTGCTCCTTGTCGCCGGTCTTCCAGACCTGGCTGAAGGCCTCCATCAACCCGAAGCCGGCCTGCCGGATCTCGCCGAGCGCCTCCCAGTCGACGCCGCGCGAGGCCTCTTCCCAGGGGGCTTCCGGGCCCTGTTCGGCCGCCGTGCGGCCCTCGTCGGTGAGCGAGAACAACTTCTTGCCGCCCTCGGACTCGCTGACGATCAGGCCCTCGTCCTCCAGCAGTTGAAGGGTCGGGTACACCGAGCCGGGGCTGGGCTTCCAGGCCCCGCCGCTGCGCTCGGCGATCTCCTGGATCATCTCGTAGCCGTGCATCGGCCGGTCCTTGAGCAGGGCCAGGATCGAGGCGCGTACGTCACCGCGCCGCGCCCTTCCCCTCGGACCTCCGCGACCTCGACCTCCCCAGGGGCCGGGCCCGAAGCCACCGAAGCCTCCCGGGCCACCGTGGCCGAAACCGTGTCCGCCCGGACCGAAGGGACCGAAGGCCGCGCGCAGCGCCTCGAAGTCGCCGCGTCCGCGCCGGGGGCCGTCGTGTCCGTGTCCGCGCTCGTATCCGTGGTTGTGCATGGTCATCACTCCATCTGTCCGTCGACCGGCCGCTGCCCGGTCGTTGATCTAGCGCAGATCTACCGTTGATCTGTCGCGATGCTTCAACGATATATCGGAACAGTTCGACAAACAAGCGCCACGCGTGCCGGCCGCGGCGCGTTGTTGCCCCTCCTGGTTGCCGACCCGGAGGTCATCGACTTCTTCGCCGGCGTCGCGGATCTCGACGCGACGGACCCAGCGGGCGGCCTCAGGCGACGCCTTCTGCTTCGTCGGTGAGGGCGGGGACCGACGACGCGACCGCGCGGCCCGGGCGCTCGGTTTCGATCCGGACGGACTGCCGTCCGAGGCGGCGGCCTGGCCCGGCTCGTGGAGCTCTCCCGAGGATCGGTCGCCGCGGCCTGCCTCGTGGTCGGATACGAGGGCGAGCCGCTCGATCCCCTGTTCGCCAGCACCCGCGCCTGACGCTGGCCGCCCGGAGCCGTGCGTGGTCGGCCTGTCACCAGTCCGGAGCACGGTCGGCCGGCCACAAGCGAACAGCCAAACTTCACTGAGGAACGGTCCAGTGGTCGCGAATTGGCCTTGGCCTGCGGCTCCGTGCGGGTCCTAACGTCAGGGCCCATGCGGATACGAATCGTCGACGCCTTCACCGACCGCCCCTTCGCCGGCAACCCGGCCGGGGTCCTGCTCCTCGACGCCTTCCCCGAGGACGACTGGATGCAGAGCGTGGCCCAGGAGGTCAACCACGCGGAGACGGCCTTCGCCCACCCGTTGCCCGAGGGCGGCGAGGCCGACTGGGCGCTGCGCTGGTTCACGCCGGTCGCCGAGGTGGCCATGTGCGGGCACGCCACGCTCGCCACGGCCCATGTCCTGCACAGCACCGGTGCCCACGAGGGGCCCGTACGGTTCGCCACACGCAGCGGCGTGCTCGTGGCCACGCGCCGCGAGGACGGTTCGACGACCCTGGACTTCCCCACCGCCCCGCTCACGCCGGTCGACCTCCCCGAGGGCCTCGCCGACGCGCTCGGCGCGCGGCCGCTCGCCGCCTACGACACCGGGCCGAACGTCGGGGACCTGCTGGTGGAACTCGCCGACGAGCGGACCGTCCACGCGCTGCGCCCCGACCACCGGGCCATCGGCGCCCACTCGTCGCGCGGCGTGATCGCCACCGCCCGTGCGGAGGAGCCCGCCCTCGGCTACGACTACGTCTCCCGGTGCTTCTTCCCGAACGTCGGCATCGACGAGGACCCGGTCACCGGCAGCGCGCACACCGCGCTGGCCCCGTTCTGGTCCCAGCGCCTCGGCCGCACCGAACTGACAGGACTGCAGGCCTCACCCCGCTCGGGCCGCGTCCACACAGAACTCCGCGACGACCGCACCCTGCTCAGCGGCCGGGCGACAACGGTGATCGAGGGCGACCTACTGGCCTAGGTGTACTCGGTCATGACTTTGGTGACAGTCGGGTGATCGGTGGCTGGCCGCCGAGTGCGGTGTGTCGGCGGCCAGTGTTGTAGAAGTGCAGCCAGGGCGCGAGTGCGTCGGCGCGTTCGGTGTGCTGGCGAAGACCTGGTGGTAGGCCCATTCGGCCTGCAGGGTGCGGTTGAAGCGTTCGACCTTGCCGTTGGTCCAGGGGCAGTGGGGCCGGGTGAACTTCTGCTTCGCGCCCAGGCTTTGACATGCCTCCCGGAACGCGCCGGAGGTGCGGTAGTTGCGGGCGTTGTCGGTCATCACGCGCTCGATGCGGGCGATGCCGTGGCCGGCGAAGAACGCGGCCGCGCGGGTGAGGAAGGCGGCGCAGGTGGTGCCTTTCTCGTCGGCCAGGATCTCGGCGTAGGCCAGGCGGGAGTGGTCGTCGACGGCGGCGTGCACGTAGTCGTAGCCGATGCCCCGGCCCCGGACGGTCTCGCTGCGGCCGTGGGCCCGCCAGCCGCCGCCGTCGGGGATCCTTCCGAGCTTCTTGACGTCCACGTGGACCAGGCCGCCGGGCTGGTTGTACTCGTAGCGTGCGGTGCTGGTGCGCACCGCACGGATCACCTGCCCGGTCAGCGGGTCACAGGCCGCCAGCGGCGGCCTGTGGTGGCGGCGCAGGATCCGGCTGACCGTTCGGGCCGCAACACCGGTGGCCTCAGCGATCTGCTCGGGTCCCCGGCGCAGGCGCCGACGGGCCTCAAGAACGCGCTCCTCGGCCTCGGCAGGGGTGCGTCTGGGGCAGGTGCGGGGACGGCTGGAGCGGTCGTGCAGGCCCGGCCAGCCCTGGGCCCGTTAGCGGTTGACCCAGCGATGGCCGCACAGCCGGGAGACTCCCAGCTCCTTGGCGACATGCGCCACCGGACGCCGGTCGAAGACAACGCGACGCACCAGCAGGCATCTGCCGTGAAAGGTCAGCCGGGCATTAGCGTGGGCCACCAGGACCTCCGAGGTGAGTGAAGACGGCAATCTCCACTACGCCCGGAGGTCCCTCCATGATCAACAACAACGGCAGGCGTGTCACCAACCTCACGGCCGAGTACACCTAGGACTCACCGCCCGGACCAAGCCGACGCGGGACCACAGCGAGGCCCGACGGACCACACCCAGTCCGCAGGACCTGCCCGACGGACCACGCCGGGGACGCGCGGGACCGACCTGCGGGCCGCGCCGAGGGCGCGGACCCGACGGCGCAGACCGCCGGCAGGCGCAGGCCCGTCCGCTGGACGCCGGAGCCACGCGCGCCGTCCAGCGGATAGCGCCAGGGGCCGCGCGACCCCGTCCAGCGCAGGACGTCCAGGACTCAGGCCCGCCCCAAGGACCCGAGCCCGCGAGCCCCCGGGCCTACGCCGCAGGGACCGCCGAAGACACGGGCGCACCCGACGGGCCACGCCGAGGCATGCCGCAGCCCTTCAGGCCGTCGGGAGCCAGTCGACCTTGCCGGCGAGCAGGGCGTACCCCACGAACGCGCCGATGTCGAGGAGCGAGTGGGCGACCACCAGCGGGCCGACGCGTCCCCAGCGCCGGTACAGCCAGACGAAGACCACGCCCATCACCATGTTGCCGATGAAGCCGCCGATGCCCTGGTAGAGGTGGTACGAGCCGCGCAGCACGGAGCTGGCCGCCAGCGACGCACCGGGCGACCACCCCAGCTGGTCCAGCCGGCGAAGCAGGTACCCGACGACGATGACCTCTTCGACGATCGAGTTCTGCAGCGCCGAGAGGATCAGCACCGGGAACTTCCACCACACCTCCGGCAACGCCTCGGGGACGACCGTGAGGTTGAAGCCGAGACCGCGCGCGGCGAGGTAGAAGGCGATGCCGGTGCTGCCGATGACGGCGGCGACGACGGCTCCGCGCCCGAGATCGGGCCAGGGCCTGGAGCGGTCGAACCCGAGGGTCCTGAGACTCTGCCCCTCGCGCATCAGGAAGTGCGCGACCAGGGCGACGGGAATCAGCGCGGTCGTGATCCCGAACAGCTGCCAGGCCAGGTCGAGCCAGGGCCGGCCCGGCGCGGCGGAGGCGTTGAGCGTGGCGGCCTGGTCCTTGAGCCCGCCCGGCCGGGTGACGGATCCCACGAAGCTGATGAGCGCGGACACGGCGCTGGCGCCGAGCGAGAGCCCGAGCACGAGCAGGGTCTCGTCCCGCAGCACCCGCCGCGACGGCGTCCCGCCCGCCGTGGCACCCTTCACGGTTCCCGCCTCACCCTGCACGCCCGCCTCCAGCCGAGTCTCTCAGCGCACATCCTCGTCCACGTCACCTGGATGTGCGCTGGACAGCCTCGCAGACGTACCTGTGCCACGGCTCCCGCCCCCTGCCCGGCGCCGACGGCCTACGTCCGGACAGCGGCCTCCGGAAGCCCCACGGGCCAGGTGTGCACGGGGTCGCCCTGCCGCATCAGCTCGGCGTAGCGCCGGGTCGTCGCGGCCAGCGCGGCCTCGCGGGACAGCCCGCCCTCCAGGGCCCGGTGGAAGGTCGCGACCTGCCAGGACGCCCCGTTCACCCGTCGCCTGCACCGCTCGTCGATCACGCCGAGATACAGGTCCCGGTCGGCCGGCTCCACGCCCCAGGCGTCCAGCCCGGCCGCGGCGAGCGGCAGCAGTTCGTCGCGTACGAGACTTACCGCGTCGACCTCGGTCGTCCCGCCGTACCGGCCCCGACGCGGCCAGGTGAAGCGCGCCTCGATGCCGTACCGGCACGCGGCGTCGAAGTTCGCCTCGGCGGCCTCGAAGGGCAGCCGGGTCCACACCGGCCGGGAGTCCTCGGCGAGCGCGCGGATGAGGCCGTAGTAGAAGGCCGCGTTGGCGATGACGTCGGTGATGGTCGGACCGGCGGGCAGGACCCGGTTCTCGACGCGCAGATGCGGGACGCCGTCGGCGATGCCGTAGACGGGCCGGTTCCAGCGGTAGACCGTGCCGTTGTGCAGCACCAGCTCGGCGAGTTTCGGCACGCCGCCCGCGTCCAGCACGGCCAGCGGATCCTCGTCGTCGCAGATCGGCAGCAGCGCCGGGTAGTAGCGCAGGTTCTCCTCGAAGAGGTCGTACGCCGAGCTGATCCAGCGTTCCCCGAACCAGGTGCGCGGCCGGACGCCCTGGGCCTGGAGCTCGGGCGGGCGGGTGTCGGTGGACTGCTGGAACAGCGGCGGCCGCGATTCGCGCCACAGCTCCCGCCCGAACAGGAACGGCGAGTTCGCGCCCATCGCTATCTGCGCGGCGGTAGCGGCCTGCGCGGCGTTCCACACGTCGGCGAACCGCCCCGGGGTGACCTGGAGATGCAGCTGCACGGAGGTGCAGGCGGCCTCGGGCGCGATCGACTTCGAGGTGCAGGTCAGATGTTCGACCCCGTCGATGTCGAGCGTGAAGTCCTCGCCCCGGGCCGCCACGATCTGGTCGTTCAGCAGCACGTAGCGGTCCACGTCGGAGAGGTTCGAGGAGACCAGGTCGTCGCGCTCGAGGGTCGGCAGAATACCGATCATCACGATTCCGGCGTCCACTTCACCGGCTTTCCGGTGGGCATATGCCAGTGACGTGCGGAGTTCTTCCTCCAGCCGGTCGAATACCCGACCCCCCAGCCGGTGGGGGGCGATGTTGACTTCCAGGTTGAACATGGCGAGTTCTGTTTGGAAGTCGCGGCTCGCGATCCTTTCCAGGACCTGACCGTTGAGCATTTTTGGCATGCCGTCGGCACCCGCGAGATTCAGCTCGATCTCCAGCCCCATCAGGTTCTTGGGCCGATCGAACCGCTTCTCCTCCAGCAGTCGCTCCAGTCCCTGCAGGCACTGCTGGAGCTTGGTGCGGTAGCGCTGGCGATCGGACAGGTCGAACGCGCCCGCCACGACCTTCTCCCCCATCGAAGCGTCCCTCCTCGGTGGGCGGGCCGAAAGATCCGGCCGCCGGTGTCCGGGTCAGGGTGGATGATGCCCAGCCCCGGCGATCCATAACGCCCCCGGTGAACGACCGCAGCCGCTACTCTGGCCACTTGGGCCAAGAAAGATCGGTGGCACATTCACCGGGCATGACGCAGCATGCACTTTTCGACGCCGAAGACCTCGTGAAAAACGCCGACGAGAATTGGCCGACCGCTGCTCGGGCATTCTGCGAGGTCATGGCGGTGTCCCCCCTTCGGAAACGGGATGTTTTCCACGTATCGCTGACCGAATGAACTCTTGTGCGAGTGCCCGGAAACGGTTAGACGAAACACCGGCTGAACAAATGTCGTATAAACTCGGTCGGCAGGGCAGCAGGCGCGCCCACGGTCGGAGGAAACTGTCGTCGTCGATCACGCCCGGCAGGCCTCACACCCACACCATCGTTCGCGGACCCCGGTTGCCTGCCTCCCTGCCCCCGTGAGCTGACAGCGCCGTCCGCCCCGCCCCGTCGCGCCACCCTGCCTGTCGAATGAGAGGCGACCCACCATGCCGCTGCTTGTCCCCCCGGCACCCGCGCCCGCACTTCGCTCCGTCCTCACGGCCCTCGGTTCCCCCACCGCGGTCCGCGAGGCCCGAACCCCCGCCCTGCGCAACGCCCAGGGTCCTGTCACGCCCGAGCTGCCGCTGCCGGTCCATGTGCTGGACCGGATCACCGCGAAGGGCGAGCCGGTCACCCGACTGGCCGGATGGCGCTTCCTGATCCGTTCCGGCGACCACGCGGTCGCCGCGGCGGAGAGCATGCTCACGCCGGACGGCTGGGCCTTCTCGCACTTCTTCGAGGGGCCGTACATCGTCTCCACCGAGCGCGCGCTGCGTCAGGCCGAGACTCTCACCCAGTCGTACCAGGCACGTCTGCTGTCCGTGCCGGGTCTGTACATGCTCACGCTCTGGCTCCACGAGGACCACGCCTCCGACGGCACCGCCGGCCACCCGGCGGCGACCGATCTGCTCGTCCCGCTGGCTCCGGCCCCGCCCGGCATCGCGGCCAACCGCCCGCACCGGGTCGCCGAACTGCTCCCGGTGCTGACCCTGCGGGTGCCGCCGGCCCCGCCGACGCCCCTGCTCGGCTCCCCGGCCTGACCGCCGGGCGGACACCGCACGGCCTGCTCCCGTACCCCGTCACCGGATTCCAGGTGGCGGGGTACGGCGTTGTTCGACCCGTACGGACTAGCCCCATCAGGCCACCCCGAACCACCCGAAGTGACAGTGCAGTTGGGATGAACCGTCCGCGCGGGTGATGCGTCATCAACCTGTGAGGAGCGGTGCGGCGAAATCCCTGCGGAAAGACGCCCGTGGGGCAACACTGGGTTCGACCGACTGATGACAACGGGGGGGCGGCTATGAACGAAGCTTCACGCCGCGGAACAGACACGACAGCGATCACCGACGACACAACAGAGCGAAAGATCCCTTCCATGTGCCAGCACCAGTCACCGTGCCCGACCGCCGACTCCGCCGACCGGGAATCCGCCCGTCTCGTGGCGCACCACCCGGAGCAGGGCTGGAGCCTGCTGTGCAACGGTGTCGTGCTCTTCGAGGACACCGGTGAGCTTCTGCCGGACGGCCAGATCATCGCCCCGCACCGGCTGCCCGCCGGCAGCCAGGTGATGACCGCCGCCTGAGCACGGACCGGGCGGCCCGCACCGCCCGGCAGAACCATGGGGCCGGCCCGCGGACGTACACCGCGCACCGGCCCCGACGCGTGTTCGGCGACCCTCACTGCCCGTAGTCGTTCATGCGCGTGCTACATCAGTCCCTCCGCCAGGCTCCCCAAGGAGAGGGCCGGGAGGTAGTTGAGCAGCGCCAGCAGCAGCGCGGCACCGGTGGCCAGGACCACGAAGTTCACGCCTCGCGCTTGCAACGTGCCCACGGTGACCACGCCCGGCCGCTGCCGGGCCAGCCGTCCGGCGAGCGGGAGCAGGAACGCCATCGGCAGGTAGCGGCCGATCAGCATCGCCGCCGACATCAGCAGGTTGTGGAAGTCGGTGGCCCCGTTGAAGCCGGCCATCGCGCTTCCGTTGCTGTTGACGTTGGAGGTGTACGCGTACGTGAGTTCGGTCAGCCCGTGCGGCCCCGGGTTGCCCATGGAGGACGGACCGTGGCCCAGCGCGACCGACAGCGCCACGCAGGCGAGCACGACGGTCGGTGAGACCAGCGTGTAGAGCACGACGTAGCGCATCTCCCCGAAGCCGAGCCGCTTGCGCAGGTACTCGGGTGTTCGGCCGACCATCAGTCCGCCGATGAAGACCGCCACCATCACCGCCATGATCAGGCCGTACAGCCCGCTGCCGGTGCCGCCGGGGGCGATCTCGCCGAGCATCATCGCCGACAGCAGCACTCCACCGCCCAGGCTGGAGAAGCTGTCGTAGGACGCGTTCGCCGCTCCGTCGGCCGAACCGGTGGCCGCCACGCCGAAGAGCGTCGAGGCGGGGACGCCGAAGCGGGTCTCGGTGCCCTCGTACTGTCCGCCGACAGCCTCCGTGACGGTGCCGTTGTGGGCGCTCTGGGCCAGGTTGCCGGCCGCGAGCAGCAGGCCGAAGAGGATGCCCACCACGGCGAGCAGGGTCCAGCTCTGCCGCAGGGAGCCGATCATCCGGCCGTAGGCGCGGATGAAGGCGGTCGGGATCAGCAGCATCAGCACGATCTCGATCGCGTTGGTGACCGCGGTGGGGTTCTCGAACGGGTGGGCGCTGTTGGCGTTGAAGACGCCCCCGCCGTCACCCGTCATCAGTTTCAGCGGCTCCCATGAGCCGACCGGGCCGCCGAGCAGCGTCTGTTCTCCCCCGGCGACCGTCGTGACGGTGTGCGCGCCACCCAGGCTCTGCGGAACGCCCAGGGCGATCAGCACGATGCCGAAGACGACGGCCAGGGGAAGGAAGATCCGGAAGATCGAACGGGTGAGGTCCACCCAGAAGTTGCCCAGCCGGTCGGTGTCACGACGCGTCAGGCCCCGGATGAGGGCCAGCGCCACGCACAGGCCGACTGCGCCGGAAGCGAACGCCTGGACGCCCAGGCCCGCCATCACCGCCAGGTGGCCGGTGGTCGACTCGCCGGCGTAGTTCTGCCAGCTCGTGTTGGTCGTGAAGCTGATCGCGGTGTGCAGGGCGAGCCGCCACGGCATGCCCTCGTGGCCCGTGGACCAGGGCAGCCGGCCCTGCAGGGTGAACAGCGCGAAGAGGGCCGCGATGCTCGCCGCGCTGAACGCGAGGATCGCGAACAGGTAGTGCCGCCAGTCCTGTTCCTTGTCCGGGTCGATGCCGCAGACCTTGTACAGGACCTTCTCGGGGCGTCCGTGCCGCCCCCCGTCGAGGGCCCGCGCCATGTGGTCGCCGAGCGGGACGTGCAGTCCGACGACGACCGCGAGGACCAGGGTGGCCTGAAGCCAGCCGTACATGTCGGTCAGATCCCCTTCATGGGCCGGGCGCGGTCGAGTGCCGCGTTGAGCTCGACGACGTTCACGGCCGGCTCCCCGAGCACGCCGAGGCCGCGGCCCGTGGTGTAGGTGTCGACGAGCTTGCGCACGTCCTTCTCGCGCAGACCGCGTTCACGGGCGATCCGCGCGGTCTGGAGCTCGGCGTACGCGGGGCTGATCTGCGGGTCGAGACCGCTGGCGCTCGCGGTGACCGCGTCGGCCGGGACCTTGGGGTCGGCGGACGCTTCGCCGCGGATCGGGGTCACGACGGCCTTGCCGTAGTCCTCGCCCGGCTCCGCGCACTCGACACCCACTCCCTCGTACTCCGTGCGGAACGGCGTCGACGGGCAGGCCTGGTTGAGACTGACCACGCGGGTGGCGCGACCGGTGGTGCCGTCCGCGCGGAACACACCGAGGACCGCTCCGACGCCGCCGGCCGTGCAGTACGGGCGCGAGCCGTCGACCCGCTCGAGCTCGCCGACCGCCTTGCTGCGGCCACATACCTGGCTGAGCAGGCTCTGCTTGCCGTCGGGGCCGAGGACGTCCACCGTCGACTCCGGGCCGAGGTTGCCGGCGGCCGAGGCGGCGGCGTCGTAGCCGTCGCCGGCGTTCGAGGGCCGGGGCTGGAAGTAGTACGGGATCGGGTTGCCGTCGCCGTCCAGGAAGGACTGGCCGATGAGCCTGCTGCCGCCCTCGGCGAGCAGGGAGCCGCGGGCGTCGTCCCGCAGTCCCGGGACCTGGGCGATCGCGGTCATCCCCAGGGGGTAGGCAAGACCGACGAACAGGGTGAGGACGACGACCACGCGGATCGCCGCCACGGGGTGGCCGATCCAGGCAGGCGTCCTGGAGAGGAGTTTCATGATCAGATTCCCGGGATGAACTGGACCACGGCGGCGTCGATGAACTTGATCGCGAGGAAGGGCAGGAGAAGCCCGCCCGCGCCGTAGACCCACAGGTTGCGGGTGAGCAGTTTGTCGGCGCTGCCCGGGCGGTAGCGCACCCCGCGCAGGGCGAGCGGGATCAGCGCGACGATGATCACCGCGTTGAAGATCACCGCCGACAGGATGGCCGAAGTCGGCGAGTGCAGTCGCATGACGTTGACCGCGTCGAGCGAGGGGTGGAGCCCGGCGAAGATCGCCGGGAGGATCGCGAAGTACTTGGCGATGTCGTTGGCGAGCGAGAACGCGGTCAACGCGCCCCGGGTGATGAGGAGTTGCTTGCCGATCTCGACGATGTCGATGATCTTGGTCGGGTCGGAGTCGAGGTCGACCATGTTGCCGGCCTCCTTGGCGGCCGACGTACCGGTGTTCATCGCCACGCCGACGTCGGCCTGCGCGAGCGCCGGGGCGTCGTTGGTGCCGTCACCGGTCATCGCGACCAGCTTCCCGCCCTCCTGCTCCTTCTTGATCAGCCCTAGCTTGTCCTCGGGAGTGGCCTCCGCGAGGAAGTCGTCGACGCCCGCCTCGTCGGCGATCGCCTTGGCGGTCACCGGGTTGTCACCCGTGACCATCACCGTGCGGATGCCCATCCGGCGCAGCTCCGCGAAGCGTTCGCGCAGGCCGGTCTTCACGACGTCCTTGAGGTGGACGACGCCGAGCAGTCGCGCCGGTTCGTCTCCGACGCGTTCGGCGACCGCGAGCGGGGTACCGCCGGAGGCCGAGACCTGGTTGACGCACTCACGGAGTCCGGCGGGCACCTCACCGCCGTTGTCCCGGACCCAGGCAGACACCGCGGCGGCGGCACCCTTGCGCAGCCGGCGGCCGCCGGGCAGGTCGACGCCCGACATCCGGGTCATGGCACTGAACGGCACCCATCCGGCGTCGGGGTGCGCGGTCCGCTCCAGGTCGAACTTCTCCCGCGTGTACTCGACGATCGAGCGGCCCTCGGGCGTCTCGTCGGCGAGGCTGGACAGCAGGGCGGCCTCGGCGAGTTCGCCTCCCGTCACCGAGCCGATGGGAAGCAGCGCGCCGGCCCGCCGGTTGCCGAAAGTGATGGTGCCGGTCTTGTCCAGCAGCAGGGTGTTGACGTCGCCCGCCGCCTCCACCGCGCGCCCCGACATGGCGAGCACGTTGCGCTGCACCAGCCGGTCCATGCCCGCGATCCCGATCGCGGAGAGCAACCCGCCGATGGTCGTGGGGATCAGGCAGACCAGCAGCGAGACCAAGACGATGCCGGTGACGCCGTCCGCGGTGAGCGCCTCCGTGTCGTGGGCGGCGGCCATGAAGTCCTTGGAGAACACCGCCATCGGCTGGAGCGTGACGACCGCGACCAGGAAGACGAAGGTGAGCATGACCAGCAGCAGATTGAGCGCGAGCTCGTTCGGGGTCTTCTGCCGGTCGGCGCCCTCCACCAGGGAGATCATCCGGTCCAGGAAGGACTCGCCGGGCTCCTGTGTGATCCGGACGACGATCCGGTCGGACAGCACGCGGGTGCCGCCGGTGACGGCGCAGCGGTCGCCTCCCGACTCCCGGATGACCGGAGCGGACTCGCCGGTGATGGCCGACTCGTCGATGCTGGCGACGCCCTCGATCACATCGCCGTCGCCGGGGACGAGCTCGTTGGCCTCGACGACCACGAGGTCACCCTTGCGCAACTCCCCCGCGCCCACCGGTTCCTCGACGTACTCGCCCGATCGGACGTGCGCGACGCCGCCCACGAGCCGCCGCGCGACGGTCCGGCCGCGCATACCGCGCAGCGAGTCGGCCTGGGCCCGGCCGCGGCTCTCCGCGACCGCCTCGGCCAGGTTGGCGAAGACGACCGTGAGCCAGAGCCAGGCGGTGATGAGCCAGCCGAACAACGACGGCCTGGCGAAGGCGAGTCCTGCGGTCAGCACGGCACCGATCTCGGTGACGAACATGACCGGGTTGCGGGCCAGCGTGACCGGGTTCAACTTGCGAAGGGCGGCGGGCAGCGCACGCCAGAGCTGCTGCGGATCGAGCAGGCCGGCGCCGATCCTGCGCGCGGGCTCCGGCGCCGAGGGCCGCACCGCCTCGGCGGGTCTCTCCCTGACGGGTGCGGGCGCGGTCATCAGAAGCGCTCCGGCTTGATCAAAGCCACCACCAGATAGGCGAGCAGGGCGATCGCGACGATCAGCCCCACCACGTTCTCGGCCGTCACGGCTTTCCTCACATGTCGTTGCAAAAAAAGAGGGGGAAGTGACACCTCCGGCCGAGGACGTGGCCGGCACTCGGCCGGAGGTGGGCAAGGGGCGGCGCGGGCTACAGGCCCACGTCGCGGCTGCGGATGTCGTCCAGGGACTCGCGGCGGACCAGGAGCCGGGCACGGCCGTCCGCGACGGCGGTCACGGGCGGCCGGCCGACCATGTTGTAGCCGGATGCCATGGACAGGTGGTACGCGCCCGCGACGGGGACGGCGAGGAGATCGCCGGGCCGTACGTCCGAGGGCAGTTCCACATCGGCGGCGAGGACGTCACCGGCCTCGCAGTGCCGGCCGACCACGGTCACCGGGGCCGGGGCGGCCGTGCTGTGCCGGCCGACCAGCCGGGGCGCGTAGCGCACGCCGTACAGCGCGGGCCGCGGGTTGTCGCTCATACCGCCGTCGACGGCGACGAACGTGTGCGAGCCGGTCTGCTTCACGGCCAGGACGTGGTAGAGGGCGACGCCCGCCGGACCGGCGATGGCGCGGCCCGGTTCGATCATCAGACGGGGCACCGCGAGCCCGGCCGCCGTGCACGCCTCGGTCAGCTCGGTGCGCACCTTGCGGGCCAGCGTGGTGAGGTCCAGGGCCGGTTCGCCCGGACGGTAGGCGATGCCGTGGCCGCCACCGAGGTCGAGCTCCGGCAGGACCAGCCCGTACTGCTCGTGCAGGCGGGCCATCAGGCCGACCATGCGCCGCACCGCCGAGAGATACGGCTTGACGCTGGTGATCTGTGAGCCCAGGTGGCAGTGCAGGCCCGTCAGTTGGAGCTGCGGCTGGTCGAGGATGCGGGCGATGGCGTGCTGGGCGTATCCGTCGGAGATGGACAGGCCGAACTTCTGGTCGTCGGTGCCGGTGCGGATCTTGGCGTGTCCGCCGGCGCTGATGCCGGGGATCACCCGGACCATGACCTTCTGGTGCCCCTCGGGCCCGACGGCCGCCGCCAGCCGGGCGATCTCGGACGGGCCGTCGATGACGATGCGGCCGACCCCGAGCCGGAGCGCGGTCTCCAGGTCGCGGGGCGACTTGGCGTTGCCGTGCAGCACGATCTTCTCCGGCGGGAAGCCCGTGGTCACCGCCATCTCCAGCTCACCGGCGGAGCAGACGTCGAGTCCGAGGCCTTCCTCCTCCACCCAGTGGAGCATCGCGCGGCACAGGAACGCCTTGGCCGCGTAGACCACGTCGGCTTCGGGAAAGGCGTGCCGGTAGGTGCGGCAGCGTTCACGCACTTCCGCCTCGTCGAGGACGTAGACGGGTGTGCCGAAGCGCTCGGCTATCTCGGCGAGCGGTACACCGCCCACGGCAAGTTCGCCGGGGTGCCGCTCCGTGGTGGAGGCCGGCCACACCGACAGGGCGTCGGTGGTGGTGACGGCGGGTTCGTGAAGCGTGGTCATCGTGCGGTCCTCTCAACCGATCCACAGCGCGAGCGCGGAGACGAGGGCGGCGGCGCCGGTCACGCGCAGGGCGCCGACGGCCTGGGGGTTCCAGGAGACGCCTCGGGGGGTCTCCTGCACCGGCACCGCGCGCGGCGCGGCATTCCCGGGAGCGGAGGCGGGCCCCGGGACGGGGGAGGCCTTCGGCACGGACGGCGCGGAGGTTTCACGGGCCGGTGCGGGTGCCGAGAACTGCGGGTCGATCGTGACGGTGGTGACCCCGAGCGGCGCGGTCAGCGCGCGCAGGGCGGGTTCGGCCAGCCGGATCCACGCCTGGTCGGGGCCAAGGGTCGCCTTGAGTCGCTGCTCGGAGGTGAAGCCCACGGCCGTGCGGTCGCCGAGGGGGCTGCGGAAGAGCCGAGCCGCGGAGCCTGCCGGTCCCGGCCGGACGGGAACGTAGAGAGGTCCGGCCGGGATCCGTTCACAGGGCTCCGGGTCGTCACACGTGAGTTCTGCCATGGGATGCCTCCTGGAGGATCCTGAGCTGGTTGCTGTCTGTGGCTGATGTGTCCCGGCGCCGGATGCGGACCGGGGCTCTCGCCAGACGCTAAGCCCGGCATCCGGCGGCGCCGACGGGTCATGACGCGATGCTGACGGCGAGCGGGCCGACGCTGACGGGTTGCTGACGGAGCGGCCCGACGGCCCCGCCGCGGGCGCTAGAGGCGTGCCAAGAAGTGACGTTCCGTCTGTTCCCTCGCCGCGCGGCGAGGTGAGATGGGGGGTGCGGCCGCACGAGCCGCACGCGGGCAGGGGCCACGCGAGTGTGTGAAGGAACGGTGGAGTCATGGCCGATCACGACCATTCCGGTGCCGCGCGTGTCGTCGTCGGCGTGAGCGGCTCCTTGGGGAGCCTGACCGCGCTCTGCCGGGCGGCCCAGGAAGCCCGGTCCCGGGGCGCCGAGTTGTGGCCGGTGCTGGCGTGGGAGCCGCCCGGCGGGCAGCTCGTCGCGAACCGGTCCACGGCGTCGTGCGTACAGGCGTACGAGTGGCGCGAGCCGGCCCGTGAGCGGCTGCTGACCGCGCTCCGGGATGCCTTCGGTGAGGAGGGTCCTGGGGTCGCGATGTGCGCGCTGGTGGCCCACGGCACGCCGGCCCGCGCCCTGGTGGACGTGGCGGACCGTGTGGATGACGTGCTGGTCGTCGGCGCCGGGCGCCGGGGTCTCTGGCACCGGGCGTTCGGCCCCTCCGTGAGCCGCTACTGCCTGACCCACGCCCACTGCCCCGTGCTCGCGGTGCCGCCGTCACCGCTGGAAGCCGAACTGGCGGCCCTGCACCGTCGTAACGCCTGGCGGCTGCGGCTGGACACGAGGAACTTCCGTGAGCGGCCGCAAGCCGTGCGCCCGGAGTCCTGAGGCCGCGCCCCCCACCGACCCGTCACGGACGATCCCGTGAACACACCCGACGCGGCACCCCCGCCACGCACCGACTGGTGACGCCCCCGTCCGGTGACACATCATCCAGCGACGCACCACCCCGGACACGGACGACCTGGGCCCGCACCACCTGGCGGCGCACTCCTCCGGTCACCCACCACCCGGCGCACACCCCTCCGGTCACCCACCACCCGGCGCACACCCCTCCGGTCACCCACCACCAGGTACGTACCGCTCCGGCCACACCACCAGGTACGTACCGCTCCGGCCACACCACCCGGTGCGCACCCCTCCCGTCACCCACCACCGTCACCCACCACCAGGCACGCACAACTCCGGCCACACACGACCCGGTGCGCACCCCTCCCGTCACCCACCACCCGGCACGCACCACTCCCGTCACACACCACCCGGCACGCACCCTCCCGTCACCCACCACCCCGGACACCCACACCCGCAATCGCACCACCCGCTGACGCACGGCGCCGTGGCATCGGACTGGTCATGCCCCAGTGGCCGTGCCCCGCCGGCCGCAAGGCCCTCCGGCGCTGCGACCGGTCGAGTCGGCCCCTCGCTACGACACCACCTGCGCCGAATAGTCCGGTCGGCCCGGTCGGCGGCCGGGTACTCTCCGCAGGCTCAGCACCATGGTGAGGCCGCCGCCGGGAGTGTCCTCGGCGTCGAGCGTGCCCTCCATGGCCTCGGCGAAGCCGCGGGCGACGGCCAGGCCCAGTCCGACCCCGGCCCCGCGCGGGGCGTCGCCGTAGCGCTGGAACGGCTCGAAGATGCGCTGCTTGGCCTCGTCGGGGACGCCCGGTCCACGGTCCACGACCCGTACTTCCACCCGGTCGTTGATGGCGCTCGCCGACACCAGCACATGGCTGTCCGGCGGGCTGTACTTGACCGCGTTCTCCACGAGGTTGGCCACCGCCCGCTCCAGCAGCCCCTTGTCGACCTGGACCATGGGGAGCGTCTCGGGGATGTCCAGCTCCACGCTGCCCTCGGGGACGCCCCCGAGGGCCATCGGCACCACCTCGTCGAGGTCGATCTCTCGCAGCAGCGGGGAGACCGTTCCGGTCTGCAGCCGGGACATGTCGAGCAGATTGCCGACCAGGTTGTCGAGCCGGTCCGCGCCCTCCTCGATCGCCTCCAGCAGGTCCGCCTGATCCTGCTCGGACCACTCGACGTCGTCCGAACGCAGCGACGTCACGGAGGCCTTGATACCCGCGAGCGGAGTCCGCAGATCATGGCTGACGGCGGCCAGCAGCGCCGTACGGATGCGGTTGCCCTCGGCGAGCCTGCGCGCCTGGTCCGCCTCCTCCTGGAGCCGGCGGCGGTCCAGGACGACCACGGCCTGCGCGGCGAACGCGGCGAGCACCCGCCGGTCCTCGGCGGGCAGCACCCGGCCGTTCAGCGCGAGCGCCATGTGGTCACCGACGGGCATGTCGACGTGCGCGTCGTCCGGCGACCCGGCAGGCCTCGGGCCCACGCTGCCCGCGCAGGTCCAGGGGGCGACGTCGGATTCCCGCTCCAGCAGCCCCACCGACTCCATGCCGAACGTCTCACGCACCCGCTCCAGCAGTTCCTCCAGGCTGGTCTCACCCCGCAGCACGTTTCCCGCGAGGAAGGAGAGGATCTCCGACTCCGCCCGCAGCCGGGCCGCCTGGTGCGTACGCCGGGCGGCCAGGTCCACCACGGAGGCCACCGACACCGCCACGCCTACGAATATGACGATGGCGACGATGTTCTTCGGGTCGGCGATGGTCAGGGTGTGGACCGGTGGCGTGAAGAACCAGTTGAGCAGCAGTGAGCCCACCACCGCGGAGGCCAGCGCCGGCAGCAGTCCGCCGAGCAGGGCCGCGGCCACCGTGAGCGTCAGGTACAGCAGCATGTCGTTGGCCAGGCCCACCTCGGGCGTGACCCCGGTCAGCAGGAGGGTCAGCAGCAGGGGGCCCAGTACACCGATCAGCCAGCCCCAGATGATGCGGGAGCGGCCGAGGCGGGCGCCGCGCGCGACAGGCAGTCCGCGTCCCTTGCCCACCTCGGCGTGGGTGATGAGGTGCACGTCGAGGTCGGGTCCCGACTCACGGGCGACGGTCGCTCCGACGCCCGGCCCGAAGACGTACTGCCAGGTCTGGCGGCGGGAGACGCCGAGCAGGATCTGGGTGGCGTTGACGCCGCGTGCGAAGTCCAGCAGCGCGGCGGGGATGTCCTCGCCCACCACCTGGTGGAAGGTGCCACCGAGGTCCTCCACCAGGGCGCGCTGGACGGCCAGTTCCTTGGGAGAGGCCCCGGACAGGCCGTCGCTGCGGGAGATGTAGACCGCGAGCACCTCGCCGCCGGCGCCCTTCTCCGCGAGCCGCACGGCCCGCCGGATGAGGGTCCGGCCCTCCGGGCCGCCGGTGAGCCCGACCACGATCCGCTCACGCGAACCCCAGATCTTGGACACCCGGTGTTCGTTGCGGTATTCGGTGAGGTACTCGTCGACGCGGTCGGCCACCCACAGCAGCGCCAGTTCGCGCAGGGCCGTGAGGTTGCCGGGCCGGAAGTAGTTGGAGAGCGCCGCGTCGACCTTGTCCGGCTTGTAGATGTTGCCGTGCGCCATCCGGCGGCGCAGCGCCTCGGGCGACATGTCGACCAGTTCCACCTGGTCCGCACGCCGCACGACCTCGTCGGGGACGGTCTCGCGCTGCCGGATGCCCGTGATGGACTCGACGACGTCGCCGAGGGACTCCAGGTGCTGGATGTTGACCGTCGAGATGACGTCGATGCCCGCCGCCAGCAACTCCTCGACGTCCTGCCAGCGCTTGGCGTTGCGGGAGCCGGGGATGTTGGTGTGCGCGAGTTCGTCGACCAGCGCCACCTGGGGTCGGCGGGCCAGCACCGCGTCCACGTCCATCTCGCTGAACACGCCGCCCCGGTATTCGAGTTGACGACGGGCGACCTGTTCCAGGCCGTGCAGCATCACCTCGGTGCGTGGGCGGTTGTGGTGCTCGACGAACGCCACCGCACAGTCGGTGCCCCGTTCGACGCGCCGGTGCCCCTCGGAGAGCATCGCGTACGTCTTGCCGACGCCCGGGGCGGCGCCGAGGTAGATCCGAAGCTTGCCGCGTGCCATGTTCACCCTTCGAAGCGGTAACCCATGCCGGGTTCGGTGATGAGGTAGCGGGGGTGCGAGGGATCCGCTTCCAGTTTCCGCCGGAGCTGGGCCATGTAGACCCGCAGGTAGTTGGTCTTGTTGCGCTGGGACACTCCCCAGACCTCCTGGAGCAGGTGCTTCTGTGTGACGAGCCGGCCGGGGTGGGTGACCAGGATCTCCAGCAGATGCCATTCGGTCGGTGTGAGCCGCACGTCCCGTCCGTCCCGTACGGCCTTCTTGGCGAGCAGGTCGATGGTGAAGTCCGGGGTCTGCACCACCGTCCGCTCGGGGGCCACGGGCATCTCCTCGGTGCGGCGGACGGCCGCCCGCAGGCGGGCCATGAGTTCGTCCATGCTGAACGGCTTGGTGACGTAGTCGTCCGCGCCCGCGTCCAGCGCCACGACCTTCTCATCGGACGCCTGGCGGGCCGACAGCACCACGATCGGGACCTTCGTCCAGCCGCGCAGTGCCTTGATCACGTCGATGCCGTCCATGTCCGGCAGCCCGAGGTCGAGCATCACCACGTCGGGCTGACGGGCGGCCGCGAGGCGGAGGGCCGTGGCGCCGTCGGGCGCCGCGTCCACTCCGTAGCGGCGCGCCTGCAGGTTGATCACGAGGGCTCTCACGAGCTGTGGGTCGTCCTCCACCACCAGCACCCGGGTCATGGGTGTGCGCCTTTCCTCTCGAACGCGCCGGTCGCGACGCGACCGGCGCCACGGCGGCGGGAGCCGGCCGTCCCGGAGGGTGTCTCCGGCCGCCGACTCCCGCGTGACTCGCGTAACGCCATCAGCTCTTGGCCACGAGTTCCTTGAGCGCGACGTTCAGCTCCAGGACGTTGACCCGGGGCTCACCGATGAAGCCGAGCGAGCGCCCCTCGGTGTTCTTGTCCACGAGCTTCTGGACCTCGGCGACGGGCAGACCGTTCTTCTCGGCGACCCGGTGCACCTGGATGTCCGCGTACGCGGGCGAGATGTGCGGGTCCAGCCCGGAGCCGGAGGACGTCACGGCGTCCGCCGGAACCTGGGAGGGCTTGACCGTCCAGCCGGGCACCGAGTTGTCCTTGACCACGGCGGCCTTGGCGTCCTTCACCCACTGGATGAGCTCTTCGTTGTCACCGGAGCGGTTGGTCGCGCCGGAGAGGATGAGCGAGTACTGGGTGTTGACGCTGTTGGTGCCCAGGCCGTTCTGCGGGCGGCCCTGGAACCATTGGAGGTCGGGCTCCGGGGTCTCCTGGCCCTTCTTCAGCGGCAGGTTGTAGGCCTGACCGATCAGGGAGGAGCCGACGACCTTGCCCTGGGAGCTGATCTCTGAGCCGTTCGCCTTGTTGCTGAACAGGCCCTGAGCGACGCCGGTCACGACCAGCGGGTAGATGACGCCCGTCACCAGGGTCAGCACGAGCAGGGCGCGCAGGCCCGCCCCGAGCAACCGGGCGGTGTTGGATACCGAGTTGTTCATGGCGATCAGCCGATTCCGGGAATGAGGGAGATGATCATGTCGATGATCTTGATGCCGATGAAGGGGGCTATCAGGCCGCCGAGTCCGTAGATCCCGAGGTTGCGGCGGAGCAGCCGGTCCGCGCTCACCGGCCGGTACTGCACACCCCGCAGGGCGAGCGGCACCAGCGCGATGATGACCAGCGCGTTGAAGATGACCGCGGACAGGATCGCCGAGTCCGGCGAGGACAGCTGCATGATGTTCAGCTTGTCCAGGCCCGGGTAGACCGCCGCGAACAGCGCCGGGATGATCGCGAAGTACTTCGCGACGTCGTTGGCGATGGAGAAGGTGGTCAGCGCACCGCGCGTGATCAGCAACTGCTTGCCGATCTCGACGATCTCGATGAGCTTCGTCGGGTTGGAGTCGAGGTCGACCATGTTGCCGGCCTCCTTGGCGGCCGACGTACCGGTGTTCATCGCCACGCCGACGTCGGCCTGCGCGAGCGCCGGGGCGTCGTTGGTGCCGTCACCGGTCATCGCGACCAGCTTTCCGCCCGCCTGCTCCCGCTTGATGAGCGCCATCTTGTCCTCGGGAGTCGCCTCCGCGAGGAAGTCGTCGACGCCGGCCTCCTCGGCGATCGCCTTGGCGGTGAGCGGGTTGTCGCCGGTGATCATGACGGTCTTGATGCCCATGCGGCGCAGTTCCTGGAACCGCTCGCGCATGCCGTCCTTCACGACGTCCTTGAGGTGGATGACGCCCAGCACGCGGGCGCCGTCGGCGTCCTCGACGGCCACGAGCAGCGGGGTGCCGCCCGCCTCGGAGATCCGACGGGTCAACCGGCCGGCGTCCTCGGCGATCTCGCCGCCGCGCTCGCTCACCCAGGCGGTGACCGAACCGGCCGCGCCCTTGCGGACCTTCCTGCCGTCCACGTCGACACCGGACATCCGGGTCTGGGCGGTGAAGGCGATCCATTCGGCGTGCGACAGCTCGCCCTGGTGGCGCTCGCGCAGTCCGTACTTCTCCTTCGCCAGGACGACGACGGAGCGGCCCTCGGGCGTCTCGTCGGCGAGCGACGACAGCTGGGCGGCGTCCGCGAGCTGGGCGGCCGTCACGCCGCTCACCGGCACGAACTCCGACGCCTGACGGTTGCCGAGGGTGATGGTGCCGGTCTTGTCGAGCAGCAGGGTGGAGACGTCGCCGGCGGCCTCGACCGCGCGGCCCGACATCGCCAGGACGTTGCGCTGGACCAGGCGGTCCATGCCGGCGATACCGATCGCGGACAGCAGGGCACCGATGGTCGTCGGGATGAGACAGACCAGCAGGGCGACCAGCACGACCATCGTCAGGTCGGTGCCCGCGTAGTTCGCGAGCGGGGGCAGCGTGGCGCAGGCGAGCAGGAAGACGATCGTCAGCGAGGCGAGCAGGATGTTCAGCGCGATCTCGTTGGGCGTCTTCTGCCGGGAGGCACCCTCGACGAGGCTGATCATCCGGTCGATGAAGGTCTCGCCCGGCTTCGTCGTGATCTTGATGGCGATGCGGTCGGAGAGCACCTTCGTGCCGCCGGTGACCGCGGAACGGTCGCCGCCCGACTCCCGGATCACGGGGGCCGACTCACCGGTGATCGCCGACTCGTCGACGCTCGCGACACCCTCGACGACGTCGCCGTCGCCGGGAATGACGTCGCCTGCCTCACAGACGACCAGGTCGCCGATACGCAGCTCGGTGCCGGGCACCCGCTCCTCGCGGTCACCCACGAGGCGCCGGGCCACCGTGTCGGTCTTGGCCTTGCGCAGGGTGTCGGCCTGCGCCTTGCCACGCCCCTCGGCCACGGCCTCGGCCAGGTTGGCGAAGATCACCGTGAGCCAGAGCCAGGCGCTGATGGTCCAGCCGAACCAGTCGGTCGGGTCCGTGAAGGAGAAGACGGTGGTCAGGACGGAGCCGATCCACACCACGAACATCACGGGCGACTTGATCATCACCCGCGGGTCGAGCTTGCGGAAGGCGTCCGGCAGCGACCTGACGAGCTGCTTGGGGTCGAAGAGGCCCGCGCCGACACGGCCCTCTGCGGACTTGTGCCCGGTGGGTACGTCGCTGTGCGGCGCCCGGGTCGGAGTGGCTGTGGACATCGAGTCCTCTTGCTTCTGTATGCGAGTGGTCATCACGCCAGCCCCTCGGCCAGCGGTCCCAGCGCCAGCGCCGGGAAGTACGTGAGACCGGTGATGATGATGACCGTGCCGACGAGCAGGCCGGTGTACAGCGGCTTGTCCGTCCGCAGGGTGCCCGTGGTCGCCGGCACCGGCTTCTGCTCGGCGAGCGAGCCCGCGAGTGCCAGGATGAAGACCATCGGCACGAACCGTCCGAGCAGCATGGCGATACCGAGCGTGGTGTTGAACCACTGGGTGTCCGCGTTCAGGCCGGCGAAGGCCGAGCCGTTGTTGTTCGCGGCGGACGTGTAGGCGTACAGGATCTCGGAGAATCCGTGCGCCCCGCTGTTGGTCATCGAGTTGCCCGGAGTGGGCAGCGCCATGGCGATCGCGGTGAAGACCAGCACGAGTGCCGGGGTCACCAGAATGTAGAGGGCCGCCAGCTTGATCTCACGGGTGCCGATCTTCTTGCCCAGGTACTCGGGCGTACGGCCCACCATCAGACCGGCGATGAACACCGCGATGATCGCGAGGATCAGCATGCCGTAGAGGCCGGAACCGACGCCACCGGGCGCGATCTCGCCCAGCATCATGCCGAGCATCGTGATGCCGCCACCGAGGCCGGTGAAGGAGGAGTGGAAGGAGTCGACCGCACCGGTCGAGGTCAGGGTGGTGGAGACCGCGAAGAGCGACGAACCGCCGATACCGAAGCGGAGCTCCTTGCCCTCCGTCGCGCCACCCGCGATGTCGAACGCCGGGCCGTGGTGGGCGAACTCGGTCCACATCATCAGACCGACGAAGGAGATCCAGATCGTGGCCATGGTCGCGAGGATCGCGTAGCCCTGCTTGACCGAACCCACCAGCACACCGAAGGTGCGGGTCAGGGAGAACGGGATGACCAGGATCAGGAAGATCTCGAAGAGGTTCGTGAACGGGGTCGGGTTCTCGAAGGGGTGGGCACTGTTGGCGTTGAAGTAGCCGCCGCCGTTGGTGCCCAGCTCCTTGATCGCCTCCTGCGACGCGACCGCGCCGCCGTTCCACTCCTGCGTGCCGCCCATGAACTGGCCGACCTCGTGGATCCCGGAGAAGTTCTGGATGGCGCCGAGGGAGACCAGGACGACCGCGCCGATGAACGCGAGCGGCACCAGGATGCGGACGGTGCCGCGCACCAGGTCCGCCCAGAAGTTGCCGAGGTCACCGGTGCGGGAGCGGGCGAAGCCGCGCACCAGCGCCACCGCGACGGCCATGCCGACGGCCGCGGAGACGAAGTTCTGCACGGCCAGACCGCCGGTCTGGACGACGTGGCCCATGGCCTGTTCGCCGTAGTACGACTGCCAGTTGGTGTTGGCCACGAACGACACGGCCGTGTTGAACGCCTGGTCCGGGTCGATCGCCGCGAAGCCGAGCGATCCGGGCAGGACGCCCTGGAGCCGCTGGAGCAGGTAGAGGAAGAGGACACCGATCGCCGAGAAGGCGAGGACGCCGCGGAGGTACGCGGTCCAGCGCATCTCGGTGTCGGGGTTGGCACCTATGCCCTTGTAGATCCACTTCTCGACACGCCAGTGCTTGTCGGTGGAGTAGACCTTGGCCATGTAGTTGCCAAGGGGGACGTGGACGATCGCCAGTGCGCCGATCAGGGCGAGCAGCTGGAGTACGCCGGCAAGTACGGGACCCATGTCGTGCTCAGAACCTCTCCGGGAAGATCAGGGCGAGGACGAGATAGCCGAGCAGGGCGACGGCCACGACCAGGCCGACTACGTTTTCGATGGTCACAGCTTCGTCACCCCCTTGGCGACGAGGATCACCAGCGCGAACAGCGCGATCGTGGTGACGACGAAGGCCAGATCGGCCATCGTGAACTCCTGGAGTCGAGATTCGAATGGACACGGACTTGTTAGAGGAAACCTCCTCCTTGGCCGGTTTCGACCGTCGTTGACGTGTCCCTTACGGCCCACTGCGCGGCCTTGACGAGACCCTGACGGCGACGCCGTCCGCACGGCTGTGGACCGGCTCTGCGGGCGCCCGGCATGCTCGACGTCACCGTCGCGTCTGCCGTTCAGAGCCCTTCCGACGCCCTGTCGCCGGCGGTGTGACCTGCGCGGCGGTCGCGTCGTGCCGTCGTGCCGTCGTGCCGTCGTGCCGTCAAGAAGTCCTCGCGCCCACGTCAGAGAGCCGTCAATGCCCCTGGACGTCGCGCACGAGGCCCCTACCGTCGGCCGTATGGGACACCGTGACGACCCGAACCGGGCTCTGACCGACCTGCCCGCCCCCCACCCCGCTCCGCCGGTCCACGACCGGCACTGGGCCCGTGATGTGCGCGGCGCGATCGGCTGTGCCGGGGTGCTGCTGGCCCTGCTGCTCCTGTTGGACTGGGCTGCCGGCACCCTGACGGCGTGGCGAGCGGTGCTCTGGGCCGTCCTCGCCCTGCTGCTGCTCGCGGTGCTCTGCCCGTCCCGCGTCGCCGCCGGCGAGGGTTGGATCGTCGCCCGCTCTCTGCTGCGCTCCCGCCGGGTCCGTACAGATCTGCTCGTCTCCGTGAGCTGCCTGGACGGTGTTTCGCAGCGCTTGCTGCTGCGCGACGCCTTCGGCGCCCGGTTCGAGATCGACCCTCGGGTGCTGATGGACAACCCCGAGCTGTGGCGCCGCCTCGACGAGGACGCCCGCCGGGCGGAGGCCTCCGGTTTCCTGCTCTGCGGGACCACGGCGCTGAGCCGTGTCTCGGTCAGGATCGACGGCGAGACGGCACACTCCGTCTTCAAGGTGTCGGGCCTGGATTGAGGCCACCCGTCCCACCCACACCTGCGTGGGCGGCGCCGCCCACGCCTCCGTGCGTCGAGGACGTCACGTGCGAGTGCGCCGGGCAGTCGGGGGCGGCTCTTCGCGACGAGGCGGGCAAGGTCACCGGGCCCGGACGGAACCAGGCGGACCGGCAGCCGTCAGCCCCGGCCTCGTGACCCGGTACGGCCGCCCGGGCCCGACCCGGTCCCCGAACGACCGGCTGCCCGTGCGCGCGAACGCCGTCCGGCACGCACCACCCCGTACCGCCCGCACGCTCGACCCGGCCGGGGCAGCGCCGGCCCTGCACGACGGACGGCCCTGGCGCGTACGCCGATCAGGCACGACCCCGGATCCCGCCGCCCGCTCCATCCGGACACGCACAGGCTCACCCCGAACGACGGCCCCGACCCGAACCTCGTCGAGTCCGAACAACGGCCCCGACCCGAACCTGGTCGAGTCCGAACGACGGCCCCGACCCGAACCTCGTCGAGTCCGAACGACGGCCCCGACCCGAACCTCGTCGAGTCCGAACGACGGCCCCGACCCGAACCTCGTCGAGTCCGAACGACGGCCCCGACCCGAACCTCGTCGAGTCCGAACGACGGCCCCGACCCG
>NZ_JBVKBE010000019.1:0-22936 GCF_055657325.1 Streptomyces sp. NPDC107562 | reverse complement strand
CGAACCTGGTCGAGTCCTGCCGACGCCCCGACCCGAACCTCGTCCAGAACGACCAACGGCCACGCGGGGACACCGGCCCCAGCCACCCAGCCCGTACGACGGCCCCCCTCCGCCGTGACCAGGACCGTACGACGGCCCCGTCCCTCGCCGCGGCCAGCCCCCGTAGGGCCGCCCCTCCCCGCTGTGGCCCGGCGGTGGGCGACCGGCTGCCCCGGCGTGACACGGCCCCTGCCGACGAGACTCACCGACCCGGCCGAACTGGTCTCGGGTCGACCCACCCCCACCCGGCCGGCACCACGTCGCCGCACAGCCCGGGCCCTCGACGCGACCTCGGTTCAGGTGGCACCCGGCGGCCCAGCCCCCCTCCCGATTCCGCGACGGCCCCGCCGTCAGCGACGCGACCCGTGCCCGACGTGGTCGGACATCCCGGCTCCCGGCGCGTCCGGCCTCCCGGCCAGCGGCATCGACACGACCATGGTCAGCCCGCCGCCGGGGGTGTCCTCGGGACTGACGGTTCCGCTCATCGCCTCCGTCAGTCCACGGGCGAGCGCCAGCCCCAGCCCGAGCCCGGTGGTGTTGTCCGTGTCGCCGAGCCGCTGAAACGGCTCGAACAGTCGCTCCCGCCCGGCCACCGGCAGTCCGGGACCCCGGTCCACGACGCGCAGTTCCACCCGGCCCGCCAGCACACTGGCACTGACCAGCACTTTCGTACCGGCCGGGGCGTACCGATCGGCGTTGCCGACCAGGTTGGCGATGACACGTTCCAGCAGTGGCGGATCCACCAGCACCTGCGGGATCCGCTCCAGGTTCCCGACCTCGACGCCGGGGGTGTCCATCAGTGCCGCCGGGAGCACCTCCTCCAGCGAGGTCGGCCTCAGGTTCAGCTTGAGCACGCCCGCCTCCAGCCGGCTGAGGTCGAGCAGGTTCTCCACCAGGCGGTTCAGCTTGGCCATGGACTCGTCGGCGGTGGCCAGAAGCTCGTCGCGGTCCATCGCGGAGAACTCGACGTCCCGGCTGCGCAGCGAGGTGACGGCGGCCCAGCCGGCGGCGAGCGGGGTACGCAGGTCGTGCCCGACGGCCCGCAGCAGCGCCGTACGCATCCGGTCCGCGGCGCGCACCGGTTCGACCTCGGCGGCCGCCTCGGCGAGCCGGGCCCGTTCCACGGCCGCCCCCACATGCGCGGCGAAGGCGGCGAGGACCCGCCGCTCGGAGGCCGACAGGGCACCACCCCGCAGCACCAGGTAGCCCCCTGGCCCGGCAGGTACCACGGTGTCGCCGTCCTCGTCCGTGCGGCCACCCCGCAACCGGACAACACCCGTCCCTCCCTCCTCGGCGACCTCGGACACGAGTTCCACGGAGTCCGCTCCGAAGGTCTCCCGGGTGCGCTCCAGCAGCGCCGGGATCGTCTGGCCGCCGCGGACGATGCTGCCGGCCAGCGAGGACATCGTCTCCGCCTCCGCGGTGGCACGCGCGGCGCGGCGCGACAGTCTCAGCGAGCGGTCGACGACGGCGGCCACGGTGGCGGCGACGACCGCGAAGACGCCGAGGGCCACAAGGGCGTTGGCGTCGGCGAGCGTGAACTGCCCTATGGGCGGGATGAACCAGTAGTTGAGCAGCACCGACGCCGTGAGGGAGGCGATCACGGCGGAGGCCACGCCGCCTATGCAGGCCACGCCCACCACCGCGAGCAGGAACAGCAGGGCCTCGCTGGTGAGGGTCAACGTGCCCCGCAGCTGGGCCAGGACGATCGTCAGCAGCAACGGCAGCACCAGCCCGGCCACCGGCCCCGCGATCATCCGGGCCCTCGACAGCGTACGGCGCCGGGACGGCAGCAGGGTGCCGCGACCGGCCCGCTCATGTGTGACCTGATGGACGTCGATGTCACCGGAGAGCGCGACGACTCTCTCCCCCGTGCCCGAACCGGTCAGGAACCGCTCCAGGCGTCCGCGCCGACTGGAGCCGAGGACGAGTTGGGTGGCGTTCTCGGCCCGCGCGAAGTCCACCAGCGCGGTGGCGGCGTCGTCACCGACCACGGAGTGATAGCTGCCGCCGAGGTCCTCCACCAGCCGGCGCTGCCGGGCCAGCGACGCGTGGGAGAAGCCGGTGGCGAGACCGTCGCTGCGGGCCACGTGCACGGCGAGCAGATCCCCGCCTGCCGACCGGTCGGCGATCCGGGCGGCGCGCCGGATGAGCGTGTCGCCCTCCGGACCTCCGGTCAGGGCGACCACGACCCGCTCCCGGGTCTCCCACACCCTGCCTATCGAGTGCTCGGCCCGGTAGGTCTGCAGTGCCTCGTCGACCCGGTCGGCCGTCCACAGCAGCGCCAGTTGGCGCAGCGCGGTCAGGTTCCCCGGCCGGAAGTAGTTGGCGAGGGCCGCGTCGATCTTCTCGGGGGCGTAGATGTTGCCGTGCGCCATCCGGCGGCGCAGCGCCTCGGGCGCCATGTCGACCAGTTCGACCTGATGGGCTCGGCGCACCACCTCGTCCGGCACGGTCTCCTGCTGAGGCACCCCGGTGATCTTCTCGACGACGTCCTTGATCGACTCCAGGTGCTGGATGTTGACGGCGGTGACGACGTCGATCCCGGCGGCGAGCAACTCCTCGACGTCCTGCCATCGTTTGGCGTTCCGGCCGCCGCCGGGGACGTTGCTGTGGGCGAGTTCGTCCACGACGGCGACCTGCGGCCGGCGGGCCAGGACCCCGGCGAGGTCCATCTCCTCGAACCGGCCGCCGCGGTAGGCGCACGGAACCGGCTGGAGGACCTCGAGTCCGTCCAGCATCGCCTCGGTGCGGTGTCGCCCGTGGCACTCGGCGAACCCCACGACCACATCCACTCCGCGGGCGGCACGACGCCGCCCCTCGTCGAGCATGCGATACGTCTTGCCGACCCCCGGAGCCGCCCCGAGGTAGACCTTCAGCCGTCCGCGCCGTACTTCGTTCATCCCCCTCAGGGAAGCGCCCGGCGGCACCCGGGGTCAGTCCTTTTGACGCGTCCCTGGCGCAACTCACAAGGACGTTGACACCACCTTGACGACGCACGGGCGCGGGGCCGGACGGTCCTGCCGGACCGCCGAGTCGAACCACGACGGATTCGACCACCACGACACCACCACGGCACAGGACCACGTCGTACGACGACCGTGTCCTCGATCACGCGCCCGGCGAGGTGAGGAGCAGAACCGTGGCCGCGAGCGGAAGGCGCAGCCGCGCGGGAACGGAACCCCGTCGGCGGCGGCGTGGAGCGGCCCGCGCGGCCACGGTCCGCTGCCGGAGGCACTCCACCGGTCCGACCACACCCCCTCCTGACCGCGGCCGACACCGGCTTCGGGCGGGACCGTGACCGTTCCCGTCGAGACCCGCGGCGGCCGCGCTCCGCGGTCCCGCGCCATGACGGGCACGGCCTCCACGCGACCGGCGGTCGTCCCTCCGTTCTGGACAGTCTGCGACCGGGTCCGGCATCACGAGGTGCGCGTTGACGCCCACTTGACGACTCCTCAGGCGCACTTGACGAGATGCTGACAGGGCCCGCGGTGCAGCCGTATGAGAGCCGCAAATTCGGCGAGGATTCGCGCCGTCCGGATCACCGGCGGTGGTTGCATTCTCTTCTGGCCGCCGCATGGGCCGCGGGCGCCAGGGGCCTCCCGCCGACGGCGCCCGATGCGCGCCGGTCGTCATCCCGCCGCCGGTGGTCAGTACCCCGTCGTGCGGTGCCGGGGCCCCGGCACCGCATGGCTCCGGCGTCCGACGTACTGTCCGACCTGCCGGCCCGCCGGCGTGCCCCGGCACGCCCGGGGCCGGTCACGAGACACGAAGGTGTCCATGTTTCCCGCTGCTCCCGAGCAGGCCCCGGCGTCCCCTCCACAGCCCACTGCGCCGACCGTCCCGCGGCGGCGCGCGCAGGGCGGCCTGTTCGATCCGGCCCAGCTCGTCCGGTCCTTCCCCGACGCCCTGCGCAAACTCCACCCGCGGGACCTGGTGAGGAACCCGGTGCTGTGCGTGGTCTCCGTAGGAGCGGTCGTGACCACCCTGTCGGCCGTGCTCAATCCGGCCGTCTTCACGTGGACGATCAGCGTCTGGCTGTGGCTGACGGTCGTCTTCGCCAACCTCGCCGAGGCCGTGGCGGAGGGCAGGGGCAAGGCCCAGGCGGAGTCGCTGCGCCGCGCGCGTACGGAGACCGTGGCGCTGCGGATCCTCGACTGGCGTTACGGCTGCGACCTGCGCATCGTACGCACGGAGGCCGTCACCCCCGCCGCCCTCAAGCCGCTGGACGTGGTTTTGGTCGAGGCGGGCCGGACGATCCCGGCCGACGGCGACGTGGTCGACGGTGTGGCGGCGGTCGACGAGTCCGCCGTGACCGGTGAGTCCGCCCCCGTCGTCCGTGAGGCCGGCGGCGACCGCAGCGGAGTGACGGGCGGTACCACGGTCCTGTCCGACCGTGTCGTCGTGCGGATCAGCGCCCGCCCCGGCCACAGCTTCCTGGACAGGATGATCGCCCTGGTCGAGGGCGCCTCCCGGCAGAAGACGCCGAACGAGATCGCGCTGAACATCCTGCTGGCGGCGCTGACCATCGTGTTCCTCCTGGTCGTGGTCACCCTGCAGCCGATGGCCGCCTACGCGGGCGCCGCCCAGTCGACGACCGTGCTCGTCGCCCTGCTGGTCACGCTCATACCGACGACCATCGGCGCCCTGCTGTCCGCGATCGGCATCGCCGGCATGGACCGGCTGGTGCAACGCAACGTGCTCGCCATGTCCGGGCGCGCGGTCGAGGCGGCGGGCGACGTCACCACGTTGCTGCTGGACAAGACCGGCACCATCACCCTGGGCAACCGTGAGGCCGCCGCCTTCGTGCCCATGTCGGGCATCGAGGAGGGGCGGCTCGCCGAGGCCGCCCAGTTGTCCTCGCTGGCCGACGAGACCCCCGAGGGCCGGTCCGTCGTCGTGCTGGCGAAGGTGCGGTTCGGGCTGCGTGCGCCCTCGTCGGAAGAGCTGACGCATGCGCGATGGGTGCCCTTCAGCGCCCGTACCCGGATGAGCGGCGTCGACCTGCGCTGGGACAACGGCGCCGTGTGCGCGATCCGCAAGGGCGCCGCGCAGCAGGTGATCGAGTGGGTGCAGATGTACGGCGGTCAGATCCCGCCCGAGGCACGGCACTTCGCCGACTCGGTGGCCGCGGCCGGGGGCACGCCGTTGCTCGTGGCCGTGCACGACCGGGACGGCCCCCGCGTGCTGGGACTCGTACACCTCAAGGACGTGGTGAAGGAAGGCATCCACGAACGCTTCGCGCAGTTGCGCCGGATGGGTATCCGCACGGTGATGGTCACCGGCGACAACCCGATCACCGCCAAGGCGATCGCCCGGGAGGCGGGCGTCGACGACTTCCTCGCCGAGGCCACTCCCGAGGACAAGATGGCCCTCATCAAGCGGGAGCAGGCGGGCGGAAAGCTGGTCGCGATGACCGGCGACGGCACCAACGACGCCCCGGCGCTCGCGCAGGCCGACGTCGGCGTGGCGATGAACACCGGTACGTCGGCCGCCAAGGAGGCCGGCAACATGGTCGACCTCGACGCCGACCCGACGAAGCTCATCGACATCGTCGAGATCGGCAAGCAACTCCTCATCACCCGAGGGGCGCTGACGACGTTCTCCATCACCAACGACGTGGCCAAGTACTTCGCGATCATCCCCGCGATGTTCGCGGGGGCCTACCCGGGCCTCGAGTCCCTGAACGTGATGGGCCTGCACAGCCCGACGTCCGCCATCACCGCTGCGATCATCTTCAACGCGCTGATCATCGTGGCGTTGATCCCCCTGGCCCTGCGTGGAGTGCGCTACAAGCCCGCCTCCGCACACGATCTCCTGCGCCGCAACCTGCTCCTGTACGGGCTCGGCGGTCTCGTGCTGCCGTTCGTGGGCATCAAGGTGATCGACCTGCTGATCTCCGGCATACCCGGCCTCGGCTGACTGTGACACTCGGTGTCCGTCCCCGGGGTCCGGGATGCCCACCCCCATACGGCTCAACAGGGTCGAAGTCCACGCGATTGCCACGGCCTTGATGCGCCGCCCCGCCCCACCGCCCAGTCTTAACGCAAGCTTGACGCCGCGAGCCCGCCAAGCGAAGGCCCAGGCGTCACTCTCCGCATACGCTGAGCGCGCCGTCCGCGTGATGGCCGCACCGCATGCCGAGCCGGACCACTGGAGCACGTCGATGGCCCCGACCCCACACACCGCACCCGGCCGCCTGCGCGTCTGGATGCTGGAAGGGCTGTCCGACATGGGCAGGCCGGGCGGCCACCAGGGCCCGCACGCCCCTCCCGCTCCCCCGGCCGAGGGGCGCCCCTGGTACCGCGTGATGTGCCTGACCGGCGTCGACTACTTCTCCACCCTCGGCTACCAGCCCGGCATCGCCGCCCTCGCGGCAGGTCTGCTCTCGCCCGTCGCGACCGTCGTGCTGGTGATCGTCACCCTGGCGGGCGCCCTGCCGGTCTATCGGAGAGTGGCCGAGGAGAGCCCGCACGGCCAGGGCTCGATCGCGATGCTGGAACGCCTGCTCACCTTCTGGAAGGGCAAGCTGTTCGTCCTCACGCTGCTCGGCTTCGCCGCGACCGACTTCCTGATCACCATCACCCTCTCGGCCGCCGACGCCTCCACCCACCTGATCGAGAACCCCCACCTGAACGACGCCCTGCACGACCGGCAGCTGCTGATCACCATGGTGCTCATCGCCCTGCTCGGCGCGGTGTTCCTCAAGGGCTTCCTGGAGGCCATCGGCGTCGCGGTCGCCCTGGTGGCCACCTACCTGGCGCTCAACGCCGTGGTGGTCGTGGCCGGCCTCTGGCACGTCGCCGCCGAGGGCCATGTCGTCACCGACTGGTCCAGCGCCCTGACCGCCGAGCACGGCAACGTCTTCGTGATGATCGGCGTGGCCCTGATCGTCTTCCCCAAGCTGGCCCTCGGCCTCTCCGGCTTCGAGACCGGCGTCGCCGTGATGCCGCACGTCAAGGGAGATGCGCGCGACACCGAGGAGCGCCCCGAGGGCCGGATCCGCGGCACCAAGAAGCTGCTCACCACCGCCGCCCTGATCATGAGCGGCTTCCTGATCAGCACCAGCTTCATCACCACGCTGCTCATCCCGGAGGCCGAGTTCGAGGAGGGCGGCCAGGCCAACGGCCGCGCGCTGGCCTATCTCGCGCACGAGTACCTGGGCAGCGCCTTCGGCACGGTGTACGACGTCTCGACGATTGCCATCCTGTGGTTCGCCGGCGCCTCGGCCATGGCGGGCCTGCTCAACCTGATGCCGCGCTACCTGCCCCGCTACGGCATGGCCCCGCACTGGGCGCGTGCGGTACGCCCGATGGTCATCGTCTTCACCCTGGTCGCCTTCCTGGTGACCTGGCTCTTCGACGCCGACGTGGACGCGCAGGGCGGCGCCTACGCCACCGGAGTGCTGGTGCTGATCAGCTCGGCGGCGATCGCGGTGACCATCGCCGCCCGCAAGGCCGGCCAGCGCGGATGGACCGTGGGCTTCGGCGTGATCTCGGTCGTGTTCCTGTACACCACCGTGGTGAACGTGGTCGAGCGCCCCGACGGTGTGAAGATCGGCGCCTGCTTCATCGCGGGCATCATGATCCTCTCCCTGGTCTCCCGGCTGGCCCGCGCCTTCGAACTCCGGGTGACGAGCGTGACGCTGGACCCCATGGCGGAGCGGTTCGTGCGGGACATCGCCAGCCGCAAGATCCGGTTCATCGCGAACGAGCCCGACAGCCGGGACGTCACCGAGTACCGCGACAAGATCGAGCAGATCCGCCAGGACAACGACGTCGCCGGCCCCGAGGACTTCGTGTTCGTCGAGGTGACGGTGACGGACCCGTCCGAGTTCGAGGCCGGTGTGACGGTCCACGGCGAGGTCCTGCACAACCGCTACCGCGTCCTGACCCTGGAGTCCTCCTCCATCCCCAACGCCCTGGCCGCCCTGCTCCTGCACGTCCGCGACACCACGGGCTGCACCCCGCACATCTACTTCGAGTGGACCGAGGGCAATCCCTTCGCCAACTTCCTGCGCTTCTTCCTCTTCGGCCAAGGGGAGGTCGCGCCGGTCACCCGGGAGGTGCTGCGCGTGGCGGAGCCGGACGTGACCCGACGCCCCCGCGTGCACACCGGCTGAGGCCCGCACCGCCGGCGGTCCCCGCACCGCACCCGCGGCGGGCCCGCACCCACCCCCGGCGATCCCCCGTCCTATCGTGACGGGCATGCACTCCTACACGATCGGCCAGGCCGCCCGGCTCCTCGGCGTGAGCCCCGACACCGCACGCCGCTGGGCGGACGCCGGCCGCGTGGCCACCCTGCGCGACGACAGCGGCCGACGCCTGATCGACGGCAGGGACCTCGCCGCCTTCTCGGTCGAGCTGGCCAGGGCGGGAAGCGGCGGCGAGGAGGAGCCGCCGTACACCTCGGCCCGCAACGCCTTCCCCGGCATCGTGACCGCCATCAAGCTCGGCGACGTCGCCGCCCAGGTCGAGATCCAGGCCGGCCCGCACCGCCTGGTCTCGCTGCTGACCCGGGAGGCGGTCGAGGAGCTGGGCCTGGAGGTCGGCATGGAGGCCACGGCCCGCGTGAAGTCGACAAACGTACACATCGACCGCACCTGACCCGGCCGGCGTCCGGAAGTCCCCGAAAACACGGCGAGGGCCCCACGAAGGAGCCCTCGCCGCCACGGACCTCAGTCCTCGTACGCGTCCAGCGGCGGGCAGGAGCACACCAGGTTCCGGTCACCGAAGGCCTGGTCGATGCGGCGCACCGGCGGCCAGTACTTGTCGGCGACCGACACCCCGGCCGGGAAGACGGCCTCCTCGCGCGTGTAGGCGTGGCTCCACTCGCCGCCCAGCAGGCCGGCGGTGTGCGGAGCGTTGCGCAGCGGGTTGTCGTCGGCCGGCCACTCGCCCGCGCCGACCTTCTCGATCTCGGCGCGAATGGCGATCATCGCCTCGCAGAACCGGTCGATCTCGGTGAGGTCCTCGGACTCGGTCGGTTCGATCATCAGCGTCCCGGCCACCGGGAACGACATCGTCGGCGCGTGGAACCCGTAGTCGATCAGCCGCTTGGCCACGTCGTCGACGCTGACGCCGGTGGCCTTGGCCAGGGGCCGCAGATCGATGATGCACTCGTGCGCGACCAGCCCGCCCGGACCGGTGTACAGCACCGGGTAGTGCGGCTCCAGGCGCTTGGCGATGTAGTTGGCGCTCAGCACGGCCACCTGCGTGGCCCGCTTCAGGCCCTCCCCGCCCATGAGGCGCACATAGGCCCACGAGATCGGCAGGATGCCCGCCGAGCCCCACGGCGCGGCCGAGATCGGCCCGACCCCGGTCTCCGGCCCGGCCTCGGGCTGCAGGGGGTGGTTCGGCAGGAACGGCGCGAGGTGCGAGCGCACGGCCACGGGGCCGACGCCCGGACCGCCGCCGCCGTGCGGGATGCAGAACGTCTTGTGCAGGTTGAGGTGGGACACGTCGCCGCCGAAGTGCCCCGGCTTCGCGAGCCCCACGAGGGCGTTGAGGTTGGCCCCGTCGACGTAGACCTGACCACCCGCGTCGTGCACCTGGGCGCAGATGTCGGCGACGTGCTCCTCGAACACGCCGTGCGTGGACGGGTACGTGATCATGAGCACGGACAGTTCGTCGCGGTACTGCTCGATCTTCGCCCGCAGGTCCTCGACGTCGATCTCGCCGTCCCCGGCGGTCTTCACGACGACGACCTTCATGCCGGCCATGACGGCGCTCGCCGCGTTCGTGCCGTGCGCGGAGGACGGGATCAGGCACACGGTCCGCTGCTCGTCGCCGTTGGCACGGTGGTAGCCGCGCACGGCGAGCAGTCCGGCCAGCTCACCCTGTGAACCGGCGTTGGGCTGCAACGACACCTTGTCGTAGCCGGTGACCTCGGCGAGGCGGTCCTCCAGCTCATGGATGAGCGTCAGGTATCCCGCCGCCTGCTCGGCCGGCGCGAACGGGTGCAGCTGACCGAACTCCGGCCAGGTGACCGGCTCCATCTCCGTGGTCGCGTTGAGCTTCATCGTGCAGGAGCCCAGCGGGATCATGCCGCGGTCGAGCGCGTAGTCGCGGTCGGCGAGCCGGCGCAGGTAGCGCAGCATCGCGGTCTCGGAGCGGTGCTGCTGGAAGACCGGGTGCGTCAGGTACGCGTCGGTGCGCAGCAGCCCGTCGGGCAGCGCGTCCCGCGTGCCGCCGTCCAGGGCCTCGATGTCGCCCTCGACGCCGAACGCGGACCATACGGCGGCCAGCTGGTCCCGCGTGGTGGTCTCGTCGCAGGCCATGGAGACCTGGTCGGCGTCGACGCGCCACAGGTTGACGCCGTTGTCGCGCGCGGCGGCGACGACCTCGGCCGCCCGGCCCGGCACCCGCGCGGTGACGGTGTCGAAGTAGGCGCCGTGCACGATCTCGACGCCGCAGTCGCGAAGGCCCGCGGCGAGGATCGCGGCGTAGCGGTGAGTGCGCCGCGCGATGCTCCGCAGGCCCTCGGGCCCGTGGTAGACGGCGTACATCCCGGCCATCACGGCGAGCAGCACCTGCGCCGTGCAGATGTTGCTGGTGGCCTTCTCGCGCCGGATGTGCTGCTCACGCGTCTGGAGGGCCAGCCGGTAGGCCTTGTTGCCGTCGGCGTCGACGGAGACGCCCACGAGCCGCCCGGGCAGGCTGCGCGCGAACTTCTCCTGCACCGCCATGTAGCCCGCGTGCGGCCCGCCGAAGCCCATCGGCACACCGAACCGCTGCGTGGTGCCGACCGCGATGTCGGCGCCCAGCTCACCCGGCGACTTCAGCAGCGTCAGCGCCAGCAGGTCCGCGGCGACGGTGACGAGCGCGCCCAGCTCGTGCGCCTGGTCGACGACCGCCTTGATGTCGCGCACGGCGCCGGAGGCACCCGGGTACTGGATCAGCACGCCGTTGATCTCGCGCTCAGCGACCTCGGCCGGAATGCCGTCGGCGAGGTCGGCCACGACCACCTCGACCCCGGTCGGCTCGGCGCGTCCCTGGATCACGGCGATGGTCTGCGGCAGCGCGTCCGCGTCGACCAGGAAGAGGCCCTTCTTGTTCTTGCCCATACGCCGGGAGAGCGCCATGGCCTCGGCCGCGGCCGTGCCCTCGTCGAGCAGCGAGGCGCCGGAGGTCGGCAGCCCGGTGAGGTCGGCGACCACGGTCTGGAAGTTCAGCAGCGCCTCCAGCCGGCCCTGCGAGATCTCCGGCTGGTACGGCGTGTACGCGGTGTACCAGGCCGGGTTCTCCATGACGTTGCGCATCACGACCGGCGGGGTGAACGTCCCGTAGTAGCCGAGCCCGATCATGGAACCCAGCACCTGGTTGCGGTCCGCGAGGGAGCGCAGCTCCCGCAGCACCTCGGCCTCGGTCCGCGCGCCCGGCAGGTCCAGGGAGTCGGCGTTCTTGATCACATCCGGTACCGCGGCGGCGGTGAGCTCGTCGAGCGAGCCGTAGCCGACCTGCGCGAGCATCTTGGCCCGCGCCTCCTGGTCGGGCCCGATGTGGCGCTGCTCGAAGGGGATGCCCTGTTCGAGCTCGGAGAGCGGAATGCGCTGGGCGGTCATTGCGGAGGCCTCCTGGTCTGACGCGACCTTCGAGGGACACCCCGGCACGGGTGCCCCGACGGCCTCCCCCTCTGTCATCTCAACCTGAGAGCTTCACCGGCCGCCACAGGACGTCCGGCTTGCACCGTCGGTGAGAGCGGGAGCCGTGACACCCGCTCTGCTTTCCAGAGTGACCTCGTCCGTGCGGTACGTGGGCCTGAGAGATTCCGGGGAGGATTTGCTCCTTCGGCGCCCCCGGTGGTGATCTCCGGAGGACTCTCCCGCACGGGGTCAGCAGCCGCTTGCCAGCGTACCAGCGAGGGCAACGCCCGGGCGTTCGAGTGGCCGCGTTCCGCAATGTGCTCTTTTGTAGTGCTTACGGATGAGGTGCGAGCGAGTGGAGGGCCCGTGCAGACCGACATCGATCCGCGCAACCTGATCGGACGCAAGGCATTCGACCGACACGGCAGCAAGATCGGCACCATCGACGAGGTGTACCTCGACGACGCGACCGGCGTACCGGAGTGGGCGGCCATACGGACCGGCCTGTTCAGCAGGGACGCCTTCGTGCCGCTGGAACCGAGCGAGCTGATCGACGGCACGCTGCACGTCCCCTTCGAGCGCGCCCTGATCAAGGACGCCCCCGACTTCGGCGTCGGCCGCCACCTCTCCCCTGAGCAGGAACTCCAGCTCTACCACCACTACGGACTCGACGTGGCCGCTCCCCCGGCGCTCCCGGACCGCGACTTCGGCAAGCTGGCGGGCTCCGACGAGACATGACCCGCGGGGCTCAGCCCTGGAGCTCGGGTCTTCGCGCCACCAACGGCAGCGGATCCGCCGGCTCCAGCGCCGGATCGTCGACCCGGAAGGTCCGCACCCGCCCGGGCTCCGACTCGGGTGTCTCGAACCGCACGGTCACTCTCCCCAGCCCGCTGCCCTGCACCCATCCGTGCCCGTGCTCGGCGTGCCGGACGTCGTGCCCGGCCGCCCAGCGGCGCTCGACGGGCCCGGCCTCCGGCCGCTCGGGCTCCTCCGCGACGTCCTCCACCGCCCCCTCCTCCCGCTCCCCCGCCGCCTGCGCGAACAGGTCCTCCTGCGTGTAGTCGGCGAGCCCGCTGACCCCGACCCCCAGCAGCCGCACACCCCCGGTCGTGTCCACGGAGTCCAGCAGCCGGGCCGCCGCCTCCCGCACCACCGCCGGGTCGTCCGTCGGCCCCCGCAGCGTCTCCGACCGGGTCAGCGTCGAGAAGTCGTACCGCCGCACCTTCAGGACGATCGTCCGCCCCGAGAGCCCGGCCCCGCGCAGCCGCCGCACACACCGGTCCGCGAGCCGCTGCACCTCCAGCCCTACCCGGACCCGGTCGTGGATGTCCACGTCGTAGGTGTCCTCCACCGACACGGACTTCGCCTCCCGCTCGGCGACCACCGGCCGGTCGTCACGGGCCAGCGCCATGGCGTACAGCGCGTGTCCGTGCGCCTTGCCCAGCAGCCGTACGAGCTCGTCCTCGCCCGCCTCGGCGATCTCCCCGACGGTGGTGATCCCGGCCCGGCGCAGATGGTCGCCCGTCGCGGGGCCCACGCCCGGCAGCGTCCGCACCGACATCGGCTCCAGCAGCTCCCGCTCCGTGCCCGGCTCGATCAGCACCAGACCGTCCGGCTTGGCCTCCTCGGAAGCGATCTTCGCGAGCATCTTGGAGGCGGCGAGCCCGACGGACCCGGTGAGGTTGGTGACGGCCCGTATGTCGGCCCTCAGCCGCACGCCGGCCAGCCGCGCCGACTCCCGGTCCCACGCCGCCCCACCGGCCTCCAGATCGACGAACGCCTCGTCCAGGCTGAGCGGCTCCACCAGCGGCGACAGCGCCCGCAGCAGGCCCATCACCTGCTCGCTGATCGTCCGGTACAACCCGAAGCGGGGCACCAGACAGGCGGCGTTCGGCGCGAGCCGGCGCGCCTGCCCCATGGGCATCGCGGAATGCACCCCGAACACCCGGGCCTCGTACGAGCAGGTCGCCACCACCCCGCGCGGCCCGAGCCCACCCACGATCACGGCCTTCCCGCGCAGGCTCGGCTTGGACGCCTGCTCCACCGAGGCGAAGAAGGCATCCATGTCGAGATGCAGGATCGTGGGCGCGGTTCTCACATGTCCGATGCTGCCTCACGCCACTGACAACGCCGCCGCGGCAACGAGCCGGATCCGGGGCGCCTCAGACGGCCCGGTTGCGCCGGCGCGCAAGTTCGTCCGCCGGGTTGTGCCCGACGAGGGTCTCACCGGTGTCGATGCGCTCTCCGTGCAGCTGCGACAGGGCGCCCTCCACGTCCCGCCAGACCACACCGACCGCGATCCCGAAGACCCCCTGGCCGCCCTGGAGCAGCGCATGGACCTCGTCGGGCGAGGTGCACTCGTAGACCGTGGCGCCGTCGCTCATCAGCGTCATCCGCTCAAGATCCCGGAAGCCGCGCTCGCGCAGATGCTGAACGGTGGTGCGGATGTTCTGCAGCGACACCCCGGTGTCGAGGAACCTCTTGACGATCTTCAGGACGACGACGTCGCGAAAGCTGTACAGCCGCTGCGTACCGGACCCGTGGGCCGGCCGCACGCTCGGCTCGACCAGACCCGTCCGGGCCCAGTAGTCCAACTGGCGGTACGTGATGCCGGCGGCCGCGCAGGCCGTCGGACCGCGATAGCCGATCTCCTCGGACGCCATGGGCGCCGCCCCTCCGCCGCCGGGAACGGCCATTGGTCGCTGCGGAGCGTGATCAGTCGCCCTGCCGTGCGGAGGGTACCCCCCACTCGGGCGAAACCGAGAGCTCGGGGGAGGGTACGGACCGCTCTCCCCGAAACCGCGTCCGGGGGCACCCCCAGCCGTACCGTCGCCGCTGCTTCTCACGCCGACCTCCGTCCTTGACCTGCCTTCTCGACGGTAGGCAGTCACCAAGGGTGCGTCAACGATCGCCACACTCGGCACGCCGAGTGATAATCACCCTAAGAGTGGTTTCCCGCACCCCATCGCGGGGAAAGGCTAGCCGAATGCCATGACGGGAATCCGCATGACGCTCTCACTCGCCGCTGGCACGTGCCGGGCCTCGGAGCGCGTTCCGGGCACACACCAGCCCGCCGCGGACCCCTGGTCCGCGCGGGCCGCCGCCGTTCACTGGCTGCTGCTGCCGAAGTCCTCCGGCGAGATCTGGTCGAGGAACTCCCGGAACTTCTCCACCTCGTCCTCCTGCTCGTCGGGGATCGCGATGCCGGCGTCGTCGAGCACCCCGTCACTGCCGTAGATCGGCGTTCCGGTGCGCAGGGCGAGCGCTATGGCATCGGACGGGCGGGCGCTCACCTCGACGCCGCTGGCGAAGACCAGCTCGGCGTAGAAGACGCCTTCACGCAGGTCCGTGATGCGTACTTCGGTGAGCTCCTGGCCGACGGCCTCCAGCACGTCCTTGAACAGGTCGTGGGTCAGCGGTCGCGCGGGGGCCATGCCCTGCTGGGCGAAGGCGATCGCCGTCGCCTCCCCCGGCCCGATCCAGATGGGGAGGTAACGGTCGCCTCCCACTTCGCGCAGGAGCACGATCGGTTGGTTGGAGGGCATTTCGACCCGGACACCTACGACATCGAGCTCGTTCACACAGCAACCCTAGGCCGTGCCCGGGACGTTTGGGTAGTCGGGCCGTCATCGCCCACGCGATCCGGCCGCCGCCCCCCGAGACGCGGGCGATGCGGCGCTCGCCCTCAGGAGCGCCTTCCCAGATGTGCCCCTACGGACATCGTCAACCTGCCCTCACGGGCCGCGACGCCCGCTCGGCCGCCGCCGGACGGCCCACGCCTGTCCTGGCCTGATCCGGCCTGGAGTGGCCTGCGGTGCCCCATATCGGCGCGCCCCTATGCCCCCGCAGGGCTCAGGGCCGCACCCCGAGTGCACTCCGCACCAGGGCGGCGTGCAATTTCACCGTGAGCCCGGCCAGCTCCTTCGCCCGTGCCTCCGCATGGGCCCTCGTCTGCGGGTTACGGTGCCGCTTCAGCGGAGCCACCACCTGGTCCACGAGCCCCGCCTCACGATCGGCCGCGGCCTTCATCGCGCGCAGGTGCCGCGGCTCGATCCCGGATCGCCCCAGTTCGACGACGAGAGCCGCCACGGTGACCGCCTCGGCGTCGTACACACCTTCCGCCACCGGGGTGAGCAGCCCGTACGACTCCCACTCGGCGAGCTCCCGCTCACCGATCCCGGCCGTCTCGAGCAACTCCGCCCGTGCGATCCGGGCCGCGGTGGGTTCGTCGGACACCTCGTCGGCGAGCACGGCCTCGCCGTCACGCTGCCGGCCCAACGCCGGCAGCCGGACCTGCTCGCCGCGCCCCATCGCGTCGAGATGCTCACGGATCACCTTGAGCGGCAGATAGTGGTCCCGCTGCATCCTCAGCACATGCCCGAGCCGCTCGACGTCCCCCGGGCTGAACTTCCGGTACCCCGACGGCGTCCGCTGCGGCTCGATGAGCCCCTCCGACTCCAGGAACCTGATCTTGGAGATCGTGACCTCGGGGAACTCCTCGCGCAGCACGTTCAGCACCGTGCCGATACTCATCAGCCCGCTGTCCGTGGCGGCGGCACCGTAGCCGGAGCCGCCGCTCGGTGTGTGACGCATGGAACTTCCCTCGGAGTTTCTCCGGACGGACTCCGGAGGAGGGTCAGATGGCCTGCCTGCTCGCGTAGAAGACGAGCCGGTACTTGCCGATCTGCACCTCGTCACCGTTCGACAGGGCTACCTGGTCGATCCGCTCCCGGTTGACGTACGTGCCGTTCAGGCTGCCGACGTCGGCCACCGTGAACGAACCGTCCGGGACGCGACGGAACTCCACGTGCCGACGCGAGACCGTCACGTCGTCCAGGAAGATGTCGCTCTGCGGGTGCCGCCCGGCCGTGGTCAGATCGCTGTCCAGCAGGAAGCGGCTGCCCGAGTTCGGACCCCGGCGCACCACCAGCAGGGCGGAGCCCAGGGGAAGCGCGTCCACCGCGGCCTGCGCCTCGGGAGACAGCGTCGGCATCTGCGTCTGCCCGGTGACCTCGGCGTCGTACGCCTCGAGACCGCTGATGGAGATCGTGGAGGTCGTCTCGGACGGACGCTCGGGCGTCACTCCCGGCCGCAACGGCGCGCCGCAGTGGGAACAGAAGCGACTGCTCTCCGCGTTGCGGTTGCCGCACCTCGTACAAACCAGGGCCGACATGGACGGATCCTCCTGCCGCGGCTGCCCCGCTGGGGCGTGGGACGCGTACGGGTCGGTGGAAAACCCTCCACCCGCACTTGAGGTCGACGGTTGCCCGAAACCTATGCCGCCTGCCTGGGCAGGGTCAACCGACGGCGCGCCCTGACCACCGGAAATGTCACCACCCGGACCAGCGACCTGGTCCCGGAACAGTGGGCGCTGGCCCTCCGCGTCAGGCTGTGCGCGATGCCGAGCGGTCGCGTTGTCGCGACCCTCTCGCGCGCTCTTGCCGAACAACTTCGCAAACAACTTCACGGGCGATTCCCCTTGACCGAAACAGACCCGCCCGTGGGGCAGGACGAACCCTGATTGCACATACTGGCCGACCCGGACATCCTCACAACGTCCGTATCCACCAGACAGTTTCCACCACGCACCACCCAATCGGTGCGGCGACCCCCCGCAACCTCATGCCCTCCCCGGACGTCCCCCATGCACCACCGGTTCACTGGGAGGACGACCGAGCGTAGTCAGGTCGCTCCACCGCCCGCAAGGCGTCGACGACGATCTTGTCCGACCGCTCGACAGTCACGGTGGCCTGCTCCTTCTCCAGCGTCTGCACCACGCCTCCTGGGATGTTGAGCGCCGGTTCGAGGTCCTGCGGCTTGCCGATGACCTTGAAACGATAGGGAGCGTTGATCTTGTTCCCGTCGACGCTCACACTTTCCCCGGAGTCCGTCAGGTAGGTGCTGGCGACGACCCGTACACCGTTCACCTGGATCGCCTCGGCGCCGGCCGCGCGCAGCTCCTGGATCGCGTCGAGCAGCATGTCCGACTCGACCGTCCCCTTCGTGTCGTCGATGGTCATCGTGATGCCGGGTCCCTGTGCCGCCACCGTGCCCGCCAGCACACCGAGTTGCCTTTCCTTCTCGATCGTCTGCCGCCGGGCCTCCTCGGCCTGGTTCGAGCTGTTCTCCAGCTCGTCCCGCTGGTTCTCGAGACCCTGCTTCTCGTCCTCAAGACGCTGAGTTCGGTCGTCCAGTTCATCGAGGATCCGCACGAGATCCTCCTGCCGGGCGCCGCGCAGGGCGCTGTCGCCGTCGCTGTTCGAGGCGACCTGCACCGCGAGGCCGAAGCCGAGGCCGAACAGCAGCAGGGCCACGATGAGTTGGGCGCGGGTGATCCGCGGCGGCCACAGTCCGTCGACGAGCCGCTGGCGCCCCGTGATCTCGGACCGCGCCTCCTCCCCGGCGGGGACCGGCGGTGACGTCACGTCGTCCGCCGCCGTGGGCTCGGCCGGCACCTCCTGGGGCAGCTCCTTGCGCAGCCGGCTCCCGCCCGTCGTCCCTGAGGTCATCTCGCCGGTCCTGTCGTCCTGGTCGCTCATCGGCCTCACGCCCGGAAGACGTGCCGGCGGATCGCCGCGGCGTTGGAGAAGATCCGGATACCGAGGACGACCACGACGCCCGTGGAGAGCTGGGCGCCGACGCCCAACTTGTCGCCCAGGAAGACGATCAACGCGGCGACGACCACGTTCGACAGGAACGAGACCACGAAGACCTTGTCGTCGAAGATGCCGTCGAGCATGGCCCGCAGGCCACCGAAGACGGCGTCCAGGGCCGCCACCACGGCGATCGGCAGATAAGGCTCGACCACCGCCGGAACCTCGGGCCGGACCAACAATCCGGCCACGACTCCCACGACGAGGCCCAGTACGGCGATCACGATGTGCCTTCCTCAGTACTCTGCTGTGCTGACTCGGTTATCGGCTGTGCTGTGCGGACGATCACACTCGGCGCGGCGGGCAGCCGCAGCTCCCCCTCCGTGGAGATGCTCGTCCGGATGCCGAAGCTCTCCTGCAGGGCATGCAGGTAGAGCCCGTCCGCGCTGTTCTGGAACTTCGTGCTCAGCTCCGCGCCGTCCCCCACCGCGAGCACCGTGTACGGCGGCACCAGCGGCCGGTTGTCGACCAGTATCGCGTCACCCGCGGCCCTGATCGCCGACAGCGCCGTCAGTCGCTGTCCATTGATCGAGACGGCCTCGGCACCCGACTCCCACAGCCCGTTCACCACGCGCTGCATGTCACGGTCACGCACCCGGCCCGTGTCGGAGAAGCCCGTGGTCCCGCGGGGGTCGCTGTCGCCGCCGGCGGTGGCCTCCTTGGCGTCGTTCACGACCAACTTCACGCCGGGGCCGTGCACTTCGGCGGCACCGGACAGGATGCCGACCAGGTCCGTCTGGTCACCGCCGCCACTCTGCTTGAGCGCCTGTCGTTGCCGGGCACTCACGTCGTCCCGCAGTTTGTCGACGCTGCTCTCCAGCTCGTCGGCCGCCGTGGTCTCCCGGTCGATGCGGTCGATGAGCTCCTCGCGCTCCTTCGCCACGACCGGCGCCGCCACCCGCGCCTGCGCCGCGCCGACGGTGACCACCAGGGCCGCCAGCACCAGCCCGGCGGCGAGACCGAGCTTCGCCCGCAACGTCTTCGGCATGCCTCCGGCGGCCTTCTTACGGGCCGCCGCCTCGGCGTAGCCGTCGTCGAGGCTGTGATCCATGACGTTGGTGAGCAGCGACATGGACGCATCCGGGCGCGCGAGGCGCGCGGGTGTGCTCCGAACGGGGGGCTGCTGCGGCATGCCGCACATCGTCGCACGTCGCGGCCGCTACCTCCGAATGGCCCCACCGGCGTGCCGGACAGGCCCCCTTGGGGACACTTGTCCGGCACGCGCGCGTGCTGCTGGTTTACCGCCCGGCGCTGTCCACGACGGCCGCCCACTCGTCGAGCAGTGCCTGCGCGGAGGCGTCGTCCGGCCCCTCCGCCCACAGGTGGGTGACCGCCTCGGCCGGGTCGGGCAGCACCATCACCCAGCGCCCGTCGGCCTCGACCACGCGCACCCCGTCCGTGGTGTCCACGTCACGATCTCCGGCCGCCTCGACGACGCGCCGCATGACGAGCCCCTTGACGGCCCACGGGGTCGCCAGATCCCGCTTGAGGACGTGTGCACGCGGGATACGTGCGTCGATCTGGCTCAGCGTGAGCTGGGTCCGCGCCACCAGGCCGATCAGCCGCACGAAGGCCGCCGTGCCGTCGAAGACGCTGCTGAACTCGGGGACGATGAAGCCGCCCTTGCCGTCACCGCCGAAGATGGTCGTCTCGTCCCGTCCGACCCGGGTCAGGTCGTCGGGGGACGTGGTCGTCCACTCGACCTGGGTGCCGTGGTAGGCCGCGACCTGCTCGGCGATCCTCGTGGTGGTCACCGGCAGCGCCACCCGCCCGCTGCGGCGCTCCGCCGCGACCAGGTCGAGCATCACCAGCAGCGCACGGTCGTCCTCGACGATGCGCCCCTTCTCGTCGACCAGCGACAACCGCTCGCCGACGGGGTCGAACCGCACACCGAACGCGGCCCGCGCGGACGCCACGATCTCTCCCAGGCGTACCAGCCCCGACCGCCGCGCGTCCGCCGACTCCGTGGGCCTGGACTCGTCCAGACCGGGGTTGATCGTCAGCGAGTCCACACCCAGCTTGCCGAGCAGGCTGGGCAGCACCAGCCCGGAGCTTCCGTTCGAGGCGTCGACGACGACCTTCAGGCCCGACTCGGCGATCCCGGTGGTGTCGACGTTGCGCAGCAGCGACCCGGTGTACGAGTCGAAGACGCTGGACGGGAAGTGCAGGTCCCCGATCTCACCGGGGAACGCCCGCCGGTACTCCTGACGCGCGAAGACCCGGTCCAGCTTCCGTTGGCTGGCCTGCGAGAGGTCGGCACCCTGCCCGTCGAAGAACATGATGTCCACGGAGTCCGGCACCCCGGGCGTGGTCCTGATCATGATCCCGCCGGCACTGCCCCGAGCCGTCTGCTGCCTCGCGACCGGCAGCGGTACGTTCTCCAGGTCCCGTACGTCGATGGCGCTGGCCTGCAACGCGGAGATCACGGCACGCTTCAGCGCACGGGCACCACGGGAGTGGTCACGCGCCGTCGTGACGGTGGCCCCCTTCTTCAACGTCGTCGCGTAGGCGCCGGCCAGCCTCACGGCCAGTTCAGGGGTGATCTCGACGTTCAGGATTCCGGAGACACCACGCGCACCGAAGAGATGCGCCTGGCCTCGCGACTCCCAGATGACCGAGGTGTTGACGAAGGCGCCGGCCTCGATCGTCTTGAACGGATAGACCCGCACGTTGCCCTGCACGATCGACTCTTCGCCGATGAGGCACTCGTCACCGATGACGGCGCCGTCCTCGATACGCGCCGCCCGCATGATGTCGGTGTTCTTGCCGACGACGCACCCGCGCAGATTGCTGTGCTGGCCGACATACACGTTGTCGTGCACGACGGCCCGATGCAGGAACGCGCCGCTCTTGACGACCACGTTCGAGCCGACGACGGTGTGCTCCCGTATTTCCGCGCCGGCCTCGACCTTCGCGTAGTCGCCGATGTAGAGCGGCCCGCGCAGTACGGCGTCGGGATGTACTTCGGCTCCTTCGGCGACCCACACACCCGGTGAGATCTCGAAGCCGTCGATCTCGACGTCGACCTTGCGCTCCAGGACGTCGGCCTGCGCCTTCACATAGCTCTCGTGCGTGCCGACGTCCTCCCAGTAGCCCTCGGCGACATAGCCGTAGACCGGCTTGCCCTCCTTCATGAGCTGCGGGAAGACCTCGCCGGACCAGTCGACGGACACATCGGCCTCGACGTAGTCGAAGACCTCGGGCTCCATCACGTAGATTCCGGTGTTCACGGTGTCCGAGAAGACCTGGCCCCAGGTCGGCTTCTCCAGGAACCGCTCGACCTTGCCCTCTTCGTCGACGATCGTGATGCCGAATTCCAAGGGATTCGGGACACGGGTCAGACAGACCGTGACCAGTGCGCCCTTTTCCTTGTGGAAGTTGATCAGTTCGGTGAGATCGAAGTCGGTCAGGGCATCACCGGAGATGACAAGGAAGGTGTCGTCCTTCAACGCCTCCTCGGCGTTCTTGACACTTCCGGCGGTACCGAGTGGCTTCTCCTCGTTGGCATACGTGAGCTCCATGCCGAGCTCTTCGCCGTCACCGAAATAGTTCTTGACCAGTGAGGCAAGGAACTGGACAGTCACGACTGTCTCGTTGAGCCCATGCCTTTTGAGCAGCCGCAGCACGTGCTCCATGATCGGCCGGTTGGCCACCGGCAGGAGCGGCTTGGGCATGCTTGAGGTCATGGGACGAAGGCGCGTGCCCTCGCCACCGGCCATCACGACGGCCTTCATGTCGGAAGCGTCCTCCTCTAAGAGACGACGGTCTAGCCGACTTCACCCGTCCGAATTGTCCCGCACTTTTTCCTTGCGGGCCATCGCACCGCTTCGGCCGCGCAATCGACGAGCTCAATCGGCCGTGGCGTCCGCGCGAACCAGACGGCGGACCTGCACCACGTAGAGGACTCCTGCCCACCAATAGAGGGTTGTACCCCATCCGGCGAACGCCCATCCGAAAATCGCAGCGAGTGACGCCAGCCACCCGCTTCCGTCACTGAGCAGCAGCAGCGGGAAGGCATACATCAGGTTGAAGGTGGCTGCCTTGCCGAGGAAGTTCACCTGCGGCGGCGGATAGCCGTGGCGTCTGAGCACGCCCACCATCACCAGCAGGACCAGTTCCCGCGCAAGCAGTACAGCGGTCAACCAGAGGGGGAGAATCTCACGCCATGTGAGCCCGACCAGGGTCGAGAGAATGTAGAGCCGGTCCGCGGCGGGGTCGAGGAGCCGGCCGAGGCTGCTGATCTGGTTCCAGCGCCGGGCCAGTTTGCCGTCCAGGTAGTCAGTGATCCCGCTCAGAGCCAGCACCAGCAGCGCCCAGCTGTCGCTCTTCGGCCCGCCGAACTCGGGCCTGAGGATCAGCCACAGAAACAGGGGCACGCCAAGAAGCCGGGCCATGCTGAGGATGTTCGGGATGGTGAGGACCCGGTCCGTCTGCACACGGGTCTCCTGGACCTCCAACCGGGGGCCTCCTGTCGAAAACGAGCCAACGATGCTCCCCGACCCTACCTCAACGCAAAAAAGCTCCGGCCCCTGGGCATGTGCCCAAGAGCCGGAGCTGTAAAGGTAGTTCGGCGGCGTCCTACTCTCCCACAGGGTCCCCCCTGCAGTACCATCGGCGCTGAAAGGCTTAGCTTCCGGGTTCGGAATGTAACCGGGCGTTT
>NZ_JBVKBE010000018.1:0-145256 GCF_055657325.1 Streptomyces sp. NPDC107562 | reverse complement strand
GAATCTCTCTCGCGGCTTTCCTCCGGGCGCTTCCCTTCGGTCTTGCGTTTCCGACTCTATCAGATCTTTTCTCGACCTGATCCCCAGTCAGCGGGATTTGCCTTCCCGGCCCTTCGGCCGTTCCGACGTCTCAAACCTTAGCGGATCCTCTCGGTGATTCCCAATCGAGCCGATCGGGCCGCCGAGTCCCATTCGGAATTCAATTCGGGCATGCCGAAATTGTTCCCGTGGGGAGGTCGTGCTGGTGGTTTGATTGCCGCTCGCGCGGCGGGAGGTGCTGCCGGAGAACCGTTACGGCTCCGTGGCAACCCGGAGAACTTTACGGATCGGCCGGGCCACTGTCAAGCATCGCCCGTCCATCCCCTCGTAAGGAGCGGGAAGCCCTGGTCAGTCCAGGTCGCTGAGGCGACCGCCCGCGTCCGGCTGGGCGTGCTCCACCCGGCGGAGGAGCCTGGTGAGGACCTCGCCGAGGGCCGTCCGGTCGTCCGGGGACAGGTCCTGGAGGAGGTCCTCCTCGAAGACCGTCGCGAGACGCATCGCCTCCAGCCACTTCTCGCGGCCCTCGGCGGTCAGCTCCACGATCACGCGTACGCGGTTGTTCTCGTCCCGCTCCCGGGTCACCAGCCCCTCGGCGACCATGCGGTCGATGCGATGGGTCATCGCGGCCGGCGTGAGGCCGAGACGCTTCGCGAGTTCGCTGGGGCCCATCCGGTAGGGGGCCCCGGAGAGGACGAGCGCCTTGAGGACCTCCCACTCGGCGTTGCTGATGCCGAGGGCCGCGGTCTGGCGGCCGTAGGCGACGTTCATACGGCGGTTGAGCCGTGACAACGCCGAGACGATCTTCTCGACCTGTGGATCCAGGTCCTGGAACTCGCGCTGGTAGGCCGCGATCTGTTCTTCAAGGGTCGGCTCTGCGGCGCCGGGGGTGTCGCCCATGGATCGAGTATGGCACGGGCCCGTTGGCGTTGAAGTCCTTCTGTATGTACTCTTTACCTCTGAAGTTTAGCTTTGAAGTCTTCAGCCCTAACCTCTGGAGACTTCACCATCCTGAGAGAGGTGAACGTGACCAGGGCGATGGGCGCAGCGATGCGCCGGATCCACGTGGGTAACGCACTCAGCGCCTTCGGGCTCGGCTTCACCGTCCCCTACCTGTACGTCTATGTGGCGCAGGTGCGGGGACTGGGGGCCGTGACGGCGGGGCTGGTGCTCGCCGTCTTCGCCGTGGCCGCGCTGATCGTGCTGCCGTTCGCCGGGCGTGCCATCGTCCGGCGCGGCCCGCTGCCGGTTCTGCTCGCCGCCCTGGTCACCGCCGCCGTGGGGGCGCTGAGCCTGGGGCTCGCGAGCAACGCGACCGCCGTACTGCTGTCGGCGGCGGCGCTCGGTGCCGGGCAGGCCGTGATGCAGCCGGCGCTGGCGACGATGATCGTGGACTGCTCGTCGGCACAGACGCGGTCGCGGGCGTTCGCGACGCAGTTCTTCCTGCAGAACCTCGGGCTCGGCGTGGGCGGACTCATCGGAGGGCACCTCGTCGACGCCACGCGCGTGTCGTCGTTCACGCTGCTGTTCGCGATCGAGGCGGCGATGTTCCTGCTGCTGGTCGTGGTGATGGCGACCGTGCGGATGCCGCGCTCGCCGCGGATCGAGGAAGCCCCCGCGGCCGCCGCCTCTGCGAAGGGCGGCTGGAAGCAGCTGCTGGGGAACCGGGCGATGGTGCAGCTGAGCGTGCTCGGGTTCGCGCTGTTCTTCGCCTGCTACGGACAGTTCGAGTCGGGGCTCAGCGCGTACGGCGTCGAGGCCGCCGGGATCTCCACGTCCGCGCTGGGGACCGCGCTGGCCGCCAACACCGCGATGATCGTCGTGGCGCAGTTCCTGGTGCTGAGGTTCGTCGAGCGGCGCCGGCGGTCGCGGATGATCGCCCTCGTGGGACTGATCTGGGCCGTGGCCTGGCTCACCGCGGGGTACGCCGGTCTGGGGCACGGCAGTCAGGAGATGGCGACGGCCGCCTTCGTCTCCACGTACGCGCTGTTCGGGCTCGGTGAGGCGATGCTGTCGCCGACGGTGGCCCCGCTCGTCGCCGATCTGGCGCCGCAGGGGATGGCGGGGCAGTACAACTCCGCGTTCGCCCTGGTGAAGCAGCTGGCGCTGGCCGTCGGGCCGGCGGTGGGCGGGCCCATGGGGGCCTCGCTGCACGCGCCGTACATCGTGACGTTCCTGCTGTTCTCGCTGGGCATCACCGTGCTGGCGGTGCGGCTGGGGCGGCAGCTGACCGAGGCGCAGGACCAGCCGTGGCGGGCGCGCAGCCGTATCGTCACGCGGGGCGGGGCCCAGGAGCCGGTGCCGGCGGAGGCGTAACCCCCGCCGGGGTCACGCCGTCGGGCGGTGTCAGGCGTCCGAGGGGTCATGCCTGCTTGTTCGGCAGGGCGAACTCGCACCACACCGCCTTTCCGCCGCCCGGTGTTCTGCGGCTGCCCCAGGCGGAGGCGATCGTCGCGACGATCGCGATGCCTCGGCCCGACTCGTCGCCCGGTTCCGCCCGGCGGCGACGGGGCAGGTGGTCGTCGCCGTCGGTGACCTCGACGATCAGACGGCGGTCGGTACGGCGCAGGCGCAGCCGCATCGGCGGGGTGCCGTGCTGGAGGGAGTTGGCCACCAGTTCGCTGGCGGCCAGGACGCCCAGGTCGTGCAGCTCGGCCGGGAAGCGCCAGCTGCTGAGGACGCCGGAGGCGAAGGCACGCGCGCGGGGGGCCGCTTCGACGCCGCCGAGCAGTTCCAGCGCGGCGTTGCGGAAGAGCTCGCCGTCGGCGCCGGTGCGCGCCGGGTGCTGGAGGACCAGGACGGCCACGTCGTCGTCGTGGTCGGCGGTGACACCGGCCGAGCGGAGCAGGCGGTCGCAGATCACCTGGGTCGTGCCCCTGGCCCCGGCCAGGGCGCGCTGGAGCGCCTCGATGCCCTCGTCCAGGTCGGCGTCCCGGCGTTCGACCAGGCCGTCGGTGTAGAGGACGGCCGTGGATCCGGGGGCGAGCGGGACCGAGCCCGAGGCGTGCATCCAGCCGCCGGTGCCCAGCGGGGGGCCGTTGGGCTCGTCCGCGCGCAGGACCGTGCCGTTCTCGTCGCGGACGAGGATCGGGAGGTGGCCCGCGGACGCGTAGACCAGCCGGCCCTCGTTCGGGTCGTGGACCGCGTACACGCAGGTGGCGATCTGGTGGGGGTCGATCTCCGTGGCGAGGCCGTCGAGCAGCTGGAGGACCTCGTGCGGAGGGAGGTCGAGGCGGGCGTAGGCGCGGACGGCGGTGCGGAGCTGGCCCATGACCGCCGCGGCGCGCACGCCCCTGCCCATGACGTCCCCGATCACCAGGGCGGTGCGGCCGCCGCCGAGGGTGATCACGTCGTACCAGTCGCCGCCGACCGCGGCCTCCGTGCCGCCCGGCTGGTAGGCGACGGCGATGCGCAGGTCGTCCGGCTGTTCGAGTTCCTGGGGGAGCAGAGACCTCTGGAGGGTCACGGCCGTCTCGCGCTGGCGGCGTTCGCTGGCTCTGACCCGCTCGGCGGCCTCGGCGTGGTCGGTGACGTCGGTGGCGAAGACCAGGACGCCGGCTCCTTCGCCGTCGGCCACCGGGGTGCAGGTGAAGGTGTAGGAGCGGCCGTCGGGGGCCTTGCGGGACTTGACCGTGCGGGGCTTGCCGCTGCGCAGGACCTGGTCGAGGAGGGGCAGCAGGCCGAGCTCGCGGAGTTCGGGGAGCGCGTCGCCCGCCGGTTCGCCGACCGGGCGGCCGCCGAAGGCCGTGGCGTAGGCGTCGTTGACGTAGGCGAGGCGGTGGTCGGGGCCGTGGACGAGGGCGACGAGTGCGGGGACGCGCTCCAGGACCTCGCGCACGGGCAGTTCGTCGACGGCGGGCGTCGACGGCGGGTCGTCGGTCAGCTGTTCGGCGCGGGCCGCGGGGACGGAGCCGTCCCCGCGGCGGTCCGGTGTGACCGCCTGGTCGGTCCGCGCTGCGGCGCGGCGCTGCGTTCCGGGGAGCCGGGCGCTCCAGCGCGTGAAGTTCACGAATCCTTGCCTCGTGTAGTCGTCGTCGACCGGCTCCGGACCTGGCCCGGTCCCCCGGGGGTGGCATGGCGGTGGCTGTGCCGTGTCATGGCCCCTGGGAAGTGCAGCACTTGGGAAAAGCCTCGTGGGTTCGGTGGCCGGGGTGGGCGTCGGTCCGCCCCGGCGCGGGGACCAGTCTGGCAGTGTGGCCGACCGGGCCGACATCCGTCAGACGCGGGGGTGGCCGTAGGAGTTCCTCGTGAAGGTCAGGTCGACCCCTTCGGGTCGTAAGGAGGCTTTCCACCGGCCGCGAGTTCGAACTCCGCTCGGGGATGTTCGAGTGAACCGAGGGAGACGATCTCCCGTTTGAAGAGGCCGGCGAGGACCCATTCGGCGAGCACGCGCGCCTTGCGGTTGAAGGTCGGCACCCTGCTCAGGTGGTAGGCCCGGTGTATGAACCACGCGGGGTAGCCCTTCACCTTGCGCCCGTAGACATGGGCGACGCCCTTGTGCAGTCCGAGGGAGGCGACCGAGCCGGCGTACTTGTGCGCGTACGTCCGGAGGGGCTCGCCGCGCAGGGAGCGGACGACGTTGTCGCCCAGAACCTTCGCCTGGCGGAGCGCGTGCTGGGCGTTGGGGGCGCACTCCGCGCCGGGCGCGCCGGCCGTGACGTCGGGGACGGCGGCGGCGTCACCGGCGGCCCACGCGTGCGCGTGCCCCTCGACGGCGAGCTCCGGGGTGCACCGCAGGCGGCCCCGGCCGTTGCGCGGCAGGTCGGTGGCGGCGAGCAGGGGGTGGGGTTTGACGCCGGCCGTCCAGACGACCGTACGCGTGGGGAAGCGCTGGCCGTCGCTGAGCACCGCCACCCGGTCGGCGCAGGACTCCAGGCGGGTCTCCAGGAGGACCTGGATGTTGCGGCGGCGCAGCTCGGTGATCGTGTAGCGGCCGAGTTCCTCGCCCACCTCGGGGAGGATGCGGCCGGTCGCCTCGACGAGGATCCACTTCAGGTCCTCGGGGCGGATGTTGTGGTAGTAGCGCGTGGCGTAGCGGGCCATGTCCTCCAGCTCGCCGAGGGCTTCGACGCCGGCGTAGCCGCCGCCGACGAAGACGAAGGTGAGGGCCGCGTCGCGGATGTCGGGGTCGCGGGTGGAGGAGGCGATGTCCATCTGCTCGAGGACGTGGTTGCGCAGGCCGATGGCCTCCTCGACGGTCTTGAAGCCGATGCCGTGGTCGGCGAGGCCGGGCACCGGCAGGGCCCGCGACACCGAGCCGGGGGCGAGGACCAGTTCGTCGTACGGCAGCGGTTCGAGGCCGGCGCCCTCCTCCTCGGTGGCCAGGGTCGCGAGGGTCGCCAGGCGTGTGGCGTGCTGGACGGAGCGGACCTCGCCGACGATCACCCGGCAGTCGGGCAGGACGCGGCGCAGGGGCACCACGACGTGGCGCGGGGAGATGGAACCGGCGGCCGCCTCGGGGAGGAACGGCTGATAGGTCATATAAGGGTCGGGGGTGACGACCGTGATCTCGACCTCGCCCCGGCCGAGCTCCCGCCTCAGCTTCCGCTGCAGGCGCAGGGCCGTGTACATCCCGACGTAGCCGCCGCCGACAACGAGAATGCGCGCACGTTCCTTCACCATCCCATGACGCACCCGGCGCTTGCGTTTGTCCACAGCCTCGACAATTTGTGTGACCGGGCTGGGAGCGAGCCCATGGTTGGCCGAAACGGCCGGTCGTGCGGGAGTCACGCAGGTCAGGAGGTGTGAGCCGGGTGGAGCAAGGGGGCGCAATCGGGACGTATACGACCCGTACTCCGATCGGGGGGCGCTCCGTGCGGAACCTGCCCCTTCTGAATTGACTGCCTCTCAACTATGTTCGTGTGTCGACGGGGTGTAGGGGGATGCGCTCGTCGGTTCTCGGGTGCGCGACGGGCGACCCCGGTGGCCCGGCGGGCAGGCTCGCGGTAGGGGCCTGTTCCCGGCGCTCCGGCTGCCGAATGCGGGGAGTGTCTCCGGGGGGAGACATCATTACCGGGGGATTTCGTATGCAGATTCAGGACTCTCGTTGGTCATCCGCGACTGCCGTCGCACCTGGTGGCGCGGTCGCGGCGGCGAGCAACGGACGCGGGGACGGCCCGCGGACCGCGCCGCTGCGGGTGGACGCACAGCGCAATCTCGAACACGTACTGCGGGCCGCGCGCGAGGTCTTCGGCGAACTCGGCTACGGCGCGCCGATGGAGGACGTGGCACGCCGCGCCCGTGTGGGCGTCGGCACGGTGTACCGCCGCTTCCCGAGCAAGGACGTCCTGGTGCGGCGGATAGCCGAGGAGGAGACCTCCCGGCTGACCGACCAGGCCCGGGCGGCGCTCGGTCAGGAGGACGAGCCGTGGTCGGCCCTCTCGCGCTTCCTGCGCACGTCGGTGGCGTCCGGCGCCGGGCGGCTGCTGCCGCCGCAGGTGCTGCGGGTCGGCGTCAGCGAGGAGGACGAGCTCGACGGGGCGCGCGTGCCGCAGCAGCGGACCCAGCCCGGTGGCGGTGAACTGCGGCTGGTGCCGGAGCCGTCGACGGCCGGGGACGACGCCGGCGCGGCGGCACTGCTCGACGTGGTGGGTCAGCTCGTGGAGCGGGCGCGCGCGGCGGGCGCACTGCGGCCGGACGTGTCGGTCTCCGACGTCCTGCTGGTGATCGCGACGGCGGCACCCGCGCTGCCCGACGCGGCGCAGCAGGCGGCGGCCTCGGCACGGCTGCTGGACATCCTCCTGGAGGGCCTGCGGTCGCGGCCGGTGTGACGGCGGGCGTGGGCGTCACCCGCCCACGCCTCGTCCGCACGTCTTCCGCACCCGGCTCGTACTTCGTCCTCCTGCCCAACCCGGTCGCCCGGGTGGTCCGTTGCCCGCCCCGAACGGCTGAGTCCTAGCACTGGCTCACGACCGGGCGCCACGGACGGGTGGATGGTTCCTACGACCACCTCCTGAACAAAAGCCAATATGGCAACCTGGCCCTGATCGGGACGGGTTGGGCAGGCGGCGGGGGCTTTCCGCGATGAGCTTTGACGGGCGGGACGGGTCACGCGGTGACCGGGACGAGTCACGCGGTGACGGGGAGGGCGAGGCCGGCGGCCTGCCCGCGCCCCAGGTACCGGCGCAACGCGACCGGCGGGAGGACGGCGTCCTGCCGCCGCCGATCGAGCTGCCGCCCTCCGACGCCGAGTTGCTCGGCCGGATGCGCGCGGGCGACGACAGCGCCTACGAGGAGCTGTACCGCCGCCACGCGGAGGCCGTACGCCGGTACGCGCGCACGTGCTGCCGTGATCCGCACACCGCCGACGACCTCACCGCCGAGGTCTTCGCGCGCGTGCTCCAGGCGGTGCGCGGCGGACACGGCCCGAAGCACGCCGTACGGGCCTATCTGCTGACCACCGTCCGGCGCGTGGCCGCGAACTGGACGAGCACCGCGCGACGCGAGCAACTGGTGGACGACTTCGCGGTGTTCGCCGCCGAGGCCGGCCGGGCCTCCGAGGTCTCCGACACCGACACCCTGGACCTGGGCGCGGACGTGCGGGCCATGCACGCCGCCGAACAGTCGCTGGCCATGCGGGCGTTCCGTTCGCTGCCGGAGCGCTGGCAGGCCGTCCTGTGGCACACCGAGGTCGAGGAGGAGTCCCCGAGCGAGGTCGCCACGCTCTTCGGGCTGGACGCCAACGGCACCCGTGTCCTCGCCAGCCGCGCCCGCGAGGGTCTCAAGCAGGCCTATCTCCAGGCCCATGTCAGCGCCACGCTCACCAGCGACGAGGAGTGCGCCCGCTACGCCGACCAGCTCGGCACGTACGCCCGGCGCAGGCTGCGCACCCGGGCCGAGCGGGGGTTGCGCAAGCACCTGGAGGAGTGCGCGAAGTGCCGGCTGGCGGCGAGCCAGATCGAGGACCTCGCGAGCAGCATCCCCGCGGTGGTGCCGGTCGCCGTCGTCGGCTGGTTCGGCGCCGCCGGTTACGCGAAGGTGGCCGGGCTCGTCGCGGGCGGAGCCGGGGCGGCGGGGGCGGCGGGGGCCGTTTCCGCCACGGGCGGTTCGGCGGCAGGCGGCTCGGCGGCCGGAGCGGCGGCCGGCGGCTCGGGAGCGGGTGGGGCGGCTGCCGGTGCGTCCGGTGCCGGCGGCTCGGGAGCGGGCGCGGCGGCGGCCGGTGCGTCCGGCGCCGGCGGCTCGGCGGCGGGCGGCTCGTCCGGCGGGGGCGGCGCGGCGGCCTCGGAGGGCCTCGGAGCGCCCGTGAAGGCCGGGATCGCCGCGGGCGTCGTCGCCACGGCGATCGCGGTGGTGGCCCTCGCCCTGGCGGGCGACGACCAGCCCGCCGACGGCAAGCCGGCCGCCAAGCCCCCCGCCTCGGCCCCGGCGGCCCAGCCCGAACCACCCACGCGCACCCCGTCGGAGCCGGCCCCGGAGCCGCCCCTGGCACCCCCCGCGCCGCCCGCGCCGCCGGTCGTCCCGGCGGCCGGCCCGCCCCCGAGGCCCACCCCCTCCCCGGCCCCGAAGCCCAGCCCCGCACCCACGCCCCCGTCCGAGCCGGCCCCGACACCGCCGCCGTCCCCCACCCCGACGCCGGCCCCGACTCCGCCCCCGGCGCCCGCGCCTCCCCCGCCGCCCGCCTCGTACCACCTCGGTGATCTCGCGTACGACGTCGTGGGCGACGGCACCGAGCCCGAACTGCGGCTGAGCGGCAGCAGCTGGGTCTGGCAGCGCCACGGTCTGTCGATCGGCGGGACGCGGTACGCGCACGGGGTGACCGTGCACGCCCGGTCGTCCGTCACCGTCGACCTCAATCGCGCGTGCACCTCGTACGAGGCCCTGGTGGGCGTCGACGACTCGACGCTGGGCCTGGGACGGGTCCGCTTCGCCGTCTACGCCGACGGCACCCTGCTCTGGAAGTCCGGCCTGATCCGGGGCGGGGACGCGGCGACTCCCGTGGAGGTGAACCTCACCGGGCACAGCACGGTGCGCCTGGTCGTCGCACCGCACGGCCCCTTCGACAGCCTGGCCGTGGCGGACTGGGCGGAGTCGAAGTTCCGGTGCAGGTGACGCTCATCCGCCGGACGCCAGTGCTCCCCGCCGCGGTGTGATCCCCGAGGGCACCGCACGCGCGCGTGCCGGTGTCCCGGTCCAGCAGGTGCCCCGCCGGGCCAGCAGCCGTCGTAGCCACAGCTCCAGGGAGACGAGGTCCGCCAGGCCGTCCAGGGGGAGCGGCTCGCCCTGGGTGGCGGCGCGCAGTGCCTTGCGGACGACACGGGCCTCGACCAGGCCCGCCTCCGCCAGCAGGGGCGTGTCGAACAGCGTCATCAGGGAGTCGACCGCGACCCGGAGGCCGGCCCGGGCGGCGGCCGCCGCGGGGGCGTGGGAGGGGGCGCCCCAGCCGGGCGGGAGCTCGGTGACGCCGGCGCCCTGCAGGACCCTGCGCAGGATCGAGGCGCGCGCCCCGGGCTGGACCCGCAGGGCCTCCGGCAGGGCACGGCAGGCCCGGACGACCTGGTTGTCGAGGAAGGGGGCGTGCAGGCGCTGGAAGCGGATCTCCGCGGCCTGCTCCAGTACCCGGATGTCGGCGGCCGTGCGGGCGAGGGCGGCCCGCGCGCGGAAGTCGCCCGGCCGCTGGCCCGGTCCGAGCCCGGCGCCGGAGCGATGGGTGGCCCCCTGCAAGCGAATCGATACTTCAGCCAGTGCCTCGCCCGTCAGCCACCGGGCCGCCGGACCGGGCCTGGCCCAGGTCAGCGCGGCGAGTGAGGCACCGACGGCGCCGCCGGGTTCCTCGAAGCGCTTCTGCAGCAGCCGCTCGGCGAGGTGCTCCAGGCCCGACCCGTAGGGCGTGCGGGCGAGCCGCCGGGCCGCGGCGTACACGCGCGCGGGGACCAGTACGGACCCGTCGGCCTTGGCGAGGGCGGCCACCGGCCGGACCAGATGCCGCCTTTGGCGGTCCATCAGCAGGTCGGCGAGGCGGGCCGGGTGGGCGTCGAGCACCTGGCGGGCGCCGTAGCCGGTGAGGTGGTCCGCGCTGCCGGAGGCGAGCCGGGCGCGGTGCCGGGCGGCCGTCACCAGGCTGGCGCCGGGCTCGTCGGTCAGGGGGCCTTCCAGGGCGGCGTAGGGCAGGGTCTCCTCGCCGCCCGCCACCACCACGTGGTGGAAGCGCGGGTTGGCGGCCAGCGCCCCGGCCCGCTCCAGTTCGGCCTCCCGGCCGCCCACCGCCAGATCGTTGAAGGTGACCGCCAGCAGCCGCTCGCCGGCACCCGTGCCGTGTCCCAGCACCGTCCCCGGCCTCCCGGGCAGTCCGGCCGCCAGCAGTGCCAGCGTCCCCGAGGCGGGACCGCCCGACAGATCGGCCCCGATGCCGGGCACCGGCATCCCGCGCGCGGCACGCCGTTCGGCGGGGCCCATGCCGGGGACGGGCCCGGGGTCGATGTCGGCGCCGGGCACGTGCCGCGGGGCGGCGAGGCGGGCGCGCACGGCCTCCACCAGGGCGTCACGGACGGCGTCCACCGCGCGGTCGGGGTCGGCGGGCGGCGCGGCGACGGCCAGCGAGGCGACCTGCTCGTAGCCGGCGACCTCGCGGGCCCCGGCGCGCAGGATGAGCGCGTGTCCCGGCGGGATGCGGCGCACCCCGTCGTACGGGGTGGAGTCGTGCAGTGCGGCCGGTACGTCGGGGGCGGCCAGCAGGGCGGCGAGGTGGCCGAAGTCGAGGTTGGCCTCGATGAGGTCGGCCAGCGGCAGGGCGGCGGTCGCATAGGCGGTGCCGCCCGCCCAGGGGGTGTGGAAGACGGGTCTCGCGCCCGCCAGGTCGCCGCAGACCGTGATGCGCCGGCCGGCCTGGACGACCGCCGTGTAGCTGCCGGGCCAGGCCGTCAGATGGCGAAGTGCCCCTCCGCGCGCGGTGAACAGCCCGAGGCGCAGCTCCTCGTCGGTGGCGCCGCAGGTGCCGAGGACGGCGATGCGGGTCTGGGCGTCGGCGGAGACCAGCCGGACCTCGTCGGGGCGCCAGTCGCCGACGGCCCACAGCGGATCCGGGTCGCCCCACAGGAGTTGGGAGCCGACGGGGTGCAGGGTCTCGCCGTCGAGACCGGTCGCGCCCGCCGAACCGATCCGGGCGGCTCCCGCGGCGGTGCTGCTCCACCCCACCAACCACCGCATCGACGCCTCCACAGGCTGTGGACAACCAGTGCACCGAACGAACCGGTTCACCATGCTGCCACGAAGAACGCGCCGCGGAGCGGCGGCGGTGCCGCTTGTGATCCCCCGAATGCGCCCCGCGCACCGCCTCGCGCGACCCCGGAACATCCCGGAGATACCCCGGAATCCGCCCGCTGACGCATCGCGGCTGCCCCAACAGCCTCTTGCCGTAAGGCAACCGCGACGCGAATGCGCCCCTGGTACGCCCCCCGTAGACCACCAACGCGCCCTCAAACCCCGTGGTGGACGCGGAAATACCGCACAGGAGGCGAGGTTGATTTTTGGCCAAATCGACACCGGGCAGGTGCACGTGCATACGCTTCGTGCACGCTCCGTGCAGGCTCTGCGCACCGATCGGGCAGCGCACGGTCCGGGAGGCGGAGTTCGCCTCCCGGACCGGTCCACCGCCCGCGGGGATTGGGGCGGCGGTATCCCCCAGCCCACTGGTCCAGTACAGCGGGCCGACCCACGCACAGCCATGGAACCGCTCCCCCGATGGCCGGAGAAGAGCGCACGGACGGGCGCACGGCCACACAACGGGAGCACGCCACAACTGTGCGTATCGGGACCGTACTTCCGTACGGACCACAATCCCGCCATCCGGAACAATGCCCCTTAACGCTTGGGATGCGGCGAACTACGCTGGGTTTACGAATGCCGCGTGGTTATGCCATCGCGGCAGCCGTCTGTGTCGAGGGGTGGCGCATGTCCAGGGAGCAACGCGGGCCGAACGAAAAGCTCGGCGCCGTTCTCGCCCTCGCGGGAATCAGCAACGCGGGACTCGCACGACGCGTCAACGACCTTGGCGCCCAGCGCGGGTTGACGCTTCGCTACGACAAGACCTCGGTCGCGCGCTGGGTGTCGAAGGGCATGGTGCCGCAGGGTGCCGCGCCGCATCTCATCGCGGCCGCGATCGGGCAGAAGCTGGGCCGTCCGGTGCCGCTCCACGAGATCGGGCTGGCGGACGCGGATCCCGCGCCGGAGGTGGGCCTCGCCTTCCCCAGGGACGTCGGGCAGGCGGTGCGTTCGGCGACCGACCTGTACCGCCTCGACCTGGCCGGGCGCCGGGCGGGCTCCGGCGGCATCTGGCAGTCGCTCGCCGGCTCGTTCGCGGTGAGCGCGTACGCCACGCCCGCCTCACGATGGCTGATAACCCCGGCCGACAGCTCGGTCGCGCGCGAGGCGAGCCCGGCGGAAGGGTCCGGCGCACCGGCCAAAGTCGGCCACAGCGACGTGCAGAAGCTGCGCGAGGCCGCGGAGGACGCGCGGCGCTGGGACTCCAAGTACGGGGGCGGCGACTGGCGTTCGTCGATGGTGCCGGAGTGCCTGCGGGTGGAGGCGGCACCGCTGCTGCTCGGCGCCTACTCCGACGAGGTCGGGCGGGCGCTGTTCGGGGCGAGCGCGGAGCTGACCCGGCTCGCCGGGTGGATGGCCTTCGACACCGGCCAGCAGGAGGCCGCGCAGCGGTACTACATCCAGGCCCTGCGGCTCGCCCGGGCCGCGGCGGACGTGCCGCTCGGCGGCTACGTCCTGGCCTCGATGTCCCTGCAGGCGACCTACCGGGGCTTCGGCGACGAGGGCGTCGACCTCGCGCAGGCCGCGCTGGAGCGCAACCGTGGTCTGGCCACCGCGCGCACGATGAGCTTCTTCCGCCTGGTCGAGGCACGCGCCCACGCGCGGGCGGGTGACGCGCAGGCGGCCGGTGCGGCTCTGAAGGCGGCGGAGGGCTGGCTGGAGCGCTCGCGCGACGGGGACAACGACCCGTCCTGGCTCGGTTTCTACTCCTACGACCGTTTCGCGGCCGACGCCGCGGAGTGCTACCGCGACCTGAAGGCGCCGCGCCAGGTGCGGCGGTTCACCGAGCAGGCGCTGTCGAGGCCGACGGAGGAGTTCGTCCGCTCGCACGGGCTGCGGCTCGTCGTCTCCGCGGTCGCCGAACTGGAGTCCGGGAACCTCGACGCGGCATGCGAGCAGGGGGTGCGGGCGGTGGAGGTCGCGGGGCGGATATCGTCCGCGCGGACCACGGAGTACGTGAAGGACCTCCTGCACCGGCTGGAACCCTACGGGGACGAGCCCCGGGTGGTGGAGTTGCGGGAGCGGGCCCGGCCCCTGCTGATGACCCCGGCGTAGGGCGTCGCGCGGCGCGCCGGGCGACGCCCCCGCGGCCCCGTGGCGGGCCGGCGGGTTTGAGGGGGTTGTCAGTGGCGCAGTGCACTATCGAGAGCGGGAGGTGGTGCGGGTGCGGGCCGTCGCTTACGACTGTGACGTGCTGGTGATCGGCGGCGGGATCGTCGGCCTGTCGGCGGCGTACGCCCTCACGCGCGCCGCACCGGGGACGCGGGTGACGGTGCTGGAGAAGGAGGCCGGTCCGGCCCGGCACCAGACGGGGCACAACAGCGGCGTCATCCACAGCGGGATCTACTACCGCCCCGGCTCGCTCAAGGCGCGGTACGCGGTGCGGGGCGCGGCCGAGATGGTGAAGTTCTGCGCGGAGTACGACATCGCGCACGCGGTCACCGGCAAGCTGATCGTCGCCACCGAGCGCGCCGAGCTGCCCCGGCTGCACGCCCTGGTGCAGCGCGGCCGGGAGAACGGCATTCCGGTGCGGGAACTGGTCGCGGGGCAGATCACGGAGTACGAGCCAGGAGTGCGGGGACTGGCGGCCATACAGGTCGGGACGACCGGGGTGTGCGACTTCGTCGCGGTCGCGCGGCAGCTGGCCGAGGCGTCGGGCGCCGAGATCCGCTACGGCGCGGAGGTACAGCGCATCGACCGGCGCCCGGAGCTGGGGGTCGCCGTGCGGACGGCGGACGGCGACGTGGTGCGCGGGCGGGTGCTGGTGAACTGCGCCGGGCTGTACTGCGACGAGATCGCCCGGATGACCGGCGACGATCCCGGCATGCGGATCATCCCGTTCCGGGGGGAGTACTACGAGCTGGCGCGGCCCGAGCTGGTGCGGGGCCTGGTCTATCCGGTCCCCGACCCCGCGTTCCCCTTCCTCGGCGTGCACCTCACCCGCGGCATCGACGGCGGCGTCCACGTCGGCCCGAACGCCGTCCCGGCGCTCGCCCGCGAGGGCTACGACCGTGGGGTGGTCCGGCCCCGTGAGCTGGCCCGGACGCTGGCCTGGCCCGGGGCGTGGCGGATAGCGGGCCGGCACTGGCGCTACGGGGGCGGGGAGCTGTGGCGCTCGGTGTCCAAGGCCGCGTTCGCCCGGGCGGTACGCAGGCTGCTGCCCGCGGTGACGGAGGAGGACCTGGTTCCGTCGGCGGCCGGGGTGCGGGCCCAGGCGGTGCTCCGGGACGGCACGCTGGTGGACGACTTCCTGATCCACGAGGGTGCCCGCGCCGTCCACGTCCTGAACGCGCCGTCCCCGGCGGCGACGGCGTCCCTCCCGATCGGCCGGGAAGTGGCCCGCCGCGCCCTGAACACGCTGAACCACACCTGACCACCACCCCACCGCCCACGCCAACACCGGCACGCGCCCACGGCCCGCACGGTGCCGCCGCCACGCCCTGCGGCCCGCCCGCCGGAGCCACGCCCCCGCCGCCCTGCCGAGCCTCGGCGCACGCCGGATCCGAGGTCACTCCCGTGCCGGGGGAGACGCACGATGCCGGCACGCGCCTGCCGCCCCCACCGTGACGCCCGCACTCCGACTGCCGCACACGCCCGCTGCCCGCACGCCCCCGACCTGCACACCTCCGCCGACCACACGCGCCGGCCGCCCACGCGTGGCCGCCCGCACTCCGACTACCGCACACGCCCGCTGCCCGCACGCGCCTGCCGCCCCCACGCGTGGCGCCCGCAGAATCCCGGCTGCCCGCACACCCCCGACCCCCGCACACCTCCGCCGACCACACACGCCGGCCGCCCCCACGCACGGCGCCCGCACTCCGAATGCCGCAGGCGCCCGCTGGCCGCACACCCCCCGACCTGCACGCTCCCGCCGCCCCGCCCCCTGTCGGCCCCGCCGCCCGCGCCTGCCGCCCGCACGCCACCGCACCCACACCCGCGCCGCACCCACCCCACCGTCGGCACCCACCCCACCGTCGTCCCCGCCGCCCCGCGACTGCCGCCCGCACGCCACCGCCGCACCCACCCCCCGTCGGCCCCCCGTCCCGACGAGCCCCGACGAGCGTCGTGAACGCCACGGAGGCGCTCGCCTCCGACCCCGTAAAATCGGCCCCACTGTGTCTGACTCGCTGAACACCCCCGAAGCCCCTCACCCCACCCTCGATGCCGTCGCCGGACGGGTGCGGGTCAAGGGGGAGCCGCGTTTTCCGGACGGCCCGATGGCGGACCCCGCCGGGTCGCACTTCGAGCGGCGGATCCGGAGTTTCCAGCCGCGACGGAGCCGGGTGACGGCAGGGCAGGCGGACGCGTTGCAGCGGCTGTGGCCCACGTGGGGGCTGGACATCGACGGCTCGCGGGTCCTGGACCTCGCCGAGCTGTTCGGCAACGACAACCCCGTCGTGCTGGAGATCGGCTTCGGCATGGGCGAGGCCACCGCCCGGATGGCCGCCGCAGACCCCGACACCAACATCCTCGCCGTGGACGTCCACACCCCCGGCCAGGGCAATCTGCTCAACCTCGCCGACCAGAGCGGCATCGGCAACGTCCGGGTGGCCAACGGCGACGCGATCATCCTGCTGCGCGAGATGCTCCGCCCGGACTCCCTCGACGGGCTGCGCGTCTTCTTCCCGGACCCCTGGCCCAAGAAGCGGCACCACAAGCGGCGGCTGATCCAGCCGGACTTCCTCACCCTCGCCGCGGCCCGTCTGAAGCCGGGCGCGCTCGTGCACTGCGCGACGGACTGGGAACCGTACGCCGAGGTGATGCTGGAGGTGCTCACCGCGCACCCCGCCTTCGCGAACACCCGACCAGGCGGAGGTTTCGCGCCACGTCCCGGCTTCCGCCCCCGCACCCGTTTCGAGGGGCAGGGCCTGGAGAAGGGTCATGTGGTGAACGACCTGCTCTTCCGCCGTGTGCCGCACGAAGGTCAGCCGTAAAACCTGCCCTCGTTCGCCTCTTCGCTCGTTAGGGTCAATGCCGTGGCGACCAGTCCCCCGTACCCGACGCACCCCGGCATCCCGGCCGGCGGCACCCTGCGGCACGCGCACTGGTGGCACAGGCGGTGGGTGCGGTACGGCGCACTGATCACGCTGCTCACCCTGTCCGGCCTGGTGATCCTCGCCCTGGTCCGCGAACAGACCGGCACCGAGGGCTTCCTGGTCGGACTCGGCCTCGCGATCCTGCCCGTGCCGCTGCTCATAGCCGTCTTCCGCTGGCTGGACCGGGTCGAGCCCGGACCCTGGCGGAATCTGGTGTTCGCCTTCTCCTGGGGCGCCTGCGCCGCCGCGCTGATAGCGATCATCGCCAACAGCTTCGCGACCCGGTGGATAGCGACCGCGACCGCCGACCCGACCAGCGCGGACACCTGGGGCGCCACGGTCATAGCCCCGATCGTCGAGGAGTCCGCGAAGGCGGCCGCGATCCTGTTGCTCTTCCTCTTCCGGCGCCGCGACTTCACCGGAATCGTGGACGGCGTCGTGATAGCGGGCGTCACCGCCACCGGCTTCGCCTTCACCGAGAACATCCTCTACCTCGGCACCGCCTTCGGCACCGACCAGCTGGCCGGTCACAGCGGCATCGCCTCGGTGACCGCCGCGACCTTCTTCGTGCGGGTCATCATGTCGCCGTTCGCGCACCCCCTGTTCACGGTGCTCACCGGCATCGGCTTCGGCATCGCCGCCCTGGCCGGGGAGCGCCAGCGACTGCGCCGCGTCCTGCTGCCCCCGGCCGGGCTGCTGCTCGCGATGGGCATGCACGCCTTCTGGAACGGCTCGGCGACCTTCGGGGACTACGGCTTCTTCGCGGTGTACGGCGGCTTCATGGTCCCCGCGTTCGGCCTGCTGACCTGGCTGGTGATCTGGACGCGCCAGCGCGAGCTGCGGACCGTCCGTGAGGAACTGCCGGCCTATGTCGTCGCCGGCTGGCTCTCGCCCGCCGAGCCGTTCGCCCTCGGCTCCATGCGGGCCCGCCGGCTGGCCCGCGAGTACGCCGGCCACCACCTCGGCAGACCGGCGGGCCGCACGGTCGCGCAGTACGAGGCGTACGCCACGTCCCTCGCCTTCCTCCGGCGCCGGGGCCGCCTGGGCCGTGCCCGCGCGGACTTCGTCGTACGGGAAGGCGAGCTGCTCCAGGAACTGTGGAACCGCCGGGAGATCGCCCGCCCGGCCCTGGAGTACGCGGCGCGGGCGACCGCTCCGCCCGTGCCGGTGCTGATGCCGCCGGTCCACGGCTGGGCGCCCGTGTACGGGCCGGCGACGCCCTACCCGGCGTACAACCCGTACCGGACGTAGGGCGAGAACGGCGGCGCGGGGGCGCACCGGACAGACGAAAACCGGCAGTCCTGACGTCGGGGGGTTGCCGTCAGGACCACCGGAGTTCGCGTCGGACCCGGGTCCGGAGCCTCAGGGGGTGAGGCCCTTGCTCTGCAGCCAGGCCAGCGGGTCGATGCCACCGCCGCCGCCGGTGTGCACCTCCAGGTGCAGGTGGGCGCCGGTCACGTTGCCCGTCGCGCCCACGCGGCCGATCACATCGCCGGTGGCGACCTTCTGGCCGACGCTGACGCCGATCGACGACTGGTGGGCGTACCAGAGCTCGGTGCCGTCGTCGAGGGTCAGCACGGTCTTGTAGCCGTACGAGCCGTTCCAGCCGGCCTCGGTGATGGTGCCGCTGTGTACGGCCTTGAGAGGCGTACCGGTCGGCGCGGCGAAGTCGAGACCCGTGTGGTACCCGGAGGACCACAGGGCGCCGGCCTGGCCGAAGGTGGAGGTGAGGGTGTACGACGAGGTCGGCAGCGTGAACTGCTTGGCCAGCGCGGCGAGCCGCTCGGCCTCGGCCTTCTGCCGGGCCTCCTCCTCGGCCTTCGCCTTGGCGGCGGCGGCCTTCTCCTTGGCCTCCTGCTCGGCCTTGGCGGCGGCCTCGGCGGCGGCCTTCTCGGCAGCGGCCACGGCCTCCGCGGCGGCCTTGCTCTCGACCTGCTCCTGCTGCTGCTCGGCCTGCGCGATGATGCGGGCCCGCAGCGTCTCACCGGCGTCGGTGGTGCCCTCCGCGGTGTCCACGGTGACCGTGGCGAGGCTGCTGAGCGGAGCGGTCGCGGTCTTGGTGTCGGCGGAGCCGGAGTCGTCGTCGGAGATCAGCGAGCCGACGTTGGGCAGGTCGGGCATCGAGATCGACACCGGCGGCTTGCCGGTGTTGGCGCTCGCCATGCCGCCCGCGCCGACCGCGGCTATGACACCGACGCCGAGAACGGTGGAGCTGCGGGCGAGTCCGCCGCCACGCTGCTTGCTGACACGATGCCGGCCGCGTACGGGAAGGAGGGTCTCCGCGCTGGGATTCCACTCCTCCCACGGCCCCTCGTCGGTGCGCGGCGCGCCGTAGACGAATGTGTCGGTGCCGTCGGCGGTGCGCTGCTGCGGCACGAACGGGGCCTGTGGGGCAGGCCGGTTGGACGCCACGTGGGCGTACTCCTTTCCTTCCTTCTCGCCTACCGGGTTAGCTGACGGGTTCGGAGCAGGAAGGTCTCCTACGCGCGTAAATCAGCCGTACTGCTACGGCGACATACGCCCGATTCACCCCAATATGATGGTTCCCCGGTTCCCTTGTGCGGCCGGTGAGGGCCTCGCGCGGGATTCGGCGCGTGCGCACGGAGCCGCCTCTTGTGACGGCTGGGACGACCGCGCTGCGTTATCGGACGTTAATAGAACCGGGGCCTGATTTCCAAGCTGTTCCTCTTGATCATTAACGCTTTCTGTCGGGACGTACAGGTCTATGAACGGCGAAATTCGGGCGAGTTGACCGTCATTCGGAGTCATCTCCACATCTGACGGTGCGTCAGTCGTTATGCGGAGGGCTTCCGTTCGATCACCCGGGGTGACACGCGTCGGCCGGCCGACGGACCGCGAGCAGCGCCATGTCGTCGGTGGTGCCGCCGCCGCTGTGCAGGCGTACCTCCTCGGCCACCGTGCGCAGCAGTTCGCCGGGGCCGGGGAAGGTCCGGCCGGCCAGCCGGGCCGCGGGGTCGTAGAAGGCGCCGTGCGCGTCGCGGGCCTCGGACAGGCCGTCGGTGTACAGCAGGAGCGTCGCGCCGCCCGGGAAAGGGCACACCTCCGCACGGTCCGGCCAGGTGCCCAGCTCACCCATCCCGAGCGGCAGCGCCGGATCACGGGCGGGCAGCGTGCTCACCGTGCCGTCGGCGTGCAGCATCAGGGGCGGTGGATGGCCGCGGTTGAGGATCCGTACGACCCCGTCGTCGTGCGGGATCTCGGCGAGGACGGCGGTGGTGAAGCCCTCGAAGGCGTCGATCCCGTCCCGGCGGGTGCCCTCGCGCGCCAGCGCCCGCTCCAGCCGCTGTGCGACCGCCTCCAGCGTCGTCTCGTGCTCGGCCGCCTCCCGGAACGCCCCGATGACCACGGCGACCGCGGCGACCGCCCCCATGCCCTTGCCCCGCACGTCCCCGACCACCAGTCGCACGCCGAACCTGCTGTCCTGCACCGCGTAGAGGTCCCCGCCGATGAAGGCGTCGGCCTGGGCGGCCTCGTAGCGCGCGGCGATCTCGAACCCGCCGATCCTCCCGACGGGCTCCGGCAACACCGCCAGCTGAGCGGCCTCAGCGATCTCCCAGGCCGAGTCGAGGCGGGCGTGACCGCGCCGGACCAGCACGTTGATCAAGACAGCGAGGAGGGAGACCGTGACCACGGTGGCCAGCTCGGTCAGCGACTCCACCTCCGTGACCTCGTCGAACCGGAGGTCCAGGCCGAGGACCACGAGCACGGCCGCCACCCCGGTGAGGATCGTGGCGCGGCGGGACAGCAGCGGCGCGGCGATCAGCGGGGCGGCGGTGAACAGGGGTGCGCCGGTGAAGCCGCGCGGGGTCATGTAGTCGTAGCTGCCGCCGATCACCAGGAGCAGGGCGGGAAGGACGCGGACGAGGGTGCCGGCGTAGGAGATCGGCCGCGTCTCGGGCGGCGGCAGGGGCGGTACCGGGCTCTCCGACGTGGGGAAGTCGTCCGGGCGGCCGGGGCCGGGGGCAGGGTCTTCGGGGGCCGGGTCGCCGGGGACGCGGCCGCCGGATCCGGCGTACAGCCCCTCTCCCTCTGCCTCCGCAGGCCGCACTGTCGTCTCCCGTTACGCAGGTCACCGCACCTGTCCAGGGTTCCTGGAGCGGCGGCCCGCTACCAGCCGGGCGGGCCGACCGGATGACGGGCGCGAGCGTTGCCGGGAAACGACTCGGGGCCGGAATCCATGATCTGGATTCCGGCCCCGGGCCTTCAGTAGCGGGGACAGGATTTGAACCTGCGACCTCTGGGTTATGAGCCCAGCGAGCTACCGAGCTGCTCCACCCCGCGTCGGTAGACACCAGTGTACGCCATGCGCGGGACGCTCCGCGCCAGGGTTTCCCGCCGCCCTCGCCGACCAGCGCTTTCCGCGCTCGCGGTGCGATGACCCCGCCAGGTGTCGGTCACCCCGCGAGGTGCCGATTGGGCGCCTTGGCCGCCTCCTCGTACTCCGGAACCACCGCGACCTCCACCCCGGCCGCCGCCAGCGTCCCGCTCCCGTCCGCGTCGCGCACGAAGGTGTCCGGCTCCCGCCAGGCCGTGACCACGCGGCCCACCCCGGCGTCGAGGATCAACCGCGCGCAGGGGCGGGGCCGGGAGGCGCGGCGGGTGCAGGGCTCCAAGCTGGTGTAGACGGTGGCCCCGGGCAGCCGGGGGTCGGCCGCGTCGATCTTCGCGAGCGCCGCCTCCTCCGCGTGGACGACGGGGTCGCCGCCCTCCCGGGAGTGTCCCTGCGCGAGTTCGGTGCCGTCCCGCGCCACCACCACCGCGCCGACGCTGAACGCCGTGTCCGATGGCGGACACAGCGCCGCCAGCTCGCAGGCCAGGGCCAGCCAGCGGCGGTCGGCGGCCGAGGCGAGGCTGCCGGTGCCGGGGGCGGTCGGCTCGTAGCGCATCAGGACGACGTCCTCGATCCGCCGGGACTCGACCAGGCGCAGGCGCCCCGACGGGTAGGCGCCGGGCCCGAAGAGCCGGGGTGCGGCCGGGTCGCCGACGAAGAGGGGGGCGAGCACCAGCTGGATCTCGTCGGCGAGGCCCTCCAGGAGGAGCTGGGTGTGCAGGGTGCCGCCGCCCTCGACCATCAGGCGGCGGACTCCTCGTACGTCGTGCAGGTGCGCCAGGACCGCGCGCCAGTCGACGGTGTCGCCGAGCGCTACCACGTCGGCCGCGACGGGGTTCTCCGCCAGGCGCCGGGCGCCCTTCGTCGTCGTGTACACCACCTTCTCGCCGCCGGTGTGCCAGAAGCGGGCGTCGGGGTCCAGGTCGCCCGTGCCGGTGACCGTGACCTTGAGGGGGTACTCCGGCTTGCCCGCCGCCGTCCGCGCCGTCCGGCGGTCCGGGGAGTTGACCAGCAGCCGCGGGTTGTCGGCGCGGATGGTGCCGGCGCCGATGAGGATCGCGTCGACGGAGGCCCGTACGTCGTCGACCCGGTCGAAGTCGGCGGGGCTGGACAGGAGGAGGCGGTCGGGGCCGGTGTCGTCCAGGTAGCCGTCCAGGGAGACGGCTGCGGACAGGAGGACGTAGGGGTAGGGCATGGGACGCGCTCCGCCTCGGGGTCGGGGACCGGCGGCCTGCCGGGCCGGGGGCCCGCGTACCTGGCGGCGCGCCGGCCCGGACTATGTGGTTCAAGTTTTAAGCAAAACTACACTGGCGGCATGACGACTCGCTGGCTCACTCCGCAGGAGCAGCGCGCCTGGCGCGCGTACATGGGGGCCACCCTTCTCCTCGAGGACGCGCTCGACCGGCAGCTCCAGCAGGAGGCCGGCATGCCGCACATGTATTACTCCATCCTCGCCAATCTCTCCGAGGCCCCGGAACGCCGGCTCCGGATGACGGATCTCGCCGAGCACCTGAAGATCACCCGCAGCAGGCTGACGTACGCCGTCACCCGGCTGGAGAAGGACGGGCTGGTACGGCGCGAGGACTGCCCCTGGGACAAGCGGGGGAGCGTGGCCGCGCTGACGGAGGAGGGGATGGCCACGGTCGAACGGCTGGCGCCGGGACATGTGCGGACGGTGCGCGCGACGCTCTTCGACCATCTGACCTCGCAGCAGGTGGGCCAGCTGGAGGAGATCTTCACGGGGGTCGCGCAGGCGTTGCAGGGAGAGGACGAGGGCGGCGCGTCGGGTGATGTGCCCTGGCGGCGCCGGTCGTCGCCCTGCTCCTGAGTCCGGCCGAGACCGCACGGGGGACTGTTTGCTTTAACTTTAAAGCATGCGGTAGGGTCGCCGATCAAGAGGCTGCTTCAAAACTGAAACAACCGATTCCGGAGACCCGTATGCCCGACTTCCCCGCCGCCACCGTGCGTGCCCGCGTCCGGGTGCCGCTGCGCTTCCACGACGGCTACAGCGTCGACGCCGACCTGGTCACCTTCCACGGTCTGGCCGACGGCCAGGAACACGTGGCCGTCGTCCTCGGCGAGCCCGGCCCCCGCCCCCTGGTGCGCCTGCACTCCGAGTGCCTGACCGGCGACGTCTTCGGCTCGGCCCGCTGCGACTGCGGCCCCCAGCTGCGTGAGGCCGTCGAGCGCATCGCGACCCGCGGCGGCGTGCTGCTCTACCTCCGCCAGGAGGGGCGCGGCATCGGCCTCTACAACAAGCTCGACGCCTACGCCCTTCAGGACCAGGGCCTCGACACGTACGAGGCGAACACCGCGCTCGGCCTCCCGGAGGACGCCCGCGACTACACGGCGGCGGCCCAGATGCTCGGCGCCCTGTCCGTGACGGACCTGGACCTGTTGTCCAACAACCCCGACAAGGCCGAGCAGCTGCGCGGTCTCGGCGTGGCCGTCCACGAGCGCGTCCCCACCGGCGTCTTCACCACCGCCCACAACGTCCGCTACCTGCGCGCCAAGGTCCTCCAGACCCAGCACACGCTGCCGCTGGCGGAACTGACCGGAGACCTCGCACTCGCGCCCGCGCACGCCGCGTGCGGCTGACAGCGGATCAGCGCGCCGGGACCCGGCGCGACTTGAGGAACACACCGGCCCCCGGCTCAGATCCTGCGAGCCGGGGGCCGTCCTGTAGGCCCTGTGGGACTCGAACCCACAACCAATGGATTAAAAGTCCACTGCTCTGCCAATTGAGCTAAGGGCCCAGGCGATGTTGCCTCCCCGAGCATAGCCGGAGGAGGCCGCGTCGCCGATCGGGTATCCGGGAGACAGGGCCGGGTGCCTGAGGGAAGGGTCCGGAAGCGCGGGAGATCCACCGGTTCGCGAGCCGGGACGGGCACCGGACGGGCACCGGACGAGCACCCGACCGGCACCCGTCAGGCGCCTCCCCCGACGCGCCGGCACCGCCTAGAACAGTCCCTTGTAGTTCTGCCAGCCCGTGCTGATGCGTGCGCGGGTGCCGAAGGAGCCCTTGCCGGTCCCGGGGATCCGGTAGAGCGCGCCGGTGGTGTCGCGTGCGATCAGGTCGGCCGCGCCGTCGCCCGTGACGTCGCCGGCGCCGACGACGACGTTGTAGGAGACTCCCCAGGCGGGGGACAGCTTGACCCGGGAGGCGAAGGTGCCCTTGCCGGTGCCGAGGTAGCGGTACAGCGCGTTCGTCGTGTCCTGGGCGACCAGGTCGCCGATGCCGTCGCCGTTGAGGTCCCCGGCGCCGACGACCTTCTTGTACGTCTTCCAGTTGTCGTAGAGCTTCACGCGCGGGGCGAACGTGCCCGTGCTGGTGCCCTTGTAGAGGTAGACGCCGCCGGTGGCGGTGTTGCGGGCGATCAGGTCGGGCCGGCCGTCCTTGGTGACGTCACCGGGCGAGGTGAGGACGTTGTACTGGTTCCAGCCGGTGCCGGTCGCGATCGTGGTGTAGGGCGTCGACGGCTCCAGCGGGGCGCCGCAGTCCGGCTTGTACAGCCGAACCGTCCCGCCGCTGTACTTGACCAGGACGTCGTTGCAGCGGTCGCCGTCCATGTCGCCGACCGGCACCGCCTTCACGCTCGTCGGCCAGCCGGTGCCGGTGAGCTTCTCGGTGAACCCGCCCTTGCCCGTGCCCTGGTGGAAGGTCAGACCTCCCGAGGAGCTGAGGCTCAGCAGGTCGCCGACGCCGTCCACGATGCCCGACGGGCCGGTGTGGTCGTGGCGCACGGGGCTGCCGTCGTAGAGCCGGACGGTGCCGTGCGTCTCCAGCGGGCCGCCGACGCCGTCGGCGGGGCTGACGGTGAGTGTCCAGTCGTAGGTGCCGTTGGGGAGACGGCCGCCGGTCGCCACGTTGCCGTCCCAGCCCACCGTCAGCTCGCCGCGAGCGGACTCACTCTCGCGCTCGTGGACGTCGACGGTCCTGCCGGTGACCTTGTCGCGCACGGTCAGTCGCCAGCCGGCCGCCGGCTTGGACAGCTGCAGCGTGGTCACCGGGTCCAGGACGGCGTCGACCTCCCGGGCCTGGACGGAGGTGGCGTTGCGGGCGGGACGCAGCAGGCGCAACGGCTGCTGCGGCACGCCGGAGGGAATGAGGTGGACGCGCTCCTGCGCGTCGACGTAGGCGGCGTTGCCGCCCGCCTCGTCCACCGTCCAGCGCACGTCCCGCTGCGAGACACCGGTGTCGGGCAGGTCGCCGATCACCCGGCTCGCGGGCGTGCCGTCGGCGACCGTGGTGAGCGTCAGCTTCCCGGCGGCCCGGTCGTGCGTGACGACGTAGCCGTCGCCGAGCTTGGCCTCGCCCGTGGGCACGGGCACGGACTTGTGCGCCGTCCGGTCGTAGACCCCGGCGCGGCCGTCGCAGGCCCAGTACAGGAAGCGGCCCAGCGCCTGGAGTTCGTCCGGGGTGCAGCCCGCGTCCGTGACGAGGGTCTCGGTGGTCCGGCCGGTGGCCAGGTCGTAGGCGGTGACGCTGCCGGTGGTGGTGCCCGCGCTCCACAGCACGGAGCCGGACAGCGCGGCTGCCACGGGCGTACGGACGAGCTCCGGGGCGCCGTCGTCACCGATCCAGTAGACCGTCTGCTCGGTGGCCGTCCGGTGGATGAGGTAGTCGCCGGAGACGTCGGTGATCCGTCCGCCGGCCGGAACCGTGCGCTGCCAGGGGCCGGACGGACCGGCGACGCGGATCAGGTCCTGCTCGGCCGAGCGGTGCTCCAGCCACGCGATGTTGCCGTCGGCCGAGCCCCGGACGGGGGCGCAGGCGTCGTCGTCGACCGGGCAACGGCCGACGACGACGCTGGAGTCGGTGAGGGGAACGGCGGAACCGAAGACCGGGGTGCCCGTCGGCGCGACCGCCCGGGTCCGGGCGACACGGGTGCCGGTGGCCCCGTTGCTGGTGCCGTAGTCCGTGACGACGAGCCTGCCCTGGTCGAGCGAGAGTCCCTGGATCGCGAACGACGGCTTGCCCAGGGACTTGATCTGCGTCACGACGGGCCGGCCGTCCGGGCCGGGCTGGATGCGCTGGACACCCCAGTCGTCCGTGCCGGTACGACCGATGACCACGGACGTACCGTCGGACGCGGTGGCGATGCCCGGGCTCGACGCCTTGAAGAGGGTCACCTCGGGACCGCCGGCGAGGGGCCTGGCGTAGGACCCTTGGACCAGCCAGTCACCGACCACGGTGAGTTCCTGCGTCGGGTTCACGCCGCCGTCCCGCAGGGTGACGCGGACCGGGTCGGCGGCGAGGTCGGCACGGTCGTGGACGAGGACGGTCGGGTCGCTGGGGTTGTAGAGGACCAGGTGGTCCTCGGTGATCCGGGCCTTGAGATAGGGATCGGCCGACGGGGCCGTCCAGCTCCGGACGCGGCCCGTCGTCGTGTCGACCTCGACCACCATGGTCTCCCAGGTGCCCGTCAGCCCGGCCCGGAACAGCACCGCATCGCCGTACCTGCCCAGCGGGCGGGCCATCGTGTATTCCTCGGGCAGCCCCGTCACCGTCACGTCACGGGTGCTGCCGTCGGGCTCCGGGGACAACAGGTGGGTCTCCCGCCGGGTCGCCCCGTCCTCCTCCTGCGTTCTCCGCTCCGCCACCACCACGTCGTCGTATGCCGTGAGGGTGCCCATCTCCATGTCGTCGGAGACCCGGACCGTGCGGGTCGTGCCGTCGGCCGCGTTCCACAGGTCGACGTGGTGGTCCGCGTAGATGTAGGCGATGACGTCGCCGACCGGGCGGAACCGGCTGTAGCCCGTCGGGTGCACGACCTTCACGGATCTGCCGTCCGCGTACCGCGTCCAGACCAGACCGGAGCCTTCCAGGGTGTGGAACACGCCCTGGGCTCCGGCTCCGTCGGCGCCGGAGCCCGTGATCTGGAGCGTCGCCCCGAGATACGTGCTCCGCAAGGTCGCCGGCACCACCGTCTCCTGCGGCGTGTCCGCGACGGCGGTGCCCGGCAGCAGTGGGGTCAGTCCGCCGGCCAGGACGGCGCAAGCGGCGACGAGACGCAGACGGGTGAAGCCATGGCGAGCCATGAGGGTCCCTCCCCGGGAGAACAGAGACGGTCCCGGCGCCACCACGGCACCTCCGGCCCCCCCGGCCGTCACACCCGTCTCACGAAAACGGTTGATGCTACAACCACCTCCGCCCTCTGCGGAAAGGCATTACCTACCGCTCTTACCTACTGTTCATCGGCCCGAGCACGAAAAGCCGTGACCCCCCACCGACGGATCGGTGGGGGGTCACGGCTTGGATCAGTTACGCGGCTCTCGGCCGGCGTCAGCCGTTGCGCTTCCAGCGGGGCTTGTCCTCGCGGCGCCCGAAGGAACCACCGCCGCGGTGGTCGTCACGGCGGCCGTACGGACGCTCGTGACCGCCGGTGCGGAAGCCGGGGCGGTCGCCCTGGCGGTCCCGGTTGAAGGGGCGGTCGCTGCCACGGTGGCCACCGCGGTCGTCACGCCGGTCGAAGGAACGGGCGGGACGGTCGTCACGACGGAAGCCGCCGCGGTCGCCACCCCGGTCGTCGCGACGCTCGAAGGAGCGGCCGCCACGGTCGTCACGACGCTCGAACGAACGGCCACCACGGTCGCCGCGGTCGTCACGACGGAAGCCGCCACGGTCGCCGCGGTCGTCACGACGCTCGAACGAACGACCGCCACGGTCGTCACGACGCTCGTCACGGCGGAAGCCGCCACGGTCACCGCGGTCGTCACGACGCTCGAACGAACGACCGCCACGGTCGTCACGACGCTCGTCACGGCGGAAGCCACCACGGTCACCGCGGTCGTCACGACGCTCGAACGAACGACCGCCACGGTCGTCACGACGCTCGTCACGGCGGAAGCCACCACGGTCACCGCGGTCGTCACGACGCTCCCGGCGCTCGTAGGAGGAGGCTCCGGAACGCTCGGACCGCTCGGACCGCTCGGGCCGCTCGACGCGCTCGACGTCCCGCGCCGCCACCTGCTCCGGCACCGACACCTCGACGACGTCCGGCAGCTCGGCCGCCGCGGGCGCCTCGGCCACCACGGCCTGCGCCTCGGCCACCGCCGCCTGCGGGTCCTCGCCGCGCTCACGCGCCACCCGGGCCACCAGCCGGTCGGCGTCCTCGCGCAGCTCGGCGGCGCGCCGCTGCGCGCGCTCCAGCTCCTTGGTGAGCTGGGCGACCTCGCGCTCGGCCTGCTGCGCCGCGTTGCCGGCGGACTCGGCCTGCACCTCGGTCATCGACCGGGCACCGGTGATCTCGGCCACCTCGGGGTCGAACGCGCCGGCGCCCTGGATGATGTGGCGCGAGGCGTCGACGCCCGCGTCCTCCATCAGGCGGAAGATCTGGCGGCGCTGGTGCGGCAGGGAGAGCGAGACGACCGTGCCGGTGCGCCCGGCACGCGCGGTGCGGCCGGCCCGGTGGAGGTAGTCCTTGTGGTCACCGGCGGGGTCGACGTTGAGCACCAGGTCGATGCCGTCGACGTGGATGCCGCGCGCGGCGACGTCCGTCGCGACGAGCACGTTGACGTACCCGTCCTTGAAATCCGCCAGCGTCCGGGTGCGGGCGCCCTGCGTCATGCCGCCGTGCAGCGCCTCGGCCTTGGCACCGGCGTCGCGCAGCTGCTCGGCGACGCGGTCGGCGCCCAGCTGGGTGCGGACGAAGATGATGGTGCGGCCCTTGCGGGAGGCGATCGCGGCGGTGACCGGCGCCTTGTCCTTGGGCTTCACGATCAGGATGTGGTGCGACATGGTCGTCACCGCGCCCTGGGCCGCGTCGACCTCGTGGGAGACCGGCTCGTTGAGGTAGCGGTCGACCAGGGTCTGGATCTCGTTCTCCATGGTCGCGGAGAACAGCATCCGCTGACCGCCCGCCGGAACCTGGTCCAGCAGCTCGGTCACCTCGGGCAGGAAGCCCAGGTCGGACATCTGGTCGGCCTCGTCGAGGACGGTGATCTGCACGTCCTCCAGCGAGCAGGCGCCGCGGCCGATGATGTCGCGGAGCCGGCCGGGCGTGGCGACCAGCACGTCGACGCCCCGCTCCAGGGCGTAGATCTGGTTCCCCATCGACGTACCGCCGCAGACCACCTTCATCTTCAGCCCGAGGACGTCCCCGTACGGCTGGAGCGCGTCGGCGACCTGCATCGCCAGTTCGCGGGTGGGCGTGAGGATGACGGCGCGGGGGCGCTTCTTCTCGGTGCGGCCGCCGGCCAGCGTGGCCAGGGTCGGCAGACCGAAGGAGAGGGTCTTGCCGGAGCCGGTACGGCCACGGCCGAGGATGTCCTTGCCGGTCAGGGCGTCCGGGATGGTCGCTGCCTGGATCGGGAAGGGGGTGGTCACACCGTTCTGCGCGAGCTTGCGCACGACGCCCTCGGGCAGACCGAGATCGGCGAAGGTGATCTCGGGGGCCTCGGCGGCCTCAGGGGTCCGGTCCTCGCCCGCGGGCATGACGGAGTGATCGGTACTGGTGATAGACATACGTCTGCGAAACCTTCCGGAGTCTCATCGGCACGCGCCCGTCAACTCCGTGATTCGCACACGACCGCCTCAATGCGGTCCGCCACGGCAAGGGAGAGTACGCGCCACACGGCGCGCTCTGCGGTGGCGCCGGGCAAATGGGATCAAACGATCTACCACCATACGCACCCACCACCCCGGAAGGCAAACCGGTCCGGAAACGCCTGGTCGGCGCCCCGGAGGAGCCCAGCATCCGCCATCGGACGGGTGAGCCCGATCGCCGCCGGACGGTGGACCCGATCGCCGCCGGACGGCGGACCCGGTCGACGCCGGACGGTGGACCCGATCGCCGCCGGGCGGTGGGCCCTCGCTAGACCGGTGCGCCCGCCTCCGGCGCCGGCTCCCGCTGGACCAGTTGGGGACTCGTGTCCTCGTGCGCCGAGGAGGACGGCTCGGCGACCGTCGGCTCCGGGCTGGTCGGCGGCTCCGGCGAGGGCGGGGGCGGTTCGGGGTCCGCGGTGGTGCGGGTGGGGGTCGGCTCGGGCGGGGGCGGCGGCGGGTCGCCCGGCTTGACGCTGTGCCCCGGCCTGGCCGGCGCCGAGCCCGACGCGGTCGCCCCCGGCGCCTTGGCCGAGCCGGACGGGCCCGGCGAAGCACCCGGCGAGGCCGACCGGCCGCCCTTCCCGTCCTTGCCCCGCCCATGATCGGCGCCGCCCGCGGCCCCGCCGCCCGCGACACCGCCGCCGGACCAGGCCGTTCCCCCGTCGGGCGCCTCGCCGCCCCGCGGTCCGGCCGAGTGCGAGGGCCTGGCCCGGTCGCCGTCGTCGTCACCCACGCTCATGCAGCCGGCGGCAGCGGCGACGGCCACGACGGTGGCGGCCAGGCGGACAGGTACGTACAAGCGGCGCACGGGCAGCCACCTCCGGGGCGGGGTGATGGAGTCAACCTGCCCAACTCCCGCCGCCCACAAGAGGACACGCGACCCGTTACCCGTATCCCAGCGCGTGCAGCCGCGCGTCGTCGATCCCGAAGTGGTGGGCGATCTCGTGGACGACCGTGATCTCGGACTCGGCGACGACGTCCTCGCGCGAATCGCACATCCGCAGCGTCGGCCCCCGGTAGATCGTGATCCGGTCCGGCAGCACCCCCGCGTACCACTCCCCCCGGTCGGTCAGCGGCGTCCCCTCGTACAGCCCGAGCAGGTCGGGGTCGTCGGCGGACGGTTCGTCCTCGACGAACACCGCGACGTTGTCCATGAGCCGCGTCAGCTCCGGCGGGATCCGGTCCAGCGCCTCGGCGACCAGTTCCTCGAACTCCTCGCGCGTCATCTCCAGCACAGGCCCATTGTCCGGTACGGCACCCCGGTTCGAGACCCCCGCCACCACGCGGGTACGACCCACTCGGCGCCGCATATCCACCTGCGCGCCTGGGCATACGGGACCAATGGCCCGCGTCCCAGCCGCAGTCCTGACCACCATCAGCCGTTTCCGTGTCCGCCGCCGCACCCGCCCCACCGCCGAGACCACGCTCGTCCCGCCCCCCGCGAACCGCTGGACCAGAGCCCTGGGGCTGACGGCCGTCGTCCTGCTGGGCGCATGGCTGGGGCTGCTGGTCGTCGGGAACGTCCGGGTCCCGGTCGGCCCGATGGACACGACGATGACCCTGCGCCCGTCCCTCACCGGCGGCACGAAGATCAACGTCTCCCCGCTGGGCGCCCTGCACCTGGACAGCCACCTCGCCCCCGTCCGGCTCGACGTGAACGTCGACCAGCTCGACCCGGAGCGCTCCCAGGCCCTGGTCGACCACCCCGAGCGCATCTCCGGACTCCAGGACGAGGTCGCCCGGGACGTCGGCCAGGGCGCCCTCGGCCTCGCCGTGCGCTCCTGCGTGGCCGTCGTCGCCGGCGCGACCGCGCTCGGCCTCGCCGTCTACCGCCGCCCGCGCCGCGCGCTCGCCGCCGGCGGCATCGCGCTCACCCTGCTGGCGGCCTCGGGCGCGACGGCGTACGCCACCTGGAACCCCAAGTCGGTCCTGGAGCCGAAGTTCTCGGGGCTGCTCTCCTCGGCCCCCTCACTGGTCGGCGACGCGCGCAGCATCGTCACCGAGTTCGATGTCTACCAGCAGGAGTTGGCGCGCCTGGTGACGAACGTGACGAAGCTCTACGACGCCACCTCCACGCTCCCCGCGTACCGGCCGGACCCGACCACCATCCGCGTCCTGCACGTCTCCGACATCCACCTCAACCCGGCGAGCTGGAAGATCATCGCCTCGCTGGTGGAGCAGTACGAGGTGAACGTGATCGTCGACTCCGGGGACACGATGGACCACGGCACCTCGGCGGAGAACGGGTTCCTCGACCCGATCGAGGACCTGGGCGCCCCGTACGTCTGGGTGCGCGGCAACCACGACTCGCGGATCACCCAGCGCTATCTGGAGGACCTGAAGAACGTGCACGTCCTCGACGACGGCCGTGCCGTCTCCGTGGCGGGGCTGCGGTTCGCGGGGATCGGGGACCCCCAGTTCACCCCCGACCGCAGCGACAAGGCGGGCGCCGAGGCCTCCCAGGAACTGGCCGGCGCCCGGCTGGCCACCGCCCTGCGCGACCGGCGCGCCGCCGGCACGCCGGTGGACGTGGCCGTGGCCCATGAGCCGCAGGCCGCCCGGCAGACGGACGGCGAGGTCCCGCTCGTCCTGGCGGGCCATGTGCACCACCAGGAGATGGAGGTCCTGCCCTACGGCACCCGGCTGCGCATCGAGGGTTCGACCGGCGGCAGCGGCCTGCGCGCGGTGGAGGACGCCCACCCGGACCCGATCGAGGCGTCGATCCTCTACTTCGACCGCGACACCCGTCGCCTCCAGGCCTGGGACGCGATCCGCCTGGGCGGCCTCGGCCTCACCACGGCGGAGGTCAGCCGCCATCTGGTGGAGGAGAACCAGCCGGGCGGCGCGTCGTCGGACCAGCCGGGGGCGACACCGACGGAGCAGGCGGGCGGCCGCCCGGAAGCGACGCCGTCCGGGGCCTCGTCCCCGGTCCCGTCCCGCACCCCGTCCCCGGTGCCCCCCGGCGAGCGAAGTCCGTAAACCGTTTTGGCGATCCCTCCCGCCATCCCATATGCTTCTCACGTCCCCGACGCGCTGAGAAGCGCGCAGGCGGGCCGATAGCCCTCATCGTCTAGCGGCCTAGGACGCCGCCCTTTCAAGGCGGTAGCACGGGTTCGAATCCCGTTGGGGGCACGCAGTTCGGTGTGCGACACTTAGCTACGTTGGTTCGCGCACCAACCACACCTGGTCCTGTGGAGCAGTTTGGAGTGCTCGCCACCCTGTCAAGGTGGAGGCCGCGGGTTCAAATCCCGTCAGGACCGCTCGGGGTTCGCACGAACCCCGTGGCTGGGTAGCTCAGTTGGTACGAGCGATCGCCTGAAAAGCGATAGGTCGCCGGTTCGACCCCGGCCCCAGCCACAACGCTGAAAAGCGACATCGCCCGCTCCGGGATTGCTCGGAGCGGGCGTTCCGCTTTCCGGACGCCGACGCGTACCCCCATGTCAGCCACCCTTCGGTCCTGCGGATTCACCGTGGACGGACCGCACGCGGCCGTCGTATCTTCCCCCAGCACGCGATCTTCCGCGGGCGACTCCGTTTCTGTGCCCGGGGGGCCATCGTCATGTCCGCATCCGCCGATCTCCGTCCGCTTCCCGACCTGCCCCACCAGGTACCGCGGTTGCCGCGGTACCTCCTGACCGGCCTGTCGGCGCTGCTCGCGGCCGTCGCCCTCAGCGACCTGTTCGCCGTCTATGCCGGTGTCCGGGTGTACACGCTGATCGAGGGGGATCAGGCCTTCGCTTTCGCCTCCCAGCAGGAGCTGGACAGCGCCGACGCGCTGTACCGGACGGCCGGACAGCTCCAGAGCGTCGCATTCCTCGCCTGTGCGATCGTCTTCGTCCTCTGGTTCCACCGCATGCGCCAGGACGCCGGGGCGCTCGGGCCGGACCGGTTCCGCAACGGCCCCGGCTGGGCGATCGGATCCTGGTTCATCCCGGTGGCGAACCTCTGGATGCCCTATCGCGTCGCCATCGACATGTGGGGGGCCGGCACTCGGCTGCCGGCCGACGGCGAGCCGCACAAGGTCTCCTTCTGGCCGGTCAACCTGTGGTGGGGCCTGTTCGTCGCCACGACCCTGTTCAGCCGGTACGCCGGCCGGAGCTACCAGGACGCCGAGTCCCTCGGGGAGATCCGGGACGCCGTGCTCCAGCTGATGGCGTCCGACATCCTGGACGTCGCCGCGGCTGCGGCAGCGGTGTACTTCGCCGTCCGGCTGACGGCCATGCTGCGGCTGAAGGCGACCGAAGGGCCGTACGTCTCCGCCTGAGCCGAGCCGGGCCACGCTTCCGGAACAGGAACGGACCGCCTCGCCGCCGGGCGCGGGGACCCCGCGGTTCCCGTGCCGGGCGGCGAGCACTACGCCGGCCTGCCTGAGCGGCACGTCGGGCGTCTCGGCGCTCCGTCGGGGAAGCGTCACGGGCCCGCTCGAATCAGGTCAAGGTCCGGGCGGCGTAGAGAGCGCCGATCGTCGTGGCGAGGGTGCCGAGGAGCAGGCGCAACGCCCGGTCGGGCAGGCGGGGTTGGAGGCGCGCCCCGAGGTAGCCGCCGACCAGGCCGCCCAGGCCGCAGGCCACGCCGAGCGACCAGTCGGGGGCGACGTCACCGGAGCTCGCCAGGGACAGCAGCACGTACGCGGCGGCCCCTACCAGCGACGTGACGAAGGTGGCGGCGAGCGCGGCCGGCGCCACCCGGGCCATGGGCAGTCCGCGGGCGGCCAGGATCGGCCCCAGCAGCGAACCGCCGCCGATCCCGTAGATCCCGCCGACCACCCCCACCCCCACCGCCAGGCAGGTGAGGACGCCCGGGGACGGCTCCGTCGGAGCGCGCGGGCCACGGGGCGGGGCGAGCGTGCGCACGCACAGCCCGAGTCCGACCGGCAGGAGCAGGGCGGCGATCAGCAACCGGAAGATCCCCGGTCCCGGAAGGGCGTGGACGCGGATCGCGGCGCCGAGGACCACGCCCGGCAGGGTGCCGGCGATCAGGCGCCGGGTGAGCGGTCCGCGCAGCGCGCCGTCGCGGCGCCAGCGCCACAGGGCGCCCGGTCCGGCAACCACGTTGAACAGCAGGTTCGTCGGTGTGATCGCCGGGCTCGGCACCCCGAACACACTCAGGTGGACCGGCAGCAGGAAGACCGCGCCGGAGACGCCGGCCGGCGCGGTCACCACCGCGATCAGCAGCCCTGCGGCCAGGCCCGCCCACACCGTCCACTCCATCCGCTGTCCCGCCCCTCCGCCGCGCCCGGTCAGTATCCGCGTGCGGCCGGGCCGCAGGGCCCGGCGCAATGTGATGTTCATGAACGCCGACGGCCGTGGACCTGGCATGCCGCGGGGGCGTGCCGCCGGCCGGCCCGGCCTCCGAGCCGGTCGCGTCACAGGCAAATGGTTCGCCAGTCGTTCGGGCGAGGTGCGATCCTGGAACCCGTATGTCTACGCAGCCTGCCCTCGCCACCCGCCTGACGGACCTCTCCCTGCGCGACGCGCATCGGCTCGGTCGCAGGCTCGAAGGTGCACGGAAGATCCGCAAGCCGGAGGCCCGTGACGCCGTACTCGCCGAGATCGAGGCGGAGATCGAGAAGGCCGAGACCCGGATGGCCGACCGCCGGGCGCAGGCGCCGGTGGTCAGCTATCCGCCGCAGCTCCCCGTCAGCCAGAAGAAGGACGCGATCGCCGACGCCATCCGCGACCACCAGGTCGTGATCGTCGCCGGTGAGACCGGGTCCGGGAAGACCACGCAGATCCCCAAGATCTGCGTGGAGCTCGGCCGGGGCGCCCGCGGCATGATCGGCCACACCCAGCCCCGCCGGATCGCCGCCCGCACGGTCGCCGAGCGGGTCGCCGAGGAACTCGACACGCCGCTCGGCGAGGCCGTCGGCTGGAAGGTCCGCTTCACCGACCAGGTGAACCCGGACGCCACCTTCATCAAGCTGATGACCGACGGCATCCTGCTCGCCGAGATCCAGACCGACCGCGAGCTGCGCGCCTACGACACGATCATCATCGACGAGGCCCACGAGCGGTCCCTGAACATCGACTTCCTGCTGGGCTATCTCGCGCAGTTGCTGCCGAGGCGGCCCGACCTCAAGGTCGTCATCACCTCGGCGACCATCGACCCCGAGCGCTTCTCGCGGCACTTCGGCGACGCCCCGATCATCGAGGTCAGCGGGCGGACGTACCCCGTGGAGGTGCGCTACCGGCCGCTGCTCGAAGAGGAGTCGGACGACGCCGACCGCGACCAGATCACCGCGATCACGGACGCCGTCGAGGAACTGATGGGCGAGGGCAAGGGCGACATCCTCGTCTTCCTCTCCGGTGAGCGGGAGATCCGCGACACGGCGGACGCGCTGGAGAAGAAGAAGTACAGGTTCACCGAGGTCCTTCCGCTGTACGCGCGGCTCTCGCACGCCGAGCAGCACCGGGTCTTCCAGCAGCACACCGGACGCAGGATCGTTCTGGCGACCAACGTCGCCGAGACCTCCCTCACCGTCCCGGGCATCAAGTACGTCATCGACCCCGGCTTCGCCCGCATCTCGCGCTACAGCCACCGCACCAAGGTCCAGCGCCTGCCCATCGAGGCGATCTCCCAGGCCAGCGCCAACCAGCGCAAGGGCCGCTGCGGCCGTACGTCCGACGGCATCTGCGTCCGCCTCTACAGCGAGGACGACTTCGAGGCCCGCCCGGAGTTCACGGACGCGGAGATCCTCCGTACGAACCTGGCGAGCGTCATCCTGCAGATGACCGCCGCGGGTCTCGGCGACATCGAGAAGTTCCCCTTCATCGACCCCCCGGACCACCGCAACATCCGCGACGGCGTGCAGCTGCTCCAGGAACTGGGCGCGCTGGACCCGGCGCAGAAGGACACCCGCAAGCGGCTCACGGACACCGGCCGCAAGCTCGCCCAGCTCCCGGTCGACCCGCGGCTGGCCCGGATGGTCCTGGAGGCCGACAGGAACGGCTGTGCCCGCGAGGTCATGGTCATAGCCGCCGCGCTCTCCATCCAGGACCCCCGCGAACGCCCGTCGGACAAGCAGGCCCAGGCCGACCAGCAGCACGCCCGCTTCCGGGACGAGACCAGCGACTTCCTCGCCTACCTCAACCTCTGGCGCTACCTGCGCGAGCAGCAGCGTGAGCGCGGCTCGTCGTCCTTCCGCCGCATGTGCAAGCAGGAGTACCTCAACTTCCTGCGCATTCGCGAATGGCAGGACATCTACACCCAGCTGCGCACCGTCGCCAAGCAGATGGGCGTCCACCTGAACGAGGACGACGCCCCCGCCGACCACATCCACACCTCCCTCCTCGCCGGCCTCCTCTCCCACATCGGGATGAAGGACGTGAAGGACGGCAACAAGAACGAGTACCTGGGCGCGCGCAGCGCCAAGTTCGCGATCTTCCCCGGCTCGGCGCTGTTCAAGAAGCAGCCCCGGTTCGTGATGTCCGCCGAGCTCGTCGAGACGTCCCGCCTCTGGGCCCGTGTCAACGCGAAGATCGAGCCCGAGTGGGTCGAGCCCCTCGCCGGGCACCTGATCAAGCGGACGTACAGCGAACCGCACTGGGAGAAGGACCAGGCGGCGGTGATGGCGTACGAGAAGGTCACGCTGTACGGCGTCCCGATCATCGCCCAGCGCAAGGTGAACTACGGCCGGATCGACGCGGAGGCCAGCCGCGAGCTGTTCATCCGCAACGCGCTCGTCGAGGGCGACTGGCGGACCCACCACAAGTTCTTCGCCGACAACCGCCGACTCCTCAGCGAGGTCGAGGAGCTGGAGCACCGCGCCCGACGCCGCGACATCGTGGTCGACGACGAGACCCTGTTCGACTTCTACGACCAGCGGGTGCCCGAACACGTCGTCTCCGGCGCGCACTTCGACTCCTGGTGGAAGCGCAAACGGCACGAGCAGCCCGACTTCCTCGACTTCGAGCGAGAGATGCTCATCCGCGAGTCGGCGGAGGCGGTCACCAAGGCGGACTACCCCGACTCCTGGCGCCAGGGCCCGCTCACGTTCCGGGTCACCTACCAGTTCGAGCCGGGCGCGGACGCCGACGGCGTCACCGTCCACATCCCGCTCCAGGTCCTCAACCAGGTCACCGACGAGGGCTTCGACTGGCAGATCCCGGGCCTGCGGGAGGACGTGGTCACGGAGCTCATCCGCACCCTGCCCAAGCCGATCCGCCGCAACTACGTGCCCGCGCCGAACTTCGCCAAGCGCTTCCTGGACGCCGCCGTGCCCCTCCAGGAGCCGCTCACCACGACCATGGCCCGCGAGTTGAAGCGCATGGTCGGCGTGCCCTTCACCGCCGACGACTTCGACTGGGCCAAGGTCCCCGACCATCTGCGGATCACCTTCCGGATCGTGGACGAGCGGCGCCGCAAGCTGGCCGAGGACAAGGATCTGGAGGCGCTGCGGATCCAGCTCAAGCCGAAGGCCCGCAAGGCCCTCTCGCAGGCCGCCGCGGCGACCGCGGAGCGCAGCGGCGGCGAGTCCGTCGAGCGCACGGGCCTGACCGACTGGACGATCGGCACGCTCACCCGCGTCTTCGAGACCCGCCGGGCCGGCCAGCCGGTCAAGGCCTACCCGGCCCTCGTCGACGACGGTCCGGCGGCGGACACGGTCTCCGTACGGCTCTTCGACACCGAGGCGGAGCAGGCCGAGGCCATGTGGCGGGGCACGCGCCGGCTCATCCTGCGCAACATCCCGGTCAACCCCGCGAAGTTCGCCTCGGACAAGCTGACCAACGCCCACAAGCTCGCCCTCTCGGCCAACCCGCACGGTTCCGTCCAGGCCCTCTTCGACGACTGTGCGACGGCGGCCGCGGACAAGCTGATCGCCGACTTCGGGGGGCCGGTGTGGGACGAGGAGTCGTACCGCAAGCTCTACGACAAGGTGCGGGCCGAGATCGTCGACACGACCGTGCGCGCGGTGGGCCAGGTGCAGCAGGTCCTGGCCGCCTGGCAGGCCTGTGAGCGCCGCCTGAAGGCCGTACGCAGCCCCGCGCTGCTGGCAAACCTCGCGGACGTGCGCGAGCAGTTGGACGCCCTTGTGAAGCCCGGTTTCGTGACGGCGGCGGGGCTGGGCCGGCTGCCGCACCTCATGCGCTACCTGGTGGCCGCGGACCGGCGTCTGCAGCAGATGCCGACGAACGTCCAGCGGGACACCACCCGCATGGAGAAGGTCCAGGAGATGCGGGACGAGTACGCCTGGCTCCTGGAGCAGATGCCGCAGGGCCGGCCGGTGCCGGCCGCCGTCCTGGACATCCGCTGGATGATCGAGGAGCTCCGCGTCAGCTATTTCGCGCACGCGCTGGGCACGGCGTACCCCGTGTCGGACAAGCGGATCGTGAAGGCGATCGACGCCGCGGCGCCGTGAGGAGCCCCGCACACTAAGTGAGTTCGACCAGGCGGCCCGGCTCCTGTACAGTCTCTTCTCGCAGCGCAACGCAGAAATGGCGCCGCGAAACCTGGTCCTGTGGAGCAGTTTGGAGTGCTCGCCACCCTGTCAAGGTGGAGGCCGCGGGTTCAAATCCCGTCAGGACCGCATACGACTGAGGCCCGCATCCCGTCAACGGGGGCGGGCCTCAGTCATGACCGCCCCCACGCCACACCGCCTCGCCACACGGGAGGCCGCGCCCGCGGCGCAGCCGCAGGCGACACAGCAAATCCCATCAGGACCGCAGCACGACCGAGACCCGCATCCCGTCAACGGGGGGCGGACCTCAGCCATGACCACCCCCCCGCGCCACGCGAGAGGCCGCGCCCGCGGCGCAGCCGCAGGCGACAGAGCGCAGTAAGGCTGAGGCCCGCAACCCGTCAAGGGACGCGGGCCTCAGCCATGTTCAAGGGGGGCGGGCCTCGGTCGTGGGTGTCTGGGGTGCCTTGACGGCGTCAGATTCGGTAGGTACTCAGAAACCAGGGCAACACGCCCGCTGGGCCCCCGGAGGTGGCGTATGGCGGCATCGGTGAGGCATGAGACGCGGGCCTTGCTCCGGGCGCATCTGGCGGCCGCGTCGTCGTACCGGCATCTGACCCGGCACTGCCCGGTCTGCCATCGGCTGCTGCGCCTCGCCCTCGCCGCGGACCCCGCACCGCTCGCCACGGACACCCCCGAGGAGAGCGTCGCGGACGAGCGTCCCGCCGACGCATGAGTGCCCCGCGAACCCTGCCTCACATCCCCAACTCCCTTACCGCACATAGGCCAGAGGCAACAAGCACGGTGGCATGTGACGGGAGTCACCGCATGAGTTTCTGAAACAGCGGTACTTACCCTTCTCCTACAACTGGTCAATTTAATATGTGCAATTGCACTCTCCTGGGGGGCCTCCTCACAGCAGCTCCGACACCCCTCCCCAGACTCCGACAAGCCCGCCCACAGGCCGACCACCCCGCGCACAAAAAAGATCGCGCTGGACCCGGCGGAGTCCAGCGCGATCGACGACGCACCCTGTCAGTTGCCTGAAGCCACTGGGCGAGAGCCCTGTTGGGGCAGGACCCGCGTCGGTTGGAGCTTGGTTTCGGGCGCCTCGGCAGGTGGGGGGACCGGCCGATTTGCCCCGTTATTCAGTTGTTCAGGCCTCGCTGCGCTGCTGCGGGATGCCCGCGAGCAGAGCGCGCACCTCAGCCTCGCGGTAGCGGCGGTGCCCGCCGAGCGTACGGATGGAAGTGAGCTTGCCGGCCTTCGCCCACCGCGTGACCGTCTTCGGGTCGACGCGGAACATCGTGGCGACCTCAGCCGGGGTCAGCAGCGGCTCGGCATCAGGGGTGCGAGCGGTCATGAGCGGCCTCCTCGGGAGAACCGAACCTTCTCGGTTCTTTCCTCTAAATTCTGCACCTTGACCCGCGTTGCCCGAAATGGCGGACGCGAGTCGAGTCGGTTATAGGACGAACGGCTTGTCCTCGGCACTACAACTACACCATCTGTCCAGCCGCGTCGGCCAAACCGATGGAATTGCCCTCCCAGGTGTTCATCAGCGACGGATGCCGATGGACCATGCCATAGCGGACAGTCACGCCACCGTGACGATCAGTCACAGGGCGATCAGGAGTCACCAGACCCCCCAAAGCACGCATTACGTAGAATCCGCCCACAGTTGAACACACCTGGACGGACAGAGTCCTCCCCGGACTCCTTGTCCTATTTTGGCATGAGGATGGGCAAGGGACGCAAGAGCCATGTACGTGCGCTCCATCACGCTTGTCGCATGCATCACACTCTTGACACATACGCCCAGATCGGGCTCTGGATCCCTTGTTGACGGACCGTAAGCCAGGTCACAGGACGGTACGTCAGTTCGCCGAGCGCAGGTCCCGCACCGAGCGCCAGCGCTCCACGAGGCGGGCGTACGCCTCGCCCGCCGCGACCCCGTCGCCCTGGCGCAGCGCCTCGATCCCCTCGGCCACGTCGGCCGCCGAGTGGTCGCCCTCCAGATCACCGGCCCGCAGGGCGTGCACCAGCCCGCCGTAGTCGAGTTCGACCAGGGAGCGCGGGTGGAACTCCTCCAGCCAGCGCCCGACGTCCACGAGGCCGTCGATCAGCGGCCCCTCGTCCATGGCGTTCCGCAGCGTGCGCAGACCCCGGGCCACCCGGCGACGGGCCTGGACCATGGGGGTGCGGTAGCGCAGCACGGGCGGGACCGCGTCGGTGCCGCCGGAGCCCTGGTCGTACTCCCGCTCCTCGTCGGAGACGAGGACGAACCAGTTCAGCGGCACCTGCCAGGTCGCCGTGCGGATCCAGGGGCGGGCGTCCGGGTTGCCGGCCAGCCAGCGCTCGTAGTCCTGGGTCGCCTGGTGGCGCAGGACCGGCGGCAGCACGGCGTCCAGCAGCGGGGGCGGGAGCTCCTCCGCGAGATCACCGAGGGCCTGCCAGCCTCGCAGCCGGGTCCGCCAGGGGCAGACGTGGACCACCCCGTCGGCCTCCAGCACGAAGGCGTCCGCGCTCTCGTGCACCGGCACGGGCACGGGCGGGGTCGGCAGCAAGTCGGCCAGCGAGCGGCGCAGTTCGTCCTGGTACGAGGGGCGGTCGGGCCGGCGGGCGTAGCGGGCCCAGTGATCGCGCTCCTGCTCCGGGAAGGCGGCCAGCGGCTCGTACACGCGCAGGTACGCCGCGTACGGGACGATCACCGAGGACACCTTGGGCACGCCTGCTCCCTCCCCCGCCGCCTGCCGGGGAAACCTGCGGAACCCGCCCACAAACGCGCGGGAAAACTATGCAAATCGTCGCACGGACGTACTCCGTGCGGAGGTGATCCTGAGCACTGCTCGGTCGGCGGGGCCGGAAGGCTCTAATCTCATGCTCACAGGCCCCGCCACCCGCACGGGACCCCGTCCGATCGCCGCTTTTTACCTCAGGAGTCACCACCGTGACCGACGTAGCCGGCGCACCTGCTGATGTACTGCACACCCTGTTCCACTCGGACCAGGGCGGACATGAGCAAGTCGTGCTCTGCCAGGACCCCGCGAGCGGCCTGAAGGCCGTGATCGCCCTTCACTCCACCGCCCTCGGCCCCGCCCTCGGCGGTACCCGCTTCTACCCGTACGCGAACGAGGCCGAGGCGGTCGCCGACGCGCTCAACCTCGCGCGCGGGATGTCGTACAAGAACGCCATGGCCGGGCTGGACCACGGCGGCGGCAAAGCGGTGATCATCGGCGACCCCGAGCGGATCAAGAGCGAGGAGCTGCTGCTCGCCTACGGGCGCTTCGTGGCCTCCCTCGGTGGCCGGTACGTCACCGCCTGTGACGTCGGCACGTACGTCGCCGACATGGACGTCGTGGCCCGGGAGTGCCGCTGGACCACCGGCCGCTCCCCCGAGAACGGCGGGGCGGGCGACTCCTCCGTCCTCACGGCCTTCGGCGTCTACCAGGGCATGCGCGCCTCCGCACAGCACCTGTGGGGCGACCCCTCGCTGCGCGGCCGCCGGGTCGGCATCGCCGGTGTCGGCAAGGTCGGCCACCACCTGGTGGAGCACCTGATGGCGGAGGGCGCCGAGGTCCACGTCACGGACGTGCGCGAGGACGCCGTGCGCCGGGTCACCGAGCGGCACCCGGGCGTCACGGCGGTCGCCGACACCGACGCGCTGATCCGCGTCGACGGCCTCGACATCTACGCCCCCTGCGCGCTCGGCGGGGCGCTGAACGACTACTCCGTGCCGGTGCTGACCGCGCGGGTGGTGTGCGGCGCGGCCAACAACCAGCTGGCCCATCCGGGTGTCGAGAAGGACCTCGCCGACCGCGGGATCCTCTACGCGCCCGACTACGTGGTGAACGCCGGCGGCGTCATCCAGGTCGCGGACGAACTCCACGGCTTCGACTTCGACCGGTGCAAGGCGAAGGCGGCGAAGATCTACGACACCACGCTGGCCATATTCGCACGTGCGAAGGCGGATGGGATTCCGCCGGCCGCCGCTGCCGACCGGATCGCCGAGCAGCGGATGGCGGAGGCCCGCGCGGCCCGCGGATGGTGACGTTCCGCAGGCCTCCTCGGAGGGTTTGAGCGGTACCTGCCGGTGGACAGTTGGAGAGAACTCTCACTTCGACCGGCGGGTCGGCCGCCAATAAGTGGTTAAAATCGCCACTGACCAGCGAGGACGGGGCGCCTCGCAGGTTCTGTGCACACGCGCGTGCTGCGGGCGACGTACCGTATGGGCGCGGGCTCAGGTACCGTGGAAGCCCTACGGACCGGTCTCTCCACGGAGAGCCCGTGCCGGAACATGAACGCGTGTCAAGACTCTGGGGCCGTCGAGCCCCGTCGTTGAGGGGGTCGAGCCATGGGGCGCGGCCGGGCCAAGGCCAAGCAGACGAAGGTCGCCCGCCAGCTGAAGTACAACAGCGGTGGGACAGATCTCTCACGCCTGGCCGAGGAGCTGGGCGCATCGACTGCGAATACGTCGCCGAGTACGAACGGTGATCAATTCGAGGACGATGAGCAGGACGACGACCTGTACGCACGGTACGCCGACCTCTATGAGGACGACGACGAGGACGAGGAAGGCCAGTCCTCACATCGTCGCGGCGCTTGACCTTGCACTGAACACCCACCCGGTCGGTGACCCCTGGTCACCGACCGGGTTCTGTGCTGCCCGCACGGGGCTCAGCTGTCGTAGTCGCCGACCAGGGCCGCGCCCGCGGGGTGCTCGCCACGGTCCGTGATCTCGCCGGCCACCCATGCCTCGACCCCGCGGTCGGCCAGGGTCGCCAGGGCCACCTCGGTGGACTCCTCCGGGACGATCGCGATCATGCCGACGCCCATGTTGAGGGTCTTCTCCAGCTCCAGGCGCTCGACGTCACCCGCCCTGCCGACCAGGTCGAAGACCGGCGCCGGGGTCCAGGTGGAGCGGTCCACGATCGCGTGCAGGCCGTCCGGGACGACCCGGGCCAGGTTGGCCGCGAGACCACCGCCCGTGACGTGGCTGTAGGCGTGCACCTCGGTGGTGCGGGTGAGCGCGAGGCAGTCCAGCGAGTAGATCTTCGTCGGCTCCAGCAGCTCCTCCCCGAGGGTGCGGCCGAGGTCGTCGACGTGGGCCTCCAGGGACAGGCCCGCCTGGTTCAGCAGGACATGCCGGACCAGCGAGTACCCGTTCGAGTGAAGACCGGAGGACGCCATGGCGATGACGGCGTCACCCGTTCGGATGCGGTCCGCGCCCAGCAGCCGGTCGGCCTCCACCACGCCCGTACCGGCGCCGGCGACGTCGAAGTCGTCCTCGCCCAGCAGGCCGGGGTGCTCGGCCGTCTCACCGCCCACCAGGGCGCAGCCGGCCAGCACGCAGCCTTCCGCGATGCCCTTCACGATGGCGGCGACCCGCTCGGGGTGCACCTTGCCGACGCAGATGTAGTCGGTCATGAACAGCGGCTCCGCGCCGCACACCACGATGTCGTCCATGACCATCGCGACCAGGTCATGGCCGATCGTGTCGTACACACCCATCTGGCGGGCGACGTCGACCTTGGTGCCCACGCCGTCCGTGGCGGAGGCGAGGAGCGGGCGCTCGTAGCGCTTGAGGGCGGAGGCGTCGAAGAGGCCGGCGAAACCGCCGAGGCCGCCGAGGACCTCGGGGCGCTGCGTCTTCTTCACCCACTCCTTCATCAACTCGACCGCGCGGTCGCCCGCCTCGATGTCGACACCGGCGGCCGCGTAGGAGGCACCGGTGACAGGACCCGTCGCCGGAGGCGACTGATTGTCTGCAGCAGACATTGCCTGGGATCTTTCGGTTGGTGATACGAGGCTCTGAGGCCTACGGACGGCGGATCGCGTCGGCCGCGGCCGTGGCCGCCGGACCGGCCGCCAGCTCGGTCTCCAGAAGCTGCTTGCCCAGCAGTTCGGGGTCCGGGAGCTCCATCGGGTACTCGCCGTCGAAGCAGGCGCGGCACAGGTTCGGCTTGGCGATGGCGGTTGCCTCGATCATGCCGTCGATGGAGATGTACGCCAGGGAGTCGGCGCCGAGCGAGGTGCCGATCTCCTCGATCGTCATGCCGTTGGCGATGAGCTCGGCCCGGGTGGCGAAGTCGATGCCGAAGAAGCAGGGCCACTTGACGGGCGGCGAGGAGATCCGGATGTGCACCTCGGCGGCGCCCGCCTCGCGGAGCATGCGGACCAGGGCGCGCTGGGTGTTGCCGCGGACGATCGAGTCGTCGACGACGACCAGCCGCTTGCCCTTGATGACTTCCTTCAGCGGGTTCAGCTTCAGCCGGATGCCGAGCTGGCGGATCGTCTGGGAGGGCTGGATGAACGTACGTCCGACGTACGCGTTCTTCACCAGACCCGCACCGAAGGGGATGCCCGAGGCCTCGGCGTAGCCGATGGCGGCCGGGGTGCCCGATTCCGGGGTCGCTATGACCAGGTCGGCCTCGGCGGGCGCCTCCTTGGCGAGCCGGCGGCCCATCTCGACCCGGCTCAGGTACACGTTCCGGCCGGCGATGTCGGTGTCGGGGCGGGCCAGGTAGACGTACTCGAAGACACAGCCCTTGGGCTTCGCGTCCGCGAATCGCGAGGTACGCAGGCCGTTCTCGTCGATGGCGAGGAACTCGCCCGGCTCCACCTCGCGCACGAAGCTGGCCCCGACGATGTCCAGGGCGGCACTCTCGGACGCCACGACCCAGCCGCGCTCCAGGCGGCCGAGGACCAGCGGGCGGACGCCCTGCGGGTCACGGGCGGCGTAGAGGGTGTGCTCGTTCATGAAGACGAGGCTGAAGGCTCCCCTGACCTGTGGCAGGACGACCGGGGCGGCCTCCTCGACGGTCAGCGGCTTGCCGTCGGCGTCGACCTGCGCGGCCAGCAGGGCCGTCAGCAGGTCGGTGTCGTTGGTGGCGGCGACCCGGGTGGTACGGCCGTCCTGCTTGGGGAGTTCGGCGACCATCTCGGCGAGCTTGGCCGTGTTGACCAGGTTGCCGTTGTGGCCGAGCGCGATGGAGCCGTGCGCGGTCGCGCGGAACGTCGGCTGGGCGTTCTCCCACACCGAGGCACCGGTGGTGGAGTAGCGGGCGTGACCGACCGCGATGTGGCCCTGCAGGGAACCTAGCGACGTCTCGTCGAAGACCTGGGACACCAGGCCCATGTCCTTGAAGACGAGGATCTGGGAGCCGTTGCTGACCGCGATTCCCGCGGATTCCTGGCCCCGATGCTGGAGGGCGTAGAGCCCGAAGTACGTGAGCTTTGCGACCTCTTCGCCTGGAGCCCAGACACCGAAGACGCCGCATGCGTCCTGGGGGCCCTTCTCGCCGGGAAGCAGATCGTGATTGAGTCGACCGTCACCACGTGGCACGCCACCGAGTGTAGGCGAGGTCGTCCACTGGTCCGAATTGGGGATACCGGGCGGTAGAGATCACTTTCCGGCACCGGCCGTGACAGTCTCGCCGTTTTCGCTGGTCAGCGTCAGGCTGTGGTGGTCCAGTCGATAGGTCACGGTGCCGTCGAAGAAGCCCAGCAGGCGCTTTTCGGTCGCCATGAGTGAGGCTTCGCACATCATGCGCGTGGTGGACGCGGGGCCGAGCGTGATCCGCCCGTCGCGGACGGTGGCCTCGGCGGTCACCTTGTTGCAGGTGAGCCGGCCGCTGACCTGGCCGGTGGCCTTGTCGAAGGTGAGGTGGGCCGTGCCTTCGGCGCCCTGGGGGAGGGACTCGGCCGTGCCGTCCGGGCCGCCCTTGCCGAGGGCGGTGATCGTCCACTTCGTCCCGTACAGCGGGGCGGCCTTCTCCTCCGTCAGGCGGACGGTGTCGCCGGCCTCCGTGGTGAGCGTCAGGTGGTCGCCTTCGACCTCGGTCCGCAGGGCGCCGTCGGCGAGGGTGCGGGCGAGGTTCTTCTCGAAGGTCATGGGCTTCTCCTCGCAGGCCATCTCGGTCGTGGTCGCGTCGCCGAGCCGGACGCGGTCGCCGTCGAAGGAGGCCTGCGCGCTGAAGTGGTTGCAGCCGTAGTTGCCCTGCGCCTTGCCGCTCTCGTCGATCGTGACGTGCGCGTCGGCGGGGGCGTCGTGCTGCGTGCCGTCGACGGTGACGCTGTCGACGCTCCAGTGGACGCCGGTGACGGGCTTCGAGGCGTCGGCCGTCGTACTGCCCGCCTGCTCACTGCCGCAGGCGACGGCGAGCGGGAGGAGAGCGAGGGCCGAGGTGACGGTGAGGTACTGCTTCTGCCTGGACATGCCGATTCGACGGGGCGGGTGGGGTGATCGGTTCCCCTCTCAGGCCATCAGGGGGAGCAGATTCGCCAGATCGGCCCGTTCCCCGCTGGCGCTCACCTTGGCCTCGGCGAGGGCGTCCGGCCAGGTGAGGCGTCCGGTCGCGAGCCGGATCCAGGTGAGCGGGTCCGTCTCGACGACGTTGGGCGGGGTGCCCCGGGTGTGCCGCGGACCCTCGACGCACTGCACCACGGCGTACGGCGGGATCCGCACCTCGGTGGAGCCGCCCGGGGCCTTCGCGGCGAGCGCGTCGGCGAGGAGGCGGGTCGCGGCGGCGAGGGCCTGCCTGTCGAGGGGGACGTCCAGTCCCGGCACCGCGGCGTTGAGGTCGTCGGTGTGCACGACCAGCTCGACGGTGCGGGTGACGACGTAGTCGGCCAGGGGGAGCGCGCCGGCGCTGGTCGGGAGCAGACGGGTGCCCGGGTGCGCGTCGAGGTCGGCGGTGAAGCGCCGCTCGACGTCGGCGAGGTGGGCGTCCAGGTCGGGATGGAGCTCGGCGAGGTGCCGGGCCGTGCCGGCGATCGCCGGTGCGTCGGCGCCGATGGCGGCGGGCCAGTCGGACAACCGCGCGTCCTGCCGCGCGGGCTCGGCCTCGCCGAGCAGCCGGCTCACGGCGGCGAGCGCCATCCCGGTGTGCGCGACGAGATCCCGCACGACCCAGTCCCCCAACCGCGTGGGCAACGCGAGCTGCTCCGGGGTGAGGCCGCGGACGGCGCGACGCACCTCGCCGAACTGTGCCAGAACGGCAGCACGGGTCTTGACGGGGTCGTAGGCACGGGGGCGTTTCTTGGCCGGGGGCATGGCGGGAGCCTACGACCGTGCGCGCCGGGAGCGCGGCGGGGGCGGCGGAGCGGACGGGCATCGGCGTCCCCGCCCGGACAGACACCGCAGCCACCGCAAGCACCACATCCCTGGCCGCCGCCGGGCCGGGCGCCGCGAACCACTGCCGACCACCATCCGGGCGGTCACCGGGGCGGTACCGCAGCCACTGCCGTGACGCACACCGCGGCCGCCCGCCGGCACCACCACCCGGGCCGCCACCGGAAAAGCACCCCACCACTGCCCGAGCCGGCGACGCAACCACCGCCGGGACGGACACCGCGGCCGGCCGGGGGGCGCTGTCGGGCGGGTGGCGGGGTGGCGAAGGCCCCGCCCGGGAACGGGCGGGGCCTTGTGGCCGTCGGGCGGGTGGTTACGCGAGGAGGGTCGGGATGGTGGACTCGTGTGCGGTGCGGAGTTCTTCCAGGGGGAGGGTGAACTCGCCCTGGAGGTCGATCGTGGTGCCGTCGACGACACCGACCCGGGTCGCCGGGAGGGCGCGGGCGCCGCACATGTCGGTGAAGCGGAGTTCCTCGGAGCGGGGGACCGCGACGATCGCGCGCCCCGCGGACTCGGAGAAGAGGAACGTGAAGGCGTCCAAGCCGTCGGGGACGACCAGGCGGGCGCCCTTGCCGCCGAGCAGCGCCGACTCGACGACCGCCTGGATCAGTCCGCCGTCCGACAGGTCGTGCGCGGAGTCGATCATGCCGTCGCGGGAGGCCGAGATCAGGATCTCGGCCAGCAGGCGCTCGCGCTCCAGGTCGACCTCGGGCGGCAGGCCGCCGAGGTGGTCGTGGACGACCTGGGACCAGGCCGAGCCGCCGAACTCCTCGCGGGTGTCGCCGAGGAGGTAGAGCAGGTGCCCCTCCTCCTGGAAGGCGACCGGCGTGCGGCGGGCCACGTCGTCGATCACGCCGAGGACGGCGACGACCGGCGTCGGGTGGATCGCCGCCTCGCCGGTCTGGTTGTAGAGGGAGACGTTGCCGCCGGTCACGGGCGTGCCCAGCTGCTGACAGGCGTCCGCAAGTCCGCGTACCGCCTCCGCGAACTGCCACATCACCGCCGGGTCCTCGGGGGAGCCGAAGTTCAGGCAGTCGGAGACCGCGAGCGGCTTGGCGCCGGTCGTGGCCACGTTCCGGTAGGCCTCCGCCAGGGCCAGCTGCGCGCCCTTGTACGGGTCGAGCTTGGCGTAACGGCCGTTGCCGTCCGTCGCGATGGCGACGCCCAGGCCGGTCTCCTCGTCGATCCGGATCATGCCGGAGTCCTCGGGCTGGGCGAGGACGGTGTTGCCCTGGACGAAGTGGTCGTACTGAGAGGTGATCCACTTCTTCGACGCCTGGTTCGGGGACGCCACCAGCTTGAGGACCTGGTCCTTCAGCTCCTCGGCCGACTCCGGACGCGGCAGCTTGTTCGCGTCGTCCGCCTGGAGCGCGTCCTGCCAGGAGGGGCGGGCGTACGGACGCTCGTACACCGGGCCGTCGTGGGCGACGGTCCGCGGGTCGACGTCGACGATCTTCTCGCCGTGCCAGTAGATCTCCAGGCGGTCGCCGTCGGTCACCTCACCGATGACGGTGGCGATGACGTCCCACTTCGCGCAGATCTCCAGGAAGCGCTCGACCTTGCCCGGCTCGACGACCGCGCACATCCGCTCCTGCGACTCGCTCATCAGGATCTCCTCGGGGGAGAGCGTGGAGTCGCGCAGGGGTACGTCGTCGAGAACGACCGTCATGCCGCCGGAGCCGTTCGAGGCCAGCTCGGACGTGGCGCAGGACAGGCCTGCCGCGCCGAGGTCCTGGATGCCGACGACCAGCTTCTCGGCGAACGCCTCCAGGGTGCACTCGATGAGGAGCTTCTCCTGGAACGGGTCGCCCACCTGGACCGCGGGGCGCTTGGAGGGCTTCGCGTCGTCGAAGGTCTCGGAGGCGAGGATCGACGCGCCGCCGATGCCGTCGCCGCCGGTCCGGGCGCCGTACAGGATGACCTTGTTGCCCGCGCCGGACGCCTTGGCGAGGTGGATGTCTTCGTGCCGCATCACGCCGATGGCACCGGCGTTGACCAGCGGGTTGCCCTGGTAGCAGGAGTCGAAGACGACCTCGCCGCCGATGTTGGGCAGGCCCAGGCAGTTGCCGTAGCCGCCGATGCCGGCGACGACGCCGGGCAGCACGCGCTTGGTGTCGGGGTGGTCGGCGGCGCCGAAGCGCAGCGGGTCGACCACCGCGACCGGGCGGGCGCCCATCGCGATGATGTCGCGGACGATGCCGCCGACACCCGTGGCCGCGCCCTGGTAGGGCTCGACGTACGACGGGTGGTTGTGCGACTCGACCTTGAAGGTGACCGCGTAGCCGAGGCCGACGTCCACGACGCCGGCGTTCTCCCCGATGCCGACCAGCAGCGCGTCGCTCTGCGGCGCCTTCTCGCCGAACTGGCGGAGGTGGACCTTGGAGGACTTGTAGCTGCAGTGCTCGGACCACATGACCGAGTACATGGCGAGTTCGGCGCCGGTCGGGCGGCGGCCGAGGATCTCCACCACCCGCTCGTACTCGTCCTTCTTCAGGCCGAGTTCGGCCCAGGGCAGCTCGACGTCGGGGGTCGCGGCCGCGTGCTCGACCGTGTCCAGAGGCGTCCGGCTCATGCGTTGACCAGCTTCTTGAGGATCGAGGTGAAGAACGGCAGGCCGTCGGTGCGGCCGGTGCCGATGAGGGACTCGACGGCGTGCTCCGGGTGCGGCATGAGACCGACGACGTTCCCGGCCGCGTTGGTGACGCCGGCGATGTCGCGCTGCGAACCGTTGGGGTTGACGTCCAGGTAGCGGAAGGCGACCCGGCCCTCCGCCTCCAGCTCGTCGAGCGTGCGCTCGTCGGCGACGTACTGCCCGTCGATGTTCTTCAGCGGGATGTGGATCTCCTGGCCGGCGCTGTAGTCACTGGTCCAGGCGGTCCGGTCGTTCTCCACCCGCAGCTTCTGGTCGCGGCAGATGAAGTGCAGGTGGTTGTTGCGCAGCATCGTGCCGGGCAGCAGGTGGGCCTCGGTGAGGATCTGGAAGCCGTTGCAGATGCCGAGGACCGGCAGTCCGGACCTCGCCTGTTCGATGAGGGGCTCCATCACCGGCGAGAAGCGGGCGATGGCCCCGGCGCGCAGATAGTCGCCGTAGGAGAATCCCCCGCACAGCACCACGGCGTCGACCTGCTTGAGGTCCTTGTCCTTGTGCCAGAGGGCGACGGGCTCGGCGCCGGCGATACGGATCGCGCGCTGCGTGTCCCGGTCGTCGAGGCTGCCGGGGAAAGTGACGACGCCAATACGAGCGGTCACTTGGCGGCCTCCGCGACTTCCTCCACCTTGACGGTGAAGTCCTCGATCACGGTGTTGGCGAGGAAGGATTCCGCGAGCTCGTGGATGCGGGCGAGCGCGGCCTCGTCGACCGGTCCGTCCACTTCCAGTTCGAATCGCTTTCCCTGACGTACGTCGGAGATGCCGTCGAAACCGAGGCGCGGCAGTGCGCGCTGCACCGCCTGGCCCTGGGGGTCGAGGATCTCCGGCTTGAGCATGACGTCGACTACGACGCGTGCCACTGGCACTCCCGGTGTGTGGTGCTGAGCAGGTTCCTTCAGACTACCCGCACAAAATTTCTACGCGGGTAGAGTTGTAGGAAGCTACGGATCGATGGTCACGGTCACGCATCGACAGCGCGCGTTCACGAAAAGTTCCGGGAAAGATGCGAGATCCACCCGCGAGAGCTATTGCATCGGGACACGCGGAGAGATTTAGTCGGGCTTCACAATGCTTTGCCGGGCACTGTACAAATGAATTGGCAAAAGCCGACACTCGGCATGTCGTCGCAGCTGAGCTGGATAGACGTGCCGTACGAAGGGACCGATATTCGTGGCGCAGAAGGTCGTGGTCACTCTCTTTGACGACATCGACGGCTCGGAAGCGGCGGAAACGATCGCCTTCGGGCTCGACGGCAAGTCGTACGAGATCGACCTGAATGAAGCCAATGCCAAGAAACTGCGTAAGGCGCTCGCGCCCTACGTGGACGCCGGCCGCAAGCGGTCGAGGTCGGGCAAGGCCTACCGGCAGACGGAGGTCGCCCCCGACCCGGCGGCCGTGCGGGCCTGGGCACAGGCCAACAAAATGGACGTGCCGGCCCGGGGCCGCATCCCCAAGAAGGTCTACGAGGCGTTCACCGCGGCGCAGTGATCCCGGCGTCCGAACCGGCTCCGTGGGCCGGGCCCCGACGGGCGTTCAGACGCCCCCTGGCGCAACCGACTTGCACAGCACCCCAGGTGATCAGCTAGAGTCTGGAGCACGCCGACGGGCCGGGAAGAAAAAACCCAGCTCACGGAGTACATGCGGGTGTAGTTCAGTAGTAGAACATCCCCCTTCCAGGGGGAAGGCGCAGTGTGCGATTCCTGTCACCCGCTCTGCATCGCCGTACAGACCACACTTGTGGATCAGGTAGGCTGGTGCTCGCACCGATCGGTGAAAGCCGGTCGGGGGCATATGCGGACGTAGCTCAGTTGGTAGAGCGCAACCTTGCCAAGGTTGAGGTCGCGAGTTCGAGCCTCGTCGTCCGCTCTCTTTATCGAAGGCCCCGGTCAATGACCGGGGCCTTCGGCGTACGCGCAGGAGTCCGACGCCCTACCCGATGAGGCGTCTGACATTTGTCATGAGCAGTGATGACACCGTGCACTGCTTCCGGCGATCGCCCGCCGGGATGCTGAAGGCATGAACACGAACGAGCACGATCACGTGATTGAGGTCACCGATCTGAGCCGTGTCTACGGGGGCGGGTTCGAGGCGGTACGCGGGATCACGTTCCACGTGAAACATGCCGAGGTCTTCGCGCTGCTGGGCACCAACGGGGCGGGCAAGACGTCGACCGTCGAACTGCTGGAAGGCCTCGCGGCACCCTCCGGGGGTCGCGTCCGGGTACTGGGGCACGACCCCTACGCCGAGCGCGCCGCCGTCCGGCCGCGGACCGGGGTGATGCTGCAGGAGGGCGGGTTCCCCTCCGAGCTGACCGTCGCGGAGACGGTCCGGATGTGGGCCGGCTGCACGACCGGGGCGCGGCCCGTGGGCGAGGCGCTGGAGCTGGTCGGGCTCGGCCGGCGGCCCGACGTCCGTGTGAAGCAGCTGTCCGGGGGTGAACGGCGGCGGCTCGACCTGGCGCTGGCGCTGCTCGGCAGGCCCGAGGTGCTGTTCCTGGACGAGCCGACGACCGGCCTCGACGCCGAAGGGCGCCGCGACACCTGGGAGTTGGTCCGGGAACTGCGGGACGCCGGAACGACGGTGCTGCTGACCACGCACTACCTGGAGGAGGCCGAGGGTCTCGCCGACCGGCTGGCGATCCTGCACCAGGGGCGGATCGCCGAGACCGGGACCCCCGCCGAGGTGACGGCGACCCAGCCGGCCCGGATCTCCTTCGAGCTGCCCGAGTCCTACTTCCTCGGGGACCTGCCGGCCCTCGGCGAGCTGGGCGTCGTCGGGCACGAGACGGACGGCCGGACGGTACGGCTGCGCACGCACGAGGTGCAGCGGACCGCCACCGAGCTGCTCCTGTGGGCCCGCGGCGCCGGAGTCGAGCTGCGCGGGCTGGATGTGCGATCGGCCTCACTGGAGGAGGCGTTCCTGCGGATCGCCGGGCAGGCTTCGGCCGCCACGGCGGAGAAGGAAGGGGTGGCGGCATGAGCAGCACCACGGCCGGGGGCCGGATGTCCTCGCTGGCACGGGCGGAGTTGACGTTGCTCGGGCGCAGCCGCGCCACGCTGGTCACGGCGGTGGCCGTTCCCCTGCTGCTGCCGCTCAGCGTGCGCACCGCCGTCGACGGGATGGACCTCGCGGACGCCGGGCTCACCATCGGCACGGTGCTGCTGCCCGCCGCCATCGGCTTCTCCTTGCTCTTCGCCGTCTACTCGGCCCTGACCAGCGCCTACGTCGTGCGCCGGGAGGAACTCGTCCTGAAGCGGCTGCGCACCGGTGAGCTGCGGGACAAGGAGATCCTGCTGGCGACCGCGTTGCCGGCGTCGGCGATCGGGCTGGCCCAGTGCGTCCTGATGGCGGTCGGCGGCACGGTGCTGCTCGACCTCGGAGCACCGCCCGCGCCCCATCTGGCGGTCGTGGGAGTACTGGTGGGACTCGTGCTGTGCGGGGCACTGGCCGCGGTCACGGCCACTTTCACCCGGACCGCCGAGAGCGCCCAGGTGACCAGCCTGCCCCTGCTGTTCGTGTCCATGCTCGGCTCGGGTGTGACCATTCCCCTCGAAGTGCTGCCCGACCGCATCGCCTCGGTGTGCGAACTGCTGCCACTGACGCCCGTCATCACACTGGTGCGGGGCGCGTGGACCGGGGATCTGCCGGCCTACGAGGCGCTCGGGGCGCTGGCCGTCGCGCTGGCCTGGACCTGCCTCGCGGTGTTTGCTGTACAGCGGTGGTTCCGGTGGGAGCCGAGGCGCTGACGGACGGGAGTGGCGGTCGGATGTCCAGGCCGGGACGATGGTGGCGGAGCAAGAGCACGCCGGCGCAGGTGGAGACCTACACACGGTGGTCGTTCCACTTCTTCCCGGTGGTCGAGGCGGGAGTGTGTGGCCTGCCGCTCCTCGGAGGGGTACGGCAGCCGCTCGGGACCTGGCTGTTCCTGCTGATCTGCGTCCACGCGGCGTTCTGCGCGCTGGTCGCCACCTGGGCACTGGACTGGGTGCGCGGCCTGCGTCCCCAGCCGCTGCGGACGATGGGGGCGCTGGGTGTCTTCAGCGCGGCCTCGGTCGTCCTCGTGCTCGTGGTCCTCGACCGTGGCCCGGCCGACGACGACACCACGACCGCGCTCGGCACCATGACGGCCGCCGTGCTGTCGTTCGGCGTGGGCGCGCTGGCCCTCGGCGTCCGGGACCGGCGCCGGGTGGTCGGCCTCGTGCTCGGCTTCTCGGCGGGTACCGCCCTGACGGCCCTGGCGCTGGGCCGCTCCCCGTCCCAGGCGCTGGTGACGGGGGCGGTGGCGCTGTTCGCGACCGGCTTCCTCGCGTTCACCTCCGTCTTCTCCGTCTGGCTGCTCAACGGCGTCTACGAACTCGACGCCGCCCGGGAGACGCGGGCCCGGCTCGCCGTGGCGGAGGAACGCCTGCGGTTCGGGCGGGACATGCACGACGTGGTGGGACGCAACCTCGCCGTGATCGCCCTGAAGAGCGAGCTGGCGGTGCAACTGGCGCGGCGCGGGCGGCCCGAGGCCGTGGAGCAGATGATCGAGGTGCAGCGGATCGCGCAGGAGTCGCAGCGCGAGGTGCGGGAGGTCGTACGGGGCTACCGGGAGGCCGACCTCGGGGTCGAACTCGCCGGTGCGCAGGGCGTGCTGACGGCCGCCGGGATCGCCTGCGAGGTGTCCGGGGAGGAGACGGCGGCGAGACTGCCGGACGAGGTGCAGTCGGCGCTGGGGTGGGTGGTGCGGGAAGCGACCACCAATGTGCTGCGGCACGGGAATGCCGAACGATGCGTGGTGGGGCTGCGGATGCTCAAGGGGCGGGTGGTACTGACCGTGGAGAACGACGGAGTGACGGCTGTCGCGGGCGCCGGCACGGGGACGGGAACGGGCGGGGGCTCGGGGCTCGCCGGGCTGCGGGAGCGGCTGGCGGCGGTCGACGGGACGCTGGAGGCCGGTCCCTCCGGTCGCGGGCTGTTCCGGCTGGTGGCCGAGGTGCCGCTGACCGCCTCCGTAGGGGTGGCGTCGTGACCGTGCGGGTGCTGCTCGCCGACGACGAGCATCTGATCCGGGGTGCGCTGGCCGCCCTGTTGTCGCTGGAGGACGACCTCGTGGTGGTCGCCGAGGCGGCGAGCGGGCCGGAGGCGCTGGCGATGGCGCGGGCGCACGAGCCCGATGTGGCCGTGCTGGACCTCCAGATGCCGGGAGCCGACGGTGTGAAGGTCGCCACATCGCTGCGGACCGAACTGCCCGGCTGCCAGACGCTGATCGTCACCAGCCACGGGCGGCCGGGACATCTGAAGCGGGCCCTGGCGGCGGGCGTCCGGGGGTTCGTGCCGAAGACGGTCAGCGCGCAGCGGCTCGCGGAGATCATCCGCACCGTGCACGCCGGGAACCGTTACGTCGACCCCGAGTTGGCCGCGGACGCCATCTCCGCCGGTGACTCGCCCCTCACCGCCCGGGAGGCGGAGGTCCTGGAGCTGGCCGCCGACGGGGCACCGGTCGCGGAGATCGCCGAGCGGGCGGCGCTGTCCCAGGGGACCGTGCGGAACTATCTCTCGTCGGCCGTGTCCAAACTCGGTGTGGAGAACCGGCATGCGGCCGCACGTCTCGCCCGCGAGCGAGGTTGGGTATAGTTGCTGACGCGCCACGGCGCACTGCGGACGTAGCTCAGTTGGTAGAGCGCAACCTTGCCAAGGTTGAGGTCGCGAGTTCGAGCCTCGTCGTCCGCTCCGAGAAGAGCCCCCCGGTTTCGACCGGGGGGCTCTCCGCGTTCCGCTACGACCAGGCGAGGCCCGTCAGACGCTCGTACGCCTCCACGTACTTGGCCCGGGTCGCCTCGACGACGTGCCGCGGCAGTGCCGGCGGGGGCTGCTCGCTCCTGCGGTCCCAGCCGGACTCGGACGAGGTCAGCCAGTCACGGACGTACTGCTTGTCGTACGACGGCTGCGTGCGGCCCGGCTCCCACTGGTCGGCCGGCCAGAAACGGGAGGAGTCGGGCGTGAGGACCTCGTCCGCCAGGACGAGGTCGTCGCCGTCGAAGCCGAACTCGAACTTTGTGTCGGCGAGGACGATCCCCCGGTCCCGGGCGATGTCGCGGGCGCGGCCGTAGACGGCGAGGGTGGCCTGGCGGAGCTGGGCGGCGGTCTCCGCGCCGACCTGGCGGGCGACCTCCTCGTAGGAGACGTTCTCGTCGTGCTCGCCGACCTCGGCCTTGGTGGCCGGGGTGAAGATCGGGGCGGGGAGTTCGGAGCCGTCGACGAGGCCTTCGGGGAGGGCGAGGCCGCAGACCGTACGGGTCTCCTGGTACTCGGCGAGGCCGGAGCCCGTGAGGTAGCCGCGGGCCACGCACTCCACGGGGACCATCCGCAAGGACGTGCAGACCAGCGTGCGGCCCGCCCAGTCGGCGGGAGCGCCCGCCGGGAGTTCGGTGCTCAGGACATGGCTCGGAACCAGGTCGGCGAGCTGGTCGAACCACCACAGCGACAGCTGGGTGAGGACGCGGCCCTTGTCGGGGATCTCGGTCGGCAGCACCCAGTCGTAGGCCGAGATGCGGTCGCTGGCGACCATCACGAGGTCGCCCGCCTCGTTCCGGTACAGCTCGCGCACCTTGCCGGTGTGCAGATGCACCAGGCCCGGAACCTCGGTCGGCTCGGGCTTTTCGACGAATCCGGACACGGTTCCTCCCCGTGGTTCTGTCCAAGTGGGTCGATTCTCCCGTATGCCGGGATGGGCGGGGACAGCGGGTCGTGAGGGAGCGGACGGTCGGGCCGGGCGGCGTCCGCCGTGATCAGTCGCGTTTGCAGATGCGGTCCAGGAGATTGGCGGTGGCGCGCTGGATGCGCGGGTCCACATGGCCGGGGCGGTCCAGCGCCGGGGACCAGGCGAACGTTCCTGCGGCGAAGACCAGGGCGCCTGAGGGGGCGCGGTAGAGGGACGTCTCCTGGTGGCGCGGGACGCCCTCGCCGTCGGTGTACGGGGAGTGGGCGAGCAGGATCCGCTCGTCGTGGTCGGGCAGCGGGGTGCGCGGGAAGTAGCGATCGGCCTCGCCGGCCACCAGCCCCTCGATCGCGTCGCCCTCGTGCGCGCCGGTCGCCTCCCACAGCCAGTGGCTCGCGTTGCGGACGATCAGCGGCCGCGGTTCGGGGACCCGGCCCGCGTACTGGATGCCGATCAGCTGCTGCTCCGGGCGGTCGATCTCTCGCCACAGCAGCGGCCTGCCGGGGCCCTTGCGCTTGCGGCAGGTCAGGAGGCGGTCGGGGGTGCCGGACGGGGACGGGCCCAACTCGACCTGCCAGTACAGGGAGTTGGAGGAGAGGAAGACGAGGGAGGTGCCCTGCTCGCGGGCCAGCTCCGCGGTGCGGCGCATGTTCGTCGACCAGTACTCGTCGTGGCCCGGGAAGACCAGGCCCCGGTAGCGCGTGGGGTCGACGCGGCCGGCGTGCAGGTCGCGGGCGTCGGCGTAGGCGAGGTCGTAGCCGTAGCGCTCGGCCCAGCGGATGAAGTCGTAGGCGTGGCCGACGTGCAGGGGCAGGCCCGCTCCGGCGTACGGCCGGTCGAAGGAGACGGTCGTCGCGGCGTCGGCCTCGCCGAGCAGCCGGCCGTTCTCGTCCCAGGCGTGGTAGAGGCTCGCGCCGGTGCGGCCGTCCTCGGGGTAGAGGTTGTACGCCTGCCAGGTGACGTCCGGCAGCAGCAGGAGCAGGTCGGCCGGGTGGTCGTCGCGGACCGTGAACGGCACGTGGGAGCGGTAGCCGTCGACGGTGGTGAGGACGGCGACGTACGCGCCGACGCTCCAGTCCGACGGGATCTGCAACCGCCAGGACAGCCACCAGTGGTGGCAGGAGACCGTGCGGTCGGCGGTGAGCGGCGGGGGCTGCACGATGCCGGAGAGGCGGGGGCTGGTGGTGATCTTGGCCGCGCCGTCGCCGCCGTAGTGCCCGATGCGGTAGACGTCGACGGCGAATTCCTGGGGCGGGTCGACGGTGACGTGGAAGTCGACGGCCTCGCCGGGAGCGGCCGCGCCGGTGGAGACGAAGCCCTTGATCTGGCGTCGCACGTCGTCGGCGGCGCGGGGACCGCCGGAGCGCGGGGCGGGGACACGTGCGGACGCGGTGCCCAGGGCCTGCCGGCCGGCGGGGGCCGGGTCCACGTACCAGGGGACCACCTGGCCGGTGTCGTCGAAATACGTCTCGCTGCCGCGCAGCCAGGGAAGCGGGCCCTGGCCGAAAGGATCCGTCACGGCGTGTGCCAGTGCTCCCGACTCCCAGCGTCGAATCTGCTCCGACCCCATGGTCGTTCCCCTCCCTCGGCGCCGTGTGTTCTGGTCGTGCGGTCGCTCTCGGCGGCGGTGAGTGTGCTGTGGCGCGGTGCGGTGCGGTTTCTTCTGTTGTGGATCGCTTGGGGCCGCTTTGGCGTGACCCGCTGTCGCATTTGTACGACTGTCTTATGTCGCGTGCGATTGCCATGTGCGCGTTCCTTACCCAGCACATCACATTACGCACGGACTTCGTCACTGTTCGTTTCGAATTGACCGAAAGCGGAAGCGGCGACTCCGCAGGAGGCGGGGGCAGGAGGGGTGCGGGCCGAAAGGCGGGCGGTCGCGCCCGGCTCAGACAAGACGTACAGGCTTCTCCGCGCGTATCCCGACCTCGGCCAGCCAGGCTCTGAGCGGGGCCGGGTCACCGTCCTCTATGAGGCTCAGGACCCGGGGCGTCAGGTCGGCGGCGCGCTCGCCCTTGACCAGGAGGGAGGGGCCGTCGAGCCAGTCCAGGCCGGGAGCGGCGCCGGCGGTGTCCATCGCGGCGCAGCAGACCATCGCCGTGACGTGGTCGGCGAGCAGCTCGCGCGGGGTGCGCGGGGGTTGCAGGGGGAAGAGGGGGAGGGCGCCGTCGTCCCACAGGGCGTCCGGGCTGGGGGCGGGCGCGCTCGCGCGGGACGGGGCGTGGACCGCCTCTTCGCGGGCGAGTTCCGCACTGAGGCCCGCGGCGAGGGCGGCGCTGCGGGGGTCGCTGGGCGTCGAGTCCTCCGGGTCCTCGAAGTCGGCGAAGTCCGCGAGGTCTTCCAGATGTTCGAGGTGTTCGAGGTGTTCGATGGCCTCAGGTTCCGGGAGGTCCGCGTGTGCGGTGTCCGGGGCCGGGTCGGGGGTCCGGGTCCCGTCGATGACGGTGGCCGGGTCGGTGGGCCGGTCCGGGGCCGCCTGGTCGGCGTCGAGCGGCGTGGCGTCGGCCGTGGGGGCTTCGTGCTCCGGGTCCGGGTTCAGGGGCGGGTCCGTCAGGTGGTTCAGGACGCGGGCCAGGGTGGGGCCGTGGTCGGTGTCGCGGGTGGCGCGGCGTACGCCGAGGGTGTCCAGGACGCGGTGGAGGCGGGCGGCGTCGGTGCGCCACTTGCGGTCCACCACTTCGTCCGGATACTCCTGCCAGGCCACCGGCGACCAGTCGGGACCGGACTCCGCCGGGCCGCCGTGGAAGAGGCGGGCCGCGAGGAGTGAGGTGGCCTCGTCGACCAGGCCGGGCTCTTCGAGGAGGTCGCAGGCGGGACGCTCGCCCAGGCGCGAGGCGAAGCCCTCGGCGAGGCGGTCCCGCCGGGACAGCTCGGTGAGGGCGGCGACGACGCCGGCGTCCAGCCGGGACGGCCAGCGGCCCATCCGCCAGGCGGGCAACGCGACCCGGGTGAGCAGGCGGTCCCAGCCGGCGTACGCCAGGCCGACCTGTTCCTGCGCGACGATCCGCAGCCCGTAGTCCACAGCCTGTGCACGCTCGGCGGCCGCCGCGGCGACCCCGCGCTCCATCTCGGCCGCGTGCTCGCGGCAGCTGCGCAGCAGCAGCCGGGCCAGCCGGCCGGCGGCCGCGCACCCGGTGCGGGTCACGCGGCGGCGGCCCGGTGCCGAGGCCACGGCGACCGCCGCGTCCAGGGCCCGCACGAAACGCCGGGCGGCCGCTATGTCGGGATGGGCCGAAGGCCCCGTACCGGCGACGACCGGGGCGAGCACCGCGCGCAGTTCGCCGACGCGCATCCACCACAGGAAGGGGGAGCCGATGACGAGGACGGGACTGGCCGTCGTACGGCGCTGCCCGTGCCGTCGTACGGGGTTCGTCATCTCGTCGCGGGCGGTCGGCCCGGCCGGTGGGCCGTGAGCCGGATGCGTGCGGTCCTCCAGCCAGCTGTCGCAGTCCGGGGTCAGCGCTATCGCGGAGGGAGCGGGGACGTCGAGGCGGTCGGCGAGGTCACGCACCAGCCGGTAGAGATCGGGCGCCGCACGCTCGGCGATCGCAACCGTCGGGCTCATCGCGGGCCGGGCCCGGGCGAGCAGCAGCGCGAAGCCGCCGGCGGCCAGCAGCACGAGAAGCGCGACCGCGCTCACCGCCCAGCGCGCGCCGTCCCACCCGGCGCCGGCGAGACGGCCGGTGGAGCCGCCCGCCAGCAGGACCACGGCCACGGCCGCGGGCAGCACGGCGGCGGCCAGTGCCCGGCTGCGGATCCGCAGCACGGCCAGCGCACGGTGACGTGCGCTCTGAGTCCCTGTCTCCACACCGATGCCTGTCACGTCCGGACCTCACCCCCTCCCGTCCTGGCATTGCTGGCTGTCCTGGCGTTGCTCACTCCCCCACTGTGGCACCCACCACTGACATCGCAATGCCGGTGGGCCAAGTGCCGGAACGCTTGCGCCGCACCCTAGTTGGGGCCCCGGCCCCCGTCAGCCGGATACGGCATCGGTCACTCGATGGAATGGCTCTGGGGAAAGGTGGATGACGCAGGGCAAGGATCAGGCCCCGGATCCATGGGGGGTCCGGGGCCTGCGGAGTGCCTGGTCAGACGGCTGACGACGAAGATCGGGGCGGGTTCGGGCTAGGCGCCCGACGCCGCCTTCGCCGCGATGTCCGTCCGGTGCTGGGAGCCGTCCAGGTGGACGCGGGTGACGGCGCGGTACGCCCGCTCGCGGGCCTGGGCGAGATCGCCGCCCGTCGCGGTGACGGACAGGACCCGGCCACCCGCGCTGACGACCGAGTCGCCGTCCTGCCTGGTGCCGGCGTGCAGGACGAACGCGTGCGGGGCGTCTTGCTCGGCCACCGCGTCCAGGCCGGTGATCGGGTCGCCCGTCCGGGGGGTGCCGGGGTAGTTGTGCGAGGCGATGACGACGGTGACGGCCGCGTCCTCGCTCCAGCGCAGCGGTTCGATGCTCGCGAGGTTGCCGGTGGCGGCGGCCATCAGGATGCCGGCCAGCGGGGTTTTCAGGCGGGCCAAGACCACCTGGGTCTCCGGGTCGCCGAACCGGGCGTTGAACTCGATGACCCGCACTCCCCGCCCGGTGATCGCCAGTCCGGCGTAGAGGAGGCCGGAGAAGGGGGTGCCGCGGCGGCGCATCTCGTCGACCGTCGGCTGCAGGACGCTCTGCAGGACGTCGTCCACGAGCTTCGGGTCGGCCCAGGGGAGCGGGGAGTACGCACCCATGCCGCCGGTGTTCGGGCCCTCGTCGCCGTCCAGCGCGCGCTTGAAGTCCTGGGCCGGCTGGAGCGGGACGACCGTCTCGCCGTCGGTCACGGCGAAGAGGGAGACCTCGGGGCCGTCCAGGTACTCCTCGATGACCACGCGGTCGCAGGCGACGGCGTGCGCCTTGGCGGCGTCGAGGTCGGCGGTGACGACGACTCCCTTGCCGGCGGCCAGACCGTCGTCCTTGACCACGTAGGGCGGGCCGAAGGCGTCGAGCGCGGTGTCGACTTCCGCCTCCGTCGTGCAGACGTACGAGCGGGCGGTCGGGACGTCGGCCTCGGCCATGACGTCCTTGGCGAAGGCCTTCGAGCCCTCCAGGCGCGCGGCCTCCTGGGAGGGGCCGAACACGGCGATCCCCGCCTCGCGCACGGCGTCCGCGACACCCGCGACCAGCGGGGCCTCCGGGCCCACGACCACGAGGTCGGCGCCCAGCTCCAGGGCCAGCGCGGACACGGCCGCGCCGTCCAGGGCGTCGACGGGGTGCAGCTCGGCCACCTCGGCGATGCCGGCGTTGCCGGGGGCGCAGTGCAGCGCCGTCACGGCGGGGTCGAGGGACAGGGAGCGGCACAGGGCGTGTTCGCGGGCGCCGGTACCGATGACGAGGACCTTCACGGGGCCAGCCTAACGGGAGCGGGTGGGGTGGGTTTGTGGGGGATGCCGAAGGAGGGCGGGGCGGGGCGTTGTGGGTTTCTCCGAAAGGGGGGCGTTCATCGCCGGACGTCAGCGCCCGCCGGCCGTCGCCAGCGTCTGTCAGTCGTCATGCGTCATGCGTCATGCGTCACTGGTCATGCGTCGTGGGTCAGTCGTCAGTCGTCAGTCGTTCGAGAACTCGTCCATCACCGTCGCCCCGAGTTCCCGCACGATCAGGTCCTGGCCGGAGAGGGCGGACTCGTCGAGGTCGGGGTCGTCGTCCTCGGGGATGTCGTCCTCGATGGAGACGGGGGGCGGCTCGGGCGCGGAGGGCCGGGCCGGGGGGTGAGGGGCCGCCGCCGGGGCGGACGCGGCGCCAACCGGGGCGGGGGCGGCCGAGGACGGCTGCCCCGACGCCGGGCGCTGGGCGGTCGTGGTCCCGCCGCCGGTGCCGCCCGGCGCGGCGCCGCCGAAGCCGCCGCTCGCGGCTCCGCCGCCGGAGCCCAGGGAGCCGCCACCGCCACCGAAGCCGCCGGTCGCCCCGCCGCCGCCGTAACCACCCCCGCCGCCGCTGCCCGGCGGCGGTGGTGCCGCGCCGCCGCCCGAGGGGTCGACGAGGGCCTCGATCTTCCAGTGGACGTTGAACTGCTCGGCCAGGGCCTGCCGCAGCACGTCCTCGCTGCCGCTGCTCACGAAGTTGTCGCGGGCTCCGACGTTGACGAAGCCGAGCTGGAGCGTGGTGCCGTCGAAGCCGGTGATCTGGGCGTTCTGACTGAGGAGGATCCAGGTGAAGCGGCGGCGGTTCTTCACCGCTTCGAGGATGTTCGGCCAGAGCGTGCGGGGGTCAGGGCCGCCGCCCGGGGGCGGGGAGGCCGGTGCGACCGGGGCGGGCGCGGGTGTGGGCGCCGGTGCCTGTGCGGCAGGAGCAGGGGCAGGCGAGGGGGCCGACGCGGGCCGTCCGCCGCCACCGGGGGTCGTGGCGGTGGGCCAGCCGCCGGGCCGCCGGGCGGCGGGACCGGAGCCGGCCGGGGTGGCCGTGGGCCAGGCGCCGGGTGCTGCCGGAGCGGGGGCCGGCGCCGGTGCCTCCGTCGGGGTGGGGGGCGCGGGCGGCTGGGCGGGCCCGCCCGCGCCGGGGGCCGCGGCGGGCGGTACGTCGGCCCGCCGGTCGCCGGACCCGGCCGGGCCCGCCGGTGCGGCACCCGCGGCTTCCGGGGCGCCGCCGCCCGGGGTGCGCACCGCGGCACGTGCCGCGGCGACGCCGCCGCCGGGCGGTACGGCCGCGGCCGTGCTCGCGGGCGCTGCCCCGTGCGCGTCGGGTCCGGGAACGTATCCCATGGCGGGCGCCGGGGCTCCCGCGGAGAAGTTCACGCCCCGCTCCAGACGGTCGAGGCGGGCCATCGTGGACCGCTCGTCGCCGTAGGCGGCGGGCAGCAGCACGCGCGCGCAGATCAGCTCCAGCTGAAGGCGCGGCGAGGTGGCGCCGCGCATCTCGGTGAGGCCCTCGTTGACGAGGTCGGCGGCGCGGCTGAGCTCCGCGGGGCCGAAGGTGCCGGCCTGGGCCCGCATCCGCTCCAGCACGTCGGCGGGGGCGTCGATGAGCCCCTTCTCCAGGGCGTCCGGAACCGCCGCGAGGATCACGAGGTCCCGCAGCCGCTCCAGCAGGTCGGCGACGAAGCGCCGCGGGTCGTTCCCGCCCTCGATCACACGGTCCACGACCTCGAAGGCCGCGGCGCCGTCCCCGGTGGCGAACGCCTCGACGACGGAATCGAGCAGCGACCCGTCGGTGTAGCCGAGCAGGGAGGTGGCCATGGCGTATGTCACACCGTCCGCCCCGGCGCCCGCGAGCAGTTGGTCCATGACGGACATGGAGTCACGCACGGATCCGGCGCCGGCCCGCACGACGAGCGGCAGCACACCGTCCTCGACCGGGATCTCCTCCTTGCCGCACACCTCTCCGAGGTACTCCCGCAGGGTGCCGGGCGGCACCAGCCGGAACGGGTAGTGGTGCGTGCGGGAGCGGATCGTCCCGATGACCTTCTCGGGCTCGGTGGTGGCGAAGATGAACTTCAGGTGCTCCGGGGGTTCCTCGACGACCTTGAGGAGCGCGTTGAAGCCGGCCGACGTGACCATGTGGGCCTCGTCGATGATGTAGATCTTGTACCGGCTGCTCGCGGGGCCGAAGAAGGCTTTCTCCCGCAGCTCACGGGCGTCGTCCACACCACCGTGCGAAGCGGCGTCGATCTCGATGACGTCGATCGAACCGGGGCCGTTGCGCGCGAGGTCCTGGCACGACTGGCACTCCCCGCAGGGCGTCGGGGTGGGCCCCTGCTCGCAGTTGAGGCAGCGGGCCAGGATCCGGGCGCTGGTGGTCTTGCCGCATCCCCGCGGACCGCTGAACAGGTACGCGTGATTGACCCGGTTGTTCCGCAGCGCCTGCTGCAGCGGGTCGGTTACATGCTCCTGCCCGATGACCTCGGCGAACGACTCCGGGCGATAGCGGCGGTACAGCGCGAGAGACGACACGCATACGAGGTTATAGGCGCCCACCGACAACGGGATCCGCCCCGGAATCCCGGGGATCCTCGGCCTCCCACGGCCCCGGACACGCGAACGCCCCCCACGCACCCGCCAGAGCCGACCTACCCTTGCTGCCTTCCGGCCCTGGGGGAGTTCAGTCAGATAGCGCCGCGTGAGGGGCTTCGCACAGCCTACCCGATGCTGAGGTGCGGGAACGAGTTCGCGAGCACTCCTCTCGGTCATGTAATGTTTCCGGCGGAGGATTCGCCTAGAGGCCTAGGGCGCACGCTTGGAAAGCGTGTTGGGGGCAACCCCTCACGAGTTCGAATCTCGTATCCTCCGCCAGCTCAGAGGGCCGGACCGTAAAGGTCCGGCCCTCCGGCGTTCCCCAGGGGGACACACCTGGGCGCATACTGGGGGCGATGACAAAGCCCGATGTACCGAAGCGTCATTTGCCTACCAGCCCCTTCAAGGCCCCGGTCACTCGCGCTCCCGAGCACTTCGCGGTGGGCGACCAGGTCACACACGACATGTACGGCCTCGGCCGCGTGATCGGCATCGAGGACGGAATCGCCGCGCTCGTCGATTTCGGCTCGGCGCAGATGCGCATCCTGAGCCCGTACAGCAAGATGACCAAGCTGTAGGACCGCAGTGCCCGGTCGCGGCACACCGGGGCCCGTCAGGGACCCGTGACGAAAGAGAGACCTCCCATCGATCCGACTTCGCTGTTCTCCGCCGTGGAAGGGCAACCCCGCGGCGGAGCCGCGGTCTCGCCGCCTCCGACGACGAACCCGTTCCAGGCCCCTGACTTCGGGGACGACGAGCATCCCCTGCTCGACGGCGACGGTGATCCCGGCAGCCGGCCGTAAACCGTCCGCCGGCCCCGCCCGGGCGTCCGTCGAGGACGTTCCCGCCCGGCTTCTCACGGCACCTGGTCCTCAAGGCACCAGGCGCCGCTCCATCGCCACGGCCACCGCTCCCGCGCGCGTGTCGACGTTCAACTTGTCGTAGATGCGCCGGAGGTGGGTCTTCACCGTCGCCTCGCTGATGAACAGGGTGCGGGCGATGTCGCGGTTGGTCAGGCCCTCGGAGAGGTGGCGGAGGATGTCGTGCTCCCGGGGCGTGAGGCCGGGGCGCGGCGCGCGCAGGCGGGCCATGACCCGGTCGGCGACCGGGGCGGACAGGGTGGTGCGGCCCTCGGCGGCGGCACGCAGGGCGGCGAAGAGCTCCTCGGGGCGTTCCGCCTTGAGGAGATAGCCGGTGGCGCCGGCCTCGATGGCGCGGGTGATGTCGGCGTCGGTGTCGTAGGTGGTCAGCACCAGGACATGGGGGACGTGCGCGGTGCCGTCGCCCGAGGTGAGCCTGCGGGTGGCGTCCACTCCGGTCATCCCGGCACCCAGTTGGAGATCCATCAGGACCACGTCCGGGGTGAGCTTCCGCGACAGGGCCAGCGCCTCCTCGCCGGTGGCTGCCTCGCCGACCACCTCGATGCCCTGAGCGCTCGCAAGCAGGGCGCGCAGCCCCGCCCGTACCACCGCGTGGTCGTCGCAGAGGAGGACGCGGACCGTCGTCATGCCGGCTCCGAGGTGAGGGGGACGCAGGCGGAGAGGACGGTGCCCTCGCCCGGCGTGGACTCGATCGTGAGAGCGCCGCCCACCTGACGCAGCCGGGCCCGCATCGCCGGCAGGCCGTGGCCGCGGGCGGGCGACGAGGACCGGATGCCGGGGGTGAAGCCGCGGCCGTCGTCCGCGACGTCCAGGACCAGCTGGTCGTCCAGGCAGGTCAGCGTGAGCGTGGCGGTTGTCGCGGCCGCGTGTTCGCGGACGTTCGCGAGGGCGCCCTGCGCGGTGCGCAGCAGCGCCGACTGCACCATCTCGGACAGCGGCGCCGCAGGGGTGCCCTCGGCGTGGAAGCGGACCGTGAGGGAGCCGGTCGACTCGCGGTCGGCCAGCGTGCGCAGGGCCTCGGCGAGGTCGCCGGCCTCGGCAAGGTCGGCGGGGGTGAGGTCGTGGACGAAGCGGCGGGCCTCGGCGAGGTCCCGTTCGGCGATCGCGGCGGCCGTGCGGACATGGTCCCGGGCCGCGTCCGGGGAGGCGTCCCAGATCCGGTCCGCGGCCTGGAGCAGCATGCTCTGGCTGGACAGGCCCTGCGCGAGGGTGTCGTGGATCTCGCGGGCCAGCCGCTCCCGTTCGGCGAGGGTGCCTTCGCGGCGTTCGGTGGCGGCCAGTTCGCGGCGGGTGTGGACCAGGTCGTCGATGAGGACGCGCTGCCGGGCGGCCTGGCCCTCCATGACGACGAAGACCGTGGTGGCGATGGCCGCCACCGCCGGGGGCGCCAGCACGACGTTCGGGTCCGGCCAGCCGGCCAGCTTCAGCTGCGCGGCCACCACCAGCGCCGTGAGCAGCACCACCAGCGTGATCGCGGCCCGCGGCGGCAGGGTGCGCAGGCCCGTGTAGAAGAGGGGGACCGCGCACCAGGCGAAGCTCGGGGCCGGCACCACGAGGACCGCCCAGACCGCGACGACGGCCCCCAGCCAGATCAGGCGGCGCGGGGTGGGGCGGGTGCCCAGGGCGGGGCCGAGGACGTAGAGGGCGGCCAGCAGGGCGCTCAGGGCGACGACCCAGGGGGTGAGGGGGTCGGCGGCGTGCCGCGCCAGGTAGCGGGCGAGGGAGGCGCCGAGCAGGACGAAGAACGCCGCGTGCATGACGAGCGTGAGGGTGCGGGTGCCGACGTCCGGGGACTCCACGTCGTCCCCGCGCCCCGTCACGGCCCGCTCCGGTACGGCCCCCTCCGGCGGGACCTGCTCCCGTACGGTCATCTCCTCACCACCACTCCGCGCACCCTCACTCGGCCTCTGAACTGGGCAAACACCTTCAGTGTCGCCCACATCACCGCACCCGGGGTCATCCGAACGGATGACCCCCTCGTCGTCCGGACCGCTCGGCGCGCGCAGCCGGACCGACGACCGGTCGCCGTCCGGCCCGCCGTGAGGATCGGAGAGGCAACCGCCCCGCACGAGGGGTCCCGACCGAAAGGCCCACCATGAAGCGCGCCCGTCTCGTCACCGCCTCCGCCCTCCTCGCCCTCGGCCTCACCGGCGGCACCGTCGCCGCCAGCGCGGCGAGCCCCGAGCAGGACGTGGCCCGGCACCACCTCACGCAGACCACGCACCTCGACGTGGCCGCCGCCACCGAGGCCGCGCAGGCCGCGCTGCACGCCGCCGAGAAGGAGAACCAGCGCGTCTCCGTGGCGGTCGTCGACCGCGACGGCAACACGCTCGTCACCCTGCGCGGCGACGGCGCCGGCCCGCAGTCGTACGAGTCCGCCGAGCGCAAGGCGTTCACCGCCGTCTCCTGGAACGCGCCCACCTCGGAACTCGCGAAGCGCCTGCAGCAGGCCCCGAACCTGAAGGACATCCCCGGCACCCTGTTCCTCGGGGGCGGCGCCCCGGTCGCCGTCAAGGGCGCTCCCGTTGCGGGCATCGGTGTGGCGGGTGCGCCGTCCGGCGACCTGGACGAGAAGTACGCACAGGCGGGCGTCGCCACGCTCGGCCACTGAGGCGCGCGACGGTTCCCGGTCGCCGACGGTGGCGGCGGCTCGCGGCCGCAGAACGCGAGCGGCGCCTCTCGGTCGCTGCCGCGGCCGCCGGCTCCCGCTCGCTCACGCGGGCGTCACGCCCACCGCGCCCAGCCACCGACGCAAGCAGCCGCTCCCGGACGCAGACGGGGGCCCCGGACGCAGACACGGGCAGCGGCTCCAGCTCGCTCACGCGGGCGTCACGCCCGCGGCGCCCATCCGCCGACGCAAACAGCGGCTCGCGGCCCCTGACACAGGCAGCCGCTCCCGGACTCAGGCACGGGCAGCCGCTGCCCGCTGCGGGCGGGAGCGGCGACCACCGGACGGTGACGCGGGGGTCACGCCTCTCCCGGCTGGCAGTGCGGGCACCACACCGTGGTCCGGCCGCCCAGGCGGGATCGGTGCAAGGGGGTGCCGCAGCGGGGGCAGTGCGGGTCGGGATCGTCGCGGTGGCCGGTGAGCCAGGAGTCGCGCGGCGGGACCCTGCCCGCGCCGACCGCCGCGCGCAGGGTGCCGCGCATCCGGGTGTACAGGCGCCGCCGGTCGGCCTCGGTGAGGTCGCTCGCCCGGGCGGCCGGTCGCAGCCCCGCGCGCCACAGGATCTCGTCGGCGAGGAGGTTGCCGAGGCCCGCCAGGACGGACTGGTCGGTGAGCGTGGTCTTGAGGGTGCCGCGGCGGGCGGAGAGCGCGGCCCCGAACTCCTCGCGGCCGACCGCCATCGCGTCGGGGCCCTGCCGTTCGAGCAGCCGGGCGACCCCGGCGTCGTCGACGAGCCAGAGTCCCTGGAGCTTGCGCTGGTCGCGGAAGCGGAGCTGACGGTCCCGGCTCACCGTGAACAGGACGCGGTCGTGGGGCGCGGCGGCGGTGTCCGGGCGCTCGCAGACCAGGCTGCCGGTCATGCCGAAGTGCAGCATGAGGGTGTGGCCGCCGCCGGTGCGGGCGAGCAGCCACTTGCCGTGGCGTTCGGGCCTGCCGAACCGCCGGCCCTCCAGCGTCTCGCGCAGCCGCCGCGCGCTCACGCCGTGCAGGACGCCCGTGTCCCGGACCTCGACCCGCCGCACGACCCGGCCCGAAGCGCAGGACGCGAACACGTTCCGGAAGGCTTCGACATCCGGCAGTTCGGGCATGGCTCAGCTCCGTCGTCGTGGCCCGTCCTCGATGCGGGGCTCGCACGGCGGGCCGGCGTGGCGCCCCTCCCATGTGAACCGCTGCCGACGCCCGCGGACGCCACGGCACGCCGACCTCCCGCCCCACCCGTCCGAACGGCGGCGCCACCTCAGCCCCCTGTGCCTCCCAGCAGGCGGCGCGTCGTCGTCACTCCCCATTCGTCCAGCGACAGCAGGCGGTCGCTGGAGGCCATCAGGCCGTCGGTGGCCTCCACGTGGGCCGCCCAGCGCTCGCGGGTCTCGACGGCCGGGCGGGCCATCAGGCAGTCGGGGTCGTTGATCCACAGGCGGCGGTGCTGCCATTGACGGCCCGCGCCGGTGAACTCGGCGGGATCCTGTCCGGGCTGGCTGTAGTCGTCGGCCTCGGGGCGGCGGTGGGGGCCCGTGTCGGGGCTGACCCGCATCGCGTCGAACAGGCCGATCGACGGGAGCACCGGCGCGCCGCAGCCCAGCAGGTACGCGTCCGTGCCGATCGCCGCGCGGATCAACTCGACGCCGGAGCGGTACGCCGTCAGCGCGTCCACGTCCGCGTGCCGTACGCCGTCCAGCGCGCCCGCGTAGAGGAAGTCGGCCTTGAAGTAGTCGTACCCCTCGGCGCTCAGGGTGCGGAAGACCTCCGTCAGGTAGGCCGCGGCGGCGGGGTGCGTGGTGTCCAGGACGTGCAGGTCGTGGTCCCAGTTGCGGCCGGCGTGCAAGGGGGCGCCGTCGGGGGAGCGTACGAGCCAGTCCGGGTGCTCGGCGGCCAGGGCGCTCGCCGGGTCCACCAGGAAGGGGGCGGTCCAGATGCCCGCCCGGCGGCCCTTCGCGCGGATCGCGGCCGCCATGCCCTCGCGGGAGCGGAACCGGCCGGAGAGGGTGAGCCAGTCGCCGAGGGCGCTCTGGTAGCCGTCGTCGATCTGGACGACGTCGACGGGCAGGTCGAGGGTGTCCATCGCGCGGAGGTTCTCGTGGATGTCGTCCTCGGTGACGGCGGTGAAGTACTCGTACCAGGAGCACCACACGCTGGGGGCGGGCCGCGGGGCCGGGAGGCCGAGCGCGTCGGCCCAGTCGGCCAGCACCGACTGGATGTGCGTGCCGGTCCATTCCTTCACCCGGCCGTCCGCGCTCACCTGTGCCGTGCCGTCCGTCACCGTCAGCCGGATCGAGGGGACCTCGCGGGTCGGGTCGGCGGCCGCCCACAGGCGGACCGGGGTGCCGTCGCCCGGGTCGAGGGCGAGCAGTCCCTCGCCCTGGAAGGCGCCCTCGGGGACGGTGACGCCGGGCCGGTAGCAGACGGTCGCCCAGTTGGCGTTGGTCGGGCGGTACGGCCGGCCGGTGAGGTGGTAGGCGCCGCTGGGGCTCCAGGACTGCCAGCCCTCCTCGTGGACGCGGGCTCGTGAGACGTCCACGGGCACGGAGGCCAGCGGCGTGAAGGAGTGGGACACGGTGGTTCTCTCTCGAAAAGGCGGACGTCAGCCCTTGTTGGCGCCGAGCGTGAGGCCGCTGACGAACTGCCGCTGGAGCAGGAAGTAGACGATCAGCGTCGGGATGGCGGTGAGCAGGGCGCCTGCGGCGACCAGGTTGGGATCGGTGAAGAACTGGCCGGAGAGGTTGTTCAGCGCCGAGGTGATCGGCATGTTCTCGCCGGTGGAGATCAGGACCAGGGCCCAGAAGAAGTCGTTGTAGATCCAGATGGAGAGCAGGGTCGCGAGGGCCGCCATCGCCGGGCGGCACAGCGGCAGGGTGATCTGCCAGTACAGGCGCCACACCGAGGCGCCGTCGACCAGCGCGGCCTCGGTCAGTTCGTGCGGCAGCGAGCGCATGTAGTTGCTCAGCACGAACGCGCAGAAGCCGGACTGGAAGGCCACGTGGATGAGGACGAGGCCGAGGGCGGAGTCGTACAGCTTGCCGCTCATGGTGATGCCGGGCAGGTCCACCAGGAGGTAGAGCCGGTACAGCGGGGTGATGATCACCTGCTGGGGCAGCAGGTTGCCGGCCGTGAAGAGCAGCAGCAGGGCGAGGTTGACCCGGAAGTCGAAGCGGCTGACGTAGAAGGCCACCATCGACGACAGGAACAGGGTGACCAGGACCGCCGGGACGGCGATCACCAGCGTGTTCACGAGGTAGTGCGTCATGTCCGACTGGGTGAACGCGTTCGTGAAGTTGTCGAGGCTCAGGGTGTCCGGGAGGGAGACGTACCCCTTCTCGCTGGTCTCGGCGTACGGGCGCAGCGCCGCGTAGACCGCCCAGAGCAAGGGGGCCAGCCAGGCCAGCGCCATGGTCCCGAGGACGAGGTGCAGCACGACGCGGCCGGGGCGGATCGGGGCGCGGTTCTTCGGGACGACCGTCGTTGCGCTCATGCCCGCCGCTCCTTCCGGAAGGTGCTGACCAGATAGGGGATGATCACGACGAGCGAGATCAGCAGCAGGACGACCGCGATCGCCGATCCGTATCCGATGCGGCTCGACTCACCGATGATGTTGCTGGTCACCAGGATGGACAGCAGTTCGGTGCCCTCGGCGCCGCCGTTGAAGACGTAGACGAGGTCGAAGGCGCGCAGTGCCTCGATGATGGTGACGACCAGGACGATCGTGTGGGTCGGGCGCAGCGCCGGGAAGACGACGCCGCGGAACGTCTGCCACTCGCCCGCGCCGTCGATCGCGGCGGCCTCGCGCAGCGTCGGGTCGACGCCCTTCAGGCCGGCCAGGTAGAGGATCATCATGTAGCCGGTGTGCCGCCACGACGCGGCGACCAGCACCGCCCAGAGGTTGAGGTCCGGGTCGCCGATCCAGTCGATGTACTTGCCGGGCTCGTTGGCCCCGATGACGCTGTTGATCAGGCCGGTGTCGGGGTTGTAGACGAGCTGCCAGACGAAGCCGATGACGGCCATGGACAGCACCACCGGCAGGAAGAACGCCGTCTGGTAGACGCGGCTGAACCGGATCCTCTTGTCCAGCTGCACGGCCAGGAACAGCCCGAGCGGCGTCGGGATCACGATCAGCACCGCGAACCACACGACGTTGTGCTGGACGGCGGGCCAGAACTGCGGGTTCTGCTCGAACAGCTCCTTGAAGTTCCGCAGCCCGACCCAGTGGATCGAGTCGAAGCCGATGCCGTCCCAGGTGGTGAAGGCGAGCGCGATCGAGGCGAGCGCGGTCACCCACACCAGGGCGATGTGCAGGACCGTCGGCAGGGTCGCCATCAGGCCCAGCGTGAGCCGGTCGCGGCGGGTGAGCAGGCGCCGGTGGCCCCTGGGCACCTTCCGTCGCGCGAGCGGGGCAGCGCCCGGAGGCGGCACGTCGGCCGCCTCCGGGTTCTCCGTGGTGAGTTCCGTGGTCATGAGGACGCGAAGATCGTCTTCTTCTGGCGTTCGATGGAGGAGAGCAGGCCGTCGACGCCCTTGGGGTCACGGATGAACTTCTGCAGCGCGGGCTGCATGACCGTGGAGGTGAAGTCCGGGCGGCTGTCGCGGTCCATGAACTGCGTCAGGTTCTTCGCGCCGGCGATCATCTCGTACGCCTTCTTCTGGAGCGGGGTGTACGAGGAGGTGTCGGCCTTGGTCGAGGCGGCGACGCTGCTGGGGTCCGACGTGAGGTAGGTCTCCTCGGCGGCCGGGGAGCCGAGGTACTCCATGAGCTTGAGCGAACCCTCCTTGTTCTTCGGGCTCTTGCTCATCATGAAGCCGTCGGTCGGCGCCTCGACGGTCTCCTGGCCGAAGGCCGGGTCGATCTCCGGGAAGGCGAAGAAGTCGAGGTCCTCGAGGTCGGCCTCGTTCGAGAACTGCTGGGCGACGAAGGTGCCCAGCAGGTACATGCCGGCCTTCTTCGCCACCAGCGTCTGGGCGGCGTCCTGCCAGGTGCGGCCGATGGCTCCCTCCTGGTGGTAGGGGAGTATCTCGGCCCACAGGTCGAAGGCGGCGCGGACCTTGGCGTCGGTCCAGGAGGCCTTGCCGGCCATCAGGTCGACGTGGAAGTCGTAGCCGTTCTTGCGGAAGTTGATCTGGTCGAAGGTGCCGAGGGCGGGCCAGGCGTCCTTGTCCCCGAAGGCGATCGGGACGAGGCCGTCCTTCTGCATCCGCTTGCACAGCGCGATGAAGTCGTCCCAGGTGGTGGGGACTTCGTAACCCTTCTCCGCGAAGACGCTCTTCCGGTAGAAGATCGCCCAGGGGTAGGTGTAGAGCGGCACGAGGTAGTACTTGCCGTCCTCGCCCTTGCTGAGCGCCTTCATCGCCTCGGGGAAGTTGCCGCCGATCTTCTCCCAGACCTCGTCGACCGGGGTGGCGAGGCCCTTGGCGGCGAAGAACTGCATCCGGTAGCCGGCGAACCAGGTGAACACGTCGTCCGGCGTGCCCTGGAGGTAGGAGTTGATCTGCTCCTGGAAGGTGTTGGAGTCCTTGGTGTTCACGTCGACGGTGAGCCCGGACTGCTTCGTGAACGCCGCGTACATGTCGGCGTACGCCTTCTTCGGCACGGGGTCGGACGCCTTCGACCCGACCGTGACCGTCTTCGGGTCGGCGGCCGCGCCGCTGCCTCCGCAGGCGCTCAACAGGGAGGTTCCGGCGCCGAGAGCGGCCGCGCCACCGACGCCGCGCAGAAGGGTGCGGCGGCTCGGGCCGGGGAGGGTGAGACCGGAGGGGGTTCTGCGCATGACGGCTCCTGGGGGGACAGGGGTCCGGTCCGGAAATTGGTCGAAACCAATCAGAAACCAACCTGACCGAACACGAAGGTGGCGCAATAACAGCCCCATGTCCGGTCATACGTCAAGAGATGACGTCGTAGTTTGTGGAAACGTGACCGCGCCGACGCGCCTCAATCCCCCTGCCCGCGAGGGTTTTTCACAGAAATCAACACGGCGCTCCGCCCAACGGGCGTCCAAGTGAAGGGCGGCGGGGACCCCCGCGGGCCGTCCGCGAAACGAAGAAGACCCGGGGCCGGCTGGACGCCGGCCCCGGGTCGCGTGGTCGCGCGGGTGATGTCAGGTCGCCCGCCAGTACCCCAGCGCGTGCATCCGCTCCTTCGGGACCGACAGGTCCTTGCGCACGTACGACGCCAGGGTGCGGGTCGTCGCGGTGTCGCAGGCGATCCAGACGTACGGGTCCGCGGTGGCCGCCAGGAGCGCCGGCAGCGTGGCCCGCACGTCGTCGACCAGGCCCGGACGGGACACCTGGCGTATCTCGTGCCGGTCGGTGTCCGCCTGGCACGGCAGGCCGTCCAGCTCACCCTCGAACCAGATCGTCGCGGGCGCCGAACCGAGGGCGTCGAGAAGGGAGTTGAGCGCGGGCAGCGAGGCAGGGTCGCCCATCGCGAAGACGTGCGAGGGCTCGGGCCGGGGATGCTGGAAGCCCGTGCCCTGGACCGTCGCCTCGATGGTGTCGCCTTCCTTCGCCGCCCGCGCCCAGTCACTGGCGCACCCCTCGTGGAGTGCGAACTCGAGGCTGAAGGTGTGCGTCTCGGGGTCCGCGTCGACCAGCGTGTACGCGCGCTGGTGCGACTTGCCCCCGTTGTCGAACCACAGCCGGACCCACATCGTGGGGTGCACGCCGGCCGCCGCGAGCAGCCCCCCGTCGGTGAAGTGCACCCGCCGGTACTCCGGCGTGACGTCCTCGGCGCCGGTGACGGTGAGGAGGAAGTCCTTCGCGCCCATCAGCTTCAGGACCGCGCCCTGCCAACCGTGCCCCTGCCCCATGGTGCTCCTTCACATCTCGCGTACCATTCCGCCACGACTTACTTAGGGAAGCCTAACCTAAAGAGCTCAAGGAATGACAGGGTGATGTCCAGGTGACCATCGAGATCTACCGCGACGCCTGGGGCATCCCCCACCTGCGCGCCTCCGACGCCCGCGAACTCGCCCGCGCCCAGGGGCGGGTCACGGCCCACGACCGTGCCTGGCAGCTGGAGGTCGAACGCCACCGCTCCCAGGGCACCTCCGCCTCCTTCCTCGGTACGGCCGCCGTGCCCTGGGACGTGCTCGCGAGACGGGCGCGCCTCACGGACACGGCGGAACGTTCCTTCAAGGCCCTGGACCCCGACACGGCCGACTGGGTCCTGGCCTACGTCGAGGGCGTCAACGAGGGCCTCGCGGAAGGCGCCCGCCGCACCCCCGAGTTCGCCGACGCGGGACTCGTCCCCGGCCGCTGGGAGCCCTGGACCCCGCTCGCCGTCTGGATCGCCACCCATCTCCTCTTCGCGGGCTTCCCGGCGAAGCTCTGGCGCGAGGAGGTGATCCGGCATCTGGGACCGCAGGCGGTGGCGCTGTTCGCCACGGACGGCCCCGGCACCTCCGGCAGCAACGGCTGGCTGGCCGCCGGGGAACGGACCGTCACCGGACAGGCGGTGATCGCCGGGGATCCGCACCGCTTCATCGAGGAGCCGGGCGTCTACCAGCAGATCCGGCTGAGCTGCCCCGAGTTCGACGTCGTGGGCCTCGCCGTGCCCGGCGTCCCCGGCACCGCGCACTTCGGGCACACCGGCTCGGTCGCCTGGGCCATCACCAACGCCATGGCCGACTACCAGGACCTGTACCGGGAGCGGCTGCGCAGGACCGGCGCCGGCGTGGAGGCCCTCGGCCCGGACGGACGGTGGGAACGGGCCTGCCGGGTGACGGAGGTCGTCGAGGTGCGCGGCGCCGAGCCGGTGCCGGTCGAGGTGATCGAGACCGGACGGGGACCGGTGGTCGCCGGCGGGCCCGAGGGTCTGACCGACGGCACGCTGCTGCCGGACGACGCCGAGCCCCCGCTCGCCCTCAGCCTGCGCTACCCGCCCCGCGTCCTCGCCGACGCCGGCTTCGCCGCCCTGCTCCCGCTGCTGCGGGCCCGCACGGTCGCCGACGTCGACCGCGCCTTCGACAGCTGGGTGGAGCCGGTCAACGTCGTGCAGGCCGCCGACACCGAGGGCGGCACCCTGCACCGGGTCGCCGGCCGGGTGCCGGTGCGCTCCTCGGCCAACAAGGTCCGGATCGTGCCCGCCTGGGAGCCCGGCCACGAGTGGCACGGCTGGCACACCATGCCGCGCGCCGGCCTGACCGACGGCATCGCGGTGATGGCCAACCAGCGCGGCCCGTCCGCCTCGCTCGGCGTCGAGTTCGCCCCGCCGCACCGCGCCGCCCGGATCGCCGCGCTGCTCGACGAGAAGAAGCGGTGGTCGGCGGCCGACATGCCCGCCATCCACACGGACACCCACCTCGCCTCCGCCGCGCCCCTCCTGCGTCTGCTCGCCGCCCTCGACGGCCTCGCACCCGCCGCCGCCGCGCTGCGCGACCGGCTGCTGCGCTGGGACCGGCGCATGGACGCCACGAGCGAGCCCGCCGCCGCCTACGCGGCCGTCCGCGGCGCCGTCGTCCGCCGCCTCGCCGCCCACCCGGCGTTCGCCGCGCTCACCGAGCCGCCCGCCTACCCGGAGGTCCTGCTGCCCTGGCTGGGGCTCACCGCACGGACCGCGTTCGCCCTGGAGAACCTGCTGACGGCCGAGGAGCTGTACGGCATGGACCGTCCGGCGCTCGTCCGGGCGGCCCTGGAGGAGGTGGCGGCGCCGGCCACCGCCGACACTGCCGGCCGCACCTGGGGCGACACCCACCGCCTCGCCCCCTGGCGGGCGTTGCCCGGCACGCCGTACGCCACCGACACGTACGCCGAGCCGGCGCTGTCCGGCGACCACGACTGCGTGCTGTGCACCTCCGCCGTCCCCGGCCTCACCGACCTCGCCGCGCGCGGACCGGCCGCCCGCTACGTGTGGGACCTGGCCCGGCGCGAGGACAGCCTCTGGGTGGTGCCGCTGGGCGCGTCCGGCGTGCCCGGCTCGGCGCACCACCGCGACCAACTCCCCCTGTGGACCAGGGGAGAACTCGTCCCGGTCGTCACCGACTGGGCCCGCCTCACCAAGGAGACCGACGATGACTGACCCGTATGCCGACCGCACCGCCGTCCACGAAGAGGTGGTCGACGGCTTCGGCACCGTACGCGTGCTGCCCCTCGACGCGAAGGGCGACGCCGAGGTGGTCCACGGCTGGGTGAGCCGGGAACGCGCCGCCTTCTGGGGCATGAACGGGCTCACCGCTGAGGAGGTGGCCGGCATCTACGCCCACATGGACACCCTCGCCACCCATCACGCCTACCTCCTCGTGAAGGACGGCGAACCGGCGGCCCTGTTCCAGACCTACGAGCCGGATGCAGACCGGGTAGGCGAGTGCTACGACGTCCTGCCCGGCGACATCGGCCTCCATCTGCTGCTCGCGCCCGCCGGATCCGGCGGGTCCCGCGGCGGCTGGACGGCGTCGCTGCTGCAGGCCGCGGCCTCCTACGTGTGGCTGGTCCTCGGCCGGCAGCGCGTCGTCGTCGACCCGGACGTGCGCAACGACAAGGCGATCGAGCGCTTCCTGAAGCAGGGGTTCGTGGCCGGTCCGAAGGTCGTACTGCCGGAGGTGAATCTGCCCGACGTGCACCTGCCGGAGAAGCACGCTCAACTGGCCTTCCTGCTCCGCCCGGTAGCCTGCCCGGCGTGACCGCAGAAGAGCTTGTCGCGCACTACGCCATGGAGCCGATCCCGCGCGAGGGCGGCCTGTTCCGGCAGACCTGGGCCGGACCGGACCGCCCCGACGGGCGCCCGGAGGGCACCGCCATCGTCGCCCTGCTCCGGCGGGACGACTACTCCGCCCTGCACCGCCTGCCCACCGACGAGGTCTGGCACTTCTACCTCGGCGACCCGCTGGAACTGCTGCTCCTCGCCCCCGACGGCTCCTCGCGCACGGTGGTCCTCGGACCGGACGTGCTCGCCGGCCAGCACCCGCAGTTCACCGTGCCGGCCGGCACCTGGATGGGCGGGCGGGTCGCCGAGGGCGGCTCCTGGACGTTCTTCGGCTGCACGATGGCGCCCGGCTTCACCTTCGAGGGGTACGAGCACGGCGACGCCGCCGAGCTGACCGCCCGCCACCCGGAGCTGACCGACCGGATCGTGGAACTGTGCCGGCCATGAGGTTGCTGGAGGGCCAGGTTGCCCTCGTCACGGGCGCGGGCGGCGGCATCGGGCGGGGCATCGCCCTGCGGTTCGCGGAACAGGGCGCGGCGGTCGCCGTGCACTGCCGTACGTCGCTGGAGCCGGCGCGTGAGGTGGCGGCACTGGTGGAGGGCCTGGGCGGCCGGGCCGTCGTGCTCCAGGCCGATCTCGCCGACGAGGCCGAGTGCCGGCGCGTGGTGCGCGAGGCCGCCGAATGGGGCGGAGGGCGCCTGACCGCACTGGTCAACAACGCCGCCGTGCAGCCCGTGCAGGAACTCGCCGGGATGACCGCCACCGACTGGCGGGCGGTCGTGGACACCAATCTGACCAGTGTGTTCGCCTGCACCCAGGCGGCCGTCGAGGTCATGCGGGAGCGCGGCGAAGGGGGTTCGGTGACGCACATCGCCTCGATCGAGGCGAGCGCGCCGGCCCCGGCGCACGCCCACTACTGCGCCTCCAAGGCGGCGGTCGTGATGCACGCCCGGTCGGCGGCGCTGGAGTACGGGAGCCACGGCATCCGCGTGAACACCGTCTCCCCCGGGCTGATCGACCGGGAAGGGCTCGCCCAGGCCTGGCCTCAGGGCGTGGAGCGCTGGCAGCGGGCGGTGCCGCTCGGGCGGCTGGGGCGGGTGGAGGACGTCGGGGACGCGTGCGTCTTCCTGGCCTCGCCCCTGGCGTCCTGGGTGACGGGGCACGACCTGGTGGTGGACGGGGGGATCTCGGCGCGGCCCACCTGGTGACAGGACGGCGGGCGGGGCCGCCGGCTGAGCGGATCGGCGCCCGCATCCGTATGTCCTTCGCATGAGCACGGCGGGCCCCGCGTCCGTACGTATCCCGGAAGCAGATCCGACGACGGAGAAGCGATGGGGATGCGCGACGGCGAAGCACGGCACGACGGCAGCGGCAGCGACGGGAGCGACGACGACCGGAACGGCGGCGAGGCCTTCCCCCCACCCGGCGTCCTCCGGCGACTTCGGCGCCCGCTGCTGCTGGTCGCCGTGCTGGCCCTGTGCCTCCTCGGCGGCGCGGCCCCCGCGTCCGCGCACGCCGCCCTCGGCCGCACCGACCCCGCCGACGGAACCGTCCTCGCCTCCGCCCCCCGCCACCTCACCCTGACCTTCACCGAGTCCGTCGGTCTGCTCGACGACTCGGTCCGGGTGATCGACCCGGAGAACCGCCCCGTCGACACGGGCGCCGCCACGCAGCCCGGCGACCGCGCCGACACCGTCCGGGTCGGCCTGCCGACCGGCCTCGCGGACGGCACGTACACCGTGGCCTGGCGGGTGGTCTCGGCGGACAGCCACCCGGTCTCGGGCGCGTTCATCTTCTCGGTCGGCGAACCGTCGGCGACGACCGCTGCGGTGACCGGCCCGACCGAGGACCCGGCGATCGCCTCGCTCTACAACATCGCCCGCTACGCCGCGTACGGAGGGCTGGCCCTCCTCATCGGCGTCGCCGTCTTCCTGTCCACGGTCCTCGGCGGCCCCACCGCCGCCCTGCGCCGGTTCCTGCCCACCGCCTGGCTCACCCTCGTGATCTCCACGGCCGCCCTGCTGCTCCTGCGCGGCCCCTACGAACGCGGCACCGGCCTGACGGACGCCCTCGACCCGGCCGTCCTCGGCACCACCCTGACCACCAAGCCCGGCCTGGCGCTGCTGGCCCGGCTGGCGCTGCTGGGCGCGGCCCTCCTCGTCGTACGCCGCACGGCCCGCCGCACCGCCCCTCGCGCGCCCGGCATCGCGCTCTGCCTCGCGCTGGCCGTCACCTGGGCCGCCGCCGAACACGCCTCCGCCGGCATCCAGGTGCCGGTGGCGATGACGTCGTCGGTGCTGCACCTGCTGGCGATGGCGATCTGGCTGGGCGGCCTGACGGCCCTGCTCACCGTCCTCTACCGGGCCCCGCAGGACCTCACGCTCGCCGCCGTCACCCGCTTCTCCCGACTGGCCCTCGCCTCGGTGGCCGTCCTCACCGTCACCGGCGTCTACCAGTCCTGGCGTGGCCTCGGCTCCTGGGACGCCCTCACCGGCACGACGTACGGCCGCATCCTGCTGGCCAAGGTGGCCGCGGTGGCGCTGCTGCTGGCGGCGGCAGGCTTCTCCCGCCGGTGGACCCGGCGGTGGGCGGAGGCGGGACCGGCGCGGGCGGAGGCCGAGGTACGGGAGCGGGAGCCGGTGGCCGCGGGCGCGGGGGTGGGGGGACACCGGGCGACCGTGAGCCGGAACGGCCCGGCCGTGGACGGCCCCGCCGAATCCGCGCCCGCCGACGCCGACGCGCGGGACGCGGACTCACCGGGCGACGACCGGCCCCCGCCCACGGCACCTGGGGACGACCACCACCGCCGGGCGCTGCGCCGCTCCGTGCTCGCCGAGTTCGTGACCGGCGTGCTGGTCCTGGTGATCACCACCCTGCTGACCATCACCCTCCCGGGCCGGGCCGCCGCCGAGTCGGCCGCGGCCCGGACGGAGGCCGCCGACGCCGGTAGGCCCACCGCCTCCAGCAGCGTGGTGCCCTTCGACGTCGGCACCCCCAACGGCCACGGCAAGGTGCAGCTCGACCTCGCCCCGGGCCGGGTCGGCCGGAACCAGGTGCAGGCCGTCGTCTTCGGCCCCGACGGCGGTATCGTCACCGTCCCCGAGGTGCGCCTGACCTTCACCCTGCGCGCGCAGGACGTCGGGCCGATCGACGCCGCACTGGAGAACCGCGGCGGCTACTGGGGCACCGACCGGCTCCAGCTCCCGCTGCCCGGCGTCTGGACCATGAAGATCACCGTCCGTACGACGGACATCGACCAGGTCACGGTGGAGAAGGACGTCCGCGTCGGCTGACGCCGGAGGAACAGCCGGAGGAACAGCCGGAGGAACACGAAAGGGCGGCCCCATCGGGGCCGCCCTTTCGGCTACGAGCGGTAGCGGAGGGATTTGAACCCTCGGTGACTTGCGCCACACTCGCTTTCGAGGCGAGCTCCTTCGGCCGCTCGGACACGCTACCGAGGGAGACCTTACAGCAAGGTGCGGCATGCTCCGAAATCCGTTTCCGGGGCCCGGACCGCCGGCCCCGGACCGTCAGCGATCACGGAAGAACTCGGTGAGCAGACCCGCGCACTCCGCGGCCAGCACGCCCTCGATCACCTCGGGACGATGGTTCAGACGCCGGTCGCGGACGACGTCCCAGAGCGAGCCGGCCGCCCCGGCCTTCTCGTCTGGGGCGCCGTAGACCACCCGGTCCACCCGCGACTGCACGAGGGCACCCGCACACATCGTGCAGGGCTCCAGGGTGACGACCAGCGTGCAGCCGGTCAGCCGCCACTCGCCCAGCTCGGCCGCCGCCCGCCGGATCGCGAGGACCTCGGCGTGCGCGGTCGGGTCGCCGGTGGCCTCACGTTCGTTGTGCCCGGCGGCGAGCACGGTCGTGCCGTCGGCGGCGAGGACCACCGCCCCGACGGGGACGTCGCCGCCCCGGACGGCCTGCCGGGCCTCGTCCAGTGCGTGCCGCATCGCGGCCCGCCAGGGGTCACGCACCGGATCCGGGGCCGTGCGGGGGGCGGACGGGATCAGCGGACGGTCTCCAGCGTCTCCGAGGCGCCGAGCGCGTCGGCGATCTCGGTGACCGCGTCCGCGGACAGCGACAGCAACTCCTTCTCGGTGACGCCCAGGTCGTCGAGGATGCCGACGTCACCGACCGGGCCGTGCGGCACGGCGTCGGCGCCGCCGCCGTCCTCCTCGGCGTCCTCGCCGTCCTCGTCGGGCTCACCGTCCTCGGTGCCGTCCAGGTCGAGGGCGTCCAGGTCGTTGCCGTCGTCGGCGGGATCCCGGCCGAGCAGTTCGTCGGTGAGAAGGATCTCGCCGTAGCTGCTGCGGGCAGCGGCGGCGGCGTCCGAGACGTAGATACGAGGGTCGTCCTCACCATCGATGCGGACGACGCCGAACCAGGCGTCCTCCTGCTCGATCAGGACGAGCACCGTGTCGTCGTCGGGAGTGGCTTCCCGGGCCAGGTCGGCCAGATCCGACAGGGTCTCCACGTCGTCGAGCTCTGTGTCGCTCGCTTCCCACCCGTCTTCGGTGCGCGCGAGCAGTGCGGCGAAGTACACCGTGACTCTCCCACTGGTCTTAGGCGTGCCGGTTGGGGGTCCCCCCGGCGGAGGCTGCGGGCGGGGAGCGCTCGGGCTCCGAGCCCCACCCACTCGGAATCGTGGCAGAAACAAGGCGTTCAGGGGACGTCTTCGGCCCGCTGTGTCCGGCTGTTTTGATCGCATGTCCGCGAACCACTCATCCGCACACTCGTTGCCGCCACCAGCGGATCGTACGCGGCTTTCGACCGGTGCCACGTACCCCCACCCCGGCAACGACCGCACGTGGCGGGGTTCTTCCCACCCGGGTGCGGGACGCGCGGGCTACCAGCGGAACGTTCGCATGCGCATCGCGCGGCGCAGCCGGGCCGCCTTGGCGCGGCGCGGCTGGACGCGATCACGCAGTTCCCTGGCCTCGGCGAGTTCCCGCAGGAACTGCGCCCGGCGGCGCCTGCGCGCCGTGTCGTTCTCCTGCGCGCCGGCGTCCGACCTGGACGCCTGGTCGGGCAGCTCTGGCAGGTCAGGCATAGGCACACCACCCCTATCCATCCCTCTCACCTTCCCCCGGACGGGCGGTTTGACGCCAGGGAGTACCCGCGCCGAAGCGCGGTTACTGTTGTGCCCATGCGTCTCCACGTCGTCGACCACCCCTTGGTCGCCCACAAGCTCACCACGCTGCGCGACCGCCGCACCGACTCCCCGACCTTCCGTCGTCTGGCCGACGAACTGGTCACCCTGCTCGCCTACGAGGCCACCCGCGACGTGCGCACCGAGCAGGTGGACCTCTCCACCCCCGTCGCCGCCACCACCGGCGTCAAGCTCTCCCACCCGCGCCCCCTGGTCGTGCCGATCCTGCGCGCCGGCCTCGGGATGCTGGACGGCATGGTCCGGCTGCTGCCGACCGCCGAGGTGGGCTTCCTGGGCATGATCCGCAACGAGGAGACGCTGGAGGCCTCCACGTACGCGACCCGCATGCCCGAGGACCTCTCCGGGCGTCAGGTGTACGTCCTGGACCCGATGCTGGCCACCGGCGGCACCCTGGTCGCGGCGATCCAGGAGCTGATCAAGCGGGGCGCCGACGACGTGACGGCGGTGGTCCTGCTGGCCGCGCCCGAGGGCGTCGAGCTGATGGAGCGCGAGCTGGCGGGCACCCCGGTGACGGTCGTGACGGCGTCGGTCGACGAGCGCCTCAACGAGCACGGCTACATCGTCCCGGGTCTGGGCGACGCGGGGGACCGCATGTACGGCGCGGCCGAGTAACCACCCCACAGGGGCGCCCGGCCCCCTCCACGACGGGCGCCCACCCGAACGGCCTCGACGCGCGCCATGCCAGCGGTCGCTCGCGAGGTGCGAAGAGGACCGGCGGCGCCTCGACGTGCACCGGGGCGGGAGCAGCGGCCGCCGCTGCGGCCGAACACCCGCCGGACGCGCGGCCGCACGGCCGCCGGAGCATCCCGGCACGACGGACACCGACGGACACCGACGGGCCTGAGTCGGCCCACCCGAAGGGGCGAGGCAGACCCGCACCGCGACAGAGCCCCCGCACCCCGCACCACCGGCACGCGAACGGGCACTCCCACGGCCACCCGAGCGCGGGGCCGAAGCGCCCGCCGAAGCAGACCCTCGCCGCGCCGACCGCCGGGCCGGTGGGACACGGCCGCGGCGACCAAAGGCGTCACACGGTCCGAGTCCGCCCCTCCTAGTACGGCTCCCGCAACCGCCCGCAGCCCCAGGACCGGGACATCCCGCGCTCGCCCGCCCCACGCATAGGGCGCCCGTCCGCCGGTCCTGACAGGAGCCCGCCCACGGACCCGACGGGCGCCGCGCAGGCGGACTCAGAGACCGCCGCGCGCGGGCCCGGGGGACAGCGCGTGGTGGAGCCGGGTCAGCAGTTCTTCTTCGTGGCCGTCGCCGGCTGCGGCGCCGTCAGGGCCGCCAGCGCACGGTCGGCGGACGGCTTCTTCGCCAGTTCCTTGAAGCCGTTGCCGATGATGAGGTCGACCGCCGCGCCCTTGCGGGCCCGGTCCGCGCTGCGCTCGGCGCCGGGCAGCTGGGTGGCGAGCACCGGCAGCGCGGTGTTCAGCGCCGAGGTGGGCCCGATCAGCAGTCCGGTGCCCTTCACCTTCTTGTCCCACTGCTTTGGCGCGTTGCCCACCTCGCCGATTTTGAAGCCACGTTTCTTCAGCTCGTCGGCGGTCTTCTTGGCGAGACCGCTGCGGGTCGTGGCGTTGAGCACGTTGACGGTGACCGCACCGGGCTTCGGCAGGTTCACGGCCGCGGCCGCGCTGGGCGAGGGACTCGCCTTCGTCGCGCAGCCCGCCTTCGTGCCGGCCGCCGACGCGCTGTCGCCGCCGCCCGTGAACACGTCGACGAGTTGCAGGGTTCCCCAGCTCAGGACGCCGATCACGACGACGGACGCGGTGACGACGAGTACGAGCCTGCCGCGCCGACGGGGTGGACGCATCCGTGGGTACTTGTCCCCCGTGATCCGGTACTGGCCGCCCATGCCAGGGGGAGTCAGCATGCTCATGAGCGCAGCGTAGTGCGCGCGGGCGGCTCTGCCTACTAGATGATCATTGGACGCCGCTCAGGAGAACCCGAAAGGGCCAAGCCGTGACCGGCCGGTGCCGCTTCGCGTCCCCGCGCGGGACGGGTCAGTCCAGCTCCAGGACGCGCGCGTGGAGCACCTGGCGCTGCTGGAGCGCCGCCCGCACCGCCCGGTGCAGTCCGTCCTCCAGGTAGAGGTCGCCCTGCCACTTCACGACGTGCGCGAAGAGGTCACCGTAGAAGGTGGAGTCCTCGGCGAGGAGGGTCTCCAGGTCGAGCTGCTGCTTGGTCGTCACGAGCTGATCGAGGCGGACCGGGCGCGGCGCGACGTCCGCCCACTGCCGGGTGCTGTCCCGGCCATGGTCGGGGTACGGCCGGCCGTTTCCGATGCGCTTGAAGATCACACGGAAAGCCTACCGGTCAAGACGTTCCGGGCGCAGCCATGGAGAGGGAGTGCAACGCTGGAAAAGATGCCGCAATTCGGGTGAAACGGAACAGGGGTCTGACATGAGCGACAGCGAGACCGTGCCCGCGGCCGCCCACCCCGAGGCGCCGGGCGGCGCCCCCGCCCTCCCGCAGGAGGCCCTGGAAATCGCCGCCGGATACGCGTTCGGCGGACCCGCCCTCGATCTGGGCGCCCTGCTCTGGGACGGCCGGTGCCTGCCGGACGCCCAGATCCGCATCCCGCTGCCGATGCTCACCCGGCACGGCCTGGTCGCGGGCGCCACCGGAACCGGCAAGACCAAGACGCTCCAGCTGATCGCCGAGCAACTCTCCGCGCAGGGCGTCCCGGTGTTCCTGGCCGACGTCAAGGGCGACCTGTCGGGCGTCTCGGCGCCGGGCCTGCCCAACGACAAGATCCGCTCCCGCGCCGCCGAGGTGCACCAGCGGTGGACGGCGACCGGTTTCCCGGCCCAGTTCTACGCCCTCGGCGGCATCGGCCACGGCATCCCGCTGCGCGCCACCGTCACCAGCTTCGGCCCCGTGCTGCTCGCCAAGGTCCTCCAGCTGAACAGGACCCAGGAGCAGTCCCTCGGCCTGATCTTCCACTACGCCGACACCAAGGGCCTGGAACTGGTCGACCTCAAGGACCTGCGCGCGGTCGTCGCCTTCCTCACCTCCGAGGAGGGCAGGGCCGAGCTGAAGTCCGTCGGCGGCCTCTCCACCGCCACCGCAGGGGTGATCCTGCGCGCGCTGACCACCTTCGAGGCACAGGGGATGGGCCCCTTCTTCGGCGAGCCGGAGTTCGACACGGCGGAGCTGACCCGCACGGCGCGGGACGGCCGGGGCCTCGTGTCGGTCCTGGAACTGCCGGCCGTCCAGGACAAGCCGCAGCTCTTCTCGACCTTTCTGATGTGGCTGCTCGCTGATCTCTTCCACGATCTGCCCGAGGTCGGCGACGTCGAGAAGCCCAAGCTGGTGTTCTTCTTCGACGAGGCGCACCTGCTGTTCGACGGCGCGTCGAAGGCGTTCCTGGAGGCGATCACGCAGACCGTGCGGCTCATTCGCTCGAAAGGGGTCGGCGTCTTCTTCGTCACCCAGACCCCGAAGGACGTGCCCGGTGACGTCCTCGCGCAGCTCGGCAACCGCGTCCAGCACGCGCTGCGCGCCTTCACCCCGGACGACCAGAAGGCCCTCGAGGCGACGGTCAGGACGTTCCCCGACTCCGCCTACGACCTCGAAGAGCTCCTCACCGGCCTCGGTACCGGCGAGGCGGTGGTCACGGTCCTCAGCGAGCGGGGCGCCCCGACACCGGTCGCCGCGACCCGGCTGCGGGCGCCCGAGTCCCTGATGGGCCCGGTCGACGCGGCCGACCTGGACCGGGCAGTGACGTCCTCGCCGTTGTTCGGCCGCTACGCACAGGCGGTGGACAGGGAGTCGGCGTACGAGAAGCTGGAGGCGGCGAAGGCCCGGCGACCGGCGCCGCGGGAGAAGGCCGAGGCGGAGCAGGAACCGCGGGCGGCGAAGGGCGCGCCCCGGCGGGAGGAGTCCGTCGTCGAACAGGTCGTCGGCAGTGGCATGTTCAAGTCCCTGGCGCGTTCCATCGGCACCCAGATCGGGCGGGAGATCACCCGCTCGATCTTCGGGACGGCGCGGCGGAGGCGGTAGGGCCCGCCTCCGCCCACGGCTCAGCGGTCCCGCTTCTTCGGCGGCTGCTGCGGCTGCTTGGTGTCCTTGAGTTCCGTCTTCGGTTCGTTCCGGATGGCCTCCGCGCGAACCAGTGCGCGCAGGACGGCGTAGGGATCCGTGGGCATGTGGTGACTCCTTGCGTCGTACCGACTGACCTGGGGGAACCACAGGTCCGTCAGCAGCGCAGTACCACCGAGCGCAAGGTCCGCAGCGGGTACGGCGGCCCGGTCGGCGCGTGCGCCGGTCGGGCCTGCGTGATCCGCCCCCGCGGGGTGGCCGACCGCACCGGCCGCTGCGCCACCACGGGTCGGTGACCGCCCCGCCCCGGCGGCCGCAGCGCGGTGTCGAGCACGTCGGCCTCGACCGCCTCGCCCGCCACGACGGCGGCGGGTCCGGCCGCCGTCTCCGCGTGCGCCACCGGCAGCAGCAGCACGAGCAGCAGTACGAGCAGCCGGGGCCAGGCGCGCCGGCGCACGGCGCGGCGGGACTGCTGGGGCGTGCTCACAGCAGGTCATCTCCCCGGCCGGTGTACGGCGTCCATCGCATGGCGGGCGGAATCCCCCCGCTCGGCCTAGGCGGGCACCCGCGGGAGGCACCGGTGAGGCACGGGGCCCCGCCGGGAAGCCGGGCCGGGCCCGCACCGCCGAAGTCCGCCGGGCCCACGCCTCGCCCCGAGACCGCCGTGGCGCAAGGGGACCTGCCGGAGACCGGCGACGGGGCGCCGGCGCGTGGTCCGACGGGGCGTGGGCGGCGCGGGGATATGTCGGTGCGGGGCGGCGGGGCACAGGCGGTGGTGGGCATGGTCCGTCACACCTCGCGCGGGACCTGGCGGGCGCGACCCCGGATGCGCAGGGCCGTGGCGATCTCGACGGCGCCCACCACGACCAGCCAGCAGCCGCCGACCACCGTCAGGACGGCGACCGACTCGAACGGCGAGACGATCAGGACGACGCCGGCGAGGACGCTGACCACTCCGAGGACGATCTGCCAGCCGCGTGCGGGCATCGCCGGGTCGGAGGCGGCGGCCAGCGTCTGGGTGATCCCGCGGAACAGCCAGCCGATACCGATCCACAGCGCGAGCAGCAGGATCGACTGCATGGCGCCGCGGAAGCAGAACAGCCCCAGCAGGATGCACAGGGCGCCGCTGACGAACGCGAGCACGCGCAGCGCGGTCGTCTTGTGGGTGCCGAAGGCGGCGACGAGTTGGAGGACACCGCTGACGAGGAGGTACAGACCGAACAGGACACCGGCGGCGACGAGCGAGGCGCCGGGCCAGATCAGGACCAGGACGCCGAGGATCAGGGACGCGACGCCGGTGAGGAGCACCGCCTGCCAGGCCGCCTTGGACAGCATGTGCAGCGGGCCCTCGAAGGGCGGCTCGGGACCCTCGTGGGGCGGTCTCGGCGCGCGCGGGTCACGCGTGGCGTGCACGTGCCGGTCGTCGAACTCCGCTCCCCTCGGGGATCCGCTCGGTGGCTCGGTCATGCTCCATGCTGAGAACGCCACCGACCCCGTCGCACGCCGGAACGGGCCAGAAGAATGACGCACGACCCCGCCTCATCCGCCCGGCGGCCGACCCCCGTCGACACAGCCCGCCCCGCCCCCCCCTCATCCAAGGCACGGCCCCACCTCTTCCGACCGTCGGACGGCTGCCTACCCCGACCGGCTGGCCGACCCGTCCCGTCCGGTGGACCATCCGTCCCCGGCCGGCAGACCTAGTTGTTCCGCCCGGCGACCCCGCCCTCACCCGCCGTCCGGGCCCACTTGCTACGACCCCGCGCGCCTACCCGTCCCGCCGCACGGACCCACCTCTTCCGACCGGCGGGCCGATCCGTCCCGTCCGGCGGCCCGTCTGTCCCCGGCCGGCAGACCCAGTTGACCCGGCCGGCGGACCTGCTCTCACCCGACGTCCGGGGCCCGCTTGATACGACCCCGCGCGCCTACCCCTTCCGGCGTGCGGGACTGCCGCTTGCGACCGCGGGTCGGCCTCATCGGGCCATCGGACTCGCCTGTCCCGGCCAGCAGGCCGAGCTGCCCGACCTGCGGCCCGCCTGTCCGGACCTGCGGCCTGCCGGTCTGGACCTGCGGCCCGCCTGTCCCGGCCCGAGGGCCTGCTCGTTCCGAGCGGCGGACCTGCTTGTTGGGAGCCGCGGACCTGCTTGTTCCGAGCCGCGGGCCTGCTCGTTCCGAGCAGCGACCCTGCTCTCACCCGACGTCCGGGACCGCTTGATGCGACCCCGCGTGCCGGCTCGTCCCGACGTGCGGACCCGCCTCTTCCGACAAGCGGGCTGGCCGGTCCCGGCCGTGGGCCTGCCTGTTCCGGCCCGGGGGGCTACTTCTTCGCCGCCTTTGCCGCTGCCTTGATCTCCTGTTTGTGTGCCCGCACCTTGGCGAGTGACTCGGGGCCCGTGATGTCGGCGACGGACCGGAAGGCCCGCGGGGGGCCGTAGTCGCCCGCGGCCTCCCGCCAGCCGGGCGGCGTCACGCCGAGTTGCTTGCCGAGCAGCGCGAGGAAGATCTGCGCCTTCTGCTTGCCGAAGCCGGGCAGCTCCTGAAGCCGCCTCAGCAGCTCCGGCCCGTCGCCGACGCCCTCCCAGAGGCCGCTCGGGTCACCGTCGTACGTCTCGACCAGGAACTGGCACAGCTGCTGGATCCGCTGCGCCATCGACCCCGGGTAGCGGTGCACGGCCGGCTTCTCGGAGAGCAGCGCGGAGAACGCCTCGGGGTCGTACGCGGCGATCTCCCGCGCGTCCAGGTCGTCCGTGCCCATCCGGCCGGCGATGGTCGACGGTCCCTTGAACGCCCACTCCATCGGGATCTGCTGGTCCAGCAGCATCCCGATCAGCGCGGCGAGCGGGGAGCGGCCGAGCAGCTCGTCGGCCTCGGGGTCCTGTGCGAGGTGAAGTGTGACGTCCATGCACCGATGATCCCGCGCGGGCCGCCGCGCCGCCTCCTCGTGCACGGTCCCCGTTCAGCGCGCCGTTGGTCCTCAAATACGACGTGAAGCTACACTCACCGCCGGCAAACAGGCGTTCCATACGGGCACAGCAGCGCAGGGGAGGCCGCGGTGGCGGTGAATTCGAAGAAGATCGCCGTCTATGTTCTCGTGGTCTTCGCGCTCTACGTGATCATCACCGATCCCGCCAAGGCCGCGGACTACGTCCAGATAGGGTTCGAGGGCATATCGGACGCCGCCGGGGCCGTCGGCGACTTCATGACCTGGATCGCCAACGGAGGAGAGTGATGATCCGCCACCTGGTCCTCTTCAAGCTCGACGAGGGCGTCGAGCGCGACGACCCCCGCGTGGTCGCGGGTGTGGAGGCCTTCCGCGCCCTCGACGGCAGCATCGACGAGCTCCGCTCCTGGGAGCTCGGCTGGAACTTCAGCGACCGCCCCATCGCGTACGACTTCGCGATCAACTCCTCGTTCGACGACCGGGCCGCCCTGAGCCGGTACCTGGAACATCCGGACCATCAGTCGGGCGTCGCGTTGTGGCGGGAGTTCGCCACCTGGGTGATCGCGGACTACGAGTTCTAGACCCACGGCCACGAGTCCCCCACCGTAACGGCGGGGGGCTCACTTGCGTCTTATGCCCCAACTTGCCGTCAACACGGCATTATGCGGTGCTTGCACACAGTGCACATGTCTTGTGATGCTATGACCGCTTTTGACGGATGAGTTGATGGATCATGAGGTGGAGTTGACCGTGCCGGCCAGTACTGCGCCTCAAGCCCCGCCCCAGGAGACACCCGCCTCAGAAGCAGCCGCACCGGAAACCCCCGCCCCCGAACCCGCGCCCCAGCGCAGCAGCCGGGGCGCCGACACCCGGGCGCTCACCCAGGTGCTGTTCGGTCAGCTCAAGAACCTGGAGCCGGGCACACAGGAACACACCCGGGTACGGGGGGCGCTCATCGAGGCCAACCTCCCGCTGGTGCGCTACGCGGCAGCCCGCTTCCGCTCCCGCAACGAGCCGATGGAGGACGTCGTCCAGGTCGGCACCATCGGCCTCATCAACGCCATCGACCGCTTCGACCCGGACCGCGGCGTGCAGTTCCCGACCTTCGCGATGCCCACCGTCGTCGGCGAGATCAAGCGGTACTTCCGGGACAACGTCCGCACGGTGCACGTACCACGCCGGCTGCACGAGCTGTGGGTGCAGGTGAACAGCGCCACCGAGGACCTGACCACCGCGTTCGGGCGCTCCCCGACCACCGCCGAGATCGCCGAGCGGCTGCGCATCACCGAGGACGAGGTGCTGTCCTGCATCGAGGCCGGCCGCTCGTACCACGCGACCTCGCTGGAGGCGGCCCAGGAGGGCGACGGACTGCCCGGACTGCTCGACCGGCTCGGCTACGAGGACCCGGCCCTGGACGGCGTGGAGCACCGCGACCTCGTACGGCACCTGCTGGTCCAGCTCCCCGAGCGCGAGCAGCGGATCCTGCTGCTGCGTTACTACAGCAATCTGACGCAGTCCCAGATCAGCGCGGAACTCGGCGTCTCCCAGATGCACGTCTCCCGGCTACTGGCGCGTAGCTTCCAGCGTCTGCGCTCGGCGAACCGCATCGACGCCTAACTCCTGCGCCCCATCGGGCGCAAGAGCGAACGGGATCACCGCACAGCCGCGAATCGAACCGGCGCACAACCGAATGCGGGATCGACGCGTCACCGTGGAGAGCGAATCGCTCACCAGGCACTTTGGTGGTCCTTGCGTCCCGAATATCCGTCAGACCCCCTTCTGCCAGGGCGTATTCGCATCTCGCATGTCGACATGTCACTACAGCGCGTTGCCGACATGTGACATTCTGCGGGAAGCGCGTTTGCCGGTGCCCCGGCTCCGGTATTCAGGTGAAGGCTGCGCTCCGCAACGAGGAGCGTTCGCCGCGACCGTCCCGCGACCCAAAGGGGGTGGCATGTCCGCAGACCAGGGCAGCTCGAAGGTGCTGACGCTCACCAAGAGCGAGACAGCGCCCGAGGCGCTCGACGCGCACGACGCGCTCGACCCCATCGATGACGTCTCGGCCCTGGCGGCCGCACCGGCCCCGGCCCTCGCGGCCGCGGACGTCCCGGCTCCGCAGGCCTCCGCGGACCTCGACACCCGCACCCTGTCCCGCTCGCTGTTCCTGCGGCTCGCCGCTCTCGGCGAGGACAGCCCGGAGCGCGCGTACGTCCGGGACACCTTGATCGAGCTCAACCTCCCCCTCGTGCGCTACGCGGCAGCCCGCTTCCGCTCCCGCAACGAGCCGATGGAGGACATCGTCCAGGTCGGCACCATCGGCCTGATCAAGGCCATCGACCGGTTCGACTGCGAACGCGGCGTGGAGTTCCCGACGTTCGCGATGCCGACCGTCGTCGGCGAGATCAAGCGGTTCTTCCGCGACACGTCCTGGTCGGTGCGGGTGCCGCGCCGGCTCCAGGAGCTGCGCCTGGCCCTGACGAAGGCCAGCGACGAGCTGTCCCAGAAGCTGGACCGCTCCCCGACGGTCACCGAACTCGCCACGGTGCTCGGCGTCTCCGAGGAGGACGTCGTCGACGGCCTCGCGGTCGGCAACGCCTACACGGCCTCCTCGCTGGACTCCCCGGCCCCCGAGGACGACGGCGGCGAGGGCTCGCTGGCCGACCGCCTCGGCTACGAGGACACCGCGCTGGAGGGTGTGGAGTACCGCGAGTCGCTGAAGCCGCTGCTGGCCAAACTCCCGCCCCGGGAGCGGCGGATCATCATGCTGCGCTTCTTCGCCAACATGACCCAGTCGCAGATCGGCGAGGAGGTCGGCATCTCCCAGATGCACGTCTCCCGGCTGCTCACCCGCACGCTGGCACAGCTGCGCGAGGGCCTCATCTCCGACTGACGGCTTCCTTCCTGACGCATCGTCAGCCACACTGGCGCGATGCGTGAGGCATGGAGCGCGTGGAGCACACGGTCGCCTCGCCGCCGTGGCGCCCTGCTGGGTGCCGCGGCGGCCCTCGTGTGCACGGGCGGCCTGCTGGCCACCTGCGGCGGCGGGGACGGGGGCGGCGGGTACGTCGCGGTCGGCCCGGCGGGCGGCCCACCGCGGGCGCCCGGCACACCGGGTGCGCCGCCGGGCGAGGTCACCCTGGTGCCGCTCGACGGCACCGGGACACCGGACGGGACGGCACCGGGGCGCGACTCACCTGAGAGCCACGAGGATCGGGCCGCCGGAGCACCCGCGGCCCCGGATCGGCGGCCGGGCGGCACCTCACCGACCCTGGAGGCCTCCGCCCCGGTGGACGACGGCCGCACGGCACCCTCCACGGGCGCGAGCACCGACACGGGCACCGGCGGCACGGCGACCGAGCCACCCTCGCCGGCGCCCACACGACCGGACAGCCCGACACCGGCGCCCGTCCCGTCGGCGCCCGCCGGACCCGCCGAGGTGAGCATGGGCACGCCGGTGCGCGCGCCCGCGGACCAGCGGTGGTGCGAGCGGGTGACCGTCGCCTTCCACAACACCGGCGAAACAGCGGTGCGTTCGGGCACGGTCACCTTCGGCACGCACGTCATAGGCGCGCTCGGGATCGACTGGGCGACGATCGAGTCGTCCGAAGCACTCCCGGCGCCGATCGCGGCCGGCGCGCGGAAGGAAAAGACCTGGACGGTGTGCGTGGACGCCTGGCGGGTGCCGCTCGGCATGCACGTCGAGACGCGGGACGTCTCCGTCCGGTGGGAGTGAGGGGGCGGTTACTTCAGCGCGAGCCAGGCGACCGCGGCGACGATGACGACGGCCGCCACGATGCCGACGATCAGACCGATGCGCGGGCCGGCCGGCGCGGCCGCCTGCTGCCTGCCCTGCGGGGCCTCGTCGACGAAGGCGCGGAACATCTGGGTGTTGCCTGCGGGGTCGTGGTTGCCCTGGGGACCCGGGTTGTTAGCCATGCCCCGAGACCCTAGCGAAAAGGCCTGACGGGCCCAAGTGGGGGTCGCACCAGGCCCGACCTGCACGTTTACGGTCGCAATACTTGCCTTTGCCAAGTTTTTATGGCGCTGCCCCCGATTTAGTTTGCCTGCGGCAACCAACCTTTCTATGGTTGCTCTAAGCAACTGAACTGGGAGAGGTCATGGCAGAGCGGGCGCAGTACGAGGAACTCGCGCGTCAGTTCAGCGCCTTCGCGGCCGTCAAACGGGAGATGGGACGGATCCTGCCGCCCGAGTGCCCGAGCGGCTCCGCCGCCGTCCTCACCCTGCTCGGCCGGTACGGCGACATGCGGATGAGCAGGCTCGCCGAGCTGCTCAGCGTGGACATGTCGGTCACCAGCCGCCATGTCGCGCACGTGGCCGGGCGGGGCTGGATCGAACGTCTGCCGGACCCGGCGGACAAGCGCTCCCGCATCCTCCGCCTGACCCCCAGCGGCCTGGATCAGCTCGACGAGCTGTCCCGGCGCACCACACACCTGCTCGCCCAGCGGCTGAGCGACTGGAACGACGACGAGGTCGGCCGGCTGATCGAACTGATGGCCAGGCTCCGGGCGAGCTTCGACGACTGCACCCGTACACCCGCAAACACGTAGGAGAAAAGGAAGCCCATGGCAACATCCACACCAGCCGGTGTGCGGGCCCACGCCAAGCACGGAGGCGGCGGCCACGGCTCGCACGCCTCGGGTGCCCCGATGACGCACCGGCAGATCATGGAGGCGCTGACCGGGCTGCTGCTCGGCATGTTCGTGGCGATCCTCTCCTCGACGATCGTCTCCAACGCCCTGCCCGACATCATCCAGGACCTCGGCGGCGGCCAGAGCGCCTACACCTGGGTGGTCACCGCGTCGCTGCTGGCGATGACCGCGTCCACCCCGCTGTGGGGCAAGCTCGCGGACCTCTTCTCCAAGAAGCTGCTGATCCAGCTGGCCCTCGTGATCTTCATGCTGGGCTCGGCGGCGGCCGGTCTGTCGCAGAACCCGGCGATGCTGATCACCTTCCGCGCGGTGCAGGGCATCGGCATGGGCGGTCTGTCCTCCCTGGCGCAGATCATCCTCGCGGCGATGATCTCCCCGCGGGAGCGCGGACGTTACAACGGATACCTCGGCGCCACCTTCGCGACCGCCATGGTCGGCGGACCGCTCATCGGCGGCGTCATCACCGACACCGACTGGCTCGGCTGGCGCTGGTGCTTCTACGTCGGCGTCCCCTTCGCCGTCATAGCCCTGATAGTCCTCCAGCGCACCCTGCACCTGCCGGTCGTCAAGCGGCGGGTCAAGGTCGACTGGGCGGGCGCCCTCTTCATCACCGCCGCGGTCTGCCTGCTGCTGGTCTGGGTGACCTTCGCCGGTGACAAGTACGACTGGGTGTCCTGGCAGACGTACGCGTTGGTCGGTGGCACGGTCGCGCTGCTCCTGATCTTCCTGCTGATCGAGACGAAGGCCTCCGAGCCGATCGTGCCGCTGCGGCTGTTCCGCAACCGCACCATCACGCTGGCCTCGCTCGCCTCGCTGTTCGTCGGCATCGCGATGTTCGCCGGCACCATCTTCTTCAGCCAGTACTTCCAGCTCGCCCGGGACGAGTCGCCGACCATGTCGGGCGTCCTGACCATCCCGCTGATCGGCGGACTGTTCGTCTCCTCCACCGTCTCCGGGCAGGTCATCACCCGCACCGGGCGCTGGAAGGCGTGGCTGCTGGCCGGCGGTGTGCTGGTGACCGGCGGACTCGGCCTGCTCGGCACGATCCGCTACGACACCGAGTACTGGCACGTGGCGGTCTACATGGCGCTGCTCGGCCTCGGCGTCGGCATGATGATGCAGAACCTGGTGCTCGCCACGCAGAACCAGGTGGCCCCGAGCGACCTGGGCGCCGCGAGCTCCGTGGTGAACTTCTTCCGCTCCCTCGGCGGCGCCGTCGGCGTCTCCGCGCTGGGCGCGGTGCTCACCCACCGCATCACGGACTACGTCAAGGAGGGCGCGTCCGCGCTCGACCCGCAGTCGGCCGCCGCGCTCGCCGGTTCGAACTCCAGCGGCAGCATCCCGGACCTGGACGCGCTGCCCGGACCGCTGCGCACCCTCTTCGAGAGCGCCTACGGCGACGGCATCGCGGACGTCTTCCTGTACGCCGCGCCGGTCGCGCTGCTCGCGCTGGTGTGCTCGCTGTTCATCAAGGAGGTCCCGCTGAGGACGAAGGGCGCGCTGGCGCAGGCCGCCGACGACGAGATCCCGGCCCAGGCCGCCGCTCCCGCCGCCGAGCCGCTGCCGCGCAGGCCGGTCCTGACGGACACCGAGGCCGGCCCCGACGGCACCCAGCGGCTCGCGGCCGCCGTCGCCGTGGCCACCGAACCGCCGGTCCCCGGCGGCATCCCGGTCCGCGGTCATGTCCGGGGCGCCGACAACGTGCCGGTCCCGCAGGCCGCCGTCACGCTGATCTCGCTCTCCGGCCGTCAGCTCGGCCGGTCGGTCGCGCAGGCCGACGGGGCGTACGCGGTGGACGCGCCGGGCACGGGTTCGTACGTCCTGATCGCCTCCGCCGACGGCTTCCAGCCGCAGGCCTCCACCGTGGTCGTGGGGGGCGAGCCGGTGTCGTACGACATCCTGCTCAGCGGCACCAGCGGGCTGACCGGTGTGGTGCGGGCGGCCGGGAGCGTGCTGCCGGTGAAGGACGCGATGGTGATCGTCACCGACGTCCGGGGCGACCTGCTGGCCAGCCAGACCACCGGGGAACACGGCGAGTTCGGCTTCGCCGAGCTGGTGCCCGGGCCCGTGACGGTGGCCGTCAACGCCGCCGGGTTCCGGCCGCGCGCGCTGCCCGTCGAGGTGGGCGGCACCGGCGTCACCCGGATCGAGGTCGACCTGGACGCGGGGGCCCAGGTGCAGGGCGTCGTACGGGCGCCGCACGGGCCGCTGGCCGACGCGCGCGTGACGCTGGTGGACGCGGCCGGCAACGTCGTCGGCACCGCGACGACCGGGACGGACGGGGCGTACGCCTTCACCGACCTGAACGTCGGCGACTACACGGTGATCGCGACCGGCTACCCGCCGGTGGCCACCGCGCTGTCCGTCGGCGGCACCGGCACCGACGGTCACGACATCGAACTCGCCCACCCCGGCGAGTAGTTCCAAGAGGATCAGATCCGGCCCGTGGCGGGTGCCCCGTCACGGGCCGGTTCCAGTACAGGGAGTCACGAAGGACATGGGACTGACCGCGAGGATCCGTACCCGGGACGGATGGGCCGTGTCGCACGCGATCGTCACCGTGACGGACGCGAGGGGCACGCAGGTACTGCGGGCCGAGGCGGACGCCGAGGGCGCGGTGCGGGACGCGACGCCGCTGGAGCCGGGGGCGTACACCGTCGTCGTCACGGCGGTCGGGTACGTGCCCACGGCCGCGAGCGCGATCGTCACGGCGAGCGGGCGGGCCGAGGTCGGCGCGGTCACGCTGTCCCGGCAGGGCGGGGCGGAGCTGCCGCCACCGGGGCCGTGGACCATCGACCCGGCGCACTCCGGCGTGGCGGCGGTCGCACAGCACCTGGGCATCTCCAGCGTGCGGGGCCGGTTCACGGACTTCGCCGGCACGATCGAGATCGCCCCGGACGACATCGCCAAGTCCCGGGTCACGGCGGTCATCCGGGCCGCGACCATCGACACCGGCAACGGCATGCGCGACCAGCACCTGCGCTCCCCCGACTTCCTGGACGTCGAGCGGTACCCGGAGATCGCCTACCGGTCGACGGGTCTCACGGCGGCCGGGGCCGACCGGTGGACGGTGCACGGCGAACTCGCCCTGCACGGCGTCGTCCGCCCGGTCGACCTCGACCTCGCCTACCTCGGCACCGGCGCCGACACCTGGGGCGGTACCCGGGCCGCGTTCCGGGCGACGACCGAACTGCGGCGCGAGGACTTCGCCATGCACTACAACCAGGTCGTGCAGGCGGGCATCGCCGCCATCGGAACGACGCTCAAGGTGGAGCTGGACGTGCAGGCGGTGCGGGGGGAGTCGCTGCCGGTGGCGTGAGCCCGCCCCGGCTCACGCCGTGGGGTGCGCGTCCACGAGCCGGCGGGCGAGGTCACGCAGCTTGATGTTCTCCCGCTGGGAGGCGCGCACGAGGCTCTCGAAGGCCTCCCCCGCGTCCATGTTCATCCGTTCCATCAGGATCCCCGTGGCCTGCCCGATCAGGTCGCGGGTGCGCATGGCCTCGGTGAGCTGCTCGCGCACGGTCGCGGAGTCCAGGGCGATACTGACGTGCGCGGTGAACAGGCGGCCGATCCGGGTCGCCACGTCGTCGAAGACGTGCGGCCCCCGGGCGTAGGCCGTCAGCACCGTCAGGCTCCGCTTGTCGGCCCGCAGCCGCAGCGCCAGCGCCGAGCGCAGCCCGAGGCCGGCCGGGCCTTCGCCGCCCTCCTCGGCCTCACTGTCGGTGAGCCGTACCACGGGGGCGTTCCACAGCCTGGTCCAGTAGGGCGGCCGGACGCCGTCGCTGCCGAACGCCTCGACGGCGCGGACCAGCTCGTCGCTCCACGCCACCGTGCGACGGTCGCCGTCCCGTTCGATCACCGAGATCGCGGCGTACTCGGCGCCCGGCAGCAGCCGCACCGCGAGCTGCACGGCGGTGTTCAGGGTGGTGTCCGGAGTGAGGGTCCCGTGCAGTTGCTGCGCCGCCACCGTCAGCGCTTCGGCCAGCTCGAAACCAGCTGGAAAACGGTGCAAACCAGAAAACTCGGACGCAGTCACCACGAACCTCTTCAGCGAGCGCGGCCACAAGGCCGTGCGCAGGAGAGCTCCGCAGCACATTCCCGACTGCGAGCACAGGACGGACAGCACTTTATCTGCTCCGTTGCACTGAGGTGACGCCCGGCTGACGGTCTTTCCGGACACCTTTGAACCAGGCGGCAGCCGTGGTGGAATGGGCCGACGGGTCAGGAAGCGGCCTCTTCGGAATCGGAATTCGGAATTCGGAACCGGACGATCGTCTGCCGTCTGCCTATGCCGTCTGCCAGGTGAGTGCCGTGACCCCCTTCCCGACCCCGTGCCGGGTGCGCGACCTGCCGGGCTGCACCCTGCTCACCCTGCCCCCCGAGATCGACCTCGGCAACGCCGCGGCCCTGTACGCCGCGACGGCCGCCGTCGCCGACGCCCGCGCCGGCGAGCTGCGGCTGCTGGTGCTGGACTTCACCGGCACCGAGTTCATGGACTCCCAGGGCGCCCGCCTCGTCGCGGACGTCCGCCATCATCTGCCCCCGCACGTCCGCCTCCGCGTGGTGGCACCCCCCGACCGCGTGCCGAGCCGGGTCCTGGAGGTGACCGGCGTCCGCCGGGACGTCCCGGTCCACCCCGACCTGACGGAGGCACTCGACGCGTGACCCTGCCCCCACCAGGGACACCCTCACCCGGCCCCGCCACCCCTAGGCTGCCGTCCATGGCACCGAACATCGCGACCAACACCCGCGTCTCGCTCGACGAGCTCCTGGAGTTCGTACGTCCTCGCCACCGCGCCCTGCTGCTCACCCGCCGCGCCGACGGCTCCCCGCAGGCGTCGCCGCTGACCTGCGGGGTCGACGACTCGGGCCGGATCGTCGTGTCCACCTACCCGGAGCGCGCCAAGACCCTCAACGCCAAGCGGGACCCGCGCGTCGCCCTCGTCGTCCTCAGCGACGAATGGAACGGGCCCTGGGTCCAGATCGACGGCACCGCCGAGGTGATCGACACCCCGGACTCCGTGGAACCGCTCGTGGAGTACTACCGCAACATCGCCGGCGAGCACCCGGACTGGGCGGAGTACCGGCAGGCCATGGTGAAGCAGGGCAAGTCGATCATCAGGGTGACCCCGGAACGGTGGGGCCCGGTGGCCACGGGCGGCTTCCCGGCACGTCTGGTCGAGGGGGACTAGAGCCTGCCGGGCGTCGCGGGGCCGAGGCCGCTTTCGCAACAGGCCTCAGAACCCCGGATGTTCACCTGCCTCCCCTGCAACCTCCGCCACTTTTCGCAGGTCTCCTGATCGCGACACCGGGCTCCCGGGTCCGCCCGTCCCGACCGTGGGAGACACCTTGCGCAAGCGCGCCTTCCTGCTGACCGCCGGCCTCCTCGCCTGCGGCCTCACCCCGCTGGTGCCGGCCGCTCCGGCGACCGCCGCCGCCGCGAGGTTCGCGGACGACTTCAACGGTGACGGACACCGTGACCTCGTCCTCGGCGACCGCATCGCCACGGCCGGCGGCAAGAAGGAGGCGGGCGCCGTGGTGGTCGTCTGGGGCACCGCCCGCGGCCTCGACACCGCCAAGCGGTCGGTGATCACGCAGAACACCCCGTACATCGCGGGCACCGCCGAGACGAACGACTACTTCGGCGACAAGGTCACCGCGGCCGACATGAACGCGGACGGATACGGAGACGTCGTCGTCACCGCCCCCGGCGAGGACGACGGTGCCTACCACGGCACCTTCACCATCCTGTGGGGCTCCAAGGCGGGCCTGACCAACGGGACGTCGTTCAGGAGCCCGAGCTGCACGGACTGCGGCTTCGCCAAGGACGTCGCCGTCGGCGACTTCACCGCCGACGGCAAGCAGGACGTCGTCGCCATCACCGACGACTACGTCTACGTCGTCCGCGGTCCGTTCACCAAGACCGGCTCGCGCGGCACGGCCACCAACCTCGACCCGATCGACGGCGAGGACATCAAGCCGGAACTGATGGTCTCCGGCAAGGTCACCAAGGACGGCACCGCCGACTTCGCGGTCCTCGGCTACGACTCGGACACCTGGACCGACCGCGTCTGGTTCTACCGCGGCCGCGCGGGTGGACCGGCCACTCCGCCGCGGAAGATCGGTCTCCCACGCGGGGCCATCTCCCATCCGACCGCCGTGGTCGCCGACTTCGACAAGGACGGCTACGGCGACCTCGCGCTCGGGATCCACCGCTCGGGCAAGGGCGGCGCCGTACACGTCCTCAGGGGCACCTCGGTCGGCCCCAGCACCTCGGTCAGCTCGTTCAGCCAGGCCACCACCGGTGTCCCGGGCACGGCCGAGTCGTACGACGACTTCGGGTACGACGTATCGGCCGCGGACACGAACGGCGACGGCTACCCGGACCTCGCGGCGGGCGTCCCGGGCCAGAGGCTCGGCACGAATATCGTCCGGGGAGGCGCGGTCACCGTACTGCGCGGCGGCAGGGGTGGCCTCACGGGCAGGAACGCCCACCAGTACGACGTCCGCACACCCGGCGTCGAGGGCCATCCCGGTGAAGAGGGCGACTCCTGGTTCGGATCGTCGGTCCTGCTGCGCGACTTCGACCACGACGGACGGGCCGAACTGGTCGCCACGGCGAACGAGAAGGGAACCCTCCACCTCCTCCCGGGCACGCCGGCCGGCCCGACGGGCACCGGCTCCGTCCTGCTCACCGGGCAGTACCTGGGCCTTGGCGCCCGCTCGTACGTCGGCGCGGCCCTGGCGGACTGACCCACCCGCGGTCGCGGGGTCGCTGCGGGGACGGCGGCCCGGTCAGCCGCGTTCGACCATGGCGTCGATGCCGGCCAGCAGGAGGTCCAGGGCGAACACGAAGTCCCGGTCCATCATCTCCGCGACCGTGTCGCCGCCGCGGGCCGCCATGAGGCTCTTGGACTCCTCGATGACCTCGGCGGTCCGCGGCACCTCGCTCACCGAGCTCATGGCCTCCTGGAAGTAGTCGTCCGGGGCCATGCCGGTCTCGGCGGCGCGGGCGAAGAAGTGGCCCTCGATCGTGCCGTAGCCGTAGACGAACTGGAAGACCGCCGAGATGGCGCCCGTCACGCCGTGCGCCGGAAGCCCTGTCCTGCGGATCACTCGCTGGACGACACGGGAGAAGGCGAGGTGGTTCGGCCCGATGTTGAGGTACGTCCCCGCGAGCGGCGACAGCCAGGGATGGCGCACCAACAGCGCCCGGTACTCGGTGGCGAGTGCGCGCAGTTGGTCGCGCCAGTCCTCGGCGGCGTCCGGGTCCGGCAGCCGCAGCTCGCCGAAGGCGGTGTCCAGGGCGAGTTCGAGGAGGTCGTCCTTGGTGTCGACGTACCAGTAGACGGACATCGCCGTGACGTTCAGCTCGGTGGCCAGGCGCCGCATCGAGAACTTGGCGAGGCCCTCGGCGTCCAGCAGCCGCACGGTCGCCTCGGTGATCCGCCGGCGGTCGAGGCCCGAGGGCTGGCCGCTCCGGCCGCCGCTGCGGCGCGTCCTCTCCTCCAGCCAGACGCTGGTCCGCGCCGCCCGCCCCGCCGCTGCCTTCGCCATGGCGCACCTTCCTCGACAGTGGGTCCCTGATCACAAGGCTAGGCCGCGACGCCCGACATGGGGCGGGCGCGGGAGACCGTGGCGAATCACTCCCTGCGGCCGGTGCCCGCGCGGCGACCGGCAACCCCGGGCGCGCGCTCTCAGGCGTCCGCCCGATCCACCGGATCCAGCCGCTCCGCCCGCTTCAGTAACGCGGCCGCCAGGAAGCCGCCCAGCAGCACGGCCACCGAACCGACCAACAGGCTGGTCCGCAGCCCCGACGAGAACGCCTCGGTGATCTCCTGCCGCTCGGCGGACGACCCCGCCGAGGCCAACGCGGCCGGCAGCGACGTCGCGGCCACCGGGATCAGCGCCGCGAACCGGGAGTTGAGCACGGCGCCGAGCACGGCGACGCCCAGCCCGTTGCCGAACTCCGCGAGCGTGCCGTTGATCCCGGCGCCCATCCCCGCCTTGGCGGGCGGTATCGCGCTCATGATGGCGTGCGCCATCGCGGGGTTGGCGACGGCGCAGCCCACGCCGATCAGCACCAGCCCGAGGAGGGTCCCGGCGTAGCCCTCGGAGGCCAGCGTCGCGATCGACACCAGCCCGGCCGACATCATCACCATGCCGATCCCGATGGAGACCGGCGTGCCGAGCCGCACCGTCCACTTCGCCGACAGCCCCGAGAAGTTGAGCAGCACCACCACGAGGGCGAGCGGCGCCGTGCGCAGGCCGGCCTCCAGCGGCCCGTACCCGAGCACGTACTGGAGGTGCTGCGTGAGCAGGAAGAGCGCGCCGCCCATGCCGAAGGTGATCAGCACCGCACCGGCCACCGCACCCGTGAACCGCTGGTCACGGAAGAAGTGCAGGTCCAGCATCGGGTGGGCGATCCTGCTCTCCCACCAGGCGAAGAGCGCGAGCGCGACCAAGGCGACGCCGCCGCCGGCCGGCACCCGGCCCGACGTCCAGCCGTGCTCGGGACCGGAGATGATCGCGAACACCAGCGAGGACATACCGATCGTGGAGAGCAGGGCACCGAGCAGGTCGGGCCGGTCGCCCTGCGGGTTCTTCGACTCGGGCACCAGCGCCACCACCGCGACCAGGCCGATCGCCACCACCGGCAGGTTGATCAGGAAGATCGCGCCCCACCAGAAGTGGTCCAGCATGAAGCCGCCGATCAACGGGCCGGTCGCGAAGCCCAGCGCGTTGACGGCGCTCCAGATGCCGATCGCCCTCGGGTGCTCCTCGGGCGCGAAGATCTGCATCGCCACGGCGAGGGTGGTGGTCAGCAGCAGCGCGCCGCCGACGCCCATCCCGGCCCGCGCGGCGATCAGCTGCCCGGTGGTGTCGGCGACCCCGGCCACCAGGGAACCGACGCCGAACAGGGCGAGACCGGTGATCAGCATCTTCTTGCGGCCGTAGCGGTCGGCCGCGCTGCCCGCGCTGAGCAGCAGACCCGACTGCACGAGCGAGTAGGCGTTGATCATCCACTGGATGTCCGAGGTGGCCGCGTCCAACTCCTGCGTCAGGGACGGGATCGCCACGTTCAGCACGGTGTTGTCCAGCAGGACGGTGAGCTGCGCGAGGCAGATCACCCCGAGGATCAGCCAGCGCTGCGGATGACCGGCCGGCGTCCCTTCGGGGGCCTTGACGGGGGAGGTCGTCGACATGCCATACAGCGTATAGTGGCTCCCATACGGCGTACAAGAAGGTCTGCTGGTACGGGGGGCGTCAGCGGCGGCGTGGGCGACGACGTTCAGGGCGCCGACGACGGCGGCGACCCAGGTGTGGTCACCCGAGGGGCGCGCGCGGCTCGTCGCCGGCGTCGCCGGATCACGACACGGCTGGCTTGATCAGGTAACCCGCCCCGCGCCGGGTGTGGATCATCGGCTCCCGGCCGGCGTCGATCTTCCGCCGCAGATACGAGATGTACAGCTCGACGACGTTGGCCTGCCCGCCGAAGTCGTAGGACCAGACGCGGTCGAGGATCTGCGCCTTGCTGAGCACGCGCCGCGGATTGCGCATCAGGAAGCGCAGCAGCTCGAACTCGGTGGCCGTGAGATGGATGCCCACCCCGGCCCGCGTCACCTCGTGACTGTCCTCGTCGAGCGTGAGGTCGCCGACGACGAGCACCGAGTCCGGGTGCCGGTCGGCGGCACCGGACCGCCGGATCAGCCCGCGCAGCCGCGCGACGACCTCCTCCAGGGAGAACGGCTTGGTGACGTAGTCGTCGCCACCCGCGGTGAGCCCGGCGATACGGCCCTCGACGGCGTCCTTGGCGGTCAGGAACAGCACGGGCACGCCCGGCAGCTCCCGGCGCAGCCTGCCCAGCACGGCCAGCCCGTCCATGTCCGGCAGCACAATGTCGAGCACGACCACGTCGGGCCGGAACTCGCGCGCGGCCCGTACGGCCCCCTGGCCGTCCCCCGCGCTGCGTATCCGCCAGCCCTCGTAGCGCAGGGCCATGGACAGCAGCTCGGTGATCGACATCTCGTCGTCCACCACCAGCACCCGGACGGGGCTCCCGTCCGGCCTCAGCAGTTCGGTGCGCCCCTGGGGCGAGATCGTGGTCATGCTCGTCACCCTGACGGCCGCCTCTGAGAGCGCCCTTGCGGCACCCTGTGATTTGCCTGAGAAAGGCGCGGGCGGCGTCGGTCAGAAGAGACCGTCCTGCGCGGCGTCCGCCCGGGGGAACTCTCGGACGGGGAAGGTGAGGACGGACGCGCCTCGGCCCGCGGGAGCCGGAGCCCCGGCCGACGATGCGATCAACTCCCACCCGCTCATCAGCCGCGTGTCCAGCACGACCACCCGCCCGCCCGTGTCGAGATGCAGATCGGGTCCGGCGGCGGCCACCAGCTCGCCGCTGACCACCCCGCCGGCGACCAGCTCACTCACCTCGCCGACCGCGCCCGGCGCCGCGTCCAGCCCGAACGCCCGCACATGATCGACGGCGCGGAACGGCCTGCGCTCCAGCGACTCGGGCCACGCGGGAAGAGCGGTGGCCCGCGCGTGCAGCTCCGCGATCTCGGCGGCCCGCTCCGCCGCGGTCCCGGGCAGGGCGGCGCGCACGGCCCGCTTGGCGGCGTACGGAATCCGGTCGGGCACCCGCGAGGCGGCCCGCAGCATCTCCTCGGCCCGCCGGGCGGCCATCAAGGGCCCGGCACCCAGCCAGCTGAAGCAGACGGCTCCCTGTTCCAGCAGCCGGGCCTCGCCGCGCTCCACGGCGGTGATCCCGACCTTGACCATCCCGGGTCCGAACCACGCCAGATACACGTGGTACGTCCGCGGATCGTCGGGCACGGCATCGGCGGCCACGGAATGCGCCCGGTCCAGCCGCCCGCACTCCTCGCATCGCGCCCCCGTACTCCGCCCCGTCACGACGGCGCCCAGGGGACACGCGTGTCCCCTCGCCCCCACGCACCTGCGGACACCCCCTTCCACCACCCCGAAGGCGACCCTCTTCCCCCGGTCGAGCACGCTTCGCCGGCCCCCGCTCCAGGCGAGCACGGGCGCGCCGTCGGTCCACCGCAGCCCCGAGCACTTCCACACGTCAGCCATCGACGTCCGAGCGTAGGCGCAGCCACTGACAACGACCGGTCACCTCTGCCCCGCCCGGGCCGTCACACCGGTGACCGACCGACGACCACCGGCCGAGCGGGAGCACGCCATGTCCACCCCCACCTCGTTCTCACCGGGCCGCCCCCTGGGCACCCTGCTGGCGGCGGCCTCGCTGGGCCTCCTGGCCGGTCTCGCCGTCCCCGCGCTCGGCACGTTGCGCCGCGGCGGCCCTCGTCCTGTACTTCCTGGCGGCCCTCGGCGCCCACCTGCGCGTCGGCGACACCCAACTGGGCGCGCGGTCGGCGTACTTCATCCTGTCTCTGGCGACCCTGGCCCTGAACGTGCCCCGCCTGGCCGGTCGATGAGGACACCAGCCCCGTCAGCAGGACCGCTGACCCGTGCGGTACCCGACGTTGAAGCCGTCCTTGTATCCGCGGCGGTAGTCCCTGCTCTGCTCGGGGAATCCGCTGCGCGCCCGGCGGTTGTCGTACGCGTCGCACTTGCGCTCACCCTGGCGGAACCCCTGTTTGAATCCGTCGCCGAAGCCCCGGCGGTAGTCCCTGCTCTGCTCGGGCACCAGCGTCGCCGCACCGACATGGGTCCCACTGGGCGTGGCCGCGGCGGCCTGCTGGAAGGTCACGGGCATCAGACCGAGACTCAGGGCGATCACCGCCGAACTCAGGACGGCGGCTCCTCTTCGTGAAGCGGGCATGCCTGTCCCCTCTCACACGCACTTCTTCCGGATATAACAACTCTAATCACCCGAATAGCCGCCGCAACTTGCGCAAGCGCACGACACGTTGATACCCGGTTTCCCGTCAGGCGCGCCGCTGCCACACTCGGTCGCGTGCCTCGCCCCGAACTCTCCGAACTGGACCACCTGCGCGAGATCGAGCGGCTCGCCAGGGCGGTGACGGCCGCGGCGCTCGACGCGGGCCACCTCTCCTACGCACCCGACCCGGACGACGCCACCCCGCTGCAGCGCGCGGTGAACGCGCTCGCCCGGGAGATACGGCACCACCACTTCCCCGGCGACGGCTGCCTGCCCGAGGAGGACCGGCCCACGGTTCGACTGGCCGGCGTGGTCCTGCTCCGCCCGACCCCCTCCCCTCCGGCAACGGAGGAGACCTACGAGGCGGCCTGCGCCCGCCTCGGTGTCGAGACCCGCGCCGAGGGCTGGGCGCAGTGGAACACCTGGGGCAGCGGCGGAGCGAGGATCACCATGGTGGTCTCGTCGGTCGACACGACCCTCGGGCTGCTGGCGAACTGGGCGCGCGGCAGGGACGTGTACCCGGTGCGCCCGCTGCCGTCCCAGGTGGCGCTGGTCCGGCAGGGCTGGGCCGGCCCCATGACGCTCTCCCCATGGGGCGCCGCCCGCCTCGGCCTCACGGACCAATGGCCGACACCACCGGAATGATCGCCGGCCCCTGTCCACGCGACGACACAAAAACCCGAGGCCCCGTGGATCGCTCCACAGGGCCTCGGATCGGCTGTGCACTCGGCAGGATTCGAACCTGCAACCTTCTGATCCGTAGCTCTATGCAGGTCGATCGATGACGGTCAAGCCGGACTATCGACGGTTCCCCAGCAGCGGTACCGGGTGGACCAGGGTTCTGCGGTTGCTGTACTTCGCTGCTGTACCGCAACGTGCGGGGATTGGTGGAGGCGAGGAGTGCGGAGCACGTCCCCGCCCCCGGTGGGCCTGACGGGATTCGAACCCGTGACCTGCCTTTCGCGAGAAGGCTGCTCTATCCGCTGAGCTACAAGCATCTCAAGTAGTAGCGCATGAGGGGAACTTGAGGCAAATCAGGTGTTTCACGTGAAACGTCGCCCCCTGCCACATGCACGAGACTTCCCCGCACCCCTTCAGCCCGGAACCACCCGTAAAGCCAACAGGGTGGAGCCGACACGAACAGCTTCCGCCCATTTGTTCGATATCTGAAATGGCGAGCAACCGCCTCGGTGGCCGGATCCGGGACGCAGGAACCAGCACTTCCAAGGTTGACCATGCCTCAGACCGAGCACACTGTGGCTTCAACGCAAACGTTGCGTTTAAACGTTGCCACTCATGCGCTCGTTCAGATGTGGTACCGTGAGGATCATGGGAGAGAACCAGGCGCTTCGGGACGCTTTGGGGGTGGCGCAACGGCAACTCGTCGAAGCTGAGGCTGAGCTTCGCGAGGTGCAGGAACGTGTTCGCAACCTGCGTTCGGTGGTGTATGGGCTCAAGCAGATCTTCGAACCCGGGGACACTGGCCGGAGCTTCGAACTCGGGCCAGCCGTCGAGGTGTCCACCGCGTCGGCCGTAGAGGAGACCCGCGGCGCTCGAAGGCGAGGGGAGCTGTCCCCCTCTGTACGTCGGGCCGCACAGATCTTGGCCGACGCCCAACGGCCGATGCGTATGCCCGAGATCACGGAGGAATGGAAAAGTCGCGGCTGGGTGGATCCGGCGTGGAGGGCGCCCAAGTCCGCCATCAACATGATCTACCAGCGCGCACTGAAGGCTGGGCTCGTAGCTCGCATGCCAGACAGATCGTGGGTTCTAAGTTCCACAGTCCAGGGTGATCCTTCGGAGCACAGGGCAACTGGGGGCAGCGTTGAGAGCTAGCGCGCCCCTACTTCGAAGCCCACAAGGTCCCACACTCCATGCAGTGGGGCTGTCCTGCGTATCCCGAAATCGAGCCGTCTGGGCGCAGACAGACAGCTCCCTGCTGCGTGCTGCCGGGAACTCGCAGTTCGAACCAACCACTTCCGCATACGCACGTAGCAGAGGTCGATTCGTCCTGAGTCGCGGTCCTCCGTGCATTCAGGTCAACGACGTTCACCGAATCAACTCACAGAAAGAGAATCAACATGAACCGACGACATGGGCCGAAGGGTCCCAACGGGGAGTGGAAGACCGGTCAGCGCGTGCCGACGACCGGGACCTACACCGACCAGTACGGCGTCTCGACCTTCCATGAGGCGGGAGCCACGTTCCCGCCGTGCATCGACCGCAAGGGCGAAGCCGCCTACCGGACGCTGCACCAGGCGCGTACCGCCTAGCTGAGGCGTTTGATGGTTGCAGCCATCTAGCGCCAGTTCTACCCGTGAGGGGTGGAGGGCCATCGGCCTTTCACCCCTCTCCCTTTGCCCTCGCGGTCGAGCACGAAGCCGTCCGGAGGAGTGCCATTGCACAGGATCGTGGCTTCTCTGTCCAGAGGGCCACGTCTTCCTCACCCGAACGAATCCTGTAGGCGGACTATCAGCGTACGACGATGTACCGGCTGCCGGCTCGTCGGGGTCGGCAATATCACTCCCGCTCCCACTGCTCTCCCCGGCTCCCATCCCGTCCGCCGTCGACCCACACACCGTGGAGCAGGCGTGGTTCAGGGGCGTCAAGGTGGAGCGCGCCACTGTACGAACGACCTTGACGCCCCTGGGCCGCGTCTGCTCGGCTCTGCCTGGGTCGACGGTGGTCGGGATGGGAGCACCCCGCGCACGCCCTCTACGGACCCGCGGTCGGCGACGGCGCCCCCTCCATCCCGGTGCCGGCCGATCCCCCGCCGGAGGCATCGTCTTTGACCGCGCTTCGTTCTATGCGGTGCTCGCCTCATGGCTTCCGGCCCTATCCACCAGTGGGCGCGCGTCGGCGCAGCGCGGGCGGAGCGGGCCGAAGGCAGGAGCGGCGCCCGGAGCCGAGCCGGGAAGCGCGCCCGGCGGAGCGGAGCGCAGCCGGGGCTTGATGAGGTAGAGAAATCTGTAACAGCTCTCGATGAGGTAGAGAAATCTGTAACAGCTCTCGCTGTCGCCTGGTCAGGCCGAAGGTGCCTCGGTGGTCAGGAGTCGGCTCGTGAACCCGGCTCGGCAAAGGCGCTCGTACGCCTCGATCACGTCGGCAGGTACGGGCTGGCTGATCAGGTAGCCCTGTCCCGGGTAGACCAGGAGACGCTGTAGCGCGCCCACGAGCATGTCGATCACCATGCGGGCATCGCCGAGGGAGTCGACGTACTCGGTCAGCGTCAACGGGCTGGACGCGCTGACGATCTCGACGTCTGGCCACAGCTTGCGTGCCGTGGCGTAGGCCCGCCGCTCCTCGTACGGCTTGCTGATCAGCAAGACCGACGCCACGTCCACGCCGGCCTCCTCCAACAGCTCTCGCGAAAAGCGGATGTTGTCCCCGGTGTTCCTCGCCCGCGGCTCCACCAGAATCGCTGAGCTGGGGACTCCAAGCTCAAGTGCCCGCTCCCGGTAGTGGACGGCCTCACCTCGTGGCATGCGCTCTCGCGTCGTGGGGCTGGTCGCGCCGGTGAACACGATCAGCGGAGCCATGCCGCGCTCGTACAGCTCGGCTGCCGTGTCGGCGACGCCCAGGTCGTGACTGCCGAGTCCGATCGCGACAGAACAGGGCCGGGGCGTGTGGCCCATCTGGTGGTACTCCCACAGACGTCGCGTGTCGGCCCAGTTCTGCGTAGAGATCACTGCTGGTCTTCCCTGTCCTTCGCCGAGTCCGGTACCTCGAAGTCGTACTCCCAGGCGAAGCGTGACGCAGCGTGCACGCCGATGGCGAACTCCACCACGGTGCCGTCCGCCGTGTAGGTGGTGCGGTGCAGCTCGACCACCGGCTCCCCGGGCGGTAGTTGCAGAAGGCTCACTTCGTCAGCCTTCGCAGCGCGGGCAAAGATCCGCTCTCGCATGTGATCGATCTCGTACCCCGCGTCGTACAGCACGCGAAAGCCACCACCCCGGCCGGCGGGACCTGGTGTCGGGTCAACGATGCGCGTGCCCTCAACGTGCTCGGGCCGGTAGTAGCTGGTGAGGGTATGTGTCGGCTGGTCACCCTCCTTGACGAGCCGGGCGCGGGCGTAGACCGGGGCGCCCACTGGCAGGCCGTGTGCGTCTGCCACCTCCGCCGGCGCTTCAACGAGGCTGACCGTCTGGGTCTGCTCATTACGGCGGTACGCCCGCCCCGAAGCCACACGGTCGGCGATGAAAGCCACCTCGTCGCCGTCCCGCCACTTCGCCTTGTCGTACCGAGCGATGCCGAGTCGCTTGAGCGGGACTTGGTGCCGAACGACCGTGCCGTGTCCTCGGGACGAGGTGACCAGACCTTCGGCTTCCAGCGCCTTATAGGCGGCGTGAACGGTCGCCTTCGAGCCTTCGCCGGCCTCGACCAACTCCCGGATGTGCGGCAACTGCTTGCCCGGGGGGTAGTCACCCCGCTTGATCTCCTCGGCCAGCTTGTCCGCCAGCTCCCGCCACTTCGGCGCCATCACGCAACCCCTCTCTACGGAGTCCAGTGAAACATAGTCCTAGGACTGTTGACAGTCCTAGGACTGCGGTGCAATATCTCTCTTGTCGCTCGCAGTCCTAGGACAGCGAGGATGAGCGGCCTCTATTGGGCTGCTCCATCGTCAAGCAGGGAGTTTCAATGCCGTCCTTCAAGATCGACCTTTCCACCGCTGCCGTGTTCGTGGCGACCGCGCCGGAACCGAAGATGGCCAACAAGAAGACCGGTGAGCGGGCCGTGGACCGGGACACCGGTGCGGGCCTGTCGACCGTGGGCCTGCTCGTCTCGGACGAGGGTGAGGGCAACCTCTACCAGGTCACCATCCCCGAGACCGGCTACCCCGAGGGTCTGGCCCCGGGCATGCCGGTGCGGGTGGTCGGCCTCAAGGCCCGTGACTGGGAGAACGAGTTCAACGGCCAGAAGCGCCACGGGATCTCGTTCCGCGCGGTCGCGATCACGGCGGCGGCCTGACCATGAGCGACCTGACGCTGTTACTGGAGGCCACGGGCGCCCTGGCGGGTGCCGGCGGTCTCGGCTACGCCAAGCACCGGGCGCCGCGCGTGTACTGGTCGACGGTGGGCCTGCCGCTCACCTGGGGCCGGTTCACCTTCTCGTACCGGTCCACGATGGAGGTGTGCGGGCTGACCGTGCAGCCGTCCGGGCTGCGGGCGTTCATGACCCGCAACCTGGCCCGCCGCGAGGTCCGCCCGGTGCCGCCGAAGGTCCGCCGGGTCCGTCCCTCCTCGACCGGGCTGCGCATCACCCTGCGCCTTCCGGCCGGCCTGGAGCCCGCCGACGTCGCCGCCTCCTGCGAGCGGCTGCGCCACGCCTTCGGCGTCCAGTCGGTCACCGTGTCCGAGACCCGGCCCGGCTATGTGGAACTGCGGATGACGGGCTACGACGTCCTGCGCCGGGTCCGCCTCCCGCGCTCCGCACAGCCCCGTGATCTCACGGTTCCGGTGGCCCTGCGTGAGGACGGCACGGTCTTCGAGCGGGACTACCGGGCGGTTCCCATGGCGCTGACCCTCGGCGCGAACCAGTCCGGCAAGTCCGTCTACCAGCGCAACCTGATCAAGGGCCTCGCGAAGCTGCCGGTCGGGCTGATCGGCATCGACTGCAAGCGCGGTGTCGAGCAGAGCCGCTACGCGCCCCGCCTGTCCGCGCTGGCGACGGACCCGGACATGGCCGGGCGGCTGATAGACGCGCTGGTCCTGGAGATGGGGGAGCGCTTCGATCTCCTCGCGCTCTACGGCGTCTCGGACGTGTGGGACCTGCCGGCCAAGCTGCGGCCGGTGCCGCTGGTCGTCCTGATCGATGAGGTCGCAGAGCTGTTCTTCGTCACCTCGAAGAAGGACGAGGCGGCCCGGGACCGGACGGTCATGCAGCTCGTGCGCCTCGGTCAGATGGCCCGCGCGATCGGCATCTACCTGGAGGTCTGCGGGCAGCGCTTCGGCTCCGACCTCGGCAGGGGCGCCACCGCCCTCCGGGCCCAGCTCACGGGCCGTGTGGTGCACCGAGTCAATGACAAGCAGACCGCCGAGATGGGCTTGGGGGACATCGCGCCGGACGCGGTGATGGCGGCGACCTCGATCCGGGCCGATCGTCCCGGTGTCGCGGTGGCCGGTGACACCTCCGGTGGCTGGTCCCGCATCCGCACCCCCGAGACCACGCCGGCCGAAGCCGCCGCCGTGTGCCGGGACTTCGCCCACCTCACCCCGGAACTGCCGTTCCTGGAGCCCTTCCGGCCCCCGGCCCGGCAGGTGGTGCCGCCGATGCCCACCACGCCCCCGCTGGTCACCCCGCAGACCTGACCCCGAAGGGGAGGTGAAGAGCCATGTCCCGCTCGATCCGCATCGACGCCGTCCTCATTCAGGCCGTGATCGCCGGTGCCCTGTCCTTCGCCCACCTGCACGACCTCGCCGAAGCTGCCGGACAGACCGGATGGAAGGCGTGGGCCTACCCCGTCTCCGTCGACCTGCTCTTGGTCGCGGTGTGGCGCCGCCTTCGTACCGAGCGCTCGAAGCTGGCCTGGTTCTGGTTCCTGGTCGCTCTGGTCGCCTCGCTCGGCGCGAACATCGCGACCGCCGGGCTCCTCGACCTCGACCACGTCCCGGCCTGGCTGCGCATCCTCGTCGCCGGCTGGCCCGCCCTGGCCTTCCTCGGCGGCACCCTCCTCGCCCACACCCCCACCGACCCCGCACCAGACTCGGACCGTGAGTCTGCGCCCCGGCCCGTGCCGGTGGTCGACCGACCCGAGCAGCCTGAGCAGCCCCCGGAGATCCCGACGCCGGAACCTGCCCCGGCGCTCCCGCAAGCCCCGGCCTCGGCTGTGCCGCCGGCGCTGGTGGACCACGCCCGGAAGGTCGCGACCGAGCACCGCACCCGCACCGGCACGGACATCGACACCGCCACCCTGCGCGCTCGCCTCGGCGTTCCCGAAGACCTCGCCGGCGCGATCGTCGCCCAACTCGCCTGAAAGGAGATGACCCCGCATGCGCCCGAACCGCTTCTACGACCTGATCCGCATCGGCCCCGTGAGGGTCGGCACGTTCAACAACGGACGCGGCCAGACCCGACACACCGCCGCCTGCACCGCCCCGAACTGCGGATTCTCCACCGAGCACCGTGACCGCTCGGCGGCCGAACTCGCCGCCCGCACCCACCGCTGCACCTGAAAGGAGGCACGCCATGCAGCTCCCCGAAGACCAGATCCGCGCCGGACACATCCCCGCCGACCTCTACCGGCAGATCCCGCCCGGCACCGACCTGCGACGCGTCGTGATCGTCCAACAGGCCCCCCGCTCCTACACGGGCCCGATTGTCCTGACGCTCGTCGTCGTCACGGGATCGGTCGCCGTGCTGCTCGTGGTCGCCTTCCTCGTCCAGGTCATCGCCGGCGCCGCCGTAGCGGTCCTCTCCGCCACCGGCGGGCTCACCTACACGATCAACCGCACGTCCAAGCGCAAGCACTTGAGCAGCAAGTAACACCGGCCGGGGCGGCCTCAACCGCCAAGTTTCCGCCGCCCCGGACGGCTCCACCAATCCAGATCCAACGGACCCGAAAGGGCAGCCTCATCATGCCTCAGCACGCCCAGATCACGCGCGTCTGCCGCGACTGCGACGGCTTCCCCGTCGTCGCCATCACCACCGGCACCCGCCACCAGGACGGCACCCGCGCCACCCTCCGCATCACCTGCACGGCCTGCAAGGGCACCGGCACCACCGCCCCCGCGTTCGTCGTGACCCGGATGGGGCGGTGACGGTCGTGGGACTCCTGAACTGGAACTCCGGACAGCACTACGACCACGCCGGCGACTGCCCGTGCACCCAGTGCGGCAAGCCCACCCCCCTGCGCTCCCACGCCGGTGAGCCCGTCCACAAGGTGTGCGCGGAGGACTGGAACGACCGCAACCCGAACGCCACCCGGCACGAGCACGACGGACGCGACCTCGGCACCCACCGGTTCCACTCCGACCCGCCGCGCAAGAGCCGCAAGGGCGGTGCCCGATGACCGCCCCCGGCCGCATCCTCGACCTGTTCGCCGGCCCCGGCGGCTGGTCCCAGGGACTGCGTACCCTCGGCCTGCGAGACGTTGGTATCGAGATCGACCCGGCCGTGTGCGCCACCCGCGCCGCCCCCGGACACACCACGATCCGCGCCGACGTCGCCGCCCACCCCACCGCGCCCCTGCGCGGGAAGGTCACGGGGCTCATCGCCTCCCCCCCATGCCAGACCTTCAGCGCCGCCGGCCTGCGCGCGGGCAACACCGACCTGCCCCTGTGCCACCAGGTCCTGGACGACCTCACCCGCGGGCACGACACCCGCACCACCGCACGGGCCACCTGCACCGACCCTCGGTCGCTGCTTGTCGTCGAACCGCTCCGCTATGCCCTCGACCTGCACCCCGAGTGGATCGCCCTGGAAGAAGTCCCCGCGGTACTGCCCCTGTTCGAGCACACCGCCTGGTCCCTCACGGCCGCCGGATACTCGACCTGGACCGGCGTCCTCAACGCCGCCGACTTCGGCCTCGCCCAGACCCGCCGCCGGGCCTTCCTGATCGCCTCGCGCACGCGTCCGGCGCTGCCCCCGGAGCCCACCCACGCCGACGGCGGCACCGCCGCCGACCTCTTCGGCGACGGCCTGCCCACCTGGCGCACGATGGGCGACGTCCTGGGCTGCCCGCCCGGAGAGGTCATCACGCGCGGCAACCACACCACCGGCGGAAGCCGCTTCCCCACCACCGGCCCCTCCTGGGCGCTGACCGGCCGCGCCCGGTCCTGGATGCTCCGCGTCGGCAACCGCCCCTCCGCCACCCGCCGGCGCCTCGACCAACCCGCACCCACCCTGCTGTTCGCCAAAGCCCTCAATGACGTCTCCTGGATCGACGCGGATGGGCACCCGATCCGCCGCCTGACCGTCGAGGAAGCCGCCATCCTCCAGGGCTTCCCCGCTGCCTATCCGTGGGCCGGGTCGCGCACCAAGCAGTTCGAGCAGATCGGCAACGCCGTACCCGCCCCACTGGCCGCCGCCGTCCTGAGCCCCCTCGTTCCCGCCGCCCTGGAGGTGGCCGCGTGACCGACACCGCCACCATGGCGGGCCTGGACCCGGCCACCCTCGCCGACGTGCTGAGGCTGGCCGGGTCCACCGGCTTCGACCGCATCCAGGACCAGATCCGCCGTACTGGCGGATGTTCCGACCCCATCCACCTCCAGGGCGCGACCGTCACCCGCGACGCTGTCACCGGCAAGGTGCTGCACTCCTACTCGACCGACGTCGAGCCGGGCGGACGGCTCCGCCTCGCCTGCGGCAACCGGCGGGCCTCCCGCTGCCCCTCCTGCGCCTGGACCTACGCCGGCGACACCTACCACCTCATCCGCGCCGGCCTCGTCGGCGACCCCGCCAAAGGCACACCCGAGACAATCCGGGACCACCCGCGGGTGTTCGCCACCCTCACCGCCCCCTCGTTCGGCCCGGTCCACAACCGGCCCGGCAACCGGCCCTGCCGCTGCGGCACCCGCCATGGCGAGGACGCCCCGGAGCTGGGCACCCCGCTCAACCCCGACATGTACGACTACGCGGGCGCCGTGCTGTGGAACAACCACGCCTCCGAGCTGTGGCGCTACTTCACGATCTACCTGCGCCGCGAGATCGCCAAGCGCGCCGGCCTCACCCAGAAAGCCGCCAAGGAGCAGTCCCGGGTGTCCTTCGGCAAGGTCGCCGAGTACCAAAAGCGCGGCGCCGTGCACTTCCATGCCGTCGTCCGCTTCGACGGACCCGACGGGCCCGACGATCCGCCGCCGGCCTGGGCCACCCTCGACCTGCTCACCGACGCGATCCACGCCGCTGCCGCACGCGTGGAAGTCGACGTGCCCCCGTCCGGGGACCAGCCCGCCCGAACCCTCACGTGGGGAACGCAGCTCGACGTACGCCCCATCCGGGCCTTCGGCGACGGCGAGGACATCACCGAACAGGCCGTCGCCTCCTACGTCGCCAAGTACGCCACGAAGGCCGCCGAGACCACCGGCACCGTAGACCGCCGCATCGGCAGCGCAGACGCCCTCGTCCTGCTCGGCGTGCCCGACCACCCGGCCCGGCTCATCACCGCGTGCCTCGACCTGCACCCGCTCTACCCGGACCGCAAGCTCCGCGACTGGGCTCACATGCTCGGCTTCCGCGGCCACTTCTCCACGAAGTCCCGCCGCTACTCGACCACCCTCGGCGAACTGCGCCAGACCCGCGCCGACTACCGCGCCGCCCAGCAACGCGCCGCCCTCGGCCTGGCCGCCCCCGACGACGAGGACGCCACCACGCTCACCCTCGCCCACTGGACCTACGCCGGCCACGGCCACACCCCCGGCGAATCCTGGCTCGCCGCCAACATCCGCCGGGACATCGAGCACAACCGCGAAACCGCCCGCGAAGAACTACCCGCCCTGCTCGACCTGGAAGGAGCCGCAACATGACCACGGCTGTGATCACGCGCAAGTGGTACACCACAGCAGAAGTTGCCGAGATGCTCGACTTCGGCCTCTCCAAGACGAAGATGCTCGTCCTTACCGGCGAGATCCGTTCGGTAAAGGTCGGTCGTAACCGGCGCATCCTTCCGGCGTGGGTGGATGAGTACGTGGCCCGTGTCGTCTCGCAGGCTGAGGAGGCGGCGTGAGCGGCAAGCGCGGCAACGGTGAGGGCTCGATCTACCCGTACAAGAACGGGTACGCGGCCTACGTCTGGGTAACCAAGCCGGACGGCAAGAGGGCACGCAAGTACGCCTACGGCAAGACCCGGGAAGAGGTCCACGAGAAGTGGCTTGCCCTCCACGCTGAGGCCAAGCGAGGCCCTGTGGCCACACGCCACCGGACGGTTTCCGCGTTCCTTTCGTACTGGCTCGACTCAGTGGTCAAGCCCAACCTGGCTCCCCTTTCGTACGTCTCGTACGAGGGGTCCGTGCGGCTCTACATCGTTCCCCACCTCGGTGCGAAGCGGCTCGACCGGCTCACGGTGCGCGATGTCCGCGAGTGGCTGACCAAGTTGGCCGGCGTCTGCCAGTGCTGTGCCCAGGGCAAGGACTCGAAGCGTGAGCCCTCGCGGCGGAGGTGTTGTGCGGTCGGGGAATGCTGCGAGGCATACCCCTCCCGTCGCGTGATCCAGGCCGCCCGGGACGCTTTGCGGGCTGCCCTCACGCACGCGGTCACCGAGGAGGAGATCAGCAAGAACGTTGCCTCCCTGGTGAAGGTGCCCAAGCCCCGGCGCCGCCGCATCAAGCCGTGGTCGGTCGCTGAGGCGGGCCAGTTCCTCACCGACTCCGCCGCACGGGAGGACCACCTTTTCGCCGCCTGGGTCCTGGTGCTCAGCCTCGGCCTGCGTCGTGGTGAGGTCCTCGGACTGACGTGGAAGTCCGTCGACTTCGAACGGGGTGAGCTGTACGTAGATCACCAGATCCAGCGGGCCGGGCGTCAGATCCTGCACCGCGAGACCAAGACCGAGGAATCCGACGACTTCCTTCCCCTGCCGGCACTCTGCCTCAAGGCATTGCGGATGCGCCGTGCCCAGCAGATCGGGGACCGGAAGGCTGCCGGGGAACTCTGGCAGAACAGTCACGATCTGGTCTTCACCACGAAGTACGGCACCCCGATCGAGCCGGGCAACATGACACGGATGTTCGCCCTGCGGGCCCGTCGCGCCGGCCTGCGGGTGATCCCGCTCCGGAACACCCGGCACACGTGCAGCTCGCTTCTGGTGGCGCTGAAGGTGCACCCCAAGGTGGCGCAGCGCATCCTGCGGCACTCCCAGATCGCCATGACGATGGAGGTCTACGCCGAAGCGAGCGAGGACGAAGTGCGGGCCGCGATCGGCAAGCTGTCGGACGCGATGGGCGGCACCGGTTGATGCGGTTGCTGTACTTCGCTGCTGTACGGCCCTGAAACGACAAAGGCCCCGGATTACTCCGGGGCCTTTGACCTGTGTGCACTCGGCAGGATTCGAACCTGCAACCTTCTGATCCGTAGTCAGATGCTCTATCCGTTAAGCTACGAGTGCTTGTTCGTTGTTCTGTTGTTCCCGCCGCTCCCGGCCCTTCCGGCCCGCTCGCGGCGACAGGAAGAACATTACATGACTGCCGCCGCCATGTGAAATCCGTTAGCCGCACCCCTTGTGACCTGCGAAAACGCCATCCGGAGCGGTGAAACGACCGAAGCCCCGGTCCGGGGAGGACCAGGGGCTTCGGTGATGCGCGGAGGCGGAGGGATTTGAACCCTCGATGGGCTTTAAGGCCCAAACCGCATTAGCAGTGCGGCGCCATAGACCGGACTAGGCGACGCCTCCAGCACAGCCGCTCTCGCGTGCGCGAGCGGTGTGTGCAGATGATGACACAGTCGAGCGTGCTGTCACCAATCGCCCCCCACGGTACTAGGCAGCCGGGCCGCAGGGCAAAGGGCTTCCCCGCCGGTGGGGCGCGCGCAACATCCGCGGCCGTGAGGCGTTAGTCAGGTCATGTTGCAGGTCATGAGCACTACGCTGCCCCGGCTCGCCCTCGCCGCCGGCGCCTCCCTCGCCGCGCTCTCCTCCCTCTCCGGCCCCGCGGCCGCCGCCCCGCCCTCCCCCTTCCTGGGCGAGCACCGTGAGCACCGCGAGCACCGCGAGCACCCCCGGCCGCACGCCGGCCGCGAGTCCGATCACCTCACCGTCACCGTGAGCGATGTGAGCGGTGGTGCCGACGGGACCTTCGAGGTGCGGTGCCACCCGAGTGGCGGGAGCCACCCGGACCCCGAGGGCGCCTGTCAGGCACTGGAGAGGGAGACCCGCTGGGGACAGGACGTCTTCGCGCCGGTTCCCCGGGACACGATGTGCACCATGCAGTACGGCGGGGCCGCCACCGCCCGCGTCACCGGGACGTGGGCAGGACGCCCCGTCGATGCCACGTTCGACCGCAGCAACGGTTGCGAAATTTCCCGCTGGGACCGGCTCGTCCCGCTGCTCCCCGCGACGGGCCGCGCATAGATCCACCCATAACCCTCGACCCCGGCACCCCGAGCCGCGCCCCCGCCCTCCCTCCACCCCCACACGTAAAGATCCGGCGCAGGGGGCGCAAACGGCGCGTGGCGGTGGTGTGCCGGGAGCCGGTACGCACTCCCGTTCGGTGTCACTTCGTCGTGCGACCTCTCTCTCATCCCGCGTCGCGAGGCCGACCCCAGCCTTTAGACTCCCTCGCGTGACACGTCGCGGGCCGGTTGGCAAGATGGCCCGAGCGGTCGGCAAGGTGCGGTAACAGGAGGGAAGCGTCTCGTGAGCAGCAGGCCATCCCGAGGCGCTGCTCGCCTCGCAGCCATACTGGACGCGCTGCCCGACGCGTTGGTCCTGGTCAACGCGAACGGGACCGTCGTCAACGCGAACACCATCGCGCTGGAGGCCTTCGAGGCGCCCGGCACCGCCCTGGTCGGGCGGGGGCTGCTGGATCTGCTGCCCGAGTTCGACTCGAAGCTCATCCCGGGCTCCATGCGGCGCCCCGACCACATCGACCCGCGCGGGCGGACCAAGCCCACCCGGATGACCGCCCGGCGGACGGACGGCAGCGAGTTCCCCGTCGAGGTCACCAGCGCCAACCTGGAGAACGGCCAGCAGGCCTACGACACTTACAACTACACCAGCGACGAGCTGCTGATGCTCGTCGTGCGCGATCTGTCCGGCACCGTCGACACCGAGGCCGAGCTGGCCCGCTCGCAGCGGCAGACCGAGATGATCCTGCGCGCCGCGTCCGAGGGCGTCGTCGGCACCGACACCGACGGCCGGATCGTGCTCGTCAACCCGGCCGCCGCCCAGATCCTCGGCTACCGCGCCGGCGAACTCGGCGGCAAGGAACTGCACCACCTCGTCCTCCACTCCCGCGCCGACGGGTCGCCCTTCCCGTACGCGGAGTCCGCGCTCGCCGACACGCTGCGCTCGGGACGCAAGCACCGGGTCCGCGGGCAGGTGCTGTGGTCCAAGGGCGGGGACAAGGTCTCCGTCGACCTCACGACCGCGCCCGTCCGGGACGGCGACCAGCTCGTCGGCGCCGTGATGACCTTCGCCGACCGGCGTCCCTACGACGTCCTCGCCGAGGAGAAGTCCGCCGTCGAGGAGCGGCACGCCGAGGAGCTGGAACGGCTCTCCGAGGAGCACGCCTCCGACCTCACCGCCCTGCGCCAGCAGCACGTGACCGAGCTGGAGGAGCTGCGCGAGCAGCACATGGAGGAGGTGGCGGCGAGCGAGGAGCGGTACGCCGCGCTCGCCGAGCGGGAGAAGGACCGCTACGAGGCCCTGGCCGGTCGCCACGACCAGCTGCTGACGCTGCTCGGCCGCTCCCTGCGGGGACCGCTCGACGAGCTGCGCCGCGATCTGGCGGCGCTGGCCGCGGACGACGCGGGCCAGCTGTGGCCCGAGGCCAACCAGGTCCTGCACCACCTCTCCGCCGGGTACTCCCGGATCACCCAGCTCATCGACAACGTCCTCGCCTACCAGCGCATCGACGCCGGCGCCGAGGCGATCACGCGGACGAAGGTGATGCTCGACGCGGTCGTCGCGGCCGGTGTCGACGGAGCCGTCGAGCTCGTCGGCCCGGGTCGCGTGCAGTTCGCCGTGCACGCGCCGCCCATCGAGGCCGAGGTCGACCCGCAGCGCCTGGCCACCGCGCTCGCGCATCTCGTCGCGGACGTGGCGGGCGTGGACGCGACCGGCAACGCGCCGGTCTCCGCGGGCGGTTACATGGACAACACGGTCGTGGTCGCGGCGGCGCAGCGCGGCGAAGTCGTACGGATCGAGGTCCGGGGGCCCTACCCCGGGGGAGACCCGGTGCACGAGCCGATCGTGCGCGGGATCGTCCGCGCGCACGGTGGCGTGCTCCAGACGCACGAGGTGCCGGGCATGAGCGGCAGCGCGTTCGTGCTCGAGGTGCCGCTCGGCGGCGGGGCGGGGGCGGTTGCCGCTCCGGCCGTGCCGGAGGCCGCGCCCGAGGCCGAGGAGGCCTCCGGCGGCGGGCGGCGGCGGGCGCGCCGGGCCTCCGTGGACGCCTTCCTGGAGAGCGAGGTGCCGCAGGCCGGGGCCGCCGAGACCGAGGCCGCGGCCCCGACCGGACGCCGTCGGCGGCGGGCCGCGCCCGAGGTGGCACCGGCACCCGCCGAGGCCGACCCCGCCGAGGCCGGTGGCGGCACCGGGCGCCGGCGCGGACGTCCGGCCGAGGGCGCCGAACTCGCCCTGCCGGGCGGTACGACGGACGCGGCGGGTGACGACGTCAGTGAGGGCGCCGTCGTCACCGCCGCCGAGCACGCGGCGGGGACCGCGGCGGCGGCGAACGGCCTGGGCGGGACGGTTCCGCCGCAGGGCGTGCCCGATTCCGGCACGGGGCGGCGGGCCCGGCGGGCGGCGGGCGAACAGCACGCTCTGCCCGCGGCGTTGCCCGCCGGTGCCCCGGACGCCGCGTCGGCTCCCGTGCCTGACGCGTCCGCCGCGGTCGTCCCGGCCGGGGCCGGCGCCGAGGGGCAGCAGCAGGCGAGCGGGCGTCGGCGCCGGGCGCTGGCGGCGGCTCAGGAACGGGCCGCGGCACAGGAGACGGGCCCGCGCACGGTGTTCGCGCTCCCGCCCGCCGACGCGGACCGGGGCGCGGCGGCGCAGGCGCCGGTTCCCGCGCCCGGGCAGCCCCAGGGTCCGGGGCCGGTCGCGGTCCAGGTGCCGGGGCAGGGCGGTCCGCAGGCCGTCCCGCACATCGGCACGGCGCAGGCACAGGCGCAGGTGCAGGCACAGGCACAGGCACAGGCACACGCACAGGTGCAGGTCCAGGTGCCTCAGGTACCGAACCAGGGATCGCCCGGTGCCCAGCACCCCGACGACCACGGTCGGCACGACGCCGTACCGCACGACCAGTCCGAGGACCACACTCCGCCGCAGCCGCATCCGGCGAGCGCGCCGACCGGGCGGCGCCGTCGAGTGGCCGCCCCGCAGACGGAGGGCAACGGGGCGCCCGCGCAGGCCATCCCGGCCCAGGCGATTCCGGCCCAGGCCCAGCCCCAGGCGGTCCCCGCCGCCCCGGGTGCGCCGCCGGCCCAGGCCGCTCCGGCCGCCCTGCCGCAGGGCGTTCCCGCGCAGCAGCCCGGCGTGCCCGCCCAGGGCGTTCCCGCACAGGGCGTCGCGCAGCCGCTGCCGGGTACGACCGGAACGGCCCAGCAGTCGGCCCCCGGCCGGCCCGTACCGGCGCAGCCGCAGTCGGCGCAGACCGCCGTACCGTCGCAGGCCCCGGCCGCCGGGCAGCCCCTGCCCGCCGAGGCGGGGACGACCCACGGCACGCCGCCCCCGCAGCAGTGGCCCGCCAGCGCCGGTGCCGACGAGAGCGCGGGCACGCCCGCCCCCGAGCAGGCGCCGTCCGCACCGCAGCCCCCGGCCCCCGCTGCCCCGCTGCCCCCGGAGACGGCGGCCGGCCCGACCACCGCGACCCAGGCACGCATGGCACAGCCGCTGCCCGCTGAGGCAGCCGGCGCCGCGCCGGTGGATCCGAACTCCACGCAGGGCCGGGCGATCAGCGTGCGGACGCTGGGCCAGGGAGTGCCGTTCACCCGGCAGGCGGCCCAGGTGCAGCAGCCGTCGGCCGGGTCCACGCCGCCCCCGCACCAGCCGACCGGTGGCGGCCGGCGCCGCAAGCTGGGCACGCCGCCGGAGCCGGCCACCGCGCGCCCGCATCCGCAGGGTGAGCCGCCGTCCGCCCAGCAGAAGCAGTCGGGGCAGTCGCGGCTGCCCGGACCGGCGAGTGAGGGCGCCGGGCGGTCGTACGCCATAGGGGCACCGGACGAGAACGCCGCCGAGGGGCCGGAGCCGCTGGACGGTCCCGGCGGGGCCGTCGAGGTCGCCGATCCGCCGCGGCCCCAGCCGCTGGACGACGAGCTGCCGCCGGAGCCGCTGGACAACCCGCGCCGGCTGCTGGTGTGGCCCGCGCCGGACGTGTCGACGCAGCAGGCGCTCAGCGACCGCGGCTACCGGCCGGTGATCGTGCACTCGCGCGAGGAGGTCGACGCGCAGATCGCCGCTTTCCCTGCGGCGCTGTTCGTGGACCCGCTGACCGGGCCGATCACGCGGACGGCGCTGCAGTCGCTGCGTCAGGCGGCCGTCGCGGCGGAGGTGCCGGTCCTGGTGACGGCCGGGCTCGGACAGGCGACGCGTGAGGCGGCGTACGGCGCCGACCCCGCCGTCCTGCTGAAGGCCCTCGCCCCACGGGACAGCGAGCAGCACCCGCCACGGGTGCTGCTCATCGAGGAGCACGCGGAGATCGCGCTGGCGCTGACCGCGACGCTGGAGCGGCGCGGGATGCAGGTGGCGCGGGCGGCCGGCGACGCGGACGCGGTGACGCTCGCGGGGCAGTTCCGCCCGAACCTGGTGGTGATGGACCTGATGCAGGTGCATCGCCGGCAGTCCGGGATCGTCGACTGGCTGCGTGCCAACGGGCAGCTCAACCGCACCCCGCTGGTCGTCTACACGGCCGCCGTCGACCAGGCCGACCTGCCACGGCTCGCCTCCGGTGAGACGGTGCTGTTCCTGGCCGAGCGGTCCACGAGCACGGAGGTGCAGAGCCGGATCGTGGAGCTGCTGTCGCGTATCGGCACCAACTGACCCCCACCGCCCCACGGGAACCACGGCCCCCGGACCACCCTGCTCCACCGACGCCCGCCCACCCCGCCCCAGCGGCCACCCTGTCACCCCACCCCGCCCGCGCTCCTCAGCGCCCTGAGGACGGCCTGTTCGCCGTGGCCGTGGACGGACTTCTCCAGGCTGTCGTCGACACGGCGGGAGAAGCGTTCGCCGCGGGCCACGTCCTCCTCGGAGAGGACCCGCCCGCACCATTCGCCCCGTCCCGCCACGCGGTCGTCGAACGGGAGGGCCGCGCCCTCGCCCAGGACCGCCCAGCCGTCAGCCGTCCAGCGCACGGCGAGCAGATAGGTGTGGCCGGCCTCCAGCCGGGGCGCGGAGGCGGCGGTCCGCTCGACGCGCTCGCCGCTCGCGCGCAGCACGCGCCAGCCGGGGGCGGTGAGTTCGAAGCTCTCGTCGATCGCCCGGCGGGGCCGCGGCGCCGACCAGAGGACGTCGTCGGTGCGCAGGGTGACCTCGCGGTCGATCCGGTAGCGGTACGCGCCCTTCTCGAACTCGCGCCGGTCGGTCTCCTGTTCGCGGACCGGCGCCGCCACGACGACGTGGTCGGCGTTCCCGACCCAGTCCTGGGCGGTCTGCGAGGGGAAGGGGTCCTGGGCCGGACCGCAGCCGACCACGGTGTCCAGACCGCCTCGGCCGACCAGCACGGCTCCGACGACACCGGCCAGGGCGAGGAACGCCGCGACCGGGCGGAGCGGGACGCCGCGTGCTGAGTACGTCAGGTTCATGACGTAGTAGACGATCATCCGGTCGGACCGGTGCGCCGGACACGGTGCGTCGTTGATCACTTCCGCTGTGCTGTCGGCCGTCACGTCGATGCGGCGGCGACGGAGCGCCGCCGCACGGACGGGTGTGGCTGTCAGAGCTGGGTGACGTCCAGCTCCCCGGCCGCGTACTGCCTGCGCAGCACCTTCTTGTCGAACTTGCCGACGCTCGTCTTCGGGACCGCCGGGATGACGGTCCAGCGCTCCGGGAGCTGCCACTTGGCGATCTTGCCCTCGGCGGCCAGGAAGGCGCGCAGGGTCTCGAAGTCGGCCGAGGAGCCCTCCTTCAGCACCACCGTCGCCAGCGGCCGCTCGCCCCACTTGTCGTCGGGGACGGCGACCACGGCGGCCTCGGCGACATCCGGGTGGGCCATCAGAGCGTTCTCCAGGTCGACCGAGGAGATCCACTCGCCGCCGGACTTGATGACGTCCTTGGCGCGGTCGGTCAGGGTGAGGAAGCCGTCGGGGCCGATGGTGCCGACGTCACCGGTCTTGAGCCAGCCGTCCTCGCTGAACTTGTCGGCGGGGCGCAGGGGTTCGGCGTCGGGGCCGTTGTAGTAGGCGCCCGCGATCCAGGGACCGCGTACCTCCAGTTCACCGGCGGACTCGCCGTCCCAGGGCAGGCGCTCGCCGCCGGGACCGGTGAGGCGGGCCTCGACGCCGGCCGGGAAGCGGCCCTGGGTGAGCCGGTAGGCGAACTCCTCGTCGGTGCCGACCGCGTGGGCCGGCGGCCGGGCGACCGTGCCCAGCGGGGAGGTCTCGGTCATGCCCCAGGCATGGCAGACCCGCATGCCCAGTTCGTCGAAGGCCGTCATGAGGGCGGGCGGGCAGGCCGAGCCGCCGATGGTGACCTGGGTGAGGGAGCGGACGTCGCGCGGGTTGGCGGTCAGCTCGGCGAGCAGTCCCTGCCAGATGGTGGGGACCGCGGCGGCGTGCGTCGGCTTCTCCCGCTCGATCATCTCGGCGAGCGGGGCGGGCTGGAGGAAGCGGTCCGGCATCAGCATGTTGACGCCGGTCATGAAGGTGGCGTGCGGCAGACCCCAGGCGTTGACATGGAACTGGGGGACGACCACGAGGGAGGTGTCCTCGTCGGTCAGGCCCATCGACTGGGTCATGTTGACCTGCATGGAGTGCAGGTAGACCGAACGGTGGCTGTAGACGACGCCCTTGGGGTCGCCCGTGGTGCCGGAGGTGTAGCACATGGCCGCGGCCTGACGCTCGTCGAGCTCCGGCCAGTCGTAGGTGACGGGCCGGTCGGCGATCAGGTCCTCGTACTCGTGCACCTGGACGTCCGCGTCGGCGAGCAGCAAGCGGTCGCCCGGGCCGGCCACGACGACGTGCTTGAGCGTCTTCAGGTGCGGAAGCAGGGGCGCCAGCAGCGGGAGCAGGGAGCCGTTGGCGACGACCACGCGGTCGGCGGCGTGGTTGACGATCCAGGCCAACTGCTCCGGGGGGAGCCGAAGGTTCAGGGTGTGCAGGACCGCGCCCATCGAGGGGATCGCGAAGTACGCCTCGACGTGCTCGGCGTTGTTCCACATCAGGGTGGCGACCCGGTCGTCGGCCTCGACCCCGAGGTCGTCCCGCAGGGCGTTCGCCAACTGGGCGGCGCGGGCGCCGATCTCGGCGTAGGAGCGGCGCTGCGGATCGCCCTCGCCGGTCCAGGTGATCACCTGTGACGATCCGTGGATCGTGGACCCGTGGGCCAGGATCCTCGAGATCAGCAGCGGTACGTCCTGCATGGTGCTCAGCACGGCGGTCCTCCCGGGGCGACATTGCCTACGCGGCGGTAAGGCGTGCGCTGATTCTGCGCACATACCGAGCGGTATGTCACTAGATCCGGCTGATCGATCACCTCACGTTGCCGAACAGAAGGCCGCGAGAGAGAACAACTCCCAGCTCAGCTCAGCGGACCAGCCCGAGTTCGGCGTCCTCGCGCAGCTTGCCCAGCGCCCGGGACACCGCCGACTTCACCGTGCCGACGGACACGCCGAGCACCTCGGCCGTCTGGGCCTCGCTCAGATCCTCGTAGTACCTGAGGACAACCATCGCCCGCTGCCGGGCCGGGAGTCTCGTGATCGCGCGCCACATGGCGTCGCGCAGCGCCTGCTGCTCGGCCGGGTCGTCACCGCCGGGCAGCGGCTCGGGCTCGGGCAGCTCGTCGCAGGCGAACTCGTCCACCCGGCGCTTGCGCCACTGCGACGTACGGGTGTTGAGCAGCGCGCGGCGGACGTAGCCGTCCAGCGCGCGGTGGTCCTCGATGCGCTCCCAGGCGACGTACGTCTTGGTGAGCGCGGTCTGCAGCAGGTCCTCCGCGTCGCACGGGTTCGCCGTGAGCGACCGGGCGGTGCGCAGCAGCACGGGCTGGCGGGCCCGGACGTACGACGCGAAGGACGGGTACGTGAGGGTCTGCGTGCGAGGTGCGGCCGCGTTCGATGCGGTGGTGCAGACGGGTGCGGTCATGGCTCCAAGCTAGGTTCGGGACCCCCTCGCGCGAATCGCCCGCAGGTCCCGAAGCCGGGTCCCCCTCAGGGTGTAGAGGTGGGGCCCGCTGCACCTCCTGGAGGTGGACGAGCGATGGACCCCGACTGCGGGTGCGCCCCTCTGCTCCCCCTAGGGGGCGTACGGAACGCGGGCTTCCGGTGGTTTCCCCGACCGGCGCCGGGTGGGTTCACGTGCCGGAGGTCAGCACCAGTCCCGACGTCGGCACACCGGTCCCCGCCGTCACCAGCACCCGTTCCGCCCCCGGAACCTGGTTCACGGACGTGCCGCGCAGCTGCCGTACCGCCTCCGCGATCCCGTTCATGCCGTGCAGGTACGCCTCCCCGAGCTGTCCCCCGTGCGTGTTCATCGGCAGCCGGTCCTCGGTGACGAAACCGGCCGCCTCACCGCGCCCGCAGAACCCGTACTCCTCCAGCTGCATCAGCACGAACGGCGTGAAGTGGTCGTAGAGGATCCCCACGTCGATGTCGGCCGGGCCGCAGCCCGCCGTCCGCCAGAGCCGCCGCGCCACCACCGCGGCCTCCGGCAGTGCGGTCAGGTCGCCGGTGTGGAAGCTCGTCATCTGCTCCTGCGCGCGGCCCGCGCCCTGGGCGGCGGCCGCGATCACGGCCGGGGTGTGCCGCAGGTCCCGGGCGCGTTCGGGCGAGGTGACGACGAGGGCCTGGCCGCCGTCCGTCTCCTGGCAGCAGTCCAGCAGCCGCAGCGGTTCGGCGATCCAGCGCGAGGCGGCGTGGTCGGCGAGGGTGATCGGGCGGCCCTGGAAGTACGCCGCCGGATTGGCCGCGGCGTGCCGTCGGGCCATGACGGCGACCGGTCCGAAGGCCTCCTCGGCGGTCAGTCCGTACGTGTGCAGATACCGCTGCGCCGCCATCGCCACCCAGGACGCGGGCGTGAGCAGCCCGAACGGCATCACCCAGCCCAGCGCCACCCCCTCGGCCGTCGGCTCCCGGTGCCGGACGCCGGAACCGAAGCGGCGGCCCGAACGTTCGTTGAACGCGCGGTAGCAGACGACCACGTCCGCCGCCCCGGACGCCACCGCGAGCGCCGCCTGCTGCACGGTCGCGCACGCCGCGCCACCGCCGTAGTGGACGCGGGAGAAGAAGGACAGCTCGCCGACGCCGCACGCCTGGGCGACGGTGATCTCCGGGTTGGTGTCCATGGTGAAGGTCACCATGCCGTCCACGTCGGCGGGCGTCAGCCCGGCGTCGTCGAGCGCCGCACGCACCGCCTCGACGGCCAGCCGCAGTTCGCTACGGCCGGAGTCCTTGGAGAACTCGGTGGCGCCGACGCCGGCGATCGCGGCCCTCACGGAGTGCCCCCGCTGGGCAGCGTGAGCGTCACCGTGCCGGTGACGTGCCGGCCGATGCCGTTGTCGCCGGTGACCCGGACCACGGCCGTCGGCCCGTCGAGCGCCTCGACGCGGCCGCTCAGCACCAGGGTGTCGCCCGGGTGGTTGGGCGCGCCGAGCCGGATGGCCACCTTGCGCAGGACGGCGGCGGGGCCGAAGTGGTCGGTGACGTAGCGGCCGACGAGGCCGTTGGTGGTCAGGATGTTCATGAAGATGTCCGGCGACCCCTTCTGCCGGGCGAGTTCCGGGTCATGGTGGACGTCCTGGTAGTCGCGCGAGGCGATCGCCCCGGCCACGATCAGGGTGCGGGTGATCTCGACGGCCAGGGGCGGCAGTTCGTCCCCCACGTTCACGACGGTCCTCCTCGGAAGACGGGCAGCACCAGCTCGTCGTCGTAACTGCGGAACTCCAGCAGCACCGGCATCCCGATCCGCACCTTGTCGTACGGCACCCCGACCACGTTGCTGACGATCCGCACCCCCTCCTCCAGGTGGATCAGGCCGACGGCGTAGGGCGGGTCGAAGGCCGGGAAGGGCGGATGGTGCATGACGACGTACGAATGGACCGTGCCGTGTCCGGACGCCCGCACGGTGTCCCAGTCGAGGCCGCCGCACGTGGGGCACCCGGGCAGCCAGGGCAAGCGCGGGGCGCGGCAGCCGGAGCAGCGCTGGATGAGCAGCTCGTGCCGCCGGACGCCCTCCCAGAAACCGGCGTTGTCGCGGCTGACGACGGGACGGGGGCGGATCGCCGCCGGGGCCTGCCGTCGCGCAGGGGCGTACTTGAGGATGCGGAAACGGTGGGTCCCGGCGAGTTCGCCCCCCGCGTGGACGCGGGTGCGGGTGGTGACGAAGTAGCCGGTGCCGAGCCTGGTGGTCTTTCTCGCGGAGACCGACTCGATCACCGTGTCGAAGGTGATCTCGTCGCCGGGGCGCAGGGGGCGCAGGTACTCCTGTTCGCAGTCGGTGGCGACGACCGAGGTGCAGCCCGCCTCGTCGAGCAGCCGCAGGAGCTCGTCGTACACCGGGGTCCGGGCGGGAGGGCCGGAGGGGTGGGCGGGGTGGGCGGAGGTGGCAGGTGCGGAGGCGGGGCCGGCGGAGGCGGCAGGGCCGGCGGAGGCGGCAGGGCCGGCGGAGGCGGCAGGGCCGGCGGAGGCGGGGCCGACGGAAGCGGCGGAGGCGGCGGAGGCGGCAGGTGCGTAGGTGGCGGGGCCGGGGAAGCCGGTCATCGTCCAGGCCTGGAGCATGGTGGGCGGGGCGACGGCGCCGGGGCCGGTGTACGCCGGGTTGGTGTCGCCGAGGGCCTCGCACCAGTGGCGGATCATCGGCAGGTTGACGGGGTCCTTGCCGGTGCCGGCGAGCGTGGCGGGGCGCCCTTCGCAGGCCTTGAGGCGCGCGAACAGCTCGTCGTCGTCAGCCATGGCCCGTACCCCTTCCCGAGGACAGTTTCTGACTGTCCGTCAGATCAGGAGGACTGTCAAGGCCGGTGAACACGCGGCACGGGCCGTCCGCGGGCGGCACGGGAAAACGCCTGCGCGGCGGTGCAGGAGCACCGCCGCGCCGGCTGACCTTGTTCACCCCAATGAACACGCCCCACGCGTGAGTCGAGAGGACCGGCGCCGCGCGCCGACCCCTCAGCTCACCACCAGGGGTAGAAGTTGACGGCGACGTTCTCGTTGCCCTGCTGGACGGCCGTGTACGCCGAGTCGTCGACCTGCGCGGTGTTGCTCTGGTTCGAGGCGCCGGCGCCGACCGCCTGCTGCTGCGTGGTGGACGAGTTGCCGTTGTTGTTGCCGCCGACACCGCTGCCGACGATGCCGGCGAGCGCGCTGGTGGCGGAGGCGGTCGATCCGTTGTCCGCGAAGGCGCCGTTGTCCGCCGTCGCAACACCGGCGAAGAGGACGGCTGCGAGCGGAAGGGCGGAGACGGCGGCGACCACGCGAGCGGTACGGATGCTTGCCATGTTGGGTTCCTCCAGTAGCAAATACGCCCGGCCGGACGGCCTGGAGCGCGTGAAGTACGGCTTTCACCAGGGCAGTTGGCCGACCACCCCGGCGGTGTGAGCACGACGTCGCGAGATCAGGATTGCCCACCGAATCCCCGGCGAACCACCCCGGAAGCGGTGATTCGCCCTCAAGCGTGATGACAAGTCGATAAACCCCTAAGGCCATGTCGAGTCCACGCTTCAGGGCACAGGGGGCGCCTCCCCTCCAAGCGGCACAAGAGGGGAAGCGTTCCGCCAACTTTTCCGACAATCGCCTGGTCACCGGCGTGTCGAACACACCCCCTCTTCCCTTCTTCGAACACTCGTACGAAAATAGAGGCATGGCCACCATCGACCGGCAGGCCACGACGCTGGCCCTCGCACACGCCCTGTCAGCCGCCGAACGCGGTCTGGCCGTCATCCCCCTGTCCCGGACCAAGCTCCCGGCCCTCCGCTCCCCCCACCGCACCGATCCGTCGGCCCCCGCGTGCCACGGTGAGTGCGGCCGCTTCGGACACGGGGTGTACGACGCCTCGACCGACCCGCGCCGGATCCGCGAACTGTTCGCCGCCGCCCCCTGGGCGACCGGATACGGCATCGCCTGCGGGCTGCCCCCGCACCATCTGATCGGCCTCGACCTGGACACCAAGTCGGGCACGGACTCCTCCGCCGCCCTGCGCGAACTGGCGCTGCGGCACCTTTTCACCATCCCGCAGACGGTGGTCGTCCTCACCCCCAGCGGCGGCCGCCACCTGTGGCTCACCGGCCCCCCGGACACCGTCGTCCCCAACTCGGCCGGCCGCCTCGCACCCGGCATCGACATCCGCGGCGCCGGCGGCTACCTCGTCGGCCCCGGCTCCCGCACCGACCACGGCGTCTACGGCACCGCACCCGGCACGGCCCACCTGGGCCCGGCCCCCTGCCCACCGGCGCTGCTCCGCCTGCTCCTGCCACCGCCCCGTACGCCCACCGCGCCGAACGCGGGGTCCGCTCACGGTGGCGGCCACGGTCAGGGCCTCGTCCAGTTCGTCCTCGCCGCGCACGAGGGGCAGCGCAACACCCGCCTGTTCTGGGCGGCCTGCCGCGCCTACGAGAACGGGCTGACCCCGGACCTGATCCCCGCGCTCGTCGCGGCGGCGCTCGGGACGGGCCTGAGCGAACGGGAGGCGCGGGCGACGATCGCCTCGGCCGCCCGCCTGACCGGGCACCGCCCGTAGGGTGGGCCCATGTCGCTGACCCGGATCGTCCTCGCCCGCGGCCGTTCGATCGAACTGACGGAGCTGCTCATGTCGTCGACGTACGGCGACCTGTTGGAGGGCTATCCCTGCGCGCCGGTCAACGACATGAGGATCAACGCGCTGGTCCGGAGCACCCAACGGGCCCACCCGACGACGCGGGTCCACCTGGTGCCACCGCCGCGCGAGTACCCCGACCAAACGGCCGGTGCCTTCGGGCCGGTGGAGGTGCTGCCGGCGGTGGCCTGTGCGGGGGCGTTCCGTTCCACACCGGTGGACGGGTCCCACGACCCGGTCCTGTACCGCTCGCGGCTGACGGTGGTCTGGTTCCAGCCGACACCGACGACGCCGTCGGGACACGAGGCGGATCCGGCCCTACTGGACCTGGACTGGGAAGAACTGGCCCAGGACCACGAACTCTGACCCCGCACCCCGCACGGCCTCCACCGGAACACCAGGAAGGTGGGCACGAAGGCCCAGTGGGTTGTGGAAGAAAGAGGAGAAGGCCTGTCGAAGGAGGAGTTCGACGCCCGGACAGACTTCGTGTTCGACCACGGCTCAGTGCGCTCGCGTGAAGTCGTGGCTCCGTTCCACCTTCGCCACATGCAGCGTGTAGCTCCGGTACCACTCGGCCCGCCCGCGCTTCTGCGCCGCGCGGTGCTCGGCGTTGCTCCGCCACTGCGTGAGCGCGTCGGCGTCGCGGAAGTATCCGACGGTGATGCCCAGCCCGCCGGGAGTCTGCGCGTGGTCCATCCCCAGGAACCCAGGGATGTCCTTGACCAGCTCTTCCATGCGTGCGCTGGTCTCGCTGTAGCCGCTCTGGTCCTGGGTTCGAACCGTGGTGAAAACAGCGACGTAGTAAGGGGGTTCATGGGCCGCGACGGGTGCGACAGACCCTTCCGAGTGATCGCTCATGCCGCCACCGTAGGGCGGGACACCCCAACCCTCCAGCGGTTACCTCCGCCGCCTTACCGGGTACGAGGACGCGATCGCCCTCCACCCGCCAGGCAATGCCGTAGGGAACGACGGTCACTGACAGACACCGCGCAGGGCGAAGGCCCCTGACCGACGTTCCTGGTCAGGGGCCGTGCACATGCGGTGGGTGTGGGATTTGAACCCACGGTGACATCGCTGCCACGACGGTTTTCAAGACCGTTCCCTTAGGCCGCTCGGGCAACCCACCTCCGCGCCCACCAGTGGCGGAGCGGATACAGCGTACCGGGAGGTGCCGGTGCGTGGGGCGGTGGTCCGGCGGGCCGCGGGGTTCTCAGTCGCCGTCGGGGAAGTCGCAGGACCCCCAGTCGTCGAGCGTGCGATAGCCGAGTCGCTGGTAGAGGGCATTGCTGGTGGGGTTGGACCGGTCCGCGAACAGGACGACGTCCTGGGCGCCCGCGGCCAGCGCGGCGCGGCTCACCTCCGCCGTCACGGCGGCCGCGTAGCCGCGTCCACGGAGGTCGGCCGGGGTGTAGACGATGTCCACCTGGATCTGGCCGCCGATCAGCGGGTTCATGCCCGCGACGGAGACCGCGGTGCCGTCCGGGGTCTCCCAGAGCGTGTACCGCTTGTCGGCGAAGCGGCTCTCGGCCCATGTGCCGGCGTCGAGCGTGACGTCCTCCCCGACGGCCTTCGCGAACTCGCCGCACCAGAACATCGCCTCGTCGAGGTCCCCCTCGCCGAGGACGCGGCTCCGGCCGGCCGGCGGCGGCTCGGGTGGGGTGAGCGTGCCGAGGCGGTACAGACGGAGCCGTATGTCGCGCGGTCTCGGCGTCACGCCGGTGTGCCGCTGCCAGGCCTCGGCGAAGGCGGTGACGGTGCCCTGGTCCGCGCCGACGGAGGGCACGGGGTGCCCGAGAGCGGCCAGGCGGGCGGCGAGGGAGTCGGCCTGCTCGGGTGTGAGGGGGGAGAGGCCGTAACCACGGGAGGGGAGGCGGTAGAAGGTGGCCTCGACCTTCCCCGCCCGCTCCAGCGCGCCGAAGACGGGGGACCCGGGTCCGAACGCGTGCGCCCCCCGCTTGCGCACTCGCTCGGCCCACGTCAGCTGCATGACGTGCCGGCCGGGCCGGGAGCGCAGGAAGTCCCCGGCCCGGGCGAGGAACTCGTCGACGTCGTCGGTCAGGTGCCAGTCATCCGGTCGCATGCCTCATGCTTTCGCATCCCGCGGGCGCGCGTCCGTGACTCTCCTCCATGTCTCGCACCCCCGGGAAGCCATGCGGAAGGGGTGCCCCTCTGTGAGGGACACCCCCGTCGGCCGGCGGGCGCGCCCGCCGGGCTCAGCTGTCGCCGACGCGTGAACCAAGCGTGACGTCGACCGTGTCGGTCTTGCCGCCGCGCTCGTAGGTGATCGTCACCTTGTCGCCGGGCTTGTGGGTCCAGATCTCGCCGATCAGGGTCGGGCCGCTGTCGATCACCGTCTCGTCGAGCTTGGTGATGACGTCGCCCGGCTTCAGACCGGCCTTGTCGGCGGGGCCGCCCGCCTCGACCGGGTCGGTGCCGCCCGCGCCGGTGTCGGTGATCTTCGCGCCGCCGCTCGAGTCCTCCAGGGAGACGGACGCGCCGATCTTCGCGTACACCGGCTTGCCCGTCTTGATCAGTTCCTGGGCGACGTACTTCGCCTGGTTGATCGGGATGGCGAAGCCCAGTCCGATGGAGCCGGACTGACCGGTGCCGAAGCCGCCGTTGCTGCTGGACTGGATCGCGGAGTTGATGCCGATCACATTGCCCTTGGCGTCCAGCAGCGGGCCGCCGGAGTTGCCCGGGTTGATCGAGGCGTCGGTCTGCAGCGCGCTCATGTACGACGCCTGGCTGCCGGTGCCGTCGCTGGAGGCCACCGGGCGGTCCTTGGCGCTGATGATGCCCGTCGTCACGGTGTTGGACAGACCGAAGGGGGCACCGATGGCGATCGTGGAGTCGCCGACGGCCACCTTGTCGGAGTCGCCCAGCGTGAGCGGCTTCAGGTCCGAGGGCGCGTTCTTGAGCTTGACGACCGCGACGTCGTAGCCCTGCGCGTTGCCCACGACCTCGGCGTCGTACTTCTTGCCGTCCGGGAACGTCGCCGTCAGCTTCCCGCCGTCGACCGCGTCGGCCACCACGTGGTTGTTGGTGAGGATGTGACCCTCGGTGTCGAAGACGAAGCCCGTGCCCGTGCCGCCCTCGCCGCTGCTGCTCTCGGCCTCGATGGTGACCGTGCTCGGCAGCGCCTTGGCGGTCACCGCGGCGACCGTGCCGGCGTCCCGCTTGAGGTCGCCACCGCTGTCCGAGGCGGAGACGGTGGTGGAACTGGAGTCGTCGTCCTTGGCCAGCGTGTAACCGATGCCGCCGCCCAGTCCGCCCGCCACCAGCGCGGCCACCGCCACCGCGGCGAGCAGTCCGCCGCGCCGCCTCCGGGGCTTCGGCTCGGGCTGCGCGTACGGCGTTCCCCAGCCGGAGCCGTCACCCGGGCCGCCGGGGCCGGGCTCGGGGTAGGCGTGCGTGGGGGGCGGCGGGGGCGGCCAGCCACCCTCGGGGGCCCCGCCCGGGGCACCGCCCTGGGGGTTCGCGGACGCGTACGCCGGTATCCCAGGGGCATGGGGCGGCTGCTCCGGGGCGCCCGCGGTGCCCGGGGCACCGGGCGGTGTGACCGGCATCTGCGCCGTCGGGCCGTCCTCGGCGGAGGCGTAGGGGGCGTGTGCGGGTTGCTGCGGGGAGGCTGCGGGAGTGTCCACCGGCACGGGAGGTGCGGACGGGGCCGGGGGTACCGCAGTGCCCTCGTTCTCGGTGCTCACAGCTTGTCTCCTCGGTCCACTGCTGTTGGTCAGGCGCGATGCCGCTGTCTCTGCGCTCGCTGGTGCGTTTGTATGCCGTCAGCTTTTCCCACAGGCCGTCAGGGCACCATAAGCGGTAGCTGTGGGTGTTCGACTCACCTTTATATGGGACCAGTCCGCTTAAAGAGTCGCATTCCGACCGCGGCCAAAATCACTCCGCCTCCCCGGCTACCCAGGGCCGGTGGCACCATGACGCGGGTGACCCACGCACGACAGCACCAGATCCAGGTCGTCGCCCATCGCGGGGCCTCCGAGGACGCCCCCGAGCACACCCTGGCCGCATACAAAAGGGCGATCGAGGACGGGGCGGACGCCCTGGAGTGCGATGTCCGGCTGACGGCCGACGGACACCTCGTGTGCGTCCACGACCGTCGCGTCAACCGTACGTCCAACGGCCGCGGCGCGGTCTCCGCCCTGGAGCTGGCCGACCTCGCCACCTTGGACTTCGGTTCCTGGAAGTACCGCGGGTCACTGCACCACCGGGACGAGGAGCCCGACTGGGTGCACCGCCCGGAGGACCCGGCCGAGACCTCCGTCCTCACCCTCGAGCGGCTGCTTGAGCTGGTCGCGGACGCCGGGCGCCGGGTGGAGCTGGCGATCGAGACGAAGCACCCCACCCGTTGGGCCGGGCAGGTGGAGGAGCGGCTGCTGATACTCCTGAAGCGGTTCGGGCTGGACGCCCCGGCCGCCCCCGAGGAGTCCGCCGTACGGGTCATGAGCTTCTCGGCGCGCTCGCTGAACCGTGTCCGGATCGCCTCGCCGACGCTGCCCGTCGTCTACCTGGTGCAGTTCCTGTCCCCCCGGCTGCGGGACGGGCGACTGCCCGCGGGTGTCCGAATCGCGGGCCCCTCGATGCGGATCGTGCGCAATCACCCGGCGTACATCCAGCGCCTGAAGAAGGCCGGGCACCAGGTGCACGTGTGGACCGTGAACGAGCCCGAGGACGTGGATCTCTGCGTTGACCTGGGCATCGACGCCATCATCACCAACCGCCCGCGAGCGGTACTGGACCAACTGGGTCGCTGACCCATGAAACGAACCTTGACCTCCGGGCTTTCCTGCACCATTCTCCGATCTCGGCCACACCGTCGAATTCCAGCCATACGCTGACCGGCCCGTCACAGGGAGTGCTCCGGCGCGTTCGGTCCGTGTTCGAACGTTGCGAATGCGTCTCCGGACCTGGAACGGCCGGTTTCCGGTACAGGCCAATGGGGCATCCACACCGTGGCGTGGGGCGAAGGAGGTCTCGGGGGTGGCGTTGGTGGTGGCACAGGAGGTGCCCACGTCGTCGAGCATGGCCGTACCCCATGGCCCTGCGGGCGTGGGCAAGGCGCGGCACCGAATGCGCGATCACTTGCGCAGGGGCGGTGTGCCGGAATCGGTCATCGACGACGCCGTTCTGATCCTTTCCGAACTCTTGAGCAATGCGTGCAAACACGGGCGGCCGCTGGGTGAGGCCCTGGCCGGGGACGGTGACGTCCGGGCCGCGTGGCGCGTGGACCAGGGCGGCAGGCTGCTGGTCGAGGTGACGGACGGCGGCGGACCGACGCGTCCGGCCCCGGCGACACCCTCGGTGACCGCCCACGGCGGCCGCGGGCTCAACATCATCACGGCGCTGGCCGACGACTGGGGCGTACGGGACGACACCCAGGGCGAGGTCACGGTGTGGGTGGTGGTCCACGACGGCGTGCACGATCCGGCTGCGGGGCACCGCCGCGAGGACTTCGCTACGCGTGTCACAGCCCCGCCCGTCTCGGCCCTGCCCGAGCTGGACTTCACGGACGCGTTCGACGACCTGGACTGAGCCGTGCTGCGGCCTTCGGCCGACACGACCGGGCCACGACGGAGCACCTTCCGGCAGCGCGCCGCACCTGCGGGGGCTTGCTGCGACGAGCCTGTGGCCGGCCGGACCCGCCCTGATCAACGGCCCGGCGTCGGCTGGGACCCCATCCGTGGCCATGGATGGCCCGAGGGCGGAGGGACCGTCCCCGTCAACGGTTCGGGCCGACCGAACCCGTCCCGTCTCACGGCCCGGGCCGACTGAACCGGTCCCGTCTCACGGCCCGGGCCAACTGAACCGGTCCCGTCTCACGGCCCGGGCCGACTGAACCGGTCCAGGTCAACGGCCCGGCGTCGGCGGGGCCCCCACGTCACTGACCAGCGTCGGCAGCCCCGTCAACGGCCAGGGGTCGGCTGCGTGCCCCCGGCGGCACGGGGCCCCTGCCGGGCCCCCTGCCCTGGCCGAGGCAGACAGGGGCCCTTCCGTCGACCGCCCGAGGACAGCAGGGACCGTCACGGTCAGCGGCCCAGGGCCGACACGGACCGTCCGCCGGAAGAACCCAGCGCAGGGTTTGCGGATCGCCGCGCACTCCGCGCCCCGCCGGACGGCAGGCGCCCGCCGGCCACCCACGGCACCGACCCGCCCGCTCCCGCCGGGCGCAGCCCCGCCTGCGCAGCCTTCGCCTCAGGGGGACCGCACCCTTGCCCTGGATGCCGTGCCGGTTGTCCACAACGCCCCGCGCGTCCACAGGGTCCCGTCACCTCGCGCGCGAGCGGCTAGGCTCCCGCCGTACCAGACGAGCCGTAACCGGGAGACACCCACATGGCCAAGAAGCGCCCCCAGACGAAGGCCAAGCGCCCGCAGCTCACGGACGGAGAGATCCCGGTTGTCGGCGCCCGTGAGCCCTGCCCCTGCGGCAGCGGGCGCCGTTACAAGGCGTGCCACGGCCGGGCCGCCGCGCAGGCCGCGACCGAGCTGGTGCACCGCCCGTTCGAGGGCCTGCCCGGCGAGTGCGACTGGGTGGCCCTGCGCGAGCTGGTCCCGGCGGCGACCGCCGAGCTGACGCTGAAGGACGGCCTCCCCGAAGGCGTCCCCTCGGTGACGCTCGCCACGGTGCTGCCGATGGCCTGGCCCGCCCTGCGCCGCGACGACGGCTCGGTCCTGCTCGGCCTGCAGAACGACACGGCGTCCGGCGACATCAGCCGCGACCTCGCCGACACCCTGACGCGCGCCCTGGAGGTGCAGCCCGGCACGCCGGTCAAGGGCCGCCGCGCCCCCGCCGACGGGCCCCGCCTGCAGGACCTGCTCGACCCCGAGGCGCCGTTCGAGCCCGTGGTGCACCCCGGTTTCGAGTTCTGGGTGCCGGACCCGGAGAACGCCACGCCGGACGTGACCGCCTCCCTGGAGCGGGCCAACGCCGCCGCCATCCCGACCGTCAAGCTCCAGGGCGTCGACTCGGCGTACTGGTGCGAGACCCCGGAGAAGAACCACCTGCGCTGGGTCATGCCGCACCCGGAGGAGCAGCTTCTGGACGCTCTCGCGCGGCTGCACGCGGCGGGGCGGTCCGGCCTCGGCGAGGGCACGCGGCTCGTCGGTTCGTTCCGCGGGCACGGCCTGACCGTGCCGGTGTGGGACCTGCCGAGCGGGGTCACCGCGGACGACATCGAGAAGCCGGCGGCCGAGTTCGCCGAGCGGCTCGCCGCCGCGCTGACCACGGACGCGCCGCTCACCGCGGACGAGCGCCGTGCGCGTGGCGGCCTGACCAACCGGCAGGTCACGCTCAGCTGACGCACAGCCCCTCGACGCCCCTCGAGGCCTCAGACGCGTTCGGCTGACCGGTCGGTCAGCCGAACGAACTCCCCCGGAACGGGTGCGTCCCGCCGCAACTCCCGTTGTGGACAAGCCAGTCGGTGTCCGAAAGGCCGAGGAAAACAAGAGATCGAATTTGCGAACCGCCGATCTCTTGTTACCGTTTCAGTATCCCGGTTGCTGGTGCATCCCCCGTCGCCAGCAACCGGGTCTTTCCATGTGCGGCGCCACTCACGGAACGGCGCGACGCATCAACTGCGCGTATGCGCGGCGGAGTTGCTCGCAGAATTACTTCCGAATGCCACTTTCGGAGTCGCGCGCGAAGCGATTGCCGCAGTCACTGCCCGAGGCCGGCGTCACTGCCGGAGACCGGCGTCACTGCCCGAGGTCGGCTTCACTGCCCGAGTCGCCGCCGAGGTCGCCCGCCGAGGTGTGCCCGGAGTGGCTTCCCGAGCGCAGCAGAGCGGGTCCCGCTCCGCCACGCGCACCGAACTCCGTGATCGCCGAGTAGGCCGCCGGCTCGCCGTGCGACCGCTCCCGGGGGGTCTCGCAGCTGGCCGGCTCGTCCTCGGCGCTCACCGTGCACCGCATCTGCACGGTCCGCCCGTCCGGCCCCATCATGCTGAGCACGGCGTCCAGGGCGTCGCCCGTCGCGTTGCGGTAGTACGTGCGCGCCCAGGTCTCCTCGCCCTGCGTCAGCACACAGGTCTGCGCCTCGATGCCGTCGGGCGAGGTGACCTCGGGGCCGCAGCGGGTGGCGGTGGCGAGCCCCAGCCCGAGGAGGTGGGCCGAGCGGGCGGGGTCCGGCACGGCGGCGTCCTCGCCGGGAGACCCGGCGTCGCCGCGCGGCCCCTCGTCGACCGGCGCCCTGACGGCACCGCGTCCAGGAGCCGGCGCGGCCTTGGCGTCACGGTCGTCGCCCGCGGGCCCCGCGGACGCCATGGCCAGCGGCAGCGCCACCGCACACGTCACGACGGCCGCGAGAGCGAGCAGGCGGAGATTCATGAGGGGACGATAACGACTGGTGCCGGGCACCCGGTTCCGCGCGCGCCCGACACCCTCAGAACTCGGGTGCGCTCACACCCGTACGAGTGAGCGCGTCGACCACGGCGTCCACCACGGCCTCCACGTCGGGCACCCAGGGAGCGGCCGAGCCGGGCAGCGGGGCACGCTCCCAGTGGATCTGCCCCTGACCGGTCTCCGACGGCGGCAGCGCGACGTAGCCGCCCTCGCTGTGGAAGCGCAGCGAGCCGGGCACGAAGTCCTTCGCGTACAGCAGTTCGCCCAGCTGTTCCATGGAGTAGGGCCTGACGAGCACGGCCCAGCGGGTGCGGGAGGCGAGGACCGGGCCCAGGCGCATGCCCGAGCGGTCCAGCGCGGCCAGGGCGCGGGCGGCCGCGGGGGCCGGCAGGCTGACCGCGCAGGGTGCCGTGCCGCCGGTGGCCAGGACGATCGGCGCCGTGGGCCGGTTGGTCCACCACCAGCGCACCATGCGCTCGTCGGTGGTGGCCGCGAGGAGGCCGGGGTCGAAGGGGTGCGCTCCCGGCACCGTGCACTCCGGATCGGGGCAGCCGCAACGGGCCCGGCCCTGCGGGTCCGCCGTGACGCCCGGGAGTACGGGCCATTTCCATTCCGTCGCAAAGGTCAGGGCCGCGCTGAGCATTTCAGGCTTCCCGTCGTTACGCCTGGTCAGGAGCCTGCGTCGCCTTCCGAGGATCTCGCGCATGAGCGCTCGTTCCTTTCCGTTGCACGCCTGGCAACACCGTGGTCCACATCACATCATGTGTCGATCACTTCACTGTGCGTACCTGTTGGCGCATCACATCCCGGCTATCCAGCACGGGCTAACCCCTATGGGCCGAGCGTGGGCAGTGCCGCGCCCCTACGCAGTCCATCAAATGCACGGGCGTGGCGTGGGGTGGCGAAGTATGGCGTTTGCCGTCGCGCGTATTTCTCTTCGCCGCCGTCACGGGAGGATGGGGCTCGGTCGTCGATGGCTAGGACGCCCGGCTCCGTCACCAGGTTCCGGGTGTCCCCCAACCACCCCTGGCCTTCACCGAGTACGTACCCATCACGACCGCTGTGACGCTCCGTCGAGCAAGCCCAGTCGACCGCAATAGGGCATTACCCGAAGCAGTTTTCAGCCAACTTCCGCTTTCCGCAAGAGATCCCGGGAGATCCGTCCCGGAACCACAACAAGCCCATGGACACCAGGAATCCCAGCAGGACAATGCTGGACATCCCCTCACGAGTGCGTGTACATGTGGAGACACCGCTAGCGGCGCAAAATGACATGGGGGTTTGCGATGCTTCTGAGCAAAACGCACCGGTCGGAAAGCCGGACGCCATGAACGCCCCGCACCCTCCGAAAGTGGCCGGAATCGATTCTGCCGTTCCGCCCCCCGCACACACTGTCGCGCCCTCCTCACCGGCCACCGCCGCCGTCACCACCGGCCCCGGTGCCCTCCTGCAGGATCGGCTCGCCGGCTGGGTCTCGGACCTGACCACGCTGCACGAACTGACCGAACGCCTGGCCCGGACGGACTCCCTGGCCGCCGCCCTCCAGGAACTGCTGCGCGCCGGAGCCGCCCTGGTGGGCGCCCGGCGCGGTCTCGTCGTACTGGAACCGGCCGACGGCCTCGGCCCGTGCAGCACCATCGGTCTGGGCCTCGCCCAGGCGGATCTCGGACACATCGAGACCGTGCCGCGCGGCGCGATGCCCTACGGCGACCTGCTGGACACCCCGGTGGGCCCGCCAGGTGGTGCGCGGGAGATCGTCCGGCCCGACCTGTTCGCCGAGGACGGTCTCGACCCACGCCACCGCGAGGTGGCCCACCGTCTCGGCTACGCCGCGAGCTACGCGCTCCCCTTGTCGGCCGAGGCCGCGGGCCGCCTCGGCGCCGCCGTATGGCTCTACGACGAACCGGCCGAGCCGGTCGAGCGGCAGCGCCATCTGGCCGGTCTCTACACCCGTTACGCCGCCGAGCATCTCGCCCGGCTGCTGGAGGTCGAGCGCACCCGCGCGAACATGGCGACCATCTCCGAGGAACTGCTCCCCTCCCGCCTCCCCCGCGTCTCCGGCGTCCAGCTCGCCGCCCGGCACCGCACCGGCCCGCGCGGCGGCGGCGACTGGTACGACGCGCTGCCGCTGCCGGACGCGGCCCTCGGGCTCGCCGTCGGGTCCGTCACCGGGTCGGGGCCCAGCGCGGTCGCCGCGATGGGGCGGCTGCGGGCCTCCTTGCGCGCGTACGCCGTGATGGAGGGCGAGGATCCGGTCGCCGTCCTGTCCGACCTGGAGCTGCTGCTCCGGCTGACCGAGCCCGCGCGTTCGGCCACCGCCCTGTTCACCTACGTCGAGCCGGCCCTGCACAAGATCACGCTGGCCGGTGCGGGGCACTGTCCTCCGTTGCTGATCGGGGAGCGGCGCACGGAGTTCGTGGAGACCTCGGTCTCGGCGCCGCTCGGCATGCTCGCCTGCTGGGAGGCACCGAGCGTGGAGGTGCAGGCAGAGCCCGGAGAGACGGTTCTGCTGTACACCGACGGACTGCTCCAGCGCACCGGCGACCCGATGGACCGGGCGTTCGCCCGGCTGCACGCGGCGGCGGCCGGGGTGCCGCGGGCCAAGCGGCGCGACCCGGACGCGCTCACCGACCACGTCCTGCGGACGGTGCTGCCGGACGGACTGGACTCGGCCGACAGCGAGGAGGACGTGGTGCTGCTGGCGGCGCGGTTCGAGTGACGCCGGTCATGGGTCTTCCGGCCCTGGGCCCCCTTTCGTGCGACCGTACGATGGAGGAGGTCGAGTGCCGTATCGAGGAGGATGACCGTGGCCGAAGAGCTCCCGGAGACCCCGGTGGAGACTTCTGAGGAAGAGCCCATCAAGCAGCGGAAGAACGGACTGTATCCGGGCGTGTCCGACGAGCTGGCCGAGAACATGAAGTCCGGCTGGGCCGACACCGAACTGCACGACCTGCGGCCGATCCCGCAGGCCGCCGAGACGGCCGCCCGCCGCGCCGCGCTCTCCGCCCGCTTCCCGGGCGAGCGCCTGGTGATCCCCGCGGGCAACCTCAAGACCCGCTCGAACGACACGGACTACCCCTTCCGCGCCTCGGTCGAGTACGCCTACCTCACCGGCGACCAGACCGAGGACGGCGTCCTGGTCCTGGAGCCCACGAACGACGGCCACAAGGCCACGATCTACCTGCTGCCCCGCTCCGACCGCGAGAACGGCGAGTTCTGGCTGGACGGCCAGGGCGAGCTGTGGGTCGGCCGCCGGCACTCGCTGGCCGAGGCCGAGCAGTTCCTCGGCATCCCCGCCTCCGACGTCCGCGAGCTGGCCGACGCGCTGCGCGAGGCGACCGGCCCGGTGCGCGTCGTGCGCGGCTACGACGCCGGCATAGAGGCCGCGCTGACCGACAAGGTCACCGCCGAGCGCGACGAGGAGCTGCGGGTCTTCCTCTCCGAGGCGCGGCTGGTCAAGGACGAGTTCGAGGTCGGCGAGCTGCAGAAGGCGGTCGACTCGACCGTGCGCGGCTTCGAGGACGTCGTGAAGGTCCTCGACAAGGCCGAGGCGACCAGCGAGCGCTACATCGAGGGCACGTTCTTCCTCCGCGCGCGTGTCGAGGGCAACGACGTCGGTTACGGCTCCATCTGCGCGTCCGGGCCGCACGCCTGCACGCTGCACTGGGTGCGCAACGACGGGCCGGTGCGCTCGGGTGATCTGCTGCTGCTGGACGCGGGCGTGGAGACGCACACGTACTACACGGCGGACGTGACGCGGACGCTGCCGGTGAACGGGCGGTTCAGCGAGATCCAGCGGAAGATCTACGACGCGGTGTACGAGGCCCAGGAGGCCGGCATCGCGGCGGTCAAGCCGGGGGCGAAGTACCGGAACTTCCATGACGCCGCCCAGCGCGTGCTCGCCGAGAGGCTGGTCGAGTGGGGGCTCGTCGAAGGCCCGGTCGAGCGGGTGCTGGAGCTCGGCCTGCAGCGCCGGTGGACGCTGCACGGCACCGGGCACATGCTCGGGATGGATGTCCACGACTGCGCGGCGGCGCGGACCGAGACCTATGTGGACGGCGTCCTGGAGCCGGGGATGTGCCTGACCGTCGAGCCGGGCCTGTACTTCCAGGCCGACGACCTGACCGTCCCCGAGGAGTACCGGGGCATCGGCGTCCGGATCGAGGACGACATCCTGGTGACCGCGGACGGCAACCGCAACCTGTCGGCGGGGCTTCCCCGGCGGTCGGACGAGGTCGAGGAGTGGATGGCCTCGCTCAAGGGCTGAACCGGGCCGAGTGACATGCGGCGGCGGGGGGGGGGAAGAGGGGGGTGTTTTTGGCCACCCCTGCCTTTGTTGGGGGTGTGGTTTTTTCCCCACCCCTCCACCGCAGACCCCCTCCTCCCCCTTTCTGCTTTTTTGC
>NZ_JBVKBE010000017.1:126660-182465 GCF_055657325.1 Streptomyces sp. NPDC107562 | reverse complement strand
GCCCCGTCCGCGAACCCGCCATGGCCGGCGCCGTCCACGCCGCCGACAACACACCCCAGCACCTCCACCTCGGCAGCGACCTGGGCGACCTCGGCCGCACCCCCGACAACCTCCCCGGCAACACCGCCGACAACCTCCCCGGCGGACGCGCCGACCACCTGCCAGGCGGCCACGCCGACAACCTGCCGACCAACAGCCTCGACAACGCGACGCCGGTCACCCGCACGGGGGACAACCTGCCGGGCGACCACCTGCCCGGTGGCCGTGCGGACGACTTCGGCCCGGGCGGCGGGGGCCGCGATCTCCCCGGCGGCCCCGGCGCGCTGCCCGACCGCACTCCGGACTTCCCCCATGGCGGTGGTCTGGACGATTTGGGCGGATTCGGCGACGAAACGCTCGACACGACGGGTGATCTCGGCGACGACGCAGCCACCCCTGGTCAGGCGGACGAAGGTGCCGGCAACGGCTCTCGTGACGGCGATCAGGAGCTGAGTGTCGAGGACCGCAAACGGATCCAGGAAGAGCACGTCTGGAAGGCGAACAACGATCCGGAGTGGTTCGCAAAGCACTACGACGAGATCGGACGACGCAGAAGCTCCGCACGGATCGTGGACGGGGCTGCCCTTCCCCAACTCGCCAAGAATGCCGACGGCAACTGGATCGCTAAGCACAACTTGCCGAACGGCCCGTCCGCCATCAAATTCAATCCCACCCATCTTGGCCCCGACACGGCCCCCGAGCTCAGTCGGCCGCATCTCGACGAGGCCGCCCGGAACCGCAGGCTCTCGGTGGACCTGCTCAATGCCGAGAAGGCATTCGACGACAGCCCGTCGGCTGCCAATGCCGAAGCTCTCGCGAACGCCAAGGCTGCCTATGATCAGCGCCTCCCGGGTATCCCGAACAACAGCAAGCTGTCCGAGGCACTCGGAGAAGCCGCCGCCCGGCACCATGTCATCCCGAGGGAGTTCCCGGGTGCAGAACGCGTAGAGCTCCCGAAAACGCCCAATGGTGCCAACATGTTCGACGACGTGTACAGACTCAACGACGACGGCCACTACGTCATCGTCGAGGAAAAGGCTCCGGCGGGCGACCTCGACTGGCGACACGGCAAGGCCGACCCCGATCCCGCGAACCCGACCGCGCATAACGGCGGAGCCGAAGGTATGAGGGTCAAACAAGGAACCAAACCGTACATCCGCACCATCCTGGCGGAGATGACGAATCGAGGCGGAAGGGACGCTGAGATCGCTGCTGACCTCCGCGCCGCGCTCCGTGACGGCAAGGTGCAGTACGTTCTGGTGAAGGCGGTTGACAACACTGGTCCCTCCTACGCCGGTGCCGTCATGGAGCATCTGAAGATCTAGTCCAAGGAGAGCAAGTGGTCACCCGCGTTCCCCGTCATGAGTTCCCCGCAGACAATGCGGCCGGGCTCATGGCGCCGATCATCAAGGGCACGAAGGACGTGCTCGATCACATCGAGACGTCGGAGGACGACCGGGCCGACGCGCTGACGAGCGCGCTCGCCCTGGCGAAATGGCACTGCCTGACGGACCCGACCGCGGACGAGTTCCCCACATGGGAAGCCTGGGTCACGGCCATGCAGGTCGGCTGCGGTCTGTTCGTCTCCGGAACCGCCTCGCAAGGGCCCGTCCCCTGCCGCATCGGCAGCAGGGGCGAAGTGAAGAACCTCCCGGCGACCGGGCCCCAGGACTACCTGCACGCGGGAAACTGGCTCACCTCCTTCTACCTGGCGGTGGTCTGCCGCGAGAACGAGCGGGTCAACCAGTTGGCCCAAGTACCTGTCCCCTTCCTTCGGGAGTCCGGCGCTGAATTCGACGAGTACATCTACGCCTGGGTGGAGACCCTGCAGAACATGTGGTTCGGTCGGCCCGCGGCATGGGACACACTGATCACCGCCGTCGACGGCACCGCTCCCGAGGCTGCGCACATCGCCGGCCCGGAACTGATGCTGAAAGTTCTGTATCCACCACTCGAACTGTTCCAGCGCTACCTGCGCCGAGAGACGGAGCAATTCAACGCGGCGCTCGTCGACGCCCTCACCTGGCACAAGGAGTACTGGACCGCCGACGAGGCCCGCTCTCGCAGTGGCGACGGTCTCGTGGCACTCGGTCCGCTCGCCCTCGCATGCATGGCCGTCGACGCCGACATGCCCGTCGAGATCGAGTCCGAGTACATTCCGCGAGCCCTCCTCAGGCGGTCCTGGGTCGGCGAGTACGACACCTGACCGACGAGGCCCGAGTTCACGCTCTGGCATTGCTTATGACCGCCTGCAAATTCCGAAGTGGGGGAGAGTGCCGGTGGTCATCACCGTTCCCCGCCACGACTACCGCACGGACGACGTGCCGGAGACTCTCGACGCCCTCGGAGCGACCGCCGGCTGGATCCTCGACGAGTTCGCCGACTCACCCGTCCTGCGTCCCCAGGCGCTGAGCACGGCCTTGTCCCTGGCCCAGCAGCACTGCGCCGTCGACCCGAGGGCCACGAAGTTCGAGACCTGGGAGGCGTGGGTCACGGCCATGCAGACCGGGTCGGCGCTCTTCGCGGCGGCGACCGCGCCCGAAGGCACCACGGTCACCTGCCGGATCAAGGAGCGGGAGCGCACCCTGCCCGCGACGGGTCCCGAGTCCCACCTGAACGCCGGGACCTGGGTCACCTCCTTCTACCTGGCCATGGTCTGCCGCGACAACGACCGCCTGCGCCGGCTGGCCGAGGTCCCGGTCTCGCTGCTGCGGGAGTCCGGCGCGGTGTTCGACGAGTACATCTACCCCTGGGTGGAGGCTCTGCAGAGCTTCTGGCTCGGCCGCCAGGACGTGGGTGAGAAGCTCGTCGCCGCCGTCGACGGAACCGCTCCGGAGGCGCTGCGGTACGCGGACGCGGACCTGATGTCACGGGTCCTCTATCCGCCGCTGATGCTGCTCTACCGGGTCATCCGCCGCGACCCCGCGGAGTTCAACAAGACGCTGGCCGGTGCGCTCAACGCGCACAAGGCGTACTGGAGCGCGGACGCCGAGCGTGCGACCAGCGCCGACGGGCTCGTCGCCCTCGGTCCGCTGGCGATGGCCTGCCTCGCCCACGACCAGGGTCTGACCGTGGAGGTCCAGTCCGAATACCTGCCCGAGGCACTGGTGAAGTACAGCTGGATCGGCGAGATCGAGTACTGACCTCGCCGGTCCGTCGCCTAGAACAGGCTCAGCAGTGCCTCCGCCGGGTCCATCACGCCGTTCTCGCCGTCCGGCAGCGGTAGTTCGAACCACACCGTCTTGCCGCGGTGGGTCCGGCGTGAGCCCCACGCCGCCGACAGCAGGCCGACGAGTTGCAGGCCGCGGCCGCCCTCGTCGGTGTCGCGGGCGCGGCGGCGGCGGGGCTGGACCAGGCCCGAGTCCCAGACCTCGCACACCAGGGTCCGGTCCAGCAGCAGGCGCAGCCTGATCTCACCCTCGCCGTAGCGCAGCGCGTTCGTCACCAGTTCGCTGACGAGCAGCTCCGTCGTGTCGACCAGCGGTTCCATGTCCCAGCTCAGCAACTGCCCGCGCGCGTACTCACGGGCCCGGCCCACGCTGCGCGGCTCGCGCGGCAGCGTCCAGTCGCCGACCGACTCGGCGGGCAGGCCCTGGACGCGGGCCATGAGCAGGGCCAGGTCGTCCTCGCCGTGGTGGGTGTCGAGGGTGTTGAGGACCTGGTCGCAGACGTCCTCCAGCGGGCGTGTGGGGTCGGTGAGCGCCCCCACGAACGCCTGGAGCCCCTCGTCCAGCGGATGGTCCCGGGACTCGACCAGTCCATCCGTGTAGAGCGCGAGCAGCGCGCCCTCGGGGAGTTCGACCTCGACCTCCTCGAAGGGTTCCCCGCCGACGCCCAGCGGCAGCCCGGGAGGGACGTCGAGCATCAGCGCCGACTCCCCGGGTTCGACCAGGACCGGCGGCAGATGGCCCGCGTTGGCGAAGGTGCACCGGCGGGTGACGGAGTCGTAGACCGCGTACACGCAGGTCGCCAGGTACACCTCGGAGAGGTCCGCCTCGCGGGGGCGCCGGGCGGCCCGGGTGGCCTGCTGGATGCCGCCGGGGGTGCCGAGGCCGCGGGCGATCTCGTCCAACTGGGAGAGCACCTCGGCCGGTTCGAGGTCGAGCTGGGCCAGGGTGCGCACGGCCGTGCGCAGTTCGCCCATGGCGACCGCGGCGCGCAGGCCCCGGCCCATGACATCGCCGACCACCAGCGCCGTGCGGTGCCCGGGCAGTTCGATGACGTCGAACCAGTCGCCGCCCACCTCGCTGGGGCGGCCCGTGGAGGCGTTCCCCGGCAGGTAGCGGCAGGCGATGTCGAGGCCGGAGGCGACCGGATCGCCGGGCGGCAGCAGGGACCGTTGCAGTATCAACGCCCGTTCGTGCTCGCGACGGTAGAGCCGGGCGTTGTCGATGCAGACGGCGGCCCGCGCGGCGAGTTCCACCGCGAGGTCGCGGTCCCGTTCGCCGAACGGCTCGCTGCCCTTGGTGCGCGAGAACTGCGCGAGTCCTACGACGGTGTCGTGGGCGACCATCGGCACGGCCAGCGTGGACTGGACGAGGCCGCCCTCCTCCGCGGGGACGGTCTGCGGGCGGGCCGTGCGCAGGGCGTCGGCGCAGGGCGAGTTGAACGGGTAGTGGTGGACGGCGCCGACGGGGACGGGGCTGCCCGTGCTCTCGAAGGGTGCGTCGGAGACCGCGCTGGCGAAGGCGACGCGGCGCAGTTCGGCGCTGCCGTCGGCGAGGCTCTGCGGAGTCTGGTCGCCGACCAGCAGCCCTTGGTAGAGGTCGACGGTGGCCAGGTCGCAGAAGCCGGGGACGACGACGTCGAGGAGTTCGCGGGCGGTGGTCTCCAGGTCGAGCGAGTTGCCGATGCGGGCGCCGGCCTCGTTGAGGAGGGCGAGATTGCGCCGGGCGGCGGCGGCCTCGCGGGCGGCGGCGCGGCGGGAGGTGATGTCGGTTCCCAGCCAGGCGATGCCGATGGGGCTGCCCGTTCCGCTGTGCACCCGGTAGAGGTTGACCGACCAGTGGCGGCGCTCTTCGGAGCCGGGGCGGAAGCCCGTGACGTGCATGTCCGTGATGCTGTCGCCGGTTTCGAGGACCCGGCGCAGGGTCGCGGCGACCCGCTCGGCCTCGCCGCGCGGCAGGTAGTCGTGGACCCCTCGGCCGCGGTGGGTGTCGGGGGTGCCGCCGAACACGGAGGCGAACCGCTGGTTGGCGCGCCGCACCTTCAGGTCGGCGTCGATCAGCAGGAAGCCGAACGGGGATTGGCCGAAAATCGCCTGCGAGGCGGCGAGGTCGGTCTCGATACGGCGCAGCACACGGACGTCGACGACGATGCAGACGGCGGCCTTCTCGCCGCCCTCGGTGCGGGTCGGCATCACATAGACCTCGGCGAGGCCGGTGCCGCCTCGTCCGCCGTCGGCCGTGTCCGGCAGCCGGAAGGGCACGACGCCGGTCCACTCGCGCCCGTCGAGGATCTCGGCCATCTTGCGCTGTCCGCGCTCGCGCAGGTCGGGGTCGATGAACGCCGCGATGGGATCCATGCCGACGGCCCGCCCGGCCGGGATGCCGAAGAGGCTCTCGGCCCGCAGGCTCCACTGGTCGACCAGTCCGTCGGGGCCGATGGAGAAGGAGGCGACCTTGATGTAGTCGTAGATCGAGCCGGGCGGACTGCTCTGCCACAGGGCGTCCGTGAGCGGCATCTCGACGGAGGCGCCCATGGCCTCCGTCCTCGCGCCGTCCGACGGGTCCTCGGACTCCGTGGCCTTCGCTGGTATCTCGCTCACGCGAACCGTCCCCTCCAGCTCACCGCGCCCGGTACCGGTCACCGGGGGCGGCTGCCCGCAGTATCCAGCACTACGGCGCCGCACAACACGGTGTTCACGATCACAGCACGGTCCAGGCGGTTTTCGGACCGTGCCGCGACAACACTCCCAGTCTTCTAACCAGGGGACACACCCTCGAATCACACCCGGGGGCAACGGCTTCCGGCCGGATTCCGTTCGTGGACACGAGTACGACCCGTGTAAGCGTCCCGGGGCCGTCCCTCAGCCCGGGACGGCGAGCTCGAACCACACCGTCTTGCCCGACCCCCCGGGCCTGGTACCCCAGCGGCGCGAGGACGACGCCACCAGCTGGAGCCCGCGCCCGCTCTCGTCCTCCAGGCGGGGCGCGCGTTCACGAGGCGGTTCGGGCAGTGGGTCGGAGACCTCGACGAGCAGGACGTCGGGCAGGTCGGCGGGACGCACCAGACGTACCCCGATGGGGCCCGTCGCGTGGCGCAGCGCGTTCGTCACCAGCTCGCTGACCAGCAGGGCCGTGATGTCGCTCACACTGTCGAGCGCCCAGCCGTGCAGCTGGCGGCGGACGACCGAACGCGCGGTGCGCACGGCTGTGGGGTCGGCGGGGAAGCTCCACTCGGCGCAGTCGCCATCGGTGTCGATCACGCCGATCACTTCCCAGGACAGTGAGCCCACCCATGTCCGGTTTCATGGGGTTAATGGGCACATACCCGATATCCCAAGGGCAGTACCCACAGGAACGGCGCAGTGTGGCACCAACGGCGTACGGGTCGGGGGCGAGCGTCAACGCCCGGCCCACGGCGGCGAATCACCCCGCCCGCGCTTCCGCACGCCCGCAGATCACGCCGGTCACGCCCCCGCGTCGGCGGCGTCCAGCTCCGCCGCCACCTCCCGGACGGCCGGCACGTCCTGCTCCAGCCAGTCGACGCTCCACAGGGTGGCGGGCGAGAGCCAGCGCAGTGCGTCGTGGTCCTGGAGGGCCTTCGGCTCGGCGGAGCCGGCCCGCAGCCGCGCGGTCCACACCTGCAGGACGTACGGCGTCCTCAGCGGCCACTGCCCCGGCACGCGCCGCACGGGCTCCGTCTCGACGCCGAGCTCCTCCCGCAACTCCCTTACCAGCGCGGCCTCGGGCGTCTCACCGGGCTCGACCTTGCCGCCGGGCAGCTCCCAGCGGCCGGCCAGCTCCGGGGGCGCGCTGCGGCGCGCGGCGAGCAGCCGGCCACCGTCCAGCAGGGCCGCGCCGACCACCACGATCCGTTCCGTCATGCGCCGGAGCCTACGGGAGCGCCCGGGCGGCGTCCCTCACGCCTCGGGGTCGCCGCCCTGCGCGATGCGCTCGACCCAATAGAGCTGCTTGTGCCCCCGGCTGTCGAGGCTGTCCGCGATCTTCTGGGCCTCGGACCGCGTCGCGTACCTGCCCACGCGGTAGCGATTGCCGTTGTCGTCCTGCCGTATGACCAGCCACGGAAGAGTCACCGTGCTGTCGTTCATCGCGCCCCTCCGCTTCCCGCCCTCGGCCCGCGCGCCCCGCCCGCTAAGGAAACCGCAATCCGCATATGCCCGAGCCTACGCCTAACCTTCACGCAGCGAATACGGCTTTTCACAAAGAGGTACGCAACAAGCCAGCACCACGGGGGCGCACGAGGCCGAACGCGCCGTCCGCACACCTCGGCGCATCCGGTCAGCGGCATACCGGGCATGCCGGGGGTCACCTGCGAGAACGTCCGGATTCCACCGGCGCGCGAAGGGGCTCCCGGCACGCCTGTGCCGGGAGCAACTGCCGCACGGTCGTGCGCTACCTCACCGGAAGGTGATAGGCGACCCGGTAGCGGTCGGCGGGGATCACGACGTCCGACGTCTCTACCGGCCGACCGGAGGCGTAGAACGTGCGCTGCACGACGAGGACGACATGTCCGGGGACCCCACCGAGGGTGAGCAGCTCCTCGGCCAGTCCGGGGCGGGCGCCGACCTCCTCGGTGACGTTGTCCACGACCACGTCGATGGCCGCCATGCGCTCGACGACCCCCATCCCTCCGAGGGGGCCCTCCTCGGGCAGCATCACCGGCGTACGCCCGGTCACGGCGAGCGGCTCCCAGGAGGTGGACAGCATCATCGGCTCGCCGCTGTCCCGGAAGAGGTACTTGGTGCACATCACGCGGTCGCCCGGCCGGATGCCGAGCCGCTCGGCGATGGCGGCGCTCGCCTCGGTCTGCGCGCTGCGGGACTCCCAGGTGCCGCGCGCGGCGGCGTCGGCCTGCTCCTGCCGGAAGGGCGTGGCGCCACCCGCCGGGCGGTACCCCGAGCGGGCGATGCTGCGGGGCACCGGCCGCTCCCGCACATAGGTCCCGGAACCGGAGCGACCCTCGACCAGGCCCTCCGCCATCAGCACCTTGCGGGCCTCCAGCGCGACCGTGTCCGAGACGCCGTACTCCTCGCGGATTCTCGCCTGTGAGGGCAGGCGGGTATGCGGTGGCAGCTGACCGTCGACGATCTTCTGTCGGAGATCACCCGCGACGCGCAGGTACGCCGGCTGCTCACCGAATGTCACTGGCCGCTCCCATCAGGTTGTACAGACAGCAACAGCGTGGCAACCGTGGGTTGTGCCAGGCAAGCGAAGGCCAGAGAATCACTCGATGTGATGACTTCTGGTGTCGACAGTCTTTACGCAGGCAGTTTCTCCCCCTTATGGAGCCGATCACACCCCTGGCGACGGGAATGGATCACGGATCGCCGGTGCGCTCAGACCTCCTTGTCCGGAGCCGCCTCCTCGGACGCGGCGGCAGGCGGAGTGGTGTCCAGGCCCAGAGCCTCGCGCGCGGTGACGGTGGCCTCGCCGTCGTAGAAGCCGTACCCCTCGTCGTAGTGCACGTAGAAGGTGTCCGCGTCCCCGGCGGCCGCGGCCTTCGCCCAGTCCTCCCGGGCCGACGCCAGTTCCTTCACCAGGGCGGCCATGGGCTCTTCGGCGCCGACGGGCCAGGTGCGCGCCTCCAGCGCGGCGCTCTGCTCGGCGAGCACGTCGCGCATGTCCCGCGCCCACTCCTGGTTCACCGCCAGGTCCTCGTCGGGGAACGCCTCGGGCTCCTCGCCCACGACGGCGTCGATCGCCAGCACCGTCTCCAGGTACGCGAGCTGGTCCGGGCCGAGGGTGGTGCCGTCGTTGCGCAGGGAGCCGGTCAGGGTGCCCTGCTCGTCGGTGTTGCCGAACAGACAGGTGATCTCGCGGTCGCCGAAGGCCCAGCTCTCCCGTGTCGGCGTCAGGTAGTACACGTCGACGTCGTCGGGCACGGCCCAGCTGTCCATGGCGTACGCGGGCTCCAGGGCGTAGCACCTGTCGTCGGCGACCTCCGTGACGTGGTCGTCGCCGGGGAAGGTGCCGCCGGGCAGGGTGACGGTGGCGAACACCTCGCCGTCGTGCTCCCCGGAGCAGGGCACCACCTCGACGTCGTACGTCTCCCCCTCCAGCGATCCGGTGGGCGCGTCGAAGCACTCGCCCTTGTCCGGCGAGACGATCGCGCTCTCCCGGGCGCCCTCCTTGAAGCCCTCCCAGAAGTCGGACGCGGCGCCCGTCGAGAAGGTCAGGGTCAGCAGGGCCAGGCCGACGGCCGACACCGTGGCCCCGGCGATCGCCATGCCCTTGCCGCGCTCGCCCCTGCGCTTGATCTGGCGGAGCGCGACCAGCCCGAGCACCAGCCCGACGGCCGGTAGGAAGCAGAGGATGCCCAGCACGAGGGAGGCGATCGCGGCCCCGTTGACCGGGGGCAGTGCGGGCGGCGGGTACGGCCCCCACGCCCCGTACGGCGGCTGCTGACCGTACGGCCACGGAGCGCCGTAGGGCCCCTGGACGCCGTACGGGCCCTGGTTCTGCGGGGCCGGGTACCGACCGTACGGACCGTGGGGATCCTGCGGCTGCTGGGGCCCGGGGGGCGGGGGTATGGCCACGGTACGGTGCTCCTGGTTCGGGCTGCTGAGCGGTGCGGCACTGCCGTACGGATCGCTGGGGCGACAGGTGCGACTGGCGCATGGTAAGCGGGGGAAGAGCGGGGGCGGAATGCGGATCACACGTGCCACGGCGCGGGCGGTGAACGGGCTGACGGCCCGCTGGGCCAGGGACGTCACGGACGGTACGGCCTTCTCGGCGGCCGGGGTGTGGCCGCTGATCGCCTTGCTCGCGGACGGCGCCGGGGGCGCGGCGAGGTCGGAGCTGGCGGACGCGGTGGGCATGCCCGCGGACCAGGCGGCGGGCGCCGCAAGGGAGTTGCTCGCCGCCCTCGCCTCGATGCGCGGCGTGGAGGCGGCCCTCGGCCTGTGGACGAGCCGCACGCTGGAGCTGAAGGAGGCCTGGGAGGCCGGGCTGCCCGTAGAGGCGCACGGGGTGCTCACCGGGGACGTGGCCGCCGACCGGGCGGCGCTGGACGCCTGGGCGGCGAAGCGCACCGGCGGACTCGTCGACCGAATGCCGGTGGCGCCGACGGACGGGACCCTGATGGTGTTGGCGAGCGCGCTCGGGCTGCGGGCGAACTGGCTGCGCCCCTTCCGGGACGGGCCGATGGCACCCGAAGGAGGACCTTGGCGGGACCGCGTGCTGCTGGGTCTGCGCCGCGAGAGCGTGCTGCTGGACCGGGTCGGCGTGGCGGACACCCCGCACGGCCAGGTCACCGAGCTGAAGGTGCTGGGCGACACCGGCGTCGACGTCCATCTGCTGCTCGGCGAGGAGGGGATGACGCCGGGCCAGGTGCTGGGAGCCGGGGTGGGCATCCTCGCCCGCCGGCACCCGGTCGGGCCGGGATCGCTGCTGCCGTACGGCGACGTGGGACCCGGACTGCGCGTCGAGAAGAAGCGGTGCGCCCGGCCCGAGCCGCCGACGCTCCGCGCGGAGACGGTGGCGTTCCGGACGGCCGACCGCCACGATCTGCTCGGCCTGCACGAGGTGTTCGGGCTGACCGCGGCGCGGGACACGCGTCCCGGCCACTTCCCCGGCGTCAGCGACTCCCCGCTGGCCGTCGGGTCCGCCGGGCAGACCGTCGTCGCCAGGTTCGGGGCGCTGGGGTTCCGGGCGGCCGCGGTGACGGCGATCAGCTGGGTGGCAGGGGGAGCCCCCGAGCTGCGGCACGTCACGACCACCGTCACGGCCCGCTTCGACCGCCCCTTCGGCTTCCTCGCCCTGCACCGGCACTCCCGGCTGGTGCTGACCGCGGGGTGGGTGACCGACCCGGAGCCGTACCCGGAGGAACCGGAGGAGGAGCCCGGCGGGGCGGAGTAGTCCGGGGACTTCTGACCGACGCGCCTCGTCCTCGCGGCAGGCGGGCGCTGCGCCCGGAACCGCGAGGACGAGAACGGTCGGAGGAGACGGGTCAGAAGTGGTCGGTCAGACGTGCTCGGTCAGACGTGATCGGTCAGACGTGCTCGGTCAGACGTGGAGGGTCAGGAGTGGTCGGTCAGACGTGGTCGGTCAGGAGTGAACCGGCGTCAGAACTGCAGCGCCCAGGCGTCGATCCGCCCGGTGTCGTACCGCGCGTTGTCGCTGACCCTGAGCTTCCACGTGCCGTTGGCGGCCTCGGAGGAGGCGTTGACGGTGTACGTGGCGTCGATGTTGTCCGCACTGCCGCCGGTGCCGTAGCCCTTGAGCGTGTACGCCGTGCCGTCGGGTGCGATCAGCTGCACCTGGAGGTCACCGATGTAGGTGTGGACGATGTGGACCTCGACGGACAGCGCGGCGGGCGCGTTGCCGGACACGCCGGTGACGGTCACCGGGGACTCGGCCGTCGCGTTGTCGGCGATGGCGAAGTCTGCGGTGTTCTCGAAGCGCGGGCCGGGCGGCGTCGGGTTGCCGCCGCCGACATACAGCAGGCGGTTGGGCGAGCCGGTACCGGGGCTGGTGACGACGTTGGGCGTGGCCGCGGACGTCAGCGCGTTGGACACCTGGGCGGGCGAGGCCGAGGGGTTGTCGGCCAGGTAGAGCGCCACGGCTCCGGCGACGTGCGGGGTCGCCATCGACGTACCGGAGATGGTGTTGGTGGCCGAGTCGCCGGTGTTCCAGGCGGACGTGATGGACGAGCCCGGGGCGAACAGGTCCAGGACGGTGCCGTAGTTGGAGTAGCTCGCCTTGGCGTCGGTGTTGGTGGTGGCGCCGACGGTGATCGCCTCGGTCACGCGCGCGGGTGACCTGGTCGAGGCGTTGGTGGTCTCGTTGCCGGCCGCGACGGCGAAGGTGACACCGGAGGCGATGGCGTTGCGTACGGCGGTGTCGAGGGCCGTGTCGGCGCCGCCGCCGAGGGACATGTTGGCGACGGCCGGCTTGACCGCGTTCTGAGCGACCCAGTCGATACCCGCGACGACCTGGGCGGTCGTGCCGGAACCGGAGTTGTTCAGCACGCGGACGCCGACGATCTTCGCCTTCTTGGCCACACCGTAGGCGTTGCCGGCGACCGTGCCGGCGACGTGGGTGCCGTGGCCGTGCCCGTCCTGGGCGGTGTTGTCGTTGTCGATGGCGTCGTAGCCGTAGGAGGCGCGGCCGCCGAAGTCGCCGTGCGTGATGCGGACGCCGGTGTCGATGACGTACGCCGTGACACCCTCGCCGGCCGAGTCCGGGTAGGTGTACGAGTTGTTCAGCGGGAGGTTGCGCTGGTCGATGCGGTCCAGGCCCCAGGAGGGCGGGCTGGGCTGGGTGCCGTCGATCGTGAAGGTGCGGTTCTGGACGACGGAGGCGACGGCCGGGTCGGCGGCGAGACGTTTCGCCTCGGTCTCGGAGGCCTCGATCGCGTAGCCGTTGAGGGCCTTCTTGTACGTGCGCTCGATGGTGGCGCCGTACTTCGCGGCCAGCGCGCGGCCCTCGGCGGAGCCCGAGCGGGCCCGGTCCGCCTTCAGGGTCACGATGTAGCTGTCGGCGACGGCGTTCGCCGCGCCCTCGTACTGGATGTGGCCTTCGGCCGCGCCGGCGGGCAGCGCGGTGACCAGGCTCGCGCCGAGCACGGCGCTCGTCAGCGCGCCGATCGCGGCCAGTCTTCGCCGGGTGGTGCGGTGGGGAGTACGCATCACTGCCATCTGAGGGGTCCTCCTCAATAGGTGGTGCGTCGGTGTGGGGGCAACGCGTCGGCGGGCAGGAGCATGACAAAATGCGGTGGCGCTCACCTGTGCGTCAGCCGAAAGATTGAGGCTTCCACAGGAATTGCACAAGGGCTGTGCGCGAATGTAACTTGCCTGCCATAAAGCTGACATGACGGACCGTCAAGGCTGTTGGGGAGCCGAATCCCGGCCGGGCGGCGGTCTGGGTGACGGTGACGGTCTTCGGCCTGGCAGGCTGCTCGTATGGCTGATCGAGACGCTGAGTCACCCGAGTTGTGGACCACCGTGGACGCGTTGTGGAGCTGGCTGGAATCGGATCAGCCGGTCACCGGCCGCGAAGGCCTGTTGCTGCGCATGCTGAAGCTCCAGGAGGAGGTCGGTGAGACGGCCCAGGCCGTGATCGGCGCGACCGGCCAGAACCCCCGCAAGGGCGTGAGCCACACCTGGGAGGACGTCCAGTCCGAACTGTGCGACGTGGTGATCACGGCCCTGGTGGCCCTGCGCTCCCTGACACCGGAGGCGGAACGGGTGTTCGCCCGGCATCTGGAGCGGGTGGCGGGGAGGTCGCTCGCGCGCCCACCCGGCGCATGAGCACCGGACCGTCCAAGGAGCCCCACGCAACGCCCTGCCCAGGCATTCCCCCGGTGCCGTGCGCGGGGCCCCGACGGCCGCTCACGCCTGCTTGCTCGCGTGTCAGTCCGTGTCTCCACATGCAGTCGTTGCAGCGGAGTGCCTGCGGGCTCATCCTGACCTGCGGCGGAGCCCCGTAAAGAGCTCTGACGTGGGACTTCTTCGTTTGCGTGCGTGGGCTCCCGATGGCATTTCGCGGGTGTCCTGCGGACCGGCTGCGGACTGCCGAGGGTACCGACGGTGAGAGAAATCCATGGCGAACTGGCCGAACCTGCAACGAGACTGCGCAGGTGAGCGACCGCTACCCCTGTCCCTGCTGCGGGCACCGCGTGCTCGACGCCATGCCCGGCTCGTACGAGATCTGCCCCGTCTGCTTCTGGGAGGACGACGGGGTCCAGTTCCGCTGGCCGAGCGTGCGCGGCGGAGCGAACCAGTTCTCCCTGATCGAGTCCCAACGCAACTACCTGGAATTCGGCGCCTGCGACCAGCACGGCCGGCCGTACGTCCGCCCGCCGGCCGAGGACGAGCCGCTCGACCCCGCCTGGCGCCCCATCGACCTGACGCGCGACTCCTTCGAGGACTGGGCAGCCGAGGACCGCGCCCCATGGCCCGACGACCGCTCGGTGCTCTGCTGGTGGCTCCCCACCTTCTGGCGTCGGGACCATCTGTGACCACCCACGTCCAGAGACTCATCCACCAGCTCGATGACTCGACCGGCCCGTCCTACGACGCCCGCGCGGCACTGATCGGCATCGGCTCCGACGCCATCCCCGCCCTCATCGACGCTCTGCCCTCCCTCGGCGGCTTCGGACAGCTGACCGCCATCGAGGTCTTCGAAGAGGTGGCGGACCCACGCTGCGGCCCGGCTCTGATCGCCCTCTTGGGCAGTGACGACTCCACCGTCCGGGAATGGGCGGCGATGGCACTGGCGAGCCTGGACATCGACGGCTCGGTCGAGCCTCTGCGCCACGCCTACCGCGCCTGCCTGGAACGGGTGACACCACCGGACTGGAGCGAGCCCGTCGGCATCCGTTGGGCCCTGACCGAACTCGGCGCCCGCACCCCCGTCGTCCCGCCGCTCACCGCGCGCCTGCGAGCCACCGCTGCGGACGACGCCCCGGGCTGGCCCTCAATCCACTTCACCGAGGTCATCAACGACCTGGCCGACCACGCCCAGGTGATCCTCTACTCCCCGTTCTGGCGTGTGGACACCGGCCGCACTTACGGCATCTCCGGCACCGGCCTGGACTGGGAACCCGACTGGAGCGCGCCTTGGGAGCACCTGGTCGAGGAGTCCCGCACCTGGTCCCTGCTGGAAGCCTCCGAAGCCCCCACCGGCGACGACATCTTCGTCGACCCCATCTGGATCGACCGTACCGACCTGTACCCGTAGAGGTGACCGATGCCGTTCCAGCACCCCGAGGAGATCGGCTACGGCTACGTGATCGAGCGATACGCGGCAAGGAAGGACTCGGGCCACGCGCGCTACCTCGTCCTGAGAAGTGGTCGATTCCTGCGGCCCGAGTGGCCTCACGGCGAACGTTTCGCCCATCACCTCATCGACGACGCCGCCACGATCACCGATGCCGAGTTGGAAGCCCTCCTCGGCTACGAGTGGCGCTCGCGCCTCACCGCCGCATGGCTGATCGGCGTCGACCGCCGCCAACGGTTCCGCGAACGCATCGGCGACCTGCTCCTGGCCAGCGAGGTCTGCTTCTCCGGCAGCGCCTACTGCTTCGCCCTGGCCCGCTTCGGCACCCACGCCGACGCCGAGATCCTCACCGCCTACCTCGACCATTACCTCCCCCGCACCGACCTCCGCTACGACCAGCCCGCAGCCCTCGGCGCCCTCCTCCGCCTCGACGCCCACCTCGGCACCCACCACGCGGACCGCTTCACCCAGCCTGACGGTCTCTGGGACCAGTGGGTCAATGCCCTGGCCCACCTCCACGGCCACCCCGCATACACCCCCGTCGAGCGGCGCCGCTCGACAGACCTCCAGTGCGAGTTCGCCAACGGCTGGCGACACCTGTAGGTCGCGGCGCAATCACCGGATCCAGGCTCCTAGCTCCCACCAGGCGGGGGCGTGAACAAGCCAAACGCACACCAGAAAGCCTGTTCTGCCCGACGATAAAAATGCGGAAGAGCGCCGACACGCGGAGACAGGGGGAACCATGCGCATCGACGTGCGGGTAGGGGCCGAGGCAGACGAGCTGCGTTCACTGCACCAGTGGCTGGGAGCCGACAGAGAGATCCGCAGGTCGTCCTCCTTGACACTCCATGAGCAGCCTCCCGAGCCAGGGCACATGGGCGGTTTGCTGGACGTCATCCAACTGGTGACTGACAACGGATGGAGCGCTGCCTCCTTCGTCGTGGCACTGGCCGCCTGGAAGCGAACCAGGCCTCAGGACCCGCGGATCGAGATCAGGCGGGGTGACACCGTGATCGTTCTTACCCAGGGCAGCGATGCCGAGGTCGAACGTGTCATTCGTGCCCTTGAGACCTCGACCGAGGATGAGGCACCTGGGACATGAGCGTGTTGCCCGACCCCGGCGCGACCCGAGCTGTGCTGATCGGCACCAGCCACTACGACCACCTGGAGTCGCTGCCGGCTGTGGCCAACAACCTGACCGCTCTGGCCGAGGCGCTGACCGGACCCACCTCTTGGAGCCTGCCGCAGGAGCATTGCACGATCCTCTCCAACCCCACGACCGCAGAGATGACCATGGCCGCAGTGCGAGCCACAGCCGAGCAAGCGCGCGACACCGTGCTGATCTACTTCGCCGGTCATGGGCTGGTCGACCCCGAAGGGGACCTCTATCTGGCCATGCCGCAGTCCAAGCAGCAACGCGTGGAGACCGGACTGCCCTATCGGTGGATACGGCAGGCTCTCCTGAACGGCCGGGCCGATCGATGTGTCGTTGTCCTCGACTGCTGCTACAGCGGTCTGGCCCTCGGGACGATGGGCGGCCCATCAGATCTGGCCGATCAAGCGGCCGTGGAGGGAACATTCCTGCTGGCCGCTGCTGCAGAAACACGCCAAGCACTCGCCCCGCCGGACGAGACCTTCACCGCGTTCACCGGCGAGCTCCTCGACACGCTTCAGACGGGCATCCCCAATGGGCCTGAGCTGATCGACTTTGGAGCGCTGTACCGGCACTTGCGCATCAGGCTGGCGGCTAAGGGGCGCCCCGACCCACAGGCGAGAGACAGGAATACCGGGGCCCGACTCGCTCTCGGCCGCAACCTGGCCTGCCTGCCGACAACGGCGACCACCCCTTCTGTCGACGGGGAGCCAGCCACAGGGCGCTCCTGGCCGAGTCCCTCGGGAATCCGCACTGTCAGGGGTTTCTTCAAATCGTTGGCCGATGTTCGTGTGACGAGCGGTCTCACCCATCAGATGGTCAGTCAACGTTCCGGTGGGCGCATCTCGCCCGGTACCGTCAGCAGGCTCTTGAACCGCGAGAGCCTGCCCAAGACCTGGCCCACCACAGCGGCGTATCTGTCCGCCTGTGGCGTGCCGGATCAGCAGGTCGCTGTGTGGCATGCCGTCTGGACGCGGTTGCTAACGGATACGACGACCGACGCCGCGCCGCGCACCGCCCCGCAACAACCGCGCCAGCACCAGAAGCCCACCACGTTGCAGCGGTTGACCAGGAGAGTGTCTCGGCGAAACGGTCGCAGTCGAGATCACCGTTCAGGGAGTAGCTGAGGCAGTCGGAGACGCCTGCTGCGGAGCCGGAACAGGTGCCTCACTGTCATCACCGAAGACCGTGTTCCAGGCAGCAATAGCCAGCAACGCCGCCGCAATCACAAGGCTCGTCGCAGGCTTCTTCACCTGCTTGGCGGCCGACGGTCGCACCCAGTGTCCTGCCCGGTAGTAGGGCTTGTCGCTCTTCCGCGCCACCGCGCGCTCCCCCCGACAACGCTGCCTTCCGTTCTCTCAAGAGTTTCGCAGCGTCCGTCCTGATAAGAGGGCAAACGGCTACTTCCGGCTGATTCTGCTCCCTGTAGAACCGACCACGTACGGGTGCGGTGACCCGCTTCCAGCGCAGCTCTGACCCCCCTCTTTAGCAGGATCGTCGACAGCCGCAGCGCCGCCTGCTGGCGAGCAAGATGAGGCGCGGTACTACCTGGCAACCAGTTCCACCTCACGGAGATGCCTGCTGAGGCACTGCTTAGCAGCGATGATCTCACCGTCCGCGGCTAGGTCTGCGCACGCCTGTGTGCACCACGCGTAGGGGTTCGCGAGGGAGGAGTAGACGCGAGTACCCTGCTCGTGTCGCACCCAGATACACCGCTCGTCGATCGCAGGTACCCCAGCTCGGCTGGGGCCGATCTTCTCCAAGAGCACGTAAGAAGCCCGAGCAGTGCCAGCAGCTCTTGGTCGCGCTTTCACAAGGTCCCGCCGTACATATCGCTCATCAGGAACAGAGGGTCCCGATAGGCGAGCTGTACTGCCTCAGGGAGTGACATGCACACTGGCGGTACCCGAGCGAGTGCCCTGGGGACGTGTCACACCACAGGACGGGTGATGGGTTGCCGTTCGGCTTGCCCTGCACAGCGGCCGAAGGCAGTGTCGTTGGTAACGGAATCAGCGTCGATATTGGCACGCCGCGGTTGCCCATCAAGACTGCACATACCGAAGAACCAGCGTTCCTATGGGGGTGTACCGATGAGCGACCTGCTGGACGCGGTGGACACGGCTCACAACAACATCGAGCGCCTCACCGATCCGGGTGCACTACGCGACGCCACCGAGCAAGTGATCACTGTCGCGCGCCAGTGCGGCGCCCAAGCGGTCCTTGCCGCCAGCCCCGTTGCCGAGCGCCTTGTCGGCGCGCTCCTGTCTTCGTGCAGCGACTTGGTCAGCTTGTCCTCCCAGGCAGCGGTAGCCTCACAGAACGTACTGATCGTGGACGTCAACCTTGCCAGCGGCACCACGGTGGCGCAGGCCGCCCGCCACGCCCGCAGCCGCGGAGCACGACGTGTCCACGCAGTCGTCCTCCATCAACTGACCGCGGTTGCAGCCCAGGCCGAAGACTGCGGCGTAGATGCGTTGGACGTCCTCGGAGAACGACCGCCGAGCCGCGCTTCTTCTACGACAGATTCGGGTCTGTAGTAGATACAGCGGGCAAAGCCGTAAGGGCCGCAGCTGCGGCCGCCGATCGCTTAGAGTCCAGCGCCTTTCCACGTGCGAGGGCATCCGCCTTGCTCAGGCCAAGCGCCTCGCCGACTTCCTTACCGTTGCGGTACACAACCTGCTGGATCTTGTGATCACGGCACACGTATCCCAGAGCACCCTCGATCATGAGGCGATGCCGGGGCGCCGCCTTGCGATTTCCGGCAGGGCTAACATCCGCGATGCAGATCACCACGGCGTTGGGATTCAAGGCCGAGAGCTTGCTACTGAGCATGCGCCCCAGGTCTTCAACCTGGTCGATGACCTCCAGCGCCGCCGTTCGAAACTCACAAGCCTCCTGAATCTGGGGCTCGCCCTGTGATCCCCCCAGGACAACACAGGTAACTACTGGACCTCGCCCTGCCGCTGAAAAGCCCACACTGATCCCAAGTGCCTCCATGCACAGCACTATAGAGTGACGGGCATGTCGGGAACGGTCATCGCCCAGGTCGGCAACCACCAGATCGGGAACCGAATCAGTGAGCGCTACAAGGTGCTGGAACACCTCGGGGGCGGGGCTGGTGGCCAGGTCTATCGGGTTGAGGACGAGCATCTGCGCACAGAGGTGGCGCTCAAGCTCTTCGAACCGCAGTCAGGTCAGCCAGCCACATGGGACGAAGCCCAAGCACTCAAGGAGCTTCAGAGCCAGTACCTCCTCCCTGTGTACAACGCTGACATCGCCAGCGGAACCGACATCCGCTACATCACGATGCCCGTCATGGACGGCGATCTTGAATCAGCTTCAGCGCCATTCGGTATCGACATCGCTAAGGCGGTGCGCTGGGGCCAGCAGCTCGGACACGGACTTGAGCGCGTCCACGCCGCCGGCCTACTGCATCGCGACGTCAAACCAGGCAACGTATTCGTCGACACCGGCAACAACGTCCTGCTGGGAGATCTTGGTTTTGCCGCGCGGATGGATGCCGACGGCTATACCGTCGCAAACGGAACATACGCCACCGTAGCCCCAGAGGTACTGAGGACAGGCAAGTGCTCAGTGGCCTCTGACGTCTACTCGCTGGCTGCCACCATGTTCTACCTCCTGTCCGGGCAGTACCCGAACGGGCCGATAACCCTGCGACGAAACGCCCGCAGAGAGCGAATTCTCCACGGCCAGTTCGACAAACTGCGCGATGTTGCCCCGTACGTCTCCCAGGGCCTCGGCAATGTCGTTGAACGAGGACTCTCCCTCGATCCAGTTGCTCGTCCCAACAGCGCGCAAGCTCTCGCAAACCAACTCGCTCAATGTTCACGCCCTCACAGATCTTGGCGCCGCGTCACACCCCACGACGGTCACGATCAGTGCTTTGAAGGAGGCGCCACCAATACGGCGAAGGCAGTCTCGGTCTGCGCGGTGCAGGACGCACGCAGCCGCTACAGCGTCGAGGTGCGCCACGAGACAGGCCGGCGATCACGCCAGCACGAGAAGAGCGGAGTCCAACGAGACAGTCTTCCTGCCGCATTGCGCACTGTGCTTCGCAACGTCTAGCTTGCCGCTCGCCTGCTGGCTGTGGCCGCGCGCACGGCCCCGGACTACGTGCCTCGCGTACCAGACGACGATCGCCTGCCGTACGAGCTTCTGTTTCCGAGCCGCCCCGCATAGCGAAGCCAGTGCTTGACGTCAGTACCGGGCGATGACCTGTCGCAGGTCCGTGCCCAGAAGGTCCTCCAGCGCCTGAATGCTGGCTGGTGGTAGTGGCAGCTCGCATTCTGGATCCGTGGCCACAAGGCTGTACCTGGCGAAACCCGCAGCCTCGACATAGTCGAGGGCGTTCAAGTCCGTCTGGGCAGAGCAACAGGGCAACGTCACGGCTAGTGAGTCGAAATAGCCGTCCGGAAGGGCTGCCGTATCCATCGCGTTGCCCCACCAGTCTTCGATGTCGGAGCCGCACACGGGGCACCGAACACCGCACCAGTTCTCCCCGGGGTCGATGAAGGCTGTGCCGGGGATGTCCCACACGTCATAACCGCCCAGCGCTTCAGGAACCAGTTGCTGTAGCTGGGCCTGCGCAGCCTCGCTCGCGGCCGACGCAGGCGAAAAGTGCGGGTCCTTGGGTATGAGGTGGAGCAGCGTGATGCTCACGCTGCCGACCAGCCGTCCAGCGAGACCTCCGAGCCGTCATTCAGGTAATGGTGGAGGGCGCTGGCCGTGGTGTCGACGAAGGCTTCGGGGATGGCGTCGGCGTCGACCCAGCGGACCTGGGAGTGCTTGCGGGGTTCGCGGTTCTCGGGTTCGCCGGTCCATTCGTGGGCGGCGAAGACGACCGTGAGGAAGCCGTTGGGGGCTTCGACGCCCCAGGCGCCGTGGATGATGTGGGCGATCTTGAGGGACTCGGGCTTCACCGTGAGGCCCGTCTCCTCGTACAGCTCGCGGACCGCGGTTTCGGTGATGGGCTCGCCTGGCTCGCTCTTGCCGACGGGGAGGTCCCACATTCCCTGGGCGAACTTGGCATTCTCGCTGCGCTGGAGAAGGACGACGCGGTTGGTGGCCTTGTCGTGGACGATGACGGCGGCGACCAGCAGGGTCATGGATTCGAGCGCCGGCTTCAGGGCCTTCGGCTGATCGTCGGTCTGCTGGGCCACGGTGTTCCCTTCGTCGGGCGGGTTGTTGGGCATGTTAGGCGAGGGCTTCGCGGGCGCGGCGGGCGAGATCGGCGGCGCCGGGGACACGGCGGCGCTGGTAGACCGCGAGGGTGGAGCGGATCGAGGTGATCGCCTTGCGGGTGCGGTCGGAGGTCATGCCCTCCATGAGGACCAGGGCCTGGGTCCAGGCAGCGACGGCCTCGTCGGCACGGGCCTGGGCGGCGAGGCTGTCGCCGAGGTCGGCATGGGTGAGGGCGTGGACGCGCTTGTACTTCGCGGGGTCCCAGCGGGTGAGGGCGTCTCGGTGCTGCTGTTCGGTGCCGATGTGGTCGGCAAGGTCGGTCAGGGTGCGGGCGGTGTGGCTGGCCACGGTGCCGGCGGCCGGGCCGCTCACACGGGAGTAGCTGGGCTGGGGACCGTCGTCCCGCAGGAGGGCGTCCTCGGCGGCGAGCAGGGCGCACGCGGCCTGGGGGTTCTCGTTCATGGCGGCGTAGGCGCGGGCGTGGGTGATGTGGAGGAGAGCCTCGGTCTGGCCGTCGACGTGGCCGAGACCCGTGCGGAGGGCTCCTTCGACGAGGTCGACGCCGTGGTGGGGCTGTTTGAGGCTGAGGGCCTGGTGGGCGAGGGCGCGCATCATCCAGGCTGCGTGGCCGTGGGGGTCGGCTTCGCAGGCGAGCTTGTAGCCGACGTGGTAGTAGCGCTGGGCAGCGCCTTCCTGGCCGAGGTCGTGGTGCTTCCACCCTGCGAGGTAGGCGAGTTCGGCGACGGCGCCGAAGGCGGCCCGGCGTAAGGCTTCGCTGGGGAAGCGTCCGCGCAGCATGGGGGCGGCGGTGTCGGCGAGGTACGCGGTGACGGTGGTCAGGCCGTGCCCGCCTCCGAGGCGCTCGTCAGCGGCGCTGAAAGCCGCGGTGATCTGGCGTACGACGTCCACGTCCTCCGTGCCGACCAGGGACGTGCCGGTACGGGCGCGAAGCATGCGGGCGGTGGCCTCGTGGTCGTAGCCGAGCGGCATGGCGACGCCGGCGGTGGTGAAGGCTGCGATGGCGAGGAAGCGGCGGCGCTCGACGTCGGCCCGGCCCAGGTCGGTGACCGCGAGGACAGGGTCGGTTTCCGCCAGCTCTTCTTCATCACCAGCCTGGAGGGCAATCTCGCTTTGAGTGACCGTGCGCCCCGCTCGGCGGGACAACGCCTCGGCCAGGTACTGACCTACCCGGCCCGACGGAGCACGGGTGCCGTTCACCCAGTGCGAGATGGCCGACTTGTTGGTCTGGATGATCTCGCCGTTCTCGGCGGCGATGCGCCGCACGTCTCGGGCGAGGGCCTCGTAGGTGCAGCCGGCCGCGTCGATGGCATCGCGCAGACGGGAGTTGGGTTCTCTCTGCGCCGCCACGATCGCCTCCGTTCTGGAGCTGTAAACCGCGTATACCGCTTCAACTGCCTTCCACCGTACCCACTGAGCGTGACCACCGGTTCACTTGTCAGCAGCCGCCCGGAACGGCGCGACCGTGATCCAGGCTCCCCCTTGGTCCGGGCGGCACCCCGAAGTTCCGTACGCCCACACCGGGCTCGGGCATTCCTGTGCCCGAACCCGGCCAACCAGAGACGGAGAACACGGTGACCACCATCGACACCACGGCCATCACGGTCGAGCTGCCCGAGGCGTTCGACCCGCGCTGGAGCCGCCTGCCCGGCATCCAGGTCGACGGCCGGCGCATCACGATCGACCCGGCCCAGTACTTCTTCCGCTTCGAGTCGAACACCTGGCTCGTCGCCGACTGGGAGCTGGTCAAGTCCCAGCTCCTGGACGTGGACGAGACGACCGAGAGCGCGGTCGAGCAGCTCGCGCTCGACTTCATCAAGCAGCACAGCGAATCCACCTCCGACGCGGTCCGCGTCGTGGCCACCGCGTACGAGGTGTACACGTACCTCTTCCGCGAGGAGCACCTGGCCGGCGTCGGCCTGCCGCAGATCACCGCCGACCACCTGCGGATGCTCCGCGAGGCCGCCACGCTCATGGCGCTCAACAAGGTCGAGCTCGACGGGCACATCTCCAACGTCGGCCCGTGCTGGTTCTTCCCCGCCGCCACCTCCGTCGTCTTCGACCTGGACGACGAGATGGGCGGGATGCTCGACGAGGTCTACCACGGCGGCTGGTTCAACGAGCACCGCCGGATCGAGTCCATCAAAGCCCACGCCGCGCTCGGTGGCCGGCTCGTGCACGGCTGCCAGTCCGTGCCGGACCAGTCCGGCGGCGTGGTCGCGCCCTACGGTGCCTCGATGGCGAACTTCCGTGACGATCTCGCCGCGTTCAAGGCGGGCTGGATCGAGCAGGTCTACGCCCACCGCGTGAACCCCGCCGCGTAACCACCACCCGATCAGGCTCCGGGACGGGCCGGCTTCCCTCGCCCGCCCCGGACGCCACCATCCCCCGGAGCCCTCACGTGACCGCGAACCCCAGCGCCGAACTCCTCGACAACCTGCTCACCGCGACCGGCCAGACCACCGCTGTACGGGAGGAGGTACGCGTGTGGCCCATGTCCGGTGTCGAGCGTGTGACTTTCCCTGACGGCGCCACGGCCGTCTTCAAGTACGCCAAGAAGCCCTTCGACAGCGAGGACCAGGCCCTCCGCCTGGCCCACACCCTCGGCGTACCCGTCCCCCAGTTCCACGCCTCCGCCGTCCTGGACGGCTGGCTCGGCATGCTCATGGAGGACCTCGGACCCTCCGTCCGCGAAGCCGACGACCTCGACGGCGTCGCCGCGGCCGTGATCCTGCACGGCACCCGTGCGGCTCCGCCCTTGCCCGTCCTCGACCAGGACCGGCTGCGGACGCTCCCGGCCAGGTCGCTGGAGCACCTCGAACGGCTACGCAAGGCCGACCGGTGGCAGGACGCGGATGACGTCGAGGACGCGCTCGACCGTATCGCCCAGGCCGCCGAGGCCCGCTCGGCCGGAGCGACGCTGGAACCGTTCGGCTGGGTGCACTCCGAGTTCCACCCCACCAGTCTCCACATCGGCGAGCGCGGCTGGCGGCTGCTCGACTTCGCCCGCGCCTTCACCGGCCCCGGCCTACTCGACCTCGCCAGCTGGCACGGCACCATCGAGCCCCCGCACCCCGTGCGCCTGCGCGTCTTCCTGGAGCAGTACGTCACCGCCGGCGGCACTCCCGACGCCCTCGCTTCACGCGGCGGGCTCACCGCCGAGAACTGGGCCCTGGGCTGGCACCGCATGTGGGCCGTCGAGTGGTTCATGGAACAGGCCATCCGCTGGATCGACGACCCGGCCACCGACCCCGCCTACATCAAGGCCGTCCGCCGCCACCTCACCGACGTCCTCCACCTCCTGGAGATCTAACGTGCTCGCCCAGGCATCCCCCTGGCACACCCACGCCCTCCAGCGCACCGCCGCCGGACTCGCCGAACCTCTGGCCGTACCCGCCCGGATGGAATGGACCACGAGACCCGGCCAAGGTCCCGGGGCCGAGGTCCTCGGCCCCGACCTGCGCGGCAAGCGACTCCTGGAACTCGGCTGCGGCCCCGGCCACAACGCCGCCCACCTCGCCACCCGCCACGGCGCCCGCGTCACCGGTGTCGACCTGGTCGGCCTCCAGGTCCGCCGCGCCCGTTCCCATTACGGACGGCTGAACAACCTCACCTTCGTCGCCAGCCACGCCCTGCACTACCTGCACGCCTCCGACGAGCAGTTCGACGCGATCTACTCCGTCTTCGGAGCCATCGGCCTCGTCGCCCCCGAGCTCTTGCTCCCGGCCATCGCCCAACGCCTCACGCCCGGCCGGGTGCTCGCCTTCTCCGTCCCCCACCCGCAGCGCGGCGGCCGAAGCCCCTCCGGCGACGACCGGCCCCGCCGCGACCACGTCACCCTCCCCAACCGCATCCGGCTCCCCATCGCCCGCTGGGAGTTCGACACCGACCGGTGGGAGAAGCACCTCAGCAGGGCGGGCTTCTGGCTCACCTCAGCCCAGGAGTTCCACGACCCCCGCATGGGCCACTGGCCCTCCACCCTGCTGATCCGCGCCCGCAAGCTCTGACCAGCCACTCGCCCCCGGCTTCCCTGGAGGAACCGATGCGCCCGCCCTACCCTGCTCCTCGACATCGACGGCGTCCTCATACCCTTCCCCGACGCGGACTGCTCGACCCCGGCCACCCACGCCCGCCACGACGTCGTCCCCACCGGCCGGAGCGCCGACACCCCGGTCGCCGTCTGGCTCCACCCCGACCACGGCCGCCTGCTCATGGACGTGATCCGCACTGGCCTGGTCACGCCGGTCTGGTGCACCAGCTGGCGCCAGGACGCCACCACCCACATCGGCCCGCTCCTCGGCCTTCCGCCCCTGTCGTACGTCGGTCTCCCGCATCCCCAGATCACCACCAGCCACCCCAACGGCTACCTGTGGAAGCGTGACCACGTCGACGCCTGGCTGGGCGACGCCTTCGCCGTATGGATCGACGACGACTTCACCGGCCTCGACCATGAATGGGCGGTGGAGCGCACTGCGAAGGGAACGGCGACCCTCCTCATTCAGCCCGACCCGCGCCTCGGTCTGCAGCCCGAGCACTTGACCGAGGTCACAAGGTGGGTCGCGCAGTTATCCGCAGCGCCGTCCGACGACTGATGCCCTCGCTGCCACGAGCAGCGAGGGCATCAGAGTGTTGCTCGAGCGTGAGCCGTCTGCGGTCTGCGGCACGTACCGGCGCTGCCGATGTCGGAGTCGGCTGGAACACTGCGGCCGTGATCAACGAGATGACCCCAGACCTTCCTGATGCTCCCGTCGGCTCCCTGCCACCCAGAGCACAGGAAGAGCTCGCTGGCACCGCCTGGGAAGAGCTGCCGCACGTCTGTACGGGCCTGCACGGTGTGCCTGACACACCGGACGTCCTCAATGCTGTGCTCGCCGCCGACCCGGCCCACCGAGTACGGGCGGTGGGCGATCTGTATCGGCTGCTCCTCAATCAGGAACGGGTCTTTCCGGCAACCGCTCCGGCGGCCTTGGTCCTCGCCTGTCTTCTCGACGATCCGCGCAGCCTCGCCGAAGACCGGTGGGAGCGCAGGGCCGGTGTGCGGTCGCTTCGCGCTGAACTGCTGAACTGGCTGGCTTCGTTCGCCGACATCGCCCGCCTGGACGTCGAGGACGGCGTCGGCACGGCGCGAGATCTGACGGCCGCCCGTGCGGCACGGCAAATACTCCACGACCGCATCGCGGATTTCTGTGACGACGACGATCCACCGGTGAGGGAGGCCGCGCTCGCGGCCACTGCCCTGCTCCTGGCCGACGCCGCCCTCACCTCGTCCGTACCCCGGTACGCGCCCGCCGTTCGCGAGGTCCTGTCCGTGAGCGCGGACTCCTACTACCGGTGGATCGCCCGGGAACGGCTGGCTGCCTGGGGTGAGGATGTCACCGGTCTCGTCACTGCGGAGGAGGAGCGCCGCGCGGCCCTGGACCTGGCAGGCGAGTTGGCGGAGGACCCGTTCGGCCAGGAACAGGAGCAGGCGATCCGCTGGCTGGAAGAGCAACCCGAGGACACTGCAGCTCCGGAGCAGCTCGGCCGCCGACGTGAGGACCGGGCCGCGCCCATACCGGCAGCCCCGCACGAGCCGCCACCCGAGCCGCCCGTGGCCCTGGGGAGCGAGGCTGGATACCGCGGCCCGTGGCGGATCGCCCGGGAGGAGGAGCGCGCCGAGTGGACGTTCACGCCGTACGTAGGAGTCGGCCCCCTGCACTTCGGGATGACCGTGGAAGAGATCACCCGCGTCCTCGGCGAAGAACCGGCCGAATCGTCCAATTCCCACCACGGCGAAGACCAGAAGCGCAACTATGCCGACTTCGCTGAGAGTGGGATCAGGGCCCTCTTCCACGACGGCCGCCTGGGGTGCGTCGCCGCAGACGCCCTCACGGGCCCCCAGGTGAGACTGGACGCAGCCCCGCTGACCGGCTGCGCACCTTCCCACGTGGAGGACTGGCTCGTCCACCGCACAACACAGCCCGGCAGCCTGGCGTACAGCGTCGCCAGCGATCCGGTCTTCGCCGACCTCGGCCTCGCGATCCGCTCCCAGCGGGCCGGCGACGTTGTCTTGACCCGCCCCCTCTTCCTGGTCCACGACTGGCTCGACCTATGGCACTCCCTGCCCAGCGAAGAGTGGAACTGCTCCTGAACCGTGGTTCACCGGCTGGCCCCACCCCAGTGCGAGGGTTACCAGCGCGACACACCTCTCCACTGGAGCGGATGGCGAATCAACGCGAGCAGCATCGTGGCTGGCAAGCAGGCTGCCGAAAAAAATCAACCGGACGCCCCGCCACAACGCGTGGACGGCACATCAGGCCGTGGCGTCAGCGGTGTCGACTGCGCTCTTCGGTCCTCGTGACCACTGGGTGCGACTCGAGAATGCGGCCTGGCAGACCTGGCCGAGGTGCCACTGATGGTGCTTTGCCTGCGAGAGGCTTACGCCCGCCGGTTCGTTCGAGCGGTGATGCGCCAGTTGAGGACCTCGGCGGGGTGCTCGGCGCTGCCGAGCTCTCGTTGGGTGCCCACCTCGGTCAGGAGACGGAAGCTGTGGCCGGCGGTCTCGGCGTCGTCTTCCGGGCGGCCGTCCGTGACCGGATGATCCCTCACAACCCGCGTGCAGAGGCGAAGCTGCCCTCAGTGCCCGGAAGAAGGTCGTGCACTGGCCGTCGAGCAGGTACGGACGCTGTCCGAGGAGATTCCCGCCCGCTACAAGGGCCTCGTGCTGCTCGGCGCGGCCACCGGGCTCCGCCCCGGCGAGCTCTTCGGCCTCCAGTTCCGGCACGTGGACCTGCTGCGCGCGACCGTCTCGGTCGAGCAGCAGATCCAGCAGACGGCGAAGCATGGCGTATACGTCGGCCCGCCGAAGACCGCGCGCTCACTCCGCACGGTCCCGCTCCCCCGCGTGCCGGACTCATCCAGCGCGCTGCGGACTCCTTGCGGACCGCAAAGGCCGCCCAACCCGCTCCGTCGCAGGTCAGACGGCCTTTCGCGACAGGTATCAGACGTTGAAGCGGAACTCCACCACGTCGCCGTCCTGCATGACGTAGTCCTTGCCCTCCATGCGGGCCTTGCCCTTGGCGCGGGCCTCGGCGACCGAGCCTGTCTCGATCAGGTCGCCGAAGGAGATGACCTCCGCCTTGATGAAGCCCTTCTGGAAGTCGGTGTGGATGACTCCGGCGGCCTCGGGGGCGGTGGCGCCCTTCTTGATGGTCCAGGCGCGGGACTCCTTGGGGCCGGCCGTGAGGTAGGTCTGCAGGCCGAGGGTGTTGAAGCCGACGTGGGCGAGGGTGGCGAGGCCCGGCTCGTCCTGGCCGACGGACTGGAGGAGCTCCAGGGCCTCGTCCTCCTCCAGCTCGGCGAGGTCCGCCTCCAGCTTGGCGTTGAGGAAGATCGCCTCGGCGGGGGCGACCAGGGCCCGCTGCTCGTTCTTGAAGTCCTCGTCGGTCAGCTCGTCCTCGTCGACGTTGAAGACGTAGAGGAAGGGCTTGGTCGTGAGGAGGTGCAGGTCGTGGAGGAGTTCGTTGCGCTCGGTGCCCTGGACGATGCCGTGCGCGAAGAGGGTGTCGCCCTTCTCCAGGATCTCCTTGGCCTCCTCGACGGCCTTGACCTTGGGAGCCACGTCCTTCTTGATCCGGGACTCCTTCTGGAGGCGCGGCAGGACCTTCTCGATGGTCTGGAGGTCGGCGAGGATCAGCTCGGTGTTGATCGTCTCGATGTCGTCCTTGGGCGAGACCTTGCCGTCGACGTGGACGACGTTCTCGTCCTTGAAGGCGCGGATGACCTGGCAGATCGCGTCGGACTCGCGGATGTTCGCCAGGAACTTGTTGCCCAGGCCCTCACCCTCGGACGCGCCCCGCACGATGCCCGCGATGTCGACGAAGTCGACCGTGGCCGGCAGCACCCGCTCCGAGGAGAAGATCTCGGCGAGCTTGGTCAGCCGCGGGTCGGGGACACCGACCACACCGACGTTCGGCTCGATCGTGGCGAACGGGTAGTTGGCCGCCAGCACGTCGTTCTTGGTCAGGGCGTTGAACAGGGTCGACTTGCCGACATTCGGCAGACCGACGATTCCGATCGTGAGCGACACGTTGCGACTTCCCGTACGTGAGAGGGGCGGGGGGCCGGTGGGCCGGGGGCAGGCGCCAGGGGACTGGCTGGCCGATCCACCAGTTTACGGGGTACCGGATACCGGCCGGGCGCCCTGTCGAACGCTTGGCCAAGCTCTGCCCAACGGCGTGTCGGACGGCCTATTTGGCACATTAATCGACCTAAGTTGGCCTAGTGGAGCAACACAGGGCGCGTTCTACTCAGCACGGACCGCGACGCGGCGCGGCGCCGCCGACACCCCTGCCGTCGCAGGCTCGGCGCGGCGGTGGGAACGGCGGCGCGGGCGGGGGCGGCGGCGATCCCTCGCCGCGGCCCGCCAAGCCCGCCGCGGCGAGGAACAGGAGCCGCCCCGCCGGTACGGCGCGGCCCGCGGCGGCGTTACGACGCCCCGCCCCGCCCGTCGTCCAGGCGGTACGGCGGATGCCCAACCCCCGGTTCACGGGGCTCGGCTGCGGGCTGTTCTGCGGGGCGGTGATGCTGGCGCTCGGCTCGCTCGACGCGCTGCTGTTCGGCTCGTCGCTCGTCGTGTACGGGGTGCTGTTCCTGCCGGTGTGCGTGCTGGCCGCGGTGTGGGTGCGCGGGGTGGACCTGGTGACCGTCCCGGTCGTGGTGCCGATCGCCTTCACGCTGGGCCTGGTCCCCGTCGCCGAGAGCGGGGACGGGGTGAGTGACCGCGTCGTGGGCCTGTTCACGGCGCTGGCCACACAGGCGGGGTGGTTGTACGGGGGGACGCTCGTCGCGGGCTCGATCGTGAGCGTCCGCAAGTTCCGGCACCTGCGCCGACGCGCGGCACGCAACCGTTCGTGAGCCGGGCTCGGCGGGACCCGGGGGTCGTCCCCAGGTCCCCGGCCGGCCCGCCCAGGGCCTACCCCGCGTCCGCCGCCCGCATCGCCGCCCCGACGATCCCCGCGTTGTTCTGCAGCTCGGCGGGGACGATCTCGGCCTCGATGCCCTCGATGTAGGGCAGGAACTTGTGCGCCTTGCGGCTCACGCCGCCGCCGATGACGAAGAGCTCGGGCGAGAAGAGCATCTCGACGTGCGCGAGGTACTGCTGCACCCGGTGCGCCCAGTGCTCCCACGACATGTCGTGGTCCTCCTTGACCTTGCTGGAGGCCCGTTTCTCGGCGTCGTGCCCGTGCAGTTCCAGATGGCCCAGCTCGCTGTTGGGGACGAGGACGCCGCCGGTGAAGAGCGCGCTGCCGATGCCCGTGCCGAAGGTCAGCATGATGACGGTGCCCTTGCGGTCGCGGCCCGCGCCGAAGGCCATCTCGGCGATGCCCGCCGCGTCGGCGTCGTTCACCACGGTGACCGGGACGCCGCCGAGGCGTTCGCCCAGCAGCGCGCGGGCGTCCGTGTCGATCCAGCTCCGGTCGACGTTCGCCGCCGTTCGGATGGTCGCGCCGCCCGTGACCACGCCCGGGAATGTCGCGCCGATCGGGCCGGTCCACCCGAAGTGCTCGACGACCTCCTTGACGCCGTCGGCCACCGAGTCGGGCGTCGAGGGATGGGGGGTCAGCACCTTGAAACGCTCGTCCGTGAGGGCGCCCCTGTCGAGGTCGACAGGAGCGCCCTTGATCCCGGATCCGCCGATGTCCACACCGAAGATCTGCATGTCACCACGTTACGACGGACCACTGACGGTCACGACGTCGCCAGCGAGGAGAGGGCGGCCCTCCCCCCGCACCCCGGCGCTCCCCACCGCTCACCGCTCGTCGCCGGCACCCCTCGCGTCCGTGCGCTGCGCGATCAGCTCGGCCGCCTCCTCGCGCAGGTCACGGCGCAGCTCCTTGGGCAGCGAGAAGGTGATGGACTCCTCGGCGGCCTTGACGATCTCGACGTCCTCGAAGCCGCGCGCCGTGAGCCACTCCAGCACCTGCTCGACGAGCACCTCGGGGACGGAGGCCCCGGAGGTGACACCGACCGTGGTGACGCCCTCCAGCCAGGCCTCGTCGATCTCGTCGGCGAAGTCCACGAGGTAGGCCGCGCGCGAGCCGGCGAGCTTGGCGACCTCGACGAGCCGCTTGGAGTTGGAGGAGTTGCGGGAGCCGACGACGATGACCAGTTCCGCCTCGGCGCCCATCTGCTTCACCGCGAGCTGACGGTTCTGGGTGGCGTAGCAGATGTCGTCGCTGGGCGGCGAGATCAGCTGCGGGAACTTGTCCTTCAGGGCGTCGACGGTCTCCATCGTCTCGTCGACGGAGAGCGTGGTCTGGGACAGCCAGACCACCTTGGAGGGGTCGCGGACCTCGACCTTCGCCACGTCGCCGGGGCCGTCGACGAGCTGGATGTGCTCGGGGGCCTCACCGGAGGTGCCGATGACCTCCTCGTGCCCCTCGTGACCGATCAGCAGGATGTCGTAGTCCTCGTTCGCGAACCGGACCGCTTCCTTGTGGACCTTGGTGACCAGGGGGCAGGTGGCGTCGATGGTGGCCAGCTTGCCCCGCTCGGCCTCCTCGTGGACGACGGGGGCGACGCCGTGCGCGGAGAACATCACGATGTTCCCCGGGGGGACCTCCTCCGTCTGCTCGACGAAGATGGCGCCCTTCTTCTCCAGGGTCTGGACGACGTACTTGTTGTGGACGATCTCGTGCCGGACATAGATCGGAGCGCCGTACTGCTCCAGGGCTTTCTCGACGGCGATCACGGCGCGGTCCACACCCGCGCAGTAGCCACGGGGGGCGGCGAGCAGGACACGGCGGCCAGGCGAAGCAGTCATGGGACCCATCGTAAGGCCGCGTTCGGGGGGTCAAAGATCGCGCCCTTGTGACGTTCCTGGGGAGACTGGCCTTGAGCCGTGAGGGGTGGGGAAGAGCACCACGTACGCGACGGTCGGAGGCTTGTGATGTCCGAAACCGGCACGGCGCCGCCCCGGGTGGACGAGGACCACGGTCTGCGGCGCACGCTGGGCTTTCGGGATCTGGTCGTCTACGGGTTGCTGTTCATCGCCCCGATGGCCCCGGTCGGTGTCTTCGGCACCCTGGACGCCAGGTCGCACGGGGCGGTCGCCCTGGTGTACCTCGTCGCCACGGTGGCGATGGCGTTCACCGCGTTCAGCTACGCGCAGATGGTCCGCGTGGTGCCCCGGGCGGGATCCGTCTTCGCGTACGCGCGCGTGGGCCTCGGCAAGGAGGCGGGCTTCGTCGCCGGCTGGATGGCGATGCTGGACTACCTGCTGATCCCGGCGGTCGCCTATCTCTTCTCCGGGATCGCGATGGAGGCGCTGGTCCCGGAGGTCTCCCGCTGGGTGTGGACCGCGCTGGCGGTGGTGGTGACGACGCTGCTGAACCTGTGGGGGGTGCGCCCCGCGGCCAGGGTGGGCTTCGTGGTGCTCGCGCTGGAGATCGTGGTCCTGCTGGTCTTCGTGGTGTCGGCGAGCGTGGTCCTCGCGCGCGAGGGGGCCGAGCGCGGGTGGCTGTCGCCCCTGTCGGGGGACGGGACGCAGGGGGCGTTCGCGGTGTCGGCGGTGATCGGGGCCGTGTCGGTCGCCGTGCTGTCGTACCTGGGCTTCGACGCGATCGCCTCGTTCGCGGAGGAGGTGACCGGCGGCTCGCGGCAGGTGGCGCGGGCGGTGCTGTTCTGCCTGGGTCTCGCGGGCGCGCTGTTCGTCGCGCAGACGTACCTGGTGGCCCTGCTGGAGCCGGTGTCGTCCGCGCGGCTGGCCGCCGAGCCCGCCCGGCAGGGCACGGCGTTCTACGACGCGGTGGACACGTCCGTGGGGGCCTGGCTGCACGACCTGGTGGCCGCGAGCAAGGCGCTCGGCGCGGCCTTCGCGGCGCTGGCCGGGCAGGCCGCGGCCGGGCGGCTGCTGTTCGCGATGGCACGGGAGCGGCGGCTGCCGCGGGCCCTGGCCCGGACGGACTCGGGAGTCCCGCGCGCGGCCCTGCTGTGCGCCGCGGTGATCACGATGGTCGCGGCGGTGTGGGCGGCCCGGCGGGCCGACGGCCTCGACCATCTGGTGTCGGTGGTCGACGTCGGCGCCCTGACGGCCTTCACCCTGCTGCACGCGAGCGTGGTGGGGTGGTTCGCGGTACGGCGGCGTGGCGGGCCGGTGAGCTGGTGGCGGCATGTGCTGCTGCCGGTGCTGGGGGCGGCGATCACGCTCGCGGTGATCGTGGAGGCGTCGCCCGAGGCGCAGGTGGTGGGGGCGGTGTGGCTGGTGATCGGCGTCGTGGTGCTGGTGGCGCAGGCTCTGCGCAAGGGGCCTTCCGGCGGCTGAGCACGGGCCGGGTCTGTCGGTGCCGCCCACTACGCTCGCGGCATGGCAGTCAACACGACCCCGGAAGCCCCCTTGCCCGTCGGTGAGGTGTCGCGGCTGATCGGGAGCTGGATCGACCGGCTCGGCGCGGTCTGGGTGGAGGGGCAGATCACCCAGCTGTCGCGACGGCCGGGCGCGGGCGTGGTGTTCCTGACGTTGCGCGACCCGTCGTACGACATCTCGGTGGGCGTCACCTGCTACCGGCAGGTGTTCGACGCGGTCGCCGATGTCGTGAGCGAGGGCGCCCGGGTCGTCGTTCTGGCGAAGCCGGAGTGGTACGCGCCGCGGGGGCAGCTGTCCCTGCGGGCCGCCGAGATAAGGCCCGTGGGCGTCGGCGAGCTGCTGGCGCGCCTCGAGCAGCTGAAGAAGAAACTCGCGGGCGAGGGGCTGTTCGCGCCGGGGCGCAAGCGGCCGCTGCCGTTCCTGCCGCAGCTGATCGGGCTGGTGTGCGGGCGGGCCTCGGCCGCCGAGCGGGACGTGCTGGAGAACGCCCGGCACCGCTGGCCGGCCGTGCGCTTCGAGGTGCGCAACGTCGCGGTGCAGGGCGTGCACGCGGTGCCGCAGGTCGTGCAGGCCGTCAAGGAGCTCGACGCGATCGAGGACGTCGACGTGATCGTCGTGGCGCGGGGCGGCGGGAGCGTGGAGGATCTGCTGCCGTTCTCCGACGAGCAGCTGGTGCGGGCGGTGGCGGCCTGCCGTACGCCCGTGGTGTCGGCCATCGGCCACGAACCCGACAACCCGCTCCTGGACCACGTCGCGGACCTGCGCGCCTCCACGCCCACCGATGCGGCGAAGAAGGTCGTACCGGACGTGGGCGAGGAGTTCGAGCGGGTGCGGCAGCTGCGGGACCGGGCGCGGCGGTGCGTGGCGGCGTTCGTCGAGCGGGAGGAGCGGGGACTCGCGCACGCGCTGGCGCGGCCCTCGATGGAGGATCCGCACCGGATGATCGACGAGCGGGCCGAGCAGGTGGCGGCGCTGGTCGAGCGCGGACGGCGATGTCTCGGGCATCACCTGGACCGGGCCGAGTCGGAGCTGACGCACACGCACGCGCGCGTGGTGGCCCTCTCGCCGGCGGCGACCCTGCGGCGGGGGTACGCGGTGCTGCAGAAGGCCGACGGCCATGTGGTCCGCGCGCCGGACGAGGTGACGGCCGACGAGCCCCTGCGGGCGCGGGTGGCCGAGGGTGAGTTCTCCGTACGTGTCGATGCTTAGGGTGGGCGGATGAGCGGCAAGGTGGACGAGGCGCTGGGCTACGAGCAGGCGCGCGACGAGCTGATCGAGGTCGTACGGCGGCTGGAGGCGGGCGGTACGACGCTGGAGGAGTCCCTCGCCCTGTGGGAGCGCGGCGAGGAGCTGGCCAAGGTGTGCCGGCGGTGGCTGGAGGGCGCGCGGGCCCGGCTGGACGCGGCGCTGGCCGAGGAGGCGGCGGAGTCCGGGAGCGAGCAGGAGTGAGCGGCGCGGCACGGGCCTGACCTGCGGCGGATGGGTGTGAAGCCGCTCACCACAGGCCTGATTTTGTTGAACTTTGAACTTCTTCTGACGTACCGTCGGTCCCGTCAGCGACTCTGTGTACGGTACACGGATTCGACGCAGCACCGAGAAAGTTCACGCATGTCTCTCGTTCTTGACCCCGCCGCCCAGGACCTGCTCTTCCGCGAGGCCCGCACCGCGAACGCCTTCACCGACGAGCCGGTGACCGACGAGCAGGTGCAGGCGATCTACGACCTGGTCAAGTACGGCCCGACCGCCTTCAACCAGTCGCCCCTGCGCATCACCCTGGTCCGCTCCCCCGAGGCCCGTGAGCGCCTGGTCCAGCATCTGTCCGAAGGCAACCGGGCCAAGACGGCCGCCGCGCCACTGGTGGCGATCCTCGCCGCGGACAACGAGTTCCACGAGGAGCTGCCGCAGCTCTTCCCGCACGCCCCGCAGGTCAAGGACGCGTTCTTCGCCGAGCGCCCGGTCCGTGAGCGCGCGGCCGGTCTGAACGCCGCCCTCCAGGCCGCCTACTTCATCGTCGGCGTGCGCGCCGCCGGCCTGGCCGCGGGCCCGATGACCGGTCTGGACGCCGAGGGCGTGCGCAAGGAGTTCCTGGACGACGACCACACCCCGCTGATGGTCGTGAACATCGGCCGTCCGGGCCCGGACGCGTGGCGCGCGCGTTCGCCGCGGCTGGCGTACGAGGACGTCGTCACCACGGTGTGACCCACCCCCCGCCACGCGAAGGGCCCCCGGCATCGGATGCCGGGGGCCCTTCGCATCGTCGCGGACCACGCGACCAGGGGTCATGGCGGATCAGGACGTCTTCAGCGCCTTCACCATGGTCGTCAGCTGCTCGAACGAGCCGGTGCCGGCCACCACCGTCGTCGCGCCCTTGGAGTCGTCGTCCTCGGCCAGGACCAGCGCGTCGTAGCGGCCGCCGGTCCAGCGCACCCATGTCCGGCCGCCGATCTCCTCGGTGACCTTCGTCTCCTGCGCGCCCTGGGTGGCGTCCTCGATGAACGGGATCCGCTTGTCCATGGACTGCTTCAGCGTGACGTACTCCCCGTCGGGGGCGTGGAAGCCGAGGTGCCAGGCGTCCTGCTTCTGGCCGTCGAAGCGGACCGACGTCGGCTTCCAGGTCTGCGGGAGGCCCTGCGGCGCGGCCACCGGATACGCGGCGGCGCGGCGGGCCGTGAGCAGCTCGACCCGGTAGTCGACCCGTTTGACGTCCGGTTCCTGGTCGCTGTCGTGCGGGACGAAGAGGTACATGACCAACCCCGCCAGCACGATCAGGCCCAGGGAGAAAACCATGTCCCGGACCGTCTTCTGCTTGCCGTTCGCGCCTGCCACGCCCCCTATCGTCGCAGGTGCCCCGTCCGCTCATCCGTGGGGGGCCCTGCTCATTCTGTCGATCTGACGATAGAGTCGTCGCCGAACCCTCATCCGGCCGTCGTCGTATCAGAAAGGTGCGTTCCGATGACCGAGCATCACTTGCCGTCCGAACTCGATGTGCCCTCCGAGGCCCCCGACCGCAACCTCGCCCTCGAACTGGTCCGGGTGACCGAAGCCGCGGCGATGGCCGCGGGTCGCTGGGTGGGCCGCGGGGACAAGAACGGCGCCGACGGTGCCGCGGTGCGCGCCATGCGCGCCCTCGTCTCCACCGTCTCCATGAACGGCGTGGTCGTCATCGGGGAGGGTGAGAAGGACGAGGCGCCGATGCTCTACAACGGGGAGCGGGTCGGCGACGGGACCGGGCCCGAGTGCGACATCGCCGTCGATCCGATCGACGGCACGACCCTGACCGCCAAGGGCATGACGAACGCCATCGCGGTGCTCGCGGCGGCGGAGCGGGGGTCGATGTTCGACCCGTCGGCCGTCTTCTACATGGACAAGCTGGTCACCGGGCCCGAGGCGGCGGACTTCGTCGACATCGACGCGCCGGTGTCGGTGAACATCCGGCGGGTCGCCAAGGCGAAGCGCTCCGCCCCCGAGGACGTGACCGTCGTCATCCTCGACCGGCCGCGGCACGAGCGGCTCATCGAGGAGGTCCGCGAGACGGGTGCGCGGATCAAGCTGATCTCCGACGGTGACGTGGCCGGGTCGATCCTGGCGCTGCGCGAGGGCACGGGCGTGGACCTGCTGCTCGGTGTCGGCGGGACGCCGGAGGGGATCATCTCGGCCTGCGCCGTGAAGTGCCTCGGCGGGACCATCCAGGGCAAGCTGTGGCCCAAGGACGACGAGGAGCGGCAGCGGGCGATCGACGCGGGGCACGATCTGGACCGGGTGCTGACGACCGAGGACCTGGTGACCGGGGAGAACGTGTTCTTCGTGGCGACCGGGATCACGGACGGGGAGCTGCTGCGGGGGGTTCGTTACCGGTCGGAGACGGCTACGACGGACTCGATCGTGATGCGGTCCAAGTCGGGGACGGTGCGGAGGATCGACTCCGAGCACAGGTTGAGCAAGCTGCGGGCGTACAGCGCGATCGATTTCGAGCGGGCGAAGTAGGGCGCGGCGGGTCTGGGCGTCGGGGTGGTGGCCGGGGGCCCGTCGAGTGCGGGTGCGTCGTGGTTTGTCGCGCAGTTCCCCGCGCCCCTGAAGACGCCCGGCCGACCGGGGGCGAAAGGTCTTCGGGCGGGTGCGGGTGCGTGGTGGCTTGTCGCGCCCTTCCCCGCGCCCCTGAAGGCGCCCGCCGCCTGGGGCTGAAGCTCTCCGGCGAGTGCGGGTGCGTCGTGGCTTGTCGCGCAGTTCCCCGCGCCCCTGAAGACGCCCGGCCGACCGGGGGCGAAAGGTCTTCGGGCGGGTGCGGGTGCGTGGTGGCTTGTCGCGCCCTTCCCCGCGCCCCTGAAGGCGCCCGGCCGACCGGGGCGAAAGGTCTCCGGGCGGCTGCGGGTGGGGAGTGGCTTGTCGCGCCGTTCCCCGCGCCCCTGAAGGCGCCCCGCCGACCGGGGCGAAAGGTCTCCGGGCGAGTGCGGGTGCGTCGTGGTTTGTCGCGCCGTTCCCCGCGCCCCTGGAAGGCGCCCGCCGCCGGGGGCGAAAGGTCTCCGGGCGGGTGCCTCGTGGCTTGTCGCGGCCCCGTAGAGGGTCCGCCGGGGGAGCGTCGGTTGGTGGCTGTGACGGAGGCGCCCCCTGTGCGGAGGGGGCGCCTTTCGGGGTCAGCCGGCGGCAGCTATGCGGCTGTCGGTGCGGGCCGCCTTCTTCAGTTCCAGTTCGCGGCGGCGGCGCCGGGCCAGGACCACGCGGCGCTCGGCGGCGGTGAGGCCGCCCCAGACGCCGTAGGGCTCGGGCTGGAGGAGGGCGTGTTCGCGGCACTCGACCATGACGGGGCAGCGGGCGCAGACGCGCTTGGCCGCCTCCTCGCGGGAGAGCCGGGCGGCGGTGGGCTCCTTGGAGGGCGCGAAGAACAGGCCGGCCTCGTCGCGCCGGCACACTGCCTCCGTGTGCCATGGGGCGTCTTGGTCCCTGTCTCGCGCTGGCACCCGCTGGGCCGGAACGGCAGCTACCTGCAGGGACGAATGCGGCGGTTGCAGCACGGTCTACTCCTGACGACGGCTTCGCGAGCGAGAGACGATGCAGCAAGGTCTACCCGCTGTACGCGCGCCTATGCAGGGAGTCCCCGACGACCGGAATCAGGGGATACGGATGCGCTGCCCGGCAGACGACCGACCCTAGTGGTCGAGGTGCTTGCGCAGGTGTTTGTCGACCTTGCGGTGCACCCGGTCGAGGATGTCCGCCACCAGCTTCCCGCGCTTGGGGCGCGCCTCGATGTTGCCGAGCACGGCCCAGCCCTCCACGAAGACGACGGGGGCGTCGGGGTCCGTGGCGTCCTGGTTGTCGACCTCGAAGTTGCCGAGGACACCGCCGCCGGAGCCGCGCAGCGAGACATTCTCCGGTACGCGGACCTCGACGTTCCCGAAGACGGACCAGGCCTTGATCACGACCTGCTGGTACTCGAAGACCGCCTCGCTGAGGTCGATCTCGACACTGCCGAAGACCGAGTACGCGTGGATGCGGCGGCCCGCCCGCCAACGCCCCTTGCGCACCGCGGCGCTGAACACCGCGACCACGTTCTCGTCCGGCTCCGCCGGTATCGCGCCGGCCGAGGGCCGCTGGGGAGCGGAGACGTATGTGGGGGCCGGGCGGGCGTGGTGGTGCGCGCCGGGCAGGTCCCGCACGTACGGCTCCAGCTCACCGACGGTCTTCGCGGTGTAGACACCCTCCACCCGCTCGGCGTGCTCCTCGGCCGTGAGGCGGCCCTCGGCCAGGGCCTCGCGCAGGATGTCCGCGAAACGGTCGCGGTCGGCGTCGGAGGCACGGAGTTCGGAGCCGGGCGCGGTGTGCTTCTGAAGGTCCACAGCAGCAGCGTACCCAAACACGATAGATCGCGACACCCCAGCGGGCGGGCCGGGCACGGCGGTTCGAACTGAGCCTTACCTCACAAGCTCGCCGTCGATGCCACGTCCTACGCTGGTGGACGCTGCCAAGGGATGCCAGCGCTGTCTGCCGTGAGTGAGGAATGGGCGCGATGCCTGAGTTCGAGTACACCGATCTGCTCCCCATGGGGGAGGACACCACCCCGTACCGGCTGGTGACCTCCGAGGGTGTCTCCACCTTCGAGGCCGACGGGCGGACGTTCCTCAAGGTCGAGCCGGAGGCGCTGCGCAGGCTCGCCGAGGAGGCCATCCACGACATCCAGCACTACCTGCGCCCGGCCCACCTGGCCCAGCTGCGCCGGATCATCGACGACCCGGAGGCGTCCGGCAACGACAAGTTCGTCGCCCTGGACCTGCTGAAGAACGCCAACATCGCGGCCGCGGGCGTGCTGCCCATGTGCCAGGACACCGGCACCGCGATCGTCATGGGCAAGCGCGGACAGAACGTGCTCACCGAGGGCGGCGACGAGGCGGCCCTGTCCCGGGGCGTGTACGACGCCTACAAGAACCTCAACCTCCGCTACTCCCAGATGGCCCCGCTGACCATGTGGGAGGAGAAGAACACCGGCTCCAACCTCCCCGCGCAGATCGAGCTGTACGCGACCGACGGCGGCGCCTACAAGTTCCTCGTGATGGCCAAGGGCGGCGGCAGCGCCAACAAGTCGTTCCTCTACCAGGAGACGAAGGCCGTCCTGAACGAGACCTCCATGATGAAGTTCCTGGAGGAGAAGATCCGTTCGCTGGGCACGGCCGCCTGCCCGCCGTACCACCTGGCCATCGTGGTGGGCGGCACGAGCGCCGAGTACGCGCTGAAGACCGCGAAGTACGCCTCCGCGCACTACCTGGACGAGATCCCCGCCGAGGGCTCCCCGCTCGGGCACGGCTTCCGCGACAAGGAGCTGGAGGAGAAGGTCTTCGAGCTGACGCAGAAGATCGGCATCGGCGCCCAGTTCGGCGGCAAGTACTTCTGCCACGACGTCCGGGTCGTCCGCCTCCCCCGGCACGGCGCGTCCTGCCCGGTCGCCATCGCCGTCTCCTGCTCGGCCGACCGGCAGGCGCTCGCGAAGATCACCGCCGAGGGCGTCTTCCTGGAGCAGCTGGAGACCGACCCGGCGCGCTTCCTCCCCGACACCACGGACGAGCACCTCGACGAGGCCGGCGACGTCGTCAGGATCGACCTCAACCAGCCGATGGAGGACATCCTCGCCGAGCTGACCAAGTACCCGGTCAAGACGCGCCTCTCCCTCACCGGCCCCCTGGTCGTGGCCCGCGACATCGCGCACGCCAAGATCAAGGAGCGGCTGGACGCGGGCGAGGAGATGCCGCAGTACCTCAAGGACCACCCGGTGTACTACGCCGGCCCCGCGAAGACCCCCGAGGGCTACGCCTCCGGCTCCTTCGGCCCGACGACGGCCGGCCGCATGGACTCCTACGTCGAGCAGTTCCAGGCCGCGGGCGGCTCCAAGGTGATGCTGGCCAAGGGCAACCGCAGCCAGCAGGTCACCGACGCCTGCGGTACCCACGGCGGCTTCTACCTCGGCTCCATCGGCGGCCCCGCCGCCCGCCTCGCCCAGGACTGCATCAAGAAGGTCGAGGTCGTCGAGTACGAGGAGCTCGGCATGGAGGCCGTCTGGAAGATCGAGGTCGAGGACTTCCCGGCGTTCGTCGTGGTCGACGACAAGGGCAACGACTTCTTCAAGGATCCCGCCCCCGCCCCGACGTTCACGTCGATTCCGGTACGGGGCCCCGGGCTCGCCTGACCCGCCGCCCGCACCGCACGCTCCCCGCGAGGCCCCGCGCACCGATCCGGTGCGCGGGGCCTCGTCCGTGGCGCCGCGCGCGAGGCGACCGCCGCCATGAGGAGGATCACGCGATCCTGGGAGGGGAATACGCCCCCTCGGACCACGCGCTTCCCTCCTGGAGGTACGACAACGATGACGAAGACGACGAACACCGAAGACGGCGACCAGAAGTACCGCGTCGAGCACGACTCGATGGGCGAGGTGCGGGTCCCGGCCGACGCCAAGTGGCGGGCCCAGACGCAGCGGGCCGTGGAGAACTTCCCGGTCTCCGGGCAGCGGCTGGAGCGCGCGCACATCGAGGCGCTGGCGCGGATCAAGGCCGCCGCCGCGGCCGTCAACGCCAAGCTCGGCGTCCTCGACAAGGACATCGCCGAGGCCGTCCAGGAGGCGGCGCGGGAGGTCGCGGAGGGACGCTGGGACGCGCATTTCCCCGTCGACGTGTTCCAGACGGGCTCGGGCACCTCGTCCAACATGAACACCAACGAGGTCATCGCGACCCTCGCGAGCGAGCGCCTCGGCCGGGACGTCCACCCCAACGACCACGTCAACGCGTCCCAGTCGTCCAACGACGTCTTCCCTTCCTCCCTGCACATCGCCGCCACCGCCGCCGTGCTGCGCGACCTGATCCCGGCGCTGCGGCACCTGGCGGAGTCCCTGGAGCGCAAGGCCGAGGAGTTCGCCGACGTGGTGAAGTCGGGGCGGACCCATCTGATGGACGCCACGCCCGTGACGCTGGGCCAGGAGTTCGGCGGCTACGCGGCCCAGGTGCGCTACGGCATCGAGCGGCTGGAGGCCTCCCTCCCCCGGCTCGCCGAACTGCCGCTCGGCGGCACGGCGGTCGGCACCGGCATCAACACCCCGCCCGGTTTCCCGGCGGCCGTGATCGCGGAGGTGGCCCGCGCGACCGGCCTGCCGCTCACCGAGGCGCGCAACCACTTCGAGGCGCAGGGCGCCCGGGACGGGATCGTCGAGACCAGCGGGCAGCTGCGCACCGTCGCCGTCGGACTGACGAAGATCGCCAACGATCTGCGCTGGATGGCGTCCGGACCGCGCACCGGGCTCGCCGAGATCAACCTGCCCGATCTCCAGCCCGGTTCGTCGATCATGCCGGGCAAGGTCAACCCGGTCGTCCCGGAGGCCGTGCTCATGGTCTGCGCCCAGGTCGTCGGCAACGACACCACGGTCGCGACAGCGGGCGCTTCCGGCAACTTCGAGCTGAACGTGATGCTCCCGGTCATCGCGAAGAACGTGCTGGAGTCCGTCCGGCTGCTCGCGGCCGTCTCCCGGCTGCTCGCGGACCGGACCGTCGACGGCATCACCGCCAACCGGGAACGCGCCCGTGAGTACGCCGAGTCGTCGCCCTCCGTGGTGACCCCGCTGAACAAGTACATCGGCTACGAGGAGGCCGCCAAGGTCGCCAAGACATCGCTGGCCGAGCGCAAGACGATCCGTCAGGTCGTCCTGGAGGGCGGCTACGTGGAGCGCGGCGACCTCACCGTGCAGCAGCTCGACGAGGCGCTGGACGTCCTGCGGATGACGCGTCCGTGACCGGCGCGCCGGTCCGTGTGACCGGTGGGTGAACCGTGACCCGCGCCGCGGCGTCGTATGCCGGTGACACCTAATATCTGTGCATGACGGACGACGGAGCGGTGAGACGCGTGGAAGCGGAGGCGGCCACGGCCTTCTGGGCCCCGGGCAGTCACATCCTGTGGCGCTACCGGGAGAACGCGGGCGACCGCTTCCACATCGCACGCCCCGTCACCGTCGTGCGCGACGACGCCGACCTGCTCGCCGTGTGGATGGCGCCGGGCACGGAGTGCGTCAAGCCGGTGCTGGCCGACGGGACGCCGGTCCACCTGGAGCCCCTTCGGACGCGCTACACGAGGCCACGGACCGTGCAGCGCGGCCACTGGTTCGGCACCGGTGTGCTGAAGCTGGCCCGGCCCCGCGAGCCCTGGTCGGTGTGGCTGTTCTGGGACCCGGGCTGGCGGTTCAAGAACTGGTACGTCAACCTGGAGGAGCCGCTGGCGCGTTGGAGCGGCGGCGTGGACTCCGAGGACCACTTCCTCGACATCACCGTGGAGCCGGACCGCAGTTGGCAGTGGCGGGACGAGGACGAGTTCGCCCAGGCCCAGCGGGACGGTCTGATGGACGCCGCGCAGGCCGAACGGGTCCGGGACGCGGGCCGCAATGCGGTGGAGGTGATCCGCGCCTGGGGGCCGCCGTTCGCCGACGGATGGCAGCACTGGCGGCCGGATCCGGCCTGGGCCGTACCCTCACTTCCGGAGGACTGGGATCGTATGCCTGCGCGTGTGTCCTCATGAGACCCTTGCTGCGCCCCCGGGCGGTAAACGTAGGATCGTCCTCCGCAAGGGGCGCGCGAGGGCAACTCGTGGGACGCGCCGAGAGCTTGACCGGATGTCACCGAGGGGCGGCAGGACGTGAGCGAGGGACACGAGGGCAACACCCGGGCGGGCCACGGCCGGTCCGCCGGTGGCACAGGAACAGCCTCTGACCACGCGGGAATTCCGTTCCTGGGGCATGTATTCCGGGTATCGGGACTTCGGCGGGACGAACTGCACGCGCGATGCAAGGCGCGCACGGCCCCGGACGGACGGATTCGACACGCGTGACGGAGCAGCCGACCTCTTTCGAGCGCCCCCAGGCGGGCGTGGACCCCGTGGATCCCCGCGGGGCGCTCCTGCGTACCCCGGCGGCCCCGCTGACGCCCGGTGCCGCCGCTTTACCCGCTCAGGCCCGGGGCACCGGAGAGACGCCCTCGGGCACCTCGGTGACGCCCGGCGGCGCCGCGGGTCCTGAGCACTCCCAGCCGGCCGCGGCCGAGCCCGACACCCATCGCCCGCGCCCCGCGCCGGAGGCCATCCCGGCGCAGCCCGGCACCGACCCGGAGCGTTCGGGCCCCGGCGGCCAGGAGCGCCGCACCGGCCAGTCCTCCCCGCTCGGCAGGCCGACGCCGATGCGCCGGGACGGCGACCGGCTGCGCTTCGTGGGTGCCGCGACCCGGCGGATCGCCCGTGGCATCGACCTCGACGAGATCGTCATGGGGCTGTGCCGGGCCACCGTGCCAACGTTTTCCGACGCGATCCTCGTCTATCTGCGCGACCCGCTGCCGGTCGGCGACGAGCGGCCCACGGGCCCCGTCGTGCTGCGGCTGCGGCGCACCGACCGGATCCCGGAGGAGCGGGACACCGAGAACGGTTTCCTGCCGGTGCTCCAGCCGGAGCCCTCGGAGCTGTCGACGCTGACCGCCGAGCTGTGCGAGGTCCGGCCGGGCGGCGCGCTCGCCGAGGTCCTGCGCGGGGTGCGTCCGGTGTTCGCCGACGCGCCTGCCGCCCGCGCCGCGCTGCCCGAGCTGCTCGGCGAGAACGGCGAGGCGGTCATCCCCGCCGGCCAGCGGGCCATCCTCGCCCCGCTGCGCGGCCGTCGGCGGGTGATCGGCGCCGCGGTCTTCCTGCGTCGCCCGGAGCGGCTGGCCTTCGAGGCGGACGACCTGCTCATCGCCGCCCAGCTCGCCACGCACAGCGCGCTCGGCATCGACAAGGCCGTGCTGTACGGCCGTGAGGCGTACATCGCCGACGAGTTGCAGCGCACGATGCTGCCGGAGACCCTGCCGCAACCGACGGGTGTCCGGCTGGCCTCGCGCTACCTCCCGGCCGCCGAGACGGCACGGGTCGGCGGCGACTGGTACGACGCCATCCCGCTGCCCGGCAGCCGGGTCGCGCTCGTCGTCGGTGACGTGATGGGACACTCCATGACGTCCGCCGCGATCATGGGCCAGCTGCGCACGACGGCGCAGACGCTCGCCGGGCTGGACCTGCCGCCGCAGGAGGTGCTGCACCACCTCGACGAGCAGGCCCAGCGGCTGGGCACCGACCGCATGGCGACCTGCCTGTACGCGGTCTACGACCCGGTGTCGCACCGGATCACCATCGCCAACGCCGGGCATCCGCCGCCGGTGCTGCTGCACCTGGGCGGGCGGGCCGAGGTGCTGCGCGTCCCGGCGGGCGCGCCGATCGGCGTGGGCGGCGTCGACTTCGAGGCCGTGGAGCTGGACGCCCCGGCCGGGGCGACGCTGCTGCTGTACACGGACGGGCTGGTGGAGTCCCGGTTGCGGGACGTGTGGACAGGCATAGAGCAGCTGCGCGAGAAGCTGGCCGCGACCGCTCAGCTCACCGGGCCGGACCATCCGCCGCCGCTGGAAGCGCTGTGCGACGAGGTGCTGGACATGCTCGGGCCGGGCGACCGGGACGACGACATCGCGCTGCTCGCCGCCCGGTTCGACGGGATCGCGCCGAGCGACGTCGCGTACTGGTACCTGGACCCGGAGGAGATGGCGCCGGGCAAGGCCCGCAGGCTGGCGCGCAGCGCGCTGTCGCGGTGGGGCATGGAGGAGCTGACGGACTCCGTCGAGCTGCTCATCAGCGAGGTCGTGACGAACGCCGTGCGGTACGCGTCGCGGCCGGTGACGTTGCGGCTGCTGCGGACGGACGTGCTGCGCTGCGAGGTCGGCGACGACGTGCCGCAGTTGCCCCGGCTGCGGCAGGCCCGCGCCACCGACGAGGGCGGGCGCGGGCTGTATCTGGTGAACCGGCTGGCCCGGCGGTGGGGGGCGACCCGGCTCAGCACCGGGAAGGTCGTCTGGTTCGAGCTGAATCGCGGGTGAGGCGCGCCTCACCCAGACGCGTCGAGGGCGCCCGGCGGATCGCCGGGCGCCCTCTTCTGCGCCCTATCGCTCGTCGTCCGGGAGGAACGGGTTCTCCGGGCCGGTGGGTTCGGTCGGTACGGACGGCGGGGGCTGCGTCGTCGGAGTCTGCGACGGCGGCGACTGACTGGGTGTCTGGCTCGGCGACTGACTCGGCGCCTGGGTCGGGGACTCGGACGTCGGGGGTGCCGACGTCGGCGGCTCGGACGTGGGCGCCTCGGTGGTCGGCTCGTCGCTCGGGGTCGGGGTGTACGTCGGCTTCACGGCGGCGCCCTGGTCGGTGTCCAGGTCGAACCTGCTGACCTGGTCCATCACGCCGAAGGTGTACGCCGCCCAGATCTGTGCCGGGAAGCCGCCGCCGTTGACGCGGCCCTTGCCCGGCAGGGTGCCGGTGGCGCCCGCCATGTTCACCTGCTTGCCGGTCTTGGCGTCCTGGCCGAACAGGCCGACCGAGGTCACCAGGTTCGGGGTGTAGCCGGTGAACCAGGCGGACCTGCCGTAGTCGGAGGTACCGGTCTTGCCGGCCACCTGCTGCCCGTCCCGCTCCGGGTTGTCGCGCACCGAGGCGCGGGCCGTGCCGTCGTCGACCACGCCGGTGAGCACCGAGGTGACCGTGTCGGCGGCCTCGCGGCTGATGACCTGGTCCCCGACCGGGTCCGGCAGGTCCACGACGATGTCCTTGTGCTCCACCGAGGCCAGCACCGTGGGCGTGACCTTCTTGCCGTGGTTGTCGAGGGTGGCGTAGATCCCCGCCATCTCCATCGGGCTCGCGCCCATGGAGCCGAGCGTCTGGGCCGGCACCGCCTGCATGCCGTCGGTGTCCATGCCGAGTTCGCCGGCGACCTTCATGACCTCGTCCATGCCGACGTCGACGCCCATCTGCGCGAAGACGGCGTTGACGGACTTGTTCATCGCGGTCTGCACGGTGACGTCGCCGTAGTCGACGTCGTCCTCGTTCGGCGGGGCGAAGCCGACCTTGGTCCCGTTGTCCGTGACCGGGTGCCTGCTGTCACCGTCGTAGACGGTGTTCGCGTTGATCGGCTCGCCGTCCTGGGTCTCGGCGGCCTCCTCCACGGCGGCGGCCAGGATGACCGGCTTGAAGGTGGAGGCCGGCTGGTAGTCGCGGCGGGTCGCGTTGTTCGTGTAGTGCTTGACGTAGTCGACGCCGCCGTACATCGCGACGACCTTGCCGGTCTTGGGGTCGACGGACACGGCGCCGGGCTGGATGTTCCCGTCGACCTTGCGCTTCTTCGGGTCGAGTTTGCTCGCGAGCTGGTCCTCGGCGGCCTTCTCCAGCCGGGCCTGCTTCTTCTTGTCGACGTTCAGCGTCAGGTTCCAGCCGCCGCGCTTGACCATGGCGAGGGCCTGGTCCTGGTCCTGGGCGGTCCCCTGGGCCACCAGGCGCCGGGCCAGTTCGGCGTTGGCCGCGTCGACCCAGTAGCCGGTCTGGCCCTCCATCCCGGGATTGCCCTGGGGGTCCTTGGGCACCGGGAACTTCATCTCCTGGCGTTCGGAGGCGCTCAGCCAGCGCTCCTCGACCATGTTGTCCAGGACGTAGTTCCAGCGGTTCTTCACCAGGCGCTTGCTGGTGTCCGAGGCGACGGCCCAGTCGTACTGGCTCGGTGCCTGGAGCAGCGCGGCGAGGTAGGCGCCCTGCTCGACGGTGAGGTCGTCGGCGTCGACGCGGTAGTAGGCCTGCGCGGCGGCCTGGATGCCGTAGGCGTTGCGCCCGTAGTAGCTGGTGTTGATGTAGCCCGCGAGGATGTCGTCCTTGGACATCTGGCGGTCCACCTTGAGCGAGATCACCAGCTCCTTCAGCTTGCGGGTGACCGTCTGCTCCTGGCTGAGGTAGTAGTTCTTGACGTACTGCTGGGTGATCGTCGAGCCGCCCTGCGCGCCCTTGCCGCTGAGGGTGTTGACCAGGCCTCGGGTCGTGCCCTTCAGGTCGACGCCGTTGTCCTGGTAGAACGACTTGTTCTCGGCGGCCACGAAGGTCCGCTGGACGGCCTTGGGCACCCGCGCCAGGTCGACGACCTCGCGGTTGACCTCGCCGTCGCGGACCAGGACCGTGCCGTCGCTGTACTTGTAGACGTTGCTCTGCAGCTTCGCCGCCGCGTTGCCCTCGGGGACGGACACCAGCAGGTACAGCAGGACGAAGCCGCCGATGCCGAGCAGGCACAGGCCGAGGAAGGTGCCCAGTATCTTCCGCCAGGTGAACAGCCTGCGTATGCCGCTCTTCCCGGCAGCGCGCGACGAACGGCGGTTCCTCGGCGCCGCGCGGTGGCCACCTCGCTGCCGCGCTCGTCTGTCTTCCGCTCGTCCCATGGGTCCGTTCGCTCCGCTCCGCTCTCGGGTGTCACTTCGGTTCCGTGGCTCAGGTCAGCTCAGAAAGCTAACACCGCTCTCTATGACAAAGTCCGACTCTTTCGGCCTTTTACGGACGTGACAATCAGCACGCCTTCCTACGGAACCGACGCCCGACGAGGGGTAAGGGTTGCCGTGGCGGGGTAAAGTGATATCACTTAGCTAGGAAAGAGCTAAGCAATGAGAAGCTGGACGACGAGATACGGGGGACCCCTATGTCCACGCACGACACGCCGGCCGTCGCCGACGTCCCGGAGATGCCCGCACCACGCGTCCGGGAGTTCCCGGCGCACAGCATCGGCGGCGGACTCGCCCTGCTTCTGGGCCTGATCGGCCTGCTGGGCGGCGTCGCCATGATCGTCAGCGCCACGGCCGTCACGGGGACCGGCCTCAAGGCCACACTGATCGTCCTCGGCATCCTGGTCACCCTGTCCGCGTTCATCGCGATGTGCGGCCTGAACATGGTGGCGCCGGGCGAGGCCCGCGTCGTCCAGCTCTTCGGGCGCTACCGGGGCACGATCCGGCAGGACGGCCTGCGCTGGGTGAACCCGCTGACCTCACGCACCAAGATCTCCACCCGGGTGCGCAACCACGAGACCGCGGTCCTGAAGGTCAACGACGCCTACGGCAACCCGATCGAGCTCGCGGCCGTCGTGGTGTGGCGGGTCGAGGACACCGCGCAGGCCACCTTCGAGGTCGACGACTACATCGAGTTCGTCTCCACGCAGACCGAGGCGGCCGTGCGGCACATCGCCATCGAGTACCCCTACGACTCCCACGAGGAGGACGGCCTCTCGCTGCGCGAGAACGCCGAGGAGATCACCGAGAAGCTCGCCGTCGAACTGCACGCGCGGGTGGAGGCGGCCGGCGTGCAGATCATCGAGTCCCGCTTCACGCACCTCGCCTACGCGCCCGAGATCGCCTCGGCGATGCTCCAGCGCCAGCAGGCCGGCGCGGTCGTCGCCGCCCGCCGGCAGATCGTGGACGGCGCGGTCGGCATGGTCGAGATGGCACTGGCCAGGCTGACCGAGCGGGACATCGTGGAGCTGGACTCCGAGCGGAAGGCGGCGATGGTGTCCAACCTCATGGTGGTGCTGTGCGGGGACCGGGCCGCCCAGCCGGTCGTCAACACCGGGACGCTCTACCAGTGACGGATCCCTCCGAGGCCTCCTCGAAGCGGCGGCCGCCGCAGCAGCGCAAGCAGGTGCTGCTGCGGCTGGACCCGTCGGTCTACGAGTCACTCGCCCGCTGGGCGTCGGACGAGCTGCGGTCGGCCAACGCGCAGATCGAGTTCCTGCTCCGCAAGGCCCTCAAGGACGCGGGCCGGCTGCCCGGCGACGCGGGCCCCCTGCCCCGCCGGGGCCGGCCACCCAGCGACCCTCCACCGCAGTAGCGGAACCGTGACAATCGCCTCCCACCTGCGCCGACGCACCCCTCTCCACGATCTACACACCGTGCGTATACACACGACGTATACCCGGTATGTAGAGTGCTCGGCATGTCCATCGGTCACACCCTCCTCGGGCTCCTGGAGTCCGGCCCCCGCCACGGTTACGACCTGAAGCGGGCCTTCGACGAGAAGTTCGGTCAGGACCGGCCCCTGCACTACGGCCAGGTCTACTCGACGATGTCCCGGCTGCTGAAGAACGGCCTCGTCGAGGTCGACGGCATCGAGCCGGGCGGCGGGCCGGAGCGCAAGCGCTACGCCATCACCGACGCCGGCATCACCGACGTGGTGCGATGGCTCGCGACACCGGAGAAGCCGGAGCCGTACCTCCAGTCGACCCTGTACACCAAGGTCGTCCTCGCCCTGCTCACCCGGCGCGACGCCGCCGACATCCTCGACACCCAGCGCTCCGAGCACCTGCGCCTGATGCGGATCCTCACCGACCGCAAGCGCAAGGGCGACCTCGCGGACCAGCTGATCTGCGATCACGCGCTGTTCCATCTGGAGGCCGACCTGCGGTGGCTCGAACTGACCGCCGCCCGCCTCGACAGGCTCGCGGAGGTGGTGACGAAGTGACTCCCACCGGTGCCCTGCTCGTCGCCGAGGGCCTGCGCAAGACGTACGGCCCCACCACCGCCCTGGACGGCGCGGACTTCTCCATCCACCCCGGCGAGGTCGTCGCCGTGATGGGCCCCTCCGGCTCCGGCAAGTCCACCCTCCTGCACTGCCTCGCCGGCATCGTCCCGCCCGAGGAGGGCTCGATCCGCTACGACGGCCGGGAGATGGCCACGATGAACGACGCCCAGCGCAGCGCGCTGCGGCGCTCGGAGTTCGGGTTCGTCTTCCAGTTCGGCCAGCTCGTGCCCGAGCTCACCTGCGTCGAGAACGTCGCCCTGCCGCTGCGCCTGAACGGCGCCTCCCGCAAGGCCGCCGAGCGCACCGCCCTGTCCTGGATGGAGCGCCTCGAGGTCGACGGCATAGGCGGCAAGCGGCCCGGCGAGGTCTCCGGCGGCCAGGGCCAGCGCGTCGCCGTGGCCCGCTCCCTGGTCACCGGCCCGCGGGTGCTCTTCGCCGACGAGCCGACCGGCGCGCTGGACTCCCTCAACGGCGAGCGCGTGATGGAGCTGCTGACGGACGCGGCCCGCTCCACCAACGCCGCCGTCGTCCTCGTCACGCACGAGGCACGGGTCGCCGCCTACTCGGACCGCGAGATCGTCGTGCGGGACGGCAGGTCCCGGGACATGGAGCGGGTCGTATGAAGGCCCGTCAGCCGATGCGGGACCTGGCCATGGGCTTCGGGTTCGCGTTCACCGGCCGGGGCGGCTGGGTGCGCGCGGTGCTGACCGCGGTCGGCGTCGGACTCGGGGTGGCGCTGCTGCTGCTGACGGCAGCGATCCCGAGCGCGCTGGACGCCCGGCACGAGCGCGAACAGGCCCGCACCGACTACACGTTCGACCCGACGGAGCGGCCGAAGTCGGACTCCACCCTGCTGGTCGCCGTCGTCGGTACCACCTTCCGCGACGTGAACGTCCGCGGCCGGGCGCTGGAGCCCGAGGGCCCGAAGGCGCCGCTGCCGCCCGGCGTCGACGCGATGCCCGGGGTCGGCGAGATGGTCGTCTCGCCCCGGCTGAAGGAGCTGCTGGAGTCGCCCGACGGCGAGCTGCTGCGTGAGCGGCTGCCGGAGCGGATCGTGGGCACGATCGGTGAGCCCGGCCTGGTCGGCTCCGCCGAACTCGCCTTCTACCGCGGCGCCGAAGGGCTCTCCGCCCACCTGGGCCAGGGTCCGGTCCACCGGATCGAACGGTTCGGGGAGCCGATCGCGGGCACCTCCGACCCCTGGGACCCGGTACTGCTGCTGCTGGTCCTCGTGGTCTTCGTGGTCCTGCTGATGCCGGTCGGCGTCTTCGTCGCCGCGGCCGTGCGGTTCGGTGGCGAGGGACGCGACCGGCGGCTCGCGGCGCTGCGGCTGGTGGGCTCCGACAGCGGGATGACCCGCCGGGTGGCGGCCGGCGAGGCACTGGCCGGTTCGCTGCTGGGCCTGGTCTTCGGCACCGGCTTCTTCCTGGCCGGACGCCAGCTCGCCGGACAGGCCGAGGTGTTCGACGTCAGCGTCTTCCCGAGCTACCTCAACCCCTCCCCCGCCCTCGCCGCGCTGGTCGCGGTCCTGGTCCCGGCGGCGGCCGTGCTGGTCACCCTCCTCGCGCTGCGCGGCGTGGTCATCGAACCGCTCGGCGTGGTGCGCACGGCCAAGCCGAGCCGCCGCAGGCTCTGGTGGCGGCTGCTGCTGCCGCTGGCCGGCCTCGGCATGCTCGTCCCGATGATCGGCCAGGGCAGCGACCAGGGGAACTTCAACCAGTACCTGGTCGTCGGCGGCGTGATGCTGCTGCTCATCGGCGTCACCGCGCTGCTGCCGTGGATCGTCGAGACGGTCGTCGCGCGGCTCGGTGCGGGTTCGGTCTCCTGGCAGCTGGCCGTCCGCCGCCTCCAGTTGAGCAGCGGCACGGCGGCGCGCACCGTCAACGGCATCGCCGTGGCGGTGGCCGGGGCGATCGCCCTGCAGATGCTGTTCGCCGGGGTGGAGAGCGACTTCACCCGGCAGACCGACTACGACCTCAGCAGGGCGCAGATGCAGGTGCGGCTGTCGGAAGGCGTTCCCCTGGCCGCGGCCGCCGAGGAGTTCCGGCGCACCGACGGCGTGCGCAAGGTCTACGCCTTCTCGGAGGGCTACCTCGGCGAACGGCGCACGGACCCCGAGCAGGGCGCCCAGGTGACGGTCGGCGGCTGCGCCGAGCTCCGGGTCCTGGCGAAGCTGCCCTCGTGCCGGGACGGAGACGTGTTCGCGCTGAACGGCGCCGAGTGGGACACCGACATCGCCGGGCTGGCGAAGCCGGGCCGGACGCTCTACTTCGACCCGACCTACGAAGGCAGCCCCAAGGGCGCGGAGGCGGCGTGGAAGGTGCCGGCCGTGCGCGAGGTGACCGCCCTGCCGGGCCTCACGGGCGAGCCACGGGGCGGGTTCCTGGCCACGCCCGGCGCCCTGCCGCGGGCGGCCCTGGGAACGACGACCAGCGAGGTGTACCTCAAGATCGACGACACCAGGCCGGAGGTGCGCGACCTGGTCCGCAACACCTCGGCGGCGCTCGACCCGCTCGCGGACCCCATGGTGTGGGCCTCCACCGAGCGCGCCGACCGCTACGACTCCATCCGCACCGGCCTGTTCGTCGGCGCGGCCTGCGTCCTGGCCCTGATCGGCGCGAGCCTGCTCGTCTCCCAGCTGGAGCAGTTGCGCGAACGCAGGAAGCTGCTGTCGGCCCTGGTGGCCTTCGGCACCCGGCGTCGCACGCTGAGCCTGTCCGTGCTGTGGCAGACGGCGATCCCGATCGTGCTGGGACTGACCCTGGCCTCGGTGGTGGGGCTCACCCTGGGCGCCGTCCTGCTGAAGATGACGGCCACGGCGCTGAGCGTGGACTGGTCGAGCGTGCTGGCCATGATCGGCATCGGCGCGGGAGTCGTCCTCGTCGTCACGCTGCTCAGCCTGCCGCCGCTGCTGCGGATGATGCGGCCGGAGGGCCTGCGCACCGAGTGAGCTACTCGGCGCCGTGCAGCACGCGCACGGGGAGCGGCCGCATTGCCTCGCGCAGTGCGGCCGCCAGCTCCTCGTACTCCGCGCCGCGCGCCGCGCCCGTCCGCATCGCCAGCGCGATCCGGCGGGTCGGCGCGGGGTCGGAGAAGTACCCGGTGAGCAGCTGATTGCTGCGGCTCGTCTCCACCTTGACGGCGGTACGCGGCAGCAGGGTGCAGCCGAGACCGCCGGCGACGAGCTGGACGAGGGTGGACAGCCCGGCGGCCGTCGTGGTGACCGGCGCGTTCTCGCGGCCGGCCTCCCGGCAGATGTCGAGGGCCTGGTCGCGCAGGCAGTGCCCCTCGTCGAGAAGGAGCAGGTTGAGCTCCTTGAGCGCCTCCCGGGGAATGCCCTCGCGTCCGCCGAGCCAGTGGTCCAGCGGCGTCACGAGGACGAAGTCCTCGTCGAACAACGGCAGTTCCCCGACGCCCGGGACCCCGAGGGGCACGGCGAGCAGCAGCAGGTCGAGCCGGCCCGAGGTGAGCCCGTCCAGCAGGCTCGCGGTCTGCTCCTCGTGCACCTGGAGGTCGAGGTGCGGGTAGCGGTCGTGGACGAGCCGCAGGACGGTCGGCAGCAGATACGGGGCGACGGTGGGGATGACGCCGAGCCGCAGCGCCCCGGTGAAGGGCGCCCGCACGGCCTCGGCCTCCTCCATCAGGGCCCCCACCTCGGCGAGCACGGCCTTGGTGCGGACGGCGAGCCGCTCGCCGGCCGGTGAGAGCAGCACCTTGCGCGTCGTACGCTCGAGAAGCGTGACGCCGAGGACCTCCTCCAGTGTGGCCACGGCCCCGGAGAGGGCGGGCTGGCTCATGCCGATCGCGGCGGCGGCGTCGCGGAAGTGCAGATGCTCGGCGACGGCCGCGAACGCGCGCAACTGGGCGAGGCTGGGCTGACGCCGCCTGCCGGCGTTACCAACGGTCACTGATAGCTACCTCCGATCAACTCGACCGAGTGTAGCTATTTCTCGTATCAATGCGCGTCGTGCCACGATCAAGCACATCCAACCCATGGGAAAGACTCGCCAAAAGCGGGTCTTTCTTCGCTGTGCTGCAAGGAGAGCTAGTGCTCACTGTCGGTGACAAGTTCCCCGAGTTCGAACTGACCGCCTGCGTCTCGCTGGAGAAGGGCAACGAGTTCGAGAAGATCAACCACAAGACCTACGAGGGCAAGTGGAAGGTGATCTTCGCTTGGCCCAAGGACTTCACCTTCGTGTGCCCGACCGAGATCGCCGCCTTCGGCAAGCTGAATGACGAGTTCGCCGACCGCGACGCGCAGGTCCTCGGCTTCTCCGGCGACTCCGAGTTCGTCCACCACGCCTGGCGCAAGGACCACGACGACCTGCGGGACCTGCCGTTCCCGATGATGGCCGACTCCAGGCACGAGCTGATGCGGGATCTGGGCATCGAGGACGAGGAGGGCTTCGCCAAGCGCGCGGTCTTCATCGTCGACCAGAACAACGAGATCCAGTTCACCATGGTGACCGCGGGCTCCGTCGGCCGTAACCCCAAGGAGGTCCTGCGGGTCCTCGACGCGCTCCAGACGGACGAGCTGTGCCCGTGCAACTGGAGCAAGGGCGAGGACACGCTGGACCCGGTCGCCCTGCTCTCCGGGGAGTGATCGGCGCATGTCCCTCGACTCCCTGAAGTCCCGTCTTCCGGACTACGCCAAGGACCTGAAGCTCAACCTGGGTTCGGTCATCGGCAACTCCGAGCTCCCGGCCCAGCAGTTGTGGGGCACGGTGCTGGCCACCGCCATCACCGCGCGCTCCCCGATCGTGCTGCGTGAGCTGGAGCCGGAGGCCAAGGCGGCGCTGTCGCCGCAGGCGTACACGGCGGCCAAGTCCGCCGCGGCGATCATGGCGATGAACAACGTCTTCTACCGCACCCGGCACCTGCTGTCCGACCACGAGTACGGCACCCTGCGCGCGGGGCTGCGGATGAACGTCATCGGCAACCCCGGTGTGGACAAGGTCGACTTCGAGCTGTGGTCCTTCGCCGTCTCCGCCATCAACGGCTGCGGCATGTGCCTCGACTCCCACGAGCAGGTCCTGCGCAAGGCCGGCGTCGACCGCGAGGTCATCCAGGAGTCCTTCAAGATCGCTTCCGTCGTCCAGGCGGTCGCGGTCACCCTGGAGGCAGAGGCGGCACTCGCCGAGTAGCCCTGCCGAGCGCGAACGCCGGGGCCTACTGGCCGGCTCGGGCGGCCGGGGCAGCGCCTGACACGGTGTCGCCCTGCAGGCGCCGAGACTTCCGCCGGACCCGCTCCTGAGAGTCC
>NZ_JBVKBE010000017.1:0-126650 GCF_055657325.1 Streptomyces sp. NPDC107562 | reverse complement strand
GTGCGCTATGTCCCTCTCCGTGCATAGGCGGGGCTTGCGCAGTACCGCTGTCGATCGCGAACTCCGGCACCACTCCTCCACGCCGGCTTCCGTCGCCCAGGCGTTCGCGGGGGTCAGCCGGCCGGGGCCGGCGGGTCGGTCGGCGCGGCCGGGGAGGCGTCGGACGCGGTGGCGCCGTGCGGGCGCGGAGACTGCCGCAGGACGCGCTCCTGGGAGTACGCGCGCAGATAGCCGACGACGGTGTTGGTGACCGCCACCAGCGGCACCGCGACCACCGCTCCGCCGATGCCCGCCACCATGCCGCCGGCCGCGACCGACAGCACCACCGCCAGCGGATGCACCCGCACCGCCCGCCCGAGGATGAACGGCTGCAGGATGTGGCCCTCGATCTGCTGCACCGCGAGCACCACGACCAGCGTCATCACGGCCGTGAACACGCCCTGGGTGACCAGCGCGACGACCACCGCCAGCGCGCCGGAGATCACCGCGCCCACCAGCGGGATGAACGCCCCGAGGAAGATGAACACGGCCAGCGGCACCGCCATCGGCACATCGAGGAAGTAGATGCCGAGGCCGATGAAGATCGCGTCGATGAGGGCGACTATCACCGTGCCGCGCACATACGCCGTGAGCGTCTGCCAGGCCCGGGGACCGGCCCCGGCGACACCCGGCCGCGCCGCCGCCGGCACCAGCTTCAGCGTCCACTCCCAGATGCGCCGGCCGTCGTAGAGCAGGAACAGCGTCGAGAACACCGCGAGCAGGATGCCGGTCAGCGTCTCGACGACGACCGTCACGCCCTCCAGTCCCGCGGTGGTGATCTGGTCGGTGTTGGCCCCGACCGCCTCGCGCAGGTTCTCGGCGATGTCGTTGATCTGCTTGTCGGTGACGTGGAAGGGGCTGTCGAGCAGCCACCGCCGCAACTCGTCGATGCCGTCCTGCACCTGGTCGGAGAGGTTGTCGATGTTCTCCATGACCTGCCAGGTCACGAACCATCCGATCAACCCCATCACCACGAAGCCGAGGACCGCGGTCAGCGCCGTGGCCGGTCCGCGCGGCACCCCGTACCGCCGCAGCCGCGCCACCGTCGGCTGCAGCACCGCCGTGATGAGCAGCGCCGCCACGAAGGCCAGCACGACGAGTTGCACGGCGCTGATGACCTTCATCAGCACCCACAGCGTGCCCGCCAGCACCAGCAGCCGCCAGCCGGCCTCGGCCGCGACCCGCATCCCCCACGGCACGGCCTGCGCCGGATCGGGGCGGGGCACGACCGGGAGGTCACGCGCGTACGGGGGAGAACTCGCCGCCCTTGCCGACTCCTCGGGATCCGGCTCCGGCGCGCCATGGGCACGCTCCGCCTCGGCCCGGCGCTCTTCCCACCGTTGCCCCATCTCGGTCAGCCGGGTGCCGACCCGACCGAGCCACCCTGGCACTCGCGACATGATCCGTCCTTTTCCCCCAACCGTCCCCACCACTCCCCCCGGAGTCGTCCCGTCAGACCGTACATGGCCGAAGCCCCCCACCGAAGGACGGTGAGGGGCTCGGAAAGGTTGAGCGGGACGTTGCCCTGGCGGGGCTCAGTACCAGTGGTTGGCCTGCCAGAACGACCAGGCGCCGCAGGGGCTGCCGTAGCGGTCGTTCATGTAGTTCAGGCCCCACTTGATCTGGGTGGCCGGGTTGGTCTGCCAGTCGGACCCCACGGAGGACATCTTGGAGCCGGGCAGCGCCTGGAAGAGGCCGTAGGCACCGGAGGAGGGGTTGACCGCCGTGTAGTTCCAGTCGGACTCGTGGTCCACGATGTTGCTGAAGCACTGGAACTGGTCGCCCGGCACCATCGCGGCAGCCATCGACTGGATCTCGGAGATGGAGTACGAGCTCTGGACCGCGAAGCTGGCTGCGTCCCGGGTGGCGGACCGGCTGGCCGCCTCCTGCTCCGCCTCCTCGCGCTCCTTGGCTTCCTGGGCCGCCTGCTCGGCGGCCTCCTTCTTCGCGATCGCGGTCTCGGCGGCCGCCTTGCGCGCGGCCTCCTCGGCTTCCTTCTTGGCGCTCGCGTCGGCCGCGATGGCCTGAATGTCGGCCTGCTGCGTCAGGGAAGCGGTCTGTACCTGCGCCTGCTGGCCCGCGGGGATGTCCGCGAGCAGCGTCAGGTCGGTTGCCGCCGCCTCGGCGTCATTGGGCTGCGCGACGCTGCCCGAGGCAACGCCGACAACGCTTCCGACAGCGGTGACCGCGGTGGCCGAGGCCACTGCGAATCCCCGGACCGAAATCCGGCTCACACGGTTTCCTTCCAGCATCGCCCGCTCGGTGACCCTGGCGGACGCAATCGTGCCCCCTGACACTGGCCTCCCCAACTGCGGGTCACGGAAGGCACGGGCCCGGTGGGCAACTCCCGGGAGGGGAGCGCCGCATGGTGCTCGGGCGGCATACGACGACGCTATGGAGTTAGCTGTGGTGCTCCTGTTGTGCCGTACCGCCCCCACTACGAAAGTGTGGGGGTACCCCCAGGGGTACAGATGTGTCGTATGCGGGGCCTGACAGGAGTGAGACTCTGCCGTAACCCGACACCGCAAGGCAATTCCGGGTTGCGTGTGAAAGCTCACATGCCGTTTGGCCCGAGTGATTTCGAGAAAAACTCACGCGCGAAGGCGCCGCCCGGCTAGGCTCTTCGCCTTTGCCGAGCGGCGCCAACTACCGCTTCTCAGCCCCGGAGTGGGGCGCGGGGTCAGATCGCCCCCTCCTCCAGCATTTCGGTCACAAGCGCCGCGATCTGGGACCTCTCGGATCGCGTCAGGGTGACATGGGCGAAAAGGGGATGCCCCTTCAGTTTCTCGACGACGGCGACGACACCGTCATAGCGCCCGACCCGCAAATTGTCCCTTTGCGCCACATCGTGGGTGAGAACCACCCTCGAATTGGAGCCGATCCGGGACAGAACGGTCAGCAGCACATTCCGTTCGAGGGACTGCGCCTCGTCCACGATCACGAACGCGTCGTGCAGCGAGCGGCCACGGATGTGGGTGAGCGGGAGCACCTCCAGCATCCCGCGCGCGGTGACCTCCTCGATGATCTCGCGGCTGGTGACCGCGGACAGCGTGTCGAAGACCGCCTGGGCCCAGGGGCTCATCTTCTCGGCCTCGGAACCCGGCAGATAGCCGAGCTCCTGGCCGCCCACCGCGTACAGCGGACGGAAGACCATGATCTTCTCGTGCTGACGGCGCTCCAGAACCGCCTCCAGGCCCGCGCACAGCGCCAGCGCGGACTTGCCGGTGCCGGCCCGGCCGCCCATCGAGACGATCCCGACGTCGGAGTCGAGCAGCAGGTCCAACGCGATGCGCTGCTCCGCGCTGCGTCCCTTGATGCCGAAGGCCTCCCGATCGCCGCGTACCAGACGGACGTTGCCCTCCGGTGTGACCCGGCCGAGTGCCTTGCCGCGCTCGGACTGAATGGTCAGGCCAGTGTGGACGGGCAGTCCGACGGCCTCGGGGACATGGACGTGGCCTTCCTCGAAGAGGATGTCCACCTGCTCGCCGGGCAGCGTCAGTTCGGACATTCCGGTCCAGCCGGAGGAGTCCGTGATGGCGAGTTCCGCGCGGTACTCCTCGGCGAGGAGGCCGACCGAGGACGCCTTGATCCTGAGCGGGAGGTCCTTCGAGACGACGGTGACGTCGAACCCCTCGGCCTGCAGGTTGCGGGCCACCGCGAGGATGCGGGAGTCGTTGTCCCCCAGGCGGTAGCCGGTCGGCAGCACGCTGGGGTCCGAGTGGTTGAGCTCGACACGGAGGGTTCCGCCGAGGTCCCCGGTCGGGATGGGGGCGTCCAGACGGCCGTACCGCACACGGTAGTCGTCGAGCAGGCGCAGGGCCTGCCGGGCGAAGTAGCCGAGTTCGGGATGGTGCCGCTTCGCCTCCAGCTCCGTGACCACCACGACCGGAAGCACGACCTCGTGCTCGTCGAAGCGGTTCAAAGCGTTCGGGTCCGCCAGCAGGACGCTGGTGTCGAGAACGTAGGTGCGCCGGTCGGGCTTGTGGCGCTTTGTGCTGGTCACCACGGAAGGACGTACCCCCTCGGATGAGGTCGGGGAGCGACGGAGACGGTCTGGACCGGTTGCCGGCCGCGATGCACGGGCCGGAGACCGGCCCCTCGCCGCTTCGTCCGTGCTGTGACCGCACGATCGGGCTGGTGCAAAGGGCCTCCCGGGCGGACGGCCCCGTGCCGTCCGCTGAGATCCGACACCCGTGGTTCGGGCGTCGACCTGGTTGCTTTATGCCCTCGAAAACGCGCCGCCATGCCACGGCATATGACGGCGTGCCGGTGAACTCCGCGTGAAGCGCTCTACGCCCGAAGGGGTGGGACGGCTGCGTCAGCCGCCGTAGCGGCGATGACGCGCCGCGTAGTCGCGCAGGGCGCGCAGGAAGTCGACCTTGCGGAAGGCCGGCCAGAAGACGTCACAGAAGTAGTACTCCGAGTGGGCCGTCTGCCACAGCATGAAACCGGACAGCCGCTGCTCACCGCTGGTGCGGATGACCAGGTCGGGGTCGGGCTGCGCACCCGTGTAGAGGTGGCGGCCGATCATGTCGACGTCCACGGCCTCGGCGATTTCCTCGACCGAGCGGCCCTTGTCGGCGGCGTCCAGCAGCATCGAGCGGACGGCGTCGGCGATCTCCTGGCGGCCGCCGTAGCCGATGGCGACGTTGACCAGTATCCCGTCGACGTGCGCGGTGGCCTCCTCGGCCTCCTTGAGCGCCGTGCGCATCGGGGAGGGCAGCAGGTCCGGGGTGCCGACGTGGTGCACCCGCCAGCGGCCGTCGGCGGCCAGGGAGCGCACGACGCCCTCGATGATGCCGAGCAGGGGGACGAGCTCGTCCTCGGGCCGGTCGAAGTTGTCCGTCGACAGCAGCCAGAGGGTGACCACCTCGACGTCCGTCTCGGTGCACCAGCCGAGGAACTCCTCGATCTTCTCGGCACCGGCCTGGTGACCGTGCACGGTGGTGGAGCCCGAGGCCTTCGCCCAGCGTCGGTTGCCGTCCATGATGACGCCGATGTGCTTGGGCACCTGAGCGTGGTCCAGGTGGCCTTCCACCCGGCGTGCGTACAGCCTGACCAACAGGCCGCGCAGCTTGTCGCGCAGGTTCACGTGAATGTCAGCCCCTCCGTACGGATCGGACAGGTGCGGCAGAGCGCGCCCCCTGTCCGCGTGGCGGTCCCCGGGGGCGAAGCCTACCCCCGCGCTACGCCCGTGCCCGGGGCGGGTGTTGGGAGCAAAAAACGGGCCGGTCCGTGGGGGGGAGACGGACCGGCCCGAGGGGGGGCTTCCACCATAACCCTTCGTAAGGGCTGCTGCGTGCATCGGCGCGAGACAACTACTCTCCGGAGTCGCCCGGCAACGCGCGGATGGCCGCGGAATGCCGGGTTCACAGCCTCTTCATGGCCGGTTCACGGGGGGCGCACAGGACTTTTCGGGCATCCCTCTGACGGGCGACCCTGGAGGTGACGGCGACTTGACGCCTGGAAACGGGATCCGGACACCGCGCAGCCCCCTCCACTGCGCGGTGTCGCCCGCGCAGCTTTGCTGACGCGAATTACCTTGGTCTGAACTTACGTGATGTGTCAGGGGTGACGCGAGTGGTCGGCGATAACAATGTGGAAAAACCCTGGCCCGGTCTGCCGTCCGGACCCGCCGCGCGGGGGTCGGCTCCCCGCGCGGCACACCCGATCGGCCCCACGACGGGACCGGATCCGTCCCCGTCGCGCCCTGCCGTCCGGCCCCGACCGTGAAGAGCAAAGGGATCACCTGGGCCCGGGCCGGCGCACGACGGCAGGAGCGGCAGTTCCTGGCCAATCCGGCGCCGGCCGTTACTCCGGTCGCCGAGGTCGTCGCCGCCCTGCGCGGGGCGCACGCCCAGGTGATGTCGGCGGCCGAACTCTCCGTCGGGATCCGGGTCGCCGAGATCACCCGGGCGGACGTACGCGCCGCGCTGTGGGAGGAGCGCTCCCTCGTCAGGACCTACGGTCCGCGCGGCACCGTCCATCTGCTCGACAGCCGGGAGCTGCCCCTGTGGTGCTCCGCCCTGCCCGCCGTGCCCACCGCCGCGGGCCCCCTCCCGCCGGGCGTCCGGCTCGACGGCGAACGGACCGCACAGGTGCTCCACGCGATCGGCGACGCGCTCACCGGGGCCTGTCTCACCGTGGACGAACTGGGCGAGGCGGTCGTCGCGCGTACCGGTGCCTGGGCCGGGGAGCGGGTGATGCCCGCCTTCCAGGAACTGTGGCCGCGCTGGCGGACGGTGCTGCACCTGGCCGGCCAGTCCGGCGCCGTGTGCTTCGGCCCCGACCGTGGGCGCAGGACCACCTACACCCGCCCGCCCCTCTTCACTCCCCTGCCCCCACGGGAGGCGCTGCGCCTGCTGGTACGCCGGCATCTGCGTGCCTACGGCCCGGCGACCCCCGCCCACTTCGCGAAGTGGCTGGCGGCCTCACCCGGTTGGGCCGGCGGGCTGTTCGCCGCACTGGCCGACGAGGAGGAGATCGAGGAGGTCGTGTGCGAGGGCACGCGCGCGTGGGTGGCGGCCGGGGACACGGAGTTCCCCGAAGGGCCGGTGCGGGGCGTACGGCTGCTGCCGTACTTCGACGCCTACGGCATCGCCGCACAGCCGCGCGAGGTGCTGTTCCCCGGACGCGCCCGGGAACGCGCGCTGTCCCGGGGCCAGGCCGGCAACCATCCGCTGCTGCTCGTCGACGGCGTGGTGGCCGGGGTGTGGCACCAGCGGCGCCGGGGGCGGCGGGTGACGGTCACGGTGGAGCCGCTGGGCACGCTCACGGCACGCCAGGAGCGGGAGCTGGCGGAGCAGGCCGAACGGGTGGCGGCGGTGGGGGAGGCGGCGGGCGGGGCGGAGCTGGTGATCGGGGAGGTGACGGTGGGGCCGCACGCCTGACGCCGTGTCCGGTCAGCGGGGCGGTCAGCGGGGCGGTCTGCGGGGCGGTCTGCGGGACGGTCAGCCGGCCGGTCTGCGGGCCGGTCTGCGGGGCGGTCTGCTGGCCGGTCAGCCGGCCGGTCTGCGGGGCGGGCAGCGGGACGGGTCAGCGGGAGGGTCAGCGGGAGGGTCAGCGGGACGGTCTGCGGGCCGGTCTGCCGGCCGGTCAGCCGGCCGGTCAGCCGGCCGGTCTGCGGGGCGGGCAGCGGGACGGGTCAGCGGGACGGGTCAGCGGGAGGGTCAGCGGGACGGTCTGCGGGCCGGGTCAGCGGGACGGTCTGCGGGACGGGTCAGCGGGGCGGTCTGCGGGCGTCGAAGAGGTGGCGGGTGCTGTGGGCCACGAAGGGGCCCTGCGTCTCGATCCGCTCGTGCAGGGCACGGAGCCCGTCCTCGTACGCCTCGACGGTGAAGTCCGGCACCATCCAGATCACCTTGCGCAAGAAGTGGACGACGGCGGCGATGTCGTGGAACTCCATCCGCAGCCGCTCCGCGCGCAGCTCGACGACCTCCAGACCGGCGGCCTCCGCGCCCGCGCGCTCCCGGTCCGGGTGGCGGCCGCGCCGCACCTCCTCGGGCTGCGGGCCGAGGAAGTGCTCCACGAGTTCGAAGACGCTGCCCGGCCCGACGTGCTGGGCGAAATACGTACCGCCCGGCCGGAGCACGCGCGCGATCTCGTCCCAGTGCGGCTGTACGGGGTGACGGCTGGAGACCAGGTCGAAGGCCCCGTCGGCGAAGGGCAGCGGGGCGTCCTGCGGCGCGGCCACGACCACGACGCCACGCGGGCCGAGCGACTCGGTGGCCCGGGCGACGTTCGGGGGCCAGCCCTCGGTGGCGGCCGCGAGCGCGGGCCGGTGGCCGGCGGCGTCGAGCGCGAACCCGAGGACCTCGCCGCCGCCGGTCTGGATGTCGAGAGCGGCACGCGCGCGGGCGAGCCGCCCGGCCAGCGACTCGGCGTACCGCCAGGAGGGCCGTTCCTCGGTGGCCCGGCCCTCGAACCACGAGAAGTCCCACCCCTCGGTGGGGACGGCGGCACCCTCGGCGAGGAGTTCCTCGAAACCGGGGCGGGGGTCGGTGGGGCGGGGGTCGTGCGGCATGCGCCCGATCGTCGCAGGGCCGTGCCGGTGGCCGCCGCCGATTTTCCGGCGTGGTGAAACGACGGCGGGTGGGCCGCGGCTACGGCTACGGGACCAGCGGCCTGACCTCCTCGGCGGTGAAGCGGACGAAGCCCTCGGGGTCGGGCTCGTCGCCGGTGGGCTGGAGGATCACGGTGTCGGCACCGGCCTCGACGAGCTGCTCGACGGCCTTGGCGACGGCCGCCGCGTCCCCCGCCACACCGAGGTCGGGGACGTCCGCGACGCCCTCGGCGACGAGTTCGGACCGCAGGCGGTCGAAGGCGTCGGGGCCGGTGGCGGCGAGGAGGTAGACGACGACGCGGTGCGGGTCGGTGCGGCCGGCCGACGTCCGCCCCTCGTCGATGAGCCGACGGGCCCGGCGTACGCCCTCCGGGGGCGTCGCCGCGGTGAGGACGGTGCCGTCCGCCGCCGCGCCGGACAGGTGGAGGGTGCGGGGGCCGGTGGCACCGGCGAGGATCTCGACCGGTGCCGGCGGCGGCCAGTCCAGGGCGACGTCGTCGAGCTTGACGTACCGCCCCTCGGTGCTGAGCCGCTCCCCGCGCAGCAGCGCCCGCAGCGCGTCGAGGTGTTCGCGCAGCAGCGTCAGCGGGGAGCCGGCGCGGGCGCCGACCTGGCCCATCCAGTCCTGCACGCCGTGCCCGACGGCGAGGACCGGGCGGCCGGGGAACATCCGGTGCAGCGAGGCGGCCTCCATCGCGGTGATGGCGACGTTGCGCAGCGGCACGGGAAGCAGGCCGACACCGATCCGGACCCGCTCGGTCCAGGCCAGGGCGGCCGCGGCCGTGGAGACGCCGCCTTCTCGGAAGCAGTCCTCCCACAGCCAGAGTTCGTCGAGGCCGGTCTCGTCGGCCAGTCGGGCGAGGGCGCGCAGCCGCTCGGGGGGAAGTTGGGGACGGAACACAGCGCCGAGTCCTGTCATGCGGCCTTCCTACCCGCGGCGGGCGGAGCGGACAACAGCTTTACGGTGTCGGCGAGGCCGGGCGGACGGGTGCTTCGTGAGCGTGCCGGTACGGTCGGTTCGCACACCGGCTGGGGACGGACGGCGGAGGGGCCTGGGAATGGGCAGGGGCTGGGGCGGCGGACGGCGGCGCCTGCGGGACGGGCGGGGGGAACTGGTCGTGCACGGGGGTGCGACGGTGCCGCTGGAGATCGCGGCGTCGTACCGGGCCCGGACGCGGGGGCTGCTCGGGCGGGACGCGGTCGAGGGCGCGCTGCTGCTGTCCCCCGCGAACAGCGTCCACACCTTCCGGATGCGCATGCCCATCGACGTCGCCTACCTGGACCGCGGCCTGGTCGTCCTCGCCGTCCGCACGATGCCGCCGTGGCGGTTGGGCATGCCCCGGCTCCGGGCGCGGCACGTGCTGGAGGCGGAGGCCGGGGGGATGGCGGGGTGGGGGGTTCGGGCGGGGGTCAGGGTGGAGGTCCGGACGGGTCAGGGGGACGTCCGGTAGCGGCGCGCGAGGTGCCGCTCCCGGCGGGGTGCGTCAGCCGTTGCGGGGGAAGGAGACCTCCACACGGCGGTTCTTCTTGCGGCCGGACTCCGTGGAGTTGTCCGCGATGGGGTACTGCTCGCCGTAGCCGCGCACCTCGAAGGTGATGTCCGGGGAGTTCAGTTCCGTGTCGAGGATGTCGTGGACGGCGTTGGCGCGGCGGCGGGAGAGGGTGTCGCCGTGGGCGGAGGAGCCGAGGTTGTCGGTGAAGCCGAAGACGCGGACCTTGGTCGCGTTCTGGGTCCTGATCTCGTCGGCGATCGCGGCGATGCGGGCCTTCGACTGGGCGCTGAGCCTCGCGCTGTCCTTGCCGAACAGGACTTCCGCCTGGAGGGCGAACTTCACGTCGGCGTTGGTGTCCTCGCGGCGTTCCTCTCCGCCCTGGTCCTCCACGACCTGCTTGATGTCGAGGACCTTGGGCTCGGCGAGGGTGGCGCCTTCCGGAATCTTCAGATCGGGGTCGTTGGCGTCGACCTCGACCGGCGCGGAGGCGGTGGCCTCCGTACCCGGAGGGACGCTGGGGTCGTCGTCGGCGTGCGCGGTCCCGGCGGCGCAGAGGGTGCCGGCGAGCATGATCGAGGCTGTGGTGAGGGCGAGGGGGAGGCGGGTGGGGGTCATGGGGGCCTCAACCGGAGATCGTGATGCCGGCGCTGGCGAAGGTGGGCAATTGCAGAGTGACCTCGGTGGTACTGGTCGGCGGCGACGGGAACTGCATGAAGACCGGAATCGAAGCACCGGGTTCGATTCTCGGAATGCTCGTGGTGGTCAGCGGACGGCCGTCGGTGTCCCGCAGCACGTAGTAGCGCTTCTTGCTGGCAGAATCCACGAGCGTCGCGCCACCGAGTGAGGAGCCGTGCCTGATGATCTCCGTCTCGTCGCCCGCGGTGCGAACGGAGACCCGAGCGGGCTCATCGCCGTCGTTCTTCAGCTCCCCACTCACGGTGACAAAGCCACCGGCATCCCTTGTGGCAGACGTGATCTGCAACATGAGGCCTTCCTCGCCGCGGAGTTCGGCCAAAGGCTTGTCCGTTCCCTCCTGAGCAGTCGGCTGGGACCCGCTCTGCTGCGGTGCCGAGGCCGAGCTGTCCGGCTTGTCGTCCTCCCCGTCGCCACCGCTGCCGCAACCGGCCACACCGAGGGCCAAACCGGCCGCGACGGTCATCGCGACCACCCCCCTGCGGGCCTTCGTAGTGAACCGAATGCTCATGCCTCTGCTTCCTTCGCCATTCGTCGTTCGCTTGTCAGTCGGCCAGATGGACGTCGAAGAGGTCCTCGGGGCCCGGAAGGGTGTCAGGGCTTTCCGGATCCAGGTGCCATTCCACGCCCTTGCAGTCAAGACTCGGCAGGGTGTCGTCCCCCGCATCCTCGCCGGGGATGTCGAAGAGGCAACGCCGCTCCACGACGGCCACGGCGGATGCCGTCGCATACCGGGCCTCCGTGCCGGGCACGATGGTGTCCCCGACCGGCTCGTCCGTCGTGACCTCGACGCGGTAGCCCAGTAGGCCCTGCCCCTGACAGACGTCCACGTGAGCCTCGTTCTGTGCCGCGAGCTGCCCCGCGCGGTCACAAGGGTCCTCGAACAGCTCCACGTCACCCTCGAAGATGCCGTGCCACGAATCCGGGTCCAGCAGGTTCTCGACCCACTCGCCCGTGATCTGGTCCCGCAGGTCCTGGGCCGCCGCGAGCGCGGCCGCGTCCGCCGCCGTCTGGGCCTCGTTGCGGGTCGCGGCGGCCTGCCCGACCGCCAGGTACGCGAACGCGAGAAAGAGCAGACCCGCCACCACCGTGATGTAGATGGGGAAAGCCTGCCCTCTGTCGCCGTATCGGTGAAACCGCCTCAGCCGCCGGTGACTTCGTCGATCTTGTCCACGATGGCGTCGTAGATGGACTGGCCGATGTCCGTCCCCGTGATCGCCAGCACGATGGCCACCACGACCGCGATGATCCCCAGGTACTCCACCGCCGTCTGGCCCCTGTCGTCGCGGGCGGTGGTGTTCCTCCACTTGTTCATGACGTTCCCCTCCCGGTGTGGCGGCTTCGGTGCCGCGAGGGTAGGGAAGGGCCGCCGGGTCTGCCGAGGGCCCCAGGGCCCAGCTGTGGGCCCAGACATCCGTCCGCCGCATCGCCCTCACCCCAGCCCCAGCCACTTCGCGGTGGCCTCCGAGCGGCTCGTGCTGTGCAGCTTGGCGAAGATGCGGTTGATGTGGTTCTTGACCGTCTTCTCGCTGATGAAGCACGTGGCGGCGATTTGCTGGTTGTTCATGCCGGATGCGATGAGGTCCATGATCTCCGCCTCTCTCGCGCTGAGTTGGGACCGTGACCGGTATGACGAAGACTGTGCCACAACCGGTTGCACTTGCGAAAGGTTTTCCGAAGAATTAAGCCGTGGCGGGGAGTATGGATTTGCAGTCGCATCTGCGGGAGCGCGGCTGCTCTGCCTGAGCTGGGCCAGGAGGGCCTCCGCCGCCGTGGGGGTGAAGTGTGGCCTGCCGTCTCTGATGTCCCGTACCGCCGCGACCAGTTGGTCCGCCGTGAACTCGCCGTGCACAAGGTAGCCGCCCGCACCGCGCCGCAGGGCCTCCTCGACGATGTCGGGCTCGCGGCTGTAGGTGAGCATCACGACGGGGGCCAGGTGCACGAGGTGCGGCAGGGCCGCGATGCCGTCCACGCCCGGCATGCGGACGTCCAGGAGCACCACGTCCGGCCGGTGGGTCCGGGCCGCCTCGTACGCCTCCCGGCCGTCCGCCGCCTCCGCCACGACCGTGACGTCCTCTCGGCCCGAGAGGAGGGCGGTGAGCCCCGCGCGGACCACGGGGTTGTCGTCGGCCACGATCACGCGCAGGGACGGGCCGGCCGGGTCCGCGGGGGGCGGGAAGGGGGTGGCGGCAAAGGGGTGTTCAGCGTCCGGCATCGTTCGGCCTCCGCTCGGGGGTGGGGCCCAGGGCCGCCAACGGGAGTTCCAGGCGTACTTCCGTGCCCTTGGGGTGCGTGCCGCGGCCGATGCGGATGCGGGCGCCCACCGCGGCGGCGCGCTCGACCATGCCGACCACCCCGAAGTGCCCCGTTCTGCGGAGCTGGGCGAGCGACGTCCCGGGGGCGAGGCCCCGGCCGTCGTCGTAGACGCTGAGCAGGAGCACGTCGCCCTGGATGCCCGCCGTGACGTCGACGTGGGTGGCGTCCGCGTGCCGGTGGGCGTTCTCCATCGCCTCGGTCGCGATGGTCAGCAACTGGCGGGCCACCGACGGGGGGACGGGCGGGACGGGGGCGTCGCCGGTACGGCGGTAGGTGGTGGGGACGCCGGTGCGGGCGGTGAAGTCGGTGGTGCGTGCGGCGAGTTCGGCGAGTATGTCGCTGCCGTGGGCCGGGTCCGACTCGCGGCGGAGGTCCGTCAGCAGCTCCCGGGACTCGGCGGCGGCCCGGCGGGCCGAGCGGGCCACGAGTTCGGCCCGGTCCTTGACCAGGGACGGGTCGAGCCGGTCCGCCGAGTGGGCCAGGCCGTCCGCCGCGAGCGCCACGCCGTGCAGGGTCTTGGCCACCGAGTCGTGCAGTTCGCGGGCGAGCCGGGCGCGTTCGGCCGCCACCGCCTCCGTGACGGCCAGCCGCGCCTGGACCGTGGTCAGGGCGTGGGTGGCCTCGCCGAAGCGGAGCATCAGGCCCCGCAGGGTGGAGCCGACCGCGCCGGTGATCACGCAGAGGCCGGGCAGGAGGAGCGTCTCGGCGGGGGTGGCGTCGGGGGTCCTCGCGAGGGTGGCGTGGACCAGGAGCAGGATCAGGGCCTGGAGGGAGGCGAAGACCGCGGCGCCCCGCCAGCTGTAGACGAGTCCGGCGAGGAGCGGGGTGCAGACACTGACGTAGGCCAGGGTGCTGTCGGGGCCGGCGGAGATGAGCGGGAGGGAGCCCAGGAGGGTGTCGAAGGCGAGCAGGGTGGGGTGGCGCAGCAGCAGCGGGGCGAAGCGTTCCCAGTCCCTGAACAGGACGTAGGAGGCCATGAAGGTGACCACCACGGCCGCGCCGACCAGGCGGACGCCGAGGCCCGGCGAGGCGTTGAGGAGGGCGGCGGGGGCGGCCAGGGCGATCATGGCGAGCCGGAAGCCGAAGACCTGGCGGCACAGTGCCTGGAGGGCGTTGACCTGGAGGGAGAGTGCGGGCGGGGTGGCGGGCACCGGGCTCCCGGCGGCCTGGTGCGACCTCGGCGGCACACCGGACGCGCGGTCACGGTCGTCCGGCGCAGCCGGCCCGACGGGACCCGGAGCGCCGGGGCAGCAGTCCAGCGCGGCCGACCCCACGGGACCCGGACCACCCGGGCCGCAGCCCAGCGCGGCCGACCCCACGGGCCCTGGACCGCCGGGGCCGCAGTCCGGCGCGGGTGACCCGACGGAGCCCGTGGCGCCGGGGCCGCGGTTCGCCGCGGGTGGCGCGACGGCACCCGGACCGCCCGGGCCGCAGTCCAGCGCGGACGGACCCACGGGACCCGCGGCGCCCGGGCCGCAGTCCAGCGCGGACGGACCCACGGGACCCGCAGCGCCCGGGCCGCGGGCCGGCGCGGGTGGCCCGGCGGGGCCCGGGGTGCCGGGGCCGCGCGCCCCGTCGTGCTCCCTCCATGCCCATCCCGCCGCCACGCCCCCCGGCGCCGCCGCGTGTCCCCGCGAGACCGCCCTTGTCCCCTCCGTCGGTGTGAGTGTCATGGCCCTCACTCACCCGTGAGCGTGCCGAAGTCCGTACCGGAGCCGAGGAGCAGCCCGGCGCCCAGCAGCAGCATGGTCGCCGGGACCATGAACGTCGTGATCATCATCGTGGCCTTCGGCACCGCCCGCGCTGCCTTGCGCCGGGCGTTCTGCGCATCCGTGCGCCGCATGTCCTTGGCCAGCGACACCAGCGTGTCCACGATCGGCGCGCCCAGCTCCTCGCCCTGCTGCAACGCCGTCACGAACATCGCGACCTGCTCCGAGTCGTTGCGTCGCCGCAGTTCCGCGAAGGCCTGGCGGCGGCTCATGCCGAGGTCCATCTGGTGCAGCGTGATGCGGAGCTCGTCGGCCCAGGGGCCCTCGTAGCGCGAGGCGACCCGGTCGAGGGCCTGGCGGAAGCCGAGGCCGGCGCTGACCACGACGGCGAGGACGTCGAGGAAGTCGGGCAGGGTCCGGTCGATCACGTCCTTGCGGACCCGGATCGCCGACCAGATGCCCACCTCCGTCCAGAACGCGCCGAAGGCGAGCAGCAGCACGGTCATCAGCACGTTGCCCTGGAGCAGGAACACCAGTCCGCCGACGCCGCCGAGGAAGCCGTAGACCGCGCGGCGCGCGGCGTAGCGGTCGATGGTGAGGCCGCCGGGGTTGCCCGCCAGGTCGATCCTCCTGCGGTACCGGGCGACCCGCGCCGGGCCCATCAGGCGCAGGACGGCGGGCGCGTACCGCATGCCCATCCGGTCGACCAGCGAGTCCACCGCGCCCGTGCGGGTCGAGCCCACCTCCAGGGCGAGGACGAGGTCGGCGGGGAGCTTCGCCTCCGCGCGGTACATCCGGATCCCGGCGAAGACGCCCCACACGCTCAGACCCATGACGAGTGCCAGTACCAGTGCCATGCCGATCCCCTCCCTTCCTCAGACGTCGATACGGGACAGCCGGCGGATCATGACGAAGCCGACGGCGTACAGCGCGAACGCGATGACCACGCAGGCCTGGCCGACCGGGGAGCCCGTCATCCGGTCCAGGGCGCCGTCCTTGACGCCGTTCATCAGGAACAGCGAGCCCACGCCCATCACCGGGACCGCGTACGACGTCATGCTGACCTGCGAGAGCTGGGTGCGGATCTCACGGCGGGTCTCCTTGCGCTCCTCCAGCGTCTCGGTGAGGTTGCGAAGCGCGCTGACCAGCTGGCCGCCCGCCCGGTTGGACAGCACCAGGGTGGTCACCAGGACCACCAGCTCACGGGACGGCAGCCGTTCGGCCATCTCCCCCAGGGCCTCGTCCATCGACGCGCCCACCGCGAGCTGGTTGGCCACCTTGGCGAGTTCCTCCCCCGCCGGGGCCTCCAGCTCCTCCGCCGCCATGCCGATCGCGGTGCGCAGGGCGAGGCCGGCCTGGGTGGCGTTGGCCAGGATGCGGGCGAGTTCGGGGAGTTGGTTGATGAACTTCTCGATGCGTTTCTGCCGTTGCCAGTTGAGGAACTGCACGGCCGCCCAGACGCCCAGCAGTCCGGCGATCGGGCCGAAGAAGGGGGCGAGGGCGGCCTGCCCGATCAGCCACAGTCCGGCGACGGCGGCGAGCAGCGCGACGAAGAACTCCCCGGGGGACACGTCCAGGCCCGTCGCCGCCAGCCGCAGCTCCAGTCGCCGGCCCGGCCGGGTGCGGCGCAGCCGGCGGTCCAGGTCGCGGAACCGGCGCCGGCGGCCGGTGACCTGGACCTGGCCGGTGGACGACAGGCGCTCCACGAGGGCCTGTCGCTGGGCCCTGCCCATGGCGTAGGCGTGCAGTCCGGCAACGGCGAGGACGCAGGTCAGCAGGGCGACGCCGGTGGTGAGGGAGACGAGGGTCGTCAGTTCCATGGTCGGCTCCTGCCTACCGGGCTTCTCGGGTGGCGAGCTGGTCTGCGGACTGGGCGACGCCGAAGGCCTGCGGGATCGGCTGGCTCGCCATGTAGAGGCGGTCGGCGGTGCGGCGGGTGAGCGGGAAGTACTGGAAGCCGCCGTGGATACGGCCGTCCGCGGTCATGGGCCGGGCGTTGAAGCGGGCGATCGTGGCCAGCCGGTACGGCTCCCCGCCGTGGCTGTCGAGCAACGCGACCTCGGTGACCCGGCGCAGCCCGTCGGCGAACCGGGTGAGCTGCACGATGACGTCGACCGCGCTGTTGATCTGGTCGTGCAGCGCGGCGAAGGGGACCTCGACGTCGGACATGGAGGCCAGGGTCTGCAGCCGCATCAGCGCGTCCTCGGCGCTGTTGGCGTGGACGGTGGCGAGCGACCCGTCGTGGCCGGTCGACATCGCCTGGAGCATGTCCAGCGACTCGCCGCCACGGACCTCGCCGACGACGATCCGGTCGGGCCGCATGCGAAGCGAGTTGCGGACCAGGTCGCGGATGGTGACCTGGCCCTGGCCCTCGACGTTCGGCGGCCGGGACTCCAGGCGGACCACGTGCTGCTGCTGGAGCTGGAGTTCCGCGGAGTCCTCGATGGTGATGATCCGCTCGCTCTCGGGGATCAGTCCCGACAGCGCGTTCAGCAGGGTCGTCTTGCCGGTGCCCGTCGCGCCCGACACGATGATGTTGAACCGCGCCTGCACCAGCCCCGCCAGCAGGTACACCATCGGCTCCTCCAGCGAGCCGAACTGGACCAGTTCCGGGAGCGTGAAGGAGCGTGGGAAGCGGCGGATGGTGAGCGTGGCGCCGGTCAGGGACAGCGGCGGGATGATGACGTTGACGCGCTCGCCGGACGGCAGGCGGGCGTCGACCATCGGGTTCGACTCGTCCACGCGGCGGTTGACGGTCGACACGATCCGTTCGATGGTCTGCATGAGCTGGTCGTTCGAGGCGAACCGCAGCGGCAGCTGCTCCACCCGGCCGGCCCGCTCGACGAAGATCGCGTCGGGGCCGTTCACCATGATCTCGGTGATCGAGGCGTCCTCCAGCAGCGGCTCCAGGATGCCGAGGCCGAGCGCCTCGTCGACCACCCGCCGGATCAGCTGCGAGCGTTCGACCGTCGACAGGACGGGGCCTTCGCGGCTGATGATGTGCCCGAGCACCCGCTCCAGCCGTGCCCTGCGCTCGGCCGTCGCGAGCGCGCTCATCTCCGCGAGATCGATCTCCTCCAGGAGCTTGGCCCGGTACGTGGCGACCAGGTGTCCGTCCTCGCCCCGGCTGCCGTTCTCCTCGGGGGAGTTGATCCGTGCCCGCAGACTCATCGCCGTACTCCCCGCTCAGTGGTCCATCGGCATGGTGGCGGTCTTGGTGGCCGGGCCGAAGTCCCAGCCGGGCACGATCGACGGGATGTCGATCGTGGCGGTGACCTCGACCTCCTCGCCCAGGTACGAGGCCGCGCAGCCGGCGTCCAGCCAGGAGCTGACCGCGTTCTGGCAGTCCTGCGCGTACGGACCGTCGAGGGAGGCGCTGCGCGCGCCGGTGCGGGCGGCCGTGCCGGCCTGCTGCGCGGTGTAGGCGATCAGGCCGATCTGCACGGCGGCCATCGCCACGAGGATCAGGACCGGGAGGAACCCCAGATACTCCAGGGCCACCTGGCCCCGGTCGCGGACGCGCTCGCTGTGCCGGTACGTCATCTCAGTCCGTCTCCTCCACCACGGCACCCGCGTGGCCGGCGACGCCGGGGAAGGGGAAGCCGATCGAGCCGGGGAAGAGGACGGGTACGTCGAGCCGCACGTCGGCCGTGACGAGGCCACCGCTCTCGCCGCAGGACACCTCGGCGCCCCCCTCCCACGCGGACGGCAGATGCCGGAGGCCCGCCTCCTGACAGGCCGCTTGGCGGTCCTCGGCCGCCGTGCCCGCCCGTGCGGCCTCGTCGGCAGCGTTCCCCGCGAGCGAGTAGGTGTACCCCACGAGCACGAACTGCCACAGCAGCACCAGTGTCAGGACGATCAGCGGGGTCATGCCGAGGAACTCGACGGTGACCTGCCCCCGGTCGCCGCCCCGGCGGCCGGGATTCATCCGTCCCTCCGCCGTCGGAAGCCCGCCGATCCGCGGTCCGCCCGCGACCGGCCGCCCTTCCGTTCGCCCGCGGGCGCCTTGACCAGCCCCAGTTCGCCCGCGAGCGCCCACAGTGCCTGTTTGACGGTGCTCCTGCTGTCCAGTTCGTGGACGCGGCCGGCGTCCACGACGCCCTGGAGTTCCTTGAAGTGGGCGGGCACGGCCGTCGCGGCGACCGCCGTGCCGGTGATCCGCTGGATGAGGGCGGGCTGGATCTCCGTACCGCGGGTGTGCCGGTTGACGACGACCGTGGTCTCCTCCGCCTTGCGGATCTGCAGCCGGTCCCACATCCGTACCGTCCGCTTGGCGCCCCGGACGGCGACCACGTCCGGCGTGGTCACCAGCAGGGCGGTGTCGGCCATCTCGACCGCGGCCGCGCCGGCGCCGCTCAACTGGGCGCCGCAGTCGATGACGACGGCCTCGTAGCGGGAACGCAGGGCGCTGACGATCTGCCGGGCGGCGCGGTCGGTGACCTCCTCGCCGCGTTCGCCCTCGCCGGGGGCGAGCAGCAGGGCGAGTCCGGTGTCGTGCCGGAAGACGGCGTCGGCGAGGACCCGCGGGGAGATGTCGTTGATCGCGGCGAGGTCGGCGACGCTGCGCCGGAACTGGACGTCCAGGTAGGACGCGACGTCCCCGGTCTGGAGGTCCATGTCGACCAGCACGGTGGAGCGGCCCGACGCCTGGGAGGCGAGCGCCAGCTGGATGGCGGCCAGTGTCGCCCCGACGCCGCCCTTGGCGCCGCTGACCGTGACGACGGTGCCGCCGACGCCGGTGAAGACGTCACCGCCGTGACCGAGGTGCCGGCGTACGCCCACCGACCACTGGGCGACCGCCTGCACGCGGTTGGCCAGTTCCTCGTACGACAGCGGCAGGGCGACCAGGCCGCGGGCGCCGGAGTCCATGGCGGCCTGGAAGAGGGCGGGGCCGGCGTCGGAGGTGACGAGGATGACGCCGACGGCGGGGAAGCGGAGCGCCACCTCGCGGATGAGTTCCAGGGCCGGGACGGGCCCGATGCGCTCGTGTACGACGACGACCTCGGGCAGTTCGTCCACGGACTCGGCGGCCAGCCGGGCGAGGGTGTCGATGAGCTGGGTGGAGTCGACGACCGGGGTGACGGGCTCGGCGTCCGGGAGCTGGCTGAGCAGGGTCGTGACGGAGCGGATCGCGTCCGCGTCGCCGACGGCCGGCAGGATCCTCGTGGGCATCCGGGCCTCACTTGTCCTTCGCGAGTTCGTAGGTGCGGTCCGCGTCGGGGACGGTGGTGCCGCCGCCGGGCGCCACCAGGGCCAGCCGGACGCGCTCGGCGAACGACTCGGCGTAGGTGAGGCGCTGGGCGTCGAGGGTGGACAGCGCGAAGGTGATGGGCACGGCGTCGGTGGAGCGCCGGGTGCGGTCGTCGCTGTCGGGCTCCAGCGAGGTGAGCTTGCCGACGTCGATCACCTGGGCGTTGGTGACGATGATCTTCGATTGGGCGGGGGCGCCCTCCCGCTCACCGGCGAAGGTGGCGTACACGTTGACCTTGGATCCCGGCGTGATCTTGCCGGCCACCCCGGTCGCCGCGTCGATCATGATGGCGACCTCCTGCTGTCCCGGCCGCAGCGCGGGCTGGTCGACGATCATGTCGCTCTGCAGCAGGGAGCCCTCGCGCAGGGTGGTGACGGCGATCTTGCCCCGGACCTGCCGCAGATCGGTCACCGCGTTCTCCGACAACCAGCGCTCGGGCATCTCGATCCGCTCGAACCGGTCGGCGGTCAGGGCGGTGTAGGGCGCGACGTCCTCCTTGAGCCGGTACGCCGCGGCCTCGGGGCCGACCTTGGACTGCACGTCGTCGATGACGGAGAGCACGCCCGCGAACGCGCCGAGGGCGCAGAGTACGGACAGGAGCAGGAGTATCACGCCGCGGCGCTGACGGGAGTTCATGAAGCGTGCAACCTCGTTGGGGGTGGGGTCGAACGGGTCGGGGGTCTCGTCGGGCGGCGGGTCACCCCGCCGGGAGCTGGAGCTGGGTGTCGTACGCCGGTGCCGTCGCGGAGCAGAACACGCACCGGTCGCCGATGACGTCGATGCCGCACCAGTGGCAGCTGTTGCGGCGCACCGAGCCGACCAGCTGGTAGAGCACGGACAGGTCGGGCAGATAGGTGCAGAACTCGATCAGCTTGCCGGTCCCCCACCACGCGGCGGACTCGGCGGGCAGCCGGGTCTCGCGCAGGCCCTGCACACGCCAGGACGGGGCGAGCGTGGCGTTGATCCAGTCGGACTGGAGCTGTCCCCGGGCCAGCAGCATCCAGGTGCCGAACTCCGGTCCCGCGAGCCGCGCTTCGGGGACGATCCGCACGAGCTGCGGCTCGGGGTGGGCGAGGACGCCGAACTGGCTGCCCGGCACCCAGGACTTGGCGTGCGACGTGAGTCCGACGGGGACGCGGTCGAGCCGGGCCACGGTGGCGAGCACCGCTCCGGCGTGGATGTAGTGGGTGAGCAGCCGGCCCGCCGAGGCGAGGACGCCCGGGCCGAGGTCGCAGGAGGCCAGCTGCCTCAACTGCCGGGCCAGGACGGCGAGTCCCAACGGGGGCAGTTCGGGCCGGAAGAGGGCGATCCGGTCGCTCTCCAGGAGGGACCGGACGGTGTGCAGCCGCCGCGCCACCGCCGCCGGAACGGCCTGCGAGCACACCACGATCACATGGCCGTGCGCCTCGACCAGGGCCTGCATCTCGGCCAGAGCGTGGTCCAGCGGGCGTTTGTCCAGGTCGCGCAGGACGACGGCGGGCAGGGTCCGCTCGTCCTGCGCCGGCAGCGCCATGTCGGCGCTGGTCACGGCAATGACTGTTGGCACGCGCAGCTCCCCGTCTCCCACCCAAGTCCGGCCCGCCGGCGCAACTCTCGTGCACCTGGTCGACTTCATTGCGTGACTACCTCAGCACTGTATCCACGCCTCCGTGACCGGAGAACAGCGTTTCCGTAGCCGAGCGGCAACTCCTCTTGCACAAGGGGCGCCAAATCGGGACAGGGGGAGCATCCCGACCGAACCCCCAGGAGTGGCCGGGCACTTACCCCTTGACAGCGGAATTGGTCTGGACCAACTTGTAGCTCCAACGGTGGCCACCGTTCGTTCCCTCGCGCTCCTCCTTCGTCGTTCCCCCGTCATGGAAGTCCCCACTCCCCCACCGGAGGCCCCAGTGGACCGCGCACGCAGACGTACCCGCATGTGGTCGGGAGCGGTGGTCGCCGCCCTGGCCCTGACCGTGCCCGCGATCGGCCAGGCATCCGCCGCGGACATCAACAACGCCAAGAACGCCGGCTTCGAGTCGGGCCTGACCAACTGGACCTGCTCGGCGGGCAGCGGTACGACGGTCTCCTCGCCGGTGCACGGCGGCTCGTCCGCGCTGAAGGCGACACCGGCCGGCCAGGACAACGCCCGCTGCACGCAGACGGTCGCGGTCCAGCCCAACTCCCGGTACACGCTGAGCGCGTGGGTGCAGGGCGGATACGCCTACCTGGGCGCCACCGGCACGGGCACCACGGACGTGTCCACGTGGACCCCCGACTCGTCCTCCTGGAAGCAGCTGTCGACCACCTTCACCACGGGTTCCTCGACCCGCTCGGTGACGATCTACACGCACGGCTGGTACGGCCAGGCCGCCTACCACGCGGACGACGTCTCGGTGTTCGGCCCCGACGGCGGCGGGGGCGGCGACCCGACCCCGACGATCCCGGGCGCCCCCGCGGGCGTGACCGTCTCCGGCACGACCTCGTCCTCCGTCTCCCTGTCCTGGAACGCGGTCTCGGGCGCGACGGGCTACACCATCTACCGCAACGGCACCCGGGTCACGGCCGTGACCGGCACGTCGGCGACGGTGACCGGCCTCGCGGCGTCGACGTCGTACAGCTTCCAGGTCACGGCGACCAACGCCGCCGGCGAGTCGCCGAGGTCGGCGACCGTGACGGGCACGACGGCACCCACGGGCGGCGGCCCCGGCGTCCCCCGGCACGCGGTGACCGGCTACTGGCAGAACTTCAACAACGGCGCGGCCGTGCAGCGGCTGTCGGACGTGCCGTCCCACTACGACATCATCGCGGTGGCGTTCGCGGACGCGACGGCGACGCCGGGGGCCGTGACCTTCAACCTGGACTCGGCGGGGCTCGGCGGCTACACGGTCGACCAGTTCAAGGCCGACCTCCGGGCGAAGCAGGCCGCCGGGAAGAAGGTCATCATCTCGGTGGGCGGTGAGCTCGGCCGGGTCGCGGTCAACGACGCGGCGTCGGCGGCGAACTTCGCGAACTCGGTCCACTCGCTGATGCAGACGTACGGCTTCGACGGCGTGGACATCGACCTGGAGAACGGTCTCAACGCGACGTACATGTCGCAGGCCCTGCGCTCGCTGTCGGCCAAGGCGGGGCCGTCGATGGTGCTCACGATGGCGCCGCAGACGATCGACATGCAGTCCACGTCGAACTCGTACTTCCAGACGGCGCTGAACGTGAAGGACATCCTCACGGTCGTCAACATGCAGTACTACAACAGCGGTTCGATGCTCGGCTGCGACGGCAAGGTGTACAGCCAGGGCTCGGTCGACTTCCTCACGGCTCTGGCCTGCATCCAGTTGGAGAACGGCCTGTCCCCGTCCCAGGTGGGCCTCGGTGTCCCGGCCTCGACCCGGGCGGCGGGCAGCGGCTACGTCGCCCCGTCGGTCGTGATCAACGCGCTCAGCTGCCTGACCCGCGCGACGAACTGCGGCACCTTCAAGCCGCCGCGGACCTATCCCGACCTGCGCGGCGCGATGACCTGGTCGACGAACTGGGACGCGACGAGCGGCAACGCCTGGTCCAACGCGGTGGGCCCCCACATGGACGCCCTGCCGTAACCCCGCCCCGACAGGCGCCGGCCACGTCACATCCGACGCGGCCGGCGCCGCCTCGTGGGTCAGTACGCCGGCCGGTAGTGGCCCAGCACCCAGGCCAGTTGGGTGAACCACTCGTTCAGGCGGGGCCTCGGCCTCGCCTGCACCAGCGCCTCGTAGACCCTGCCGTCGAGGTGGACGACGGCCACCATGAGCGCCTTGCCGTCGGGGCTCGCCTTGTAGTGGACACCGCGGATCTCGGGCCAGTCGAACTCGACCGACGTGCCGTACATCTCCAGCGCCACGCCCGAGGCGTCGACGACGACCGAGTTCTGCTTGTCGATCGCCAGGAACTCCGGTCCGGGCGGCGCGGTTCCGTACTGCGGCGGCGGCGCGGTGCCGTACTGCGGTGCCGGGGCGGTGCCGTACTGCGGTGGCGGGCCGAAGCCGGGAGGCGGTGGGCCGAAGCCGGGGGGCGGTGGGCCGAAGCCGGGAGGCGGTGGCTGCTGGGTCATCCGGTGGTACCTCATGCGTCGCGGGGCTGACGGAGACGCCGCACATTCTTTCGCCCCCCGCGGCACCTTGTCCCCGCCCGCTCCCGGCGTCAGGGCCGGGAGGCCCCGTCCCCCGCCGTCAGCACCGCAGGTGTCGCGGTCCGGCGGGGACCGGCCGTCATCAGGGGGACCAGGGAGATCGCTGCTGCGCCGAGGACCGCTGTCAGGGCGAACGTCGTGAAGCCCAGGCCCGCGTTGCCGCCCGCGAGGACCACTCCGCCGACCGTGGGACCGACCACCGCGCCGGTGCGGCCGATGCCGGTGACCCAGCCGAGGCCGGTGGCGCGCTCGCTCGGGGCGTAGACGCGGGACGTGGCGGCGTAGACCATGACCTGCGCGCTGAACAGGAAGATGCCGGTGAGGAAGACGACCGTGTAGGCCGCGCCGAGCGGCATCTCCGTCCTCAGCAGGAACGTGCCGCAGGCCGTCAGGACGAACCACAGCGCCGAGACCTTCACCGGCCCGAACCGGTCCGCGGTGCGCCCCGCGATCAGCATGCCGACGACGCCGCCCGCGTTGATGACCATCAGGAAGGTGACCGAGGAGGAGAGCGAGTAGCCCGAGGCCCGCATCAGTTCGGGGAGCCAGGTCGAGACGCCGTAGACCAGGAGCAGTCCCGCGAAGGAGGCCACCCACAGCAGCGGGGTCGCCCAGCGGGTGCCGGGCGCGAACAGGGCCCGTATCGCGGAGAGTCGGCCCTTCGCGCCGGCCTCCGGCGCCTCCGTCACCCCGGGGCGGCTCAGGCCGTGCCGGTCGGCGACGGCGTACGCCTCCTGCGTGCGCCCCTTCGCGAACAGCACTCCCGGTGACTCCGGCAGCCACTTGAGGACCAGCGGCACCGCGATCACCGCGGGCAGCACCCCCGCCCAGAAGACCCAGCGCCAGCCGTGCTCGGGTGCCACGGCGAGGCCGATGCCCGTGGCCGCCATGCCGCCCGCGTGGTACGAGGTCATCATCAGGCCCGTCGCCAGGGCCGCCCGGCGCGGCGGCGCGAACTCCGCGACGATCGCCAGGCCGATCGGCATCAGGCCGCCGAGGCCGAGGCCGGAGACGAAGCGGCCCGCGCCGAAGACCGCCGCGCCCGGCGCGACCGCGCACACTGCCGAACCCAGCGAGAAGAGCACCACGCTCGCCGTGACCAGCGGCTTGCGGCCCAGCCAGTCGGTCAGGGTGCCCGCCGCCAGCGCGCCGATCAGCATGCCGAACGTGGTCCAGCTGCCGATCGTCCCGGCGAGCGCGGTGCTGAAGCCGAGGCTCTCGTCGGCGAGCAGGTGCGGCATGGTGGCGCCGTAGATGTTGACGTCCATGCCGTCGAAGAAGACGGCGAGCCAGCACAGGGCGATGACCACACCGACGGACCGGAAGGAGCGTTCGGGAGGGGACGGGGTCGATGCCACGGGTCACTCACTTTCTGCCACGGCGGTGTGGGAGAGCACGTCGCGTGCGCGCTTGTTCGCCTGGTGAAAAGTGCTTCACTTGCGGGTCCGTGAGAGTGTGCTCGTGCGCCCAGGCCGTGTCAACGGTTCCGGCGCGCTCCCGGCGACCCGTCGCGAGAACGCCGTGAAACATTTCCCCCTGCCCACCGCATCAATGAGGTGACGGCACCGACGACGGGGGAGCGCACATGCAGGTCCGCGGGGACGAGTACGCGGAGTTCGCCGCCGCGCGCGCGGGGCACCTCTACCGGGCCGCCTGCCTGCTCACCGCCGGCGACACGCATCTCGCCGAGGACCTGGTGCAGGAGACCCTCGGGCGGCTCTACCTGAGATGGGGGCGGGTCTCCCGCGCCGAGAACCCCGCCGCCTACGCACAGACCGTCCTGACCCGCACCTTCCTCGCGCAGCGGCGCCGGCGCAGCAGTACCGAGCGCGCCACCGACGTCCTCCCGGAGACGGCGGGCCCCGACGGCGACACCACCTTGCGGCTGACCCTGCTGGAGGCGCTCGCGCGGCTGCCCGCCAAGGACCGGGCCGTCGTCGTGCTGCGCTACTGGGAGGACCGCAGCGTGCAGGAGACCGCCGACGCCATGCACACCAGCTCCGCCGCCGTACGGACCCGCTGCTCCCGCGCCCTCGCCCGGCTGCGGGAACTGCTCGGCGAGGACCTCGCCGAGTACGCGGCCACCTGACCGCAGCCCCACCCCGCCCGACGTCACCTCACCACCCCTTCGAGAGACGGTGATTCGCCATGTCCACGGACCGCACGGACCGCAACGAACACGACGACCCCTTCGAGGACCGGCTCGGCGCCGCGCTGCGGCAGACCGGGGACACCTTCGACACCGACCGCCCCGTCCTGATCGCCGCGGGCCGGGCCCGCGGACGCGGGCTGCGGCTGCGCCGCCGTGCCGCGGTCGCCGGGGGCGCGGCGGGCATCGCTCTCGTGGGTGTCGCGGGAGCACTGACCCTGCCGGGGACCGGCGACGGCACGGGCACCGGTGAGCGGCGCTCCGTCGGCGCCGGGCCCGTGACGCCGCCGCCCGCCACCTCGCTCGCGCCGGGGACCGCCACGGCGTCCGTCTCGGCCGAGGAGATGATCGCCACGCTGCGGGAGTTGCTCCCGGAGGGCGAGATCCGTGACGCGCAGGCCGAGGGCGGCGGCGAGCGGCGGATGCCGTCCGTACGGCTCGTCCACGACGACGGCGGGGGCGGCGGTGCCGTCGGCGTCGGCCTGTACCGGGTCGAGCCCGGCAGTCAGGCCGCCCGCGACGCCGTCACCTGCCCGGACAAGGCCTTCGTCCCGCACGACAGTTGCCACCGCAGCTGGCTGTCCGACGGGTCGGTGCTGATGCTCTTCCAGGGGTACGAGTATCCGGACCGCCGCGTGGACACCAAACTGTGGCGCGCCGAACTGGTCACCCCTGAGGGCGAGCAGGTCAGCGTGAGTGAGTGGAACGCCGAGGCCGAGAAGGACGCGCCGATCACCCGCCCGGAACCACCGCTTACTCTCGCGCAGTTGAAGGCGGTGGCCACGTCCTCACGGTGGCTGCCCCTCGTCCCCGCCGCCCCGGAGGGCTCGGGGCAGCCGGGGCACGACGCCGGGCCCGTCGACCCGCCGGCGACGCTCACCGGCTCGGCGGCGGACACGCTCGTCACGCTGCTCCCCGAGGGCGCGAAGGTGGTGGACAAGGGCGGCGAGGGCGACTTCGGCTACGTCGTCGTCGACGACGGCAAGGGGCGCAGCCTCGTCCAGATCAACGTGCAGCCGGGCATGGGCGACGTCGTGGGCGACCTCTTCGGCGGGGCCGAGATCCTGCCGGACGGCACGCTGGTGGCGCAGCGGCAGGGGCCCGGCGAGAAGGGCGGCGAGGGCGTCGTGATGTGGACCGCCGACACCCTGCGCGAGGACGGCCTGCGTGTGGTGATCAGTGCCTTCAACTCCGGCGCCCAGCACACCCCGGCGACCCGCGAGACCCCCGCCCTCACCGCCCGGCAGCTCCGTGAGATCGCCCTCGACCCGACGTGGCCCGCACTGCTGCGGTGAGCGCGCCCGCTAGAAGAACTCCGCCCACGGCTGGTCGGAGATCTGCTTCACGCACAGCACCAGGAACAGCAGGCCCGCGATCACCAGCATCCCGTTGCTGACCCAGCCGTTGCGCCACTCGCGCGGCGTGCGGTCGGTGTTGAGCAGCCAGAGCAGGGTGCCGGCGAGGAACGGCAGGAACGCCGCGCCCAGCACGCCGTAGAGGATGACCAGCCGGAACGGCTGGCCCTCGAAGAGCAGGACCATGGGCGGGAAGGTCAGCCACAGCAGGTAGGCGCGGAACGGCCAGGACCGTTCCCGCTCGCCGGAGGCGATCTCCTCGCCCTTGGTCTGCGCCCGCTTGCGGTAGCGCGCCACGAAGTCGGCGAACATCAGACTCACGCCGTGCCAGACGCCGATCAGGGAGGTGAAGGAGGTGGCGAAGAAGCCGATCAGGAAGAACTTCGCCGTCGCCGTGCCGTACTCGGCCTCCAGGATGCCGGTCAGCTGGATCAGGCCCTTGTCGCCGCTCTCGATGGCGACGTTGCGGGTGTGCAGGAGTTCGGCGCCGACGAAGAGCATCGCGATGACGAAGATGCCGGTGGTGGCGTAGGCGACCCGGTTGTCGAGGCGCATGACCTTCATCCAGCCGGTGTTGGTCCAGCCCTTGGCGTTGACCCAGTAGCCGTACGCGGCCAGCGTGATGGTGCCGCCGACGCCGCCGATCAGACCGAGGGTGTTGAGGACGGAGTCCTTCTCGTCGGGCAGTACGGGCAGCAGGCCGGCGAAGGCGTCCGGGATGTTCGGGGTGACCCGGATCGCCAGGTACACGGTCACCACGAACATGACGCCGACGAGGACCGTCATGACCTTCTCGAAGACGGCGTACTTGTTGAACCAGACGAAGACGAGGCCGACCAGACCGCAGGCGATCCCCCACCACTTCAGGTCCATGACGTCGGGGAAGAGCGCCTGCAGCGGCAGCGCGCTCGACGACATCGCCGCCGCCCCGTACACGAAGCCCCAGACGACGACGTAGACGACGAAGAAGTACGTCGTCCAGCGGCCGAGGCTCGCCCAGCCGTCGAACAGGGTGCGGCCGGTGGACAGATGCCAGCGGCCGGCCGCCTCCGCGAGGGAGATCTTCACCAGACAGCCGATGACGGCGGCCCACAGCAGGGTGTAGCCGAAGTTGCTGCCCGCGATCAGCGTCGCCACCAGGTCGCCGGCCCCGACGCCGGTCGCGGCGACCACGATTCCGGGGCCGATGTACTTCCAACTGGACTTGCGCGGGGTCGGTTCGGAGTTCGGGCCGGGTGCCGCCCCGGTGTCACTGGTGTTTCCCGTGGTGTCCGCCATGCACGTCAAGAAAGCCGATGGACGGTCCCGGGACAAGAGGTCGTGCCGGATCTTCACCCGATGTGTGCGCCGGTTCGAGGAGCGCCCGTGGACGGGGACGGGCCCCGGCGGCCGGGAGTGCCGCCGAGGCCCGTCGCGGGCGCGTCACGGCTGTCGCCGACCGCAGCCGTCGCACGCGCAGGTGCCGAGTTCGAACCAGACGGTCTTGCCCGGGCCGTCCTGGTGGCAGCCCCAGCGCCGGGCGAGCGCCTCCACCAGGAACATCCCCCGGCCGCTCTCCGAGGCGCCCGGGTCGAGCAGTTGGGGGACCCGCCGGCCGCCGTCGGCGACCTCGCAGCGCAGGACGCCGTGGGCGGCGGTCAGGGTGAGCCGGAAGCGGCTCGCGGCATGCAGCAGGGCGTTGGTGGCCAGCTCGCTGACCAGCAGCTCGGCCGTCTCCACGAGCTCGGTGCCATGGCCGTCCCCGTCGGCGAGCCCCCAGCGCTCCAGCTGCCGCCGCACCTCCGCCCGGGCCTCCCGCACGGCGGAAGGGCGCGGGGGGAGCTCGACGCTCAGGTGGCCCGCTCCTATGGGCGGTTGAGGATAGGCGCCGTAACGGGGTTCAGGATCCGGGCGGCCGGTCCCGGAGAGGTGCAGCATGCCTTCAGGGTGAGGTGTGCCGGGTCTGAGGCGCACGGGGAGGACTACCCGCTTCCCTACCTGCCTGGGGGTGCGCATACGGCCCGGGCTACGCGTACTGCAGGCGCACGACCGCGCCCGCCTCGTCGTCGCGCACGTCGACGTACGCGCACACCTGCCGCGCGAACCACAGTCCCTGCCCGGGTGCCGGACCGGCCGTGGGCGGGGGCACGAAGCCGGCCAAGGGGTCGTCGACGCGGTGCGGTGAGCGCAGCTCGCAGACGCAGCCGGGCGCCTCGCCCCACAGCAGGACCTGGCTGACCGGGCCGAGGGGGTCCGCCGCCTCGCAGACGGCCGCGGCGAACAACTCCGCGTCGGCGGCGGGCAGTCCGCGTCCGGCGGCCCAGGTGCGCACGGCGTGCGGTTCGGGCGCGGGCAGCGGGCGCGCGTCGTGCGGGACGGGCGAGAGCGGTACGGCGTCCAGCTCGGCGGCGATACGCAGCGGGTCCTCGTAGACGCCGGTGCCGGGGTGGGCACGGCGGGCGGCGGCCACCACCGCCGGCCCCGCGGTGCGGGTGTCGTACGCGCACAGGACGGTGGTCGCGAGCGGGGCGAAGAGGAGGTTGGCGAAGGCCTCGTAGCGGATCCACTCGGTGCTCTCGCGGACGGAGCGTCCGGCACGGCCGCCCCAGTCGGGCTCCATCAGCAGGTGGACACGGCCCCGGGGGCCGGCGTGCTCGGCGAGGTAACCGGCGCCCTGCGCCACGGCGTTGGCGGCGGATCCGCTGTACCACTCGGTGTGGGGCACGAAACCGACGCGCCCCGCGTCCCCGCCGAGGGCGTCCCGCAGCAGGTCGAGCTTGTCGGGGGCGGCGATGGCGACGGGCGGGGGCTCGTCGGCGGCGGCGAGCCCCTCGGCGAGGAAGGGCAGCGCGGCGGCGACGAACTCCTCGCCGGAGGAGAAGACGGCCATGCGGTGGTCGAAGGTGCCTTGGGCATGTGCTGAGGGGGTGGGCATGGAGTTCCTGTCGGTCGGTGGGCTGGTGGCGGGTCGCTCGGTGCTGGGTGTGCTGGATGTGGTGCGTGCGGTGCGGACGTCCTGGTGGCCGGCGGGCGGGTGAACGCCGTGGGCCGGGTGGGGCGGCGGTGCGTCGACCGGGTCGGCCGGTGGTGCCTGTGTGCCTGTGCTGTCTGTGTGCCTGTGCTGTCTGTGGTGCGGGCGGGGGCGGTCAGCGTCGGGCGGTGACCCAGGACGCGATCTGGCTGCGGTTGCTGAATCCGAGCTTGCTGAGGATGCGTTCGACATGGCCCTCCGCGGTGCGGCGGGCGATCACGAGGCGGTCGGCGATCTGCTGGTTGGCGAGACCCTCGGCGACCAGTTCGGCGACCTGCGTCTCGCGGCGGGTGAGCCGGACCCCGGGATGGCCGCGTCCGGCGGTGGGGTGCTGTCCGGAGCCCCGCGGCTCGCGGCGCCGCTCGTCCAGCGCGTAGCCCACGATGCCGGTGAGGCCGAGGGCGGCGCCCTGCGCGTAGGACCGCTCGTAGGCGGCCGTGTCGAGGGCCTCCCGGCAGCGGGTCTCGGTGCCCCGCCGGGTGGTGCCGAGGGCGGCGGAACCCCACCGGTCCCGGTCGACGTCGGCCCAGACCCGGTCCGCGCCGCCCAGCAGCACGGCCGCGCGCTCGTGGGCGCCGCCCCGGCCCGCGATCTGGGCCAGCAGGTCGAGGGTCAGGCCGATGCCGGTGACGTCGTGGACGGCGAGCTTGAGGCGCAGGGCCTCGCGGGCGTGCCGTTCGGCCCGGCGGTGGTCCTTCTTCACGGTGTGGGCGAGGGCGAGCATGCGGTGCACGTACGAGAGCACCCACTCCTCGCCGTGCCGCTCGCACAGCCGTCGGGTCTCCTCGCTGATCGCGATGGCCTGGTCGGCCTCGCCCAGGAAGCCCAGCGCGCAGGCGAGTTCGACGCGGTCGAGCCCGGCGAGGCTGAGATGCTGGCCGGGCAGGCGGCCGCGTGCGACACCGGCGCGGAAATGGGCGAGGGCGGCCCGCAGGTCGTCGCTGAACAGCAGGATGACACCGAGCACGTACTCGGCGTGCGCCGCCTCGGCCTCGTCCCCGAGGCGCAGGGCCAGCGTCCGCGCCTCCTCCGCGCGCCGGCGGCCCCGGGTGAGGTCCTCGGGGCAGCCGGCGAGCAGTCCGGCGACCCACAGGGCACGGGCCCGTTCTGGCGTGGGCTCGGGGGCGGCGTCGAGCGCCCGGTCGAGCCAGTACCGGCCCTCCCGAGGCGCGCCGCAGGCGTGCCAGTAGAACCAGAGGGTGCCCGCCAGCCGCAGGGCGGCGAGGGCGTCGTCGGGGGTGGTGGGCTCGTCCAGGCCGAAGGCCAGGGCGGCGCGCAGATTGTCCTGGTCGGCGTGGAGCCGGGCCACGATCTCGCGCTGGCCCGGCCCGAACCAGGCCTCCTCGCAGTCCGTGGCCCGCCGCTGCATCCAGTCCCGCTGCCGCCGCCGGGTGACGGGCTCGTCGCCGGGCAGTTCCGTCAGCCGCTCCCTGCCGTAGTGGCGCAGGGTGTCCAGAAGGCGGTAGCGCACGCCGTCGGGGCCGGGTTCACGGCACAGCACGGACTTGTCGACCAGGCCGGCCACGGCCTCCATGACGTCGTACGACCGGATCCGCTCGCCGTCCGCGCACACCGCCTCCGCCGTCTCCAGGTCGAAGCTCCCGGCGAGCACCGACAGCCGTGCCCACACCAGCTGTTCGGGACCGGTGCACAGGTCGTGGCTCCAGTCCACGGCGGCGCGCAGTGTCCGGTGCCGGGGCAGGACGGCGGGGCTGCCCGCGGACAGCAGCCGGTAGCGGTCGTCGAGGCGTTCGAGGAGCTGCTCGACGGAGAGGACCCGCATCCGGACGGCGGCCAGCTCGATGGCGAGCGGCAGACCGTCCAGGCGCCGGCACAGACGCGCCACGGCGGACCGGTTGGCGGGCGTGAGGCGGAAGCCGGGGACGACGGCGGCGGCCCGGTCGGCGAACAGGGCGAGCGCCGGGCCGGGTCCGGCGCCGGACGGGTCGCCGTCCGGGTCCGGCACGGGCAGCGGCCGGACCTCCAGGAGGTGTTCCTCGGTGAGCCCGAGCCGGTGCCTGCTGGTGGCGAGCACCCGGACGCCGGCGGTGCCGCGCAGCAGCGCCGCCGCCAGGTCGGCGCAGGCGCCGAGCAGATGCTCGCAGTTGTCGACGACGAGCAGCAGCCGGCGGTCCCGTACCTGTGCCACCAGCGCGTCCAGCGGGGGCTGCGCGGAATGGTCGTGCAGGCCGAGGGCGTCCGCGGCGGCGACCGGAACGAGTGCCGGGTCGTGCAGCCCGCAGAGGTGCACGACGTGCACGCCGTCGGGGAAGGCGCGGGCCACGCGGGCCGCGATGCGTCCGGCGAGCCGGGTCTTGCCGACGCCGCCGGGTCCGGTGAGCGTGACCAGACGGGCCCTGGCCAGCAGTTCGCGGCCTTCGGCCAGTTCGGCCCGGCGGTCGACGAAGCTGGTCGTCTCCACCGGTGGCCGGCCGTCCCGTCGAGGCGCTGATCCGCCCATGATCAGCCAGTCCTTGGATGGTGGGTGGGGTCGTGTGCGCGCCCCTCACTCTTCCGCCGTGTGTACATATATGCACGCGCTCCTCACACCGGCGGGTGGAATTTGCCGGGGACCCATTCCGCCGTGGCCGGTCCGCGTACACTGCGCGGCCCGCCGCCGGGCGCGGCCGTTTTCCGCCGGTTTCCGGGCGCCACTTCAGGGGCTGCTCTTGACCTGGTCATGCCATGACCGCACGATGAGCGCCACACGCGCACCAGCACCCCGTACGTCGCACCGAAGAACCACCCCCACAGCTCCACTCCCCCACTTCCGGAGAACCCGGAATCCCTGGAGATCCAAGGAGACTTCATGCGACTTCGCATCCGCGGCTCAGGCGTCCGCGGCGGCAGACGCGCCGCCGCGCTCGCCACCCTGCTCGCCCTCGCCCTCGCGGCCCCGCTCTCGGCGACGGTCACCGACGCCACCGCCGACAGCGCGGGCCGGGCTGCGGTCTCGGCGGACGACGTCCGCCAGTACGAGATCCACACGCACTCGACCGCCGAGGACCGCACCGCGATCCAGCGCACGGGGGTCACCGTGGACGAGGCCGACGACCACACCGTCGTCGTCTCCGGCCGCGCGGACCAGATCAGGAAACTGCGCGCGCTCGGCTACGAGATCACTCCGCTCGGCGCGGTCCCCGACCGGTCCGCCGGCGAGGGCGACGTCCGGCTCTTCGACTTCCCGTCCGCCGACTCCCGCTACCACAACTACGCGGAGATGACGAGCGCGATCAACTCCGCCGTCGCGGCGAACCCCGGCATCGTGAGTCAGCGGGTGATCGGGACGTCGTACCAGGGCCGGAACATCGTCGCCGTCAAGATCAGCGACAACGTCGGCACGGACGAGGCCGAGCCCGAGGTGCTGTTCACCCACCACCAGCACGCCCGCGAGCACCTCACCGTCGAGATGGCGCTGTACCTGCTGCGCGAGCTGACGTCCGACTACGGCACGGACTCCCGGGTGACGAACCTCGTGAACAACCGCGAGATCTGGATCGTCCCCGACCTCAACCCGGACGGCGGCGAGTACGACATCGCCTCCGGTTCGTACCGCTCGTGGCGCAAGAACCGGCAGCCCAACTCCGGCTCGTCGGCGATCGGTACGGACCTGAACCGGAACTGGAACTACCGGTGGGGCTGCTGCGGCGGCTCGTCCGGCTCGCCGTCCTCCGAGACGTACCGCGGCCCGGCGGCCGAGTCGGCGCCCGAGGTGAAGGTCGTCGCCAACTTCGTGCGCAGCCGTGTGGTCGGCGGCACGCAGCAGATCCGAGCGGGGATCGACTTCCACACGTACAGCGAGCTGGTGCTCTGGCCGTTCGGGTACACCTACTCCGACACGACCACGGGCATGACGGCGGACGACCGGAACGCCTTCGCCGCGGTGGGGCAGAAGATGGCCGCGAGCAACGGCTACACCCCGGAGCAGTCCAGCGACCTGTACATCACGGACGGGTCGATCGACGACTGGCTGTGGGGCTCTCAGAAGATCTTCGGGTACACCTTCGAGATGTATCCGCGGGGCGCCTCCGGAGGAGGGTTCTACCCGCCCGACGAGGTGATCGAGCGGGAGACCTCACGCAACCGGGACGCGGTGCTGCAACTGCTGGAGAACGCGGACTGCATGTACCGGTCGATCGGCAAGGAAGCCCAGTACTGCTAGTCCCGGTCCTGCTGGTCGGCGTCCTCGGCGTCCGCGACGACCTCGGCGTCCTCGGCGTCCGCCTCGAAGTAGGCGTCGAGGACGGCGTCCAGCTCCTCGTCCCACTGCTGGTGCTGGGACTTCGCCCTGGCCTCGATCTCGATCGGGTACCAGCGGCGCTCCGGCGTGTGCACGGTCACCGTGAACCGCTTGCCGAAGCGCGGGGACTCCGTCTCGATCGCGGCGATCTCGTCCCAGCGGAACTCGCAGCTCTCGTCGTCGAGGCTGAGGCGTACGCCCTTGGCGTCGGCGACGACACGGGCGCGACGGTCGGCGGCCTCGAACACGGGGCCGTCGGTCACCGCGGTGTCGTCGGTGTCGTCGGCGTCTCCGGCGGCATCGTCGTCGGAGGCGTCCTCGTCGGCTTCCTCGTCGACGGCGTCGTCGACCGCGGCGGCGGCCTCGGGCTCGTCCGGCTCCGCGGAGGCGGAGGCGTCCTCGACCGGCGCCGCGTCCTCGGGCTCGGCGGCCTTCTCCGGGCCGGTGAGCCCGGGGATGTGGGCCGGGTTGATCCCGGCGTCCAGGGGCTGACTGCTCGTACCTATGCGCTGCTCCACAGCGGGCAGTATGGCGGACATCGCTGTGCTGTGGGGCGCCGGGGGCGGATGAGGGTCACTCGTCCATGAAGACGATCCTGCGGGACGGAGTGGCCGCGCCCGCCGCCGCGGTCGTCACCGCGCGGCCGGCCGGCACCGCCCGCTCCCGGCCCCACGCGCGGATCTCCTCGATCTGCTCGGGGTTGACCCGGCTCAGCGGCACCGTGTTGGCGAAGGTGTCCAGCACGAACGACGGCTTCAGCCGGTCGGGCCCGCCCAGGCGGTACGCCTCCTCCCCCACGTCGTGCAGGGTGGACTCGATGTCGGAGCCCGCGAAGCCCTCGGAGAGGTCGACCAGCCGGTCCACCTGCTCGGGCTCGGGATCGACCCGCAGATAGCGGCGGTAGTACATGTCGATGATCTCCCGCCGGTCCTGGCTGTCCGGCAGATCCACGAAGAAGAGCTCGTCGAACCGGCCCTTGCGCAGCAGCTCGGGCGGCAGGCTGCGGATGTCGTTGGCCGTGGCCACGACGAAGGCACGCGAGCGCGACTCCTGGAGCCAGAACAGGAACTGACCGATGATGCGCTGCGGGACGCCGGACATGTCGTCCTTGCCCGCGAGGCCCTTCTCGATCTCGTCGATCCACAGGACGCAGGGCGCCACCCGGTCCGCCATCGCCAGCGCCTCCCGGAACCGGCCCTCCGACTCGCCCAGGTACTTGCCGTGGATGCTGGCCATGTCGAGCCGGTACAACGGCAGTTGCCACTCGTGGGCGATGGCCTTGGCGGACAGCGACTTGCCACAGCCGGGTACGCCGACGAGCAGTACGCCCCGGGGCGGGCGCAGCGCGGAGTCGCGCAGGTCGGCGTGGAGCATGTCGTGCTTGCGCCGGAGCCACTCCCGCAGGCTGCTCAGGCCACCGACGGTGTAGTTGCCCTCCTTGAGCTGGACGCGTTCCAGGCCGGTGAGATTGCTGAAGATGCGGTCCTTGGCCTGGGCGAGACCGAGGACGTCGCCTTTGAGGATCGAACCCTTGGCGGCGATGGTCGCCATCAGGTTGATGCACTCGGCCTCGGTGACACCGCTGAGGAACTCGGCGGCGCGCCGGGTGTCGTCCTCGTCCCACTCGATCGGGATATGACCCCGGTGGTCGCCGAGGAACCCGGCGAGGGTGCCGTACATCTCGTCGGCGTCCGGCAGGTCCAGGTGCAGGCTCATGCCGAGGCGCTGGAGGCCGCTCCATATGGGGGCGTCCGTGATCAGGACGATGCTGCCCATGTTGTTGTCGGCGAGCCGGGCCAGTTCGGCGATGTGCCGGGTGACAGGGGTGTCGGACTCCAGGTGGTCGGGGTCGACGAGGACGATCGTGGCGTTTGCCCGGCTGCTGAACTGGGCGGCGGCGAAGTCCATGGCGCCGGTGAGGGAGCGGTCGTCCTGGACGGCGGCGTTGGTGCGCAGGTCGCGCAGGCCGGTGGCCCGGGTGTAGATCCAGAACGGCATGCTGCTGCGGCGGGGCTGGAGGGCGGCGTCCCGCAGGAGGCGAAGGGCGCGTTGCTGTTCGATGGTCCGCATGCCGATCACCGGGACACGGGCGGAGATGTAGCTGTCGAGGTGGTGGAGGCTTTCGGTGTAGTTCGACATGGGGGCCTTCGGATCGTGGGCGGCTGCGGGTCCGTCGGGGGCGTGCGCGCTTTTCCCCGCGCCCCTGAAGCGGGGACGGTCGCGTACGTCTAGTCCGTGACGACTCTTCGGCGCGGGCGGTCGGACGTGTGCGCCTGTGCCCAGGGATCCGTCGTGGGGGTGGCCGGACGTGCCGTCAGGGCGTTGTCCCGGACGGTGCGCCGGCGCCCCTCGATCCAGCGCGGGTCCGAGCCGTTGGTCGCCGCGAGGTGGTCGAGGTTGCGCTCGATCTGGTGCTGGAGGTCGGTGATCTGGGACTCGACGAGTTCCGTGAACCTCGTACGCAGCGTCTCGGGCAGGCCGGGGTGGCCCGCGACCGCGCGTACCTCCGTCAGGCCCACCCGCGCCTGGGCCAGGGCGCGGCCCGCCGAGAACTCGTCGCCGGCCGCGAGCAGCGCCCGGGCGAGACGCTCGCCCCAGTACTTCAGGCGTCCGTCGAGGGCGTCGCCGAGATGGCGGGCGAAGCGCTCCCAGGTCTCGCCGGGGTAGTCGTCCTGGGACAGCGGGGGCAGGGCCGCGGGGTCGGCGGGCTCGGCGGCCGCCCAGCGGCGCAGGAAGTCCACCCACGTCTCGTAGGGGCCGCCGTGGCCCCAGTAGGAGTGCGTGTTCACAGGGTGCCGCCAGGCCTGCGCACGACGGTCTCGCCGGGTGGCAGCGGCTCCCAGTCGGGCAGGCCCTCGGCGATCTTGCGGACCCGGCTGGTGGCGCGCTCCCCGGCGGGCCTGCGGCTGGCTCCCCAGGGGGACGTGCCGGGCGCGGCGTACTGGGGGTCGGCGGCGGGCCTGCGGGGCGGGGGCGGGGCCGCCGGGACGTCGTCGGGCGCGGTGCTCATGACGCGGTGTCCTCCTTGGCTACGGTGCGGCCCTCGAAGGGGGAGCCGCCACGGGTCGCGGTCGCGAGGGAGGTGATGAACTCCCGGCACTGCGGCTCGACGGCGTCCGCTGCGCGGAACTTGGCGTTCCAGTCGGTGAGTTCGGCGGAGGCGGCACGCAGGTGGTGCACGGACTCCTGCTGGGCATGCCGCAGGATCTGCCGGGCGTTCTCCTGAAGGCGGGTCGCGGCCTGGGCGCCGTTGTACAGGACGAGTCCCCAGACGCCGCCGACGACCAGCGCGATCACCAGGGCGGCCGGGAAGGAGAAGGAGCCGACGATCACCAGGATGCCGAACAGGACGAGTGCGAGCGGCGTCGCCTTCCTGCCCCACGGGTAGGCGTAGGCCGCGATGAACGGCTCCATGTGCTGGTCCCAGTGCGCGGACAGCGAGGCCTCCAGCTCGGGCAGCGGCCGGGTGAACGAGCCCTGCCAGGGCGGCAGCTGGAAGGACTGGGAGGCCACGGTGTACGCGGTGCCGAACCGCGCCTGGACGTCCTGCGGCACGGCGGAGCGGTAGTCGCGGGTGAAGCCGGCGTGTGCCTGGAGGAACCACTCCTGGCAGGCGGCCACCGAGAGCCGCTGGGTGGCGGGCGAGGCGCCGATCGCCGTCGGGTTGAGCGCGGCGGTGGTCTGCACCGTCAGATAGTCGAGCGTCTCGTCGTACGAGGCCGAGTCGGCGTCGGCGGCCTGCCGGGCGGCGTCGAGGTCGCCGCCGTGGTCGATCACCGCGTTGTTGAAGGCGAGGTCGCGGCGGAGCGGCAGCTCCTCGTCGTCGTACTCGGAGACCAGCCGGTCGAGGATGTCGTCGACGGCGTCCTCCAGCCGTTCGGACGGCCGGTACTCGCGGTCCATGACGGCCCGGTACCTGTCGAGCACGACCTGGTGGGCGCGGGCCCGGCCGAGCACCGCGTCGAGCTGGGGCCACTGCGGGGCGACCTGGGCCAGACGCGGGAACTCCGCCGCCGCGGAGGGCTGGGCGAGGGCGTCGATCTCCTGGCGCCAGCGGTCGATCTGGCGCTGCTGGCCCTCGGCGCTGTCCATGAGCTGTTCGCGCCAGGCGGCCAGGGTGGTGTGCAGCAGCTCGCGTCCGGCGAGCCCGAAGGCGCCCTGGGCGATGGACTCCAGGATGACGGCGAACTCCCGGCCGAGCGCCGCCGGGTCCTGCGCGAGCAGGTAGTGCCGCAGCCAGCGGACGGCCGCCTCCTTGCGGTCCTGACGGCGCAGCACCAGCGCGAAGAACAGGGAGGTGCGGTCCGGTGAGCGGCGGAAGGCCTCCTCGACGGCCCGTTCGCACAGTGCCCGGTCGTCGGCGGACCAGGAGGCGAGGGCCACCAGGGCGGGCGCCAGCCAGTAGCGGGGCGTCTGGATCATCAGCTGGTCGCCGACCGCGCGGACGTTCTCCTCGGAGACGAGGCCGAGGTCGAAGGCCTGGAGCATGCCGACGGCGGTGCGCCGCACCGTCTTGTGGTGCCCGAACTCGTGGTCGACCTGGTCCTGGATCACGCCGACCCGCGTCTCGGCGCGCTGCACGTTCGCGGTCAGCTGGGCTGTCTTGACGAAGGCGAGGAACTCGTCGCGCAGCTGCTGGAGTTCGGTGCGGGTCTGTTGCTGCCCCGCCTCGACGGCCGAGACCTGGCCGGACACGGAGCCGACCTGTTCGCTGAGCCGGACCACGAGGTTGCTGACCTGCTGCACCTTCTGGTGCAGGGCGAAGTCCACCTCGGACATGCGGTTCTCCGATCACATGGTTCTGGCACGTGGATCTGGTACGGGGACGTGCTGCTCCGGTACGGGGACGTGCTGCGCGCCGGGCTTCAGGGACGGACGACGGTGCCGTCGTCGAGGACCGGCAGGAGCAGTCCGCCGGAGTAGACCTCGACGAAGGCGTAGCCGCCGGAGCGCACCAGCATCCGGGCGCCCGCGAACGGCTCGGGCACCGGGTCGGACGGGGCGAAGTGGCGGATGATCACCTGAAAGAGGTTGAGCTGATGGTCCACATAGGGCGGGCCCAGGTGGCAGCGGGCGAAGAAGCCGAGCGGGACCTCTCCGTAACTGGCCCGGTACTCCTCGCCGATCCACTCGGCGAGTTGCCGGCGGGCGTTCTCGTCGAGGCCCGCGTCGAGGCGTCCGACGGCGTCGCGCAGGCCCTGCGGGCGGGCGGCGAGGCGCTCACGGCGCAGCGGCGCGGCCGGACCGGGCGCGCCGACGGTGCGCCGGGCGCCGGTGGCCGGGCCCTGGTCCGTGCGGCGCAGGGCGTCCGACGAGGTGGACGGCGGTGTCCCGGCACCGCCCGGTTGCACGATGCGTCGTGGCCGCTCCAAGTGGCCCATGTGTCCCCCGAGCTGATCTGCATGAGCGATGGCAAGAGACGAAGCGTAGTGACGTCCCGTCAATAGTGCGACCTCATCGGACACTTGGCATTCGGAAAACCAGCTCCTGCCCCGAACTCGCCCCGTTGCCGCCCAGTTCACACACGTCACGGCCCGGGGTGGGCTGACAGACTGCCCGGCATGGGGTCGATCCACACGTTCATGGCGGGCATCAACGACTATCCGGCCGCGATCGCGGCGCCGCTCAAAGGCTGTCTCAACGACGTCGCCGAGGCGCACCGGCTGCTGACCGCCCGCACGGGGGGCGGCGCCCGGGTGCGGACCGTGCTGGACGGCGCGGCGACGGTGGCCGCGGTCGAGGACGGCATCAGCGGGTTCCTGGGAGCGGCAGGGCCCGGGGACACCGCCCTGTTCTGGTTCTCCGGGCACGGCACGTCGCTGCCCGCCACCGGCGCGGACCTGCTGACCGAGTCCACCGGTTTCAGCCAGGCGCTGGTGTGCGCGGACGGCCCGCTGCCCGACAAGCGGCTCGGCGCGCTGCTCGACGCGGTCGCCGCGCGCGGCGCGCACGTGGTCGCGGTGCTGGACTGCTGTTACTCCGGCGGGGCCACCCGGTACGACCTGCCCGAGGGCCTGACCCCGCGGTACGCGCCACCGCGCCCGGAGTGGGAGTGGGCGCCGCCGGCCACCCGCGAGGTCGTGCTGCCGCAGGATCCCGCCCGGCATGTGCTGCTCGCGGCCTGCCGGCTCGACCAGCTGTCGTACGAGGGGGACTACGGCGGCAGACGGCACGGCGCGTTCACGTACGCCCTGCTGGGGGCGGTGCGCACGGCGGGCCCCGACACCACCTACCGGCACCTGCTGTCCGCGGCCCACGCGCGCGTGCGGCGCTCCGGCGGGCTGCAGCGGCCGGTGCTGTATCCCGAGACGCCGGGCGGTAGCGCCGATCTGCCGTTCCTCGGGGGTGCGGTCGCGCGGACGGCCGGAGAGCATCTGCTGCGCAACGCGGCGGAGGGGTGGGAGGTCGACTGCGGCAGCGGTCACGGGCTGGCGGACGGGAAGGGCGCCGAGGGCACGGAGTTCTCGGTGGCGGGGCCGAGGGGCGCGCTGCTGGGCGCGGTCGTGCGGGCCCGCTCGGTGCGGCCCGACCGGACACTGGTGGATCCGGTCGGCTGGGCGCCCGATCCGGATCAGGTGTACCCGGTGAACCTGACCGCGCTGGCCACGCCGCCCGCCACGGTGAGCGCGCCCGAGGGGGCCGCCGGCGACCTGCTGCGCGCGACGGTCGCGACGCACGGTCCCGGGGGCGGCCCGGCCCCCCTGCTCAGCCTCGCCGACGAGCCACGGGAGTTCGCGGATCTGCACTTCCGGGTCGTGGTCGACGGGGGCCGCGCGCGCGTGCTCGGGCGGGACGGGACGGACTTCGTGGACCCGCTGCCCTTCACCGCGCAGGACGACGCCTGGCGCGTGGTGGACTGCCTGACCCATTTGACCCGCTGGCACCAGCTGCGCGACCTCACCTCCCGGCCCGGTGTGCTGGACAACCTCGTGCAGGTGGAGGTCGTCCCGTGGGACGCGCCCGGCAGCGGGCCCCTGCTGCCGGACGGTAGCGGCGACCTCGTCTGCGCCTACGCCCCGGAGGCCGCGGACGGTCGGCGCGAGCCGTGGGTCTCGATCCGGTTGCACAACCGCTCCCCGCACCGTTCGCTGTGGTGCGTCCTGCTCGACCTCACCGACCACGACTACTCCGCCGACCCGGCGCTCGTTCCGGGCCAGTTCATCGGCCCCGGTTGTACCGCGTACGCCCTGGGGGGCGAACCCGTCGAGCTGTCGCTGCCCGCCGGACGGCCCGTCGTACCGGGCGCGGAATGCCGGGACTGGCTGAAACTGATCGTCGCGGAGGACGAGTTGCGCACGACCTCGTTCCGGCTGCCGGGCTGGGACCCGGAGAGGGTCGTCTCCCGCCGCCCCGGTCCCGGGGCCTGGGGAGTGCTGCGGTTCGAGGGGCACCGGGACCGGAAGGCGGGCCCGGTCAGGGGAGACGCGGCCGTGCGCTGGGCGACCCGGACGGTTCCCCTGCGCACGGTCGTACCGGCTACCGGCCGAGGTGTGTGAACCCGGCCCAGGCACTCAGGTCGTCCGGGTCGACGCGTGCGGCCCGTTCGGCGAGCAGGGCGGGCAGGCCGGCGAGCGGCTCGCGGTCCGGGTCCAGCATCCACAACTGGGCCCGGCGCAGCGCCCTGGCGGGCGGTTCGCCCTCGGCGCGCAGGAAGTGGTGGGTCAGGAACATCAGCACCGAGGTCGCCTCGTCCGGCACCGGCCACAGCGAGCCGACCACCGAGCGGGCACCGGCCACCAGGAACGCCGTCGCCAGGCTGAACGCCTCGTTGTGGCCGCGCCCCGACACATGGCTGCGGCAGGCGGCCAGCACCACCAGACCGAGCCTGCCGCGGCCCGACGAGGCGACCGCCTCGGTGAGTTCCTCGGCCGCCAGCTCCCCGTCGTGCAGGGAGAGGTGGGCGGTCCGGCGGGCGGTGCGGGCGATGGAGGCGTGGCAGGCGAGGTGCAGCACGGCGCCCTCCTCGTCGGGGCCCTCCGCGTCGTTCAGCCAGGACAGCACCTCCTGCCGGGTGCCGGGCCCTTCCGCACCGCCGTGCGCACGCCACCCGAGGAAACGGCCGCGCGGGTAGAACGCCTGCTGCACCGCGTCCGCCTCCTCTCCGGCCCAGCGCAGGTCCCCGGTGGGGTTGCCGACGACGAGCGCCGCGCCCGAGTGGACGGCCTCGGGGCGCGCGGCCACATCGCACAGGAGACGGGCCGAGGCGGCGTACGAGATCTCCGCGTCCTCCAGGGCGTGGCGGCGCCGCCCGTCCGCGCCCTGCGCCCAGGCCGCGTGCCACGGGACCAGACCCAGCGTGCCCATCGGCACGAACACCAGCCGCGGTGCCCGCCCGGTGCGGGTGGCGAAGACGTCGAGGAGCGGGCGCATCGCGGCGTACCAGGCCCAGCCGCACAGCCGGTCGAGCCGCTCCCGCAGCGAGGGCAGGGCCGGCCTGGTGCCGGACCAGCCGGGCGCCGGCTTCATGACGCGGGCCTCGTCCGGGTCCGTCCCGAACGGTGACACGTCCCGCGCGTCCTCGGCGAGCCGTACCGCGTCGGCGTGCGGCGCGCGGGCGTACTCGCGCAGCGGGCCCGCGTTCTCCGTGAGCGTCGGCAGCGGGACGGAGTGGACGGCGCCGCCGGAGGTGACGACGACGGCGCTGCCGGGGGTGTCCTCACCGGCGGGGACCAGATAGACGAGGGCGTCCTTGCGCAGGGTGCGCAGTGCGGTGGCGATCTCGTCCGTGGCCGGCGGGTCGAGGAGGCGGTCCTGGGTGGTGTCCGTACCGGTGAGGGCGGCCAGGACGCGGCGGCGCAGGGCGCTCGGGACGCTCACGGGTGTCCGGAGCGCGGTGAGCGGGTCGGCGGACTCGGGGGCGAGGCCCGCGGCGCGCCATTCCTCGGCCAGGGCGTCATGGCCCGCCGCGGCCAGGCGCTCGGGCACCGTGCGCGAGGTGGTGGCGGCGTGCAGCAGCAGGCCGCGGCAGGCGTCGAGGGCCTGCACCGCCTCGTCGAGGGCGTGGTCGCGCAGACACCAGCCGGCGACCTCCAGCGCGGTCGTGGTCGCCATGGCCACGGCCTGCGCGGCGTGCTCGGTACCGGACTGGAGCAGCGCCGCCCAGGCGTGACCGCGCAGTGCGTCCAGGCCGGTGCGGCGGCCCAGGCCCTTGTCGTCCCGGCGGAGTTCGCCGCGGGTGCGGTAGGCGCGGCCGAGGGCGAGTCCGGCGCCCGCGTAGAGCCGGTGCTCGGGGCCGCCGGCGATGGCGAAGGCTGCCTCCAGCAGCGCGATGCCCTGGGCGAGATGGCGGGCGCGGGCCGTGGGCAGGCGCTGGGCCTCGGCCAGTCCGCAGTGGCCGACGCCCAGGCAGTAGCCGTAGCGCAGCTTGCTGTCGCTGCCCTCGTCGACCAGGTCGTACGCCTCCTGGATCAGCTCCATCGCCTCGGTGACGGCGACCGGGTCGCCGGAGCGTCCGGCGCGCATGAAGTGGTTGATGCCGTTGTCGCCGAGCACCCAGGCCCGCTGGTCGCGCGGCAGGCCACGGGCCCCGCGGCGCAGCTCGGCCGGGGAGGGGCGGCCGGGCAGCGGGGGCGCGGGCGGGGCGCCGAGGTCCTGGGCGAGGCGGTCGCGGGCCGAGCGGGCGTTCTCCAGCAGCGTCCACAGTTCGAGGCGTGTGCTGTCGTCCGGGTCGAGTTCGCCGTGCACGGTGAGCAGTTCGGTCAGGTGGGCGTCGGTCGCCGCGAGGTCGCCGCGCAGGGCGGCGGCGTGCGCCTCGAACCCGGCCTGCTGGGCGCCGATCACACGGCGCAGGTACGGCGAGAGGGCGGGGTTGTCGCGCAGCCGCTGCCACATCTCGCCGGCGGCCTCCACGTCGTCGCCGGCCCCGCCGGTCTGCCCCCGGTGGCTCATGGCGGCGAACCGGGCGATGTCGATGCCCTGTCCGAGCCGGTCCTCGACTCCGCCGACCGGTGGGGCACCGGCGCCCGTGCCGTGCGGCGGACCCGCGCCCCCGTCGCCGGACACCGCGCCCGCGCCCGCCGCGTCGGCCTGTGCCAGATGGTCGAGGACGGCGTCCATGCCGCGTCCTGAGCCGCTGAGTTCGTCCCGCAGCCGCGCCTGGGCGACCACGGCGTGCGCCCTGCGCTGCCACGCGGGGTCGTCCGGGCGGTGTGCCAGGACGGTGTCGATCAGTTCCGTCTTCTGCGCCTCGGTGACGTGGGTGCCGTGCGGGTCGAGGAGCATGCCCTGCGACAGCAGGTTGAGGGCGAGGAAGGCGCGGCCCGACGCGTCCCGCTGGGCGGCGAAGGAGGCGTACCCCTGGTCGAAGGCCTCGGTGAGCGCGCCGCTGCCGCCCAGGCCCTTGAAGATGCCGGGGAAGTCGTCGTCGGAGTCGCCGAAGTTCAGCGAGCCGATGCCGCCGCCGTCGAGGTCGTCGAGCATGCCGAGGTAGGCGTCGCGGGCGCCTTCGAGGCGCATCGCCTCCGGGACGTCGTCCGGCGAGGCGGGTGTGATGCCGTGCGTCTCCTCCAGGGTGGTCCAGGCCCACAGGCCCATCATCTGGGCGACCTTGCGCAGCTCGGGCGAGAAGGCCTCGTCGGCGAGGACCCGCGCACAGCTCTCGGTGACGTCGTGCAGCCGCCCCGGGTCGGGGTCGTCCCGGTAGCGGCTCTGCTGGAACATCCCGAGGAAGAGCGCGGTCACGGTGACCTGCCCGTCCCGTGCGGGCTCCCACATGTCGACCGCCCGCCGGATCAGCCCGATCGCCCGGTCCCTGCCGGGTCCGTCACCGCGCACGCTCGCCCGCTCGTACAGCAGCCGCCCGAAGCTGTCGAGGAACACCGGGGTGAGCCGCGCGACGTCGTCGGGGTCGGCGAGCAGCCCGTTCAGCTCGACCTCGGCCGCGGCGGCCTGCGCGTGGTCCTTCCAGTGCGCCCAGAGCAGGAAGCGAACCAGGGCGCTGCGGATCCCGGCCTCCCACGCCCAGGACGGCTCACGGCCGAGCCGCTGCCGTGCCTCCAGCAGCGCGGTGCCGAACTCCTCGCGGGCCTGCTCCAGTTCGTCCCGATCGGTGGTCACCCGGCCGTGCACCATCAGGGCGAGGCCCAGGCTGTAGCGGACCAGCGGCAGATCGCTGGTGGGCAGCGCGGCGTCGAGCACCGACCGGTAGTGGGCGGCGGCGGCCTCGGCGTCCGCCGGCACCCGGTCCAGCTCGCAGCGCTCCAGACGCAAAAATCCCTGCGCCTCGGCCAGCTCCACGGCGTCCTGGCTGCCCGGCACCTGTGTCGCCGCGGCAGCCGCGTGCCGGCGCAGCGCCTCGTCGAGCAGTTCGAGGCGCCGCGCGGCGGGTCCGTCGCACTCCTGGTAGCGCTGTTTGGCGCAGGCCGCCAGGAGTTGCGCTCCCAGCTCGCGCGCGAAGGTGTACTCGGGGTCGTCACGGGGCAGCGCGGCGGTGCCCTCGGTGAGCAGTTCCCAGACGGTGCCGAGGAGTCCGGGGCGGGGGTCGAGGTCGTACTGCAGGGCCCTCACATGGCCGAACACGATGCGCCAGGCCGCCCAGTCCGCATGGTCGCCGGGCGTCCTGAAGGCCAGCGCGAACGCCTCGGCCGCCCGCTCCAGGTCCTCCGGGTCGCCCGCCAGGAGGTGCAGCCGGTAACCGAGTTCCCCGGCGAGCGCGCACAGCGTGGGGGCGTCCGGGTCGTCGGAGGCGGTCGCGGCGAGGGTGTCGAGGACCTCCTCGCGCTGGGCGCGGAGGTCCTCGACGAGGTCTCGGTCGTCGTCAGCGGTCACAGGCCGGGCTTTCCAGGGCGTCGTGGGCGGGCTGTCTCGGCATGGCCCCTCAGGGGGCAAGTCGGACGTGGTACGGCAGCAGCACGGAGTTCAGCCATTCCCGGCCCTCGGCGGTGCCGAAGTCCACGGTCCCGTCGTCCTCGCAGCGCAGCACGCCGTCCGGGCAGCGGTCGCCGAACAGCACCACGGTCCGGTCCGCCGGCTCCCGCTTGGACGCCCACACCATGCCCTGCGCCCACGGCTGGGTGTGCCGGCGGATCCAGTGGGCCCAGTCCCGGGTGTACGGGTACTCGTGCGCCTCGGTGTGCACCAGCCAGGTGTCCTGGTGCACGGCGGCGAGGTCCTGCGCGCTCATCAGCGGCAGCACGCAGAGGTCGGCGGTGAGCCGCAACGTGCTGAGCCGGCGCCCCTCGACGGCCCGGTGCGGAAGCAGGCGGGGGCCGCCCGCCGGGTCGAACGGCAGGGAGCGCAGCAGCGTCTCGCACACGGCGGCGGCCGCGCCGAGACCGGCGTACAGGTAGCCGTACCGGTCGCAGGAGGTGGCGTCGAAGCGGCCACCCCCGTAGAGACAGTGGGAGGGCCGGGGGTTGAACCCGGCGGCGTCGCGGTGCGAGCCGTGGATGCGGTGGAGCAGGGTGCCACGGGCCAGTGTCACCTTGCCGGGGGTGCCGGTGAGCGCGTCGGGCGGGCGGTAGTTGGGCATGCCGGTCACCCACCCTCGCTGTCCATCAGGAACCGCGCGGTCTCGACGAGCTGCCGGTCCCGCCCGGTGCCCAGCAGCCGGACGGGGCTGGTGCCGAGCCAGGCGTTGGCACTGAGCCACCAGTCGGCGGCGCCCCAGGGGTCGTGCCCGGCGTCCAGCAGCGCGTTGACCTCCAGGACCACCAGCCAGGGCAGGGTCTCCTCGGAGAACTGGAACCTCGGCAGCCGCGGCCGCCCGCCGGCGCCGCGCAGCCGGATCAGGTCCGGCGCGTACGGCTCGCCGCCCGCGCGCCGCACGGTCTCGGCGTCCAGCGCGGGCTCCGCGAGCAGCCGTTCGCGCACCGGCCCGAGCACCGGTCCCACCATGCGGTGCCCGTCGATCAGCAGCACGGCCAGGTCCTCGGTCCCGAACCCCTGCACGGTCGGCGGGCCGTCCTGCGCGGTGTGCACGCCGGCCAGCCGTGCCTGCGCGGCGGCGCCGAACTCGTCGGGCAGCCGCTGCCGCAACAGCCCCGCGGCCTGCACGGCGCAGGAGTGCCGGCCGGGGGCGTCGGCGTGGCGGACGACGGTGAGCAACTCGGCCAGCCGGGCCCGGGTGTCCGCACCGAGCCGCGCGGCCACCCGGTCCCAGTGGGCGGCCGCGGCGGCGAGGGTGAGGTACGGGTCGGCCGGTTCGGACGGGGGATGCCCCATCACTCCTCCCCCACGGCCGTGAGCAGCCGTTCCAGCAGGTCGGCACGGGCATGGCGGCGTACCACGAAGTGGATGTCCCAGTCGGCGCCCCGGGCGAGCTCGGCCTCGACGGCCGCCCACAGCGCGCCGAAGCTCTCCAGCGGGGTCAGTCCGCCGCGCCCCGCGCCGAGCAGCGGCAGGCAGACCGACCGCGGCGGTGGGTCGCACCGGCGGGCCTCCTCGGCGAGCAGGGCGAAGACGCGGGTCACGCCCCGGGTGATGTCGGCGGGCTGGACGTCGTAGTCGTTGGTCTCGGGGCGGGGCACGGCGACGGCCACGTGGTAGATGCGCCGGATGCCCTGACCGGCCAGCGCGCCCGCGGAGGTGACGGCGACCGTGCCCGGCAGGGCCGCCCGGCCGGGAGCCCCGTGCCGGGCGGCCCACGCCCCCAGCTCGTCGTGGACGCGGTCCTCGACGAGTCCCCCGGTGGGGTCCCTGCGCGCCCCCGCCCGGCGCAGGGTCGCGGCGACGGACGACTTGTAGGGCGCGGGCAGTGCGAAGTACGTGTTCGACGGGGAGACCACGACGTCGATGTCGCGCAGCAGGTCCACCGAGTGGACGTGCACGGTGACGGGCACGGTACGGCGCTGCACCCGGACGCGCAGCGCCCGGTGCGCGGCGGGGACGCGGTCACGCGGCGCCCTCGCGGGGCCGGGTCCGGCGGCCGGGACGGCGGCGGCGCGGTCGTGGCCGGCGCCCTGGTGCCGGTCGGCGCCCCTGTGGTGATCGGCGGCCCTGTGGTGATCGGCGGCCCTGTGGTCGGCACCCTGCACGATCTGTTCCGCGACCTGGCCGAGGACCATGAACTCGTGGTGCTTGCGGAACCGTTCGACGCTCACCCCGTACACCTGGGCGGCCCGTCGGCGCCGGTCGGCGGCCGGCCAGTCCCGGGTGCCCTGGGCGAGGCCGAGGCTGTACTCGGCGGCGGTCTGGAGGGTGCCGCCGCCCATCCGGGAGACGGCGAGCCGTAACACCTTCTCCACCGGCCCCCCAGGTAACTCGCCGTCTCCCCGCGGAAGTTCACGGGCGGCCTCGACGAGCGCCGGCAGGGCGAGTTCCCGCAGTCTGACGACCCCGGCTCGTCGCACCTTGCGCACCTCCGCGAGGACCACTTCGTGATCGAGCGGGTGAGGCGGCGGCGGCGGCATGACGATCAGCATCGCACCGCCCCGTGCCCCTCACAAGCCCGTTCCGCCCTTCCATTGCAGCGCACGGCCCGGTCGCGAACGGGTCGGAAACGGGGCGCGTCCAGGGCCGGGTACGGACCTGGACGCGCCCCTCGCGGCGCCGCCTACACGAAGAGGCTGAGCACCGCCGCCGCCGCGAATCCGGCGACCGACAGCACCGACTCCAGCACCGTCCACGTCTTCAGCGTGTCCCGCTCGCTGATGCCGAAGTACTTGGCGACGATCCAGAAGCCGCCGTCGTTGACGTGCGAGGCGAAGATGGAGCCCGCGGAGATGGCCATGATGACCAGGGCCACGAACGCCTGGGAGTGGTCGCCCTCCGTCAGCAGCGGGGCCACGATGCCGGCCGTCGTCACGATCGCCACCGTCGCCGAGCCCTGGGCGACCCGCAGGACGAGCGAGATCAGGTAGGAGAGGACGAGCACCGGCAGGCCGACGTCGTTGAAGGTGTCCGACAGTGCCTGGGCCACACCGCTCGCCTTGAGGACGGCGCCGAAGACACCGCCCGCGCCGACCACGAGCAGGATGTTGCCGACGGGCTTGAGGGACGAGGTGGACACCGTCTCCAGGGACTTGCGCGACCATCCGCGGCGGATGCCGAGGAGGTAGTACGCCAGCAGCAGCGCGAGGGTGAGGGCCACGAACGGGTGGCCGAAGAACTCGACCACCGAGCGCAGGGTGGAGGGGTCCAGGGCGATGGAGGAGAAGGTCGCCGCGAGGATCAGGATCAGCGGCGTGCCGATGATGGCGAGGACGGTGCCGAGCCCGACCGGCGCCTCACGGGGCTCCACGCCGCCCGCCCGCTGCTCGTCGAGCACGGCGCGCTTGGCCTCCTCGGCCGCCTCGGCCATGTCCTGCGGGACCGGCACAAAGATCCGGCGGCCGATCCACGCCGAGTACGCCCAGGCGGCCAGCACGGCGGGGATGCCGCAGACGACGCCCATGAGGATGACCCAGCCGAGGTCGACGTGGAGCAGACCGGCGGCGGCGACGGGGCCGGGGTGCGGGGGCAGGAAGGCGTGGGTCATCGACAGGCCGGCCAGCAGTGGCAGGCAGTAGAGCAGCACCGACTTGCCGGAGCGCTTGGCGGCGGCGTACACGAGCGGCGCGAGGACGAAGATGCCGACGTCGAAGAAGACCGGGATGCCGAAGATCAGGCCGGTCAGGCCCATGGCGAGGGGCGCGCGCTTCTCGCCGAACAGGCCGAGCAGCCGGGAGGCCAGCACCTCGGCGCCACCGCTGACTTCGAGGATCGCGCCGAGCATGGTGCCGAGGCCGATGATGATCGCGACATGGCCGAGGATGCCGCCCATGCCGGACTCGATGGTGGAGACGGCGTCGGACTTCTGGACGGTGCCGAAGAGTTCGGTGACCGACAGGCCGGCCATCAGGCCGACGGTGATGGAGACCGCGAGGAGGGCGACGAACGGCTGGAGGCGGACCTTGATGATCAGGAAGAGCAGCAGTGCGATACCGATCGCGGCGACGGTCAGGAGGCCTGCCGTCCCGTCGACGAGGAGCAGCAGCCCGCCGGTGTGGGGTGGGGTCTCCGGGGACGGCGCGGCGGATATGTAGGACATGCGGGGGTCCTCTGCGTCAACACATGGTGCTTTCGGGCATGGGGGATCACGGCACGGCGGCCAAGGGGAGAGGGCGCCGTGCCGTGACGGCAATCGGGGTGCGGAAGGTGAGGGGGCGCTCAGCCGAGAACGGCGAGGGCGTCGATCTCGATCAGGAGACCGGCGGGCAGGCCGACGTACACGGTGGTCCGCGCGGCCGGCGGCTGGGTGAGGCCCTGCTCCTCGAAGTACGCGTTGTAGAGCGCGTTCATCTCGGCGAAGTGGTCCACGTCCGTGAGGTAGACGCGGATCATCATCACGTCGTCCCAGGAGGCGCCGCCCTCCTGGAGGATCGCCTTGACGTTGGCGAGCGTCTGGAGGGTCTGCTCCCGCAGGCCCGGGCCGGCCGGCGTCGGGGGCTGCCCCTCGACGGCGGGCAGGAAGCCGACCTGGCCGGCGACCTGGAGGATGTTGCCCTTCCGCACGCCGTGGGAGAACTTCGCGGGCGGGGTGGTGTGGGTCGTGGGGGTGAGGGCGGTCTTCTCGGTCATGCCAGCTCTTTCGTCGGGGTCCTGCCGGAGTACTCGCCGCTGATGGCGTCCGCGGTGCGGCGGACCAGCGGGAGCAGGGTGAGGAGTTCGTCGCCGGTGACGACGACGTTGGGCGCCGAGACCGACATCGCGGCGACGACCCGGCCGTCCGCGCCGCGGATCGGTGCGGCGACGCAGTTGATGGACTCCTCGTGGCCACCGAGGTCGGTGGCCCAGCCCTGTTCGCGCACCTTGGCCAGCTCCCGGAGGAAGGCCTCGGGGTTCGGCGTCGAACGAGCCGTGTACAGGGGGTAGTCGAGCTTCTCCGCGAGGGCGCGGCGCTCGTGCTCGGGAAGGTCGGCGAGCAGCAGCTTGGCGACGGCGGCGACCGTGATGGCGACGGGTTTGCCGATCCGCGAGTACATCCGCACCGGGTAGCGGCTCTCCACCTTGTCGATGTAGAGGACCTCGTTCTCCTCGTACACCGCGAGGTGCACGGTGTGCCCGCACTGCTCGTTCAGCCGTACGAGGTGGGGGTGCCCGATCTCGCGGATGTCGAGGTTCTCCATCGCCTCCTGGGCGAGTGCGAAGAGCCGGGCGCCGAGGCGGTAGCGCTGGTCGGACTGGCGGTAGACGAAACCGTGCTCGTGGAGGGTGCGCAGCAGGCGCAGCGCGGTGGACTTGTGCACGCCGAGCCGGTCGGCGACCTGCCCGAGGTCGGCGGGGCCCTCCGCGAGCAGCGGCAGGATGCTCAGCGCGCGGTCGACGGTCTGACTCATGGCGTACGTACCTCCTTCGGGGCCCGATCAACGGCGTGCGTCCAGCCGGGGCCGAGTCGAAGTGTCCCCCACGCGTCGTCGTCCAGGGCGGCGAGCCGGTCGGCGTGCCGGCGCGTCGCGGGGGTGGCGAGGTCGCCGGGGACGGTCAGGGCGGCGGCGGCCATGAGGTGTCCGTGCCGCAGACGGTCCCGGGCGGGCAGGCCGCGCAGGGTGGCGGAGAGGAACCCGGCGGCGAAGGCGTCTCCGGCGCCGACGGAGGCGACGACGTCGACGCGCGGAGCGGGTTCGCTGACCCGGCCGGGCCCGACCGCCCCACCGTCGCCCACGGGGTCGGCATCGGCGCCGGGGGCGGCGTCGGCGCCGGCGTCGGCGCCGGCAGGGGCGTCGGCGTCGGCGTCGGCGTCGGCATGTACGTCTGCGCCGGCATGGGCGTCGGCGTCGGCGCGGCCCTCGCGCTCCGGCCCCCGCTCGAACACCGTGGCTCCGGCGGCGCCCTGCTTCACCACCAGCGTCCGCGGCTCGGGCAGCAGTTCCCGGATCGCCTGCGGACCCCCGGTCGCCCCCCAGGCATCCTCGGCCTCGTCCTCCCCCACGAACACGAGGTCCGCGCGCCGCGCGAGTTCCAGCAGGAGCCGGGCGCCGGCTGCGTCCCGCCACAGACCGGGCCGGTGGTTGACGTCGAAGGAGATCAGCGGGCGCCCGGCCACGGGGGCGGTCAGTTCGCGCAGCAGACCCAGGCAGTCCGCCGACAGCGCGGCCGTGATGCCGGAGAGGTGCAGGACGCGGGCGGCGCGCACCGCCGCCATGTCGACGTTCCGCGCGCTCATCGCGGACGCCGCCGACCCGGCCCGGTAGTAGGCCACCTCGTGGCCGTCGCCCGCCCGGTCCCCCGCGGTGCGGAAGTACACGCCGGTCGGGCGCGCCGGGTCCCGCCGGACCGCCGACACGTCGACGCCGTACGCTCCGACCGCCTCGACCAGGTGGTCGCCGAAGCCGTCCGCACCGACCCTGCTCACCCACCGCGTGGTGTGCCCGGCTGCCGCCAGCACGCAGGCCACGTTGGACTCGGCGCCGCCGATGCCCCGATCGAAGGAGGGAACATCGGCGAGGCGGCCGGGCCGGGAGGGCAGGAACGTGACCATGGACTCGCCGAGCGCGACGACGTCCACGACGTCGGGGGCGGTGCAAGGGCCGTTGGCGGTCACGATGGTCAGGACTCCTCGTCGACGTCGCGGGTCGTGGCGGCTCCGTTGACCCCGCGTTGGCCGAGATGTTAGACAGCAGTAAGCGACATACGCAATGGACGTTGCACACTTCGCAACGCACCAGATCAGGGAGGCTCCATGGCCCTCGACCCCGGCACCACCACCGCCGCCGAAGCGCTCGCCGCCCTCACGGAGGAGCGCGTCGACCACCGCTTCAAGGGCCTCCCGCCCGACGCCCACGGGCTGACCGTGGCGGATCTCGCCGCCCAGCGCCGGAACCTGTTCACCGGCGGCTTCACCACCCCGGTCCTCGCGCTCTCCGCCGAGCACCTGGAGCACAACCTGCGGCTCATGGCGACGTACGCCGACCGCCACGGTCTGGCGTTCGCCCCGCACGGCAAGACCACCATGGCCCCGCAGCTCTTCCAGCGGCAGATCGACAACGGTGCCTGGGGCATCACGCTCGCCGTGCCGCACCAGGTGCGGGTGGCGCGGGCGTTCGGCGTCCGACGGGTCTTCCTGGCCAACGAGCTGGTGGACGCGGCGGCCCTGCGGTGGATCGCCGGCGAGCTCGCCGAGGACCCCTCCTTCACGTTCGTCTGCTACGTCGACTCCGTGCGCGGCGTCGAGCTGATGGACGCCGCACTGCGCGGCACCGAGCGCCCGGTGGACGTCGTCGTCGAGCTGGCCGCCGGTGACGGCGCCCGCACCGGCGTGCGCACCGAGGCGGAGTGCGCCGAGATCGCCGACGCGGTGGCCGCCGCACCGGCGCTGCGCCTGGTCGGCGTCGCGGGCTACGAGGGCGAGGTACCCGGCGCGAACCCCGAGCGCGTGCACGCGTGGCTGCGCCGGCTGGTGGCACTGGCGACGGACTTCGACAAGGCGGGCCGTTTCCAGGGGCTGGACGAGATCGTGGTCAGCGCGGGCGGCAGCGCCTGGTTCGACGCGGTGGCCGACGTGTTCGCCGAGATCCCCGAACTGAGCCTGCCGGTGCTGAAGCTGCTGCGCTCGGGCGCGTACGTCTCGCACGACGACGGGCACTACCGCAAGCTGACGCCCTTCAACCGGGTCGCCGAGGAGGGCGCGCTGGAGCCCGCGTTCCGCCTGTGGGCGCAGGTGGTGTCGCGGCCGTCGGCGGAGCAGGCCTTCGTCAACGCCGGCAAGCGGGACGCCGCCTACGACCTGGACCTGCCCTTCGCGCAGGTCGTCCGCCGGGACGGCGCCGAGCGCCCGGCGACCGGCGTGGAGGTCACCGCGCTGTCCGACCAGCACGCCTGGCTGCGCACCGCCCCTCAGGCGGATCTCCAGGTCGGTGACTGGCTCGGCATGGGCCTGTCCCACCCGTGCACGTCGTTCGACAAGTGGCAGCTGATCCCGGTGGCCGAGGCGGACGGCACGGTCGTCGAGTACATCCGCACGTTCTTCTAGGAGGCCCGGCATGGCAGACCTCGTCATCCGTGACGCGGACGTCGTCGACGGCACCGGTGCCCCCGCGTACCGCGCCGACGTGGTGGTGGACGGCGGCCGGATCGTCTCGATCGTCAAGGAAGCGGCGGCGGCGGGCTGCCAGCGCCCCACCGCCACCAGGGAGCTGGACGCGGAGGGCCTCGTCCTGTCGCCCGGCTTCATCGACATGCACGCCCACAGCGACCTCGCCCTGCTGCGCGACCCCGACCACAGCGCGAAGGCCGCCCAGGGCGTGACGCTGGAGGTGCTGGGCCAGGACGGGCTGTCGTACGCCCCCGTCGACGACCGCACGCTCGCCGAGGTGCGCCGCGCCATCACCGGATGGAACGGCCACGGCGACGACATCGACTTCGACTGGCGTTCGGTCGGCGAGTACCTGGACCGGCTGGACCGGGGCGTCGCGGTCAACGCGGCCTATCTGATCCCCCAGGGAACGGTCCGCGCGCTGGCCGTCGGCTGGGAGGACCGCGAGGCCACCCCGCAGGAGCTGGACCGGATGCGCCGGCTCGTCGCGGAGGGCCTGGAGCAGGGCGCGGTCGGGATGTCGTCCGGGCTGACCTACACGCCCGGCATGTACGCCGAGGACGGCGAACTGACCGAGCTGTGCCGGGTGGTGGCGCGGTACGGCGGCTACTACTGCCCCCACCACCGCTCGTACGGCGCCGGGGCCCTGCAGGCGTACGAGGAGATGGTCGCCCTGACGCGGGAGGCCGGCTGCCCGCTGCACCTGGCACACGCCACCATGAACTTCGGCGTCAACAAGGGCCGAGCGCCCGAACTGCTGGCCCTGCTGGACGACGCCCTCGCCGCCGGGGCCGACATCAGCCTGGACACCTACCCCTACACCCCGGGCTGCACGACGCTGGTGGCGCTGCTGCCGAGCTGGGCGAGCGAGGGCGGCCCGGAGGCGATCCTGCGGCGGCTCGCGGACGACGCGACGGCCGAGCGGATCCGGCACGACCTGGAGGTCGTCGGGGCGGACGGTTGTCACGGCGTACCGGTCGAGTGGGAGACGATCGAGATCTCCGGAGTGAGCGACCCGGCCCTGGAGGCGTACGTGGGCCGTACGGTCGAGGACTCGGCGGCCCTGCGCGGCGAGGACCCCTGGGTCACCGCCCGCCGGCTGCTGGTGGAGGACCGCCTCGGCCCGACGATCCTCCAGCACGTCGGGCACGAGGAGAACGTCCGGGCGATCATGCGGCACCGGGTCCACACGGGCGGCTCGGACGGCATCCTCCAGGGCGCCAAGCCGCATCCGCGCGCGTACGGCACGTTCCCGCACTACCTCGGCAGGTACGTGCGGGAGCTGGGGGTGCTGTCGCTGGAGGAGTGCGTGGCCCGGCTGACCGGACGCCCGGCGGCCCGGCTGCGGCTGCCCGACCGGGGCGTGGTCCGCGAGGGTTACCGGGCCGACCTGGTGCTCTTCGACGCGGCCACGGTCGCGGCGGGCTCCACCTTCGCGCATCCGCGCACGCTCCCGACGGGCATCCCGCACGTGCTGATCGACGGCCGGTTCGTCATCGAGGACGGCCGCCGCACGGACGTCCTGGCGGGCCGCTCGGTGCGCCGAACGCCCCGGTGACCGGTCACTTGGGCCCCTTGGTGCCGCCGCGTCCGTGCCCCGGATTGCCGTTGGCGTTGCCCGGTCCGTCGACCGAGGAGCTCTCGGTGGCGCCGGGGGTCGTGGCGGACGCGGTGGGGCCGGCCCCGGAGGGGGTGGGCGAGGCGCTGACGTCACCCGCGCTCCGCGACGGGTCCGGGGCCGGCGCGGACGCCGAGGGGTTCGCGCCGTCCCGCGCCGGCACGGCGGAGGCGTCCTCGTCCGCCCCGGGGGAGGACGAGGGCTCAGCACCGCCGGAGGCGTCCGGGGTCGACCGCGTCCGGTCCTGACCGCCCTGCGTGCCGCCGCCGGAGCCCGACCCGGCGAAGCCGGCGATCAGCGCCGCGGCGCCCACCGCGCCCACCGCGCCGGCCGCCACCGCCACCCGCCGGCGGCGCCAGGGACCGGGCTTGCGGCGGGAGCCACGCGGCACCGGGACCGTCACCGCGGGCAGCTCGCGCGTCTCGTCGTAGGCGTTCTGCCAGCCGTGCGCGGCGGCCGGGTCGGTGTACTCCTCGTAGGCGGGCGGACGTACCGGCTCCTGCTGCACGTACACGTTCGGCGGACCCTGGGGGTCACCCGTTCCGGTGGGCTCTGACATGCCGCCGCATTCTAGGGATACGCCGTGGCCGCGGGGGCGTCGAGGGTGCACAGCCCCTGTCGCGGGGTGTCTCACGTGGTGGAAGACACGACGCCGGGGGCGGCGGGCGGCCGTAAGCTCCCAGACATGCAGGTGATCCAGTCGACGAAGCTCGCCAACGTCTGTTACGAGATCCGGGGCCCGGTACTCGAAGAGGCGATGCGCCTGGAAGCGGCCGGCCACCGCATCCTGAAGCTGAACACCGGCAACCCGGCCGCCTTCGGCTTCGAATGCCCGCCGGAGATCCTGGAGGACATCCTCCGCAACGTCTCGACGGCCCACGGCTACGGCGACGCGAAGGGTCTGCTGGCCGCCCGCCGCGCGGTCGTCATGCACAACCAGACCCTCGGCATCGAGACGGACGTCGAGCACGTCTTCATCGGCAACGGCGTCTCCGAGCTGATCACCATGGCCATGCAGGGCCTCCTGGACGACGGCGACGAGGTCCTCGTACCGGCGCCGGACTACCCGCTGTGGACGGCCGCCGTGTCGCTGTCCGGCGGTACGGCCGTGCACTACCGCTGCGACGAGCAGTCCGACTGGATGCCGGACCTCGCCGACGTCGAGCGCAAGGTCACCGACCGCACCAAGGCGATCGTGATCATCAACCCGAACAACCCGACCGGCGCGGTCTACGACGAGGCGGTGCTCAAGGGCCTGACCGACATCGCCCGCCGCCACAACCTGCTGGTCTGCTCGGACGAGATCTACGACAAGATCCTCTACGACGACGCCGTGCACGTCCCGACGGCCCGGGTCGCCCCCGACCTGCTGACCCTCACCTTCAACGGCATGTCGAAGGCCTACCGCGTGGCCGGCTACCGGGTCGGCTGGATGTCGATCTCCGGCCCCCGCGCGCACGCGGACTCCTACATCGAGGGCCTGACGATCCTCGCCAACATGCGCCTGTGCGCGAACATGCCGGGCCAGCACGGCGTGGTCGCCGCGCTCAGCGGACGCCAGTCGATCAACGACCTGGTGCTGCCGGGCGGCCGCCTGCGGGAGCAGATGGAGGTCGCCCACGAGATGCTGACGCAGATCCCGGGCGTGACCTGTGTGCGCCCGAAGGGCGCCCTGTATCTCTTCCCCCGCCTCGACCCCAAGATCTTCAAGGTGAAGGACGACCGCCGGCTGGTGCTCGACCTGCTCCGGCGCGAGAAGATCATGGTCGTGCACGGCACCGGCTTCAACTGGCCCGAGCCCGATCACTTCCGGGTCGTGACCCTGCCCTCGGTCGTGGATCTGCGGGACGCGATCGACCGGATCGCCCGGTTCCTGGACGGTTACAGCCAGCCCTGAGGCTCACGCTGCGGATACGCGGATCCCTGATGGGTGACCGGCTCAACTTTAGACGAAATCTAAGGTAGGATGGCTTCTGCCGAGCACAGGAGGCCATCCCATGTACGAACCGATCCGCGACAAGTCGGTCCACACGATGGCCGGCACCCCCTCCGACTTCCCCCACCGCTCCCGTGAGGAAGAGCTGGACATCCAGCTCGCGGGACACCTCGCCGCGCTGCTCGCCGTCACCGACGAGCTGCGCGCGCTGGCCCCGTCGACCGACCTGGACACCGCGGCGGTCCGGCTCGCCGAGCAGGTGGCCCGGCTGCGGGGAGGCCGTACGCCGGCCCGCACCTCGGCGACGGCGGCCGCCGCGCCGCACCTCGCCGCGCTGCACCGGCGCGCCCACGCCCTCGCCGGCCGGACGCTGGTGGTCGCCGCGTCCCGGGCGGACACGGCGGTGGCGATCCTCGCGGCCGAGCGGATGGACGCGCACGCGGCCGCTCTCGGCCCCCGAGAGCTCGCCGCCCACTGAGCCCGTCAGGGCCTCTCGTGCGGCCCCGGTCCGCGTGCACCCGCAGCGACGCGCGGACCGGGTGCCACAAGTGCGCCCGCCGTAGCGGGCGTTGCGTACCGGGACCTTCAAGTCACCCGTCGTTCACCCCGGAAGCCGGGGAACGTTGGGTTCCGGGAGCACGCTCCCCGGCGTGAGACGAATCGCAGGGATTGTCCTCGCGGTGTTGCTGATCGGCGGCGTGGTGGCGGCCGTCGTGGCGGGCCGGGACAACGGGGACCAGGGCACGGCAACGAAGACCGTGCGTGGCGTGGTCGGGTCGGAGAAGACGGAGTTCTTCGCCGACCCCCAGGTGGTGGACGCCCTTGCCGCCAAGGGCTACACCGTGCAGGCGGAGCCGTCCGGCTCGTGGGCCATGGAGGAACTGGACCTGGCGGGCTACGACTTCGCCTTCCCCTCCAGCAAGGCGCCCGCCGACGCGCTCGCCGCCAAGTACAAGGCGCAGCAGCCGCTGCCGCGCCCCTTCTACTCGCCCCTCGTCGCCGTGGCCCACCGGGGCGCCGCCGAGGTGCTTCAGGCAAACGGACTGGCCACCCTGGACGAAGCCCACCGCGGCGTCCTGCGGATGAACGCCTATCTCGACGCCGCCCGGAAGGATCGCACCTGGCAGCAGCTCAAGGGGTCCAAGAAGTACGGCGAGTTGCGCGGCACGCTCTACATCGCGAGCACCGATCCCGTCACCTCCAACTCCGGCGCCCTCTACCTCGCCGCCGCCTCCTACGTCGACAACGGCGGCAAGGTGGTCGCGAGCGACGCCGACATCGGGCGCACCGCGCCGCTGCTGCGCAAGCTGACCACCGTGCAGGGTGCCCAGCAGTCCAGCTCGGACGGCGCCTTCCGGGACTTCGTCAGCGGCGCCGGCAATCCGCTCGTCCTCGTCTACGAGTCCCAGGTCGCCTCGCTGCTGGGCCAGGGCCAGGGCATCGACGACCTCGTCGTCCTCTACCTGGACACCACCGCCACCAGCGACCACACCGTCGTACCGCTGACCCACGAGGGCCGCGCCCTCGGCCAGCTCCTCTCCACCGACCCCGTGCTGCGCAAGCTGGCCGCCCGTCACGGCTTCCGCCCGCAGGACGCCGCCGCCGAGTTCACCGCGGCCACCGCCGACCACACCGACTACCTCATGCCGAAGCTGAACGTGCGACAGGTGCCCGTGCCCACCTCCGAGGTGCTGCACGAGATGGCGCGCCGGGCGCGCGGATAGGGGGATCAGCCAGATGAGCGACTACGACCTCGGCCACAGCGCCAGTCAGAACACCAGCGCCAGCCGCGACGACTCCTTCACCCTCACGCCGCCCGAGCCGGTCTCCCCGGTTCCGCGCGAGAAGGCCGGCGGACTCGTCCCCGTCGACGACGGGGTGCGCGGCGACATGGCCCGCAAGGCCGCCGACTACATCGCGGGGCTCGCCGCGCTGGACGCCCGCTCCCCCGAGTTCGCCGGCAAGGTCGGGGAGATCACGGCACTCGGCGCGGGCGAGATGCGCACCGCGGCCGCGCAGTCCAACCGCATGCTGGAGCGGACCGTGCGCAGCCTGCCCAGCAAGGGCGGGGACGCGCAGACGAAGGTCGCCGGGTCGCTGGTGGAGCTGCGGCGGGTCGTCGAGGACCTCGACCCGCGCGACCTGCCCACCGGCAAGGGCCGCAAGTTCCTCTCCCGGCTGCCCGGCGGCAACAAGCTGCGCGACCACGTCGCCAAGTACGCCTCCGCGCAGGGCACCCTGAACAAGATCGTGGGGTCGCTGCGCGGCGGACAGGACGAACTGCGCCGTGACAGCGCCGCGTTGCAGACCGAGCGGGTCCGGCTGTGGGAGACCATGGGCAAGCTCCAGGAGTACGTGGTGCTGACCGAGGCCCTGGACAGCGCCGTCGAGGAGCACATCGCGAGGGTCGCCGACCCCCAGCAGGCCGACACGCTGCGCGCCGACGTCCTCTTCCCCGTCCGCCAGAAGCACCAGGACCTGCTCACCCAGCTCGCCGTGTGCGCGCAGGGCTACCTCGCCATGGACGTCGTACGCCGCAACAACGACGAGCTGATCAAGGGCGTCGACCGGGCCGCGACGACCACCGTCTCGGCGCTGCGGATCTCCGTGATGCTGGCGTCCGCCCTCGACAACCAGAAGAAGGTCGTCGACCAGGTCAACGCCCTGCGCGGCACCACCGAGGAACTCATCCGCGGCAACGCCGAGATGCTTGCCACGCAGTCCGGTGAGATCCAGCGGATCGCCGCGGACCCGGCGGTCGGCGCGGAGACCCTGCGGAGCGCCTTCCAGCAGATCTACCGCACCCTCGACGCCATCGACACCTACAAGGTGCAGGCCACCGAGGCGATGGCGGCCACCGTCGAGTCGCTGACGAGCGAACTCCAGAGCGCCGGCGCCCATCTGGAGCGCAGCCGCGCCCAGGGCGCCCTCGAAGGAGGCCACCGATGAGACACCGGATCGCGGCCCTCACCCTCGCCGCCCTGACCCTCCTGACCGCGTGCACCACCGGGCAGGACACCCCCGACGACGACCCCACGGCCGCCGCACCCGGCACCCTGCGCGTCCTCGCCTCCAGCGAACTCAGCGACATGGCCCCCGTCCTGGACCAGGTCCGCGAGCGGACCGGGATCACCGTGCGGCCCACGTACATGGGCACCCTCGACGCCGTGGACCTGCTGGCGCGGGGCAAGGCGGACCAGGCCTACGACGCGGTGTGGCTCGCCTCCAACGACTATCTGCGCCTGCGCCCTGAGGCGCGCGGCAAGGTGGTGTCGGAGACGCCGATCATGTCGAGCCCCGTCGCGATCGGCGTGAAGCCGGCCACCGTGCGCGGCCTCGGCTGGTCCCCCGAGGACGTCACCTGGTCACAGGTCGAGCAGGCCGTCGCGGACGGCGAGCTGACCTACGGCATGACCGACCCGGCCCGCTCCAACTCCGGCTTCGCCACCCTGGTCTCCGTCGCCTCCGCGCTCTCCGGGGCCCAGTCCGCGCTGACCGACGCCGATGTGCGCAAGGCGACGCCGCGGCTGCGGGAGTTCTTCAAGGGGCAGAAGCTGACGTCGGGTTCCTCGGGCTGGCTGGCCGGCGCGTACACCCGGCGCGGCACCGTGGACGCGCTGCTCAACTACGAGTCGGTCCTCAAGGGCATCCCGGACCTGACGGTGATCCGCCCCAAGGACGGTGTGGTCACCGCCGACTACCCGCTCTCCTCCCTGGCCGGCGCCGGACCCGAGGCCCGCGAGAACGTGCGCCGGCTCGCCGAGAGCCTGCGCAGCCCCGAGACCCAGCGCGCGATCACCGACCGCACCCACCGCCGCCCCGTCGTGGCCTCCGTCCCCCCGGCCTCGGGCCTGGACGCCACCAGGCGGCGCGAACTGCCCTTCCCGGGCAGCCGTTCCGTCGCCGACGGGCTGCTCGACTCGTACGAGAACGAGCTGCGCCGCCCCTCGCGCACGGTGTACGTGCTGGACACCTCCGGCTCCATGCTGGGCGAGCGGCTGACCCGGCTGAAGGCGGCGCTGACGGGGCTGACCGCGGACTTCCGGGACCGTGAGGAGGTGACGCTGATGCCGTTCGGATCTGAGGTCAAGAGCGTGCGCACCCATGTCGTGGACCCGGCGGACCCGCAGCGCGGCCTCGACGGGATCCGCCGCGACACCCGGGCGCTGCAGGCGCAGGGCGACACGGCGATCTACACCTCGCTGGAGAAGGCGTACGAGCATCTGGGCGCCGACGACGAGGCGTTCACATCGATCGTGCTGATGACCGACGGGGAGAACACGGCCGGCGAGACGGCCGCGGACTTCGAGACGTTCCACGGCTCGCTCACCGGCGAGCAGCGCGACATCCCCGTCTTCCCGATCCTGTTCGGCGACTCCGACCGCGCCGAGCTGGAGCGTATCGCCGAGCTGACCGGCGGCCGTCTCTTCGACGCCCAGCAGGGCTCGCTGGACGGCGCCTTCGAGGAGATCCGTGGCTACCAGTAAGGCACTGACGTACCTGGAGTCCCGCAAGAACCTCACCGGATGCGCCTGCGGGCTGCTGGGCCTGGTGCTCACCTTCACGGGTGTGGCCGGTCCCTACTGGCCCGTCGTGGTCGCCGGCCTGTACGGCGCGGGTGCGCTGATCGCGCCGCCGGAGCGGCCGGCGCTGCCCGACTTCCCGGATCCGTCGGCCCAGCTGGACGAGGTGCGCGGGGACTTCGAACGGCTGGGCGCCTACCTGGCGGACGTGGAGCTGCCGCCGGCCGCGGCGGCGCGGCTCGACGACCTGACCGGGCTGCTGCGGGCACTGCTGGAACCCGGCTGGGTCGCCGAGGTGCTGGCCCAGGACCCCGAGGGCGTGCACACGCTGTCCCGGGCCGTCCGGCAGGACGTGCCCGAGGCCGTCGACGCCTTCGTGCGCACCCGCTGGTGGCACCGGATGACCCCGGGGCAGGAGCCACCGGAACAGCATCTGGAACGCCAGCTCGCCCTGCTCCACGAGGAGGCGGAACGCCTGGCCACCACCCTGCGAGAAACAGAGTCCCGCCGCCAGGAATCCCACACCCGCTACTTGGAAGACCGCTCCCAGTAACACCCCGAAGGACACCCGCCACGCGAGCCCTTCACCCGCGACAGCAGGGCGCCTACCAGGGGCGCGAGGAACTGCGCGACCAGCCACACCCCACCCGCACCCGCCACGCGAGCCCTTCACCCGCGACAGCACGGCGCCTACCAGGGGCGCGAGGAACTGCGCGACCAGCCACGACGCACCCGCGGCCGCCGACGCACCGCCCCCCCGAGCGACAGGGCGCCCCACCCCACCCACGGAGTGAACCGCGGCCGGCCGTGACGATGTTGCTGGTCAGGGCACTGTCGGCTGGACCGGCCGCGGGGTCTTCCAGGCGGGTCGTCAGCCCAGACGCCGCACCAGGGCGTGGTACTCGTCCCACAGCTCCTTCGGCGTGTGCTCGCCGAAGGTGTTGAGGTGGTCGGGCACGAGCCCGGCCTCCTCGCGCCACACTTCCTTGTCCACGCTGAGCAGGAACTCCAGGTCTTCCTCGGCCATGTCCAGGCCGTCGGTGTCCAGGGCGTCCCGCGTCGGCAGCACGCCGATCGGCGTCTCGACGCCCTCGGCCCTGCCCTCCAGACGCTCCACGACCCACTTCAGGACGCGGCTGTTCTCACCGAAGCCGGGCCAGACGAACGCGCCCTCGTCGTTCTTGCGGAACCAGTTGACGTAGTAGATCTTCGGGAGCTTCGCCTGGTCCTTGCCCTTGGCGACGTCCACCCAGTGGCCCATGTAGTCGCCCATGTTGTAGCCGCAGAACGGCAGCATCGCGAACGGGTCGCGGCGCAGCTCGCCGACCTTGCCCTCGGCGGCGGCGGTCTTCTCGCTGGCCACGTTGGCGCCCAGGAAGACGCCGTGGTTCCAGTCGAAGGACTCCGTGACCAGCGGCACGGCGGTGGCGCGGCGCCCGCCGAACAGGATCGCGGAGATCGGCACGCCCTTGGGGTCCTCCCACTCGGGCGCGATGATCGGGCACTGCGCGGCCGGGACGGTGAAGCGGGCGTTGGGGTGCGCCGCCGGGGTCCCCGACTCCGGCGTCCAGTCGTTGCCCTTCCAGTCGGTGAGGTGGGCGGGCGTCTCCTCCGTCATGCCCTCCCACCAGATGTCGTTGTCGTCGGTGAGGGCGACGTTGGTGAAGACGGAGTTGCCCCACAGCGTCTTCATCGCGTTGGCGTTGGTGTGCTCACCGGTGCCGGGCGCGACGCCGAAGAACCCTGCCTCGGGGTTGATCGCGTAGAGGCGGCCGTCCTCGCCGAAGCGCATCCAGGCGATGTCGTCGCCGATCGTCTCGACCGTCCACCCGGAGATCGTCGGCTCCAGCATGGCGAGGTTGGTCTTGCCGCAGGCGGACGGGAAGGCGGCGGCGACGTACTTGGGCTCGCCCTGCGGCGGGGTGAGCTTGAGGACCAGCATGTGCTCGGCCAGCCAGCCCTCGTCGCGTGCCATCACGGAGGCGATGCGCAGGGCGTAGCACTTCTTGCCGAGCAGCGCGTTGCCGCCGTAGCCGGAGCCGTAGGACCAGATCTCGCGGGTCTCCGGGAAGTGGGAGATGTACTTGGTGCTGTTGCACGGCCAGGGCACGTCCTGCTCGCCCGCCTCCAGCGGCGCTCCGAGCGTGTGCACGGCACGCACGAAGAAGCCGTCGGAGCCGAGCTCGTCCAGGACGGGCTGTCCCATGCGGGTCATGGTGCGCATCGAGACGGCCACGTAGGCGGAGTCGGTGATCTCGACGCCGATCGCGGACAGGTCGGAGCCCAGCGGGCCCATGCAGAACGGGACGACGTACATCGTCCGGCCGCGCATCGAGCCGCGGAAGACGCCCTTGTCACCGGCGAAGATCTCCCGCATCTCGGCGGGGTCCTTCCAGTGGTTGGTCGGGCCGGCGTCCTGCTCCTTCTCGGAGCAGATGAAGGTCCGGTCCTCGACGCGGGCGACGTCCGTCGGGTCGGAGGCCGCGTAGTAGGAGTGGGGGCGCTTGATCGGGTCGAGTTGCCGGAAGGTGCCCTTCTCGACGAGCTCCCCGCACAGGCGCTCGTACTCGGCCTCGGATCCGTCACACCAGACCACGCTGTCCGGCTGCGTCAGTTCGGCGATCTCGTTCACCCAGGAGATCAGTTCCTGGTGGTTGGTCGGGATGACGGGGGGAGCCGCGATGTCGCGCGCCACGATCGCTCCTAAATGAGGGATTTTTTCTCTGTCTGCCCCGTGGGGGCCGCGACCCGGATGCTTCGCTTACTCCCTTTGGCGCTCATCCGGTGCCGACCGCACTCATTTGATCATCCGAGGTGACTGCGCATTTGTCCAGAGGGCCGCCCACCTGAGCGGCGTGAGGAACGCCACCACCTCCATGTTCCTCCGAGTTTCTTTACGTGCACGTTGAGTTCGGATGACCGACTCTTGAGGGGTGCGGAATCCAACTGCCGTGAGATGATGGCCACTCCCCTGGGTTGCCGGATTCGTAACCTACGGTTCCGTAGGTACGATGCGGGTCATGACTGCGTCCGCCTCCGACACGCCCTCGGACAAGCCTGTCGCCGACCGGATCTCCGACGCGCTCTCACTGCCAGACCCGATCAAGCCCAAGCTCCGCGGCTGGTTGCACCTCGGCATGTTCCCGGCGGTGCTGGTCGCGGGCCTCGTACTGACCGCCCTCGCGGACTCACCGCGCGGACGCGTCGCGTGCGGGATCTACGCCCTGACGGCCTGCCTGCTGTTCGGCGTGAGCGCGCTCTACCACCGGGGCACCTGGAGCCCGCGGATGGACGGCGTGCTGCGCCGCCTGGACCACTCCAACATCTTCCTGATCATCGCCGGCACCTACACGCCGCTGACCCTGCTGCTCCTGCCGAGCAGCAAGGGCCGCTGGCTGCTGTGGGGCATCTGGGCCGCGGCGCTGGCGGGCATCGTCTTCCGCGTCTTCTGGGTCGGCGCCCCGCGCTGGCTCTACACGCCCTGCTACATCGCGATGGGCTGGGCCGCGGTCTTCTTCCTGCCCGACTTCATGCGCACCGGCGGTATAGCCGTCCTGGTCCTGGTCGTGGTCGGCGGCCTGCTCTACAGCGCGGGCGGGGTCGTCTACGGCATCAAGCGGCCGAACCCCTCACCCCGCTGGTTCGGCTTCCACGAGGTGTTCCACTCGTTCACGCTGGCGGCGTTCGTCGTGCACTACGTGGGGATCTCACTGGTGGCCTACCAGCACTCGTAGCGGACCGGCGGGCACCGTTTGACAGCGGGTGTCAACTGAGAGTTACTGTCACTTCATGTCCGCAGCCCGCCCCTCCCCCGCCGACCGCACCCGCCCGGGCCTGCGCGAACGCAAGAAGCTCCAGACCCGCGACGCGATCCGGCGGGCCGCCCACGCCCTCGTCGAGGAGCAGGGGTACGACGCCACCACCGTCGAGCAGATCGCCGACCGCGCCGAGGTCTCGCCGTCGACCGTCTTCCGCTACTTCCCGGCCAAGGAGGACCTCGTCCTGTGCGAGGACCTCGGGCCGGCGCTGGTGACCCGCTTCCGTGCCCGGCCCGTGGACGAGCCCTGGCCGCGGGCCCTGCGGCACGTCCTGCGCGAGGCGATCGGTGACGCCCTGCGCGAGGGGCCCGAGGTCACCCGAATGCGCTGCCGGCTGATGGCGGAGATCCCCGCGGTGCGCTCCCGCGGCACCCAGCACGCGACCGCCGCCGGCCGCCTGCTCGCCGAGGCCCTCGGCGAGCGCACCGGGCGCGCCCCGGAGAGCCTGGAGGTGCGGGTCCTGGCCATGTCCCTCGTCGGCGGGCTGACGGAGGTCTGCCAGTACTGGGCGCGGACCGGCTTCCGCGACGACCCGGCCGACCTGGTCGATCGCGCCCTGACCGTCTACGACCGCGACCTCGGCCGCGCCCCGCACCGCGGCCCGGAAAACCCCAGAGGCCCGCGCCGTCGCCCGTGCGATGCTGATCAGGTGAGCCGACCCGAGATCCACGTCGAATTCGCCGCCGAACTGCGCCTGTTCGTGCCGAACGGCCGGCGCCGCGGCGCCACCCCGGTCAGCACGGACGGGGTCTCGACGCTCGGCCATGTCGTCGAGTCGCTCGGTGTCCCGCTCACCGAGGTGGGCGCGCTCGTCGTGGACGGCAGCCCGGTGCCGCCGGCCCATGTGCCCAGCGACGGCGAGACGGTCACCGTCCGCGCGGTCCGCCGCCCGCAGCAGGTCACCGGCGCCCCGCTGCGGTTCCTCCTCGACGTCCACCTCGGCACCCTCGCCCGCCGGCTGCGCCTGCTCGGCGTCGACACGGCCTACGAGTCCACGGACATCGGCGACCCGGCGCTCGCCGCCCGCTCGGCCGCCGAGCGCCGGGTCATGCTCAGCCGCGACCGCGGCCTGCTGCGCCGCCGCGAGCTGTGGGCCGGCGCCTACGTGTACAGCACCAGCCCCGAGGACCAACTCCGCGACGTCCTCGACCGGTTCGCCCCCGAGCTGCGCCCCTGGACGCGGTGCACCGCCTGCAACGGCCTGCTGCGCGAGGCCACCAAGGAGGAGGTTGCCGAGCAGCTCAAGGGCGGCACGCAGCGGTCGTACGACGTCTTCGCGCAGTGCCGCGCGTGCGGGCGGGCGTACTGGAAGGGCGCGCACCACGAGCAGCTGGTGGCCATCGTGGAGCGCGCCCTCACCGAGCTCCCCGGCCGGGGCTAGGCCCGGCGTACATCACCCTTTCCGCAGGCCACGCCGTCCCGGTTCGGGTCGAGGCGCAGCGGGTCGTCCTTGCCGTTGACCTTCAGCCGGCCGTAGTCGTGGCTCTTCAGCCAGGTGCAGCGGGCCGCCGTCGTCTTCTTCACGTCCTTCGGGAAGGCCGTCGGGACGCAGACGTTGGCCGAGCCGTAGTGGCGGTCGCAGCCGGCGATGGTGGTGGGGACCTTCTGCGAGTTCCGCTTCTTGCCGGGCCCCGCGACCTTGCCGGACAGGTCGTCGGCGAAGGAGTGGACGTGCGCGGAGGCGTCCGTCGCCCGCAGGGCCTGCGGGCCCGACAGGTGCACCCACTTGGCCACCGACGGCACGCCGTTCGCGTCGACCGCGAAGAGCATGTACCAGCCGGGCGGGGCCATGTTGGGGTTGCTCGTGACGTTGAGGTCGATGTTGTTGCCGTCGACGCTCAGCGGCAGGTCCACGAACCGCTGGTTCGGGTCGGAGGAGTGCGTCACCGCCGCCGGGCGGATCAGCTCCGCCTTGGCGATGGGCCGGTCGACCGTGATGCGCTGGGTGTCGCCGTAGTTCCACTGGGTGTCGATCACCGAGGTGATCGCCGGACGCTCGCCCTTGAGCAGGTACGGCGGGGTGTAGATCGACACGTTGTGGTTCCAGGTGCCGTTGCCCGGGTTGTCACCGGTGGTCATGACCCGGCCGTCGGGCAGCAGGAACGCCGAGGAGTGGTATCCGCGGGCCTCGGGGTCGGCGGCCACCGGGTCGAAGGTGTTCGTCTGCGGGTCGTAGAGCGACGACTCGAAGACCGGGTTGGCGCGGTTGTGCAGCGCGCCGCCGGTCTCCAGGACCTTGCCGTCCGGCAGCAGCACGGCGGAGACGTACATCTTGCCCTGGGCGCCGGTCTGCGGGACGGGCCCGTTGCCGAGGTCGACGGTGCCCTGCGGGATGGGCGGGCCGGCGACGTACGACGGGTTGGGCTGCTTCAGGTCGATGACGTCGGTCAGGCGGTTCGCCACCGGGTTGGACTCGATGTTGCCGCCGCCCAGGGTGAGCACCTTCTGGTCCTGCGCCGGGGGCAGCAGCACGCTCGCCGACTGGTCCCGCTCGTCCTTGTTCTGCAGGCCGGGCACCTGGGTGACGGTGTTGGCGCCGTAGTCGTAGATCGCGGAGCCGGTGCCGGGGATGTTGTTGCCGAAGACATGGCTGCCCGAGTAGAACAGGCGGCCGTCCTGCATCAGGATCATCGACGGGTACAGGCCCCAGTACGACCAGGTCTGGTTGACCTTCCACAGCGGCTGCCACTGCTGCTCGTCCTCGGACCACAGCTCCGCGGTCACCGAACCGGTGGAGTCCTCCTTCAGCCCGCCGAAGGAGATGACGTCACCGTTGCCGAGGATCGTCGCCGACGGGTACCAGTGCCCGTCGTTCATGTCGTTCGTCTTGATGTACGACTCGGTCGCGGGGTCGAAGATGTACGAGTCCTTGTACCCCTGGTAGCCGATCGTGCCGTCCGCCGACGGATAGCCCTTGTTGCCGCTCATGATCAGCACCCGGCCGTCGGACAGCTGCACATGGCCGGCGCAGAACATGTCGTCCGGCGTGGGGATGACCTCGTAGTCGCCGGTCTGCGGGTCGTACACCGCGGAGGTGAACGTGCCGGCCTCGAACATGTCCGTGTTGTTGCCGGAGCCCGCGATCAGCAGCACCTTGCCGTTGTGCAGCACCACGGAGTGCATCGAGCGCACCGGGTTCTGCACGGGCAGCACGTCCCACCGGCCGTTGGCGCACTCCTGCGGCGTGCCCGTGCAGTCCGGCTCCGGGACCGGTTCGGCGACCTGGTCCATCGTGTAGTCGTCGGTGGTCACGGAGCCGGTGCCGTAGACGGAGACCCCCCAGGAGATCCGGTCGGTGCCCGCCGGGACCTCCGGCGTGCGCACCGTGGCCTCCGTCCAGGAGCCCGCCATCTGCAGGGTCTTCAGGTCGGTCCAGTACTGCCAGCCGGCGGTCGCGTCGTGCCGGAACAGCGTGATGTTGGCGTCCGGCGTCGTCGACTTGTACCAGAGGCCCAGGTCGTACTGCTTGCCCGGCGTGACGACCGGCGCGCAGGTGGCGGACTCGGTGATCAGCGCCTTGCGGTCGCCCTCCAGGCGTCGCGTCAGCGTGACCTTCATGGCCTTGGTGCCCGTGTGGGCGTCGGCCACCGTCTCGAAGGTGAAGTCGTTGTCGCCCCAGCCGGACTTCGACCAGCAGTACGGCATGTCGCCGGTGCCCGCCGTCTCGAAGCCGGGGTTCTTGATGAGGTTGGCGGCGGACGCGGGCTGGGGTGCGGTCAGGAGAAGCCCGCCGGTGAGTCCGGCGACGGCCAGCAGTGCGGTTCTGCGTCGTGATCTCATGTGGTGCTCCTTGCTGTGCGGCTCCGTTTTCCGTGGCGGCCTGGACGGCGCGGGAGGTACACCAGCGCTTCGGTCCCCACGAAGCGCAGGACGAAGGTGATGACGAGCGCCAGCGCGGTGGCCGGGAGCGCGCCGATCCCGAACGTGGAGACCAGCAGCGCGATCAGCGGGATGCGCACCAGCAGGTCGGCGTTGGCGAGCAGCGCGAACCGCGCGGTGCGGTCGGCCCAGTGCCGGAACTGCCGCCGTTCACGGAACAGCAGCTTCTCGATGAGCAGGAAGTTCCAGGCCACACCGAGCTGGTTGGCGAGGATCTCGGCCGGCAGGTAGTGCATCCCGGCCGCGGTCAGCGCCCAGAGCCCGGCGAGGTTCGGCACGAAACCGGTCAGCCCGATCAGCCCGAAGACGATCATCCGGGCCAGCGGGGAGGCGGTGCGCAGCCCGACGAGGTGCCGCAGGAAGCGCATCCCCTCCTGCGCGGTCGACTTGGACTCGCCGGCGAAGCGGTCCTGGAAGACGAACGGGACCTCGGTGACCTCGCGGGGGCGGCTGCGCACCGCGAGTTCGAGGAGGATCTTGTAGCCGAGCGGCTGGAGGACCTCGGCGGTGACCGCGCTGCGGCGGATGGCGAAGAAGCCGCTCATCGGGTCGCTGATGCCGTGCAGCCTGCGCGGGAAGAGCGACTTGGTCAGCCAGGTCGCCACCCGGGACACGGCCACGCGGTAGCTGCCGGCGAGTCCGGCGCGGCTGCCGCCCTTGATGTAGCGGGAGGCGACGACCAGTCCGGCGTTCGCCCGCTCCCCCGTCCCCACCAGCTCCGGCACCAGGGAGGGCGGATGCTGGCAGTCGCCGTCCATGACGACGATCCAGTCGGACCCGGCCGCCTTGATGCCCTCGACCACCGCGCCGCCGAGCCCGCCCACGGGCTCCTCGCGGTGCAGCACGGTCACCGGAAAGGGACAGTCCTGGGCGGCCTTCTGGATCACCTCCGGGGTGTCGTCCGTGGAGTCGTCGACGAAGACGACCTCGCAGGGCAGCCGGGACGGCACCGACTCGGTGATCTGATGCAGCAGTTCACGGATGTTGGCGGACTCGTTGAAGGTCGGTACGACGATGGTCACGGCGCCCGGCTCGGGCACCTCGGCGGCGTACGCCGCCGGATCCCCCAGCTCGCCGGGGACCACGGACTCCTGGCTCATCGGACGCCTCCCGTCCCGGCGCTCTGGATCCGCCGGATCTCGATCCGGTCCTCACCGGCGCCGAACACGGCGACCGGCGTCGAGTGCTCCATCGCGGCCTTGACGTTCGGCAGGTCGACCGCGTCACGTCGTACCGTCGGCGAGGCGACCACGTAGTCGAGGTCGCGCCAGCCGTTCGGCATGGTCTTGGTGACGGCCGGGTCGAGGTCGGCCTTGTAGAACCAGATGACGCCGAGCCCGGGCCGGTACCCCTGGTGCACGAGGTCCAGCCAGAGGGCGTCGTCGACCAGGACGCGGGTGTCCCGGGGGTCGTCGACCTCGGTGGACAGCCACTTCGAGGCCGCCTGGTACGGGGCGTTCGCGTCGGCGGTCATCGCGGTGCGATCGCCTTCGTACCAGCGCGGCACGACGTACGCGCCCGCGGCGAGCGCGAGGACGACGGCGAGCCCGTACCGGCCTCCCGTCAGGTACTTCGCCTCGCCCACCCGGCGCCTTCGCCGCAGCACGGCGTGGGCGACGGAGGCCGTCGCCCCGGCGAGCACCAGGGCGAGGAACGGCAGCGCCTGGATGATGTACATCGCGGGCAGGTAGCCCGGCCGCAGTGCCATCCCGGCGAGGATCGCCACCGCCAGCGCGGGGCCGGCGAGCGCCCGCGCGGTCACCGACCAGCGCCAGGTGACCAGGAGCAGCAGCGCGCCGGCCAGCCCGCCGAGGGGCAGTACCCGGTCGTAGTACAGCCAGGACTGGAGCACCCCGTAGGAGCCGGTACCGGCTTCGAGGATGAATCCGGAGCCGGGGCGGCTCATCTGGTAGACGATGCCGTCCCACAGCGAGACATGCCCGCTGCCCGGCAGCAACTCGCCCTTCAGCAGCGCGAACAGAGGGTACGAGACGCCCAGCAGCACACACGCGGTGATCGCGCCGGTGATGGCGAACTTGCGGGTGTCGCGATGACTGTGCCGCCACATGGTGAGCAGCACGGCCGGCAGCACCAGCAGCATCGTCTCCTTGGTGAGGACCGCGGCCGCGGCCGCCATGCCCGCCCCGAAGTGGTGCCACAGGTGACGGCTCGGGGAGGCGGCGAGGGTGAACGCGAGCAGCGTCCACATCACCGCGATGTTGTCCAGGAAGATCTCCCGCTGCAGGACCACCGACAGCGGGGAGAGCCCGAACAGGGCCATCGCGAGCCCGGCCGCCCAGCGGGGCAGCGACAGGCGGCGCGCCAGGACGTACACGAGGACCGCGCTGATCGCGCTGATCACCAGCATCATGACGCGCATCGAGCCGACGGTCATCGACTCCGGCGCGAAGTACGCGGGAATCCAGGTCAGTACGGCGATCTGGATCCAGCCGAACGGCGGGTGGTCGTACCAGTAGGTGTAGTGGGCCAGGCCCCGGCCCTCCTGCACGGCCCAGGCCTGCGCGAGGTAGGTGCCCTCGTCGTCGCTGAGGGTCGGGTAGTCGGCGATGTTCCAGCCCTGCACGACGAGGATCGCCACGAGCAGCAGCCCGCACAGGAGCAGGTCGGGCCGGGAGGAACGTAGCCTCTTGGGTGGATCTGCCCGGTGTGTCGGACCGGTTCTGGGCACAGCTGTCCGCTGCGCGGGGACCTTGACTCCGGTCGCCGCGGGAAGTGTGGAGGTCACGCAGGAACGTCCTCTCGGTTCACGTGCGCGAGATGTGCGCCGACGTGGCTGGTCAACTCCCAGTCGTTACGGCCGCGTTGCTCACGCCACACTGCGCGGACAGCGGCTCCGGCGAGCAGCACCTGGTAGAAGGGCCCGCCGATGATGAGCTTGAGGTAGTGCACGAGACGTACCCGGAGCCCGTACTGCTTGCCGAAGTCGTGCAGCCCGACGAGCTCGAAGACGAAGGTCACGAGCGCGGTGACGGCCGGCAGGAAGGTGATGAAGGCGACGCCGACCGGCACGTCGAGGAAGAGGGCGATGGCCACGTTCAGCGGGATGATCACGCCGGAGATCGCCTGGAGGTACGGCGTCATCAGGGTGTAGCGGGCGAGCAGCCGCTGACGGAAGCCCGGCAGCTGCTTCCAGTCCTTCTTCCGGTAGACCTGGAGGAAGCCCTGGTTCCAGCGGGTGCGCTGCTTGAGCAGGGACATCAGACTGCCCGGGGTCTCCTCGCGGGTGACCATGTCGGAGTCGTAGGCGACGACCACCTTCTTGCCGACGCTGGACAGCCGCACCCCCAGGTCGCAGTCCTCCGCCAGGCAGTTGGGGTCCCAGCCGTCGGCCTCGCGCAGCACGTCCGTGCGGACGAAGACCGTGTTGCCGCCGAGCGGGATGAACCCCTTCTGGGCGTGCAGATGGAGCCGGGAGCGGAACCAGAAGAAGTACTCCAGGCAGTTGCGCAGGCTGTACCAGCTGGAATGGAAATTGATCAGCTGCACGCCGCCCTGGACCACGTCCGCGCCGGTGGACCGGAACGCGTGGTCGACATGGGCGAGCAGTTCGGGGTGCACCTGGTCCTCGGCGTCGAAGACCCCGACGACGTCGCCGCGGCAGTGCGGCAGCGCCGTGTTCATGGCCTTCGGCTTGTTCTTCTTCTCGTGGGTGTCGACGACGACCCGCACGCGCGGGTCACGGGCCTCCGCCCGCCGGGCCACCTCGGTGGTCTCCGGGTCGTCGTGCCCGACGATGACGATGATCTCGAAGTCGGTGTGCGTGGACTCCAGCAGGCGCTGGATGGTGTGGTCCAGTACGGCCTGCTCGTGCCGGGCCGGAAGCAGCAACGAGAACGACACGTGCTCGGCGCCGTCCGGCCGGCTGAAACGTGTGGAGGCGAGCACCTCGGGCGTACGCCACGCGTGCATCTGCCACCACAGGGTGAAGGCCGCCATCCAGAACAGGGCAAGCGAAACGGCGGCAATGAAGACAGACGTCAGCAAAAGATCCCCCCAGATCTTCAAAATCCCCCCAGGCGCGGCGGAGCAGTTCGTCCGCCGCGGCACTGTGGAGAGAGTAGGGGGGAACTGTGAAGCGCGGTAGCTGTTCCGATAAATAGCTTGTTTCGGAACGGTCCGGCGCCTAGGGGGACGTGTCCGAACACGTGCCCAATTGCGCAGCCTTGACCGGCCTCTGATCAGGCTTTCAGCGCCGCACCCAGCCGCTCCGGATCCGTCGTCGGCGCGTCACACGTGAAATTACGACACACGTACGCAGTCGGTTCACCGCCCACCAGCGGACGGTCGGCGAGCAGCGGGAACTCCTCGCTCCCCGGCACGCCGTACGCGACCACCGCACCCGGCGCCGTACCCAGAAGTGCCGTGCGGTGCAAGGACTTTGTCGCCTCGTCATCGAGCGCGGGACCCACGACGGCGACCTCGCGCGGCCCGTCCAGCCATGCCTCCGCGACCGCAAGACCCCAGCCGATGAACCTCGGCACCCGCGGCCCCAGCGCCTTCACCACGCCCAACGCCCGTTCCGCGGCGAGGCGATGCGGCTCGGCGCCGGTCTGCGCGGCATAGCTCAGCAGCGCGCCCGCCGCCGCGGTCCAGCCCGACGGGGTCGCGTTGTCGGTCGGATCCTGCGGACGGCGGATCAGCTTCTCGGCGTCGGCCGCGGTGTCGAACAGGCCACCCGTCTTCTCGTCCGCGAAACGCGCGAGCACGTGATCCAGCAGCAAGCCGGCGAATTCCAGCCACACGCCCTCACCGGTGACGGCCGCCAGCGCGAGGAAGCCCTCGGCCACGTCGGCGTAGTCCTCCAGCACGCCCGCGTTGCCGCCGACCCGGCCGTCCTTGCTGGTCCGGGCCAGCCTGGCCTGGTCGTCGAGATGGACACGGACGAGCAGATCGGCGGCGGCCACAGCGGCCTCCACCAGGTCGGGACGGTCGAAGTAGGCACCGGTCTCGGCCAGCGCCGCGATCGCCAGACCGTTCCAGGCGGCGACGACCTTGTCGTCCCGCCCCGGCGCCGGACGCCCGGCACGCGCCGCCCGCAGCCGCTCCTTGACCGACTCGACCCGCTCCGCGTCGAACACCCCGTCGGACTGCGGAAGCTGCAGAACCGAGGCGCCCTCCTCGAACGTGCCCTCCTCGGTCACCCCGAAGTGCCGGACCGCGAGTTCGGCGTCGTCGTCCCCGAGGACCTCACGCAACTGCGCGGGCGTCCAGACGTAGTACGCCCCCTCGACGTGCCGCCCCGTCCCGTCGTCGCTGTCCGCGTCCAGCGCGGAGGCGAAACCGCCCTGCTCCGTGCGGAGTTCGGCCACCAAGAAGTCCGCGGTCTCCAACGCCACCCGCCGGGCCAGCCCGGAGCCGGTGGCACGCCACAGGTGGGCGTACACCCGGCACAGCAAAGCGTTGTCGTACAGCATCTTCTCGAAGTGCGGCACCACCCAGTCCCGGTCCACCGAATAGCGCGCGAACCCACCCGCGAGCTGGTCGTAGATCCCGCCCCGTGCCATCCGCTCACAGGTGTCCTGCGCCATCTGCAACGCGCCCTCGGCACCCGTGCGGGCGTGATGACGCAGCAGGAACTCCACGACCATGGACGGCGGGAACTTCGGCGCCCCGCCGAAGCCGCCGCGCTGCGCGTCGTACTCCCGGGTCAGCCCGAGCAGCGCCTGCGCCTGCTCCTCCTGCCCGGGCGCCTCGGAGCCGCCGAACCCGATCTCCCGCTCGGCGAGATCCCGCGCGATCTTCCCGGCCACGTCGGTGACCTCGTCACGCCGGTCCCGCCACGCGGAACCGACCCCCTCCAGCACCTGCCGGAAGGAAGGCATCCCGTGCCGGGGCGCCGGCGGGAAGTACGTCCCGAAGTAGAACGGCTCCCCCTCCGCCGTGAGGAACACGGTCATCGGCCACCCACCCTGCCCGGTGGCCGCCTGCACGGCCTCCATGTACACCGCGTCGACATCGGGCCGCTCCTCCCGATCGACCTTGATGTTGACGAAGTGCTCGTTGAGGTAGTCGGCGGTGGCCTGGTCCTCGAACGACTCATCAGCCATGACATGACACCAGTGGCAACTGCTGTACCCGACGCTGAGCAGGACCGGTTTGTCGCTCCTGCGCGCCTCCTCGAACGCCTCGTCCGACCAGGGCCACCAGTCGACCGGGTTGTCGGCGTGCTGCAGCAGGTACGGGGACGTCTCGTGCGCCAGTCGGTTCGGCATAGGTCCAGTCTTGCGCACGGGAGGCCGATAGTGCATGCAGCTGATCACCGAGCCTGCCCAGGTCGCGCGATACGACCCCCGCAGCCGCCGCCCTCGCTACGCTCACCGCCAGCACGCATGTACATCCATGAGTACAAGGTGGTGGGGGATGAAGATTCGCCTCTTGGGTGAGGGTGACGAGGAAGGGCTCGTTGATCTCCAGTCATGGCTGACCCGTGATCCAGGTACCGCCCGGCTGACGGTCGACGCCGTCCCCGGAACCGGCGCGACGATGGGCGTGCTGGACTCACTGGATGTCGTCTTAGGCAACGCAGTGGAGATCGCAAACTTCGCCCTGGCATACGTGACCTGGCGTTCCGTGCAACGGGACGAGCAGGAGGGATCCGGCTCCCGAATCTCGGACGGTCAGACTCTGGTCCATGGAGGCACCACGGTGGAGATCGGTCATCTGTCCGCAGAGGAACTGGCGGATCTCCTGCGCCGTCTCAACGACGCCAGAACTACGGGAGCCGACGAGTGACCTCGGACGGCAGGCGGTCACGTGCCGTCCTTTTCGGCGTCCACGAGTTCCGTGAGCTGACCTGCCTCGACGGCGTCCGGCACAACATCCCGGTCCTGCGCGAGTTGCTCACCAGCGAGGACGTGGGCGGACTGACCGAGGAGGACTGCACGGTCGTAGCGCACGACGGCACGCAGCAGCAACTGCTGGACGCCTTGCACAGCGCCGCGCGGGAGGCCACCGATCTACTCCTCGTGTACTACGCGGGTCATGGGCACTTCGGTGGCCGGGACCGTTCCTTCCTCCTCGCCACGCGGGAGTCGAGTGGGCAACGCCCCTATCACTCGGTGAAGTACGACGACATCCGCGAGCTGGTGTCCGGGTCGGCAGCGCATCGGAAGGTGGTCGTCATCGACTGCTGTTTCAGCGGCCGGGCACTTTCCATGGCAGAGGAACAGACACCGACGCAGTTGGACATGGAGATCACCGGGGCCTGCGTCCTCACGTCGGCGTCCGAGACGGAGCGCTCCCTGTGCCTGCCGGAGGGCAGCGTCTTCACCGTCGAACTGACCGGGCTGTTACGCGACGGCCTCAGCGGCGAACTCGCCGGCGGACGCCGCGGCGAGCATCTTGCCGACCTGACCATGACCGACGTCTACAACGCTTTGCACTCCAGATTGCAGGGCAAAGTCATCGAGGGCTTGAGAGTGCCGCAGCCCAGGATGAGCACCCGAGATCTCGGCCACCAGATCGTACTCGCACGCAATCGGGCTTACACCGGACCGCCGGGAGGCACCGCTGCGTGCGGCGCTACCCCGCCGGCGGAGGAGCCCGAGTGGGTGACGGCAGCCCGTGACCACCCCTTGTGGAACTACGTCACCGACGAGCGAGGGTCATCCCTCCTGCGTGACACGGCCACCGCACTTGCCGCCCAGGCCGCGGCAGCAGTACATCAAAGGGAGATGCCGACCGGTCCGTGGCGCTCCCAGTCCTTCACGGACCGGTTGGCCGAGTGGACCGACGGCCTGCTGCTCGACAGCAGTCTGCGCCCGGATGACCTGGGGCTCTCTGCGGCCGAGGTGTTCCTGCTCGTCACACACCCCTATCTGCACGCCGCGTTCTGGCAACACAACGAGAGGCAGTTCAGCGCGATCGGGCCGACGACCCTCACCGAGGCGCAGAGCACGTCCAAGGCAAGGCGGAGCTACGAGACCTTCCTGCAAGGCCGCCCCCGATTGGTACGTCGGGCCGTGCGGAGCGCGGATCCGGAGGCATCCGACGCCATCGGTTGGTGGCTTTTCCACCGCTGGCTCGCACGACAGGCAAGGCTCTATCACCCGACCGCTGTGGAGGCCCTTCTGGACCGTCTCGCGGTACCCCTGGGGAAGCCGTCGCCGAGGGAGAAGCGGCTAGTCGACGATGTGCTGGAGCCCTCCCTGGTGGCCCAGCTCTTGCGCGCTCCGCAGCTCCCTGGCCTGCCCGAAGATGCCGCCGCGAGGCCACGGAGCGTGGGAGCGGCGGAGACCGCTCAACGAGTCAGGGCGCACCAGCTCGCGGAGCTCCTGCGCATCGCCCACCTCTTCGCTGTCGATCCCATAGCCCTGCCCGACGTGCTGGTCGACCATATTGGGATCGGCTACGCCGTGGACCTTCCGGATGTGCACCGCACACTGGCCGGACTCAGGTGGGAGCCAAATGGACGGACCCGTACTCTGAAGGCCGTCTGCCACCACCTCGCCGTCGACCTCGGCCTGCGCCAGCACGCCGCCGCCCTCGACACCGTCCTGGCTCGCATCGACATCAGCAGCGGGGAAGAACAGCGGCCGGCCCTGCTGCGAAACCTGCCCGTACACGTCACCGCTGAACAGGTGACCGCTGCCGAAGACCACGGCCGTGCTGCGTACGAGTCGACCGAACTGCGCTTCCGACTGGCCGACGACCGAATTCAAGAGCTGTTGATGGGTGAGGAACTGTACGGCGACCCCGCCCTCGCCATCCGCGAGCTTTACCAGAACGCGCTCGACGCGTGCCGTTACCGAGAGGCACGAACCAATTACCTGCGCGCCACGGGCACCCAGATGACACCGTATCGCGGGAGTATCATATTCACCCAGGGAACCGATGAGAGAGGCCCATACCTGGAATGCCGTGACAACGGAATCGGCATGGGGGAGGTGGAACTCAGAGACGTCTTCTCTCATGCGGGAATGAGATTCTCAGATCTGTCAGAGTATCTGGAAGAGAAGGCGAAATGGCAGGACAAGAACATTTGCATGTACCCCAACAGCCAGTTCGGCGTGGGGGTGCTCAGCTATTTCATGCTGGCCGACGACGTCACCGTAACGACCTGTCGGCTCACGCCTGAGGGGCTGCCGGGTCAGCAATTACGAGTGGAGATCGCCGGACCGGGATCCTTGTTTCGCATCCAACGATTGGAACAATGCCCGGACGCCTACACCAGTGTCCGTCTCCACCTCCGCTCCCCGGACACCGTGTCCTGCGTCGACGTACTCCGCCGCTTCCTGTGGCTGACCGACTTCGACGTCAAGGCAAGCGACGAGCACGGGGAGACGCAGACCTGGCAGCCCAAAGTCCTTTCGGACGTGGCTCCCCTGGGCGCCAGCGATCCCCACGAGCCCAGGGCTCTTCGTGGAGAGGGGGCGGTCGTCGTACCGAGCTCCACGCCCGCCGTGTGGTGGTGCAGTATGCATGGAGCTGTATTGGCCGACGGCCTGTGGGCGGGAGTCCGCCTGTTCGGCGCCGTTGTCAACCTCACCGGGCCGAGCACCCCGCGGCTCACGGTCGACCGACGAAGGATCATCGATCCCGACAGGACCGAGATCGAGCGGCTGCTGCGTCTGGAGATACCGAGCCTGCTCGCCGCAAAGGACGCCGTGTTGACCCATCGCTGGCTGGAGAGCTTCCTGCATGAGAGCCCGGAGACGGCCGATCTGGTCTTCTCCGAGGCAGTGGCAGCAAATTTCCGGCCGTGGAGGATCGCTCGTCGAGACGCCAACATCACTCAGTCAGGATTCTTCATCGGGGACGAATCCCTGGCAGCCCACTACGTAACCGGCGGCTTCGACGGCCCGCCGCCGTCGAGCATGTTGCCAGCGGAGTCTTTCAGACTGCGTCCACTGATCCGGGCGGGCGTGTTCCCTGATTTCTCCACGAAAACATCGGAAGCGGCTACCAAACCCATGCCTTCCGACACCCTCTTGCTCCTCCCCGGCTGGTCTCCCGGACTCACCCTGCCGAATTGGGACGATTCGGCCTGGGCGAACGAAACTCTGGTCGGCATCAGTATTGTCCTGCGGGGTGCTCTGAGGTCTGGGCGCCCCACCGAAGACGTGATCGCCCGACTGAACGAACTCGGCTTCCGGACGCCTGCCGGTTCCGTCCCGGAGCCCAGGCCGGGAGACCTTTCTCTCCTCAGTCTGAACAACACGGGGCAAGCTCCCTGGCTCAACCACGATTCCGCCGTCAGTCCCGGCCACATCCTGCGAGTGGCGAATGGCGTCGAGCGGTCTTTCGTCGACATCGCTGATCGCCTACGTGAACTCGGCTACCGCGTCCCAGACCTCTCCGTGCCCGTCACATTCGACGACCTGCCCATCCTCAATCAGCAGTCCACAGGGCGGACCTGGCTCGACCCCGAAGCCGCCGTACACCCCGCTCATATCCTCCAGACCTCCCTCACAACGGGACGTTCCGTCCAGGACATCACCACCCGACTGAACCAACTCGGGCATCGCACTCCGCCCCCTCCCGAACCCCTCACATCCGACGACTTGCTGATCCTCAAGCAGGAGTTCGCCCCACAGCCGTGGCTCGACCCCGAAGCCGCCGTACACCCCGCTCACGTCTTAAGGACGTCCCATACGACCGGACGCTCGCTCCAGGACATCACCGCCCGCCTCGAACAACTCGGCTACCGAACCACCGCCACTCCCCACCTCGAACCCGACGACCTCCGCATCCTCAGTCGAGATCTGGATGAGCAGGCCCCCTGGCTCAGCTTGGACAGCACCGTGCACCCTGCTCACGTTCTGAGGGCATCCCATACCACTGGCCGCTCAGCCCAGGACGTCACCGCCCGCCTCGAACAACTCGGCTACCGAACCACCGCTACTCCCCACCTCGAACCCGACGACCTCCGCATCCTCAGCCACGACCTGGATCAACGGCCTCCCTGGCTCGAAGCTGAACGTCCCGTCAGCCCCGCCCATATTCTGCGCGCCGCGAGCCAGACCCAGCGCTCTCCCCGGGACATCGTCGGCCGTCTGCATCAACTCGGTTTCTCACTACCCGATTTCGTCGTTGTGCAGGGCACTCAGCCTGCTTCCGGGAAATCCCGCCAGGCAGCCCTCGCGGACGTCCACCACGTCTCCCCACCCGCATCCACCCGTTGATCGCCGCCCTCTCGCCATCCCGGGTCCGCGCAAGGACACTCGTAGGGGTAGCAGTTGGCGCCGGAGGGGGACGGGACATGCGGGACGGTCATCGGGTGGAGGCCGAGCGGCTGCTCATACGGGCGGTGGAGGAGGAGGTACGGCGCTCCGGTGGCCGTGGTGACGGCAACGTCCTGCTGGCGCGGGCGCGCGGTGAGCTGGACGCGATGGCGCGTACGGCCGCCGAGGAGTACGAGGCGTACACGCGGGCCCTGGACGAGACGGAGGCCGGGCGGCTGACGTTCGGGCAGCGCTACGCGCGTGACGGTGCGGGGACGCCGTTGGTCGTGGCGGGTGTGGCCGCCGTGGCGGCGGTGGTGGCCGATCTGGCGCTCGGCACGGGGACGTCGACGGCGCTCGGCGCGGGCGTGACGGTCGGGGTGGTGGGTGCGGCGACGACGGTGGTGAAGGTGGCCGGTTCGCATCTGCCGGCCGCGCACCACCGGGCCGGTGCGGTGGGGCAGCCGGGCGGTCCTGAACAGCTGCGGTTGCAGTGGCTGACGGCGCTGGAGGTGCGCGGCATCCGCCCGTTCCTCGACCAGCAGCGGGTGCGCGCCGCGTCGACCGGGCCGAAGAAGGCCGGTCCGAAGCTGCTGGGCGCGGACAAGAGCGGGGCGGCGCGCGGGCGGAGTGTGCTCCAGCAGTCGTTCGGACAACTCCCGGAACCGGTGGGCCCGTTCGCGGGCCGCCGGCAGGAGATGGCGCGGATCCGGCAGTGGGTGCAGGCGGCGCGCGCGAGTACGCAGACCCGGCCCACCGTGGTCGTGCTGTACGGGGCGCCGGGCAGCGGCCGCAGCACCCTCGCGGTGCGCGCCACCCATGATCTGAAGGACCAGTTCCGTGGTGCGTGCGTGGTCGATCTGCGCGGCGACAGCCGGGACGAGGCGCCGCTGTCCACCCGTGAGGCCTTGCTGCATCTGCTGAACCGGCTGGGCGCGCCGCGCGAGCAACTACTTTTCCGGGAGCGTTCGTCGGCGGATCAGCAGGTCAAACGGTTGAGCGAGCTCTACCACCACCATCTGACGGGCGTACCGGTCACCGTCGTGCTCGACGACGCCTCCGATCCCGACCAGGTGCGCGCGCTGATCCCCGAGCGGTCCGACAGTCTGGTCCTGGTCACGGCGCGGGCGCCGCTCGACCTGCCCGGCGACCTGCCGGCGTGGGTGCACCAGCTGGCGGTCGAGCCGCTCGACGCGGCCGGCGCGGAGGAGCTGACGGGCGCGGCGGCGCAGGGTGAGACGGGGCCGTACGACGCCGAGTCCACCGACCGTATCCGGCAGTTGTGCGGCGGTCTTCCGTTGGCGCTGCGCATCGCGGGGTCCTCGCTGGGCCCGCGCTCACCGCGGGCGCTGGCGTCGGACCTCGGCGCGTACGGTCCCGTGGACCCGGTCGAACGCGCCCTGTGGCTGCGCTACACCGACCAGAGCGAACCGGCCCGGCGGCTGCTGCGGCGCCTCGCCCTCGTCGGCCGGGCCTCGCTCGGCGTCGCGGCGGCGGCGTCGCTGCTCGCCACGGACCAGGCCGAGGCGAGCCGGCATCTCGTCGCGCTGTCCCGCGCGGGCCTCATCGACCATGTCCGCGGCAGCCGCTACCGCCTGCACGACCTCGTCCGGGCCTTCGCGCACGCCCGGCTGGTGGACGAGGAGGAGGCGAGCGAGCGGGTGGCCGCGCAGGAGCGGCTGATCGTGAACTACGCGGACCTCGCCGACTCCGTGCTGCGGCTGGTCGACGGCAACATGTCGACGCGCTCCGACCGCTTCGGCCCGCACGGCTTCACCTCGCTGGACGAGGCGCTGCGCTGGCTGGACGACGAGTCCAGCTTCATCACGGCCGCGCTGCGGCACGCGGAGGGCATCGACCAGGGCGCCGTGCTGAACCTGCTGGGCGCGCTGTGCGACTACTGCCTGCTGCGCGGCGACCTCTACCGCCTCGGCGAGATCAGTGAGCTCGCCCAGGCCGTCGACCAGGGCCTGCTGCTCCGATCGGTCCAGTGGCGCACCGGTATCGCGGCCCGCCAGCTGGGCGAGCTGGACAAGGCGCGCACGACGCTGACGTCGGTGGTCGACCTGTACCGGGAGGCGCACCACGACGCGGGCGCGGCCCGTGCCCTGTGCTCCCTCGGCATCACCCTGCACCACCAGGGCAACCTCACCGAGGCGGCGGCCCGGCTCCGGGAGGCCCTCGACATGCAGGCCGCGCCGTCGCTGGCCACGGACCGGGCCTGGACGATGCACGCGCTGGCCGCGGTGGAACGCGATCGCGCGCACCTCGCCGAGGCGTTCGACCTGCTCAACCGTTCCCTGGAGCTGCACCGGGCCGGCGAGTCCCTGCACGGCGAGGCCTGGGCGCACTTCCAGCTCGGCCAGCTGTACCTGCGTCTCGGTGACGTACCGCACGCGGAGACGGAGCTGCGCCGGGCCCTGGAGCTGTACGGGCGTACGCGCGACGCCCGTGGCCAGGCGTGGGCCCTGACCCAGCTGGCGCGGGCCCGGCTGGTGGCGGGAGACGCGTTCCCCGCGGTGGAGGAGCTGCGCCGGGCGGCGGCCCGGCACCGGGACAACGAGGACGCGCGCGGCGAGGCGTGGACCCTCTACTACCTGGGGCAGTCGCTGGAGGAGTCGGGCGACCTCGACCAGGCGGTCCGCGAGCTGGAGCGTTCCCGCACGATGTTCTCGCGGATGCGGGACGTCTACGGCCTGGCCTGCGCCCGTCATCACTCGGCTCGCGCGACGCGCGACCAGCGCGCCGCCCAGACGGGTTCGCTGCGCAACTCGGGCTTCGCCCGTCAGCTCCTGGTCGACGCCCGCGCGGACTTCCACCGCATCGGCGTCGCCCACGGCGAGGCGTGGACCTGTCTGGAGCTCGCGGTCGTCGACGCGGGCAACGCGCGCACGGCGTCGGCGCTGGCGCTGTGCGACGAGGCGGTCGGCCTGTTCGCCTCGTACGGCGACCGCCGCGGCGAGGACTGGGCCCGCTTCCTGCGCTGCACGCTGCTGCCGTACGCCGCTCCGGGTGGTGTGGAGGTCGGTACGGCGGTGGCGCAGGAGGAGCTGGCGCAGTTGTCCCGGGCGGGTCATCCGGCACGGGACGAGAAGCTCGACGACTACGTGGAGGCGTATCAGCTGCTGCTGGAACGGGGCGTGGAGCTGGAGGCCGGCTGGCAGGGCTGGCGTCTGGGAATGACCCCCAGCCGCCACGCCCGCGAGGTGATGGGCGTGCCGGTCCCCACAACCCGCTGACCGTCGCCGGCCACGGAGTGCGGCGCCCTGAGCCTGCGGGCGCCTACGCTCCACGGCCCGGCGGAACCCCATGCCGCGCCATGCCCGACGACGCCCAGGGCGCACCCTGCCCGGCGGTGATCCCCCGCAGCACGCTCCCCGGCGGCAACCTGACACCGGGGAACCCACGGCACGCCCTGACCAGCGCCGGCCAACGGAATGCCCTGACCGGGCGGCGGCCCCCGACAGGGCGTTGCCCGGCAGACCTACCCAGCGCCCAGTCATGCGGAGCCCACGCCACGCCCTGACCGGGCGGCGACCCCCGACAGGGCGTTGCCCTGCAGACCCCCTCAGCGCCGGGACACGCGGAACCCACGGCACGCACTGACCGGCGGCTCCGTACAGGGCCGCCGGCCGACGGCGCCCACGGCGTGCCTGTGCCGGCCAGGAAGGAGACGTCGCTCAGGGCCTCGCACCGCTGGGGTGCGAGACGGCTCAGCTCCGGGACGACGGCTGCCCCTGGGCACCCGGACCCATGCTCCCCTTGCCGACCGCCCCCGCCGGGTCCTCGGGAACCTCCTTGAAGTCGACCCGGCCCATGTGCCGGTTCATCGACTTCATCAGGCCCCAGACGGCCAGGGCCATCACCGCGAAGACGATGAAGCCGAGGACGCCGGGGGTCACCTTGTCCTCGTCGACCTCCTTGGCGAGGGTGACGAGGTGGGTCATTGCCATGCTCGCGCTTGCGCTCATGTCAGGCATTGTCGCGGACGCCCGCGAAGAGGTCGTCCTCGGGGAGGGAGGTGGCGACGAGGGACTTCGCGAGCTCGTACTCCTCGGTGGGCCAGACCTCCTTCTGGAGCTCCAGCGGCACCCGGAACCAGCCCCCGTCGGGGTCGATCTGCGTGGCGTGCGCGATCAGCGCCTTGTCGCGGATCTCGAAGTAGTCGGCGCACGGCACGTGGGTGGTCAGCGTGCGGTCCTTGTGGCCGGAGTCGTCCCAGCGCTTGAGCCACTCGCCGTAGGGGGACTCCATGTCGCGGTCCACCAGCGCCTTGTGCAGCGCCTCGGTGCGCGGGCGGTTGAAGCCCTGGTTGTAGTACACCTTCAGCGGCTGGTACGCGGGCCCGTACTCGGACTCCGGGTACTTCTCGGTGTCCGCGGCGCCCTCGAAGGCCACCATCGAGATCTTGTGGGTCATGATGTGGTCGGGGTGCGGGTAGCCGCCGTTCTCGTCGTAGGTGGTGATCACCTGCGGACGGAAGGAGCGGATCTTCTTCACCAGCTCGCCGGCCGCCTTGTCGACGTCCTCCAGGGCGAAGCAGCCCTCCGGCAGCGGCGGCAGGGGGTCGCCCTCGGGCAGGCCGGAGTCGACGAAGCCGAGCCACTCCTGCTTGACCCCGAGGATCTCGCGCGCCTCGTCCATCTCCTTCTTGCGTACCTCGTGGATGTGCTCCTCGATGTACTTGTCGCCCTGCAGCTTGGGATTGAGGATGGACCCGCGCTCCCCGCCCGTGCAGGTCACGACCAGCACGTCCACCCCCTCGGACACGTACTTCGCCATGGTGGCCGCGCCCTTGCTCGACTCGTCGTCGGGGTGCGCGTGGACGGCCATCAGTCGCAGCTGGTCAGTCAAGACTCAATCCTCGTTTGGTCGGCGCCCGGTGTGACCGGGTGCGAACGGCGGCTTCTATAGTGACCGAATCGGGGGGCGATTAATTCCGGGGTACGACCCGGAAGCACCCTTCGGGACATGGATCCCGCCCCGGCCGAGAGGACGATCATGAGCACGGCGAGCACGGGACTGCCCGAGGGCCGTTACGGCCGTTCCTCGGACGAGCGCGCCGACCGCACTCTCAAGGTCGTCGGTGTGGCCCTCGGTGCGCTGCTCATCGCGGTGATCGGTTATTTCGCCTACCACTACATCGGGCAGAACAAGATCAGCGCCGAAGTGATCAGCTTCGATCTCTCGGACGAAGCGGTGAAGGTCGAGCTGGCGGTGGAGAAGGACGCGGGCGCCTCCGGCTACTGCACGGTCCGCTCCCAGTCGGCCGACGGCGCCGAGGTCGGCCGGGCCGACTTCCGCTTCGGCGGGGACGCCGAGCGCCTCACGGAGGTGGTCACGCTGCGCACGACCGCACCGGGGACCACGGCGGAGCTGCTGGGCTGCCACGCCGACTGACGTCACCCCTTATCCACGGGCCCTGACCTGCATTGACGTGATTTTGGGCACGAATGTCCTACCCCTTCCGTCCCTGAATTGTTAGGCTCGTGGTTTCGCCCACTCATGGAGGAACATTCTTCTGGGTAGGGCGATGCTTTGTATCCCCAGTACCGACGAGGAGCACCTGTGACCCAGACCAGCGAGAACGTCACCTGGCTGACCCAGGAGGCGTACAACAAGCTCAAGGACGAGCTTGAGTACCTTACTGGTCCTGCGCGCACGGAGATCGCCGCCAAGATCGCGGCTGCGCGCGAGGAGGGCGACCTGCGCGAGAACGGCGGGTACCACGCGGCCAAGGAGGAGCAGGGCAAGCAGGAGCTTCGTGTGCGCCAGCTGACCCAGCTCCTCGACAACGCCCAGGTCGGCGAGGCGCCGACCTCGACGGACGGCGCCGTGGCGCCCGGCATGGTCGTGACGATCGCCTTCGACGGTGACGAGGACGACACGCTGACGTTCCTGCTCGCTTCGCGCGAGTACGCGAGCGCCGAGATCGAGACCTATTCGCCGCAGTCCCCGCTGGGGGCCGGCGTGATCGGAAACAAGGTCGGCGAGGACGCGGAGTACGAGCTGCCGAACGGCAAGAAGGCCTCCGTGAAGATCCTGAAGGCCGAGCCGTACAGCGGCTGAGCCCGCGGGCGCGGCGGCGGACCGCTGCCGCGCCGGCCTCGGTCGATCCCTGCCCCGAAGCCCCCGGCGTCCGCTCGACGCCGGGGGCTTCACCATGCTCAGGTCAGCCGTGGCACACCGGCCGGCCGCGGCGAACGGCCGACCGGGCTTGGGCACGGACACGGACTCGGCTGCCTCAGGCCGTGGCCGAGCGGTACTTCCGCACCGCGAGGGTCCTGAAGATGACGACGATCAGGACCGAGTAGATCAGCGAGGCCAGGACCGGGTGCTGCATGGGCCAGGCGTCGGACGGGGAGACCCCGGGGTTGCCGAACAGCTCGCGGCAGGCCTGCACCGTGGCGCTGAACGGGTTCCACTCGGCGATGTGCCGCAGCCAGGGCGTCATCTGGCTGGAGTCCACGAAGGCGTTCGACACGAAGGTGACGGGGAAGAGCCAGACCAGCCCGCCGGAGGTGGCCGCCTCCGGCGTCCGCACGGAGAGGCCGATCAGCGCGCCGATCCAGGTGAACGCGTATCCCATCAGAAGCAGCAGCCCGAACGCGCCGAGCACCTCGCCCACATTGGTGTGGGTGCGCCAGCCGACCAGCAGGGCGACGATCGCGAGCACCAGCAGGGTGAGTGCCGTCTGCACCAGGTCGGCCAGGGTGCGGCCGGTCAGCACCGCCCCGCGTGCCATGGGCAGCGAGCGGAACCGGTCGACCAGGCCCTTGTGCATGTCCTCGGCGATGCCCGCACCCGCGCCGGCCGTGGCGAAGGTCACGGTCTGGGCGAAGATGCCCGCCATCAGGAACTCGCGGTAGACGCCGGGCTCGGTGCTGCCGCCGATGTTCATGGAGCCGCCGAACACGTAGCTGAACAGCACCACGAACATGATCGGCTGGAACAGGCCGAAGATGATCATCTCGGGGATCCGGGACATCCGGATCAGGTTGCGCTTGGCGACGATCAGGGAGTCCCTGACGGACTGGCCGAGCGGATGCGGGCGCGCGGCCCGCTGCGGGGTGGCGTCGGTGACGGCACTCACTTGACGGACTCCTTCTTGCGCTTGCGGCCCTTGGCCTCGGCGGACGCGTCGCCCGCCTCGCCCTGCTCCTCGTCCTTGACCTCGGCCGCGTGTCCCGTCAGGGACAGGAACACGTCGTCGAGGGTCGGGCGGCGCAGGCCGATGTCGTCGATCTCCATGCCGCGGACGTCCAGCTCGCGGATGACCTCGGCGAGCAGCTTGGCGCCTCCGGTGACGGGCACCGTCAGCTTGCGGGTGTGCTCCTCGACGGTGGTCTCGCCCTTGCCGAAGCCGGCCAGCACCTCGGCGGCGGCGGCGATGTGCTCCCGGTCGTGCACCACGACCTCGACGCGCTCGCCGCCGGTGCGGGCCTTGAGCTGGTCGGAGGTGCCACGGGCGATCACGCGGCCCTGGTCGACCACCGCGATGTCGTGCGCGAGGTGGTCGGCCTCCTCCAGGTACTGCGTGGTCAGCAGCAGCGTCGTACCGCCGGAGACCAGCTGCTTGATGACCTCCCACAGCTGCTGGCGGTTGCGCGGGTCGAGGCCGGTCGTCGGCTCGTCCATGAACATCACGGGCGGCGAGACGACGAGCGCCGCGGCCAGGTCGAGCCGGCGGCGCATACCGCCCGAGTAGGTCTTGGCGGGCCGGTCGGCGGCGTCCGCGAGGTTGAACTGGTCGAGCAGCTCGCCCGCGCGGACCTTCGCGGCCTTGGCGCTCATCTGGTAGAGCTGGCCGACCATCTGGAGGTTCTCCCGGCCGGTCAGGTATTCGTCCACGGCCGCGAACTGGCCGGACAGGCCGATGGAGCGCCGCACGTCGTCGGGGCGGGCGAGTACGTCGATGCCCGCGACGACGGCTCGGCCGCTGTCGGGGCGCAGCAGGGTCGTCAGACAGCGGACCGTCGTCGTCTTGCCGGCGCCGTTCGGCCCGAGCAGGCCGAGGACGGTGCCCTCGGGGACATCGAGGTCGACGCCGTCCAGTGCCCTTACGTCACCGAAGGTCTTGACCAGACCTTCGGCGTAGATGGCGCCTGGCATATGAGTCTCCACGTCGGTTGGGGTGCTGCTGGAGCACTGGATCTGCGGGATTCGTCCCGACTGATGGGCGGGGCCACGAGACACACCATAACGCGATGTATCGCGTCTCTCAACGACACTTGCCCGAACGAGGGACGAAGAGTTGGCGATCTTGACCCGATTCCGGCCCGACCTCGGCCTTCGAGAACAGTCCGCCGCCCGGCGGCGGCTCAGTCGATGACGGTGTAGCCCGCCTCGCGCAGGGCCTCCCCGACCTCGACGCAGTGCGCCGGGCCCTTCGTCTCCAGGTGCAGTTCGACCTCCGCCTCCGTGAACCCGAGCCGAGGATCGGTCCGTACATGGCTCACGTCGAGGACGTTAGCGTCCACCACTGACAACGCCCCGAGAAGCGTCGCGAGGGCACCCGGCCGGTCCGTCAGCCGCAGGCGTACGGCCAGGTAGCGGCCCTGCGCCGCCATCCCGTGCCGCAGCACGCGCTGCATCAGGACCGGATCCACGTTGCCGCCCGAGAGCACCGCCACGACCGGGCCCTCGAAGGCACCCGGATCGCTCAGCAGCGCCGCCACCGGACTCGCCCCGGCGGGCTCCACGACCAGCTTCGCCCGCTCGAGACAGAGCAGCAGCGCGGTGGACAGCTCATCCTCGCTGACCGTCCGGACCTCGTCCACCAGATTTCCGACGAGCGCGAACGGCACGTCGCCGGGCCTGCCGACCCGGATGCCGTCGGCCATCGTCGCCGCATTCTCGATCGCCACCGGGCGCCCGGCCGCCAGCGAGGGCGGATACGCCGCCGAGCCCGCCGCCTGCACGCCGACGATCCGCACGTCGGGCCGCAAGGCCTTCACCGCGACCGCGACACCGGCCGCCAGCCCGCCGCCGCCGATGCCGACGACGATCGTGCGCACCTCGGGGCACTGCTCCAGGATCTCCAGGCCGACGGTGCCCTGCCCCGCGATGACGTCCGGGTGGTCGAAGGGGTGGATGAACACGGCGCCGGTCTCGGCGGCGTACTCCTGTGCGGCGGCCAGGGTCTCGTCGACCACCTGTCCGTGCAGACGCACCTCCGCCCCGTACTCCCGGGTCGCGCTGATCTTGGGCAGCGGGGCGCCCCTCGGCATGAACACCGTGGCGTGGACCCCGAGCAGCGAGGACGCCAGGGCGACGCCCTGCGCGTGGTTGCCCGCGCTCGCCGCGACCACCCCCGCGGCACGCTCCTCGGGCAACAGACCGGCGATCCTGACGTAGGCGCCGCGCAGCTTGAACGAGCCCGTCCGCTGGAGGTTCTCGCACTTGAGGAGGACCGGCGCGTCCACCAGCTGGGTCAGATACCTGCTGCCCTCCATGGCGGTGACCCGTGCGACGCCGCTCAGCATCTTCTGCGCACCGCGCACGTCGTCCAGGGTGACCGAGGGCAAGGAGGGGGCCTTGCGGTAGTTCATGACTCAAGTCTCCCAGTTCACACCCCGCTGAACGCGCTGTGACCAACGTCCGAGACGGGTTTGCGCAGCGCCGGTACGGCCCGCCGCCCGGCCGCGTACCCTGTCCCCCAACCCAGCACCCAGCATGAAGTGAGCCCCCGGCCATGCCCACAACACCTGAAATGTCGATGGACATGACGACCGTCGGTGACACCGGCCTTCTCGACGCGCTGCAGCACGAGGTCGCCGTGTTCGCACGACGTGCCGAGCAGACCCGGCTCGGCGGGGTCGGGCAGGTCCGCAACTCCATGGACCGCGCCGCGTACCTGCTCCTGAACCGGCTCGACAAGGAGGGGCCGATGGGCGTCAAGGCGCTCGCCGCGAGCATGGGCATCGACTCCTCGACCGTCACCCGGCAGGTGGCTCCGCTCGTCGACACGGGTCTGGTCAAGCGCACCTCGCACCCCGAGGACGGGCGCGCCGTGGTGCTCCAGCTCTCCCCGCGCGGTTCGGCGCGGCTCGAGGAGGTGCGGTCGTCCAGGCGCCAGCTGATGGCCGAGCTCACGCAGGAATGGGAACCGGAGGAGCGCGAGGCCTTCTGCACCCTCCTCACCCGCTTCAACCACGCCCTCTCGGCGCGGATGGCCGTCCCGGGCGTGCCGGGGGCGGAAGCCCCGTCGGCTTCCTGAGGACCGCGGCCCGCGGGGCACCGGGCCGGCCGGGAGCCGTCGCCCCGCACACCGCTTCCGCGATCGGCATCCCACCGTGCGCGGCTCTTGACCGAAAGGGCGCGCCTGCCCTCATATGAGACCGGGTCCCCGCGGTCGTACGCGGGTGCGCGTCCGGGGTACCGGACGCGCCGGGTACGCCGGCGGGATCCCCTTCCTCAGGTCGGCCTCAGGCGGGAGGCACGGTGCGAGAACGGCAAGTGGTGCAAGGTGCCCGCCGGGCCCAGGAGTTCGAGGCGTTCGTCGCGGGCGCGGCGGGACGGCTGCTGCACACCGCCACGCTCCTGACCGCCGAGGCCCCCGACGCCAACCCGCGCGCGCGGCGCCTGCTCACGCTGGCCCTCGCCAGAACGTACGCCTCCTGGGACCGGCTGCGCGGCGAGGACCCCTACGACCGCACGCGCGCGTGCCTCGCCGTCCGCTTCGCGCACCGCGCCTGGCACCAGTACGGCGCGCTCGGCCGGGCCCGCCCGCACCCCGGCAGCGCGCTCGCCGAACTCACCCCGCAGGAACGCCTCGTGGTGGTCCTGCGGCTGTACGAGGGGGTCGCCGAGGAACAGACGGCGGCCCTGCTCGGGCTGCCCGCGGAACGCGTCCACGCCCTGTGCGACCGGGCGACCGCGACCCTGCTGCACCCGGCCCGGCCGGCGGCGTCCACGGTGACCGGCGCGCGGATGGCGGCGTCATGACCGGGAGGTCGCGGTGAGCCGGGCCGATCGCGAGTCCGCCGCGCGCCGGATCATGGAGCGGACGTCACCCCGGGTGCCACCGGACCTCGGCGCCGACGCCGTACGCCTCGGTGAGCGCCTGCTGCGGCGCCGGGCCCTCGCCCTGCGGCTGGCCTGGCTGCTGCTGTTCGCGGTGACCGTGGCCTTCACCGTGTGGGCGCTGACCGAGCGCCCCTGGGTGGAGCCGCCGTCGCAGACGACTCCACCGCTCACCGGCTGGTAGGGCCCGTCGCGTCCACGGCGCGATCCACCCGACAGGCCCTGACCGTCAGGACCGGCCGATCGCCTGCTGCAGGTCCTCCAGCAGGTCATCGACGTTCTCGATGCCCACCGACAGGCGCACCAGGGCGCCCGGGACCTCCAGGGCCGACCCGGCCACCGAGGCGTGCGTCATACGACCCGGGTGCTCGATCAGCGACTCGACGCCGCCGAGGGACTCGCCGAGAGTGAACACCTGGGCGCGGTTGCAGACCTCGACCGCCGCCTCCTCGCCGCCCTCGACCAGGAAGGAGACCATGCCGCCGAACGACCGCATCTGCTTGGCGGCGATCTCGTGGCCGGGGTGGTCGGGCAGCCCCGGGTAGAGCACGCGCGTCACGCGCGGGTGCCGGGTGAGCATGTCGGCGACCTTGGCGGCGTTCTCGCTGTGCCGGTCCATGCGCACGGAGAGGGTCTTGGTGCCGCGCAGCACCAGCCACGAGTCGAAGGGCCCGGCGACCGCGCCCATCGCGTTCTGGTGGAACGCCAGCTCCTCGCCGAGCGCCGCGTCACCGACGATCAGCGCGCCGCCCACCACGTCCGAGTGGCCGCCCATGTACTTGGTCAGGGAGTGCACGACGACGTCCGCGCCGAGCGCCAGCGGCTGCTGGAGGTACGGCGTGGCGAAGGTGTTGTCGACGACGAGGCGGGCGCCGGCGTCCCGGGCGATCTGGGCGACGACCGCGATGTCGGTGATGCCGAGCAGCGGGTTCGAGGGGGTCTCCACCCACACGACCTTGGTCTTCGGTGTGAGGGCGGCCCGCACGGAGGCGGGGTCGCTGGTGTCGGCGACCGACCACTCCACGCCCCAGCGGGCGACGACCTTCGCGAACAGCCGGAACGTGCCGCCGTAGGCGTCGTCGGGGATCACCACGTGGTCGCCGGGGCTCAGGAGCGTACGCAACAGGCAGTCCTCGGCCGCCAGCCCGGACGCGAACGCGAGCCCGCGGCGGCCGCCCTCCAGGGCGGCGAGGTTCTCCTCCAGGGCGGTCCTGGTCGGGTTGGCGCTGCGGCTGTACTCGTAGCCGCCGCGCAGGCCGCCCACCCCGTCCTGTTTGTAGGTGGACACCTGGTAGATCGGCGGGACGACCGCGCCGGTGGCGGGGTCCGCCGTGTTGCCCGCGTGGATGGCGAGCGTTTCGAAGTGCTGACTGATGTGCCTGTCGCTCATGGGAACCGAGCGTAGGCGCTCGACAGGGGGTGGCGCATGGCGCGCCCGCCTCTTTCCGTGCCGCGCGAGTCGCCCGGGGCCGCTCGACCGCTGTTCCCCTGCCCGTCCGAGGCCCGCCCGGAAGTTTTCCACAGGCTGCCGAGGGGGTTGGCCAATTGTCGGCGGCGTCTGGTTCGCTTGAGACATGGAAATTCTCTGGGTCCTGTTCGCCCTGCTCATGATCGGCTTCGTGCTGGGTCCCGTCATGCTGCGCAGGCGCAGGGGGATAGAGCTGGTCAAGCCGGGCCACCCGGACGCGGCGGACCCCGCGAACTACGGGTTCGTCCTCCAGGAGGAGCTCGACATCCGCATGCCCGGCCCCGACCAGGACCTGGTGGACGTGCTGGACCTGGTGCAGCGCACGCAGGACCACCGGGCCGCCGCGCAGCTCCTCGCCGGGACGGAGGCGCGGGGCGAGCTGCGCTGGCAGCGCGTGCAGGCCTTCGCGGGTGCCGCCTCGCTGGAGCTCCAGCAGCGACCGGGCGGCGTCAGCGAGTCGCCGGGCGGCCAGTGGCTGCGCGTGTGGCGGGCGGAAGCACCCAAGGACGCGGGCGGCGCCGCCGTGCACGCCGAGTTCCTGGTCCAGCAGGCCTGGCGGACGGCGACGCCGGGCACGGACGACTTCCGGATCATCATGGAGGAGGCGAAGGCGGCATGCGGCGACGCGGCCCTGCTCGCCCCCGGTGACCCGATTCCCTACATCATCGAGCTGTCGGTGGCCCGTGGCCTCGGCTACCCGCGCGCGGAGTTCGAGCAGCTCTGGCTGAAGATCCTGGACCGCGCACCCCACCACATGGGCGCGCACCTGGCCGCGCTGCACTACTGGTGCGAGAAGTGGCACGGGTCCCGGGAGCTGGCCACCCAGTTCGCGGAGGCCGCGGCCGCCCGTGCCCCGCAGGGCTCGCTGCTCGCGGCGATGCCGCTGTTCTCGGTGTTCGAGCACCTCCCCGAGGTCAACCTGGTCGCCGGGTTCTACCAGAGCGAGGTCGTGACCAAGGCGATCCACGGCGCCCTTCACGCGGTCCACTCGGCCCACGCCGACGACCCGATGCTGGCGCACGTGCGGCATCTGCTGGTCTTCTTCCTGGTCCGCTCGGAGCGCTGGGCGGAGGCCATGAGCCAGCTGATACACATCGACGGCCACGTCGGCGCCCTGCCGTGGACGCTGTCGTCCGACCCGGCCGCCGAGTTCGCGGTGTACCGGGCGCTGGCGGTCGCTGGCTACGAGGCGAACGGCGGCAGCCCGGCGACGCTGCTGCGCTGATCGGCGACGCCGGGCGGGCGACGGGCAGGGGCGGCGGCACCCCGGCGGAATGCGGGGCGGTGTTCGAACGTTCAACAAAACACCGCCCCGTCCCGACGCCTGATGGCGCCGGCGAGGCGTGCCCCTACGCACCCCGGCAGAAGGAGCCCCCATGCTGTTCCGCCGTACGCCCGCCCTGCCCACCCCCGAGCAGGCACTGCAGGGCCGCGCGGAGCCCGCTTTCACCGTCCCCGAGCGCCACACCGTCCTCGGCAACCCGCTGCGCGGCCCCTACCCCGAGGGCCTGGAGATCGCCGACTTCGGTCTCGGCTGTTTCTGGGGCGCCGAGCGCAAGTTCTGGCAGCTGCCTGCGGGGGTCTGGACGACCCTCGTCGGCTACCAGGGCGGCCACACCGAGAACCCCACGTACGAAGAGGTCTGCTCCGGCCTGACCGGCCACACGGAGGCCGTCCGCGTGGTCTACGACCCGGACGTGATCTCGTACGACCGTCTCCTGAAGACCTTCTGGGAGGCGCACGACCCGACGCAGGGCTTCCGCCAGGGCAACGACGTCGGCACGCAGTACCGCTCGGCGATCTACACCCACACCCCCGAGCAGGCCGCGACCGCGCAGGCGTCCCGCGAGGCGTACCAGAAGGTCCTGACCGGCTCGGGCTACGACCGCATCACCACGGAAATCCTCCCGGCCGACACCCGCACCTTCTATCCGGCCGAGGGTTATCACCAGCAGTACCTCGACAAGAACCCCGCGGGCTACTGCGGAATCGGCGGGACCGGCGTCAAGCTGAGCACCCCGTTCGAGACCAACTGGGGCGCGTCCTGCCCGACGGGTGTCGCTCCGGCGCCGGAGGCCACGGGCAAGTAGCCGGTGTGCGCCCAGGTGTTCCGAGGAGGGCGACCGTGGCACCGACAAGCGCGGTGCTGCGGCGCGCCCGCCTTCCCAGCAAACAACTGAACGGCGCCCGAAAATCAGTGGCCGCCCGATCCGGCCGACCCCACGCTGTACGCCATGGAAGAACCGCAACGCGGGATCCGTGCGGCCTATGCCGAGTCCACGATCACCGTCTACCAGGCCTACTCCCCGGAGATCGGCCTGCCCGCCGTCCGCGAGGGCCGTTTCCCCTCCGCGTGGAAGCGGGACACGATGACCTGGGTCATCAGCCGCGCCCACAGACCTCTGCCGCCATGTGACCCGTGGGTGGTGCCGACGGTTGTGCCCGGACTGCCGGTCAGACACACAGGTGAGCCAGGAGTTCTGCACTGGCGGGGTATTCCTGCTCCTGGGGGAGCAGTCGGGCAGCCGAGTCCAGTTCGCCGTCCCTGACGAGTGCGTGGATCTCTTTGGCGAGCGGGGTCACGTCACTGATGGACAGGATCCACTCGTCCGCGTAACGCGCGGATGCCTCTCCCGAGAGCCCCAGTTGCAGCGAGCGGTGCGGCAGGGGACGCAGGTGCAGATCGCGTTCGGGGTCCCACTGGACGCGGGTCGGTGCGCGCTTTAGGTCACTCTGCCAGGTGGCGCGATCGGGGTGCAGTCCGCGGACGTAATGCGACAGGCAGGCACGGCGCAGCGCCCAGTCGAAGCCGTCGCGAGTGATCTCGATGGCGAGGACGGTCTCCTGACCCTCCTTCATGCCCCAGCCGGAGCGGTACATCATCCACATGAAACTGGGCTTGATCCACGTCATACGGTCAGGCTTCCACGCGGCCGAAAAGCGGCCGTCTCGGACGGCAAGCAGTCCGATCTCAGGGGAGTACGCCTGGTAGACGGTGATCGTGGAGGCCGTGTGGATCGCACGGATTCTGCGGAGCGGTTCTTCCATGGCGCACAGCGTGGACTCGGCCGGCTTAGGCGACCACCGATTTTTTTGTCCTGGGTGGCAGTGCCCAGACGATCGGCGTCCGCAGTGTCGATTGCATGGGGTGGAACCGTCTCGGAGCTGTGAGCACCACTCAACAACGTCGAGCAGCGTTCCCAGACCGCTGAGCGTCGGCCGGAGGCGGGAGTCACTGCGGTTCTCAGAGGCCGGCCGGGTGGCTCGAAAGCCAGTCTGCATGTCGGTCACGTATACGGTCACGCTCTGCGGGGGTGGCAAGGATGACGTCTGCGCCGCCGTCGTAGGGATGGTGGATATGGCGCAGTTCCGTGTCGGCGATGAAGACTTCGACGAGCGCTTCGTCCGCGACTGCTCGCAACAGCCCGTCGATGCAGCCGCGATTCCACCGGCGGTGGTCCGCGTACAGACGCGTGTGGGTGTGGAACTCCGGGTCGGGGTCATCCTGGTCCGACTCGATCCACCAGCGGATGCTGTCCGGGTGCAGTGTCGGTCGTGGCGTCGGGTAGCCCGGGGGCCCGGTCGGTGTGTCCGACCAGTCCATCGTCACCACGAACACATCAGTGTCCGCGAACAGCTCGTCGAGCATCGTGTTGTACCGGTCCAGCACGATCGCGTACTCGTCCCCGGACTTCGGGTAGCGCTTCGAACCGGGGAGGCTGTGGAAGCGAACCCAGCGATCCGCGTACCTGGTGCGAAACGTGTGAGCGACGGGAGGACCCGACGGATGCCGTTCCCTCCACAGAGCCGCCAGGAGATCAGGGTCGATGACGAAACTCCCCCGTGGCCGGAGCCACATCGATGGGACAGGAGACGCGGTCCTGTCGTGGCCGTTGATGTTCCGGTCAAGATAGTGCTGGTGGTAGCCCGCCCGCCGTGCAGAAGAGTGCAGGCGATCACCCCGACCACGGCGGATAGGTCTGTGAACGAGGCTTGACCTGGATCAAGCCGTCGTTCCTGTGGATGATGTACCGCTGCGGCTGGGGCGCCAAGGAAGGGCAGGAGACCGTGCTCGCCGTCGACATCGACCGTGACGGCTTCGAGTGGGCCCTGCGCCACGCGTGTCTTTCGAGCTATGTGCGCGGAGTGCACCCCGACCGAGCGACCTGGCAGCGTCAGTTGAAGCGCGCGCCCGCCCGCGTGCAGTGGGACCCGGAGCGGGACCTGCACCTCCAGCCGCTGCCGTACCGGTCCCTGCAACTCGGCCTCTCCGGTGAGGCCGTACGACGCTACGCGGACGAATGGACGGTCACCGTCCGCGACGTGACCCCACTCGCCCACGAGATACACGCCCACGTCCGCCGTGGTGACCTGGACTCCGCCACCCGCCTGCTGCCCCAGGAACGCACGTATCCCGCCGAGGCCGAGCTTCTGGCCCACCTGCGGGGATGACGGCGGAACCCACCCAGGACCGCGTGACTGGACAGGCTCGCCGGGACAGGCGGGTCCGGCCCGCTCGGTGTGGCGGGGGCTGGGGGATGAGCAGCGCCTTCGACCGGGACCACCCTGTCCGCGCCATGGCAGAAACCCCGCCGGCCTCTGAAACGGCGATCCGGGAGCGACCGTAAGACGCGTCGCGGTAGCCGCCGGGCCGTCGTGATGCCGGGTCGGGTTCCGCGTGGAGGGGGCCGGGGGGTATTCCCCCGGGAGGTTTCGGGAGGTGGCTGGATGTGACGCTCCGTCACTGTCCGTCAGGCTGCTGTGCATGAAGCAGATCACGAAGAGTGTCGCCCTGATCGCCGCCGCCTCCGGAGTCGTCTTCGGGCTCGTCACCCCGCTCACTGCGTCCGCCACCGGCGCGCCCGCCCCCGCGCCGCTGAAGTGGACCGAGTGCGAGGGGGCGGGACTCGACCCGCGCCAGGAGTGCGCGACCGTGTCCGTGCCGATGGACCATGCCGACCCCGGCGGCCCGAAGATCGACATCGCCGTCTCCCGGATCCGCAGCCAGAGCCCGGCCCGCCGGGGTGTGCTGCTCATGATCCCCGGCGGGCCGGGCGGGGACAGCCTCGCCCATCCTTCCGACAAGGGAGAACTGATGCCGCGGGAGGTGCGGGACGCCTACGACCTGGTCGGGTTCGCGCCGCGCGGCAACGCGCCTTCCACGCCGGTCAGTTGTGAGGTCGAAAACGGCGACCTGTCCGTGACGAGCATGCTGCCCTGGCCCGCCCCCGACGGCTCCGTCACCGGGAACATGGCCATGGGCCGGCGGCTGGGGGACGCCTGCGCCCGCAACGGCGGTGACCTGATGCGGCACATCACCACCCTCAACAACGCGCGGGACGTCGACAGCATCCGGGCCGCCCTCGGCGAGCGCAAGCTGTCCGTCTGGGGCGTCTCCTACGGCACCTACGTCGGCGCCGCCTACACCGAGCTGTTCCCGCGGCGCACCGACCGGATCGTGCTGGACAGCAGTGACAACCCCGACCCCGTGCACGCCGAGCGCGCCTGGCTGCGCGCGTTCGAGGTGGGTGTCGAGGACAACTTCCCCGAGTTCGCCAAGTGGGCCTCGCGACCCGGCAATCCGGACCGCGTCGCGGGCACCCCGGCCCGGGTGCGCTCCCGCTTCCTCGCCCTCGCCGCCCGGCTGGACCGCGAGCCGATCCCCTGGCCCGGTGCCAACCCGGCGGAGCTGAACGGCAACGTGCTGCGCCAGGCCATGCTGAACAGCCTCTACGACCCGGACGACTACCCGGTGCTGGCGAAGCTGATGCTGGCCGCCGAGCGCGGCACGCTGCCGGCCGCCGCGCCGAGGCCGCCGGAGCCGGCGCTCCAGAACTACCTGGCGGTCGGTGCGGCGACGATCTGCAACGACGCCGCCTGGCCCAGGTCGGCGTCGGTGTACGCGAACGGTGTCGCCGAGAGCCGGGCGAAGTATCCGCTCACCGCGGGCATGCCGCGCAACGCCCTGCCGTGCACCGCGTGGCCGTGGCAGCCGCGGGAGGCGCCGCTGCGGGTGACGGACCAGGGGCCGTCCAACGTTCTGATGATCCAGAACGAGCGGGACGTGGCCACGCCGTTGAGCGGTGCGCTGAAGCTGCGCGAGGCCTACGGGCGGCGGGCCGTGCTGGTGACGATGGACTCGACCGGGCATGACGCGTACCTGGGGAACGGCAACGCGTGCGGGGACGCGGTCGTGTCCCGGTATCTCGCGACCGGGAAGCGGCCGGTGAAGGACCTGTACTGCGAGTGAGCCGGCCGGCTGCCTGGAAGCCCGGGCGGCCGTGCCGCGGCACGGCCCGTGGTCACCGCACCGCTCCGCCCGCCGCACTCCCCGTCACGGCGTGCCACCTAGACCCGGTGCCCTTCCGGGGCCTCGATGGACAGGACGCGGTCGCGCAGGACGGGGAGTTCGGCGCGGATGCGGCTGACCTCGGTCATGTCGCAGTCGACCGTCACCGTCTCCGCGTCGGGTCCCGCCTCGCGCAGAACCGTTCCCCACGGGTCGGCGACGACGCTGTGTCCGGCCTGCCGCATCCCGCCGTGCGTGCCCGTCGCACAGCAGGCCAGCAGGAACACCTGCTCCTCCAACGCCCTGGTGCGGGTCAGGAGCCGCCAGTGGCCGAGCCGGGCGGCGGGCCATGCGGCAGGTACGACGATCAGCTCGGCGCCCGCGTCGAGCAGTCCCCGGAAGAGTTCGGGGAAGCGCAGGTCGTAGCAGACGGCGAGCCCGACGACCCCGAAGTCGGTGGGCACGGTGACGATGTCGTGGCCCCCTCCCATCAGGGTCGCCTCGCCGGTGTCGAAGCCGTACCGGTGGATCTTGCGGTAGTGGCCGCGCAGGTCACCGGCCGGGTCGAAGAGGAGCGCGGTGTTGTACAGCGTCCCGTCCCGGTCCCGCTCGACGAGCGACCCCGCGTGGAGCCACACCCCCGCCCCGCGGGCGGCGGCGGACATGGCCTCGGCCGTCGGCCCGTCGAGCGCCTCGGCGTCGCGGTCCCAGCCGTCGTACGACCAGGCCCCGGCCGCCCAGAGCTCCGGCAGGACCACGAGATCGTCTCCCGCTCTGTCCCGGACCAGCGAGGCCGCTCTGCGGCGGCGCTCGTCGGCCGGGTCCGACGCGTCGACGGACAGCTGTATCAGCGAGGCACGCATGGCAGTCACTTCCCGACGTGGACCGAGCCCCTGCTTCCATGGTGGCCCCGGCCCGCCGCGTCGGCCGGTCAGGCGGCCCGACGACGGCCGCGCACCGGCGGTGCGCGGGAGCCCGCCGCTGCCTTACGATCACCTCGCATGCGCCGGCCGCCACCTCGGGGACCCGCGGCGACCGCCCGGAGAATCGGCGGGCTGACGGGACGAGGATCCGGCGCGCGTCACCTGGGAGGGGAAAACCGCATATGCAGAACCGTTTCAAGCGGGGCGTGGCCACACTCGTGGGCCTCACGCTCGCCGGCGCCGGCCTGGCCGCCGTGAACGCCGCTCCGGCGGCCGCCGACTCGTACGACTGCCCGACGGGCTACTTCTGCGGGTGGACCGGCCAGAGCACCACGGGCACGATGTGGAAGACGAACAAGAACGTCGCCGACCTGGGCAGCTGGGACAACAAGATCCACTCGTACGTCAACCGCACGACGTCGATCGCCTGCGTCTACGAGGACAAGGACTACTCGCCGTGGGGCGGCTACTGGGCGCAGGAGCCGGACACGCCGGGTGAGTGGAGCAGCGGCCCGACCGCGACCACCAGCTCGATCAAGTTCGTCCGCACCGAGCGGGAGTGCAGCCAGACCGCCTACCCGCGCTGGTACTCCGAGACCTCCCCCAAGGCTCTGGGCTTCGGGGACATGAACGGCGACCGCAAGGCCGACGTGATCGCCCGCGACGAGGCCGGACGGCTGTGGTTCACGCCGGGCAACGGCACCGGCAGGCTCATCGGAGCGGGCGGCTGGAACAGCATGAACGCCCTGACCCGGCACGGCGACTTCAGCGGTGACGGCAGGGAGGACGTCCTCGCGCGGGAGGCGTCCACCGGCAAGCTGTGGCTCTACCCGGGCACCGGCACCGGCTCGCTCGGCGCCCGCAAGCTGCTCGGCTCGGGTGGCTGGAACTCCATGACCCGCGTCACCGCCTTCGGCGACCTGACCGGCGACAAGCGCTCCGACCTGGTCGCGGTCGAGAAGGCCACGGGCAAGCTGTGGCTCTACCCGGGCACCTCGACGGCCCGCCTCGGTGCCCGCAAGCTCATCGGCTCCGGCGGCTGGAACAGCATGAACGCCCTGGTCGGCATGGGGGACGTGACCGGTGACGGCCGTCCGGACCTGTACGCGCGGGAGGCGTCCACGGGCAAGCTGTGGCTCTACCCGGGCACCTCCACCGCCCGCCTCGGCGCCCGCAAGCTCATCGGCTCCGGCGGCTGGAACGCCATGGCGAACCTCTTCTCGGTGGGCGACTTCTCCGGCGACGGCCGGCCCGACCTCGCCACGGTGACCAACGAGAAGTACGTGATCGACGGCTACCCGGGCCACCTGGGCTGGCTGGTCACCTACCGGGGCCGGGACACCGGCGGCCTGCTGTCCGGCCAGCGGACCGACGGCGAGTGGTGGGGCCTGAACGGCATCTACTAGGGCTCGGGATTCACCTGTCCGGTCCGCCCGCTCCGCGCCTGCCTTGCGCAGGCGCGGAGCGGGCGGACGTCCTCGGACGAAGTCGACCGAAGCCGACCGGCGTCACGACTGGAAGAATTCCAGCATGTCCCTGTTGAGGATTTCGGCTTCGGTCGAAATCATGCCGTGCGGGAAACCCTCATATGTCATGAGGGTGCCCTTTTCCAAAAGCTTGACCGACAGGGGCGCGGCGTCCGCGTAGGGTACGACCTGGTCGTCCGTGCCGTGCATGACCAGGACCGGTACGTCGATTTTCTGGAGGTCCTCGGTGAAGTCCGTCTCGGAGAAGACCCTGATGCACTCGTAGTGCGCGTTCGCTCCGCCCATCATTCCCTGCCGGAACCAGTTCTGGATGAGTCCCTGCGACACCTTGGCGCCACTCCGGTTGAATCCGTAGAACGGGCCGGATGCGACGTCCATGTAGAACTGTGCCCGGTTCGCCGCCAGTCCGGCGCGCAACGCGTCGAAGGTCTCGACGGGCGAGCCGTCGGGGTTGGACGCGGACTTGATCATGACCGGTGGAATGGCCGAGGCGATCACCGCTTTCGCCACGCGACCGGGCTTGGCACGTGCCACGTAGCGTGTGACCTCGCCACCGCCCGTGGAGTGCCCGACATGGAAGGCGCCGCGAAGGTCCAACGCGTCGGTCAGCGCCGCCACATCCGCGGCGTAGGTGTCCATGTCGTTACCGGTCCACGTCTGGCTCGACCGACCGTGGCCGCGCCGGTCGTGCGCGATGACCCGGTACCCCTTCGACAGGAAGAACAGCATCTGGGTGTCCCAGTCGTCCGCGCTGAGGGGCCAGCCGTGATGGAACACGATCGGCTGGGCGGACTCCGGACCCCAGTCCTTGTAGAAGATGGTCGCTCCGTCACTTGTCTTCACGGTTCCCATGGTTGCCTCCCGTGTCGATCAGCGTTCTTTTCGCTCGTGCAGCAGACGCAGACTTGAGCCTGTCAGCCGGGAGGGCGTCCCACACCCCCGCTACCCCTACTCCTGAGTGCGGCGGGCGTGACTGCTCAGCGATCGCTGAACGCGTCGCGGTGGCGGTCGAGCCATTGCGCGAAGGACTGAAGTCGGGGGTTGAGGGCGCGCACCCGGCTCAGGTCCCGGTCGCCGACGAATTCGGCTTCGGCGAGCTGGTAGAAGCGGAACATGTGGGCGAACTCGTGGCTGGTGGGTTCCCCCAGGTTCCCGAATTGCTCGATGGTCATCGGACGGTAGTGCACCGTCTTTCCGAGCACCCGGGTGAATGCTTCGGCATATTGCTGCCCGGTCAGGTGCTCGCCGGCGATGCTCACCGTCTCGCCGATCGTCTCCGTGCCCCGCTGAAAGATGCCGTAGGCGGTGCGGCCGATGTCCTCGGAGGCGATACCCGCCAGTCTCTTCTGCCCCATGGGCAGGGTGAGTTCCAGCGTGCCGTCGTCGGCGCGGCGCGGACCGAGGCCGTCGAGGAACGCTTCCCAGTAGAACGTGGAACGCAGGAACGTCGTCGGGACCTGGAGGTCGCGGAAGTACTCGTCGGCGTCGTTCTTGGCATCGAAGTGCGGCACGGTGTAGTCACCCTGCAGCGCCGGCACCCCGGTGTCCGCCAAGGCCCGGCGTGTGTCCTCCAGCGTCGACCAGATGACGTGCGCCACGTCGGCGACCTCGGCCGCTTGTGCCGCGGTCGCCGCCTGGGCCTTCTCGACCTCCGCCGACATGGACTCGAAGAAGTTGGTCACCACATAGGCGCCGTACGCCCCCGCGAAGGCCGCGCGGAGCGCCTGGGGATCGTCCACCGTCGCTTGCACGACCTCAGCGCCTCGACCAGCGAGGTCCCGCGCGCCACGGGAGTCCGGGCGACGAGTGATCGCCCGGACCGCGAACGGCCCGTCCGGATCGTCCAGGACCGCCCTGACCAGGCCGCCCCCCTGTCGACCGGTTGCTCCGAGGACCGCGATGATCTTCTTGTCGCTCATGGGGGGGTTCTCCGATTCGGTCCGACCGGTCCCGGCTCGCTCCACCGGTCCCGGCTCGGTCTACGGTCTCGGCTCAGTTCGACGACGTCGACGACCCCGTCCCGGCCCGGGTCGCGTCCCTGCCCCAGCTGGCGAGGAGGCGCAGGCCCTCCGCGGCCGGGGAGCCCGGCTCCGCGTGGTAGGTGATCAAGGACTGCTCGCCGTCGTCGACCAGGCGGAAGGTCTCGAAGGACAGCGCCAGCTCACCGACGAGCGGGTGGCGGAGCCGCTTGATCCCGTGGCTCTTCTCCTTGACGTCGTGGGTGGCCCACAGCCGGCGGAATTCCGAGCTCTTGACGGAGAGCTCGCCCACCAGGGCCGACAGCCGCGGGTCGTCCGGGTGGCAGCCGGCGTCCATGCGCAGGAAGGCGACCATGTCGAAGGCCTTCTGGTCCCAGTCGACGAACAGCTCGCGGTACTCCGGCCTCAGGAACACGAGCCGCGCCCAGTTCCGCTCCTGCGCCGGCATCTCCGCCCAGTCGCCGAAGACGGCGGCCGCCATCCGGTTCCAGACCAGGATGTCCGAGCGGCGCCCGACGATGTAGGCCGGGATGCTGTCGAACGTGTCCAGCAGCTGCCACAGCGCGCCCCGCACATGCTGCGTACGCGCCGCCGGCTTCTTCTTGTGCTGCTTCGGCCTGGCCAGGTGGGTGAGGTGGGCGTGCTCGGCGTCGGTCAGCCGCAGGGCCCGGGCGATCGCGTCGAGCACCTCCCCCGACACGTTCCGCCCGTTGCCCTGCTCCAGCCGCGTGTAGTACGCCACGGACACACCGGCCAGCTGCGCCAGCTCCTCGCGGCGCAGCCCGGGGACCCTGCGGTGGCGCCCGTAGTCCGGCATCCCGACGTCCTCCGGCTTCAGCCAGGCCCGCCGGCTGCGCAGGAACTCGCTGAGCTCGGCACGCCGGTCCAGGCCGCCGCCGGGTTCGTCCACGTGCGCGGGCTGTTCTTCCATACATCCAGTATTCACGGTCGTACGCAGATGAACCTGCCCTCGTCAGTGGTAGGCACGGCGGACGTACGCAAAGCCGTGGCCTGGGTGGATGTGCCCCGGAGCGGCAGCCTGGACGAGTGCCCGGCAGAAAGCGGCCGGGCGGATCACTTCCCTAGGAGACCCCTCGGTATGACCACTGTCCCCGCGTACGCCGCCCCCACCGCCAAGGCTCCGCTGGAGCGCACCACGATCGAGCGCCGGGAGGTCGGTGAGTTCGATGTCCTGATCGACATCAAGTACGCCGGAATTTGTCACTCGGACATCCACCAGGCCCGTGAGGGCTGGGGCGAGGCCATCTTCCCGATGGTCCCCGGCCACGAGATCGCCGGCGTCGTCGCCGAGGTCGGCACCGGCGTGACCAGGTTCGCCGTCGGTGACCGGGTGGGTGTCGGCTGCATGGTCGACTCCTGCCGCGAGTGCGACAACTGCAAGGCCGGCCTGGAGCAGTACTGCGCCAAGGGCGCCGTGATGACGTACAACGGCGTCGGCAAGGACGGGCAGCCCACCTACGGCGGCTACTCGCAGAAGATCGTCGTCGACGAGAACTACGTCGTCGGCATCCCGCAGGGCATCGGCCTCGACGAGGCCGCGCCGCTGCTGTGCGCCGGCATCACCACCTACTCCCCGCTCAGGCACTGGAACGCGGGCCCCGGCAAGAAGGTCGCCGTCCTCGGCATGGGCGGCCTCGGTCACATGGCCGTCAAGCTCGCCCACGCACTCGGTGCGGAGGTGACGGTCCTCTCGCAGTCGCTGCGCAAGAGGGAGGACGGTCTGAAGATGGGCGCCGACCACTACTACGCTACCGGTGACCCGAGGACCTTCGAGGAGCTGGCGGGCACCTTCGACCTGATCGTGTCGACGGTCTCGGCCCCGCTCGACTTCGGCGCGTACCTCGCGCTGCTGCGGACCGACGGCGCGCTGGTGAACGTGGGCGCCCCCGAGGAGCCCGTCTCGCTCAACCTGTTCTCGCTGCTCAGCGGCCGCAAGACCCTCGCCGGGTCGGGCATCGGCGGCATCCAGGAGACCCAGGAGATGCTGGACTTCTGCGCCGAGCACGGTCTCGGTGCCGAGATCGAGGTGATCAGCGCCGACCAGATCAACGAGGCGTACGAGCGGGTGCTGGCGAGCGACGTCCGGTACCGGTTCGTGATCGACACCGCGACGATCTGATCGTCGCGTCCCTTCGTCGGCGGCCCGGTGGCACAGCGCTTCCGGGCCGCCGACGGCTGGGGGCCCGGCCCGGGCCTCCCGCGCGGAAGAGTCCGGCCCGGCGTGGGCGTTACAGGAGCAGACGGGACGAGTGCGCGAGCCCCGCAGGAGACCCGAGGAGGCCACCGATGACCGTGCAGCTGAACCACACCATCGTCGCCGCCCACGACAAGGAGTCCTCGGCCCGTTTCCTGGCCGACCTGCTCGGCCTGGAGGTGAGCCCGCGGTACGGGCCCTTCATGCCGGTCGAGATCCCGAACGGCGTCACCCTGGACTACATGGACACGCCGGGTGACATCGCGCCCCAGCACTACGCGTTCCTCGTCTCGGAGTCCGACTTCGACACGATCTTCGCCCGCATCGAGGAACACGGTCTGACCCACTGCGCGGACCCGCACCACTCCCGCCCCGGCACGATCAACCACAACGACGGCGGCCGCGGTACGTACTTCGAGGACCCGAACGGCCACAACATGGAGATCCTCACCCGCCCGTACGGCAGCGGCGGCTGAGGGCGGGGCGCGTCTCACGCCCGACGGGGCGGCGCCATCCCCCACCCCCACCGGGGCACCGGCTGCTCCCCCGGCGCGGTCGCCGTCGCGGACGAGAAGTGGACCGCCAGCCTGGTGCCCCACTCCACGTAGGCGAGGAACGCCGAGCGGAACTCCGCGTCCGTCGGCAGGCCCGCCTCGTCCGCGGCGTCCTGGACGAGGTCGACCCAGCGGCGGCGCTGGGTTTCGGTGAAGCCGCGGCCCATGTGCTTGGCGACCATGTGGCCGTGGCCGCCCTGGGTCCCGGAGTAGGCGGGCGGGCCCCCGAAGACCTCGGCGAACCACAGCGCGACGTGTTCGGCGTGCTCGGGCGGCAGGTCCGCGAAGACGGGGGCGAGGACGTCGTCCTCGACGACCTTGGCGTAGAACGCCTCGGTGAGCCGGGAGAAGGCCTCCGCGCCGCCGGCCCACTCGTAGAGGGTGGGCAGCGCGGACCCGGCGCCGCGGACGGTCGTCGGCGTGTAGTGGCGCATCTCGTCGATGGCACCGATGTAGGGGCGGATCTCGGCGAGGAAGTCGGGGAAGCTCTCCGAGGTGCGAAAGCCCTCCAGGTGGTCCTCAGTGGAGGTCCACACGATGCGCACGACGTAGTGCTCGAAGTCCTCCTCGCAGCGGGCCAGCTCGTAGTCGACGCACTGCGGGGCCTCGGCCAGGTGGACGGCGGCGCGGGTCCAGGCGGCCAGGAACTCCGCGGACCGCTGCTCGGAGATGCGGTACCTGATGTATTCGACCGTATGGGCAGTCATGTGCTCACCGAAGCACGAAAGCCCGCCGGAAGCAGGACTTCCGGCGGGCGCTCGCCGACGGCTCCGGGAGCCGCTACGGGTGGGTGTTCTCCCGCACCGTGTTCTCCCCCACCGTGTTCTCCCGCACCGTGATCCGGCCCTTCCTGATCGTGGCCACCCGCGGGGCCTTGCGCGCGAGGGCGGAGTCGTGGGTGACCATGACGAAGGTCAGCCCCAGCTCCTTCCACGTCCGTTCCAGCACGTCCATGATCTCGTCGCGCGTCGACTCGTCGAGGTTGCCGGTCGGTTCGTCGGCCAGCAGCACCTTCGGCCGCTTCACCAGCGCCCGCGCGATGGCCACACGCTGCTGCTGACCGCCGGACAGCTCCCCCGGCAGATGCCCGAGCCGCTCACCGAGCCCCACCGACTCCAGTGCCTCGGCGGCACGTTCGCGCCGCTCCCTGGCCTTGATGCCGAGAGGCACGAGGGCGGTCTCGACGTTCTCCTGGGCGCTGAGGGTGGGGATGAGGTTGAAGGTCTGGAAGACGAAGCCGATGCTCTCGCTGCGCACCCGGGTGAGCCGGGCCTCGGGCAGCCGGGCCAGGTCGGTGCCGTCGAGGGCGACCTCACCGGAGGTGGGCCGGTCCAGTCCGCCGAGCATCTGCAGCAGCGTCGACTTGCCGCCGCCGGTGGGGCCCTGGATGACCAGCCGGTCGCCGTCGGCTACGACGAGGTCCACGCCGTCCAGCGCGCGCACGGTGTCCTTGCCCCGGCTGTAGTGCTTGGTGACGCCTTTGAGTTCGTACATGGTGGTGCAACTCCTGGGATGCGTTGGGGTGGTGGCCGGTGGGCGCGGCGGCCGGGCGGCGCTCGGCGCGCCGAGGGGTGCCGGGGGGCGGCTACTCCACGCGCCGCAGGGCGTCCGCCGGGCGCAGGCGCGAGGCGCGCCACCCGCCGAACGCGCCGGCGACGAGCCCGCCGGTCACGGCCAGCCCGACGGCGAGGGCGATGGTCGCGACGCTGACGGGGGCCGTGAGGACGACGTCGAGGGTGCGGGCCGCGGCCTGCCGCGCCGGGCCACCGCCGAACCCGCCGCCGGGGCCGGCCGGTCCGCCCCCGCTGCCGCCGAGTTCGGCCCGCAGGGTCGGGCTGACCGCGGTGACGACGTACGCCCCCACGAAGCCGAGCGCGATCCCGAGCGCACCACCGACCAGACCGGTGACGACGGCCTCGCCGACCACCTGCCGGGTCACCCGCCCCGACCGCCAGCCCAGCGCCTTCAGCGTGCCGAACTCGCGCACCCGCCGGGACACCGCGGAGGACGTCAGCAGCCCGGCCACCAGGAACGCGGCCGCCAGCACCACGATCGAGAGCCACTTGCCGACGCTGCCGGCGAGGTCGGAGGCGGTGGACAGGGAGCCGGAGACGGTGTCCGCGAGGTCGGCGGAGGTCGTCACGGTCGTCCCCGGGATGTTCTTGCGGATCTCCGCCTTGACGGCGTCGATCCGCTGGGAGTCGGTCGCCTCGACGTAGATCGTGGTGACCTTGTCCGCCGCGTCGGCGAGGGTCTGGGCCTGCTGGAGGGGGATGTAGAGGTTGGCCGCCGCCTCGCCGCTGTCCGGGGTGGCGATGCCGATGACCTCGTACGTGACGCCCTTGACGGTGACCGTGTCGCCGACGGCCAGTTTCTTCTCCTTGGCGTAGGAGGCGTCGGCGACGGCGACCTCGGCGTCGGTCTCGGCGGCCTTGAAGGACCGGCCATTGGTGATCTTCGAGGAGGTCAGCGGGCCGAGCGCGGGTTCGGTGACGTCGGTGCCGAAGACGGTGTAGCTGTTGACGCCGAAGTCGGCGCCGCCGCCCTGGACCCGGCCCTCGCCGGGCTGGCCGGAGGGCCCGCCGCCGGCACCGCCGCCGCCCTGCTCGATCCGGCCCCGGGTGAATTCGCCGCTGACCTTGAGGACCTGCAGGCTCAGGCCGCCGACCGCGTGCGAGACGCCGTCCTGCGAGCCGACCTTCGCGACGGTGGTGCTCGCGAGCGTCTCGAAGCCCTGGACCATGACCCGGTCGCTGCTCTGCTCCTCGCCGGAGTCGCTCTCCCGCGCGTCGAACCGGAACCGCGGCCCCTGCGCCTGCCCCTCCTCGGCGGGGTCCGCCGCCTTGGTGACGGTCATGTCGGTGCCGAGGCCGTACAGCGACTGCAGGATCTTGTCCTGTGCCTGTCCCATGCCGGACGACACGGAGGTGACGACGATGACCAGCGCGATGCCCAGCGCGAGTCCGGAGGCGACGACGAGGGCCGCCCTTCTGCGGCGGCGCAGTTCGCGCCTCAGGTAGGTGAAGAACATGCGCCGCAAGTTAGGGACGCACCGTGATGGTCGAATAAGGCAGCGATAAAAGAAGGATGAGAAGCGGCGGGGACGTCGCCGGGAAAGGCCGAAGGCCGCCCGGGGCGGGCGGCCTTCGTCGTACGGGGGTGTCGCGGAGCGGGCTCAGACGGCGGAGCCGGCCTTCCACTGCTCCCAGCTCATGTTCCAGCCGTTGAGGCCGTTGTCCGGCGCGATCGTCTTGTCGCCCGTGTTCTGGACGACCACGACGTCACCGACGATCGAGTTGTCGTAGAACCACGCGCCCTCGGTCTTCGGGTCGTTCGCGCCCTTGCTGTCGTTCAGGCCGACGCAGCCGTGGCTGGTGTTGACGTTGCCGAAGATGGAGTCGTCGCCCCAGTAGTTGCCGTGGATGAAGGTGCCGGAGCTCGACAGCCGCATGGCGTGCGGGACGTCCTTGATGTCGTACTCGCCCTTGCCGTCGTCGTCGGTGAAGCCGACCGTCGCACCGTTCATCCGGGTCTCCTTGAACTTCTCGGAGATCACCATCTGGCCCTCGTACGTCGTGTTCTCGGGCGAACCGGCGGAGATCGGGATGGTCTTGACGACCTTGCCGTCCTGCGTGACCTTCATCTGCTTGGTCTGCGCGTCGACGTAGGAGACCTGGTTGCGGCCGATGGTGAAGGAGACGGACTTCTGCTGGACGCCGTAGACACCCTCGGCGCCCTCGACGCCGTCGAGCGCCAGCTTCAGCGTGACCGTCGAGCCCTCCTGCCAGTAGTCCTCGGGGCGGCAGTCCATGCGGTTGGCGTTGAACCAGTGGCAGGCGACCTCCTGGCCGCCGCTGGTGGTGACGGTGATGCCCTTCTGGACGTCCGCCTTGTTGGTGATCGCCTTGTCGAAGTTGATCGAGACCGGCATGCCGACGCCGACGGTGGTGCCGTCGTCCGGCGTGAAGGAGCCTATGAAGCTGTTGTCCGGGGAGACCGTGGTGAAGGAGGCGTTCTCGTGGGCCTCCAGGCCCTCGGCGTCCTCCGCGGTCACGGCGATCTTGTAGCGCGTGGAGCGCTCCAGCTGGGCGCTGGGCTTCCAGCTGGTCTTGTCGGCCGAGATCTCACCCTCGACGGCGCCGCCGTCGGCGGTCGTCATCGTCACCTCGGTGAGCGTTCCCTTGCTCACCGTGACGGCGGCCGAGTTGTTGATGGAGGCGTTGGCCGAACCGTCCTTGGGTGTGATCTTGATCTGGGCCTCCGAGGTCTTCTGCGCCGCCGCCTCGTCGACCTTGGACTGCGAGCTCTCGGTGCCGCCGTCGCTGCCGGCGGCCTCTTCGCCGCTGGAACACGCCGAGAGCACCAGCACGCCACCGAGCAGTACGGACGCGGCCGACAGGCCCCTGCGCCGCTTACTGTTCGTCATCACACGCTTCTCCATCGTTGCCGAATCCCCAGAACCCCGAGAGTCCCCGTCCAGAGTCCCCATCAACCCATACCCACGCTACGACCGGTTCGTCCCGTTCCACATGCCTTCGATGTGTGGGCCACACCACGTCCGCGGGGCCTGTGGCCCCTGGTGCGGATGTCGAAGCGTGCGCCCCTTGAGACGAACGAACCCCGGGCGGTGGTTGCCGCCCGGGGTCACGATTTCCCCAAGCCGCGTCAGCCGACCCGCTGTTCTTCTTCGTCGTCGTCCACATCATCCTCGTCGAGGTCCCAGTCCGGCGAATCAGGGTCGTAGTCCACCTGTTCGCTGCTCCAGGAGGCCTGTTGGAGCTCGATCCCGGGCACCTCGCTGACCAGGTCGAACGGGTCCACGAGATACGCCAGTGCCTCCGCGGTGTCTTCCGTCACAGCGCTCTCGGCGTGTACCCGCTCCTCGGCCGGCATATCGGCGTCCTCGGAGATCCGACGCCGCGCCGCGCGGGTCACGGCCTCCGCGTCGTCGATCTGGAGGACGAGTTCCACCCGAAGCCGTACATAACCTGCTGTCTCTGGAGTGCTCATGCCCGGAGCGTACGGCCAGGGGGCCCCGCGACTTTCCCACGACCCGCGCCTTTCACTAGCATCGGCCCACACGGCCAATTCGCCAGCGTCACAAGGGGGATCGATATTCCGTGTCATCCGCTCGCCGTCCGTTGCTGACCGCCACCGCCGCGGGCACCCTGCTGGGGGCCCTGTGGTTCGTCCCCTCCGCCAACGCGACATCGGACGGCCCGCTGAGAGAGCAGGCCGTGGCGGTGATGACGCAGGCCAGGGCCACGACCACGGACACCTCCACGACCACGGACCCGGGCTCGGCCGCCGACGCGGACACCGCCACCGGGTCGCGGACGGAGACGGGGACCGAGAGCGGGGCCGAGTCCGCGATATCCGTGGACGGCGGGACCCGGCTCGCCGACACCGGCAGCTTCGACAGCACCCCGTACGTCCTCGGCGGCGCGCTCTGCCTCGCGCTGGGCGCCGGATTCGTCGCGTACTCGGTGCGCCGCGAGCGTCTCGGGTTCTGACGGGGCGCCGCGTCGGAGGCGCCGCGCGTCAAAAGCGCGAAAAGTTCGCTTGACGCGCTCTTGACCTGCGTCGCATAGTCCGATCATGAACAGAACATCGGGTGCGCGGTGGTGCGCCACGGTCGCCGTGGGAGCGCTCTCGCTCGCCCTCCTCACGGGTTGCGCCGACAGCGGTTCAGACGACTCGAAGGACTCCAAGGGCTCCAAGGGCTCGGACTCCTCGTCCTCGGCCGCCCCGGCCCAGAAGGCCCTCGGCACCGCCGAGTTGCAGAAGCTGCTGATCGCCCAGGGCGACGTCGACGGGTACGAGGTCAAGCCACCGGACGCCCAGCTCCCCGCCTCCAAGAGCGAGGTGAAGGTCGACAAGGCGGAGTGCGAGCCGCTCGCCTACGCGATGAGCGGTCTCGCGCCGGGCGAATCGGCCGGGGACGCCCGCATCATGGCGACCCAGAAGAAGTCGCCCACCGACACGGCCTCCCAGTCCATGCAGGACATGACGGAGGGCGAGTTCGAGGACGCGTTCTCGGACGCCCTGAGCATCGACATGACGGCCGTCGGACTCTCCTCCTACGAGGGTGACGGCACCGCGGCGACCTTCACGTCCGTCTCGGACGCGATCACCGCCTGCGCGGGCGGCTTCACCCTCACCACCAAGGGCACCGCCCAGAAGGTGGTCGAGGTCGCCACGGAGAAGGGCTCCGGCACCGGTGACGAGTCGGTGGCGTTCTCGGCGTCCGTCGAGATGGAGGGCCAGGACGCGCCCGGCACGGTGCACGCCGAGGTGGTACGTCACGGCGGCACGCTCACGACGTACTACACGATCAACATGGGCGCGCTGCTGACCGGCAAGGCGTACGAGATCCCCGCCCCGGTGGTCCAGGCCCAGGCCGCCAAGCTCACGTAACGAACCGCGGGGCCCCGGCGGACGTGCGCCGGGGCCCCGCCGTCTCCCCAGGGCTACCGCAGCGGCCCGGTGACCGTCTGCACCGCCTCGACGAGCCGCCCGTCCCGCACGAACGCCTCGGCCGCCGCCAGGTCGGGGGCGAGGAAACGATCCGGCCCGGGGCCGGTCACACCGGCGGCCCGCGCGGCGTCGATGACGGCCCGGGTGGCCGGCGCCGGGGTCAGGCCCTCGCGCAGCTCGACGGCGCGGGTGGCGGCGTAGAGCTCCACCGCGACGACCCGGGCCAGATTGCCGACGGCCGTACGCAGCTTGCGCGCCGCCGACCAGCCCATCGACACATGGTCCTCCTGCATCGCGGAGGACGGGATCGAGTCCGCGGACGCCGGTACGGCGAGCCGCTTCATCTCGCTCACCAGCGCGGCCTGCGTGTACTGGGCGATCATCAGCCCGCTGTCCACCCCGGCGTCGTCGGCGAGGAACGGCGGGAGCCCGTGACTGCGGTTCTTGTCCAGCAGCCGGTCGGTGCGCCGCTCGGCGATGGACGCGAGGTCGGCGGCGGCGATGGCGAGGAAGTCCAGCACGTAGGCGACCGGGGCGCCGTGGAAGTTGCCGTTGGACTCCACCCGCCCGTCGGGGAGCACGACGGGATTGTCGACGGCGGCGGCGAGTTCGCGGTCGGCGACGAGGCGGGCGTGGGCGAGGGTGTCGCGTCCGGCACCGGCGACCTGGGGCGCGCAGCGCACGGAGTAGGCGTCCTGGACGCGGGGCGCGTCGTCCTGGTGATGGCCCGTCAGTCCGGAACCCTTCAGCACGGCCAGCATGTTGGCGGCGCTGTCGGCCTGACCGGGGTGCGGGCGGATCGCGTGCAGTTCGGGGGCGAGGACCTTGGCGGTGCCGAGCAGGGCCTCCATGGACAGGGCCGCGGTGACGTCGGCGGACTTGTAGAGGGTGTCGAGGTCGGCGAGGGCCATGAGCAGCATGCCCAGCATGCCGTCGGTGCCGTTGAGGAGGGCGAGGCCCTCCTTCTCGCGCAGTTCGACGGGCGCGATGCCGTGCGCGGCCAGCAGCTCGCCGGCGGGCCGTACGACGCCGTCGGGGCCCTCGGCGTCCCCTTCGCCCATCAGGGTGAGGGCGCAGTGCGACAGGGGCGCGAGGTCGCCGGAGCAGCCGAGGGAGCCGTACTCGTGCACGACGGGGGTGATGCCGGCGTTCAGCACGTCGGCCATGGTCTGCGCGACCTCGGGGCGCACACCGGTGTGCCCGGAGCAGACGGTCTTCAGCCGCAGGAACATCAGCGCCCGGACGACCTCCCGCTCGACGGCCGGGCCCATGCCGGCCGCGTGCGAGCGGACGATGTTGCGCTGGAGCTGGGTGCGCAGCTCCTGGCCGATGTGCCGGGTCGCCAGGGCGCCGAAGCCGGTGGAGACGCCGTAGACCGGGTCGGGCTTGGCCGCGAGCGCGTCCACGATCTCGCGGGCCGCGGTGAGGGCGGCCACCGCCTCGCCGGAGAGTTCGACGCGGGCGCCGGCGCGCGCCACGGCGAGGACGTCGGACGCGGTGACACCGGACGTCCCCACCACCACAGTGTGCATATCCATATTCAGGAGCGTACGCAGTGAATTCGGCGATGTCACGAGTGGGGGCGGGATGTGACCCTTACCGCCCGATGCGTGTGGCTCCGTTCCGGACGCCGTCGCAGCGGCGGTGACTCACTCGCGGCCACGGAAGCGGCGGCGCTCTCCGGCGGGACCCTCGGGGGGCGCGTCCGCGAGGCGCACGACGGGGTCGTCGGGGCCCTCACGGCCGGCCACCACCGCCCTGGCGGCGCGGACTCCCTTGGCCCGGTACTGGGCGGCGTCCGCGAGCCGGAAGAGCCGGCGGGCCGAGCGGACCGGGCCGATCGGATCCGCGGTGGACGCGACACCGCAGGCCACGCCGTCGCCCAGCTCCATCTCCGCGGCCCGGCGGCACAACTCGTCGGCGACCTTGACGACGTCGTCGGCGGACGGGCCGACGGCGAGCAGGCAGAACTCGTCGCCCCCGAGGCGGGCGGCGAGGGTGCCGGGCAGCATGGCGCCGCACAGGGAGAGCACGGAGCCGAAGCGTTCGAGGAGCCGGTCGCCGACGGCGTGCCCGCGGGTGTCGTTGACGCGCTTGAGGCCGTTCAGATCGCAGACGACGAGGCTCACCACCACCCCGTCCCCGCGGTGCCGCTCGACGGCCTCCTCCAGGCGCATGTCCACGGCACGGCGGTTGGCGAGGCCGGTGAGGGAGTCGGTGAAGGCGAGCCGCCGGGCCTCCTCCAGGCGCTCGGTCTGCGCGATGCCGGCCGCGACGACGGCGGCCAGTACGGTCGCGAAGTCGGCGTCGCCGCGGTCGAAGACCGGGACGCCGAGGGGCCGGGCGACGTACAGCTCGCCCCAGGCGCGGCCGTGCAGGACGACGGGGGCGACGACACAGCAGCCCCGGCCCCTGCGCCGCAGGGCGGCGACCCGCTGATGGCAGAAGCCGGCGCTGCCCGTGGTGGGGCCCTCGGCGGTCTCCACCCAGGCGTCGGGCTCACCGCCGCCCGCCCACCGCTCGTGCAGGAACTCGGTGATCTCGGCGAACTGGTGCACCGGGTAGGTCTCGTCCTCCGGGAACTCCTCCTCGTCCTCCACCCGCTCGCCCACGTTGACCAGCACCCGCAGCTGCCCGAGGTCCCGCTCCCACACCGAGAGCGCGGCGAAACTCCCGTCCAGCGCCCGGCACGCCCCGAGCGCGGCGGCAGCCCACGACTCGCGCACCGACTGCGCCGCAGCCATCCCCTGCGCCAACGCCACCACAGCCGCGAGCCGGCTCTCCACACCCATCTCCCCAGGCTAGGGAGATTCGTGAGAAATGGGGATGTTTGCGGTGCGGCGGGGTGAGAGGACACGGGGGGAGGTTTACGGGGCCGCGAGCGGCGCGGGGCGCGGACCGGGCGGCGGGCGCTGGGCGCAGGCTCGGGCGCGGGCGGCGGGCGCGGGCCGGCGGCAGGCGCTGGGCGCGGGCCCGGGCGACGAGGGGCCGGCGGCGGGCTCGGGCGGCGGGCGACCGGCGGCGGGCGCGGGCTCGGGCGACGGGCGAACGGCGGCGGGCGCGGGCCCGGGCCTGGGCGGCGGGCGGTCGAGTTGCGGGAGCCGCACCGGGCATGGCGCCGGGCTCCCGGGCACGGCGGGGCGTTGATCTTCCAACACCTCCGGACACGGCACCACGCCGAGGACCCGAGCCCCACGGGGCACCGAGCGGCGCCGCGTCGACCTTCCGAGCGCCGTCGGGACTCGCAGCACGCCGGGCTATGTGGGCGCCGCGCCCGGCGAGCACCACCTGGGGCCGGCACGACGTGGGGCTTACTCGCCCGGCCACTGGGGCTTGCGCTTTTCGTTGAAGGCGGCGACGCCCTCCGCGCGGTCCCCCGAGAACGCCACCGAGCGCCATGCCGCGTCCTCGACCTCCAGGCCTGCCGGCAGGTCCAGTCCGTGGCCGAGGCGCAGGGCCCGCTTGGCCGCGCGCAGGCCCACCGGGGAGTTCGCGGCGATACGGGAGGCCAGCGCCAGCGCCTCCTCCCGGTCCCGGCCCTCCTCCACGAGCACGTCCACCAGCCCCAGCTCACGCGCCTCGGCCGCCTCGACCCGCCGCGCGGAGAAGATCAGCTCGGCGGCCCTCGCCGCCCCCACCCGCCGCGGCAGCAACTGCGTACCGCCGCCCCCGGGAATCACGCCCACCGACACCTCCGGCAGCCCCACCACCGCCGTACCGTCCGCCACGATCACGTCGCACGACAGCGCCAGCTCGAAGCCACCGCCGAGCGCGAAACCGTGCACCGCCGCCACCGTCGGGACCGGCAGTTCCAGCACGCCGGTGTACGCCCCCCGCGCCACCGGCCGCTGCCGTACCAGCTCGGCGTCGCTCAGCGAGTTCCGCTCCTTCAGGTCGGCCCCCACACAGAACGCCCGTTCGTGCGTGGACGTCACCACGACCACCCGCACCTCCCGGTCCGCGCCCAGCGACGCGCAGGCCCCGCCGATCGACCTGGCCATCTCGGTGGACACCGCGTTCATCGCCTTGGGCCGGTCGAGTGCCAGCTCCGCGACGTGCCCGTCGTCGTGCCGCCGTACCAGCACGAACTCCCCGAACCGCTCCTCGCTCATGACACCCTCCCGGTTAACGCGGGTTAACAAGACTCGTCCCGATCATTCCAGCCCCGCCCCTCCGGGGGAAGGCCGGGCCCGACGCGCGCCCGGTTCCCGGATCACCCTCCGACACCCCGTTCGAGTGACATGACGCCCGACTCGCTCCCCTGCCCCCGGGGGAACGCATAGCGTGCGAGCGCCATGGCGCGCGGGGGGCGCCGGCGCGCATCGGGGAGGGACCGGCATGAGGACCGACACGCCGACGGGCATCCCGTCGAGGAAAGGCCGAGCGAACGGCCAGAGAAGCACCGCCCAGGAACGCGGTGAGGGGGGCACCCCGAAAGACGGCCAGGGCAGTGCCTCGAAGAGCGCCCAGGGCAGCACCCCGAAGGCCGGACCAGGAGACAGCCGGAAGGCCGACCCGCCCGGTCCGCGGAAGAACGAGCAGGCGAACCCCGCGAAGGAGCCCCAGGGGAACAGCCCCGCAGAGGCTCTGCGCACGCGCCTGAAGGCCACCCCACCGAGCCCTCGGCCCACCGCACCCGCCCCACCCGCACCCCCACCCGCACCCGCACCCGCACCCGCCAAACCGACCGGCCCACCCACCGGTCCGGCACCGGAACCGCAGAACGCCGGACCCACCAGCCCCACGACCGCGCCCCACAACGCCGGACCCACCAGCCCCGCCAGCCCGGCGAACGTCCGACCCACCGGCCGCCCCGACAACCCACCCACCGGCCCCACCGCGATCCCACGCCCCACCCGGCCCACCCTGCTCGTCAAGACCGCAGCCGACCCAAGCAGCACCCGGCCCACCAAGCCCATCGCCGCCCCCAAACCCGCGCGGCAGAACAGTCAGGGCAGTGACGCGACGCAGCGTGCCCCCCGTGAGTCGCCGGACGCGCCGCCCCGCGCGGGCGCCGTCGGGGGCGGCGAGGACAAGGTGTCCGCGGCCGCACCGCCGGGTGCCTGGAGCGCCGGCACGCGGGGCCGGCACCGCAGGCCCCGTGCCCGCAAGGTGCTTCTCCTGGCCGCCGCCGCTCTCGTCCTGGCCGCCGGTCTTCTGAGCGTCGTGCGCCTGGCACCGGACTCCGGACACGGCGGACCCGGAACTGCGGCGGCCGGACCCACCCCGGACGCGGCGGTCAGCAGCGGGCAGCCGGCCGACACCTCGGGCGGTGCGTCCAGGGGCGACCGCACGACGGACCCCGCCACCCCCGGCTCCCTGAGCCGGCCCGGCACGCCTCACGCGTACGGCACGACGCCCACCGCGCCGGCCTCCCCGCATGGCTCCTCGCGCCCCCAGGGCGACACTCCGGGCCTGGCTCCGGACACCGCCACGACCCTTCCGGATGCCCCGGACACCCCGCAGACGCCCGTCTCCCCCGCCCCCGGAGGAACCGGCGGCACCGGCCACACCCCACCGTCACCGCGCCCGCCGACCACCGGCCCGGCCCCCGCGCCGACACCCGCCCCGAGCGCCCCGGCCCCGCAGCCCGACCGGCCCGGTCTCTGCGTGCCGATCCTCGACCTGTGCCTGGGCCCGCTCCTCGGACGGTGAGGCGGGGTCCCGCTACGGCGCCCCGTCCCGCCGGGTGAGCAGCCACGGCTCGACCACGCCGAGGCCACGCACCGGCCGCTGCCACATCGGCTGGAGCCCGAAGCGGTACGTCGGCGGCTCCTCGCCCTCCTTCTCCGCGGCAGCCGCGGCCTCGGCCGCCTCCGCCTCGGAGGCCGGCGCCTCACCGCTGCGGATCAGCTCCTCGGCGAACGCGCTGTCGACCAGGACCGCGTCCCGCGGCGCTATGGACGTCAATCGCGAGGCCAGGTTCACCGTCGTTCCGAAGACATCACCCATACGGGTCGTCACCGTGCCGAAGGCGATGCCGACCCGCAGCTCGGGCATCGTCTCGTCGTTCGCCAGGGTCTCGATGAGCCGCAGCGCGATCTCCGCGGCGACACCCGAGTCGTCCGCGGCGTACAGCACCTCGTCGCCCAGCGTCTTGATCAGCCGGCCGCCCCGCGCCGCCACCAGGTCGGCCGCCGTGGTCTCGAAGGCCTCGACCAGCTCGCCGAGTTCCTCCTCCTCCAGACGGCGGGTCAGCCGGGTGAATCCGACCAGGTCGGCGAAGCCGACGGCCAGCCGCCGGTCCACCATCTCCTCGTCGTCCCCGGCCTGCACGACCCGCCCGGTCGCCGCGGCGAGCTGCCGTCGCCAGACGTAGACGAGGAACTCCTCCAGTTCCGGCAGGAGCAGCTCGACCAGGGGATAGGTGACCTCGGTGCGGGTCATGCCGGGTTCGGGCGGCTCGGTCAGGCCCTCCAGGAAGGAGTCGATCTGCCATTCCGCGAGGCGGGCCGTGGTCTGTCCGGTGGAGCGGGCGACCTGCACGGCCATCGCCTCGCTGAGCAGTCCCGCCTCGACCAGACCGGCCAGACGCCGCAGCGCCAGTACGTCCGCCTCGGTGAGCGCCTTGGCCTGCCCTATGTCGGCGAAGCCCATGGCGCGCCAGAAGCGGGAGGCCAGTTCCATGGACACACCCGCGCTGCGAGCCGCCTGGAACGGTGTGTAGCGCCGCTCGGCGCCCAGGATGAGCCCTTCGAGCCGCAGGGCGAGCGGGTCCTCGCCGGAGTCGGCGCCCTGCGGGTCCGTGCCGGAGCCCGTGTCGTCGACGGTCACGCCTGCTGCCCTTCCGATCTGCCGCGGTCAGGTATCGACCGGGCCCAACTTTACGTCAGCTGTGCCCCAGGTCACTCCCTCCGGCACTGCGGTCAAACCCCCCTCAAGTGCACGATGTCACCGGCGCCGACCGGCTCCTGCACGCCCTCCGGTGTCGCCAGCACCAGCCTTCCGTCCCCGTCCACCGCGACCGCCTCTCCGACGATCGACCGGTCTCCCGGCAGTTCTGCGCGGACCACCCTCCCCAGCGTCGCGCACCCGGCGGCATACGTCTCCTGCAAGCCGCTGGAGACCGGATCGCCGCCGGCGGTCCGCCACCGCCGGTACCACTCCTCCAGCGAGCGCAGCACGGCCCTCAGCAGCGGGTCCCGGTCGGTGTTCACCGCTTCGGCCAGGGCCAGCGAGCCCGCCGTGGGCACCGGCAGCTCCTTCTCGCGCAGCGTGACGTTCAGGCCGACGCCGATGACCACGCCGTCGTCCACCGCCCGCTCGGCGAGGATGCCGCCGGCCTTGCGCTCCTCGCCGTCGACCGTCACCAGCAGGTCGTTGGGCCACTTGAGTGCCGTGTCGACGCCGGCCGCTCGCGACAGGCCCGTGGCCACGGCCACGCCGGTGAGCAGCGGCAGCCAGCCCCAGCGGGCCACCGGGATCTCCGTCGGGCGCAGCAGCACGGAGAAGAACAGTCCGGAGCGCGGCGGAGCCGTCCACCGGCGGTCCAGCCGGCCCCGCCCCGCGGTCTGCTCCTCGGCGATCAGCACCGCCCCCTCCGCCGCCCTGCCCTCGGCGGCCCGGGCCACCAGGTCGGAGTTGGTGGAGCCGGTCCGCTGCACGACGTGCACCTCGGACCACAGGCCGTCCTCGCGCACGAGCGCCTTGCGCAGGGCCGTGGCGTTCAGCGGCGGCCGGTCCAGGTCGGTCCAGCGGTTGCTCGGGTCTGAGGCATCTCGGGGCGTCATGCAAGCCACCCTAGGTGTGGTAAACGCCGCACTGCCGATCGATAGGCACCCCACTACGCTACGGATGAGTAACCGTCCCCCCTTTTGAGCAGGCAGGGAGCCGCATCCCGATGTCCGAGCCGGAAGAGCTTCAAGAGCGTCACGAGATCGACATCCACACGACCGCGGGGAAGCTCGCGGATCTCCAGCGCCGTATCGAGGAAGCGACGCACGCCGGCTCCGCTCGCGCCGTCGAGAAGCAGCATGCGAAGGGCAAGTTGACGGCGCGTGAGCGGATCGCGCTGCTGCTCGACGAGGATTCCTTCGTGGAGTTGGACGAGTTCGCCCGGCACCGCTCCAGCAACTTCGGCCTGGAGCAGAACCGCCCCTACGGCGACGGCGTGGTGACCGGGTACGGCACCGTCGACGGCCGTCCCGTCGCGGTCTTCTCGCAGGACTTCACGGTTTTCGGCGGGGCGCTCGGCGAGGTCTACGGGCAGAAGATCGTCAAGGTGATGGACTTCGCGCTGAAGACCGGCTGTCCGGTCATCGGCATCAACGACTCCGGTGGCGCCCGGATCCAGGAGGGCGTGGCCTCGCTGGGGGCGTACGGCGAGATCTTCCGCCGCAACACCCATGCCTCGGGTGTGATTCCGCAGATCAGCCTGGTCGTCGGGCCGTGCGCGGGCGGCGCGGTGTACTCGCCCGCCATCACCGACTTCACGATCATGGTCGACCAGACCTCGCACATGTTCATCACCGGCCCGGACGTCATCAAGACCGTCACCGGTGAGGACGTCGGCTTCGAGGAGCTGGGCGGCGCCCGCACCCACAACACCGCCTCCGGCGTGGCCCATCACATGGCCGGGGACGAGAAGGACGCCATCGAGTACGTCAAGCAGCTGCTGTCGTACCTGCCGTCCAACAACCTGAGCGATCCCCCGGCGTTCCCGGAGGAGGCGGACCTCGCGCTCACCGACGAGGACCGCGAGCTGGACAAGCTGGTCCCGGACAGCGCGAACCAGCCTTACGACATGCACACGGTGCTCGAACACGTCCTGGACGACGGCGAGTTCTTCGAGACGCAGCCGCTGTTCGCGCCGAACATCATCACCGGCTTCGGCCGCGTGGAGGGCCGTCCGGTCGGTCTGGTCGCCAACCAGCCGATGCAGTTCGCGGGGTGCCTCGACATCGCCGCCAGCGAGAAGGCGGCGCGGTTCGTGCGGACCTGCGACGCGTTCAACGTCCCGGTGATCACCTTCGTCGACGTGCCCGGCTTCCTGCCCGGCGTCGACCAGGAGCACGACGGCATCATCCGCCGCGGCGCCAAGCTGATCTTCGCCTACGCGGAGGCCACGGTCCCGCTGATCACCGTCATCACACGCAAGGCCTTCGGCGGCGCGTACGACGTCATGGGCTCCAAGCACCTGGGCGCCGACCTCAACCTGGCCTGGCCGACCGCCCAGATCGCCGTGATGGGCGCCCAGGGCGCCGTGAACATCCTGCACCGGCGCACCATCGCCGAGGCGGACGACGTCGAGGGCACCCGGGCGCGGCTCATCCAGGAGTACGAGGACGCGCTCCTCAACCCCTACGTCGCGGCCGAGCGGGGTTACGTCGACGCGGTGGTCATGCCCTCGGACACCCGCAGCCACATCGTGCGCGGTCTGCGTCAACTGCGCACCAAGCGGGAATCCCTGCCTCCGAAGAAGCACGGCAACATCCCCCTGTAGACGACCCCGAGCTGCTGGAGCAGAAATGACGATCAAGGTCGTACGGGGCAATCCGACCCCGGAGGAGCTGGCCGCCGCCCTGGCGGTGGTCCGCGCCCGCGCCGCGGCGGCGTCGGCCCTGCCGCCCGGCGCGCCCCGCCCGCGGGACTCCTGGTCCGACCCGGCCCGCCTCGCCGCCCAGCACGCGCCGCACGTGGGCCCGACGGCCTGGGCGCGGACCTACTGGCCGGCCTGAAGCACCTCGGCGACGGCTTCGGCCATCACCGCGTACCCCGCGTCGTTCGGGTGCAGGTGATCGCCGAAGTCGTACGCCGGGTGCAGCCGGTCCGGGTCCGCCGGGCCGGCCAGGGCGCGGCGCAGGTCCACCACCGCGTCGTACTCCCCCGAGCTTCTGATCCACTCGTCGATCTCTCGGCTCACCCCGGCCGCGCGCCGGCCCCAGTGGTCGGAGCCCGCGAAGGGTGCCAGGGTCGCGCCGACCACCCGTAGCCCCGCCCCTCTCGCCTGGCGTATCAGCTCCCGGTGCCCGGCGACGAGGTCCGCGGCCCCCAGCACGGGAGCGGGCCGGTACGTCGGCTGCTCGTCCGTCTCGCTGAAGCCGATGTCGTTCACTCCCAGCAGCACGACCAGCGTGTCCACGCCCGGCTGGTCGAGGACGTCCCGCCGCAGCCGCCGTACGCCCTTCTCGCCGTACCAGGCGGAGTCGTTGAGCAGCAGGTTCCCGCCGATCCCCGCGTTGATCACCGGCCGTCCGGTGCGTCGGGCGAGGGCGTCGGACCAGCGGCGGTCGGCGCCCGGGGTGGAGCCGAAGCCGTCGGTCAGGGAGTCGCCGAAGAGGGCGATCCCGTCGGTGCGCCCGGCGTCGACCTCGACGGCGGTGAGGAAGTACCAGGACTCGCTCACCGCGTCGAAACCCGCCCCCGTGACGTCGGAGAGGAGGTCGCCGGGGCCCCGGTGACCGGCGGTGAAGGCCTGGGCGTGGAAGGTCGCGGGTCCCGTCACCGCGTCGAAGTACAGCGTCACTGCGACCGCCTCGCGCGCGTCCACCGCCAGTTCCACGGCGTCGCTCAGCAGCTGCCCGCGCGCCGGTATCACGGCGTCGTGGGCGCCCGCGAAGGTGAGCCGGCGGATCGAGCCCGGCGCGACGGCGGCACCGCCGGCCGTACGCGCCACCGTCGCGCCCGCGACCCGCACGCAGGAGGTGCCGTAGGCGTGGGACAGCCGCACGCGCAGCCGGCCGCCCCGGGCCGTGAGCCGGACCACCTGGCGCAGCGACTGACGCCAGAAGCCCTCGCGGGACCAGTTGGGGGTGAAGCCTTCGCTGGGGACCTGGGGCGAGGCGGTCCAGGCGGTGGTGAACATGGCACGACCCTTCAAACGGGACTGGAATTCCTTTAGCTTAACGGAATCCCAGAACCGTTTATTCACACTTGAGTACGCGTACTCAGGCGCGGCCGGGCGTCGCGGACCGACGATCGAAGGCATGCTGTGGTCCGACCCGGAGAACGAACCGCCGAAAGAACTGCGCGACATGCAGGTGATGTTGCGACGGCTGGGCGTTCTCATGGCGCTGGCCATGGTCCTCGCGATGATCGTCATCGGCCTGGGATGAGCCGTTCGGGTCACGCCGATACGCTGACCGCATGACAGATCAGCCGCGCCGCCGACTCGTGCTCGCCTCCCAGTCCCCCGCCCGGCTCGGGCTGCTGCGGCAGGCCGGGCTCGCCCCCGAGGTGATCGTGAGCGGGGTCGACGAGGACGCCGTGACCGCGCCCACGCCCGCCGAGCTGGCGCTCGCCCTGGCCGAGGCGAAGGCCTCCGTCGTGGCCGCCCGGCCCGACGTCAAGGGCGCCCTGGTGATCGGCTGCGACTCGGTGCTCGACCTGGACGGCCAGGCGCTCGGCAAGCCCGCCGACGCCGAGGAGGCCACCGCGCGCTGGAAGGCGATGCGCGGCCGGGCCGGGACGCTCCAGACCGGCCATTGCGTCTACGACACGCTGAGCGGGCGATACGCGTCCGCCACCGCCTCCACCGTCGTCCGTTTCGGTGAACCCACGGACGCGGAGGTCGCCGCGTACGTCGCCTCCGGCGAGCCCCTCCATGTCGCCGGGGCCTTCACCCTGGACGGCCGTTCGGCGCCGTTCATCGACGGCATCGACGGCGACCACGGCAACGTGATCGGGATCAGCCTGCCCCTCGTGCGCCGCCTGCTGGCGGAACTGGGGGTCGGAATCACGGAGTTGTGGGCGACGGCGGAGGGCTGACCGGAGCCTCGTCGGCGCGGCCGGCGTCGTCCCCGGCCTTCGGGGCCTCCCCCGGGACGGGCCGCTCCTGGGCGTCGTACGTCATCAGGAGCAGCACGATCAGGCCCATCACGACCATCATGAACAGGAACGCGTTCTCGCCCACCAGGCCCCAGGAGACCGCGCCCAGCACGCCGTGCACCACGGCCGCGCTGATCAGCAGGACACGCCCGAGGCCGGCCGGGGCACGGTCGCGTACGGCGACCAGCAGGGCGATCACGCCGCACAGGGCGAAGTAGAGCCCGAAGAGCACGCCGCCGATCTTCGAGGACAGGGACATCACGTCCGGGTCGAGGCCCGCCAGGGACATGTCCTGGTTGTCGACCATCATGCCCATGATCCACTGCAGCGCCGCGACGCCGAATCCCTCGACGACGAGCAGCAACGCCACGATCCACGCCACCGGCCTGCGCACCACCGGTCCCCACCCACTTTCGACCGCCGTACCGCCACAGGGGGCCGTTACCCCGAGTACGTTCGAGTACATCGCGCACGCTACTAACGGGTAAACCGCGGGACAAGGGTTCCGCCGCGGGCAAAGAATCATTGGGCCATTCGTAGGGACTCCACAAAGAAACGGAGTGGGGCGCGGCACGCTCTCACAGAGACCTTGACCACATGGTAGGGCTAGGGTTTTCCGCAGGAGTCCCGCGTAACGCGCCGCGACAAGGGATTTCGCGGGTCGAGCAAGCCTCGCATCACGCTCCGTGTGGGCAAGCTCACCATTGGGGACGGGTCGAAGTGCCGTGTCGGCAGTCCCTAAACTCGGCTTGTTTCAAGGAGGGAGCCTCAATCGTGCGCAAGGTGCTCATCGCCAACCGTGGCGAAATCGCTGTCCGCGTAGCCCGGGCCTGCCGGGACGCCGGTATCGCGAGCGTGGCCGTATACGCCGACCCGGATCGGGACGCTCTGCATGTCCGCGCCGCGGATGAGGCGTTCGCCCTGGGTGGTGACACCCCCGCCACCAGCTACCTCGACATCGAGAAGGTCCTGAACGCCGCCCGCGAGTCCGGCGCCGACGCCATCCATCCGGGCTACGGGTTCCTGTCGGAGAACGCGGAGTTCGCGCAGGCGGTGCTGGACGCGGGGCTGGTCTGGATCGGGCCGCCGCCGCAGGCC